>NZ_CP016537.2:0-1200000 GCF_001687585.2 Planococcus halocryophilus | reverse complement strand
GATCACTTAACTGAATTTCACCATTATCGACAAAGATTGCTGGCTGGATAATATCCTTTTCCCAAAAATAATTCGAGGCGGAAAAATCACCCGGATAGTGTATACCTGTTAAAGATGCTAGCGCTAAATTATGGGCTTTCGACACACCAAATTCAATCATTCCACCAACCCACATACCGATCGAATGCTCACGACACAATTCCACCACTTTCAAGGTTTCCGTCCAGCCACCAAGGCGACTCATTTTCAAAACGACGATATCGCCCGCTTTACTGTCGATCATTTGCTGAACATCTTCTACACTAGCAATGCTTTCATCTAAACAAATTTGTGTCTTGAGCTGTTGTTTTGCTCTTGAATGCAATATCCACTCTCGTTCTCCAAAAGGCTGTTCAATTAACGTAAATCCAACATCATCAAATTCTGTTAGTCGTTTAAAGTTATCTTCATCGAAACTGCCATTGGCATCTGCGAAAAATAATATCTCGGGATAGTTATTAACAACGGACTTCAACATAGATGGATCTGTATTAGGCTGAATTTTGATTTTGATTCGCTTGTAGCCTGCTGTGTTCGCTTGTGCTACTTTGTCTCCTATTTGAAATGGATCTGCAGCTACGACGATGCCAGCGGGAATTGCTTGTGAAGTGCCACCGACAAATTGCCAAAGCGGCAGCTGCTGTTGTTTTGCAAATAAATCCCAGACAGCCATTTCCACTGCGGCTTTTGCCATCCGATTGCCTTTCACAGCTTTGAACAACTCCCAAACTTCTTTTGGATGATGAAGAGTTTGATTTGCGAGGAGTGGCAGTAACACTTGCTCTAGCACGAAACGACAGCTGGTAATGGTTTCTTCTGTGTACCACGGTGTTTCAAATGCCACACATTCTCCGTAGCCAGTCTGTCCTGAATCGCCTTTTACGCTAACCACAATTACTTCTCGTTCATCTACTTGCTGTAAAACAGATTTAAAAGGGGTTTTGAGCAGTCTTCGTACTGTCTTTAAGCCAATCTCTTTAATGGTTATACCCATGCTCTCAGCTCTCTTCTCAGTAGCTTGTTTGAAGCGTTACGCGGCAACGACTCGACAATCGTCAATTGTTTTGGCACTTTGTAAGACGCCAGTTGTTCGCGACAATACGCCAATAGCTCTTCTACTGTCGTTTCTTGTTGCAATACCACAAATGCCACCGGAACTTCTCCCCACTGTTCACTCGGTGCACCGCAAACGCCAACTTCTTGAATAGCTGGATGACCGGATAACACTTTTTCGATTTCAGCCGGGTAAACATTTTCCCCGCCAGAGACGATCAAATCCGAACGGCGATCCACAACAAACAAAAAGCCTTCGGCATCTAAATAGCCCATATCTCCTGTATGAAGCCAGCCATCTTGCTGCACATCTCGCTCGGCAAATTTGCCAATATAGCCAGGTGTTACTTGAGGACCGCGAATAAGGATTTCTCCCACTTCACCAGGTTTTTCTGTTTTGACTTCATATAAAAATAAGGGCTTACCTGCAGATCCAATTTTCCGCTCTGCATCCGCCACTTGTAACGTTGTTGTTTGCGACGATGTTTCCGTCATGCCATATGTTTGCAACACTGGAATTCCACAGTTTTTAGCACGTTTCATATAAGCAATTGGAATCGGTCCCCCTCCGGCAAGAACCGCTTTAAAGCGATCAGACGCTTGCATGGAAGCTTGTTCAACACTCGTTAAGATACGCTCTAACGTCACACCGACAACCGACATATGCGTCACGCTGCCATTGCAAATTTCTTCTGCACTTTGATCGGCATCAAACTTCTCGTATAACCGAACCCCCATGCCATATATTAACGACCTCATCAAGATCGAAAACCCGCTAATGTGAAACAATGGCACGGCACATAACCATACATCTTCTGGTGCTATGCCAATATTGAGCGCAGACGACACGGCACTTGAAAAATGATTTTCTGCAGTTTGGCGAACGCCTTTTGGATGCCCGGTAGTGCCTGAAGTATACATAATAGAAAGAGTACGGTCTTTTGCCCATTGCTGCTGCGGTTCAAATTGAATAGATTTTGCATTTTCTACTTCACTAAATAAAACCACGCGCGAATCGTTCATTTTTTCTTTCAGCACATCAGCTACAAAAATAAACGTAACTTCTGCATCATTTATTTGGTACGTTAATTCATTGCTTGAGAGGCGTTCATTGAGCATGACCATTTCACAACCTAGGTGCATACAGCCATACAAGACAAAAACAAATTCTGGAGTAGATTTTGCTAATACCGCGATACGGGAATTTTCTTTCACGCCAAGCGCGCTTAGTTTTCCCGCATAATCTAGTGCAATCGTATTTATTTCAGAAAAAGTCCATTGTTGTTGCTGAAACGACAACGCCATGCGGTCACCGCTCAAATAGCTTCGTTGACTCAACCAATTCGGATACGTCATGTAAAAAAATCCTTTCTTCAAAAAAAGCTGTCCCCAGAGAGGACAGCTTTCAATTATTCAATAATCATGGGAAACGTGGGAATTGACCAAAGTCCGGTTTGCGTTTTTCTTTAAACGCATCGCGTCCTTCTTTCGCTTCGTCAGTTGTGTAATACAATAATGTTGCGTCGCCAGCCATTTGCTGCAATCCAGCAAGACCGTCTGTATCAGCATTCATTGCTGCTTTAACAAAACGAAGTGCAGTTGGGCTCATTTCAAGCATTTCCTGACACCATTGAACGGTTTCGTCTTCTAACTGTTCAAGAGGGACAACTGTATTAACTAAGCCCATATCCAATGCTTCCTGTGCGTCGTATTGACGGCATAGGTACCAAATTTCACGTGCTTTCTTATGGCCAATAATACGTGCTAAATAACCAGAACCGTATCCAGCATCAAACGAACCAACACGTGGACCTGTTTGACCAAAGCGTGCGTTATCCGCAGCAATCGTCAAGTCACAAACAACGTGCAAAACGTGTCCGCCGCCAATTGCATAACCTGCAACCATTGCGACAACTGGTTTTGGAATGACACGGATTAAACGCTGTAAATCTAATACGTTCAAACGTGGAATTTCATCTTCCCCAACATAGCCACCGTGTCCGCGTACGGATTGGTCGCCACCTGAACAGAAAGCTTTTTCGCCTTCGCCAGTTAAAACAATAACGCCTACATCTGAATGATCGCGTGCACGTGAAAATGCATCGATTAATTCGTGAACGGTTTTCGGACGGAATGCGTTGCGCACTTCCGGACGGTTAATCGTAATTTTTGCAATGCCGTTAAAAATTTCATACTTAATGTCTTCATATGTACGTTCTGTAATCCACTCGCGTGTCATGATTTTCCTCCTTGATAGTTCAAACTTAAATACTCTCTTACTATTGTAGCAAACTCAGCAGGTTTTTCCACATGTATTGCATGGCCCGCATCAATAGTTTTATGAACAGCATTTGGCAGCTGTTCAAGCATCTTTTGTGCAATTGCCTCAAACTTTACATCCAACCGCCCAGTCACCAATAAAACGGGTACATTCAAACCTTTTAGCTCTTGCCAATAAGACTGTTGCGCACCTGTTCCCATGCCGTGCAAACTATTCGCAAGGCCTAGTGGATTTTGCGCCAAACGTTCTTCACGTACCGACTGCTGTACCCTTTCAGGCAACTCTTTTTGACTTGCGAACAACTCAATATTTTCCCAAGCATCAACAAAATTGACAAGGCCACCTGTCACAATCCGTTCTGCAAGACGCGCATCATTTGTTCGACGGTCTTTTCTTGCTTGTTCACTATCAAGTCCAGGCGATGCACTTTCAAGAACTAATCTCGTCAACCGCTCCGGATAGTTGCAAGCATAAGCAAGCGCCGTCCGTCCGCCCATCGAATAACCAACTAGCGTAAAGTTGTCTAACGCTAACTGATCAAACAAAGCATCCAAATCTTCTAGCTGACGTTCCATCGAATAAGCTTTAAGCTCTTCTGGACTAGATGACGCTCCATGACCGATTAAATCAATCAAAACAATTTTGGCATCCGTCCACTTTTCACTAACCGAATGCCATGTTTTTGTGCTTCCTGTAAAGCCGTGCAGAAAAACCAAAGTTTCTGGTTTCTCTGGATTCCTTACTTCAACATGGTAAAAATTGCCCCCGACTTCTAGCTTCATCCTTTAGCCAGCTCCTCATCAAAACGGCTCCATAATTTACGGTGCGTCGTGACATTGTTTTCACGATTAGTGAACACTTCAATCATTTTCACTGATTTAGTTTTCGGTTCGTCTAGTGCTGCGGCAAATTGTTCTACTGTTTCTGCTGACACATATTGCGCATCGTACATGTTCGCTGCATCGCTAAACGTTAGTCCAGTCGGTGTGCCAAACAACTCTTCAAAATAGCGCTCTTCTTGAGACTGTGGCAAATAAGAGAAAATGCCGCCCCCATCGTTATTCATAATCACAATCGTCAAATCCGTCTCCTGCATTTTTGATGCGATCAATCCGTTCATATCATGCAAAAACGATAAATCTCCGATATACAAATAAGCTGGACGCTGTTTTGCTGCTTGCACGCCAAACGCCGTTGATACAACCCCGTCAATGCCATTTGCTCCGCGATTTGCATATAGCATAATATCCCGCTCGGTTGTTTGGAAATACGTATCTACATCCCGGATTGGCATACTGCTGCTCACAATCAAATCACATTGATCCAACCGGTCGAAAAGCACTTTCGCTAATACCCCTTCATCTAGTTCGTTCTGACAATGCTGCTCGACAACTTGCCAGTATAAATGAGAAGCTTGCGTCCATTTTTCACGATACGCATTTGTGGATTTATTTTCCATTGATACTTGCCATAAGTCTTTTTCAGCTGCTTGAATATGATGCGTCGCTACAGATTGTGGGTCACGCAACATCGAACTTTCATCAAACACCACATAGGTCTCTGGTTTTACTGCTGCTAAAAACAAGCTTAATGGTTTTGAAACCGGTTGAGGCCCAACACGAATCACTGCATCCGGTATGACCGTTTCTTTAAATCTCTCACTTTTAAGCAATGCATCATAAGAATCAATAATTAACGACTTTGCCGATTGCGGAACGTTTCCACGTATGTTGGATAAAGGATCTGCCAATACCGGCCAATCCAGTTTCTCAATAAACACCCAAAATTCATCAGGCATCATTTGCGTCTGTTCTCCAACAATCAACAAGCCTTTTTCTTTTTTCAAAAGTTGTTGTAAAAACCTGCGACTTTCCACACTTAAAGACAGTTCTCCGCCAAAATGAGCAATTTCATGAGTGCTTAGATAATCTTGTTCAAAATCAATACGCAGTGGCTCACGGAATGGCACGTTTATATGTACCGGTCCTCGCGGTTCACTCGTTGCATTTTGAACAGAACGGTGCAAGTGACGCGTTAAGAACGCCAATTGATTTTCCGTTTCTGGCATTGGCAAATCTGTTGCCCATTTAACGTGTGTTCCAAATAAATTTACTTGGTTGATTGCTTGTGGCGCACCGACTTCCCGCAGTTCGTGCGGACGGTCTGCTGTGACTACGAGTAAAGGAACACGCGCATAAAACGCTTCAACAACAGCCGGAAAATAATTAGCTGCTGCCGTTCCCGATGTACAAAGGAGCATGACTGGTTTCCCAGAAGCTTTAGCTAAGCCTAGCGCAAAATAAGCCGCGGAGCGTTCATCAATTTGTCTGTATACAGCTAAGCCTTCCTCCTTCATACAAGCATATGCAAGCGGTGTTGAACGAGACCCCGGACTAATAACGACATCTTTAACCCCCTGCTCAACAAGTGAATGAGTAAAGGCTGATACATATTCAGTTAATGCTTTACGATTCGTCACTCAATTGACCTCCCAATGCCCGGAGCATCGGTCTAAATTTAACCCATGTCTCGTCATACTCTGATTCAGGTGTCGAATCTGCTACAATCCCACCACCCGCATATAAATAAGCTTTTTCTTCATCTAATAAAGCCGAACGAATGGCAACAGCAAATTCGCCGTCTCCTTGTGTATCAATCCACCCGATAGGCGCCGCATAATAGCCTCGGTTCATCGCTTCGTGCTCACGAATCATCGCCATAGCTTCTAATTTCGGCTCTCCACCAAGAGCAGGTGTTGGATGAAGTAGTTCTACCAAGTCAAATAATGTAGATCCTGCATTTAACACACCTTCGACCGGTGTATACAAATGCTGGATATCTCTAATTTTCATCAATTTTGGTGTTTTCGGTACGATGGTTTGACTACATGTTGCTTTAAAAACATCGCTAATCATGCTCACAACATATTGATGTTCTGCACGATTTTTAGGATCTAGCAATAAATTTTCACCAAGTTCTGTGTCTTTTTCAATGGTTTTCCCACGAGGTGTTGAACCTGCTAAACACGTAGATAACGCTTTTTCATTTTCTACTTTCACAAGTCGTTCTGGAGTTGCACCAAAGAAAAACTGTTCTTCCGCTTCTAAACCGAACAAGAAACTTTCCGGTTGTTCATTGGCTACTTGATACAGTGCAGAAGTTGGCGAAAGTCTCTTTTCAAACCCCAGTTTCACTGTGCGTGCAATAACCACTTTCTCGACTTCTTTAGCTTTAATAATATCCGTAACGCGTTGAATCGATTCTAAGTACTCTTCTTTTCTTAATTCGGTCCGTTCAATCACATTCGGTTTATCGTACTTATCCACTTCAGACACTTGTGCAGCATGAAGTAATTTATCTCGTTCTTTCCGTAACGCGTCAAACTCGTTAAAACTGTCTTGTTTTTTCGTGATTAAGTGAATACTTACAAACGCTTGATCACCTTTTAAAATCAACTGAAAAGTTGGCACTACAAAATAAGCCTGTGGGAACCTTCTCCACTCACTCGGCTTTGTATTGAATGGGTCAAACGAAAATCCTCCGAATAAGACCGGATGAACCGACCGTTCTTCATTGACGATTTGTCGACATAAGTTTTTCCAGTCGTTTTTTATATTTTCAAACCTTCCAGCTTTCTCATCAGATGAGAGAACATGAGCATGTCCAATTCCAACCAGCGTGAAGGTCTTTTCACGATTTTTCCAATACATTCGTTTTCCTGCGTGGTCGTTTCCGCCAGCTTCAAAAAATGCTAATGCAGACATATGCGTAACTTCGATTGTTTCAGTATAAAAGCGATAGCCTTCAATCTGGTCTGCCGCAAATTGCTGGGTCGATGAAGACGATTCTGAATTCACCTGATTACCTCCGTTTTAAGACAATAGTCTAGTTTATTCCAGTCACTGTTTCACTTTTTAATCTCTACCCTCTATCATACTCTTTTCTGCTAAAATCAGCACATCATTTGCTGTATTCCAGACTATTTTAAAGTACAATGAAGAGTGGAAAGAATTAAAGGAGAGATTAAGATGACACATTCCCTACAAGCAGACAGCGGATGGCGCGTATGGTGGCAATTGACACGTCCCCATACACTGACCGCTTCCTTCGCTCCCGTATTTCTCGGAACGATGATTGCTTTACATTATTCCCCGATTGACTGGATTTTATTCCTAGCAATGTTATTTGCCAGTTTACTAATCCAAGCAGCAACCAATATGTTCAATGAATATTATGATTTTGCGAGAGGTCTAGACAATGAGAACTCTGTTGGTATTGGCGGTGCTATTGTTCGTAATGGTGTGAAACCAAAAACCGTTTTAGCTTTAGCATTAGTGTTTTACGGTTTCGCTGCAGTTATCGGCATTTACATTTGTTCACAAACTAGCTGGTGGCTTCTAGTTGTAGGCGCAGTTTCTATGGCAATCGGCTATTTTTATACAGGTGGACCTTATCCAATTGCTTATACGCCATTCGGCGAACTTTTTTCAGGTGTAGTTATGGGCTATTTAATCGTTATTATCGCCTTTTATATCCAGACGGGCATTGTAACCGTAGAAGCTTCCCTACTTGCTGTACCAAGCACTTTATTAGTAGCGGCTATTATGTTAGCTAATAATATTCGCGATATCGTTGGCGATGAAGAAAGTGGACGCAAAACACTTGCGATTTTAGTTAAAAGACCGACAGCCGTTAACATTCTTATGGCTTTTTTTATCATATCTTACGCATGGATTGTCATTCTCGTTATTGTAGGAACATTAACACCATGGACTTTACTCGTTTTTCTTAGTGTTATAAAACCGATTAGAGTGGTTCAAATTTTTAAACACCACACTGCACCATTAAAAGTAATGCCAGCCATGAAAGATACTGGAAAAACAAATACACTTTTCGCCTTACTACTTGGTATCGGATTACTAATTGAATATCTTCTATAAATAGTATGAGAAAAAAGGGATTTCAATTGAAATCTCTTTTTTTATGTCCAAATAAAGCTTTGTAGAATTTTTAAGTATGCGCTATAGTTGAGAAATAATTCGAAATATTGCTCAGGAGGATCTAAAGTGAAACCCATTATTATCGGTATCATTGCTGCTTTTTTCTTCGCATTTACATTTGTTTTAAATGCCACAATGGAAGCAAGTGGCGGAAGTTGGATTTGGAGCGCTTCTCTTCGTTATCTTTTTATGATTCCTTTTTTACTATTAATTGTTCTATCAAGAAAAAACTTAAAACCTTTAATACTAGAAATGAGCAGAAACAAAAAAGCCTGGTTCATTTGGAGCTTTATCGGGTTCGGCTTATTTTACACACCACTTTGTTTTGCAGCTGCCTATTCTCCTGGGTGGCTAATCGCAGGGACTTGGCAAATCACTATCATTGCAGGCACCCTGCTCGCTCCATTATTTCTTATCACTATACATACTAATGATGGTGCTGTTCAGTTAAGAAGAAAAATCCCGGTGAAAAGTTTAATGATTTCTTTCATCATATTGGCGGGAGTCAGTCTCATGCAGTTAGAACATGTAGCGACCGTTTCTTCTGCTACACTATGGTTTGGTTTTATACCAGTTCTTCTCGCAGCATTCGCATATCCACTCGGCAATAGAAAAATGATGGAGATATGCGACGGTAGATTAGATGCCTATCAGAGGGTTTTGGGAATGACGTTAGCCAGTCTGCCTTTTTGGATATTGTTATCGTTATACGGTTTAATGACAGTTGGTGGTCCAACTGCTTCGCAAAGTTTCCAAACCTTAATTGTCGCAATCAGTTCAGGCGTAATAGCCACAGTGTTATTCTTTAAAGCCACAGATCTTGTTAGAGGAAACATGCAAATGTTAGGAGTAGTTGAAGCGACTCAATCTATGGAAGTTTTATTTGCTTTAGTTGGAGAAATTCTTTTCCTATCAATAGCGTTGCCTTCAGGACTAGCCTTAATCGGGATTGTTATCGTGATGTGCGGCATGGTGCTTCATAGTCGGAACTCGAATACAACGAAAAAAAGAGTCCTGCGATTAAATGCATGACCCTTTTTAGACAGTAGAAAACCCTAGTGGTTTATAGTCTTTTTATTGGATTGAATCGTTCTGGTCACTTTTGAGATGACTCACGCGCGAAACCTTCTCTGTGGAGGCGTCTTGGTCATATAGGGTCAATCAAATTCATCAATGCAAGATGGAAAGAAACGATCGAGGGGATTTTCGCCAATGCAAAACAAAAATATGAACTGCATTAAAAGGTCCTTAAGAGACTGAAAAAAATGTCTATACAGACAATGCTCATTTTTGCATCGATGAACTTGAATAGGGTGATCAACTGGACGTGGAAAGCGACCGAATGAGGTAGATTTCGTTGCTTTCCAAAAATACATTCCCTGTACAATAACTATTTTTCATAAAAACAAACAATGGGGTTATGGAATGAATTCATTCCATAACCCTATTTGTCTACACTCGAAAAAAAGAGACATGCAATTAAATGCATGTCTCTTTTTATGATGACCCCTACGGGATTCGAACCCGTGTTACCGCCGTGAAAGGGCGGTGTCTTAACCGCTTGACCAAGGGGCCATATACTGGCGGAGAAGGAGGGATTTGAACCCTCGCGCCGGTTGCCCGACCTACACCCTTAGCAGGGGCGCCTCTTCAGCCACTTGAGTACTTCCCCAGTATGGCTCCGAAGGTAGGACTCGAACCTACGACCATCGCATTAACAGTGCGGTGCTCTACCACTGAGCTACTTCGGAATGGTGGGCCTAAATGGACTCGAACCATCGACCTCACGCTTATCAGGCGTGCGCTCTAACCAGCTGAGCTATAGGCCCATATGTAATAGTATGGAGCGGGTGAAGGGAATCGAACCCTCATCATCAGCTTGGAAGGCTGAGGTTTTACCACTAAACTACACCCGCATAAATGGTGGGTCAGGACGGAATCGAACCGCCGACACTTAGAGCTTCAATCTAATGCTCTACCGACTGAGCTACTGACCCACAACTTTGAATAAAAATGGCGGTCCCGACCGGGATCGAACCGGCGATCTCCTGCGTGACAGGCAGGCATGTTAACCGCTACACCACGGGACCATTTGGTTGCGGGGGCAGGATTTGAACCTGCGACCTTTGGGTTATGAGCCCAACGAGCTACCGAACTGCTCCACCCCGCGATAATAATATAGATACTAATTTGAAACGACTTCTTTTGAAAATAATTGTCCACACATTTAGAAAAAATGGAGGAGGAAGAGGGATTCGAACCCCCGCGGGATTTGACTCCCCTGTCGGTTTTCAAGACCGATCCCTTCAGCCAAACTTGGGTATTCCTCCGTGATAAAATACAAATGGTGGACCTTGCAGGACTCGAACCTGCGACCGGACGGTTATGAGCCGTCTGCTCTAACCAACTGAGCTAAAGGTCCTAAAAAAGTGGCGGCAGAGGGGATCGAACCCCCGACCTCACGGGTATGAACCGTACGCTCTAGCCAGCTGAGCTACGCCGCCGGGATCTTTAATGTAATGAGTTGGTGGAGCCTAGCGGGATCGAACCGCTGACCTCCTGCGTGCAAGGCAGGCGCTCTCCCAGCTGAGCTAAGGCCCCATTGTTTGGTCGGGAAGACAGGATTCGAACCTGCGACCCCTTGGTCCCAAACCAAGTGCTCTACCAAGCTGAGCTACTTCCCGAACTTAGGTACTGAGTTTTTTAAAAATATGGTGCGCCCGAGAGGACTCGAACCTCTAACCGCTTGATTCGTAGTCAAGTACTCTATCCAATTGAGCTACGGGCGCTTTATGCTATTGATGTAAATGGTGCCGAGGACCGGAATCGAACCGGTACGGTAGTCACCTACCGCAGGATTTTAAGTCCTGTGCGTCTGCCAGTTCCGCCACCCCGGCTAAGGGTCGGTACTCTGAAAATCATATGGAGCGGAAGACGAGGTTCGAACTCGCGACCTCCACCTTGGCAAGGTGGCGTTCTACCACTGAACTACTTCCGCAAAATGGTGCGGGTGAAGGGAGTCGAACCCCCACGCCCGAAGGCGCTAGATCCTAAGTCTAGTGCGTCTGCCAGTTCCGCCACACCCGCGTGGCAATATTAAAATTAAAATGGTGAGCCATGAAGGATTCGAACCTTCGACCCTCTGATTAAAAGTCAGATGCTCTACCAGCTGAGCTAATGGCTCATTTACATGAGTGGTGCCGGAGAAAGGAGTCGAACCCTCGACCTACTGATTACAAGTCAGTTGCTCTACCAACTGAGCTACTCCGGCGAAAAGAAAAATGGTGGAGGATGACGGGATCGAACCGCCGACCCTCTGCTTGTAAGGCAGATGCTCTCCCAGCTGAGCTAATCCTCCGATATGTATTGCCCAGCGACGTCCTACTCTCACAGGGGGAAACCCCCAACTACCATCGGCGCAAAAGAGCTTAACTGCCGTGTTCGGGATGGGAACGGGTGTGGCCTCTTTGCCATCATCACTGGACTATTTGGTTTTGAAAGACAAGATTTATTATACCAGTATATCACTGGTTTTTTCAAGCTTTTTTTCAAAAACTTTTTCTTATTCTTTCAAAACTGGATAAACGACATTGGAACGTGCAAGTCTTCGCGTACTTTGTTTTGGTTAAGTCCTCGATCGATTAGTATTCGTCAGCTGCACATGTCGCCACGCTTCCACCTCGAACCTATCTACCTCATCGTCTTTGAGGGATCTTACTTGCTTGCGCAATGGGAAATCTCATCTTGAGGGGGGCTTCGTGCTTAGATGCTTTCAGCACTTATCCCGGCCACACATAGCTACCCAGCGATGCCCTTGGCAGAACAACTGGTACACCAGCGGTGTGTCCATCCCGGTCCTCTCGTACTAAGGACAGCTCCTCTCAAATTTCCTGCGCCCGCGACGGATAGGGACCGAACTGTCTCACGACGTTCTGAACCCAGCTCGCGTACCGCTTTAATGGGCGAACAGCCCAACCCTTGGGACCGACTACAGCCCCAGGATGCGATGAGCCGACATCGAGGTGCCAAACCTCCCCGTCGATGTGGACTCTTGGGGGAGATAAGCCTGTTATCCCCGGGGTAGCTTTTATCCGTTGAGCGATGGCCCTTCCATGCGGAACCACCGGATCACTAAGCCCGTCTTTCGACCCTGCTCGACATGTACGTCTCGCAGTCAAGCTCCCTTCTGCCTTTACACTCTTCGAATGATTTCCAACCATTCTGAGGGAACCTTTGGGCGCCTCCGTTACTCTTTAGGAGGCGACCGCCCCAGTCAAACTGCCCGCCTGACACTGTCTCCCAAGCCGATCAGGCTTGTGGGTTAGAATTTCAATACAACCAGGGTAGTATCCCACTGACGCCTCCTCCGAAGCTGGCGCTCCGGGCTCTAAGGCTCCTACCTATCCTGTACAAGTTGCACCAAAATTCAATATCAGGCTACAGTAAAGCTCCACGGGGTCTTTCCGTCCTGTCGCGGGTAACCTGCATCTTCACAGGTACTATAATTTCACCGAGTCTCTCGTTGAGACAGTGCCCAGATCGTTACGCCTTTCGTGCGGGTCGGAACTTACCCGACAAGGAATTTCGCTACCTTAGGACCGTTATAGTTACGGCCGCCGTTTACTGGGGCTTCAATTCGCACCTTCGCTTGCGCTAAGCACTCCTCTTAACCTTCCAGCACCGGGCAGGCGTCAGCCCCTATACGTCACCTTACGGTTTTGCAGAGACCTGTGTTTTTGCTAAACAGTCGCCTGGGCCTATTCACTGCGGCTCTCTCGGGCTATACACCCTACCAGAGCACCCCTTCTCCCGAAGTTACGGGGTCATTTTGCCGAGTTCCTTAACGAGAGTTCACTCGCTCACCTTAGAATTCTCTTCTCGCCTACCTGTGTCGGTTTGCGGTACGGGCACCTCCCGCCTCGCTAGAGGCTTTTCTTGGCAGTGTGAAATCAGGGACTCCGAGGGTAAACCTCTTGCCATCACAGCTCAACGTATCAGGAATGGGATTTGCCTCATTCCACGCCTCACTGCTTGGACGTGCACAACCAACGGCACGCTCTCCTTATCCTTCTGCGTCCCCCCATTGCTCAAACGGCGGGGAGGTGGTACAGGAATATCAACCTGTTGTCCATCGTCTACGCCTATCGGCCTCGACTTAGGTCCCGACTAACCCTGAGCGGACGAGCCTTCCTCAGGAAACCTTAGGCATTCGGTGGACGGGATTCTCACCCGTCTTTCGTTACTCATACCGGCATTCTCACTTCTAAGCGCTCCACCAGTCCTTCCGGTCTGACTTCAACGCCCTTAGAACGCTCTCCTACCACGGATCTCTTACGAGATCCATCCACAGCTTCGGTAATCCGTTTAGCCCCGGTACATTTTCGGCGCAGTGTCACTCGACCAGTGAGCTATTACGCACTCTTTAAATGATGGCTGCTTCTAAGCCAACATCCTGGTTGTCTAAGCAACGCCACATCCTTTTCCACTTAACGGATATTTGGGGACCTTAGCTGGTGGTCTGGGCTGTTTCCCTCTTGACTACGGATCTTATCACTCGCAGTCTGACTCCCAAGCATAAATCACTGGCATTCGGAGTTTGTCTGAATTCGGTAACCCGGGATGGGCCCCTAGTCCAAACAGTGCTCTACCTCCAGGATTCTCTATCTTGAGGCTAGCCCTAAAGCTATTTCGGAGAGAACCAGCTATCTCCAGGTTCGATTGGAATTTCTCCGCTACCCACACCTCATCCCCGCACTTTTCAACGTGCGTGGGTTCGGGCCTCCAGTAAGTGTTACCTTACCTTCACCCTGGACATGGGTAGATCACCTGGTTTCGGGTCTACAACTACATACTCTGGCGCCCTATTCAGACTCGCTTTCGCTGCGGCTCCGCCTTCTCAGCTTAACCTTGCATGTAATCGTAACTCGCCGGTTCATTCTACAAAAGGCACGCCATCACCCATTAACGGGCTTTGACTACTTGTAGGCACACGGTTTCAGGATCTATTTCACTCCCCTTCCGGGGTGCTTTTCACCTTTCCCTCACGGTACTGGTTCACTATCGGTCACTAGGAAGTATTTAGCCTTGGGAGATGGTCCTCCCAGATTCCGACGGAATTTCACGTGTTCCGCCGTACTCAGGATCCACTCTGGAGGGGTAAGGTTTTCGGCTACGGGGCTGTTACCCGCTGCGGCGGACCGTTCCAGGTCGCTTCGCCTAATCCTACCTTTTGTAACTCCGTATAGAGTGTCCTACAACCCCAAGAGGCAAGCCTCTTGGTTTGGGCTGATCCCGTTTCGCTCGCCGCTACTCAGGGAATCGCATTTGCTTTCTCTTCCTCCAGGTACTTAGATGTTTCAGTTCCCTGGGTCTGCCTTCTCATGTGCTATAGATTCACACATGGATACTACTCGATTAAAAGTAGTGGGTTCCCCCATTCGGAAATCTCCGGATCACAGCTCACTTACAGCTCCCCGAAGCATATCGGTGTTAGTGCCGTCCTTCTTCGGCTCCTAGTGCCAAGGCATCCACCGTGCGCCCTTTCTAACTTAACCAATGGTTAATTAAAAAGTTGTGACAAAAATTGTCACGCGTACTTGAATTTCTTGCATATTGTTTCAATGTCGTTTTATCCAGTTTTCAAAGAACAAGTTTGAAAGTCACAAAAAAAGGCGTTGCCGCCTGAAGGTGAACCTTCAAAACTGAACGCAAAACGTCAACCCCGGAGCGCCTAGGGCGCCCGGTTCCGAATTTATCCTTAGAAAGGAGGTGATCCAGCCGCACCTTCCGATACGGCTACCTTGTTACGACTTCACCCCAATCATCCGTCCCACCTTCGGCGGCTGGCTCCACAAGGGTTACCTCACCGACTTCGGGTGTTACAAACTCTCGTGGTGTGACGGGCGGTGTGTACAAGGCCCGGGAACGTATTCACCGTGGCATGCTGATCCACGATTACTAGCGATTCCGGCTTCATGCAGGCGAGTTGCAGCCTACAATCCGAACTGAGAACGGTTTTATGGGATTGGCTCCCCCTCGCGGGTTGGCAACCCTTTGTACCGTCCATTGTAGCACGTGTGTAGCCCAGGTCATAAGGGGCATGATGATTTGACGTCATCCCCACCTTCCTCCGGTTTGTCACCGGCAGTCACCTTAGAGTGCCCAACTGAATGCTGGCAACTAAGATCAAGGGTTGCGCTCGTTGCGGGACTTAACCCAACATCTCACGACACGAGCTGACGACAACCATGCACCACCTGTCACCACTGTCCCCGAAGGGAAAAGTGTATCTCTACACCGGTCAGTGGGATGTCAAGACCTGGTAAGGTTCTTCGCGTTGCTTCGAATTAAACCACATGCTCCACCGCTTGTGCGGGCCCCCGTCAATTCCTTTGAGTTTCAGCCTTGCGGCCGTACTCCCCAGGCGGAGTGCTTAATGCGTTAGCTGCAGCACTAAGGGGCGGAAACCCCCTAACACTTAGCACTCATCGTTTACGGCGTGGACTACCAGGGTATCTAATCCTGTTTGCTCCCCACGCTTTCGCGCCTCAGCGTCAGTTACAGACCAGAAAGTCGCCTTCGCCACTGGTGTTCCTCCACATCTCTACGCATTTCACCGCTACACATGGAATTCCACTTTCCTCTTCTGCACTCAAGTTCTCCAGTTTCCAATGACCCTCCACGGTTGAGCCGTGGGCTTTCACATCAGACTTAAAGAACCGCCTGCGCGCGCTTTACGCCCAATAATTCCGGACAACGCTTGCCACCTACGTATTACCGCGGCTGCTGGCACGTAGTTAGCCGTGGCTTTCTGGTGAGGTACCGTCAAGGTACCAGTAGTTAGTTGGTACTTGTTCTTCCCTCACAACAGAGTTTTACGATCCGAAAACCTTCGTCACTCACGCGGCGTTGCTCCGTCAGACTTTCGTCCATTGCGGAAGATTCCCTACTGCTGCCTCCCGTAGGAGTCTGGGCCGTGTCTCAGTCCCAGTGTGGCCGATCACCCTCTCAGGTCGGCTACGCATCGTCGCCTTGGTAGGCCATTACCCCACCAACTAGCTAATGCGCCGCGGGCCCATCCTGCAGTGACAGCCGAAACCGTCTTTCCGTGCAGCCTCAGGAGAGGCCGCAAACTATTCGGTATTAGCACCGGTTTCCCGGAGTTATCCCGATCTGCAGGGCAGGTTGCCCACGTGTTACTCACCCGTCCGCCGCTAAACCAGAAGGAGCAAGCTCCTCTGGTTCCGCTCGACTTGCATGTATTAGGCACGCCGCCAGCGTTCGTCCTGAGCCAGGATCAAACTCTCCATTATAGAGTAGTGTTGATTGCTCAATACTGCTGGCGTATCGCCGTCCGAAGACGCACGATTCGCTTTGATCTACTTGCGTTGATCAGTAAGTTTTGCACGGGCCGTTTTGCGCGACCGTTGCGTTTTGTTGACGTTTTGCTGTTCAGTTTTCAAGGTTCAAGTTATTTCAATTTGTTTGCCGCGCTCATTGGCGACTTTATTAATATATCCTGTTTCAATCTCGTTGTCAATACTATTTCAAAATATTTTTCCGAGTTGTCTTAAGGACATATATAAATATAAACCGCCACGCGCGAAAAATCAAGCGTTTATTTTAAAAAAGTATTTTTTAATTTTCCTGTAGTCTGTAACAAACAACATAATCCCCGCCAACACTACACTTCCACCCACAATTTGAGAAACTGTTAAATATTCTCCAAGTATGAAATAAGCAAGTATAGCAGCACCTATTGGCTCAAAAAGAATTGCAATCGAGATAACATTCGTACTTACCCACTTTAATGCCCAGTTGAATAATGTGTGTCCTAGCAAGTTCGGAATGATCGCTAATAGTAAAAACCACATCCACTCAGAAGCCGGGTAAGGTCCAAAAGACTCTCCCTTTAATACAATATAGAAGAATAATGTTATTGTGCTGATACTATAAACTACAAAAGTATACGTAACCAACGACAATCTTTTTCTAACATCTTGTCCAAATAACAAATAAGCTGTAATTAACGCACAAGCTATTAAAGCTAATAAATCTCCATAAAGAGCATTTCCACTTACTTTGAAATCACCATAGCCAATTAATACGCTACCTAATATTGCAATTGCTCCAGAGACAAGTGTTTTAATAGAGAGTTTCTCTTTAAAAAAGAAATACGTGCCTGCAAAAGCGAATAACGGTTGCAAGGTCACAAGCACAGTTGAACTGGCTACCGAAGTATAATTAAGCGACTCAAACCACAAAATGAAGTGAAACGCTAAAAATACACCAGCTACCGATGCAAAGCCCCAATCTCTTTTGCTTAACTTTTTGATTTCGTGGGTATATTTTAGTAAGAAGACTGGACTCATGATCAATACGGAGAATAACATACGATAAAAAGCTGTTACTCCAGAATCCGCAACTGTCATCTTCACAAAAATTGCTGATAACGCTACCGAGAAAACTCCTATCATGATAGGTATATATGGATGAATAGCCGGTCTTTCCATGTCCACACCTCTTCTTCTAATTTTTCTTAACCGACAACTACTAAATAAGTGTGCCACTTTCTATATTCAGAATCAATATGAGATAATAGAATTGGAGGTTTTCCTCATGGAATTTTTCAGCGCATTAGAAGTTTCTTCATTAGAAACTTTCTTTAAACTTCTTATAGCAGCTCTACTAAGTTTAGTAATTGGATTAGAAAGAGAACTGAAACGAAAACCTGTTGGGTTAAAAACGAGTATCGTTATCTCTACGTTTAGTTGTTTAATAACCATTATCTCAATTGAATCTGCCTATATTGCACAAGGCAGTGAATATGATAATGTTAATATTACAATGGACCCTCTTCGTTTAGCCTCACAGATTGTTTCCGGCATCGGGTTTTTAGGAGCCGGCGTCATTTTGAAGCGCGGGAACGATTCGATTTCAGGTTTGACGACCGCTGCTATGATTTGGGGGGCCGGTGGAATCGGCATTGCTGTTGCAGCAGGTTTTTATATTGAGGCGGTTACAGCGGTACTGATTGTTCTTTTTGCAATAGAAGTGTTACCTCCCCTTCTTTTTAAATTCGGACCAACCCGGCTGAAAATGGTCGAAGCCCACATTAAAGTGGTTGTTACTGAACGTTCGGCTATTCGGGAGGTGTTAGATGAATTAAAAGCTGGAGGATCTATTGTTGAAAGTTTATCCATTACCCACTCAGATAAAGAAAGTTCTTTTTCTTTTCATGAGTTGGCAATACGCATGTCTGTTTCTCATGACAAAGATACCATTAATCTTTATCAAGAATTATCGGATATGGAAAAAGTAAAGGAAGTTGAAATTGAACTGATTTAATTGAGGAGGATTTATATGAAGGAGTTTTTTGGTTTACTGAAAAAAGGCAACAAGCCGTCATTGACAGCAGCAATCATTAATACGTTTATCGCCATTATGAAAGGTGTGGCATTCTTTTTTACAGGGAACGTCGCCATGTTTGCTGAAACGATGCACTCTATCGGAGATGCAGCCAATCAATATTTTGTTTTTATCGGTTCGGCTCTGTCGAAGAAAGCACCGACGAAAAAATTTCCAAATGGCTTTGGGCGCTTATTGAATATCGTACTCTTAGGTGCGGTACTTATTGTCGGAGTTATGGCTTATGAAACAATCGTTGAAGGTTGGCATCAATTAACCGATCCAGTAGAAGCGGAAGGATTTATCATAAGTGTCGTGGTATTATCTATCGCTATTCTTCTTGAATTTTTTGTTCTATATAAAGCAGGAAAAGAAATTTTACATGAGGCGGGTGTAGAAGGAGGAGTCATGGCACCTCTTACAACTAGCTTTGCGCATTTAAATCGCGCGAAGCCTGCAACAAAATTAGTATTTCTGGAAGATTTAGTAGCCACTGCAGGTGGCGTTTTAGCATTGATCGCTGTATTGATTGCACATTTCACCGGCTTCCTAGAAGTCGAAGGTGCTGCATCTATCGCAATTGGTCTAATGATGCTGTATGTTGTCGGTAAAGTCTTCATGGATAATGCGCGTGGAGCAATTGGTGAAACAGATGAACAAATGGTTAATCACATTGCTCATCTATTAAGTGATCATCCAGATGTTCGAGACATTCGCGAGTTAGAAGTTGTGAAAGAAGGAGAATTTCTTCATGTAGAAACTAAAATTGAAGTTGATCCACATTTAAACATTATACAAGCTGACGCGTTACAAGAGCGTTTAGCAGAAATTATCTTGAGTCAACCGAGTGTCGATGACGTCATTGTTTCTCTTGATGCAGATGATGGCGAAACACATTGGAAACATTTGAGTAAACGCCCAGAACAACTTCATAAAAATTAATAAAGGCTCAGCGCTTAGCGCTGAGCCTTCTTTTTATAATGAAGCTTGCAAAATTTCTTTTACGTCTTCACCTTTTAGTTTTGCAAAGTTACCGAATTCACCGTAGACCATTGCTTTTTCAACCATCGAATCGATTTTTGAATCATCGATATCGTAGTAGTCCAAACGAGTTGGTGCTCCTAATGAAGTCCAGAACGCTGACAAGCGATCGATACCTTCAAAAGCGATATCTTCTTCTGACTTACCTTCTGGATTTACATCAAATACGCGAACGGCCATTTGAGCAAAACGAGCTGGATTTACTTTTACGTTATGACGCATCCATTGCGGGAATAGAATTGCCAATCCGCCAGCATGTGGAATGTCATAAACTGCAGATACTGCGTGTTCAATGTTATGCGAACCCCAGTCTCCTCTGTAACCCATTTCAAGGAATTTGTTCAACGCCATTGTTCCTGCGAACATAATTGTTTCGCGGTGCTCATAGCTTTGAAGATCATCCATCAATTTCGGTGCTGTTTCGATTACTGCTTTTAAGACACCTTCACACATCCGGTCTTGAACTGGCGTGCTCGTTGCGTCATTAAAGTATTGTTCGAAAATATGAGACATCATGTCCACAATGCCGTATACCGTGTGATTTTCCGGCACAGATAATGTGTAAGTTGGATCTAGGATAGAGAATTTCGGGAATGATAACGGGCTTCCCCAACCATATTTTTCTTGTGTTTCTTCGTTTGTAATTACAGATCCTGCATTCATTTCTGAACCAGTTGCAGCAATTGTTAACACTGTTCCAAAAGGTAGTGCATCTTCAGGCTGTGCTTTACGAGAAACTAGATCCCATGCATCACCATCGTATTTTGCACCACAAGCGATGAGTTTTGTGCAGTCAATAACTGAACCGCCACCTACTGCTAATAACACATCAATACCTTCTGTTTTACAAATTTCAATGCCTTTTTTAGCAGTTGAAATTCTTGGGTTTGGTTCTACTCCAGCTAATTCGAAAACTTCAAGTCCCGCTTCGGATAACATTTGAGTAACTTCATCGTAAAGGCCATTCTTTTTAATGCTGCCTCCACCGTATACAAGTAACACTTTTTTACCGTATTTCGGCAACTCTTCTTTAGCAGCTTGTAACTGCCCTTTACCAAAAATAAGTTTTACTGGGTTGTAAAATGAAAATGCGTTCAATACAATCATCCTCCTCTATTCAAATTTTATTATGAAGTTACGTTAAGCAAATTGCAAAAGATTGAATTCAAAAAACCGCCCGGAAAAAAATCCAGGCGGTTTTCTTTGTGTCTTAAACCCATCCACGGAAGCGTGAAGCTTCTGCAGTTCTACGAGCGCCGACCATATAAGCTGCCAAACGCATATCGATATTACGAGTAGTCGCAACGTTATATACGTTTTCAAATGCATCAACTAATTTTTTGTTGAGTTTTTCGTCAACTTCTTCTTGTGTCCAATAGTAACCTTGGTTATTTTGTACCCACTCGAAGTAAGAAACTGTAACTCCACCAGAGCTCGCTAGAACATCAGGCACCAAAAGAATACCGCGATTTGTTAGCATCTTCGTTGCTTCTGCAGTTGTTGGGCCGTTAGCTGCCTCAACTACAATAGAAGCTTTAATGTTGTTGGCATTTTCTTCAGTGATTTGATTAGCGATAGCTGCCGGTACTAAAATGTCGCAATCCAATTCAAATAATTCTTTATTTGTAATGGTGTTATCAAACAATGTAGTAACTGTTCCGAAACTATCACGACGATCTAGTAAATAATCGATATCCAAACCATCCGGATCATGAAGAGCACCGTATGCATCTGAAATTCCAACTACTTTTGCACCAGCGTCATGAAGGAATTTCGCAAGGAAACTTCCTGCATTCCCGAAACCTTGAATAACAACGCGTGCACCTTGCATATCCAAACCACGTTTTTTTGCTGCTTCATTAATACAAATGGTTACACCTTGAGCAGTTGCTTTGTCGCGACCTTGAGATCCACCAAGAACAATTGGCTTACCTGTAATAAAGCCAGGTGAGTTGAATTCATCAATTTTGCTGTATTCATCGTACATCCAAGCCATGATTTGTGAGTTGGTGAATACATCTGGTGCTGGAATGTCTTTGTTTGGTCCAACAAATTGACTAATTGCGCGGACGTATCCACGACTCAATTTCTCAATTTCGTGCATCGACATTTCGCGAGGATCACAAATGATTCCACCTTTTGCACCGCCGTAAGGTAATTCTACAATTCCACATTTTAATGTCATCCACATTGATAACGCAATTACTTCTTCACGGTTTACATCTGGGTGGAAACGAACTCCACCTTTTGTTGGACCCACCGCATCACTGTGTTGTGCACGGAATCCTGTAAAGACTTTTGTTTTGCCATCATCCATACGGATTGGAATGCGTACTTCTAACATTCTCATTGGTTCTTTTAAAAGCTCGTACATCGCATCTTCGTATCCAAGCTTATCTAGTGCAGTTTTAATAACATTCTGCGTAGACGTCAACAAGTTCAAGTTTTCAGCCATTGTATTAATTCGCCTCTTTATATTTAGTATTTACTCAGCAACTAGTGTAACACATTTGAAGATTTATTTGCCATGTAGAAATTAATTAGCGAATACTTTTTGGATGCGTTCAATCGCCCAATCCAATTCTTCTTTTGTAATGATTAATGGTGGAGCAAAACGGATAACCGTATCGTGTGTTTCTTTGCACAATAGGCCCAGTTCTTTTAATTGTTCGCAATACGGTCTTGCTGCTTCTGTTAACTCCATACCGATGAACAATCCACGGCCTCTAACTTCTTTTACAGAAGGGTGTTTGATTTCACGCAATTTGCCCATGAAATATTCACCTAGTTCTTGAGAGCGTTCTGATAATTTTTCATCAAGCAACACTTCTAATGAAGCAACTGATACTGCACAAGCAAGTGGATTTCCGCCAAAAGTTGAACCGTGTGAACCTGGGTTGAATACGCCAAGAATGTCTTTATCAGCAACTACACATGAAATCGGGAATACTCCGCCGCCAAGTGCTTTTCCTAAAATGTACATATCCGGGTTTACATCTTCCCATTCGCAAGCAAACATTTTACCTGTACGAGCAAGTCCACATTGGATTTCATCTGCAATGAATAGTACGTTATTTTCGCGGCAAAGTTCTCTTGCTGCTTTTAAGAATCCTTCAGGAGGCATAATGATTCCTGCTTCTCCTTGAATTGGTTCGATTAGGAATGCCGCTGTGTTTGGTGTGATCGCATTTTTCAATGCTTCTAAATCACCAAAAGGAATTAAGTTAATCCCTGGAAGCATTGGTCCAAAGCCTCTACGATATTCAGGGTCTGACGATAATGAAACAGCTGTCATTGTACGACCGTGGAAGTTTCCTTCGCAAGCGATAACTTCTGCTTGATTTTCAGCAACGCCTTTTACATCATAAGCCCAACGACGCGCAGCTTTGAAAGCGGTCTCAACTGCTTCAGCACCCGTATTCATCGGTAATGCCATTTGTTTGCCTGAAATATCGCAAATTAATTGGTACCAAGGAGCTAATTTGTCATTGTGGAAAGCACGTGATGTTAAAGTCACACGGTCTGCTTGATCTTTTAATGCTTGAATAATTTTCGGATGACGGTGACCTTGGTTAACAGCTGAATAAGCTGACAACATGTCCATGAATTTATTGCCTTCTGGATCTTTTACCCAAACACCTTCTGCTTCTGTAATGACGATCGGAAGTGGATGGTAGTTATTCGCACCAAATTTTTCTGTTTGTTCAATAATTGTTTGTGTTTGTGTCATTTAAATTCCTCCTCTTTTTAAAAAAGGCAGACCTTAGTCTGCCTTTCAATGAATTATTATACCATTTAGTGATAGATCAATACATCTCAGAAGTAGTTTTTGCTTGCATGTGAAGAACGATATAATCTGGTCCGCCTGCTTTTGAGTCAGTTCCAGACATATTGAATCCACCGAATGACTGATATCCAACGATTGCGCCTGTGCAACCGCGGTTGAAGTATAAGTTACCAACATGGAAATCTTCACGAGCTTTTTCAAGGTTCACGCGATTGTTTGTGATAACTGCGCCAGTCAAACCGTATTCTGTATTGTTCGCAATTTCAAGTGCATGGTCAAAATCTTTAGCTTTCATTAATCCGACAACTGGCCCAAAGATTTCTTCTTGCATGATGCGTGCTTGTGGATCAAGGTCAGCAAAGACAGTTGGATTTACGAAGAATCCTTTAGAGTTATCCCCGTCTCCACCAGCAACTAAGCGTCCTTCTTCTTTACCAATTTCAATGTAGCTCATGATTTTGTCGTATGAGTTGCCATCAATAACTGGCCCCATGTAGTTTGAAAGTTCTGTCGGGTCGCCAATCGTCAATTCTTTTGTCAATTCGATAACACGGTCAAGAACTGTATCGTAGACATCTTCAACGATTACCGCACGAGATCCAGCTGAACATTTTTGTCCACTAAAACCAAATGCTGATTTCACAATTGATTGTGCTGCAAGCTCAAGGTCGGCATCTTTGTCCACGACCATAGTGTTTTTTCCGCCCATTTCAGCGATTAAGCGTTTCATCCACAATTGCCCTTTGTTCACTTTTGAAGACCGTTCTGCAATGCGCAAACCAACTTCTTTTGAACCGGTAAATGAGATAAAGCGAGTATTCGGGTGATCTACTAAGTAGTCCCCTACTTCAGATCCTGGTCCAGGAATAAAGTTAACAACACCAGCTGGCATGCCCGCTTCTTCAAGAACTTCAATAAACTTGTAAGCTACGATTGGAGTTGTTGAAGCTGGCTTCAATAGAACCGTGTTTCCTGCTACCATTGCTGCTGCTGTAGTTCCAGCCATAATAGCAAAAGCAAAGTTCCAAGGTGAGATAACAACACCTACGCCTAATGGAATATAGTCGTAACGGTTGTCTTCGCCGGGACGGCTCTCTACTGGCATACCGTCTTTAAGACGTAGCATTTGGCGCGCATAGTATTCCAAGAAATCAATTGCTTCAGCTGTATCAGCGTCTGCTTCGCTCCAAGGCTTACCTGCTTCTTTTGTCAATAGTGCTGAGAATTCGTATTTGCGACGACGAATAATTGCAGATGCTCTAAGTAATACATCCGCGCGAACTTCAGGTTTTACTTTTTTCCACGTTTTAAAAGCTTCATCAGCTGCTTGCATTGCTTTTTCAGCTAATTCTTTATTTGATTTAGAAACTCGTCCAACCAATTCTTCTTTGTTAGCAGGGTTGAAAGAAATAATTTTATCTTCAGTAGTGATTCGTTCTCCACCAATAATTAACGGGTAATCTTGTCCAAGGTAAGCTTCAACTGTTTTCAAGCCCTCAAGGTAATCTGTGCGGTTTTTGTCAACCGAGAAATCTGTGAATGGTTCGTGTTTGTAGGGAATCATGTAAATCCTCCTTGAATTTTAAGTGAGCGCAAAAAAAATTTGCACTTTCAAACTGTTTCCACTTATAATAATGCAAAAGATTGTTGCATAATTCAAGTCTTTTCGTTTAAAAAATCAAAATAATTTTGGAGTGAGCGTTTTGAAGCCGGAAGATATCGATTTATCACCGTTCTATAAATTTGCTGGAGATCACGTGGCTATTGGGATTCACGCCATAGATACAAAAGGAAAAACCATTTTATACAATAAAAAAATGCGTGAAATTGAAGGATTCGATTTTGAGGAACTCGCGGACCGTTCGCTTCTAGAATTGTTTCGTTTTGACCAACAGGAGAGTACGATGCTACATGTGCTTCAAAGTAAAGTTCCTGTTTTCAATGTCAAACAAACTTATTGGAACCGCAAAGGCCAAGAAATTACAACAATCAACGATACCTATCCCGTATTCGATAAAAAAAAGTTGATTGGTGCAATTGAATTATCACGCGATGTCACGACACTTGAAAAAGTAATATATCATCCACTAAAAAAATACGACGAGCCCATTACCTTTTCAACAATTTCTGCCGTATCCACAAGCATGAAAAAAGTGATTAACACTGCCGAAAAAGCAGCGATTGCGAACTTGCCGGTATTACTAGTAGGTGAATCTGGCACTGGAAAGGAATTAATTGCAGAAGCGATTCATTGGGCGCAATCTCCTGAAAGACCTATGCACACGCTTTATTGCCATGGCACTGATGGTACGATTATCGATCAACTCGGCGAAGACATTAAGCAAATTAATGAAGGTACCATTTATTGTGAACGAATCGATTTGCTGTCACTGCCTTTGCAGGAACAATTACTAGAGATGGTGGAAGAACGTTCGCGTGGAAATACGTATTTTATCGCTAGTGTTGGTGAAGATCCAGTCGAGTTAATCACGTCACATAAATTGCTGAAAGACCTTTACTATTTCTTCTCCTCTATGACGATAAAAGTAGAGCCACTTCGCCTGCGTAAAGAAGACATTCTACCATTTGTGAATGATTATTTTTCACGTCATCGGATGATGGTGGGGTCGGTTGTACATAGCCTAGACAAAGAAGTCGCAGAGCGGCTGCATGACTATGACTGGCCAGGGAATTTAAAAGAATTGGAGTTGCTATTAGACGAAATCACTTCCATGTTAACAACACAAGAAATTGTAACAGCAGATATGTTGCCTCATCATTTCATGTTGAAGAATCACTTGAACGGAGCACAAAAACCTGAAGATTTTATCATTCAGTCTACTACGGAGTTATTGCCACTTGAAGAATATTTGTTTGAAGCTGAAATGTATTATTTGCAAAAAGCGATGGATTTGCATAATGGCAATGTCACGAAAGCTGCAGCTGCTCTTGGCATGAGCCGACAAAACCTTCAATACCGTTTACGAAAAATCAAAAAAAACGAAGCGCAGACATAATGTCTACGCTTCGTTTTTTACTTTCTTACTGTCCAGAACGTTTGATCCACTCTTGCATTTTTTCTTTCAAAGAGTTAAATCCTTCAGAATCACTTTCGTTTACATGTGATTGAAGAGATTGTTTTGGTTTTTCAGTTTTTTGAGCTGCTACTGGCTGCTCTTGAAGTGCGCGAATCGATAAGCTGATTTTTTTAGATTTTGTATCAACTTCCAATACTTTCACGTCAACTTCTTGTCCAACTTCCAAATACTCGCTAACTTCTTTCACGTAACCGTGAGTGATTTCTGAGATGTGGACCAATCCTTGTGTTTGATCGTCTAAAGCTACGAATGCGCCGTATGGCTGGATTCCTGTAACTTTTCCTGAAACCGTATCGCCTGTTTGGTATGTTTTTGTCATGTTTACCCGCTCCTAGTCATATCTAATTATCCTGTACACCTATTGGCATCTGTATATTATAGCACAACTATATGCCAAGGTAAAATCAGTAATTATTCATGTTCGTCATTCGCCAACCCTTTTCTGTTTTCTCCATAAAAAAATGCTGTTGGAACAAGCCTTCATGCGTATCTATTTCATATTTAATTTCTACAGATCCATCAAATCCTGTTGAAACAAATGGCGCAAAATGTGTCTTGAATGTTAGTTCTGTTAAGTCTGTAAGCGGACGGAGACTATACATCTCAAAAAATGCCGGAAATTCTTCATCTTTCATGTCGAGCCCAGGCATTAATTGTTTCACAGTTGGAATATCTTCTTTTTCAACAGCTTTAAAAAATACACCTGCTATTTCGCCGGGTTTCCCATCAGCTAAGTGCTTTTGTTCATGGTCTACAGCAAATGATTGGTACAAATTTTCAACTCGTTGCACAAACTTCTGATTTTCGTCGAGTAAATCATAATTTTCGAAATGTCTGTAGTCGATTTGCCAAATTTGGTCTTTTTCCGTAACTAATAGTAAATCCAATCGTTCTACAAATTCATCCATATTAACCTGAGGATAAATATAAACTTTTTCTTTTATACGCTGTTTAAATGATTCAGCAGACAATTCAACCCATCTCGCTTTTTCGGTAAGTTCAGGAATTTGTTGCCACTCTTGTAAGTATGTTTTGAGCGTTGGTTTAAACGGGCTATCTGCTAACAAATACCATTGTGTTTTTGGGTCTTCTATGTGATTGGCATAATGATACATAAACAGCACATCTAAAGGGGGCACTCCTGCTAACAATTGCAAATCATAGCTAGTTTTAAAGGAATTGTATAAATCCTTTATCCGGCTGTAATTGAAATCTTTCATATCGACTAGCTCGTCTTCTATCGCTAAATTTCCATTGGGCAACTTATTGGAAAGCTCCCCTGACTTTTCCATGTCTACTGCCTCAGAAAGATGATGAAATTCTAAATCTTCATAGGAGTTTGAAGCAGTCCAGCCACTAGCTTCCATTTCCTCTAATATCGGCAACATAATGTAAGCCATTGGGTTGGATGACGCAATGCGATTCCACGCATCTCGATATTCGACTTTAACTGTCCCGTTTTCGTCAAAGATAACTGTGTTTTCACTACCTTTTACGAGTTGCCAAAACATTTGCTGATAAGCAACATCCACCGCATCAAATAAAGAACTATCTATTCCTTCTTCTAATAAAGCCTGTTCCATTGACAAGAGTTGCTGCGTAATATTTTCAAGCGGCCATAAAAATCCACTGTCATCCATATACGGATCTCCACTTAACCAACTTAAAAATGGTGAAGCAATGGGATTGCCCACAATAGGTTGTTGCATATGAAGTTGGTTAATGTCTCGTATTGTTCTGAATCGCTCCTCATTTATATGTGAGATGACAAATAAATTGTATTCGGGTAAAGCTTCTACAACTAGCTGCAACTCTTCTGGGTAATTGTCAGATTGAGCCATTAATTTTTCTGGAGACAACTGCCCCATTACGTGAGTTGACTTTAGTTCTTGTTGATATTTCATCAATAGTTTATCCACATAGCTGCGCAGCTCGTCTGTTTTTACTGAATAATTTATTAGAAATTCTTCCGTTTCAGCAGCTAACATCGAATGACGGGATAATGACTCGACCATTCCTTGTGGGGTTTCGATTTGTCTAAACAAACGATTAACTGTCGCTTCCATCTCAAGAGGATCATTTTTTAACGATTTAACTTTTTTCTTACTAAAAACAAGTTCCATTTCCTCATCGGCTCGCTTTACATAGTCGAGTTTTTCATATTGTTCAGATGAAATTCCTAAGCGCTCGGGAGATGTTTTTTTTATATCTTCGTATTGATTGCGCCATTCTGCCAGTTTTTCATCTGTAATAGTTTCCATTTGCTGTTGTTCAGTAGATTTTCCAGATTCAATCGGTTGCTCATTCATGGCAAAACTTGCACCAACAACCGTGGCTAAAAAAAGAAATGCCGCTCCTAGCCTAAAGCTTGCTTTCTTTCGAATGGGCTGTGGAACAGGACTGGATCCCGAGCTTTCAGAGACCTCTTGCTCCAATGAGTTAGGAACTTCTTGCTCAAGTGGCAAAGGCGGAATAAACCGGTGATAGGATTTCTCGAGCATCGAAAATCGTTGCTTCAGTTGTGCTTGGTTTAAATTGAGTTTTTCTTGAATGGTTTTCATCCCTACAGTTATCAACTCTTCTATTTGTTGTTCAGTTTTTTCTATAACAAGACTAGTCGCTGTTAACGAATAGTGATGGAAATGAATGAACACAATAGCAATTCGTTGTTCTTTTTCTAGATTTTGCAGCTCCCTATGCAAGTCATTATCTTCTTTGAACCCCAGCACATTGGTTTCTTCACTGCTTTCAACTTGAGATTTATGCTGAGATAACTGACCCAGCATAAGTTGAGACAATCGAACTTCTGCTTGATCTTCCTCAATTTGATGAAGCTCTTTTTGAAATTGTAATAGACAAAATCGTTGAAATTCCGGCAACTCTCTTACAGGCACACCTAATTGAAAAGCAAGTCGACCGAAGCTTGGTAATTTATAGTCAATCCATTTACCGAATGACGCGTTGTCGCCTTTTCGGGCCTTGTTATAGTCATCTGTCGCTGAAGACATATTTCCACTCCTTGTCGTCGGAATAACCACTTTTTTCTAATCAATACATTTTAATACGAATTTAGAAGAAGAACGTTTCAAAAACTGCTATTTTTTTTAGTGCTGCTCGTGTAAAATGAGGAAATCTATAAGAAATAGGAGTGATAATTTTGAAAACACGTGACCAATGGAGCTCTAAGTTTGGATTTATATTAGCGGCAGCAGGAAGTGCTATCGGCTTAGGAGCGATTTGGAAATTCCCATATGAGACCGGTGCCAATGGCGGCAGTGTCTTTATCTTGCTGTTTATCCTTAGTACCGTGTTAATCGGCTTGCCAGTTTTACTTGCTGAATTTGTGATTGGCCGACGAGGTCAGGCAGATGCAGTTAGTGGACTCAAAAAACAAGCCCCCGGCAAACCGTGGTATTTAATCGGCTGGTCTGGATTTTTCTTTTCATTTTTAATTTTGTCTTTTTACAGCGTTGTTGGGGGTTGGGTATTATCTTACTTAGGTCGCTCAATTCTGTTTCAGCTGTCTGGCTTAGAAGACAGTGAATTTGCCGACTTATTTGTTGGTATCATCACAAATCCATGGGAAGTGCTAATTGCACAAGCTGCTTTCATGGGACTAACAGTTTGGATAGTAACAGGAGGAATTAAAGGCGGCATCGAGCGTGCAAGCAAAATCATGATGCCAGCTTTACTCATTTTCTTCGTCGTGCTAATGATTCGTTCATTAACACTTGATGGCGCTATGGAAGGCGTACGTTTTATGTTTGTTCCTGACTGGTCTTTCTTTAATTTTGAAACTGCCTTAGTTGCACTTGGTCAAGCGTTCTTCTCGTTGAGCGTAGGTGTTGCGGGTATGATTACTTATGCCTCTTATTTATCAAAATCAGAAAACTTAACACGTTCTTCTGTCAGCGTTGTGTCGTTGAACATCGTTATTTCAATTATGGCGGGATTGATTATTTTCCCAGCAGTGTTCGCTTTAGGCTATACACCTGACCAAGGTCCGGGACTGGTATTCATTATTTTACCAGCAGTTTTTGATCAATTGTTTATGGGTCAATTTTTAATGATTATCTTCTTTATCTTATTGCTATTTGCAACTTTAACTTCTTCTATTTCTATGTTGGAAATTGCGGTTTCTATTGGCGTTAAGAGTAAATATGATCGTCGTCGCCGTATTGCAATCATTTTCGGCTTAATGATTTTCATCGTTGGCATTCCAAGTGCTTTGTCTTTCGGTGTGATGCCGCAAGAAGTTTTCTTCGGGATGACGTTCTTTGATCTTATGGATACAGTAACTAGTAGAATTGGTTTACCTCTTGGCGCATTGTTTACTGCAATATTTGCAGGCTACGTGTTAACAAAAGAAGATGCACATAATGAATTGTCTCAACAAAAGGTTTGGGTCGATATTTGGCGCGTATTGGTACGTTATGTGGCACCCGCCGCTATTATTGTCGTGTTTATCCGTGGCTTAATCGCTATTTTTTAATCTAAATAGTCCGAAAACCGCCATAACTTAAAGCTACCTTAATGATTCTCTACATGCTAATATTGTATTATAGAAGAAAGTTCCATATGAGAAGGAGTGCATGAATATGAAAAAAGAGTTACACGCACAATTAAAAGCGCTTCGCGAAGAACGCAACTTATCACTAGACGAACTCGCATTAAAAACACGCATTGGGATTGCTAGACTTCAAGCCTTTGAAAGTGGTGAAGAAGTTCCTTCAACCCAGAACATTATGATCCTTTCAAACGCTTTAGAAGTACCTGCTTCTAATTTAGTTGACGGTTTGTAATCTTAAAAAACTATTAATAAAAAGAGCGTTCGGCAAAATTTGCCGAACGCTCTTTTTGTTTTAAATGATGTGCTTTGCTTCAAATTTAAGTGCGATCAACTTGTAAGAAATGTCTACACATTGTTCTAATGGAATCCATTTCCCAAATGAATATTCATAACTTGTCTGAATGGTTTTTGCGAGTTCTGAAGGATGGTCTAAAACTTGCAATTGAGTAATCACATTGCCAATTTCCTGCCCATATGATTCGGAACCTATAGCAAATGGATCCCAATATTTCATGATTTCAACAGCTTTTCTGTTCATTTCATTCATACCCATTCGTTTCACCTAACATTTCTCTAGCGTTAAGGGCTATAATAGCACATAAAGTAAAAATAAAGCTGCAAAGCATTCTACAAGCCGTTTATGTTATTGCTGTAGAATTTTGATGGATTCGATGGTGACATCTTCTACCGGCTTTTCACTAACTGTTTCAACCTCTGCGATAGCGTCTACCACATCTAGCCCTTCTATTACTTGACCAAAAACAGTATGCCTTCCGTCAAGCCAAGGCGTACCTCCTTGTTCCAAATAAGCATCTCGAAGTTCTTGTGGATACTCTTTTTCAAACATATCTTCTGTAACTTCAGGCGCTTGGACAATGAAAAACTGGCTGCCATTTGTTCCTGGTCCTGCGTTTGCCATAGACAAAGCTCCTCGAATATTAACAAGGTGATCGTTAAATTCATCTTCAAAAGGTGCGCCGTAAATACTTTCGCCACCCCCACCCGTACCAGTCGGGTCTCCTGTTTGTAGCATGAAGTTTTCAATAACCCGGTGGAAAGTTAATCCATCGTAATAGCCTTCTTTTGCATGAGTCAAAAAGTTTTCAACTGCCTTTGGTGCTATCTCAGGAAATAGTTTGATTTTCATCATTCCCATCGATGTGTTGAATTCAACTAACGCTTCATCTTCAGCAACTTCTTGCGACAACTGCGGATAGCCCTCTACTTGAACTGGACTGTTTTCTGTCGTTGTTTCCGTTTTAGTTTCTTCTTGTTGAGCTGAACACGCGCCAAGTAAAAATGCCACTAAAATTGGTACTATGATTGTTTTTTTCATCTTTTTCACCCCGCCTTATTTTAGCATAAATACAGAAAACTAAAAATCAGCTTTTTCAACTCAAGACAAGACAACTTTCAAACTTACTTTTCCGAATAAATTGATAGTTTTCATTTCTTTCTTCGTGTGACGAAGTAATATATAATAGGAACAATTGCTCCTTTCAGAAAGAAGGGTTCCATATGGATACACAAAAAAAGAATTTCTTTATCATTATGTTCACTAACTTCCTTGTTGCCGGCAGTACCACGATGATTATGCCATTCTTATCTCTTTATATAGAGTCGCTCGGCAATTTTTCGGATGAATATGTGCAACGATGGTCTGGTTTAGTATTTGGTGTAACTTTTGTTGCGGCTTTAATTATGTCTCCTGTTTGGGGACGTATTGCTGACAAATACGGCTTTAAGCCCATACTAATCATTAACGGTTTTGGTATTGCTATTAGTATTTTTTTGATGGGGACAGCTGATTCCGTTACAGGATTGTTTATGATTCGCTTATTTATGGGTTTGGTTACTGGATTTATCCCTACCTCATTAGCTTTTGTTAGCTCACAAACTTCTAAAGAAAGCGCAGGAAAAACGCTTGGGACACTTCAAATGGGTAGTGTTTCAGGGACATTATTTGGACCAGTTCTCGGAGGTTTGATGGCTGATGCTTTTGGGTTTAAGTATACGTTCTTAATAACTGCAACCATTATCACCATTGCTGCTTTGTTTGTTGTATTTGGTTTACGTGAAATTAAACGCGTTAAAGTAAAAGGTGCACATGTCTACGCTCCGAAAACTATTATTAACGGCATTTTAAATCACCGATTAATGCTTAACGTTATGATTATCACAGCGTTAATTCAAATTGGGAACTTTAGCATCCAACCTTTACTTTCACTGTACGTAGCAGAACTAACAGCAGGCAGCGCTCAAGTAGCGTTTCTCGCAGGGGTTACATTTAGTGCCACCGGTGTTGGTAATTTAATGTTTGCCCGGCGTTGGGGACGCTTGGGTGATTCTATTGGCTACGAAAAAGTACTTGGCTTATTGCTCGTACTAGCATTTGTCTTTATCATCCCTCAAGCTTTTGTTACTGACCTTTGGCAATTAATTGTTTTGCGCTTATTCTTCGGAGTAGCAGTTGGTGGAATGATTCCAACTACTACTGCATTAATGCGCCGAGAAGCGCCGATTGAGATTCAAGGAGAAATTATGGGCTATAATACGAGCTTCCGTTTTCTTGGGAATATTATTGGTCCAGTTTTTGGCGGTATTGTTAGTGGATTTATCGGTATTTCTTCTGTCTTTATCGTGACGAGTATTTTATTTATCTTTGCTTTTGTCTTTCTTCGGATAACACTTGCAAAACCACAGCAAGATTTTGAAGACGTACTGCTTGAGCAAGAATTAAAGAATACGTAAAAAACTGTAGACAACTCGAGTTGTCTACAGTTTTTTTATGCTTTTTTTCGAAATTCGAAAATTTTTTTAATCGGGTTTCTTCCTATTTCAAAAGTTTATAAAAAGTGCATGGAATCTGATGGCATTAGTTGATGAGCGGTGCAAAACCACTCGATTTGCGTTATAATTTCTAATTAGAAACTCATCACGTTTATGCTGGAAGGAGGATTCATTTGTCATTTGTGTTATTAATCTTTTTACCTTTGCTAGCAGCCTTGTTTGTTCCGCTGTTATTTAAGAAAGTCGGAAAGATCCATACGGGCTGGTTTGTTTTAATGGTTCCTGTCGCTTTATTCAGTTACTACGTCTCATTGCTTCCTACAACAATTCATGGCGGTAATTTAGTGTCTGAATTCCAATGGATTCCTTCGCTTGATATCGCATTTATCGCGTATATCGATGGATTGAGCCTCTTGTTCACTTTGCTGATTACAGGTATCGGTGCTTTAGTGGTGCTATATTCCATTTTTTATTTGGACAAACACCGTGAACAATTACATAACTTTTACGTTTACTTGTTAATGTTCATGACGGCAATGCTTGGTATTGTCCAAAGTGATCACTTAATCACGCTTTATCTGTTTTGGGAATTGACATCGATTTCGTCATTCTTATTAATCGGATATTGGTATACGCGTGACCGCTCACGTTTTGGTGCATTAAAATCAATGATGATTACCGTGTTTGGCGGATTGATGATGCTTGGGGGATTTGTATTACTCAGTATTATGGGTGGTACGTATTCCATACGCGAATTGATTCCGCAAGCGACTGAACTGGTGTCACATGACTTCTTTATTTGGGCGCTCGTCTTGGTATTGTTCGGTGCGTTTACAAAGTCGGCACAGTTTCCGTTTTACATCTGGTTACCGGATGCAATGGAAGCGCCTACTCCTGTTAGTGCCTATTTGCACTCTGCGACAATGGTTAAAGCCGGATTGTACTTAGTTGCTCGGTTGACACCGATCTTTGCGATATCTGGTACGTGGATGTGGCTAGTCGCAAGTGTCGGACTATTCACTATGTTCTGGGGTTCGTTTTTCGCTTTAAAACAAAAAGACTTAAAAGGAATTTTGGCATTTTCAACAGTGTCGCAACTGGGCTTGATTATGTCATTGCTCGGTGCTTCAGCTGCGGGTTACCATATCGACAATATTGCTGAAACAACTTTTAAGTATGCTGGGTTTGCTGCAATTTTCCATTTGATCAACCATGCCGTATTTAAAGGCAGTTTGTTTATGATTGCCGGTATCGTTGATCACGAAACCGGTACGCGAGACATTCGCAAACTCGGTGGCTTGATGAGCTTGATGCCCATCAGTTTCACAGTCGCTATGATTGGCGCATTTTCGATGGCAGGTTTGCCTCCGTTTGGCGGATTTTTGAGTAAGGAAATGTTTTTGACCGCGATGCTGTCGTTAACAGAATTTGATTTGTTTTCTATGGACGTTTGGGGTATCTTGTTCCCGGTTGTTGCATGGCTTGGATCTGTTTTCACGTTTATTTACAGTTTCTATTTCGTATTCCACACATTTGCGGGCGAACATAAACCAGATCAATTGCCAAAACCTGCTCATGAAGCACCTATTGGTATGCTCATTTCGCCTGTATTCTTAGCACTTCTTGTAGTCGTGATTTTCTTTATCCCGAATCTTATCGGTGATTGGCTTGTTAAACCAGCCGTTTTGGCTATGCAGCCGTTCCTTTATGATTCACCAGAAGAAATTAAGATCCATGTTTCTGCCTGGCACGGATTTAATCCTGAGTTCTTTATGACACTTGGCATTTTCGCTATCGGATTCCTAATGTTTTGGACATTGCGTAAATGGCAGAAGAGTTACGATCTCTTCCCAGAAGCTATATCATTAAATGCACTTTACGACAATATGGTGTTTTTGAGTGATACCGGTGCAAACCGATTCTCAAGAATTTACATGACTGGTTTTATCCGTTCGTATTTGGTGTATATGTTTAGTTTCGTCATCTTCATTGTTCTTGGAACTCTATTCTTAACGGATGCATTTGCTATAGATTTCACAAATCTTGCACCTGTCGGATTTTATGAAATTGTGATTTTGATCGCATTAGTTGGTTCCACATTTACGATTCTTTTCTCTAAATCTAGACTCACAGGAATTATTGCACTTGGTGCTGTTGGTTATTCAATTGCCTTACTCTTTGTTATTTTCCGTGCGCCTGATTTGGCTTTAACACAACTCGTTATCGAAACGATTTCTGTTGCCTTGTTCTTGCTGGCGTTTTATCATTTGCCACAGATCAGCCGAAAAGAAGAACGCATGCGCTTCAGGTTTGGAAACGCACTTGTTGCAATAGGTGTTGGTGTAACAGTAACCTTGGTTGCCTTGTCTTCTCTGTCACAAAAAGCCATGCCTTCTATTTCCGAATTCTATAAAGAAACGGTTTATAAAGAAGCGGGCGGCGGAAATATCGTCAATGTCATTTTAGTTGATTATCGCGGATTTGATACATTGTTTGAAATTGCTGTATTGGCTATTACAGGTATTGGTATTATCACGATGATCAAACTGCGCTTGACGAAAAAGGAGGATCAGCATGAGAACAAATGATGTAATGCTTCAAACGGCCACAAAAGTAGTGACCTTCATCATTTTGATGTTTGCTGTCCACATATTCTTTGCAGGACATTATACACCCGGTGGAGGCTTTGTTGGCGGGTTATTGACTACTAGTGCCATTGTGCTGTTGATGCTATCTTTTGATATTTCAACAGTGAAAAAAATATTGCCTATCAATTACGTGACGATGACAGCTATTGGTTTATTAATAGCTCTTGCTACAGCATCTGGGGCAATTATCTTTGATGTTCCTTTTTTCACACATGCTTTTGGTTATTTTGATTTACCGCTTTTCGGTAAAACTTCCCTGCACTCAGCAATGTTGTTTGACGCAGGGGTTTACTTGGTTGTTGTTGGAGTTACGATGACCATTATTCAAACGATTGGAGAGGATGAATAATGGAAATAATTATGTCGGTTGCCATAGGTTTTCTCTTTATGGCAGCTGTTTACTTAATGCTTTCAAAAAGCTTAATCCGTATCATTATCGGTACAGGGTTATTGAGCCACGGTGCTCACCTTTTACTATTAACGATGGGTGGACTTGGTGGAAACTCTCCTCCTGTTGTAGCTCATGGAGTGAGTGTCAGCGATTACGCAGACCCTCTTCCTCAAGCATTGATATTGACAGCGATTGTCATTTCTTTTGCTGTAACATCATTTTTCTTAGTGCTCGCCTACCGGTCTTATCAGGAGCTTGGTACCGACAATATGAATTTGCTGAGAGGAACTGAAGATTATGAGTAATTTACTTTTGTTTCCAATCATCATTCCTTTGTTTTTCGCTGCTATCCTGATGATGTTCCCGAAAAACGTAAAGCTTCAGCGCGTGTTAGCTGTGGTTGGGGCTGGAGCCGCTTTACTTTCTGCTCTTGTACTTCTGGCAAAAGTTAATACTGACGGTGTTCAAGCCGTAACACTTGGTAGCTGGCCTGCACCTTTTGGTATTTCCATGGTGTCGGATCCACTTTCCGCTTTACTAGTTGTCACAGCATCCGTTCTCGTGTTGCTTGTTATTTTTTATAGCATCCCAACTATTGGTTTGAGACGCGAACAATCATACTACTATCCTGCAGTACTCTTTTTGATGGTGGGTGTTAACGGTGCCTTTACAACAGGCGATATTTTCAACTTATTCGTTTTTGTTGAAGTGTTGTTAATGGCTTCTTACACATTGATCGTCCACGGTGGCGAAAAGCCTCAGTTACGTGAATCCATCAAATACTTGCTTGTGAATATCATTTCATCTGCTTTATTTGTTGCCGCTGTCGCTTTTCTTTACTCGGTTACGGGTACATTGAATATGGCGGATTTGGCAGTAAAGATTCCGCAGATTGAAGAAACCGGTATTTTAACGGTTATCGCCGTCATGTTCCTCGTGGTTTTCGGTTTTAAAGCCGCTATCTTCCCTTTGTATTTCTGGTTGCCTGGATCGTATTATGCACCACCGATTCCGATACTTGCACTGTTTGGCGCGTTGCTGACGAAAGTCGGTGTTTATGCGATCATGCGTACATACACATTGTTCTTTACGATGAATGTTGGATTTACTCATGAATTGCTAGGAATTATCGCGATTCTCACAATTTTTGCTGGTTGTGTTGGTGCTCTTGCTTACTTTGATGTAAAAAAAATTATTATCTACAATATTATTATTGCAGTTGGAGTTATTTTGTTCGGAGTTGCTCAATTAAACCAACCGGGCATTGATGGATCTATTATGTATTTAATTCATGATATGATGATCAAAGCTGCATTGTTTTTCTTAGTTGGTATTATCGCTGTATTATTTGGTACAACAGATCTTCGCAAAATGGGCGGATTAATCAAAACTTATCCGGTTCTAGGCTGGGTTTATCTATTGACTGCCTTTGGCTTAGCGGGTATTCCCCCACTTAGCGGTTTCCCAGGAAAGCTACTTATTATTCAAGGAGGATTTGAAGGTCCGCAGTTTTGGGGTAGTATTGTCGTCTTGGCAACTAGCTTAATCGTGCTACTTAGTTCTGTTCGTATCTTCGTCTATGCTTTCTGGGGACAGCCAGTTGAAACGGTTCCTTTGAAAAAATCAACTTTCAATCAAATGTTTATTCCAACGGTCATCCTTGTTGCCATGACAGTGGTATTCGGGGTCGGTGCGGAACTCTTCATGCCCCTTATTTCAGGTGCGGGTGAAGTGCTGCTGAATCCATCCATCTATATCGATGCGGTCTTAAAGGAGTAGGTGACATATGGCTTTACAAATTTTATTGAATTTCTTCTTGGCCTTTGTCTGGATGTTCATGACCGTTTCCTTTAGCCCGTCAGGATTCGCGATTGGCTTTCTAGTTGGCCTTGGTATCATTATTTTAATGCGCCGGTTCTTTTCATACCGGCTATACACTTCAAGAGCATGGGCGGTTATCTCGCTGTTTTTCTTGTTTCTTAAAGAACTATTCAAATCAAGTATGCAGGTTTTGTTTATTGTGATTAAACCGAAGATGAATTTAAAGCCCGCTATTTTCGAATTAGAAACCGAATTAAAAGAAGACTGGGAAATCACGTTATTGTCTGCGTTGATTACGTTAACGCCAGGAACGCTTGTTGTCGGTATTTCAGATGACCAGAAAAGACTTTATATTCACGCGCTCGACTTTGATGATATTGAAGATGCCGTCAATTCCATTAAAGATACATTCGAACGTGCGATTTTGGAGGTGAGCCGCCCATGATGACGTTTTACTGGGTTTCACTAATTCTTGTTAGCTTAGGCTTTACTGGCCTTCTTTTCCGACTTGTTAAAGGCCCGACAATTGCTGACCGTGTCGTAGCACTCGATGCAATCGGAATTGCACTGGTATCGATTGTCGCTTTGTTGTCTTTAATCATCGAGACAGAATTCTTTCTCGAAGTCATCTTGTTGTTAAGCATCTTGTCCTTTATCGGAACGACCGCTTTTGCGAAATTCCTTGAGAGAGGAGAGATTTTCGATCGAAACGACCATAATTAACATTGTTATCATTGTATTAATGAGCACAGGGGTCATATTTAGCTTGGTTACGGCTCTTGGGCTTATCCGTTTGCCAGATGTTTATACGCGCACACACGCTGCTTCTAAGAGCTCTACGCTTGGTGTCCTTTGTGTATTGCTTGCCGCCTTTATCCACTTTTGGTTAATCGAAGGTATATTCAATACACAACTAATTATTGCGATTGCGTTCTTGTTTATTACCGCTCCTGTAGGCGGACATTTAATCGGACGTGCTGCATATATGTCCGGCATTAGTGTTGCTGACGAAACAGTGCGTGATGATATGAAAGTCGCAATCAAAAACAAAAAGGACGAATTGTTAAATAACAAAACGCCTGAAGAATAAAAAATAGCCAGCGAAAAGTATATTACTTTTCGCTGGCTATTTTATTTTAATTTTTCATTGCTCATCTGCCATTTTTTCAACTAGCATCGCGAGCGTACGTACCATCGCGCCCGTACCACCTTTTGGTCCAAGATCGTGTGCGCTGTCTGCATCTGAAGTTCCTGCGATATCTAAATGAATCCAAGGCGTGTCCCCTGCAAATTCGCCAACAAATCCGCCGCCAAAAATCATATGGCCATCGCGTCCTGGTGAGTTGTTCAAATCTGCTACATTGCTTGTGCGAATGCGTTTTTTGTCACTTTCTGTTAACGGCAAGCGCCAAACAAATTCGCCACTTTCCATAGAGGCTTCTAAGAAAGTTTCAAAAAAGGCTTCGTCGTTTGTTAAGGCACCTGTTTTGTCTTTTCCTAACGCAACAATAACTCCACCTGTTAACGTCGCAACATCAACGATTTTTGTTGCTCCCAGTTGTTTCGCATAACTCACAGAATCCGCTAATACTAAACGACCTTCAGCATCTGTATTTAAAATTTCAATAGTCTTACCACTCATGGAGGTTATAACATCATCCGGTTTAAAGGCATTGCCAGAAATCATATTATCTGTCGAAGCAATAACAGCGATGACGTTTTGTTTTGGCTGAAGTTCACCAATGATTTTCATAGCACCTAGTACTGCCGCTGCTCCGCCCATATCGCCTTTCATTCCTACAATGCCGTCTTTAGGCTTGATTGAGTAACCACCAGTATCAAAGGTAATACCTTTACCAACAAGCGCTAGTGGATCTTCAAACCCTTCTGTTGCTTTGTATTTCAAGACAATAAGACGCGGTTCTTCGGTTGAACCTTGGTTGACAGCAAGAATTGCTCCCATACCGAGTTCTTCAAGTTCTGCTTTTCCTAAAATATCTGTTTCAAAGCCATAAGTTTCTCCAAGTTCTCTTGCGTATTCGCCCATTGCTGTTGCTGTTAAAATATTTGCAGGCATATTAACAAGTGTTCGAGCATCGTTAACAGACTGGCCAAAAATAGCCCCTACTGTTGCTGCTGCTTCCACATCTTCTTGCACTTCTTCTGCTAGGAAAGTTAAGGTTTCCAATTTTACTTGTGTTTCATTTGATGTTGTTTTGTAATCATCAAAGCTATAGCCGCCCAATGTAATCGCTTCTGAAGCTAAATAAGCAACATCTTCACTGCTAATCGAGTCGTTTTCAAATGACTCCATATAAACCGCTGCGTGTTTAATTTTTTTCTTCGCTAGTTCTTTGCCGACTAAACCAAAGCAAGAACGGAGATCTTCTTCAGTTAACTTTTTCCGGTCGTTTAATCCGATAAACAATACGCGTGGAATTGCGCCAGAAAGTGTAGGATACGTAATGACAGATTTTAAATCATATGATAAATCTTGTTTTGTCCAACTTTCCAATTTGCCATCAAATCGTTTCGCGAAATCGTCCCATCCTTTGCTGTTCTCAGGATGACGGCTTAAGCCGACAACGAGGATTTCTGCTTGATTGTCCTGTGAATGTTGGTGTAATTCGATTTGCATAAAACTCCTCCTTTTATACGTTCTCTGTAAGTGTAGCATTTAATCCGACATTCGAGTAGTTCGTGTGACGAAGGAATAAAACAGGACTGACTTTTTGTTGTCTATGATATACTAAGAGAACTTATTTAAACAGAAAGGCTGTGACACCACATGGAAATTTTCTCTAACACCCCTCTTATGATTGCGTTATTTGCAATTGTCTTTGCTCAATTTATTAAAATTCCGATTCAGTACGCCGTAACCCGAGAACTTGACTGGAAACTTTTTTCTTCAACTGGAGGCATGCCGAGTTCCCATTCAGCTGCGGTTACCTCTTTAACGACAGCAGTAGCTTTTGAACATGGTGTTTCTTCAACGATCTTTGCAGTTTCTACGATGTTTGCAGTTATCACGATGTACGATGCCACGGGTGTCCGTTTTCAAGCAGGGCAACAGGCCTTGACTATCAACAAAATGCGCCAAGATATTTATATTTTCATGGAAGAAACCAGAAAATGGCCACAGAAAAAAGAAGAAGAAAAAATTCAAGAACTTAAAACCTTACTTGGTCATAAACCAAGTGAAGTGTTTATGGGTGCTTTAACAGGTATTGCCATTTCCTTTATCGTTTATGGCATATTTAGATAACCATCACATTAACGTAAAAATCGCCGATCCGTTTTACCGGATCGGCGATTTCTTTAAAACATTTGATAACCCATTTTGCGTAAAATTTTCATGACAAAACCTGACGTGATCGCGCCTGCCCAACCAGCAAGCAAAACAGCTATGTCACTGCCTGTCATAGATGTAATGGTGTCTCCAAGCATGGCAAAAGATTCACCTGGGTTGGTGAAATAATCAAAGACGCCTACATCATCCACAACCAATAAAATGACTACCGGATAAACGACAGCCATTAGCCAAGTCATCCGAAGTAACATATTCAATAAAAAACCAATTCCGAAGAACATAACATAAAAAAGCAACATCGAAATAATCAATTGCACAATCGTAAATGAACTGTTCATGAATTCTAACCTCCGTTATTCCTTTCATCAGTTTAACCGAAAAAACAAAGGCTTTCAATCCAACTGTACAGAGTTCATTGCTTTGTCACTTATCCTATATGGCAGAAGCCAACTCCTATACAAAATTTCCGCAAACAAAAAGCGAACGGAATCTTTCTTTCCATTCGCCATCATCAAACTAATTATTTTTTCCCTGAACCCGAACAGCAGGAGCACGTTTCTGAACCACCCAGTCGTAATTGAAAGTAGCCTTGTCCTGAACAATACGGGCAATTTTTGACATTTTTATCCTTTTTAAAGATTGTCATTTGAAACACCTCCTTCTATTCTTGTTTGTAATATTCTGATAATATAGCACGACTTTATCTAGAGCGCAATAGATAAAGTCTGTATGTAACCGCTATCATCGATATTTTCTTTATTTTTTTTAATTTTATTCGTTTAGCTGCTATTTTCTAAAAAATAATTTGTATTCTGAATAACCAAAACCTTTTCCGGGGTCCACATGATTTATAGGTGTTAACCCTTTTTCTAATGAATAGTAAGCCATTTCAACAAGCATTACAGATGCTTCTCCGCTATTGGCTAATTCTTTAGGGGATAACCAATCTGCTGAATATAACTCAGATAATTGTGCCACTACAGGCTGCTCCTCTTTTATCGCTTTCAATAAAAATATGGCCATGTTATCGCTAATTTTTTCTTGAAGAACACCAGAACGAAATCCAATCAGTTCAATCATCTCGCAGTCAATTCCGGTTTCTTCTTTAACTTCTCTCAAAGCTGCCTGATCAATTGTTTCATTGCCTTGCACAAACCCAGCTGGTAATGACCACTTCCCATGCAGACCGCCATATCTCTTTTTTACAACGAGCCACTCGCCATTTGAATTTACGACAAGTCCGGCTGCACCAAGCCAAACATTTCCACGCTTATTAGTTGCCACAAACATCCCTCTTTCTGCTAAAAATCGTTTAATGCAAATGCTCTAAAATTACAAAAAAAGCTCCCCGCAAAGGGAGCTTTTGAATGTCTATCTTATAGAACGTTAAATTTACCTTTTTTCATCACGAGCATCGGTCCGCCGATCATGAATAACGCACGGTTATCAATCATTTTTTTCATAAATGAAGCTCGTTTGCCTGTTACTTTTTTGCCAAAAACAACGCCAATCGCATCATCTTCACCAAGTGAGCAAACCGTTCCTTTAAGATCTGGAACAAATTCAACTGTTGTGTCATTGCTCATTAACGCTTTTAAGTTTTTCGCCACAACTTCCCCTTGCTGCATAGCAATCTGCGCAGTTGGTGGATACGGACGATTTGTTTCTTCGTTGATCATCAACGCACAATCACCAATGATGAATACATCATCGTAGCCTGGAGCACGTAGATCTTTTTCAACTTTAACGCGAGCGCGCATATTTTCAATAGCTGTAGCTTCAATTAATTTGTTGCCACGAATACCTGCAGCCCAAACTACTGTGCCAGCTTTGATGAATTCAAATTCATCGTCGCCTTTTTTAATTTTAACGCCTTCTGGAGTTGCTTCTACAACTGGCGTGCCAATTGAGAATTCAATGCCTTTAGACTCTAAATGGCCCACAGCATAATTTACTAGCTCTGGATCGAATCCAGGTAATACCATTGGCGCAGCTTCTACACAAACCACACGAACTTTTTCATTTGGAACATCGTACTCTTTGCAAAGTTCAGGCACACGGTTAGCCAGTTCTCCAAGGAATTCAATGCCCGTAAATCCAGCTCCTCCAACGATAATCGTTAAACGGCTGTCGTCTTTAACTGGCTCTGCAGACCACGTAGCAAATTGGAATTCAATGTGCTCACGGATGTAACGTGCAGCTTTTACGTTAGCAATTGACAATGCATATTTATCAAGACCTTCAATTCCGAAAGTTTCACCTTCGAATCCAAGAGCGATGACAATATAGTCATATGTAAATTCGCCATTATCTGTCGTAACTTTTTTGCCGACTACGTCAATTGCTTCAACAGTCGCTTGCACAAATTTAACTTTGACACTATCGATTACATCTTTAATGTCGTAGCGCACTTGCTCAGGAAGTAATGTACCTGCAGCTGCTTCGTGAAGCCATGTGCTTTCGTAATGGTATTCGTTTTTGTTAATCAATGTTATGTCTGCAGCATCTGTATCCAGAACTTTTTGCAAGTTTACTACAGTAGTTAATCCACCGTAACCTGCACCTAATACTAATATTGACGGTCTTTTCAACACAATCGCAACCACCTTCAAGTCATTTTTTAATCGAATATCGTCAAAACGGTAAAACCATGACGCACCGATAAACATCTATCCTCTATATTAGACCTATTACTGGATGATTTCAACCGAATAATACGTTTAACCTAGACTTATCCACAAGAAAAAAGCCGGTTTGTGACCGACTTTTAACAATTTTCAGGAGTACCTTCTTTTTTCGCTGTGCGGAATGATGTTCCACAACCGCAAGATGCTATGGCATTTGGGTTTTCAATTGTAAAACCGCCACCCATTAAGGACTGTTTGTAATCGACCACAGTGCCTTGAAGAATCGGAGCATCTTCTTTCGCAATTAAAATCGGAATATCAAATTGTTCGTAACGGTCATCTTCATCCGTTTTTTCTTTTTCAAACCCCATACCATATGTTAATCCACTACATCCGCCACCTTTAACGGCAACGCGCAAATAGGAACCTTCTTCTTCGTTATGACGCATCATTTCTTTAATCTGGAATGAGGCTGCTTCTGTAATTTCAACTACTTCTGTCAATCTGATCACCTTCCTCTAACTCTATCATAGCAATCATTTCTATCATTGTTCAAGCCGTGGACCTTAAATTAATGTGTAATCGAATTAAGAATAATAACTTCCATTTATTTATATAGAAAAAGAGACCTAAAAAGGTCTCTTAGCATTTAAAATACTTGCTCTACTTCTACGATTCCAGGAACTTCTTCCACTAACGCGCGTTCAATTCCTGCTTTTAATGTAATGGTCGAACTTGGACAGCTTCCGCATGCGCCGAGTAAACGAAGTTTTACGATACCATCCTCTATATCAACAAGTTCACAGTCTCCCCCATCACGCAAAAGGAATGGACGTAATTTATCTAAGACTTCCATTACTTGATCTTCTAGCAAAGCTTCAGTCATTTATATCGACTCCTTTCATTATAATCATTATAATGTGATTAGCGGGAAAAAGCCACTAATGAATTCACAGGGGGTCCAAATTATGAAGAAGCAATTATCTATAGAAGTCTACGGAACCGATGTTATTTGTGCAAGTTGTGTCAATGCACCTTCGTCAATTGATACTTATGAGTGGCTAGAAGCCGCCATCTCAAGAAAATACAAAGATCAACCATTTTCAATTACCTATATCGATATTGAGAAACCGATTGAACTTGATCATCAAAAAGATTATGCACAACGTATTATGGATGATGAATTTTTCTATCCTTTAGTTTTAGTTGAAGGTGAAGTTGTTGGAGAAGGTTATGTACAGTTAAAACCTGTTTATCGCGAACTTGAAAAACATGGTTTTTCAGAAGTTGAATAAAAACTAGTAAAGGTTTTAGAATGAGTACATTCCAAAACTTTTTTTCTCTAATAATAACTTATTACAAAAAAACTGTAGACAACTCGAGTAAATAGAGTTGTCTACAGTCTATGTGTTCTTTATTATCCATTATGCCATTTGTACATCCACAATACGCCTGATTTCATCAAACGGGCAATGCGGCCTGTGACTGTACGATCTGCTAAATAAGCAAATCCTTGTTTTTTCCCTAACGAGCCAAGGAATCCTTTTAGCTTGATTTCAGGCATCGTTTCAGGCAAAGGTTCGTCTTTCCAAATTGCTTTTAATACTTTGACGATTTGCTCTGCTTGCTCTTCTGCTAACTGTGCAGAAGGAGCCATAGGTAAAGCAGCACAATCACCTACTACATAAACATGATCATCATTTGGTAATTGATGATATTGGTTGATCACTACTCGTCCAGTAGTGTCACAATCAAGACCCAAATCACGAACCGGTTTAACAGGCTGAATACCAGCTGTCCAAACAACTGCATCTACAGAGATCGTTTCTTCATGATTGTGGAGCAGCTTCGGTTCAACTTGCGTAATATTTGAATTTGATACCACGTCAACATTATGGTTTTCAAACCAGTTTTTCACAAAATTACTTAAGCGTTCAGGGAAATCACGTAAAATCCTGGGACTGCGGTCAAACAACTTAATGTTCAAGTCTTTTCGGCTTTCCCGCAATTCACTAGCTAACTCAATACCACTTAAACCTGCTCCTACGACACCTACTACTGCGCCTGCAGGCAAGCCAAGCAAAGCTTGATAAGTCGCACGCGATTTACCGATTGTTTGAATACTGTACGTAAATTCATCAGCTCCTGGAACGTTATGATATTTATCTTCACAACCTAAACCAATAACTAAATCATCATATGCAATACGGTCACCATTTTCCATGAAAATGCACTTTTCTTGAAGACCGATTTCCAATATTTCACCATTAACAAGCGTTAAACGCTCATGCTCTGGAAAAGGTACACGGACTTCGTGGTCCGACTCTGTACCGGCTGCTAACGCATAAAATTCTGTTTTCATGCTGTGGAAGGGGGTACGGTCAATCAGAATGATTTCGGTATCTTGTGGTAAGCTGGTTGGCAATAAACGAAGCAAAATCCGCATATTGCCGTATCCGCCTCCAAGTAAGACTAATTTTCGCATAAAAATCTCCTTTAAATTTCGTCTGTCTGATCAATTTTCTCACATATGAGTATAGCTGATTGTGATAACTTTCACAATGCTTTCGCTAGAAATCAATTAATTGACTCTAGTCGCTAAAAAAGGTAGGATTTCGTTGTAGTGAGGTGACTTAGAATGAAACCAATTGTAGAATTTTGTATTAGCAATATCGTCAATGGTGCGCAAGGTTCTTTTGAAAAACTCGAACGAGATCCTAATCTCGATGTTTTGGAATACGGCTGTTTAAGCTATTGCACAAAATGTTCCGAGTCTTTATATGCTTTAGTCAATGGCGAAATCGTTGAGGCCGAATCTCCAGATGAATTGACTAAAAAAGTCTATGAATTCATAGATAAAAATCCATTATTTTAAACCTTCACCGGTTTTTAATACGAAAGAAACTGATACGTATTGTGTTATTATACAATGCACCGTAGCCCAGCAAAACGACATAAAGTCACTTTGCTGGGCTTTTTTTTTCATATTTTCCAGTAACCAAGATTGTCAATTGTGTAAGTTGGTGGATGCTCTTTCTCTACCACTGTCTCTGTACTGCTAACACCTGTATTGACATGAATTGTATCGATTCCAAAACGGATCCCCGCTTGAATATCAGTATCGTAGTTATCCCCAATCATCACCATCTCACTTTTTTCGAATCCAGATTCATGCTGAATCGCTTCTAGCATATGAATTTCCGGTTTGCCGATAAAAACCGGCTCGACTCCAGTTGATGCTGAAACGAGACGTGTGATTGCTCCATTACCAGGTAAAAAGCCTTTTTCAGATGGAAAGGCTAAATCTTTATTGGTAGATAGAAAAACAGCGCCTTTTCGAACCTCTAAACAGGCAGTTGCGAGCTTGTCGTATGTAATACTTCGATCAAGTCCGATTAATACGATATCTGCCTCTTCTTCTACTCGTTCAAGTCCTTCTTGACGCAAAGCTTGGTCTAAGCCATCCGAACCTATCATATAGACGGTTTTTTCAGGGTACCAACGTTTAATATATTTTGCTGCCGCAATTGCAGAAGACATAATGCGCTCTTTTTTAGCTGCAATACCAAAACCAGCCAGTTTATCTTGTAATTGTTGTTGGGTCTTCGATGCATTGTTTGTGATGTAAAAAGGTTCGATTTCTTGTTGCTGTAGCTGCTCGATAAACTCTGCTGCCTCTTCAACTATTTCTGATCCACGATAAACCGTTCCGTCTAAATCAAGGCAATATGCTCGATACGTTTTTCTAGTTTCCATTTTTCGTCTCCGGTATAAATGCTGAAACTGGTCCAAGCTCATGAACTAAATAATGTTCAACTTTTGGGCCAAATGCTTTTAACGATTCAATGTTTTCATCTAATGCTTTTACAATTGCTTGCTGATCTACTTTCATAAATTCACGAACTAGCATTTTCCGCAAGGCAATTACTTGTTTCAGCGGTTGGTCCATCTCTTTAGTGATCACTTTTTCATCAACTAAGATATCGATAATGTCATCGTAACTTCCAGGATCACGCATAATAAATCCGTCAATCATTGAATTTCCAACATCGATAATCGACTCGATAATGTTTGCACCTAAACGCTCTAAAGCGAGCTGCTCGCCAAATGATGTCCATTGTTGCTGAGCTTCATAAAATTCCACTAAAGCATTCATATACTGAATCGTTTCAGTGATTTTGTTACGGTCAATAAAATACATAAAAATACCCTCCAATAGGCGTTTGAAAATCTATCTTTTCTTTCTTTATCATATCATATTGCATAAAAAAAACCCTCTAGCGGATTATTCATCCGCTTCGAGAGTTTGCTCTACAACTTCTTCAGTTGGAGGAGTTGCTTTTCCAACTTTTTTTATAACAAAATAAGCGCAACCGAAATTGCAGTATTCGTAAAGATAGTCCTGCAAAGTACTTATTTTTGTGTCATACGTCGCCTTGTGGTTCGTATCTTCAAAAAAGCCTTTTAACCGTAATTGCCCATAGCCCCAGTCACCTAATATATAATCATATTTCGATAAAATTTCGCTAAAACGGGTAATGATAGCCTCTTCTTTAAAACCTTCTCGGTGGTCAATTAGTATATCGTATTGCCATTGATCCAATGTAATCATTTTTTCACCATCCATTAGCTGTTTATAGCAGCTGCTTGTATATCGCCGAGACGCTGACGCTCTTTAGCAGCTGCATTGACTTGCTCATCCGCATGGTAACTGCTTCGAACTAACGGACCTGCTTGGCAATGCGAAAACCCTTTAGTCATCGCAATTTCCCACAATTCCTTGAATTCTTTCGGCGAATAATATTTTTGTACACTTAAATGTTTTTTCGATGGCTGTAAATATTGTCCGATTGTCATGATATCGACATCATTCGCACGCAAATCATCCATAACTTCAATAATTTCTTCTTTTGTTTCTCCCAAGCCAATCATCAAAGAAGATTTTGTTGGGATTTCTGGATGCATTTCTTTTGAACGTTTTAACAACTCCAGTGAGCGGTCATACTTAGCACGTGCACGAACTCTTGGGGTAAGACGACGTACTGTTTCGATATTGTGATTTAAAATATCCGGTTTTGCATCCATTAGCCGTTCTAGATTTTCATAGACTCCACCCATATCAGACGGCAAGACTTCGATAGTTGTAAACGGATTAGCACGTTTGATCGCTCGGATGGTTTCGGCAAAAACCGCTGAACCACCGTCCTTCAAATCGTCCCGCGCCACCGCTGTAATAACTGCATGTTTTAAATTCATCATTTTTACAGATGCCGCTACACGTTCTGGTTCCTGTAAATCCAACTCATTTGGCAATCCTGTTTTGACTGCACAAAAACGACACGCTCTCGTACAAATAGCACCTAAAATCATAAAAGTTGCAGTTCTACGTGTTCCCCAGCATTCATGGATGTTTGGACATTTCGCTTCTTCACAAACCGTGTTCAAGTTATTTTCTCGCATCATTTTTTTTAAATCGGTATAGTTTTCATTGGTATTTAATTTAATTTTTAACCAATCAGGCTTTCTGAGATGTTCTTTTTTTTCTGTCATATACATCTTCCCCTGTCTATCTGATTTGAGTCGGAATCTAATTCTATTCCAAATGTATCATAAAGGGGTGTTCCTCACAAGTTGCTATCGTGCTTCAAATCCATAGAAAAGCCCGGAAACTTTTCGTTTCCGGGCTACTCTTTTATAGGTTATTTGTAGCGTTTGAATTACGTTTCTTTCTGCCAGTGTTAACTGCGTGAAAAATACTAGCAGCTAAGCCTCCCCAAACTAAAACCATCCCAATAATCATAACTACTATTGAACTTGTTGACATATGCTACTCCCCCTTTTAACTGCGCTCGTCATATTCCCCTTGGTTTTTATGCCATTTAGCAATAGAGAATAAAATCCCGAAGACTATTGCAGCAGAAGCTACTGCTACGCCTCCTGATAAAGTAAACATGTTAGAATATCCTTCATAGTTACCTGTTTCAGTATCAAACTCTTGTAGAATGTTCATTTTCAGTAGTCCGAACATCATATAGCCTAAGACGATTGGCGTAATGATTCCAAGACTAACTTTCCACCATGCACCAAGGTGGATATCTGAAATTTCGTTTGCATGAGCTTTAAGCAAGTCTGCTTTACGGAATACCCATACCACTAGAACAACTTCTACTAAGCCAACTGCAGCAACACCAAATTGGTTGATAAAGTAATCTGCAAGATCTAGGAAGAATAATCCACCTTGAGTTGCGAATAAGATTGAAATTAAAGCCGCAAGTCCGCCACCAAATACAACAGCTTTTCTGCGAGAAATTCCAAATTTCTCAGTGAACCCAGCAACATAAGTTTCAGTAATTGACATTAATGATGTTAATCCAGCAAGTGTTAAGGACAGGAAGAAGAAGAATCCAAACAATCCGTTAAAACTTGGGAACTCATTGATGATTTGCGGGAATACGACAAAGGCCAAGCCTACACCCGCTGTAGCTACCTCTGAAACTGCAACTCCTTGTTGTGTTGCCATAAAGCCAAGTGCTGCGAAAATTCCGATACCAGCTAGTAATTCAAAGCTTGAGTTTGCAAACCCTGTAATAAAAGCATTATTTGTGATATCCGATTTTTTCGGTAAATAACTTGAATAAGTAATCATGATCGCAAATGCAACAGATAAACTAAAGAAGATATGTCCATAAGCTGCGACCCAAACTGACGGATTCATAATAGCTGTAAAATCAGGTTGGAAAAACGCTTCCAATCCTATTAACGCGCCATCCAGTGTAATTGCACGAATTACGACTGCTAAGAAAATAATAACTAACGTTGGGATGAAAATTCGGTTAGCCATTTCAATTCCTTTTTTAACACCAGCAAGTAAAATTCCGAGTGTAATCGCCCAAACGAGCACTAAAGGAATAAACACGCCCCATACAATCCCACCGGTTTGCCCCGGACTAACTGTAAGTTGTAAAAATTCATTGAATAAGAAATCTTGTGTATCTGTACCCCATGCCTGATTGAAAGAAAAAATAGTATAGCGCATTGCCCAGGCGATAATAACGGCATAGTATACGGATATAACAAAGGACACAAACACTGCCCACCAACCAAGCCACTCTAATTTTCTACCGCCCATTCGGAAAAATGATAACGGTGCTGACCCTCTATACTTATGGCCGATCGTGAACTCTAAAATTAAAATTGGTATACCGGCAGTCAGTAGTGCAAATAGGTATGGTATAAAGAAGGCACCCCCACCATTTTCATACGCAACATATGGAAAACGCCAAATGTTACCTAACCCTACTGCAGAGCCGACGGCTGCCATGATAAAACCAGCACGTGTACCCCATTGCGAACGCTCCATCTCTCTTCCTCCTTAGTTTTCCCATTCTTTTTACATAAAAATAGGAATTTTGTTTGTTTTCAGATTATTAACTAATCTAAAATTAGTATACCGAGAGAGCTCTTTAATGTAAAGACACTTTCACAATATAATTGAAAAAAACTATTGCGGCAAAAGTAAAAAGGCAGAGGATAAGCTCCTCTGCCTTGCTTTTATTAATTATTTTGTTGTTTTTCAATAATAGTTGTTCGTTTTGACCAAACAACGAATAACACAGCTAAAACGATTAGGACAACCCCTAATGACAACAGTAAAGAACCTGTAAACCCTATGACAATATACCCGATAGCAGCGATACCAGCAGCTGTTAATGCATAAGGTATCTGCGTTAAGACATGGTCCATATGATTACTTCCCGCTCCTGTTGATGACAAGATTGTCGTATCAGAAATCGGTGAACAATGATCACCAAATACTGCACCTGCCAAAACTGCGGATAGCGCTGGCAATAATAAAGCAGGTTCTGCTTCGATCATAATTGTTCCAGCAATCGGTAAAAGAATACCGAATGAGCCCCATGAAGTTCCTGTAGAGAAAGCCATAACTCCAGCTAACACAAACAAGAGAACTGGCAAGATTGCTGTAGGAACATTGCCGTCAGAAACAACGCCTGCTAAGTATGCGCCTGTTTCTAATGACCCGATTAACGAAGTCAATGACCAAGCAAATATTAGTATTAATACGGCGCCCATCATAGACTTGATACCCGCCCAAATACCTTTACCAATCCAGCCAACATTAGCTGTTTTATTTATTTTCATTTGTAGCATGTAAAGAATAATAGATGTTAAAGCACCTAATAATCCCCCTATCAATAACGAAGCTGGTACATCTGTATTTTCAAAGATTAACCAAACATCAAATACTTGGCCTGCATTTTGGTAGCCAGTCCAAATCATTGCGACTACTGTTCCGACAACTAACAGTAAAATAGGAAGCAGTAAATCTCTCACATGTCCATGTGAGTGAGTTGGAAATTCTTCTTTCATTTCACCTGGAATTGTTTTTTTAGGATCGAAAAGCTGCCCTTCTGAAATTGCCAACACTTCATGTTTTTTCATTTCACCAAAATCAACATCACGGATCGCGACAAAAAAGACGATGGCTAGAGAAGCAACAACATAAAAGTTCATTGGCGCCATCCAAAGAAACGCTTCAAGTGCAGAATACTCTACAAAAGTTTGCCCAGCTAAAATAGTAGCAATAATGCCGATAATCGCGGCACCCCAACTTGATACAGGTGAGACTACACAAACAGGTGCTGCAGTCGAATCAATAAAGTAAGCAAGTTTAGCACGTGAAACTTTGTATTTGTCTGTAATCGGACGTGCTACTTGCCCAACAGCCAATGCATTAAAATAATCATCGATAAAGATCACCATTCCAAGAACGACCGTTAATACTTTGGCACCACGACGAGATTTAATGTGGTTTGATGCCCATTCAGCGAAAGCATGGCTGCCTCCTGAAAGACTAACAAATGCTGTAATAACACCCAGTAGTAAAAGAAACAGAATGATAAAGACGTTATAAGCGTTAAAGCCGCCGTCCCAAAAAATAATTGCGAATGATGTAGCAAGTTCCTGCAAGGCCTCAAGTGGTGAAAACCATGTTAGGATAATAGCTGCTGCCACAATACCTGCACCTAATGACAATAGGACGCGGCGTGTTAATAAGACCATGACGATGGCAATAATCGGTGGCAAAATCGAAAAAATCGTATTCTCCAAAATAACTCCTCCTTGTTTTTGATGGGTGAAATTGAGACAAAAAAGGCTGACCTCTCCAGTTGTTGGATTCAGTCAGCCTTCTACAATTCGTCTGTGCGATAAAACATCAAACAACCCTGTAGCCCTCCATTTAAGCAATTGCTTAAATGACAGTGACATTCTTGTTCAGAATGACCCCAATCTATTTCCTATGACCGTAAGAAATAAATTTCGGCAAAACTTCCTTTCAGATACATTCAACGCGGTCAAACTCGCGCACCCTACTGATCAGTCCTGCAGCCTCTACCCACCATTATAACTTTCCTTTTTAGCATAGCCCAAAATCACTACAAAATCAACTGAATATATATTCTGACTGCCTTCACTACTTTATCTCTTTGCTATGAAAATATTGACCAAATACATCACGAAGAAATTCTGGCATATAGTATGTTTTCGTAGCTCTTTTCAAACTCGGGAAAAAATAGCCGAATGTCAGCATATCTAACGTAACCAATTGATAAATTTGATTATGCACAACTCGTTGACCACCGATATATAATCGACGATCGATAAGCTCCATATTCAAATGAATCATTTTGCCAAAGACCACTCCCCGAAACCCCATCCCTTTTAACTCAAGTTGTGGCCACTCCGAATTCAATGATTGCAAATAAATCTCTTTTAGCTCGGCACCACTTAACGCGACAACACACGGATTGATCGGATGGGGCAACATCTTATGGAAATTATAACGGGTCATCACTCCTTCATGTATGTCTTCCATAAATATCCCAGCATTAAACAACGCACAATCTGCGCCAGTAAATTCAATCATCGCTTGACCAAATAACGTTGCAAGCTCAGAATCTTTAAACCACTCTGCCTTTAACTTTTTATTGCTTTGAAAGACGAGTTCGTTCATTTGTACTTTTCCTTGTTCTACTAAATGTTCATCAAAATTTTCTTGTACTTCGCAAAGCTGAGATACTTCGATTAATCGAGCTGAAGTTTTTTTAAACTCCTTCTCTACGGTGATATGACCAATGTAAAAACCAAACTTTCCAGCAGCTCCAAGTAATGTATCACCTTGCCATTTTCCATCATGAAAAACATGATGTGTATGTGCACCTAAAATAATATTAATCTGCGGACAAAATTCTGCTAAAAGCTCATCATCTTTAATACCCAAATGGGACAAACAAACAATCAAATCGGTTTCTTCTTTAATCTCTTCTACCGATTGAATTATAGCCTCTTTGGCATCTGTGATTTCCCAACCCAATTTGCGGTAAAACGGAGTAAACTCGGCTGTTGCGCCAACCAAACCAATACGCGTTCCACTTGCTGTTTGAATAATTCTGTAAGGCTTTGCCCATGTTGGTCGGTTGCCCTGCAAGTCAAATAAATTTGATAACACTACATCAAATTCAGCCTGAACATACAAATCATCAAGTTCCTCTTTCGAAAGAGTAATCCCTTCGTTATTGCCGATTGTCACTGCATCGTAATTTGCTTCGTTAAGCAATTGAACATTCCCTTTTCCTGCTGTGCCTTCGGTATAAGGATGTGAACGATCCACATGGTCGCCAATATCCAAAATAAGACAAACGTCCCCTTCTTCTTCATGCCATCTTTTTCGTTCAGCTAAAAATGACTTGATGCGAGGCCAGTTTGCAAAATGACTGTGTAAATCATTCGTATGATAAATATGAATCGTTTCGCTCATAAAAACACCTCTTTAATTGCTAAATATTCCTTCATAGATTGAACGTAGCCCGAGCACTAGAAGCACAATTCGCAAAATGGTGACTAACATTTCCGAATTGAGACGTTTGTTTAACGCTGCTCCTATTTTCGCACCAATATAAGCACCTGGTACGACCGCGAGCGTATATATCCACGGGACGTTACCCAGTGAAATATGCGTAACCGAATTGACAAGTGCCGATAGAAAAACCATTAACATCGATGTCCCAACCGCCACATGAGGAGGAAACAAAAATAAAAGTATCATTGCTGGTACAATAATGGAACCGCCGCCGATTCCAAATAATCCGGAAGCAATTCCGACAAAAAATGTTAAGAGCAAAGCAAACCAAATTGGATAACCATAAATGTATTGTTTGTTTTCTCTGTCAATAAAGGTGGTCTTTCGACCGTTATCTACAAACCACCGGACTGCCTTGAGGTGGTCGCGCAACAACAAAAGTACCGAAAGAAACACAAGGAGAATACCAAAATACAAATTAAATGATGGCAAATCTAAATTTTTATTAATAAAAGCACCGACGATTGTCCCCGGTGCACTTCCCGCAAAGAAAATAAGTCCACTTTTATAATCCACTGTACGAACTTTCATATAGGCCAAGGTCGATGAAAGACCTGTAAAAATCATCATGATGACCGATAATCCCACAATTTTTTGTGGTGAAAGTTCAGGGAAAAAAGCAAAGCTAGTACCCATAAACAGTAAGGCAGGCACTAGTATAACGCCCCCACCTAAACCAATAAGAGCACCCAGTATGCCAGACATTACTCCGACAACTGCCATAACGACGAAAACCATTAAAATCCTCCTTCAAATAAGTCCATTTGTTTTGGTGAAAGCCCATCAAATGATAAGTCATTCATCTTTTGGAACTGCTTGGCGTCACCTGCTGCATGCCCACCTGAATTATTATTAAAAATCACGTAAACATTTTCAGTAGTCTTAGCTAATAACTTTACGGCATTACTAATATCTTCGAGCTCATCTTTATTGTAATCATATAAATAGCGAACTTCTCGCCAGTTTTGCCCATGGCCAGGGTTTAACCAGCCATGAACATTACGACCATGAATGCGCATTAACACTTTATCATTCCTAGTAGCTATAGGTACAAGCGGAATTGATCCCTCACCTGCTTGTGGTTCATCACAAACCGAATGAATTAAGTTATGGTCACGTAGAAAATCCAAAGTTTTTTCGCTCATCCCATTCGCATACCAGGATTGATGGCGAAACTCAATCGCTAAGTCAAAATCTTTGAGACGCCCAATAATTTCCCGTAGCTGATCGACATTTTCTTTTTGACAATCGAACCATGGTGGGAATTGCAATAACACCATTGCCAATTTCCCTTCTTCTTTTAAAGGTTGTACAGACTTACAGAATGCATCAAACATGGCATCACGTGACTCAAACGGATTTTCACCACGCAAATGACCGGTCATGCCTTGATAAGCTTTGACGATAAATTGGAATTGCGCAGGTGTTTCCGCAATCCATTTCCGAATATTGCGTTCCGGTTGAACTGCATAGAAAGAAGAATCCAGTTCAACAATTGGAAAATGAGCACCATAATCACTTAGTTTATCTGTTTTCTTTGAGCCCGGGCTATAGACATCCGGATGGTCTCCCCAACCCGTCAACCCTACATAAATCATTGTCCCGCCCCCATTTTCGTTATTATTTTATGATAACATAGAAAAAATAGAACGTCTTTTTTTAATAAGTATCCTATATGTCAAATGCATTTTAACTTAAGGACATGAGGCAGCCGCGAAAAAATATGGGACCATCAAGAGATGAGCAATAATTTTGAGGCGAATCGTAATCCTGAATTGGCTATACCGATGTCAGCATATATACGGTATCAATTTGACTTTTTAGGTATCGAAACTCCATTGCGAAATGAATTATTTAAAAAACACTTATCAGCGTACCAATTGCCTTATCGAGAGAAATTAATAGATGCTGTTTGGAAACTATATGAACTGCCGGAACACTTTTGATGGTGGAATGGTCCCAAGCAGAAAATATTCGGACAATTCGTGCTGCGATTCTTCATCAACTGAAATACAAACAGCCAACAGATCTAGCTGTACTCTCTCAAATTATTTTACAACACGCAGAATCACCTGAATTCTTTATTCAAAAATCCATTGGCTGGGCATTACGTGAGTATGCTAAAACAGATGCTGAATGGGTTCAAAAATTTGTCTCAACACATAATTTAATGCCTCTTAGTAACCGTGAAGCGTTGAAAAACATTAAAAAATAAGCTTAAGCGTACATTAAAGTATGCCTAAGCTTATTTATAAGTAATGATTTCAGGATTTCAGAATAACCCGCCAATCCCTTTTTTCGCAATTAAGGATTTTGCAGAAGCCATCAATTCTTTCTTTTCGGTTTCATCAATTTGTCCATCATCATAAGCTTCTTTCGCTTGTATCAATACTTCTTTTGCTTCGCTTAAGTCTGCGTTGCTTAGTTTATCTTTTAAAGCTTCGAATTTTTGACTCATGTTCCACATACCCCCTAAGGATTTATATACGCTACTATTATACCCCTTAAGCAAGTACCCAAACTCTTCACTTGCACGCTTAGAGATATGACTTGTTATTCGTTCAAGCCTATAAAAATAACCCTTGGCGTGAACAATGTCACACCAAGGGTTACAGGTAAATCGATTAACCGATAGAGCCTTCCATTTCGAACTTGATTAAACGGTTCATTTCAACCGCATATTCCATTGGAAGTTCTTTTGTAAATGGTTCGATAAAGCCCATTACGATCATTTCTGTAGCTTCTTGCTCAGAAACGCCACGGCTCATCAAGTAGAATAACTGCTCTTCAGATACTTTTGAAACTTTCGCTTCGTGTTCTAAAGAAACGTTATCGTTTAAGATTTCGTTGTATGGAATTGTATCAGAAGTTGATTGGTTATCCATAATTAACGTGTCACATTCGATGTTCGAACGTGCACCGTCAGCTTTACGTCCAAAATGAACGATTCCGCGATACGATACTTTCCCGCCTTGTTTTGAAATTGATTTCGAAACAATCGAAGAAGACGTATTTGGAGCCAAGTGAATCATTTTCGCACCAGCATCTTGGTGTTGTCCTTTACCAGCGATAGCGATTGACAATGTCATGCCACGTGCGCCTTCACCTTTCAAGTAAACCGCTGGATATTTCATCGTCAATTTCGAACCAATGTTGCCATCAATCCATTCCATTGTCCCGTTTTCGTACACAAATGCACGTTTCGTTACAAGGTTAAAGACGTTGTTTGCCCAGTTTTGAATTGTTGTATAACGGCAATAAGCATCTTTTTTCACGATAATTTCAACAACAGCTGAGTGAAGTGAATTTGTTGTGTAAACAGGAGCTGTACAACCTTCTACATAATGAACGCTTGCACCTTCATCTACAATGATCAACGTACGTTCAAATTGACCCATGTTTTCTGAGTTAATACGGAAATAAGCTTGAAGTGGTGATTCCACTTTAATGCCTTTAGGAACATAGATAAATGATCCACCCGACCAAACAGCTGTATTCAATGCAGCAAATTTATTGTCTGCTGCTGGAATTACAGACTGCCAATATTCTTTGAAAAGGTCTTCGTTTTCACGAAGTGCAGAACCAGTATCTTTAAAGACGATACCCATGTCTTCCAATTCTACTTTCATGTTGTGGTAAACAACTTCAGATTCATATTGAGCTGATACACCAGCTAAATACTTTTGCTCTGCTTCTGGAATTCCTAATTTATCAAATGTACGTTTGATTTCTTCAGGAACTTCATCCCATGAAGTTTGGCTTGCTTCTGAAGGTTTTACGTAATACGTAATTTCATCAAAGTTCAATGAGCCTAGATCGCCGCCCCATTGTGGCATCGGCATTGAATAAAACAGTTTCAATGCTTTCAGACGAGACTTAAGCATCCATTCTGGTTCTTCTTTAATTTTCGAAATTTCTCTTACGATGTCTTCAGTCAGACCTCTTTTTGATCTAAATACTGAAACATCTTTGTCGTGGAACCCATATTTATAATCACCGATTTCTGGCATTTTTTTCGCCATCGTCGTTCCTCCGTTCTATGTTACGATTTTTCTTCGTTTTGCACGCCTTTTTCCATCGCTTTCCAAGCCAAAGTCGCACATTTTATACGGGCTGGAAACTGAGAGACGCCTTGTAGCGCTTCAATATCACCAAGATCAATCGAATCATCATACTCTTTGCCAAGCATCATATCTGAAAAGATACCGGAAAGTTTTAATGCCGTATCAACTTCCTGCCCTTTGACAGCTTGCGTCATCATTGAAGCAGAAGCCATTGAAATCGAACATCCTTCACCGTCAAACTTCGCATCTTTGACAATGCCGTCTTCGACCTGCAAAGTCAGTTGGATGCGGTCTCCACAGGTCGGATTGTTCATCTCGATATTAACGCTATTGTTTTCAAGTGCCCCTTTGTTGCGAGGCGTCTTGTAGTGATCCATAATAACACGTCTGTATAATTGGTCTAAGTTATTAGAAGACATCGTTGAAATACTCCTTTGCCGAACGCAATCCTTCTACTAAACGGTCAACATCTGACTCGTTATTGTATAAATAGAAGCTAGCGCGTGCTGTAGCTGAAACTTCCAGCCATTTCATTAAAGGTTGTGCACAGTGATGACCTGCACGAACCGCGATTCCGCTCATGTCTAAGACAGTAGCGACATCATGCGGATGAACATCGTTCAAGTTGAATGTCACAATACCCGCACGTTTCTGTGGATCGGTTGGTCCATAAATATCTAATCCTTCGATTAAGTTCATTTTTTCCATTGCGTAAGCAGCCATTTGATGTTCATGCTTTTCAATTTCATCTAAACCAATCTCGTTAAGAAAATCTATAGCTGCGCCTAATCCAACAGCGCCTGCAATAATTGGTGTACCACCTTCAAATTTCCAAGGCAACTCTTTCCACGTCGAATCGTATAAACCAACAAAATCGATCATTTCTCCACCAAATTCTACAGGTTCCATATTGTTTAATAATTCTTTTTTGCCGTAAAGAACGCCGATACCAGTTGGCCCACACATTTTGTGGCCAGAAAATGCAAAGAAATCACAGTCTAATTGTTGAACATCTATTTTAAGATGAGGTGCCGCTTGAGCACCATCAACTACCATAACTGCTCCATTTTCATGCGCAATCTGTGCTACTTCTTTTACTGGATTCATCGTGCCGAGAACATTCGAGACATAAACCATTGAGACGATTTTAGTTCGTTCCGTCACGACTGCGCGGACTTGTTCTAACGAAATCGTGCCGTCTTTTTCAAGCTCAACATATTTTAAAATGGCTCCGCGTTCTTTAGCTAATTGTTGCCATGGAATAATATTGGAATGATGTTCCATATAGGTGATGACAATTTCGTCGCCTTCTTGAACATTGGCTCGGCCGTAGCTTTGCGCAATGAGGTTCATGGCAGTTGTCGTTCCCCGCAAGAAAATAATTTCTTCCATTGAATTAGCATTGATGAATTTCCGAACTTTTTCACGTGCACCTTCATAATGTTCAGTAGCACGGTTCCCGAGCGTATGAACGCCTCGGTGAACGTTAGCATTATCTAATTCATAATAAGATTTTAATGCCTCAATGACCTGAACGGGCTTTTGTGAAGTAGCGGCACTGTCCAAATAAACCAGTGGGTGACCATTTATTTCTTGGTTGAGTATTGGAAAATAGCTTTTTATCTCTTTGTTGATCATTAGCGGACTTTCCTTTCGATAACCTCCGTCAATTGCTTTTTAACGCCTTCGATTGGCAACACTCGAACTACTGGTGCCAAGAAACCGTGAATAACAAGACGTTCAGCTTCCTGTTTTGTAATACCGCGGCTCATCAAATAATACAATTGAAGTGGATCTACGCGACCAACTGATGCGGCATGTCCTGCTGTTACATCATCTTCATCGATTAAAAGAATCGGGTTTGCATCGCCACGTGCTTTTTCACTCAACATCAGTACGCGTGATTCTTGTACTGCGTTAGATCTAGTTGCGCCGTGTTCGATTTTACCAATCCCATTAAAAATCGCAGAAGATGAGTCTTTCATAACACCGTGCTTCAGAATAAATCCTTCTGAATCTTTACCCCAATGAACGACTTGAGTTGTAAAGTTTTGCTTTTGCGATCCACGTCCAACTACTACACTTTTCGTATCGCCAAAAGAATTATCGCCGATCAAATGCGTTGTGTTTTCAGAAATTGTATCGCTATCATTCATCATGCCTAAAGCCCATTCAATACGTGCATCACGTGCTACAATGCCACGGCGGTTTACATACGTAATAAAACCTTCTGCTAATGTATCTACCGCACCGTACGTAATTTGTGCGTTATCTTCAGCAAAAACTTCTGACACGATGTTTGCCAAGCCGTTCGCATGTGGAACTGTTGAATAATAGTTTTCCACATAAGTTACTTTACTGCTCGTATCAGCAACAACAATTACGTGGTTAAACAACGATGCGTCAGCGTCGTCATGATAAAAGACCACTTGTACAGGCTCTTCTACAACAACGTTTTTCGGAACATAAAGGAAAGCTCCACCATTCATCAATGCAGCGTTTAACGCTGTCAATTTATGCTCATCCGTTTTCACGCCATTTGTCATAAAGTATTTTTTGACCAAATCGCCATGTTCACGTAGAGCTGTGAAAATATCCGTCAAAATAACACCTTGTGCTGCAAGGTCCTCAGAAATACGAGAAAATGCAGGCGTATTATTGTGTTGGATATAAAGGTTTTTTTGTTCTAAATCTACAATTGCTTTAACATCTTCTGTTAAATCTTCAAGCGATTCGAACTTCGCACTTTCAACAGCATGAACTGGGAAATCTGTAAAGTTCCAGCTAAGAATTTTTGTTTTATCTGGCTTTGGTAGTGGCAAGCTTTGCGCTTCCCCAAACGAACGAAGACGAAGCTCAGTAAACCATGAAGGTTCACCATTCATTTCTGAAAAAGAGCGCACGTCCTGCTCGGTCATTTTTAAATTTGTTTCAACCGTCATGCTAGTCTCTCCCTTCAATTATGCTTGTCCTACAGTCTCGTCTTCAATACCAAGTTCAACTTTGATCCAGTCATAACCTTCAGATTCAAGTTTAAGAGAAAGTTCTTCTCCACCTGATTTAACAACGCGTCCTTGCATCATTACGTGAACGTGGTCAGGCGTAATATAGTTCAACAGACGCTGATAATGGGTAATGATTAAGCAACCGAAGTTTTCGCTCTTCATTTGGTTGATACCGTCTGAAACAACTTTCAAAGCATCGATATCCAAACCAGAGTCAATTTCATCCAAAATAGCGATTGTCGGTTTGATCATCATTAGCTGAAGAATTTCATTACGTTTCTTTTCTCCGCCTGAGAAGCCTTCATTTAAGTAGCGCTGCGCCATTTCTTGTTCCATGTCGAGCACTTCCATTTTGTTGTCCAATTCACGAATGAATTTCATCAATGAAATTTCATCGCCTTCTTCGCGACGTGCATTCATTGCAGAACGCATAAAGTCAGCATTTGTGACGCCTGAAATTTCACTTGGATATTGCATACCTAGGAAAAGACCAGCGCGTGCGCGTTCGTCTACTTCCATTTCAAGAACGTCTTCGCCGTCCAAAGTGATAGATCCTTGTGTGATTTCGTATTTAGGGTGTCCCATAATTGCGGATGCTAAAGTAGATTTACCAGTACCGTTAGGCCCCATAATTGCGTGAATTTCACCTGTATTAATTGTTAAGTCTACACCCTTTAAAATCTCTTTGTCTTCGATTTTAACGTGTAAATCTTTAATGACTAAAGTTGACATGTATATACCTCCATAAAGTTAATATTCGAATGGCGAACCATCCTTAATTAGTATCATTCTAATCTTAACTCATATTCACCTTACTGGCAAATCATTAAACTACATTAAAAACGAGGACAAAACAATTTAGATTACTGGATTCGTCACTTATTTATAAAACCCTAGTGTGATAACTGTCACACCTTCATTTTTTCAATGAAAGAATCCTAATTGAGAAATCGTATCATTAAAAAAGCCAACATCCGAGGATGCTGGCTTGACGTTTTATATGTTTAATTTAGTCTCTATGAACTTGCCGTTCGATCTGGCCGGCTACTTTTTGGCCTAGCTGATAGTCTTGTTCGCGGCGCTGTTCTACTTCAACAATTTTGTCAGTATTATTTTGATATTCATCAATTCCGAAGCCATGTGCATTTCTAAATGCTTGTTCCATTTTCTCCGTCTTGTCTATTCCGTTCGATTCAATAATGAACCATTCCTTTCAAACTTGGTTTTTTAATAATTACTTTGTTATTATACCCCATTAATTATCAAATAAACACCCAAATAATCTAATTAATCTGAAAACAGAACTATTGTCTTAGATTTATTTAATAAAAAAACCCTTTGACGATTTCTCGTCAAAGGGTTAACTATTTATTGTGATACCTCGTTATAAATACTAGAAGCAGCTAAACCTAGTTCTTCTAGTATTTCATTTAACTGAGCATCCGCCTCATTAAATTTCTCATTTGCCGCTTCAAAAGAAGGCGTTTCTTTTGATAATTCTTCAGTTTTTAGTTCATAAGATTCACGCATAGCAGAAAATGCTGAAGTGATTTCTTCTTCTTGATCTTTTAATGTTTCTGGAATTTCCAATGAATCAACTGCATTAGCTGCTTCGTTACTAGCAGAAATTGCTGCATCTTTCATTTGTTGCAGTTCTTCGCCTTTTGGTAAAGCTTCTTCTGCTTGGTCCATTTCAAACTTATTCAAGTCTGCATCTACAGCATTGATTGTGTTTGGAATAGACATATAAAATTTCATCATTTCTTTTTTCACTTCTGAAGTGTCATCAGAAGTGTCAGTGCTAGTAGTTGTTTCTTTTGGTTCAGTTGCTTCTTCTTCAGAACAAGCAGTTAATAAAAATGTTGCTGAAAGTCCAATTGCCCACAATTTCTTCATAATGGTTCCCCCTATTGTGTAATATCATAGTTATAATAACACAAAAATTACCAATAGAACAGTTTTTGGGAATAGTCGCAATCGCCAGACTTCATTGATTATTGCAGACTTTTACGACCATTTGTGAAACGATCAACAATATGCGCTAGTGCACCGTCTCCTGTAACGTTAGCCGCAGTACCAAAGCTATCTTGCGCTAAATAAAGTGCGATCATTAACGCTACCATTGTTTCGTCAAAACCAAGCATACTTTGTAGCAAACCGATTGCTGCCATAACAGCTCCACCTGGAACTCCAGGTGCCGCAATCATCGTAACGCCAAGCATTAAAATAAATGGGAAGAAACTACCGAATGATGGCACTCCACCTGTCAATAGCACAACACCAATCGCACAAGATACTAATGTGATTGTACTCCCTGATAAATGAATTGTCGCAAACAACGGAACAGTAAAATCTGTTACTCGCTCATTAGCTCCAGATTTGCGCGCTTGACGCAAAGTAACCGGAATTGTTGCTGCTGAAGACTGAGTTCCTAATGCCGTAAAATAGGCGGGCATCATTGTTTTTAAAATTGAGAATGGGTTTCTTCCCTTTAACGCACCTGCCGCTGAATACTGTAGCATTAGCATTGTCCAGTGAAGAATAATAATCATTAAGAAGACAATCCCGAATAACGACAAGATTTCAAATACAGCTCCACCATATGCCATGTTGGCGAATATTCCAAAAATATGGAATGGTAAAAGTGGAATAATGATATACGAAATTGTTTTTTCGATAATTGCTTGGAATTCATCGAAAAACGATACCATTGTTTTGCTACCTGTTGATGCCATCCCGATACCTAATAAGAAAGCTAAAATTAATGCTGCCATTACTCCAAAAACAGGGGTCATCTCAAGTGCAATAAACGAAGCTGCCAATGCATGCTCCGGATCCTCCAAATTGCTCAATGAACCTTGTTTCATAAAATTAGGCAAGACGGTTGTTGCAACAAAAAATGCTAAAACCCCAGCCGTAACAGTTGATGCGTAGGCGATACCAGTAGCAAGCCCTAATAATTTACCAGAACCTTTTCCTAATTTCGCAATTCCTGGAGCAATAAATCCAAGAATAATTAACGGTACCACAAAGTTTAAGAAATTACCGAAAATCGACGTGAATGTTGCAAAAACACGTACTAAATTCTCTGGTGCAACTAAACCAATAAGAACTCCTAACACAATCGCCACTACTATACGCGGCAATAAACCAAAATTGAACTTCATCAACCTGTCCCCCTCATATGAACAATTGTTTCTTTTTTTATTATTCAAAAATAGCACAGACCTTATTAGAATGTAAGCTTTATAAGAAAACACGAAATATTTTTATTTTTTTGAAAAAATAAAAAAAGCACCCTCTCGGATGCTTTACATTTATTAATCTACTGGTACTACTGAGCCGCCCCACTCTTCCAAAATGAAATCTTGAATTTCCTGAGATTTTAACACTTCAACTAATGCTTTCACATTTTCGTTATCTTCATCACCTGCACGCACAGTAATAATATTTACATATGGCGAATCAGATGATTCTATTGCAATTGAATCTTCTAGAGGGCTGATACCAGCATCAATTGCATAGTTGGAGTTGATCAAGACTGCATCTCCTTCACCCGATTCATACAATTGAACAAGTAAAGCTGCTTCATAGTCTGGCTCCAGCTGTAAATTTTTCGGATTATCAACAATATCACTCACTTCAGCCGATGTTTTATCTACACCTTCTGCCAATGTGATTAAGCCTTCTACCTCAAGCAGCGATAAAATACGACCCTGCTCCGATACCGAGTTGCTCATCAAAATGGTTGCATCTTGTGGTAGTTCATCAAGAGAAGCATATTTTTGTGAATAAACACCGATTGGTTCAATATGAATCCCTCCAGCATTTTCAAACTCATAACCATTATCGGCTATTTGAGTCTCTAAGTAAGGCACCGTTTGGAAATAGTTGGCATCAATTTCACCAGACTCTAAATCTTTATTTGGCAGGATGTAATCCTGATACGTTTCGATTTCTAAGTCAATTCCTTGTTCTTCAAGCATAGGCTTCGCTTTTTCTAAAATTTCAGCGTGAGGCACGTTAGAAGCTCCTACGCGTAATGTTGCAGATTCTTCTTCGCTCGCTCCACCGTTTCCGCATCCTGCTAGTACTAATGCTGTTAACGCTGTTCCTACTACAAATTTCTTCATCTTAATCTCTCCCTTTAGTGTGTTATTTATAGAACGGAAAATCCGTTTTTACCGTTTGTCAGCTTTAATTGTGACTAAATCACCAATATATTGAATGATAAAGACAATAATTAAAATTAAGATTGTTGCCATCAATGTGACGTCTTCACGACTTCGTTGGAAGCCATCTAGGAAAGCCAGTGTACCAAGACCACCTGCGCCGATAATTCCTGCCATGGCTGTATAGCCAACTAATGCGATAGCCGTAACTGTAATACCAGAGATTAACGCGGGTTTCGATTCTGGTAATAATACTTTCCAAATAATTGTGCCAGTTGTCGCGCCCATTGACCGAGCTGCTTCAATGACGCCTTTATCGATTTCTTTTAACGCGATCAAGACCATTCGCGCATAAAATGGAGCTGAACCAATTATCAATGCCGGTAAAGCTGCATTAGGTCCACGAATTGTTCCCATAAGTAATAATGTTAATGGGATTAATAGAATGATTAAAATGATAAATGGAATGGAGCGGAATATGTTGACGAATGCACCAGTTAACCAATTGACCACTTTGTTTGCCCATAATTGCTTAGGCGCTGTCAAAAATAAGAGAATCCCAAGTGCTAACCCAATAATAAATGTAAATAAAGTCGATATCGTCGTCATGTAAAGCGTTTCAAGTGTCGCTTCCCACATGCTTTCCCAGTCAACGTTTGGAAATAAAGACTCAATCATTTTGCATCACCTCCGCTTGAATATCTTCTGCACGAAGAAATGCCAACGCTTCTTCAATTTCTGCTGAAGAACCTTTTAACTGCAAAATCAATGTTCCGTACGCTCCTCGCTGTGTATGTGAAATGTTCCCTTGAACAATATTGACGTCAACCGAATGGCTGCGAATCAATTTTGTTAATAGAGGCTTTTCAGTTTGTTCACCAACAAAGACCAATTTCACTAATTCACCTGTTGGGTATAATTCCCGCAAGTTTTTAATGGTTTCTTGTGAATCTCCGCTATCGGCTACTTGTGCAACAAAGCGCTTCGTGATTTCTGCTTGTGGTGATTGGAAAACATTTAATACATCTCCAAGTTCAACCACTCGGCCGCCTTCCATCACAGCTACCCGATGACATATTTTCCGAATAACATGCATTTCATGGGTGATTAACACAATGGTTAATCCTAGACGTTTGTTGATGTCCACGAGTAAGTCTAAAATAGCATCTGTCGTTTCTGGATCAAGTGCCGAGGTTGCTTCATCACACAACAACACTTCTGGGTCATTTGCTAACGCACGAGCAATACCAACACGTTGCTTTTGTCCGCCAGACAGTTCGGAAGGATATGCGTTTTCTCGACCAGCTAATCCAACAAGCTCGATAAGTTCTTGTACTCGCTTTCCTCGTTGTGATTTGGCCACTCCCGCAATCTCTAGTGGAAATTCAATATTTTCTTTTACAGTACGAGACCAAAGCAAGTTGAAATGTTGGAAAATCATGCTGACTTTTTGGCGGGCTTTGCGTAATTCTCCGCCTTTAATTGCTGTGATCATTTGACCGTTTATTTCTACAGTTCCTGATGTCGGTTTTTCCAAACCATTCAATAAACGGATTAACGTACTTTTTCCTGCTCCGCTATATCCGATGATCCCAAAAATTTCTCCATCGGAAATGGAGAAATCGACTTCGTCAACGGCTGTAAGAATCGCTTTGCCCGTATCGAATTTCTTTGTTACCTTCTTTAACTCAATCATTCTTCTAACACCCCTAAATCCTAAAATAAAAAGCCCTTCTGCGCATAAATGAGCAGAAGGGCAAACGTATATTATACGGAAACCAATCTCTCATCTGTCAAAGCTTTAGCTCTGAGTGACTTGGCACCATTTCATTTTCATGACGGTTGCCGGGCTTCATAGGGCACTTCCCTCCACCGCTCTTAATAAGAGTTCAATATGAAATTATTTAACAAGTAACCTGTAATAAGCACTCTCGCTTTCTTATCAGAAAACTAATTTACCACGACCGACTGTATTCGTCAACAGCTTTTAACTTATTATATAAATAAGGCACCGAATGAAAAGCATAAACTTTTTCTTTTAGTTTGCCACCTTCTGTAATTAATAGGCAAGGTACGCTTTCCACTTCATAAAGATCAGCAATTTCTTGAACATAATTCAAGTTGGCTTTGCCCATTGGTAAGTCTGGTAACAATTCCGTGATGACCGATAACATTTTAGAAGCTACTTGGCACGTTCCACACATCGGTGTATATAAATAATAGGCGGTTACGTCTTGCGTATTTTTTTCTTTTGACCATTCTTTATGTGTCCATTCTTTCATATTCTTCATCCCTCTATTAATAGCTTTTTAACTTGAATATTCGCTGTGATGAGTACATCCTTCAATATACTAAGCGGCGTTGCGGCGACTTCTTTATAGCACCGGTCGATATAAAAATGACTAGCTTCAGGAAACTCACGCTTTACTAGCTTCCGCAGCTTTTCTCCAGAGGAGTCTGCATCCACCAAGATGATGATATCCTGACCTTCATATGGTAGCAACAGCTCTTCAAGTCTTGTTGCACTAACTGTACCATTTGTACAAAGAATCGTCACGGGTTCTGCAATGAGTGGTGCGATTCTTAACTTATCGCTAATCCCCTCTACAACAATCACCTTCATAACCCTCACCCCATCGAATCAATAATATGATAAGTGCTACTTTCTAGTCATCACATATTAATGCTCCAAAAACTAATTGACATAGAAAACAAAACTCTTCGTCAATTTGCTTACTTTTAAAATACCAATGATAGAGGTCTTAGTCCATTTTCAAGCTCAGAGGAAATCCAATTCCGAAACCCAATAAAAAAAGCGCCAAGATGCTGGCGCTTTTCGGAAATTACTCGTTTGTCATTTCTTTGTATTGATCTGCAGTCATCAATTCATTGACTTCTTCTTCAGAAGGGGCTTCGATAACGACCATCCAAGCCTGTTCGTAAGGCGATTCGTTAACAAATTCTGGGCTATCTTCAAGCTCAGAGTTAACTTCAATCACTTTACCGCTAATTGGTGCATACAATTCCGAAACCGTTTTAACAGATTCAACGCTACCGAAAGGTTGATCTTTTTTCAGCTCGTCTCCAACTTGCGGAAGTTCAACGAAAACGATGTCTCCCAATTCAGCTTGTGCGAAATGAGTAATGCCGATACGTGCATTGCCATCTTCGATTTTAACCCATTCATGTTCTTTTGAATAACGAAGTTCTGCTGGTGTGCTCATCTTGACCCCTCCAAATTATGTAGTTCATTCAAATTTAGTTTGACATAAACAGCGGTGAAATACAAGGCGCCACTATGCGCTTAAAGCCACGTATCTTGATATTCTGTTTCTTTAAAGCCCAGTAACGCTTTTTCGCCATTCCATGCTAATGGACGTTTAATCAACATCCCATTAGAAGCAAGTAGCTCTAACTGCTGATCTTCGCTCATAGTAGACAATTTATCTTTTAAACTAAGCGATCGATAAACCAAGCCACTCGTATTGAAAAATTTCTTTAAATCCAAGCCGCTAGCTTTATGAATTTCCGAAAGTTGTTCTTTCGTTGGTGGATTTTCTGATATATGTATTTCATTGTACTCTACACCATTTTTCTCTAGCCAGCTTTTCGCTTTACGGCAAGTCATACATTTAGGATATGCGTAATAAGTAATCAAGTTAGAACCTCCCTTTTTTCTTAGCTTACCAAAAAGAAAGACATTGGTCGATGAATAAAAATAGGCAACCCCACTATAAGCGGGATTGCCATATCCTAGATTGTCTTACACGACGTATTTTTCAACGTCGATCAACTTAACAGCAGCTTCACGTTTTTTCGCAATAACGTTATAAGGAGTTGAGCGCGTTAATTTGCGTAAAGCCGATAACATCATACGTTGGTTATCGCCTTCGATTGCAGCGATTAATGTTTCTTTTGCATCTCGTTCAATTTGATCAAATGCTTCTTGGCAATAAATTTGTGTATAAAGAAGTTTTTGCTTCGCTTTTTCTTCACCTGAAGCGGCAATTGCTTTCTCCGTACGAAGCACAACTGACTCCATAGCAAAGACATTACTTACGATATCTGCAATGTTGACAAGCACTTCTTGCTCAGCTTCTAGTTTAGAGCCATACGTTTGTGCAGCTAATCCTGCAGCTAATAAAGCAATTTTCTTGGCATTTTTCACCAAGTATTTTTCTTGGTCTAACGCATCTGTCCCTACTTCTTCTGGCATCATCATTAATAGCTCTTCTTGCAATTTTTGAGCATGTTGCAATAACGGCAATTCGCCTTTCATAGCTTTACGTAATAATGTACCTGGTACGAGCAAGCGGTTAATTTCATTTGTTCCTTCAAAAATACGGTTAATTCGAGAATCGCGGTAAATGCGCTCAATTTCGTATTCTTGCATAAAGCCATAACCACCATGCAATTGAACGCCTTCGTCTACGATATAGTCCAATGTTTCCGTACCGAAGAATTTGTTTAACGAACATTCTACTGCAAATTCTGCGATAGAATCGGCTACTAGTTTGCCATCTGCTTGCTGTTCATCCGTAAATCCGCTCATGCGATCTTCAAACAATCCAACTGTACGATAAACAGAACTTTCAACAGCATATAATTTAGATGCCATTGTCGCTAATTTTTCGCGTGTTAAATTAAACGATGAAATAGGTGTTTTAAACTGTTGACGCTGGTTTGTATAAGGAATCGTCAATTCCATCGCACGTTTAGAAGCACCAATTGTGCCTACCCCTAATTTATAACGACCGATATTCAAAATATTGAACGCGATTATATGTCCACGTCCTGCTTCGCCTAGTAGGTTTTCAACAGGAACTTCCGCATCTTCAAGAATTAACGTACGTGTTGAAGACGATTTAATGCCCATTTTCTTTTCTTCTGGCCCAACAGACACGCCCGGGAATTCACGTTCAACGATAAAGGCAGAGAATTTGTCTCCATCAATTTTTGCATATACCACGAAAACATCCGCAAATCCAGCATTGGTGATCCATTGTTTTTCACCGTTTAATACGTAATGCGTACCTGCTTCATTTAACTTCGCGACTGTTTTAGCGCCTAATGCGTCAGACCCTGAACTCGGCTCAGTTAATGCGTAAGCTGCAATCATTTCACCAGTTGCTAAACGCGGCAAATAGCTTTGCTTTTGTTCTTCGTTACCAAATAAAACGATTGGCAATGATCCAATTCCAACATGTGCTCCGTGAGTAATTGAGAATCCACCCGCTTTAGACATTTTTTCAGCAATTAAAGCCGAAGCAATTTTGTCTAATCCAAGACCGCCGTACTGCTCAGGAACATCTGCGCCAAGTAGTCCAAGCTCACCAGCGGTTTTCAACAAACGAACCGAATGCTCAAACTCATGATTTTCTAACTTTTCTACGACTGGCATTACTTCAGTGTTGACGTAATCCTCTGTCGATTTCGCGATCATTTTTTGCTCTTCTGTAAAATCTTCCGGTGTGAACACACGTGATAAATCTGCATCTTCGATTAAAAAGCTTCCGCCTTTGATCAATGTTTTTTCTTGTTCCATGTTGAATTCCTCCTAGTTTTTACTTGCTTATATGATTTGTGTTATAGGTCGAAAAACTCGCTTCAGGCGGACGCTTTCCTGGGGGGCCGGCTGAAGCCGCTTCCCTCGCTTTGCTCAGTCCAGGGTCTTCACCTCGGCCTGATCCCCAAGGAGTCGCCGCCTTCCACTCATTCTTTTAAATTTTAATGGCGAACTTTCTCTTCTTTTGATAGGTATCGAGTTTTAATATCTTTTCGACAGACAGCTAATAGCTTAGGCGCGTCCACGGGCTAGGCGAAGCTATGAGACGAGTGCTTTTCTCGGCCTCATGGCGGGAGCCATGCCCAAAGCGGCCGAAGCGACTATTACCCTACGCCTATTCTCTACAACATTTCAAAGACGCCTGCTGCGCCCATTCCTCCGCCGATACACATTGTTACGACACCAAATTGTTTGCCTTGGCGTTTTAATTCGCTCATCATGCGAATTGTTAAGATCGAGCCTGTTGCGCCTAGTGGATGGCCAAGTGCGATTGCACCACCGTTAAAGTTTACTTTGTCGATATCCAGACCAAGTTCACGAATAACGCCAAGTGACTGCGATGCGAATGCTTCGTTTAGTTCCCATACATCGATGTCGTCAATCGTTAGTCCAGCTAATTTTAATGCTTTTGGGATTGCGACAATAGGTCCAATCCCCATAATTTCTGGTGGTACGCCGCCTGTTGCGAATGAACGGAACTTAGCGATTGGTTTGAGTCCAAGTGCTTCTGCTTTTTCACGGTCCATAACCAGCAATGCACCAGCTCCATCTGAAGTTTGAGATGAGTTCCCAGCCGTAACCGATCCGCGTGCTGAGAAAGCTGGACGCAGCTTACCGAGTCCGTCTGAATTCGTTCCGTGACGAACGCCTTCGTCCATTGAGAACATAGATTTTTTTCTTGGTATTTATTGTTTTCGTCGACGTAACGCTTTGTTACTTCAACTGGTACGATTTCATCATCAAAGTGTCCAGCTGCGATGGCTGCTGCCGCTTTTTCATGAGAGCGAACTGCAAATGCATCTTGGTCATCACGGCTCACGCCGTATTTTGTCGCAACTTGTTCTGCTGTGTGACCCATGCTCATATAATATTGAGGAGCTGTTTCAGCTAATTTAGAATTTGGACGAATAACATTACCCATCATTGGCACCATACTCATTGATTCTACGCCGCCTGCGATAATCGCTTCGGCCGACCCGACCATAATCCGTTCTGCCGCATAGGCGATTGTTTGAAGACCCGAAGAACAGAAACGGTTTACAGTGACAGCGGGAACTGTGTCCGGCAATCCTGCAAGTGCTCCGATATTGCGAGCAATGTTCATGCCCTGTTCTGCTTCTGGCATTGCACAACCCATGATTAAATCATCGATGGGTCCGTCGTAGCCACCTGCTCGTTGTAGCGCTTCTCGAACAACTAACGCACCGAAATCATCCGGTCGCACAGTTGCTAACGAACCTTTTGTCGCTTTTCCGACCGGTGTTCGAGCACTGGCCACTATTACTGCTTCACGCATATGTGTTTCCTCCTTTTATATCAACGGTTAATTAATTACGTAATGGCTTTCCTTTAACCAGCATATGTTGCATACGTTGCTGGGTTTTTGGTTCTGCTACTAGGCTTAAGAACGCTTGACGTTCAAGATCAAGCAAATATTGCTCATCTACTTTTGTGCCATACGGAACTTTGCCACCCGCTAGAACAAACGCTAGTTTTTTAGCAATTTTCAAGTCGTGTTCGCTAATATAACCAGAAATGAACATGCCTTCTGCGCCTAAAAGAAGCGTTGCATAACCTGGCTCACCTGGAACTGGAACTTTTTCACGCAATGGTGCTTGGTAACCATTTTCATACAATGAAAGAGCCGCTTGCTTTGCATCGTAAATGAGATGGTCGTTATTAACGCTGATGCCATCTACAAAGTTTAAGAAGTTGTTTTCACGTGCTTCTTCTGCCGAAGTTGACACTTTAGCCATCGCGATTGATTCGAATACTTTCGTAGCGATATTCAAGTAATCAATCGTTACGCCGTTTGGCAAACCTTTCAACTGTTTCATATAAAGCTCTTTGTTACCGCCGCCGCCTGGAATTAACCCAACACCTACTTCAACAAGACCCATATACGTTTCCATTGAAGCTTGAATATGCGCTACTGGTAACGTTACTTCTGCTCCGCCACCAAGAGCCATGCCAAATGGTGCTGCCACAACTGGTTTGTTGCTGTATTTGAGTTTCATCATGGCGTTTTGGAACGTTTTGATCGTGAAATCAAGTTCAAAAATATTATCATCTTGCGCTTCCATTAAGATCATGCCCAAGTTAGCACCAACACAGAAGTTTTTGCCTTGATTGCCGATGACAAGTCCTTTGTAATTTTTATCAACTTCATCAACTGCGAAATTGATCATTTGCATAATGTCTAAACCAATTGCATTTGAGCGTGAATGGAATTCTAATAACGCAATTCCGTCGCCTAAATCGATTAAGCTGGCACCTGAATTAGATTTGATGACACCATGCTTTTTCTTATAACGTTTTAAATCGATAACTTTTTCATTGACTGGCACTGGCTTATAAGTCGTGCCATCAAAGAAATATAGATCGCCTTCTTGTTCTTTATAGAAATTTTCGTTCCCACTATCTATTAGAGCTTGTACAAATGCTGGAACGGTATGGCCTTCTTGTGTCATTTTTTCTACAGATTTTTTTACGCCAATTGCATCCCATGTTTCAAACGGTCCTTGTTCCCAGCCAAAGCCCCATTTCATGGCATTATCGATAGCAACAATGTCATCTGAAATTTCCTCGTTCAATTCAGCCGAATAGCGCAATGTTGGAGAAAGTATGCTCCAAAGTAATTCGCCCGTACGATCTTCTGCGTAAACAAGCGTTTTCATTTTAGCTGCGAGACCTTTTTGTTGTTTTGCCACTTCTTGTGAAGGCGTTTTCAATTTTCCGGCTGGACGATACTCCAATGTTTCAGGATCGAGTTCTAAAATCTCTTTGTCTTTTTTCAAGAAGAAACCTTGACCGGATTTCGCTCCTAACCAGCCTTTTTCCACCATTTTTTTCATGAATTCTGGTGCGTCAAAAACTTTCTGTTCTTCGCCTGAAGTTTGATCGTATACATTTTTAGAAACATGCATGAACGTATCTAGACCTACAACATCTAATGTTCTAAACGTAGCTGATTTTGGACGACCGATTAATGGTCCAGTTACAGAGTCTACTTCACCGATCGAGTAGCCACGTGCCATCATCTCACGTAACGTGACAAGCAAACCATAAGTACCAATTCGATTAGCTATAAAGTTTGGTGTGTCTTTTGCAATAACCACGCCTTTGCCCAATTGATCTTCTCCAAATGTTGTCATGAACTCTAATACTTCTGGAGCTGTCGTTTTTGCTGGAATGATTTCGAGCAATTTCAAGTAACGTGGTGGATTAAAGAAATGCGTTCCTAAGAAATGTTTCCCAAAGTCTTCTGAACGTCCTTCGACCATTGCGTTAATGCTAATGCCTGATGTATTTGAAGAAATAATCGTTCCTTCTTTTCTTACACCATCAATTTTTTCGTATAAAGATTTCTTTACATCAAGATTTTCAACAATGACTTCTATAATCCAATCAACATCTTTTAGTTTTTCTAAATCATCTTCTAGATTTCCTGGTGTGATCAACTGAAGATTCTTTTTAGCTGTTAATGGAGCTGGTTTTTGTTTAAGTAGTTTTTGAATGGAGCCTGTTGCCATACGATTACGTACCGCTTTGTCTTCAAGCGTTAATCCTTTTGCTTGTTCTTCTTTCGACAATTCACGCGGAACAATATCAAGTAATACAACTGGAATTCCTATATTTGCAAGGTGCGCTGCAATTCCTGAACCCATAACACCTGAACCGAGTACAGCCGCTTTTCTAATTTGGTAAGCCACTAGCAAACCCTCCTTGAATTTTTGAATGAATGCTCATTCATTTTTAGTTTAAAAAAATAGAACGTTCTCCTATGTCTTTAAGTGTAAGTTATTTTTCTTATTTTCGCAATATTTAATCGTTAAAATTCCCTAAAATTTTCAAAAACAAATAATTTGCGATTTACTAAAAGCACGCTAAACTGGAAGAGAACCTATAAGGAGGCTATCTAAATGAAATCACTTAATACAACTGAACAATTTAATGAAGTTATTAACGGCGAACAACCAGTTATCGTAAAATTCCAAGCCGGCTGGTGCCCAGACTGTAGAAGAATGGATATGTTTATCGATCCAATCGTTGAAGAATACAATCAATACCAATGGGTGGACGTTAACCGCGATGAACTTCCAAACATTGCTGAAAAATATGAAGTAATGGGAATTCCAAGCTTGCTAGTCTTTAAAGGCGGAGAAAAAACAGCTCACCTTCACAGCGCAAATGCTAAATCACCAGAATCGGTTACAAACTTTTTAAACGATCAAAATGAGTAGGCTCCCGCCTACTCATTTTTTTCACTATACTATAAGAAGTACCACTTTATATAAAAACTGTTATAGTGTGAACAGCTATACGATTGACACTTATAACAACTTTCGGAGGTATAGGAATGGATCCAAAACAGGAAATAAAACAATTACAAGAACAGCTAGTTTATTTTAAAAAGCTGATTAAAAATATGTCGGCCCCGATTATTCCATCGGTTGTACCCAAAACGATTTTAGTGCCAATTGCAGGTTTTATTTTCACGGACCGTTTCGATATGATCCGTACGGCAGTTTTAGAGTACGCAGAAAAACATCGAGATACCGAACGGGTGATCTTTGATTTTACAGGAGTAACTACTGATGACTTGATGGAGTTTGACTATAATGGACTGGCAAGTGAATTAAGCCAATTAAACTCCGCTCTTGGATTAATGGGCTTACGTGCTATTTATGTCGGCTTTAATCCGCTATTTGTACGTGAAATTGTCCATGCCGGTATTCAAGTTGAATTAGAAGTTTATACAACTTTTAAAGTAGCACTTGAACATGTACTTAATGAAAATAAAAAATTGGTACCCAAAATGTGATTTTATAAATCGTAAGTGACGATGCGGAGGTCTAACCCATGAAAAAACTAATCGCTTTTCAAGGACTTTCCCAATACGATGAACACATATCGAAAAAATATCGGTCTTCTGCATGTGGTCCAGTAACTATAGCAGCCATATTGCAACATTATGAGCAGCTTGAAATTGGGATAAACCAACTTTACCGTTTACTCGGTACGACTCCGATCGGATTATTTACTTGGAGACTCGTAAAAAACTTCCGAAAAACCGGTGGCATGCGCTATGAAGTTGAAAAAATCAGCGCTATTCAAGAAGTAAAAGAAGAATTGCTAGCTGGCCGTCCACTTGCGATGAAGTTTGATCGCTATTTCACGTTTCATTGGTTTTCAAAACCGTTATATAGCTATCACTGGGTACCGTTAATTGGCTTTGAGCAAAAGACGAATGACCTTATCCTTTATATTCATGACAACGGACAAAAAAACCGCCCCAGCAAAATGCGGACGGTTTCTTATCAAGAAAATCAGAACGTATTAACTTTTGTTAAAATCATACCCAAGGATCATTTGTAACACCGATATTTTTCTCGAGCTGTTTAGCGAGCAATGTTAATTGTTGGTCGCGACATAATTGAATATGGTCATTTGTGTAACTTGGAACGGTAATTTCTTCTAGTGACACGTCCAACTGGATGTCACATTTGATGACAGCCAGTTTTTTTGATAATAACAACATTTCCTTATGCTCATCAATTTTCTTTTTCTGTGCCGGCTTTAATTCGTCGATAGCTTCTAGTACGCCATCCGTTGAACCATAGTTTTGAATAAGTTGAAGAGCCGTTTTTGGTCCAATGCCTTTTACGCCAGGATAACCATCACTCGGATCGCCCATAAACGCTTTTACATCTGCAAATTGTGACGGTTGAATCCCGTATTCTTCAATAAACCGTGATTCTGTATAAACGTCGTAAACGTGAAAGCCTTTTTTCATAAACGCAATATTGACAGAAGGTGTCAACAATTGCAGCATATCTTTGTCCCCTGTGATGATGGTGAAGTCTACTTGGTCTTGCCATTGCTTCGTAAAGGATCCGATAAAGTCATCGGCTTCGATCCCCGCTTCGCCGTAATTTTTCCAACCAAGTTGACTAGAAATTTCTTGCGCCCAGTCAAACTGGTGCACCATGTCTTCTGGAGGTGCTGGCCGATTTGCTTTATAACCGTCGAACAAATCGGTGCGGAAAGTTTTAGATCCCATATCCCAACAAACTGCCATATGTGTTGGCTTCATCATTGTTTTTGCCGCTAATACGTGGCGTGTAAATCCTTGTACGCCATTTGTCGCCAAGCCTTCAGCTGTTCTAAAATACTGGTTTACAGCCGATGTTGCAAAAAACGAGCGAAATAGTAATGCCATGCCATCGATTAATAACACATGTGGTTTTTCCATATTAAAAATCCTCCACCTTTTTATTGCTTGCGCTTTATTATAACGCTTATGTAATGAAAAAACCGCCGAAGCGGCGGTTTTAACGTTTACGTTTTATAGCTTTGTATTCGATTGTTACTGCCTTATAGAAGGATGTCATCATTAATAAGATGATGATGGAGAACGGGAATGCCACAATAATTAATACTGTCTGCAATGTATCAAGTCCACCAGTAGACAAAAGAATTACAGCGATTGCTGATTGTGCAACTCCCCATGTCAATTTCACTGAGTTTTGTGGATACAGTGAACCACCTGTTGTTTGCATTCCAAGGACAAATGTCGCAGAGTCGGCAGAAGTAACAAAGAACGTCGTAATTAGGAATACCGCTATAACTGAAAGCAATACACCAAATGGCAACTCATTAAAGACGGCAAACAAAGTTTGCTCTGTCAATAACCCTGTTAAATCTACACCACTTTGTTGAACATCAATTGCTGTTGTACCGAAAGCCGCAAACCAAAGAAAACTAACGAATGCAGGAATCATCAAAACGCCTAGTAGGAATTGACGAATTGTTCGTCCTCTCGAAACACGTGCAATGAATACACCAACAAATGGAGACCATGAAATCCACCAAGCCCAATAAAAGATTGTCCAGCCATCAATCCAAGAACGATTTTCGCCATCAATTGGCGCTGCACGGAAACTCATTTGAACTATATTTTGGAAATAAGTACCGATTGTATCAGTAAACATATTCATGATTAATAGAGTTGGCCCAAGAATTATCATTGCTCCTAGTAAAGCGATAGCTAGCACCATATTAGCATTTGAAAGGTATTTAATCCCTTTACTTAGCCCACTCCATGCTGAAATCATAAACAATACCGTTACAATCGCAATAATAATTAGTTGAACGACAAAGTCATCTTCTTGTATTCCGTCAAACAAATATGCAAGTCCACCGTTAATTTGAATAGCACCAAAGCCTAAAGTCGTCGCAACACCAACTACTGTTGCAAAAACAGCAATAATGTCTACAAACGTTCCCCAAGGACCTTTCATCTTATCTCCAAATATTGGCTTTAACGTAGCTGAGATCAATCCAGGTTCCCCTTTTCGGAACTGTGAATATGCTAGTGCTAATGCTACGACGGCGTATATAGCCCATGCATGAATTCCCCAGTGGAAAAAGCTGAAACGCATTGATTCACGCATAGCTTCAGCACTTCCAGGTTCCGCAGTTGCCGGATCAATCGCAAAATGCGATATCGGTTCCGCAGCTCCCCAAAATACTAAACCGATTCCCATTCCTGCTGAAAACAGCATGGCAATCCATGTCCCAAATGAAAACTCGGGCTTATCTGAGTCTTTACCTAATTTGATTTGTCCCATCGGACTGATAAGGAAAAACAAACAGAATAGAACGATGATAGAAACGATTAGCAAATAATACCATCCGAACGAAGTTGTTAGGAATGTTTTTATATTTCCTGTAACTTCTGCAAAACTATCGGGTGCAAATGCGCCAAAGCCAATGGCCAGTAATGCCAGTGCAAGAGCAATCCAAAAAACATTGGTTACTTTTTTCATATAATCCCTCTCCTCTTTCTTTTTTTGCCGCTTTAACGGTCAGCAGACCCTATTCAAATAAATAGCCGTCCACTGACCGTCAAAGTCCGAACCGATCAACTAAAAATCAGCGGAGGATGAAGAGCCCCCGCTGGCTGAAGTTTCTCTTTATCACAAGTCTAAAGGATACGGAAAATTTCCGGTCCTGTCAAATCCACTGATTGCCAATTGGCTATAAAACCCTGGAAAATGGGTTACAAAAACCTTAATACATCTTTGTTTCTTTCTATATCCTTATAATAAAAAACCAGATTCACAAGGAATCTGGTTTTTTATTATAGGTTAATTGTAACTTCTGCTTTTTCACGAAGTTTTGCGATTAACGCTTGTGTTGCTTCGCTTTCTTTTTGCGATTTTAATTGTTCTTCAATTTGCGGTTTTACTTCTTCAAAAGCTGGAATTTCTTCGCCGCCCGCTTCTTCTTGCTGAGCTTTTGCCTCATCATAATATGTCTGTAGTTCTTCATCAGTCAGTTTGATTTCGCCAGTTTCTGATGCAATCATTTGCTCTATTTTCACTTGTGTCTCTATTTGCTTCTTGACTTCTTCTTCAGAAATCCCTTGTTCTTTTAGCGCTGCCAATAATTCATCCGAAGACTTCAAGCCATTTTGTTGAGCTAATTCTTCTAGCGCTGTATTTTTTTGTTCTTCTGATGCAGTCAGTTTTTGTTTTTCTGTTTCTTGAACAAGTAATTCCTGCGCAACTAAGCTATCTGCAACCTGCTCTTTTAATTGACTTTGGTCAACTTCTTGTCCAGACATTTGGGATTGCATCGCCATTTGTTCGAACTGCTCTGTATAAATAGATTCAAAATCCTCTTTTGAGATCTTTTCACCATTTACTTCTGCGACAACTTCTGGAATGCCTTCTAAATCAGGCTTAGGCATTTCTGGTTGCTCTCCACTTTCTTGCTCTGTTGCTACCTCTTCTTGCGGTGTTTCTTCACCTTCTGTATCTTTAGCTGTATCATCACCACAAGCAGCTAACGCTACCATGGATCCTCCAAGTACGATTGTTAAAAACCATTTTTTAATCATGGGTTATTCTCCCTTCAAACATAATGTCGGTAATTGTAGCACAAACTGTTCAGCTGTAGAAACAATAACCATTTCGGTACCTGTATTTGCTTTTCTGCGATCAATATTGAGCTTTTCATTTTTTGTAGTTTTACTTTGTTAAAAGTCTAAGATCTATTTAAATTAAATAAATCCGCAATTATTTCAGCACTTCCTGGTGAAAACATAAACAGTGAGAGCGCTATAAAAAGAATCCCTACCACCCATTCACCCAATCCGAATCGGTAACTGAAATCGCTTTTTCATGAATAGTCCAGAGACGATTAAACTCAGCCCTAACAATAAAATTAAGAAATACCAAAACCCCATCTCGTCACCTCTTTCGAAGTCATACGGTAATAGGACGTACGTGATTGGTAAAGGTTCGATAATCTTTCATTTTTTTCTAGAAGTTAATTTGATTATGTTGTGTTGGAAATATATGAGTAAAAGCTCATGAAAAACCTCAGTATGAAAAGATACATATAAATGACTTTACGTACGAAAAACGTCAAAACCATAAGTGGATTTGACGTTTTGTGCTTACTAAAGTATTTTTGCCGTTTCATGATTACCGAGTAGATGTAGTAATGGAGTGGTGATTTCATCAAAATTTTTATAATCATCAATTGAAATCCATGCAATATCAATTATATCGCTATTGGCTTTAATAGAAGAATCTAAGTAAAGATTACCTCCTACAATTTCCGCAACAAATGTATATTTATAAGACTTCTCAAAAATCAAATACTTAACTATTACATCGTATCCCGTTTCTTCCTTCACTTCTCTAATACAAGCTTGTTGGGTGTTTCACCAGCTTCTATCCCCCCACCCGGGTAATTCCACACGATATTCTGCTTGTTGAATATATTGTTTAACCATTAAAATCTTGTTGCCTTCTAGTATAAGAGCCTGTGAAATCACGGGTTCATCTTCATTAATATTTCATAACGTGCTGTACTGAATATGATTCATTATTGACTACTATAATATTGTAAAAAAAGATTAAAGCAATTTCTATTTTTAATACTGTATTAACTTCGAGCTTTTTCTTTTGGTTTTTGAAAGGCTCCTGTCAGCAATACCATTAACCCGAATAAAAAAAATAACAGGAAATAAAATAGCGGAAAGTGCTACAGCTGTCCAACCACTTTTTTCATAAATTCCATATCGTATTTTTACAACCGCATACTTTCTAATCTATCATGTTTTATTTTATTTATTATCGATATTTCGTAATAGCTTGTTCAGCTTTTAATTTTATTGTCAGCATTAATTCTTATATGTGATTTAATGTACCAAAAAACGCCAAAACCTTAAAAGGTTTTGGCGTTTTTTATCTCACTATGGAGACGGCGGGAGTCGAACCCGCGTCCAGAAACTCCGCTTTAGGTCATTTTCAGCTACAGTCGCCTACTCGCAACTTGTGCCATATACCATAGAACCAGCATTAACTAACTCTAATGTGGCTTTCTTTTGCGTCATCCATAATATTGTTTTAGCTTAGGGTGTATTACACGTTTATAGAACTCAGTTATAAAACTTCTTGGACTTATTGTATCATGTATCTATATATGATAGTAAGAAAATTTTCCAATACTTACTAAACAGAATGATTTCTACATTTCTTGAAGTTTCTTAAGGTAATTTACTACACATTAATCAACTCTATTAATATAGAAGAAACTTAATATCTAAATCCTTTCTGAAACGTAAAAAAATTTATGATTGTTAGTCTTTACTCTATGCAACTTGGTACTTCTACCTTCATATCTTAATTATTTTCTATTACAACTTTACTTAACTACTTACAAAATTTTTGTTAATCCAATAATCCAGTGCAAATCTATCTAATTGTTTCCAGTTTGATAAGATTTGTGAAGCTGTTTCTACTGAAATTTCATTATTAATAATTAAAACAAACATTTTTTCTAAGTTAGATTCATCTTGACCATTTGGTTTCGTTTCAAATACATAACTTGAAATCATGTATTTCAAGCTAAAATACATTACATCCCAAGTTTTAGTAGTTTCTCTTTCTTCTTCTGGGCAGTCTTTTGTTAATGTTATCAGCTGGTATAGCAAAGCACTAATAACTGATTTTGCTGCACAGTCTTTTAAATCTAGATTCTCAACTTTAATCATTTTTCTTTCCATTCTCTTTATCCCCTTTGCGTTATATCCTTACAAGATTAATATACAATAACTGGAATACAGTTGTCAGAATTTTTTATATTAATTGGCATAAAAAAAATGCCTTAACCAGTAATATTAAACTAGTTAAGACATTTATATATTTTACTGTGCTTATCAGGGCGATTCTTAGCCCCTTAACTTTTGCAAAGTGAATGATTGCCCATTATCGTAACGCTGAAGTCACTGAAGCAATGTCCAGTGAAATATCTTTAGACTGTAAAGGTGCATCTTTAGTTAGTTCGCTGATAACTTTAGACAGCTTCATTTCATGATGTACCCCGACACTTCCAGAAGCTTCTGCCATTAGCTTTTCTAGCCCCATAACATTGCCGTATCTGTCAGCGATTCTCTGAAGCTTATCAAGATAACGCTGTTTTAAAATCATGGCTTCTTGTGCTTCTTGATTAATGGCTGAAGCTTGTGCTGTTAGATATTCTATTTCTTCATCCTTTATGCTTTGCACCAGTTCCAAAACATCTTGTCTTTTATATTCGGTAGCTGTAGATAGTTCTTCCCCGGCTTCTATTACTATCTGTTCAAAAGGCTGTAAAGCTTCTTCAGCGTCTTTCTTTGCTGTATCTGGTTCTAGCCCTTTTCGTATATCTGAAAGCGTGTTTTGATATGCCTGATACTGCTTGTTATAGGATAGCAAAGCCTTAGAGTGTGAAGCATCTAATTCCTGAATCTTACTATCGTAACCCCGTACCGTTTTAATTAGTAAAGCTTTCAGGGCATCTATACGCTGAAACGCCTTAACCTGTTTCCGTTCATGTTTCTTTGCTGTGCTGAAATACGTCCGTACCTGTTTAAGCTTTTGAATAATAATACTCATCTTTTATCCATCCCTTCAAATTTTAGATATAAAAAAAAAAGCACCCCGAAGGATGCCCTTTAAACTTTATATACTGTACGGATTTCTTGTTCTGAAATAGTGATTACTGGGTTGCCCCCTGAATAAGTATCGTTGAAAGTTAGCTTTCTAAATGTCGGTTCTGTATTTCCTGGCGTGTACAATAATTCCTGATGCCCTGCATCAATTTCAGCTTTCTTAAATGCTACTGAAGTACATTCTTCTACCTGAATTAATACGGATGCAGAATCAGCTACTAATTTCAGATATTCAGCTTTAGCTTTAAGAATGGCATCAGCTTTTTCAGCAAAGATTTTATCCTTCTCTTTTCTCGCTGGAACAGCAACAGCTTTCATTTCTTGAAAGACTTCTGTATCAATCTTTTTAGCCTGTACAGCATCAAGGCTTTTCAGTTTATCCTGCACCGCCTGTAAAGTTTCCTGCAACTCTTTCAGGGCATCCTGTTCAGCTTTGAAATCTTCTAAAGATACAATATCTAAAACGAAACTTTCATAAGTTTCAGCTACTACTTTTTCCTGTTCCTGAATGGCTTCTTGTCGTGTACTGATTTCAGCCTTTACACGTTCTTTAACATCCCTAAATTGCTTTTTGATTTCTACCGTTTTATCAGATAATGCCTTTAAACGGTTAATGCTTGTTTTGCGAATTTCTGTATCTATCAATAACATAGCCTATTCCCCTTCCTTAGTTGCGAACCGTTTTCTTAATGCCAGTAATTCATTCTGTCCATCTTCTGCTTCTGCTTTAGCCCGTAGCTGTTTCAGTTCTTCAGCTTCTGGTACAGGTGCAACTTCTTTATGTGCATCTTGTTTAGCTTTCAAATCTGCTAAATCCTGCACACGCTGTTCTGCAAGTTGTTTAGTACCTTCCAGTAAATCGTTCTTAGTTTGCTGTTGTGCATCCAGTCGTTCCTGCATAACCTTTTGATTCGCTTCTACAATTAGTTGATTAATTTCGTATTCATTCATTAGTTATTTATCCCCCTGTAATCGTTTTAATAAATTATTCTTACGCTGTTCTGGTGATAGTGTAGTTTTATCCCCGGAATCATCTAAGCCGTTATCCTTCAGGTATTGCCGTTTACGGGCTTCTAATGCATACCCGAAATACTCACCAAAAATTTTCACTTCAGCAGGTGTCACGCTAGTCTGATAGGCAAGTTTAACAACGTGCTTATCCATCGCTAGTAATGCATCCTTAACTGAATCATCAACGCTATTATCTATAAGCTGATTCACATAAGATTCAAATCCCCGAATATCCTTCTTCCATGCGTAAAAGGTTTTTGTAGAAAGTTCATTTTGCTTACACCAGTCAACCATGCTGATACGGTCAGACAGTTGATTCATTGCATATGATTTAGCGATTTCAACATTCCTATCTGATAAATTATTAGGAACATCTACTTTCTCGAATAACTGGAAAATTGTTTCTTTTGCTGTTGCCATTTATACCGCCCGTCCTTTCAGATTTAGATAAATTAAATCGTGTTGTGCTTCTCCAGTCTCCTTAGTATGTTTTCTGAAGCCCGGAGATAATTCCATTTTGCTATCTGATAACCGGATTCGGTTCTTAATGTGGTCAGCGTACATATCTGAAGAAATGATTTTCTCTATCTTAATTAATGCTTCTTTGTCCAATCCGTTTTGAATATTATTTTTCAAATCGTGTATCAGGCAAAATAGTTTAAAATACATCTTGTTGCCATAATGTGAAAATTTCTGTAAATGGAGATTCCCTGTAGCCCGTCTTACATAAAAAGATATTTCGCTACTTCTGATTAATGTTTCAGCTTGTTCCAGATATGAAATAGCTTCTTTGCCGTTACCACTTTTCACCAATCGTTTAGAAAGTCTGAATAACTTCAGGATTCTATTATTGTTTGTTGGATTAGTTAACACTTCAACGCCCCCTGTTCATTTTTTTAAATCTGCTGTAAAGTTCCGTTAATTCAAATAGTCCTAGTTGTTCCTCTTTTAACATTTCAAAGAATCTGTTTTCAGTTCTTTCTGATACGCCCCGGATGCCTATTTCAATAACACTTAATAGCCCCCGTGTAATTCCTAACTTTTCCGCCATTTCATATTGATTCAGGTGCATCATGTTTCGAGTAAATTTTAAAAAGTTGCCTGTTAGTTTCATTTTATAAATCCTTCCTTTTCTATTGTGGCTTGTAGCTTATTGCTACCTTCATCACATAAAAAATAACCCGTGTCCCAGACATACGATTTGGTCTGAAAGACAGGGTTATTTTTTACATCATGAAATTGAAAGGAAGTAGAAAAATAAATCAAAAGTAAAAACTAGTTTAGACAATAGTGAAAATGCACAAATCCAACACACACAGTAAATATAAAGTGGAACAAGAAGCGACAAACTTCTTGTAGCTTTAGGGACTTTAAACAGGTGTAAAGTAAGACGCAAGTTGCTACATTTTTATATTTATATCTGAATACTTTAGGAAGTATAGAAAATTTCATCTATGCCCAAAGAAGTGGATGAAGAAGAAGCAGCAACATAACAGTTACAGGAAAATAAAGGGTTTTTAAATTGGTGGTGTATTTTTTTTAAGGGGAATTGAATATTAAGTTTCAACTTTATATGGTTAGGGGACGTGTAATTTCAGCCGGGTACAGGGAAATAAAGTCGGGTAAATTGTATTCCATATTATTGGTTCGCCAACTGTACAGCTTGCTACCCCCGTGTCCCCCGTTATGCCCGGTAAATCAACCTTTCAAGCTTTTAAATCCCTGTATCTATCGCCCTGTCCGTGTAGTATCTATATCTATAAAGAATTAATTAAAATATATTTATATCTTCCATCAATTTTTGATACTCTTTATCATTCTCACAATCCATTGTAAGACGCTGTAACAAGATGTAAGGCAAACAGCACACAGGCACAGCTATAGCCCTGATATATCCATGATACTAATCTGAATAAGATAATAATAAATAATATAATCATTCGTCAGCTTCAGCACATCAGCACAGCACCACACAGCACACCTCAGAAGCGGCACACGCACGGCACAGCACGGCAGGGATAAGACAGGATTACTAGCACTGCCTGTACATAACCGCCCCACCACCTTTTAATCAGATGCCCCCCATCCTTTAATTTTATATCCTTTACCGTCTACAACTTACAACTTATGTACACCTGATATATCATCCAGATATGTCCCCTGATATAATCCTTTACAGTGTACAGAAGTTAGTCTAATGTAAAGCGTATAGAACACCTTAGACTTTTAGACACACAGAAGGGAATGGGTATAGTGGCAGTTATTGGATATGCACGGGTATCATCAGCAGGGCAGGATTTAGATTTACAGGCGGAAAGACTAACTGAATATGGTTGTGACAAGATTTATCAAGAAAAGGAATCAGGTGCAAACGCTGATAGAAAACAACTACAGGAAGCACTGGAATATCTAAGGGAAGGTGATACTTTCGTAGTTTTTAAACTGGATAGGCTTGCACGTTCCATTACACACTTAAACAAGATTGCTGAAGAATTAACGGCACGGGGCATCACTTTAGTATTCATTAAAGAACAGATTGATTTCAGCACAGCAACAGGAAAGCTTATGTTTAATATGCTAGGCAGCTTTGCACAGTTTGAACGGGATTTAATCAATGATAGAACGGCTGAAGGACGGGAACGGGCTAGGAAGCAAGGTAAGCATCTGGGACGTAAAGGGCAACCTAAAGAAGCCGTACAGCATGCCCTGAAGCTACTAGCCAACAGGGAACAGAACGGATTATCGGTAAATGCTATTGCTAAAACCACAGGCGTTCCTCGTGCGTCCATATATGCAGAAGCAAAGAAGCTGAAGTCTGATTAATTTCAGGCTTCTTTTTTGTATATTAATGTTCAACTGTTTTCTTTTCTCTCTCCAAGAAAGACTTGCTGTATAAATCTAACCTGTTCTCCACTTTACAACACAGCCATTTAAAGCCCCCTACAACCTTCTACGGTCATGCCTAATAAACTCACTTAATTACAGATTAAATAGCGTCCTATAGCCTTTTATGGAGGTTTCTGTATATAAAGAAGCTAACTTATTTGCCTGTATATTATGCCTTGCCTACAGCGTTTTGCTACATTAATGCTACACAGGCAACTTATACACCTTTATCCCTACGATGCTTTTTTGATAATATCTTCATTTTCCATTGTTCATTATTGTGCTTACTGGCACATAAAGTATTACCATTACTATTGCTTCGCTAAAGCTTCGCAGGGTTTCAGCTAAAGCTTCACCCACCAATAGATATATCTGTTTAATTGCATCTGAAAATAACCCCTTTTTTATACTCTCTCTTTAAGGGTACGGGTCACAAACCCTTGGTATGACTGACTTTCTAAAGAAAATAAGCACTTTACTTGTGCTGGTTTCATTTCAGGCTACTATTTCAGGAATATAACTCTTTAGGTTCTTAGTGTTCGGGCAGTCTTTCCATGCCCGTGCGTTAGCAATAATAACTGTGATTCTCTTTGTCTGATTTCAGCTTTCTTACTGTTTATAGGTTGTAGATATATTCAGTTTGAAAGGAAGTTTGATTTTCATGAACTTAACAAAAGAAACTAAATTCACAGAAAAACCGAAACCTAATTCTCCTATTAAGGTAGTAGATAGTATTATGGGGAGTGGAAAGACTTCATGGGCTATTCAGCATATGCAAGAAACCAGTACAGATGAAAGGTTCATATATATTACCCCGTTCTTAAACGAAGTTCAGCGTATTAAATCAGCAGTGTCCAGTCGGAAATTTACAGAACCGCAGAATGCAGGAAAAGGAAAGTTGGCCAACCTAAAGCAGCTGATTCTGAATGAAGTGGATATTGTTTCTACCCACGCCCTATTTCAAAATGCAGATGAAGAAATCATTGAACTGCTTAAAATTAGTAACTATACCCTGATACTCGATGAAGTTATGAATGTAGTAGAGGAATTTTCGATGAATAAAGATGATTTTAAACTGATGATAAATAGTGGAATGATTTACGTTGATGAAGGTACGGGAATTATTCGTTGGAATCAGGACAGTGAGTATCAGCAAACTAAGTATGATGAAATTAAAACGATTTCTAAAACGGAAAATCTGATTTACTTTGAAAACACTACTTTTTTCTGGTTGTTCCCTGTTTCAGTTTTCAATGCATTCAGTGAGATATACATTTTGACTTATTTATTCCAAGCCCAGGAACAGAAATATTATTATGATATGTACAAACTGGATTATGAATTTAAGGCCGTTCAAAAGTTAGGTGAAAAGTTTGTACTGGTGAACCATGCAGACAAAGAACACTATGATAAAACGCTTTTAAAATCACTGATAAACATTTATGAAGGCAAGCTGAATACTATCGGGGAAGAAAAACATTCTCTATCTTTAAGTTGGTTCAATAAATCTATTAATGAATCCCTAGTTTCTAGGATGAAAAAGAATCTTTATTCCTACTTCAGAAACAATGTTAAATCGCCCACACCCGTTAATATGTGGACTTGCTACAAAGCACATCAGGACAAACTGAAAGGCAAAGGATATACAAAAGGTTTTGTCGCCTGCAATGCCCGTGCTACTAATGATTTTAAAGAAAGAGAATCTTTGGCCTATGTAATTAATCGTTTCATGCATCCATATAAATACAAGTTCTTTAAATCTAAAGGAGTTGAAGTAAATGAAGATATGTTTGCCTTGTCTGAACTGCTTCAGTGGATATGGAGAAGCCGAATTAGAGAAGGAAAGTCAATTAACTTGTATATTCCAAGTAAAAGAATGAGAACGATTTTACAAAATTATTTTGATAGTGATTTGTAATAATTATCTACACTACAAAATAACTTAAATGAATTTAGCGTGGAGATTATTTTATCAAAAAAATATATAATATATTTCTCTCCACCTAAATTCAAGCTATACCATTAATATAAATACCCATTATTTATTCTTGCTTTTAATTCAAAATCTTCAAATTTCCATACTTTTATTATTTTTTCTTTAAATACATATTCGCCTTTATTTAAACAAACTATAATTTGTTGAAATTCTTCTTCGTAGTTCTTTAAGAATGAACTCATGTTAGTTGATAAATCTATGCTATCCCATAAATCATTTACTTTTCCAAACAACTCTTCATATGAGTTTCTTTTTAACACTCCGAAGTAAGTTATGAGTAGTAAATTAACTAACATATATTTTTGATAGAGTCGAAAATCGTTTAACCTAAAAGCTTCTTCATCTATAAAATGGTCTTTTAAATACTGTGATTTATTAAGATTAATTGAAATATTAGTATGAACTTGAAGTCTTTCAAGTGGCGACTCAAACTCTATCACATATGGTTTTCCGAATTCTCGCTTCCATTTATCATTAAATATCTTCGGATAGCCTAAGAAACATGATATATTTTCTATAAACTCCGGTCTATGAGGAAATACTTGCTGATATCCCCGTAGGTTTAAAATCCGTAAAAACCCCCAAACTTCAGGGTCTGTATATATTTTGCTGGCTATGCTAGCTATACTTTCATCATCAGACTTTAAATCATAAATTTTATCACCTATCTGCATATTATGATTTCCAAAATCAAAACTTATCTGGAATTCACTTAAAAAATTCTTTAAATCCGTTTCTTTTGTTAATGCAGATGGCAAATCCCATATGGTATTTTTACATGCAGATAAATTTTTTCTGGTCGTGAAATGATATATTTTAAAGTGAACATTTTCTACAGACCAACTATTCATATCAATCAACTGATTCTCAACAAGATACTCAGCATCAATAATTTCTTTAAAACTTTTGTCATTAATGCATACCTTCAAGTGATTTTCGAAGACTGAGAAATCGTATCCAAGTAATTGTTGTAAAGAGGTTTTAACTCCATTGAAACTCTGTATATCAAGTATTATTTTAGTCATACTACTTCCCCTAATATCCATATTCTTTTCATCATATAGTATCCTTATCTATAACCTGCTTTATTTCTTTACTTTTTTGTTATTCTCTATAATTAGTGAGAACAAAATTATGAATATAAGGCTAACTCATATATTCTTTTACCACTTACCTTCTCCTGCATCTTCATAAGCACTCTCCATAAAATCAATATAAGATTCTTCAGCTTCATCATGTGCTAACTCACTCAAAAAATCTTGTACCGTGACTTCAAATCTCGCTGCATGCATCAACATTGCAATGCCATTCAGATGTTCATTAAAAAACTCAATTGATAAGTTTTGACAAATTTTAAGTTTCTCAATTAATTCATTTACCTCATCTCTATTTAAATCAATTTCAAAATGCATGATTTGGTTACGCTTTTTGTTCAGATAGTCCAATGCACCTTTGAACTCTGAAGAAACTTCTATATCACACAGTAATTCGATTCTATTTATGGCAGTTGAAAAGTTAACTGTTTTTAATTTCGGATTAATTTCTAACACACTAGATTTACCCTGCTGTAGCATAACTGATTTTGCCTTCATATAGTTTGAAATATCTTCAAACATTAAGTATTCTTTTTGATTTTTAAGCATCAGCTTAAAGAGGATTTCATTAGCATGATTTAAATGTATTAATGTATCTTTAATGTTGTGTTCAACACCTTCAGCTAATTCATCTAGTTTCCTTATAGAAACAAAACTCGCCTTAAGAGAATCAATTCCGTTGGTCAATAAATTAAATCTCATAAATTACACCTCTAGTCGTATATTCACATTATATAAAAACTTAATTAGTTCCCCCAATTATTATTGAATAAACTAAATTAATAGTATAAATAAACCTTAGCGGAATCTTTTTAATCACTTCAATCATTTAATAATTCTTTAGCTTTAGCAATACTATAAGAAAAATGTTTGCTACTTTTTATTTTCTTCATTACAAATTCTTCACTCATACCTAGTTCAACAAAAAGTATCAATGTTACAAGTGCTTTTAACCTTTGAATACCGTAAAATTTCTCATCAATCGTAGTTAGTAAGTTAGGTTTTCTATCTGCATCATAATGTGCTAAATAATTTCTAGTGTCCACTAATTGTTTTATGAATTTTTTAACATCATTTTCATCACCTATTAATTCCTTTTGTGTTTCACCAGAAAAGTCATTTATTAACTCTGCCAATCTCATTTTCAAACTAAATTCGTTTGAACGACCAATAGATTCCATCATTTTCACGTGTACTTCTTTGGCCAAATTCCTCTTTGAAAGCCCCTTTAACTTCTTCTTTTCTAAGTTAAACTTATCGACACTAAATACCATCCCATTATATTTATTTCTATGATAAATCTCTAATATTTGAATGGTTTTTAATAAACTGCTTTCTATGTGAACTACCTCACTATATAAAATCCCAAAGTACAGTTTATAAATTTCTTTTAAATTCTCACTCTTTTTAAACCAGTTATTTAATAATCCTCCTAATTGTTCTTTAACATCATCAAAATTTATTAATATATCTCTATTAGTAAACTTTTCTTTATCTCTATAGTCACGTTGCGTTATAAAGTAAGCATATCCTTTTCTATCTCGTATTCCTTTTTCTAATGAATCACTATCTTTTAACTCGCCTAAGAAGTAGATGTTTTTAAAGTACACACCTTCTCCAATCAATATTGAAAATAAGTTTTTTAGTTCTACTCCTCTATCATTAAACCATTCCATATCTCTATCATTGCTTGCAACAACCTTAATTCCACTAGCAAATTTCCAATGTAAATTCTCTCTAAAATTGTCTAAAGTAAAATTTGCCCTATAACATTCTTCTATTTCCGCTTCCAAAACTCCCACTTTATAACTGAATGTATCAATATTTTTATAGTTAGCAGTAGCAGTTTCTATATTATAATCCTTACTATTTCGTATAAGTTCCATAGTAATTGGGCTTTTATCAAGCCATGCGGTTAAATATGTCGGGTATATCGTACAAGAATGGAAAGCAATGTTTGTACTATCAGGGAAATGTCCTCCTACTATAAATGAAGAAACACGATATACCTCTGACTTAAAACCTGTATAACTTTTCATACCACCATCAAATGAATAATTCGCTTTAAAAAGAGTAAATTCTTCTCCATGACCTGATTGACCGTGTACTATTTCAAAGGGTGCTTTTGGTTCAGCAAAAAGTTCTTGAAACCCTACTTCATCACGAAATGCCCCCATTATTTCTAACTTGATTTCATTTCTGTTAAAAAATAATGTTCCTGACACCTTATTATCTAAAGCATCAGGCAACCACCACAGACCATCTACTTCAAATTCTTCATCTAATTTTTTATTAGACACCTTATTTATAGCCAAATTCATTCCACCTTTGTAAACAGATTAAATGCACTAAAAATCTTCAATTAAATTGTTTTTCTTTTTGATATTCATAAGTATGAAACAAAAAACTAGTTACTGTTTTTGCAGCATTTACAGCAAGTACAGCATGATGAAATGAAGGTGTAATGATTTTAGCATGACTGTCTCCACTTAGATTTCTTACTTCAGCTAATCCTTTAATTACTTTGTTTAATCCTGAAGTAATTTCTTTTAAAGAGTTATCAAGTTTTGGATTAGCTGAATTTAGGTTAAGCTGTTTAGTCAAATCAGTATATAATTTTGGTAAGCTATCAGTGTCACTTATGGTGTCTATTCCTTTTATCACTAAGATTTCTTTGCAGACCCCTTCTACTAGTGTTTTAGCCGAAGTAATAGCACCTGCGAAATCCCCATCGCTAATTCTCGTTTCACACTTTAACAAATCACTTTGGATTCCTCTATAAGTTAATTCTTTTGGTATTTCACACTCAACTTTAACAATTTCTACTTCATATAGATTGTCTTCTAGATATGTACTGTATTTATTAAAAATCATTGCAATGCGTCCAGCGGTATTCTGTTGACTATAGCCACTGGCATAGCTTATATCTTGGAAAAGTTCCTTAATGCTTCTATTAACTTCATAGGTTTCTGGAAGTTCAATCTCATTCTCTTTACTTAATTTCCGTAATATCATTCTTGCTTTTAGGTAATCAGAATCTGATATGTATTTATTAAAGTCAAAATTTGAATCGTTATAAGAATAGTTTTCATATTCTTCATATGTAAGAATAAGATTTTCCTTTACTGAATCAATGAAGCGAACTGTGTTATTCATACCTTCACCCTTTTACTATTTATTACATATATTATATCACCTGGTATTTGTATTTATTATATAACTCCCTAATCTATTGATTTTTCTTTTATATTTTATCAACATGAAGCCAGAATTGAGGACAACGGCTTGGTGCAAAAATGACTGCCTATGTATTTAGAAACTAAATTAATAGAATCTAAAACATAGACAGCCATTGCATTACTTTTCTTCATGAATCCTTCATTTGAGGGGTCCGTTTTTGTATGCCCTTGTTAAATGTGATTCTCTCAAATCAACACCCCTACTATCTACTTCTGCCCCGATAGTTCTTACAATCCGTTTTACATGTCTACTACATGCATCGTAAATACCTATCCTTCTGTATGAGGAACTCAGTAACAATCATAATGTATGGCGTGTTCTGTATGACCGTAATCATTCAGACCTTCCACTCCTGACCTTTATATTGGTAGTCACCACCTTTCAGATACAATAGCAAACAAGGAAGCTATTAGTTGTATCCTAGACTTAGTTTCTGCATCGGCTAAGTCATAACCTGACCAGTTTTATTTTGATTCGAGTTAATGGGCAACCTCGAAAGAATTCATCCTAAAAAAACCATTAGGAAATAGACCTTTGCACTTTAACTATTTTTCAAGTAAAATAAAGGTAATTAAACTCATATTCAATTATGGATTGTCGTCTATTAATTAATGAGTTTTGCACTACTATGTCGCCAAACATATAGTGCAATTTTTAAACTAAGGGAGTGCTTATGCATTCTCTTTTTTTGTACCTATAGATATTGCTTTAAACTATTGGATACTTCTTCTATATCTAAGTCTAAATACTGGGTTGTTACCGCCAAATCACTGTGCCCTAAAGCTTTGCTGATTAAAGGAACACTAGCACCCTTTTCTAATAAACTCTTTGCAAATGCCCTTCTAATGGCATGTGCATTAATGTTCTTTAAGCCGTATCGTTTACTATATTTATTTAGCTGCTTAGATATGGCACAGTTTGAAGATTTACTTGTATTCATCGCCAAACCATTCTGCGTGATAAATACATTCGTGTTACTTGTTTTAAAATGCTTTCTAATTCTCTGGTTATGATTAATCAACATCTTCAGTAACTCTGCTAATTCAGCATCAATCGGCAACTTTAAGTATTTATGATTTTTCATTGTAGAACCATCAAGATTCAAGCATTGATTTTCAAAATCTATATGTCGTTCTTTCACTTCGCACAAAGTATGAATTCTAATGCCAGTTTTAAACATTAGTTTAATGGCTGTAACGTCTCGAAACCCAATGAATGTTGATGTATCAATTAAGTGAAACAACTTATGAATATCCGATTCTTTAGCTGAAGATTTTACTTCTTTATCAACTTTGATTTGAATGTTCTTCCAAAAGTTATCTTTAATCCAATTGTTGAAGTAAAGCTTTCCTAACACCGCTTTAATAGTTTTTAAGCGAATTTTCTTAGTCTGGACCTTTACATTCAGATTCTCCAAATAGTTATAAATACAATCTGAATTGATTTCTTCAATAAAAACCAGTTCATTGAATTTAACAAACTGTTTAAAAATATAGTCGTAACTTTGAATTGTCCGTGGTCTATTGCCAGCTATCTGCATCTGCCTAAAGACAACTTCCATTCCATAACTGATAGGTGTCCAGTTCTTATTAACGTAATTTCCACTGTCAGCTACAGTCGCCTGCCCTTCACTTAATGAATATACTCCATGTTTTCTAGCACTAAACACAAAAAAACCCCCTAATTCAATTTAGAATCAGGAGGTTTATAACCAAATTTCATATAAATAAAGAGTAATTTCACCTAAGAACATAAAAGGGATATTCAATAAGAGTTCAACTCCCATCAAATATCCCTAATCATGCTTAAACCTTGATACCACTGTGTTTAACAGTAATCTCACTATGGAGACGGCGGGAGTCGAACCCGCGTCCAGAAACTCCGCTACTTAAGCATCTACGCGTGTAGCTCATCTATTAAGGTTTCATGCGCCATTCTGCCGATAAGCAGGCGTCCTGGGCACTAATCTGAGAATCTCTCCCGGTTGCCTCAGATGGTAGCAACCGGTGTATCCCACTAAAGTTGAGCTTTACCCAGCCACATGGGCGATGGATAGATAAAGCAGATCCGAGCTTACGCTGCGAATGCTAGGTTTTGGTTTGTTTTGCCAGTTGTTATAAGTACGTTTGTGACGAAGACGACCCTCCGACGCGCAACTCAAGCCCAGATCATCCCTGTCGAATCCGTAACGTCCCCTCATTAAAAGAGACACGGAAGATGTATAAACAGCTTCATGTGCTATAAACCTATTATAAAGTACCAATGGTCAGACATCAAGTCTTAGCGGTTACGTTCTTTCATCGCGCGGTCGATTTCTCGTTTTGCGTCTTTTTTCTTCAAGTCTTCTCGTTTGTCATAGTTTTTCTTACCCTTACCAACACCGAGCAAGACTTTTGCAAAGCCGTCTTTCAAATACATTTTCAGTGGAATAATCGCAGAACCTTGCACTTTTGAATGCGCCAGTAAATTCGCAATTTGCTTTTTGTGCAATAACAGTTTACGCGACCGTGTAGGGTCGTGGTTAAACTGATTGCCTTGATCATAAGGACTGATGTGCATGTTTGAAATCCAAGCTTCGCCGTTACGAATTCGAACAAACGAATCTTTTAATTGAACTTTGCCATTTCGTGCAGACTTAATCTCGGTTCCCTGCAAGACGATACCCGCTTCGATTGTTTCTTCAATAAAGAAATCGAAACCGGCTTTCTTGTTTTGGGCAATTACTTTGCCTTCTCCTTTGGCCATGTGGTTTCACCTCAACTAGATTCAAAAAGCGGCATATGCGCCGCTTTTTTATTTTTTCTTATTACGTCCTTGTTTCGCTACATTTTCATAAAACTTTTTCTTTTTGTTTTTCGGCTTACGTGTAGGTCCGCCGCCTTCTGGCTTTTTGCCATCGCGTCCTGGCTTGCCAGCACCGTCTTTTTTGTTCGCACGGATGACTTTTGGCTGATCTTTTCTTGTCCGACGAGGCGTTTGTACCATGCCGACAATTTCAAAATCAATCGATGATTCTTCTGGTTTTACACCAATCACTTTGATTTCAATTTCGTCACCAATGCGGAATTGACGGTTTGAGCGTTCACCAATCATCATCATGCTGCGATCGTCAAAACGGTAATAATCATCCGTCATGTTTGAAACGTGCACTAAGCCTTCAATTGTATTCGGCAGTTCAATAAACAAACCGAAATTCGTCACAGAAGAAATGATACCTGTAAACTGTTCACCGATTTTATCAGCCATGAATTGAGATTTCTTCAACGCATCAGTGTCACGTTCTGCTTCTACTGCTCGACGTTCACGTTCTGATGTGTGCGTTGCAATATCATCCATATTGGCTTCCCAATAAGCGATTGTTTTCTTCGATAAATCTTTTTCGATTAAGTACGTACGAATTAAACGATGCACGATTAAATCGGGATAGCGACGAATTGGCGACGTGAAATGCGTATAAAATTCTGTCGATAACCCAAAATGCCCTAAACTTTCAGCTGAATATTTCGCTTGCTGCATTGAACGCAACATCATTGTGGAAACTACCGGTTCTTCTGGTGTCCCTGCAATCGATTCAACAATTTCTTGCAAAGCTCGTGGATGAATCTGAGTACCAGATCCTTTTACCACAATCCCAAAATTCGTTACAAATTCGAAAAAGCGTTGTAATTTTTCCGGTTTTGGATCTTCGTGAATACGATAAATTGCTGGAACTTCCATGGTATGAAACTGCTCAGCCACTGTTTCATTGGCAGCTAGCATAAATTCTTCGATTAAACGTTCAGCTACTGTACGTTCGCGAATCACAACATCTACTGGGTAACCGTTTTCGTCGACTAATACTTTTGACTCTTTAAAGTCAAAATCAATAGCTCCGCGGCGCATACGTTTCGTGCGAAGAACTTCTGCTAATTCTTTCATCAATTCAAACATAGGCACTAATTCGCTATATTGCTCTTTTAGTTCTTGATTGTCTTGCTCTAAAATTTCATAAACATCCGTATATGTCATACGAGCTGATGTGTTAATGACACTTTGGAAAATATCATGTGATTGCACTTCGCCTTGATCATTGAAGATCATTTCACATGACAATGTCAAACGGTCTACTTGTGGATTTAATGAACAAATACCATTCGACAAGCGATGCGGTATCATTGGGATAACGCGATCTGTCAAATAAATACTCGTCGCACGATCATATGCTTCACGATCTATTGCAGAACCTTCCGTTACGTAATGACTAACGTCAGCAATGTGAACACCTAATTTATACGTCCCGTCATCATACTTAACTACTTGAACAGCATCATCTAAATCTTTAGCGTCAGCTCCATCAATCGTTACAATTTGTTCGTTGCGCAAATCGCGACGGTCATTTAAATCTGCTGGATCAATTTGGTCTGGCACATTATTTGCTTGGTCTAGTACATCTGGTGGAAATTCTGTTTCGATGCCATATTTATGAATAATTGAAAGAATATCAACACCCGGATCGTTTTTGTGACCAAGAATTTGCGTCACCATGCCCGTTGCTGACATTCTGCCTTCTGGCCATCCGGTAATTTCTACCACAACTTTGTGACCATCTACAGCACCTAACGTGTCGTCTTTTGCAATAAAGATATCCATATTCATTTTTTTATCATCTGTTACGACAAAGCCAAAACCTTTATTTTCTTGGAACGTTCCAACTGCTTTAGTAGTTCCGCGTTCGATAATCCGGATAATTGCGCCTTCACGACGATCCCCTGAAGAACCTTCAGATATGCGGATTAATACGGTATCTCCATTAATCGCACTATTTACTTCAGTTGGTGGGATAAACACATCGTCTAAGCCTGCTTCTTCAGGTGCCACAAATCCAAATCCTTTTGGATGTCCAATAAATTTCCCGCGCATTAAATTCATCCGTTCTGGAACTCCATAACGGTTTGACCTTGAACGGATAAGTGTTCCAGATTCTTCTAATCTTACTAATGTTTTCACTAATTTTGTAAACTCATCGGCATCTACAAAACCGAATTGTTCTTCTATTTCTTGTACTGTCAGCGGTTTATAAGCTTCTTCACGCATGAAAACTAATAAGCGCTGCTCTAATGATTTTTCGGGATTCCCCAAATCTAACTCCTCCTTTATAACAGTTCACACACTCCAATCTAATGATTCAAGAAATGTGAAAATGTCTTCGTGCAATTTCTTTTTTTCTTTATCGAGCGTAATAACGTGGCCTGAATTTTCATACCATTTTATGTGTTTATCGGTCGATTCTGAGTTGTCATAAATGACATTAGCCGAATCTGTATCAATTACTGTATCCAATCTACCTTGAACAACAAATAAAGGTGCATAAATGTGATCCACATGCTCTTTTACGTCTGCAACCAAGTCACGCAAATCAGCCAATGATTCCATCGGTTTTTCTTGAAAAGCCTCTATTTCTTTTTCGATAAGTTCATCGCTTTTTCCTTCATAGTTCTTATAATCGCGCGCATATTTCAAAACTCCTTGATACATTAAATCAGTGGATTTCATATTCATAGGTGCACACATCGAAACAATACCCTTGATAGGCTTTGTATACCCTAATTTCAAGCTAAATACGCCGCCAAGTGACAATCCAGCTACTGCAATTTCAGAGTATCCTTCTTCTATTAAGGTATCATAAGCTTGCTCTACGTCTTTCCACCAATCAGTTGGACCAGTGCCAACTAATTCTTCTGGTGCCACGCCATGTCCTGCGAAATGCGGCGCTATGCTTGTATATCCATTAGTTTCAAGAAAACGCCCCAACATCCGAACATCTGCTGAATTTCCTGTGAAGCCATGCAAAAGAATTACTGCCCGTGGGCCTTTTTTAAAGAAAAATGGTTTTGGTTGCGAAACTCGCATGAAAACTCCTCCATTCTAATACTAAAAGAAAACGCCTAACCATGTATGGTCAGGCGATTTAATCATCTACATTAAACTTTCGTTACGGCAATAGCCAGAATAAAGAATAAGGCAGCAAGTACAATCGTTACTCGGTGTAAGACTAAGTCCAAGCCACGAGCTTTTTGCTTACCGAAAAGTTGCTCTGCTCCACCGGAGATGGCTCCTGAAAGACCTGCACTTTTTCCAGATTGCAATAAAACGACTACGATTAATGCGAGCGATACGATGACGAGTAATGTCATTAACAACGTATGCATAAATTCCACCTCCTGAAACGAACGTTCACAACAAAATTAAGTTTACCAAACATTGTGACCGGTGACAATAGCAATAGAAAATAGAAGGCAAATGCCTTCTATTTTTCCAAAGATAAATTAGAGTAATGCGTAAGGCGGAAAAAGTCACCGCCTTACGCATACACTCTATAGAAATCTTGGTTTACAAAATATCTGAATCTACTCGTTTTCTACTTAATACACCTTTATTTTTTCAAGTTGTAGAAAGTTTTCAAGCCTAGGTATTGGCCAGTTTCGAACAATTGATCTTCGATGCGTAATAATTGGTTATATTTCGCAACGCGGTCAGTACGAGACGGTGCCCCTGTTTTAATTTGTCCAGCATTTGTCGCAACAGCGATATCTGCAATTGTAACATCTTCAGATTCACCTGAACGGTGGCTGATTACTGCTGTGTAGCCTGCACGTTTTGCCATTTCAATCGCATCAAACGTTTCCGTTAATGTACCGATTTGGTTAACTTTGATCAAGATTGAGTTAGCGATACCTTCTTCAATTCCTTGCGACAATTTCTTCGTGTTTGTAACGAATAAGTCATCACCTACTAATTGTATGCGATCGCCGATACGTTCTGTTAACAATTTATGACCAGCCCAGTCATTTTCATCCAAGCCGTCTTCAATTGAAATGATTGGGTATTTATTGCAAAGCTCTTCGTACCAGTCAACCATCTCAGCAGATGTTTTCACTGTGTTATCGCCAGGCAAGTTGTATACGCCTTTTTCTTTGTCATAGATTTCAGAAGACGCAACATCCATCGCAAGCAATATATCTGAACCTGGTTTGTATCCAGCTTTTTCGATTGCTTCCATAATTGTTGTTAATGCTTCTTCGTTAGATCCTAAGTTTGGAGCAAATCCGCCTTCGTCTCCAACTGAAGTGTTATAGCCTTTTTCTTTAAGTACAGCTTTTAAGTTATGGAAAATTTCTGCACCCATTTGTACTGCTTCACGGAACGATTTTGCGCCCACAGGCATTACCATAAATTCTTGAATGTCTACGTTGTTATCTGCGTGTTCGCCGCCATTTAAAATGTTCATCATTGGTACTGGCAATTGTTTTGCGTTAAAGCCGCCCAAGTATTGGTAAAGTGGCATATCTAAATAGTTTGCTGCTGCGTGTGCAACTGCTAGAGAAACACCAAGAATTGCGTTAGCGCCTAAACGACCTTTGTTTTCTGTACCATCTAATTCGATCAATGCTTTGTCGATTGATACTTGATCTAGCACTGAATATTTTTCTTCTAATGCTTCAGCGATTTCAACGTCAACGTGTTCTACTGCTTTTAAAACACCTTTTCCAAGGTAGCGGCTCTTGTCGCCATCACGTAGTTCTACTGCTTCGTGTTCACCAGTAGATGCCCCCGATGGTACGATTGCGCGGCCAAAAGCGCCGCTTTCTGTGAATACTTCAACTTCGATAGTTGGGTTTCCTCGTGAATCTAAAATTTCGCGTGCTTGAATGTGTGTAATAATTGGCAATTAAAACAGCTCCCTTTAATATAATGGTTTTCCGGTCATTTCAACCGGTTGTTCAACATCTAGCATTTTTAAAATAGTTGGTGCTAAGTCGGCAAGAATGCCGCCTTTGCGAAGTTCATAACCTGATTTCGTTAAAATTACCGGTACTTGATTGGTCGTATGTGCCGTCATTGGTAGCCCTTCTAACGTACGAACCTCATCAGCGTTACCATGGTCAGCCGTAATCACCGCTGAACCACCTTGTGCGTGTAGCGCATCTACTATACGGCCCAGACATTCGTCTACCACTTCGATAGCACGCATTGTCGGTTCGAGCATGCCACTATGACCGACCATGTCTGGGTTTGCAAAATTCAAGATGATCGCATCATGTGCGCCGGCTTCAATTTGCTCAACTAGACGATCGGTTACTTCGTAAGCACTCATTTCTGGCTGCAGATCGTAAGTTGCAACTTTAGGTGAATTGACTAAAATCCGATCTTCACCTGGAAAAATTTCTTCGCGACCGCCGCTCATAAAGAATGTTACGTGTGGATATTTTTCGGTTTCTGCGATACGTAATTGAGTTAAGCCATGAGACGATAAAACTTCACCGATTGTGTTTTCTAAGTTTAATGTGTCGAACGCCACACGCGTTGGTAGCTCTTCGCTATAAGAAGTAAACGTGATATAGCTTAAGTTTTCAGGATGTTTATCACTTACTGAAAATCCGCTAAAATCTTCACGAATAAACGCTGAAGTCAGTTGAATTGAGCGATCTGGTCGGAAGTTGAAGAAAATTAACGAATCTTCAGAATCGATTGTTGCAACTGGTTTTCCGTCTTCCTCAATCGCAAATGGCACAACAAATTCATCCATAACGTCTTCATCATAAGAAGACATAATGCCTGCCTTTGCTGATTCTGCAGTTTTGCCAACTCCATCAACTAGCACTCGATACGCTAATTCTAGACGTTCCCAGCGTTTGTCACGGTCCATTGCGTAATATCGGCCACTAATCGAAGCAAACTTACCGACACCAATTTCTTGCATTTGCTTTTCTGTTTCCTCTACATATTCAAGCGCAGATTTCGGTCCTACGTCTCGTCCATCGAGAAAACCGTGTACAAAAACTTCAGTTAATCCTTGTTGTTTTGCAAGTTTCAATAAAGCGAAAAGATGTGAGTAATGGCTGTGTACACCGCCATCAGATAATAATCCTAAAATATGAAGTGCTTTGCCATTGTTTTTAGCATTAGCAATTGCTTCAAGAAATGCAGGGTTTTCAAAAAAATCACCTTCACGAATTGCTTTGTTAATACGCGTCAAGTTTTGGTAAACAATACGCCCAGCACCAATGTTCAAATGGCCTACTTCCGAATTGCCCATTTGTCCATCCGGTAAACCAACAGCTTCACCTGAAGCTGTCAGCATTCCGTGCGGATAAGTTTCCCATAGTCGATCAAAATTTGGCTTGTTTGCTTGTGCAACTGCATTTCCGAAAGTTTCTTCACGACAACCAAATCCATCTAAAATGATGAGAGCCGCTGGATGTTCGGTTTTACGCATTTGAACCAGCCTCCAACAACTTAACAAAAGACTCGACTTCTAAGCTGGCGCCGCCAACTAATGCTCCGTCAATATGTTCCATGCCCATCAATTCATCGACATTTGCAGGTTTCACACTGCCGCCGTATTGAATACGAAGTTGTTCAGCTGTTTGATCTTCATACAATGATGCAACTTTTTTGCGGACGATCCCACAAACTTCGTTTGCATCTTCAGCAGTAGCCGTTTTTCCTGTACCAATCGCCCAAATAGGCTCATAGGCAATGACTAACTGCGTAATTTGCTCTTCAGACAATCCAGAAATCCCTTTTTCTACTTGAGCTTCGACAACAGATCCTGTTTCACCATTTTCACGGTGTTCAAGTGTTTCCCCGACACATAAAATCGGAACTAAATCATGAGCAAAAGCAGCTTTGACTTTCTGGTTTACTGATTTGTCTGTTTCACCGAAATATTGGCGGCGTTCTGAGTGACCAATAATGACGTATTTAACGCCAATATCCGCTAATTGGACAGGACTGATTTCCCCTGTAAAAGCACCTTCGTCTTGTTCAGACATTGTTTGTGCGCCGATTTGAAGCGCGCTTTCTTTTGAAGAAACGACGAGTTGCGCTAAGAATAACGCTGGTGCGCAAATAACAGCATCCAATTTTTCAGTATTCGGCACTAAGCCGTTTACTTCTTCGACAAACTGTTTTGCCTCTGACGCTGTTTTATACATTTTCCAGTTTCCTGCAATAATTGGTTTTCTCACAAAAGCACTCCCTTTCAATTGATCGATTTATTTATCGGTTAATGCGCTAACTCCCGGTAAATCCTTGCCTTCCATAAACTCTAGTGAAGCGCCTCCGCCAGTAGAGATATGGTCCATTTTCTCAGCTACATCGAATTTTTCAACAGCTGCTGCTGAATCTCCACCACCGATTACTGTGTAACCTGAAGTTTCAGCCATTGCTTGTGCAACAGATTTTGTCCCATTTTCAAATGCTGGCATTTCAAAAACACCCATTGGTCCATTCCAAATGATCAATTTCGAATTTTTAATAACATCTGCATATAATGCAACCGTTTCAGGACCGATGTCTAGACCCATCCAGTCTGCTGGAATTTCTGTGATTTTCACACTTTTAGTTTCAGCGTCTTTTGAAAATTCGTTTGCTACCGTAGCATCTACCGGCAAATAAAATTTAACGCCTTTTTGTTTTGCTTTTTCAATGAACGAGTTAGCCAAGTCTAATTTGTCTTCTTCAACAAGAGAGTTGCCGATTTCATAGCCTTGCGCTTTGATAAACGTATACGATAACCCTCCCCCAATGATTAAATTATCCACTTTGTCTAACAAATGATCAATGACACCAATTTTATCTTTAACTTTCGCGCCACCGATAATGGCCGTAAACGGACGGTCTGGCTCTGATAACGCTTTGCCTAAAACGTCTAGCTCTTTTTCGAGCAATAAGCCTGACACGGCTGGTAAATGACTCGCAATGCCTGCTGTTGAAGCGTGGGCGCGGTGAGCTGCACCAAATGCGTCATTGACGAACACATCTGCTAGTGATGCAAATGCTTTTGAAAGCTCTTCGTCATTTTTTTCTTCGCCTGCATGGAAACGAACATTTTCTAATAAAATGATGTCTCCTTCTTGCATCGTTGAAATTTCTTTTTCAACTTCTTCACCAATCGATTCGTTCAGGCTTTTTACTTCTTTATGTAACAATTCGCCTAAACGAACGCCTGTTGCAGCAAGTCTCATGTCTTCATTGACTTCACCTTTTGGACGACCTAAATGGCTAGCCAAAATTACTTTTGCACCTTGTTCGACTAAGTATTCGATTGTTGGCACAGCTGCACGAATTCTTGTATCATCCGTGACTTTGCCTTCTGACATCGGTACGTTAAAGTCGACACGGCAAAATACGCGTTTCCCTTTTAAATCCAAATCTTTCATGGTCATTTTCTGCTGCATGAAAATACCTCCTATTTGTATTCAAAAAAATAAGGAGCGGGGTAAGTTCCCCGCCCCTTGTACCCTCTTTTATTATAGAGGTTCATTGGTAATTAAGCTATAATTTCGGGATTACAAGCCCGTTTTGTACATATGGAGCGCAAGATCAACACAACGGCTAGAGTAACCAGACTCGTTATCGTACCAAGAAAGAACTTTAACCATGTTATCTCCAACCATCATTGTTGAAAGACCATCGATTGTAGCTGATGCTGTGTTGCCGTTATAGTCTCTAGATACAAGCGGTAGGTCGCTGTAATCCATCAAGCCTTTTAATTCGTTTTCTGAAGCATCTTTCAACGCTTTGTTTACTTCTTCGACAGTTACGTCTTTTTCAAGGTGAGCAACTAAATCGATAAGTGAAACGTTTGGTGTTGGAACGCGGATTGCCATCCCATCAATTTTGCCTTCTAATTCAGGCAATACTTTTGCAACTGCTAAAGCTGCTCCAGTTGTTGTCGGAATCATTGATTCTGCAGCTGCGCGCGCACGACGGAAGTCACTGTGCGGAGAGTCTAAAAGAATTTGGTCATTTGTATAAGAATGAATTGTTGTCATCATTGCGTGTTTGATGCCAAAACGTTCATCCAATACTTTTGCCATTCCTGCAAGTCCGTTTGTAGTACATGAAGCGTTAGAAATAACGTTATGCTCTTTCGGGTCATACGTTTCATGGTTTACACCCATAACAAGTGTCTTCATGCCGTTTTTACCTGGAGCAGAAACGATAACTTTTTTCGCGCCAGCTTCGATGTGTTTAGAAGCAGAAGCAGCATCTGTGAAGAATCCAGTAGATTCAACAACGATGTCTACGCCGTGCTCGCCCCAAGGAAGGTTTGCTGGATCTTTTTCAGAAAATACGCGGATTGTTTTGCCGTTAACAACAATATTTTCTCCATCAACTGAAACTTCAGCATCTAAAATTCCGTGAACTGAATCATATTTCAAAAGATGTGCAAGCATTTTTGCGTCTGTTAAATCGTTTACTGCTACCACTTCTACTTCGTCATTTGTTAAAGCTTGACGAAATACAATACGTCCAATACGTCCAAATCCGTTAATTGCTAATTTTAAAGTCATTTATAATTCCTCCAATTTTTTAGTTAGTTCAATAATTTTTCGTGCAGCACCCTCGTCTGTGATCAACACTGTCGGACCGGCTGCATTTTTAGCATACGATAAAATCGCTCTTGCTTTAGATTCACCACCAGCAACTGCTAACACGATTTTTGCCTTTTGTACCTGCTCTAATTGAATGCCCGCTGTGCGGATACGATAAACAATTTTTCCGTCTTTATCGAAATAATAGCCGAAAGCCTCACTCACCGCTCCGCCTGAACGAATCTTTTCTACTTCTTCTAAAGAAGAGTGACGGCGAACCGCCATTTCTTCTGCATCGCCAATCCCATGAACAACAACATCCGTTTGATCATATAAGTCCATCATTTCTTTGATGACTGGTTCTTTCATCATCATTTCAAATGCCTCAGCACTTAAGTGATCAGGTAAATAAAGTGTTTTAAAAGAACCGCCTGTTTTTTCAGCAAATGCTGCTGCGATGGTATTAGCTTGGTGTAAGACATCTTCTCCTAGTCCACCACGTGCTGCGATAAACTGAAGAGATCGATCAGATTTCCCAATCGATAATTCTTTTGATATGGCGGCCATCGTGCTACCACCAGTTACAGCAATTTTCTTGTAGCGACCAAAGACGGTTTCAAGTAACTTGGCTGCTTCTTTGCCAATGTGGGATTTTACCGCTGGAATCTCATCGGAATTTTGAGGCAAGATGACTACTTTCGAGATTCCTAAAATCGATTGCAGCTGTACTTCCATGTCTGTCAGTCCAGAAATTTCGCGAATAAACACTTTCAGTTTTTCTAGCACTTCCATTCCTTGCGAAGTAACTTTCATACCTGCCGTCTTTATCTCAATCAATTGCTGATTTCTCAGCAAGTCTGTTTCTTTCCTGATTTCACGTTCTGTGCCACCAGCAACCTCACACAAGGTTCGTCTGCCGATTGGCTGTTCTAAACTTATTATTTGTAAAATTTGATAACGTTTTTTTAGGAGTTCGGACATTTCCGGTATCAGCTTTTGCTGAGCGACAGATAATGCATCCATATTTTCACTCCGTTCCAGCTGGACATTTTTCGTCCCACTCATTAATTTTGCGTCCCACTAAAATCATTCTACCCAATCTTTCTTTTAATTGCAAATAAAAAGAAGCGTTAATTTTCTAACGCTTCTACTAATTCTATATAACCAATATTGCCGTATAATAATATTTTGTTGTCTTTCTCTAATACCGGAATCATTAGCATATACTTTTCGTGTAAAGCATCATCACTTTCGATATCTACTTCCTGATAAGACAATGGGATATCTTCATTAACAAGTTGAATCATTAACTTTGCTTCATCACAAAGTGGGCAGTTAGCGCGTGTATATAAAGTGAACATATTTCCACACCCTTTCAATTCTTTTCATTTTTTTTTGGCTATACCCTTTGCTTCTAATATAGTAAACTAAACACATAGCCCGCACTATTTTCTTTTACACAAAAATGACTCTGTCTACCTAATTAGGTGGACAGAGTCTGTTAATTTTAAAATGCCCTCGGAAGGAATCGAACCTCCATTTCAAGAACCGGAATCTTACGTGTGATCCATTACACTACGAGGGCGTTTTTGCTATTCGCGACTTTTCTATTATACGAAAATATTGTAACTTAATCAAGCTGCTTTTTTTAATTCGTTAGATTTGACCTTCATTGACCATGATGTGTATGATGATAGTACAGCTGAGAAAACTTTCAGCATTGTTTGCAAATCACTTAATCGAGGAGGAACTATTCTATGAACTTAATTCCTACAGTAATTGAACAAACTAGCCGAGGCGAGCGTGCTTATGATATTTACTCACGTTTGTTAAAAGACCGTGTCATCATGCTGGGTAGCGCGATTGACGATAATGTTGCGAACTCAATTGTTGCACAGCTTCTGTTCCTAGAAGCAGAGGATCCAGATAAAGATATTTCGATCTACATTAACAGCCCAGGCGGCAGCATCACAGCCGGTATGGCAATTTACGATACAATGCAATTTATCCGTCCAGATGTTCAAACAATCTGTATCGGTATGGCCGCTTCAATGGGCGCTTTCTTACTGGCAGCTGGAACAAAAGGCAAACGCCTAGCTCTTCCAAATGCTGAAGTAATGATTCACCAACCTCTTGGTGGTGCACAAGGACAGGCGACTGAAATTGAAATTGCAGCAAAACGTATTTTACACCTTCGTGAGAAGTTGAACCAAATTCTTTCTGAACGTACTGGTCAACCAATTGATGTGATTGCGAAAGATACAGACCGCGATAACTTTATGACAGCTGAACGTGCGCTTGAATACGGTTTGATCGATCAGGTAATCACTCGTAGCAAATTACCTGAAAACCACAAAAAAGATATGTAAAAAAAATCACAGCCTTTGCGGCTGTGATTTTTTTGTTTAGTGTAAATAATAATACATACCTTTTAAAGATTATACTTCTTGTTGCATAATTTGCGATAAAGAATCTACCGCTTTTTCTTCATCCAGCCCATCAGCAGAAACTTTAACATCTGTTCCTTTACTAATCGCTAGACTCATAACTCCCATAATGCTTTTCGCATTCACTTTTTTATTGTCTTTTTCTAAGTAAATATCAGCACTATAACGGTTCGCTTCTTGTACAAATAAAGCGGCTTGCCTTGCTTGAAGCCCTGTTTTCAACAATACTTTCACTTGTTTTTCAACCATACTGATCCTCCTCTAAACTTAACTACCTTCTATATGAAAGAACAACCAATCGTTAGCGGCCGATCATTTCCCCATTTCTCAAGGATGTTGCAATCTCATCAATTTTCCGCAGCCGGTGATTGACACCTGACTTACTCACTGTTCCACCAGAGACCATCTCGCCTAGCTCTTTTAACGTTACATCTTGATACTCTACACGAAGTCGAGCGATTTCACGTAATCTTTCAGGCAATTGGTCGATTCCAATTGATTGATCGATAAAGCGTATGTTCTCCACTTGCCGTAAAGCAGCATCGATGGTCTTATTTAAGTTAGCGGTTTCACAATTGACTAAACGATTGACACTATTGCGCATATCTCGAATGATGCGAACATCTTCAAATTTCAAAAGGGCAGAATGTGCGCCTGTAATACTTAAAAAGTCAGCGATTTTTTCGGCTTCTTTCAAGTAAGTAACAAACCCTTTTTTCCGTTCAATCGTTTTACTATTTAAATGGAATTTATTCATCAATTCAACCAAAGAGTCTGCATGATCTTTGTAAAGAGAATAGATTTCTAAATGGTAAGATGAGGTTTCGGGATTGTTAACAGATCCACCGGCTAAAAATGCACCTCTCAAATATGAACGCTTACAGCAATCCTTCTCTATCAAACTCTTAACGATTTGATGCTGAAATTGAAAACCTTCTGTTAGGATTTCTAAGTCTTCCAGAATTTGCTTAGCTCCTTCACGGATTCGGCAGATGTAAATATTGTTCTTTTTTAAACGCATTTTCTTTCTAACCAGCAACTCGACAGGATAGGCTTTGTAAAAACGTTTTAGTAAAGTGTAGATCCGGCGTGCAATTGCGGCATTCTCGGTTTGAATATCCAGGCTCAATTGCCTATTGGAAAACGATAACGTGCCATTCATTCGGATCATTGCAGAAAGTTCGGACTTACCACAACAATCATCGACTTCTAATTGCGTCATTTCTTTTTTTGTTTCGGATGCAAAAGACAAAATTCGTTCCCCCTTTCAAAGCATTAAAAATATAGCTGCTTCGAATCTTTACTGGCATGACCATCAGCATATTCAAATAGCCATTCTGCGACTTTTGTCGGTTCGTGACGTACAGTTTCACCAGAAATATTGGCAATGTCTTTTCGATAAACTTCAAGACCCATTTTCTTTAGTCGCTCTTCGTCATATTCAACCGGCCACGCTTGTTCTTTTTCATAACGCTCAGCAATCGTCGCTGGCATTTGTACTTTATCAAGCAATATGGCATCTAGAAAATTTTCACCTACGTGATCATACAAAGCTTTCACATGGTCAGAGGCTGTGTATTTATAAGTCTCGCCTGCTTGAGTCATTAAATTACAAATGTATATTTTCTTCGCCTTTGCAGCAATTACAGCTTTTCTTATATCTTTCACTAACAAATTCGGCAAAATACTCGTATATAACGACCCCGGTCCAACTACAATAACATCTGCATTTTCAATAGCCGCAATCGTCGCTGGCAAAGCTTTTACATCATATGGTTCAATAAAAACACGTTTGATCGGCTGCAAATAGGCAGGTATTTTAGATTCCCCTTCAATAATGGTGCCATCTTCTAACTCTGCACTTAAAGTAACAATTTGGTTTGCGGCCGGTAAAACAGTACCATTCACACTTAACACACGACTCATTTCTCGAACTGCGTGAGAAAAATCTCCTGTAATATCTGTTAAAGCAGCAAGCATCAAATTCCCCAATGAATGACCATCAAGATCTAATGAGTGCTTAAAACGATATTGGAACATCTCAGCAACTAGTGGTTCAGCATCTGATAATGCTGCCATGACGTTTCGAATATCTCCCGGTGGGGGAATATCTAAATCGTCTCGTAAACGTCCTGAACTTCCACCATCGTCTGCCACGGTTACGATAGCCGTCAAATCCAGCGGATACAATTTCAGTCCCCTCAATAAAGTGGAAAGTCCGGTGCCACCGCCTAAAATGACGATACGTTTCCGGTGCTGGTTACGTTCCATGCGCTCATTCCTTTCTGATTTTTACGTCTCTATGCGTAACGATGACTTTATTGTTTTTTGCTAGAAGTTTACCATAGTATTCAGCCAATGTAACTGAACGGTGCTGACCTCCCGTACAACCAAATGCAATGACTAGTTGTGCTTTTCCTTCACGTTTGTATTGCGGAATCATAAATTGTAAAAGATCTGTCAGTTTTTCAATAAGGGTCTGCGTTTCTTGCCATTTTAATACATAACTCGAAACTCGATTATCGAGCCCAGTTAGCGGGTTTAACTCTTCGATATAGTACGGGTTTGGTAAAAAGCGCACATCAAATACTAAATCAGCATCAATTGGCATACCGTGTTTGAACCCGAAAGACACTACGTTTACTGTAAAAACGTTGCTTGTTTTTGATGAGAAATCAGAGGTAATGCGTTCTTTTAACTGACGTGGGGTCATATTGGATGTGTTGTATATATTTTGCGCTCGTCCTTGGAGATCGCTTAACATATCGCGTTCTTTTTTGATGCCCCCCAAAACCAATCCACCAGGTGATAAAGGATGAGATCGTCTTGACTCCTTATACCGACTAACCAATGCCTCATTTTCTGCGTCTAAAAATAAAATGGTAATCGAAACTCTTGGTTCTTTCGACAAGTCGTCAATGGCATCGACAAGACTGTCAAAAAAGTCGCCGCCACGCAAATCCATAACTGCCGCTACTCGCTTCATTGATTTCCCAGAATCTCTCATTAACTTAAGGAAAGTAGGTAGTAATGTTGGTGGTAAGTTATCAATTGTAAAAAACCCTAAATCTTCGAAACTTTGGATGGCAACCGTTTTTCCTGCACCAGACATGCCTGTAATGATGATTAATTCAGTTTCTTCTATATGATTATTCATTCGGGTGATTCACCTCTTCAATTGATGATTGGATATTCTCTTTAATCAGCTGGAATTCTGTGGTGTAATAAAATGTTCCATATTGAACCCCTTGCTGGTTTGCTGCAAATTGCAAATTCGTTCGGTCACCTTCTGCCATTGGCAAAGTTGCCAAAGCTTCTACCGGATGCCACTCCAATATACCTTCAGGTGTTTCTTTGAATAAGTCGCCAGTCAAATGGTTTGCTGCAAACGTAAACATCATCCATTCATCTACCGTTTTATCCTGTTCTTGAATCATCATTGTGTAAACGCCTTTTAAATGAGTACCCATAGGCGTTGCATTTGTTTCTTCTGTAAACTCACGGACTGCCGCCTCAAAAATTGACTCACCAGGCTCCATTTTGCCACCTGGTGCTACGTACCAATCACGTCGTGGTTTCTTTAATAATAATACTTGTCCATTTTTAATAACTAGTAAATTCGCGATTCGCTGCACATTCGACACTCCGCATCTATTGTAAACTCTCTTCATTATACATCTATCCTGGCGTGCCGTGCAAAGGAATGAAAAAAAAGGCCATCTTTCGATTCGCTCGAAAGATGGCCTATCAAAAATTCTTTTAAAAAAGGGGGTCATTTACTCTTCTTATTATATAGAAGCACTATGACAAGCGCGTTACAAAACGATTAAGAAACAATTAAGCTTCCGTTTTCATGCTAATTTTCTCTACTAGCTCTTCAATATAATGTTGAGCAGCTTGTGCGGCAATACTGCCATCACCTGTCGCGGTAACTACTTGACGTAATGTTTTTTCACGAACATCGCCTGCTGCATAAATCCCTGGAACTGAAGTTTCCATTTTTTCGTTGGTTACTACATATCCTTCAGCATTTAAGATCCCTAATTCAGCAAATGGTTTTGTCAATGGAAGCATTCCGATATAGATAAAAACACCATCTGTTTTAAATTCTTTTTCAGATCCATCTTCAGTAGACACTAGTGTTACTGCGCCAACTTTACCATTTCCTTCATCGTGAATTTCTTTAATCGTATGGCTCCAGATAAAGTCTATTTTATCGTTTGCAAAAGCACGGTCTTGAAGAATTTTTTGTGCACGTAGCTCATCGCGTCTGTGAACAATAGTTACTTTGCTTGCAAAGCGAGTCAAGTAAACTCCTTCTTCTACAGCCGAATCTCCGCCGCCGACAACAACCAATTCTTTCTCTTTAAAGAATGCACCATCACATACTGCACAATAGCTGACACCACGGCCACCTAATTCTGACTCACCCGGAATGCCCATTTTTTTGTACTCAGCACCAGTTGTGACAATAATAGCACGTGCTTTGTATTCTTTAGATCCCGCTTTGATGGTTTTGAATTCTTCTCCATCAATAATTTTAGTTACGTCGCCGTATGCATATTCAGCACCGAATTTTTTTGCATGTTCAAACATTTTCGTTGAAATATCTGGGCCCAAGATATGTTCAAATCCGGGATAGTTCTCAATTTCTTCTGTATTAGCCATTTGGCCACCTGGAATACCACGTTCAAGCATTAATGTTGTCAAGTTTGAGCGAGAAGTGTAAACAGCGGCAGTCATGCCTGCTGGTCCTGCTCCAATAATTATTACATCATAAATTTTAGTTGTTTCAGTCATATTAATAGGCCTCCTATTTCTTCAGTAGCTAAATCGTATAAGATTCCGGCTAAAGCTTCAACTTTTATGCCTACATCTCCGTACTAGGCAAGTACGCTGTCATGTCTTTAATATATTTTGTTAACGTAGCAACAGAAATTCCAAAGTGGTCCGCCAATTGTTTTTTAGTTATTTTCTCACTGTTAGCAGATTTCAGCAGAAACTCGACAGCTGCTGCTAATGCATCTGGATTCTTGAATGTATAGTTCTCATCAAACGCTTTTTCAAACAATAAGAACCATAACTTGAATACTTCTGCTCGCTGATGAGTTACCATTTCGTCTGTTGCATATAGCAGTTCTGCAACTTCCATTGCACGCATAAACGCTTGTTCCGCTGGAATTTCTTTCTTAAACGGATGACCAAGTGCATAGCCTAATACAAAAGTTTCTAAAACAGAAGGCTGATCGGATGCGAGCCAGTTCGGATGCGAGATTATTTCTTGCTTATGAGCTGATTTCCCCAATAAAAACAAGCCGAAAAGTCGTTCGCTTTTTTTAGTATGATCCAGTTTTTTCACCAAATAATCTCGGTCATGTTCAAGTGCATCTGCATGCGGCATCGCAGCATGCTCACTCCACGGCGCATAGCCATCTTTATCCGGATCTATTTTCTTCAATTGATCCCATGCTTGTCTCGATGCTTCTTCATGACCTGAATGATAAGCAGCATGCGATAACCAAAAATAAAATGCGGCATCGCCTTCAAATCCGCGTTTTTGCAAACTCTTTAACCATCGATACGCTTCTTTATATTTCCCCACTAGCGCAAATGTTGCCCCTAATTTATACCGTTGCTCAAATACATACGGTTGAATTTTTTTTAGCAGTTCGAGAATGTCATCTAATTCCGCATTTTTTTCATAATAATGAAAAACCGCTAAATTACAGAGCGCATGTAAATTCCCCGTATTTCTCCGTAAAATATCATGAAGTAAGGCTTTAGCCATTTCGGCTTCCCCAATATAAAAGTATGCCAGCGCTAAATTATTACAAGCACTCCAAAAATCAGGTTTTTCTTCGATTAACTTTTCAAGTAGTTCAATTGCGCTTTTAAAATCACCTTGTTCCATCATACGGCGTGCTTTTTCCTGGTGATAATGGTGTTCGCTCTCTTGCGTATCCCCGTCTTCACCAAAAACTTGCCAATCTTCTTGTTCTGCGAAATCAACGATGCTCATTGCTTCAGCAGCATATTTACCTTGCGTTTCATGAACTAAATATTGTTTGGCATAGTTTCGCGCATCCCAAAACAAGCCCATATGTGCATGGACTTCAGCAAGGAAAAACAAAATATCGGGATCTTTCGCATCTAGTTCATGCGCGGCGCGCAGAACATCCATAGCTTGTTCAAATTCATGCATTTCCATCAACACAATGCCATATTGCGTTAAAAATATCGGGTCTTTCGGACTAAGCTCAGTAGCACGACGCAAATACTTATTTGCTTTCGGGTAGTTTTCACGCTGAAGTTCTTTCAACGCTTTTCTATAATAAAATTCTCCTGTCGGAATAAAAGACAGTATGTTCTTGTCGTTTCTTTTTTTATTCTCCAAAATATGCCTCCGAAAAAGTAAAAGAGACGATTAAAATCGTCTCTAAACTAAAATGTGCTGTAATTATAGCATATTTCCCTATTATTTACTTGTCCGTTTTAGGCGTATGGCGCTCTTTTAATACATCTACCACTTGGTTAAAGGCTACTTTTTGTTCTTGAAGCAACACCAAGACATGGTAAAACAAATCAGCAGCTTCCATTGATAATTCTTCGGCATCACGATTTTTAGCTGCGATGATAACCTCTGCCGCTTCTTCGCCTACTTTTTTGCAAATTTTATCAACGCCTTCATTGAACAAATACGTTGTATACGCTCCTTCAGGCATTTCTTTCTCACGAGTTTCGATTAACGCTGCTAATTGCGCAATCATATCTCCTGGTGAGTCGTTGGGTTCTCCATGAATGGTTTCAAAAAAGCAACTGTTCTGACCTGTATGACAAGCGGGTCCGTTTGGAATTACTTCATAAATTAGCGAGTCCCCATCACAATCTAATCGAACCGCTGTTACTTGTTGCGTATTGCCACTCGTTGCGCCTTTGTTCCATAATTCGTTGCGGCTTCTTGAAAAAAGCCATGTTTCATTTGTTTCCATTGTTTTATTTACAGCTTCTTCATTAGCATATGCTAGCGTTAATACTTCTTTTGTTTCGGCATTTTGGATAATGACGGGGATTAGCCCGTTTTGGTCATATTGAATCGTAGTCATCGGACATTCACTCCCTCTTTGCGTAAATACTGTTTTACTTCATCGACACTGGTTTCTTTGTAGTGGAAAATTGATGCAGCTAGAGCTGCGTCAGCATCTACTCTTTTAAATACTTCTTCAAAGTGTTCTTTGTTTCCTGCTCCACCACTAGCAATAACCGGTACTTCCACTGCTTCACGTACAGCGCGTGTCAGCTCCAAATCGAAGCCATCTTTGGATCCGTCTTTGTCCATACTCGTTAACAGCAATTCGCCTGCGCCAAGTTCCACGCTTTTCTTTGCCCATTCAACAGCTGACCATTCGGTTTTATTGCGACCACCGTGTGTGTATACGTCCCAGCTATCGCCGTTTTTCTTCGCATCAATTGCGACAACAATACATTGGGATCCAAAAAAGTCTGCGCCTTCTTTAATGAGCTCCGGGCGATCAAGTGCTGCTGTGTTTAACGAGACTTTATCTGCACCTGCACGCAACAACCGTTTCATATCATCTAAGCTTCGGATACCTCCGCCCACAGTGAAGGGAATTGATAATTCCGTGGCGACGATTTTAACTACTTCAACCATGGTTTCTTTGCCTTCATGAGACGCAGAAATATCCAAAAAGACCAATTCGTCCGCGCCTTGTTTATCGTAAAATCGAGCCAGTTCCACAGGATCTCCAGCATCACGTAACGATACAAAACTAACGCCTTTTACGACACGCCCTTCTTTTACATCTAAACAAGGAATGATACGTTTTGTCAGCATGACAATGCCTCCTCTAGTGTAAAGCGGTTTTCATAAAGTGCTTTGCCGATAATCACACCCGCAATATTGCTTTGATCTGCTGCTTTTTTCACATTTTTCACATCTTCAAGTGAACCGATGCCACCTGAGACAATGATTTGCGCTTTTTCAGATTTTGCCAAAGCTTTATTGGCTTCAATATTGGGTCCAGCTAATGTGCCGTCTGTTGCAATATCTGTGTAAATAAAATGCTTAGCGCCTTTAGAAGCAAAATAATCAGCTACTTCTGTCGCTGCTTGTCCCGACGTTTCAATCCAGCCTTCTGTTGCTGCCATCCCATTTTTTGCATCAATGCCAATGACAATGCGGTCAGCTCCAAATTCCTCAATAAATGATACGGCAAGTTCTGGGTTACGAATTGCTAAACTGCCGATAATAACACGTGCTACACCGTTCGATAAATAATGTTTAATATCTTCACGCGTTCGAATCCCACCGCCTATTTGTACCTTTGCACCCAGTTTAGCAGCTTCAATAACAACTTGATCGTTAATCCGGACGCCGTCTTTAGCCCCGTCCAAATCGACCATATGTATCCACTCCGCACCAGCATCTACAAATTTTTTAGCCATATCAACTGGCGAATCGCCATAGATCGTTTCCTGAGCATAATCTCCTTGAAACAAACGTACGCAGTTACCATCTCTTAAATCGATAGCGGGATAAATTTGAAAGTTAGTCATTGAGGTTCCTCCTAACATTTGCAATCCATTGTTCTAATAAATAATGACCAAAATCTCCAGACTTTTCCGGATGGAATTGCATGCCTGTAATTAGTCCAGTCCCTACGACTCCTGGAACATCTAGTTCACCATAACTTGCCGTTGCCCAAACTTGTTGTTTATTGGTATTAACAGCTAAAAATGAATGCACAAAATAAACATGCGTATCGCTTAACACATCATCTAACCAATAAGGAACGCTCGAAAATTCAAGACGATTCCAACCCATATGCGGAATTCTGTATGTTCCTTTTTCAAAACGACGGATTTGTCCTTCTAGTAAGCCTAAGCCTTTTGTTGGTTTTACTTCTGAGCTATCTTCATACAATAATTGCATGCCAAGACAAATCCCAAGAAGCGGGATGTTCTTCGATGGCAATGATTGAATAAATTCCGACAAGCCTTTTTGATTTAATAACTCCATCGCGTCAGGAAATGCCCCCACTCCTGGTAGCAAAATGCCTTCTGCTTCTACTAATACAGCAGGGTCATCCGAGACAATCACTGTACATTCGAGTTTTTTCAACGCTTGTTCAACACTGAACAAATTGCCCATACCATAATCGATAATACCAATGATCATGTTAACAGCCCCTTTGTTGATGGCACACCTTTAACTCGTGGGTCGATCATTGTTGCTTCATCAAGTGCACGTGCTAATGCTTTAAATATCGCTTCAATAATATGGTGCGTATTTTTGCCGTAATGAACAATTACATGAACGTTCATGCGTGACTCCAGTGCAAATTTCCATAAAAACTCTTCCACTAGTTCCGTATCAAACGTACCCACTTTTTCTTTTGGCAACTCGCAACGAAATTCCAAATGCGGACGGTTCGAGCAATCAATCACTACTTGGGCCAATGCATCGTCCATTGGCACAAAAGCATTGCCGTAACGACGTATGCCTTTTTTGTCACCAAGTGCTTCTTTCACTGCTTGTCCCAAAACAATACCAATATCTTCTGTTGTGTGGTGGTCATCAATATGTGTATCACCATCTGCTTTAATATCCCCATCAAATAATCCGTGTTTGATGAACAAATCCAACATATGATCCATAAATGGAACGCCTGTATCAATAACCGACTTTCCTTCGCCGTCTAGTGCAAAGCTGATGGCTACTTTAGTTTCATTGGTATTTCGTTTGATTTCAGCTTGTCTCATTGTTCATTCTCCTTTTTCCACGACCGTGATTCGACTGCACGTGCATGTCCTTCTAATCCTTCAAGACGTGCCAGCCGGGCGATTTTTTCTTTATTGTTTTGCCACGCTTTTTGACTATAACGAATAATACTTGTCCGTTTTATAAAGTCATAAACCGATAATGCACTTGAAAAACGGGCAGTGCTGTTCGTCGGCAAGACATGATTTGTCCCTGCGAAATAATCGCCGATAGGTTCAGATGAATAGCGACCGATAAAAATTGCGCCGGCATGATGAATTTTTTCCGCAACCGCTTCGGCATCATCTGTCATAATTTCCAAATGTTCTGGAGCTAGTTGATCTGCAGCAGTAATTAGCTCTTGCATCGTCTCACCCAAATAAATCATGCTGTGATTTGCAATCGCTGGGCTCGCAATGGCTTCACGCGGCAAAGTTGCTAGTTGCTTTTCTACTTGCTTGGAAACTGCATCCGCTAATTTTTTGCTTGTTGTTAATAACACGGCGCTTGCCAATGGATCATGTTCTGCTTGAGACAATAAATCTGCAGCCACTTCATCGGCATACGCTGTATCATCTGCAATAATTGCTATTTCGCTCGGTCCGGCAATCATGTCAATGGCCACATCGCCATTAACTTCTCGTTTAGCGAGAGCAACAAAAATATTACCGGGTCCGGTAATTTTATCTACTGGTGCGATTGATTCCGTACCATAAGCCAATGCAGCAATTGCTTGGGCACCACCAGATTTATACACTTCCGTAATGCCAAGAATATGAGCTGATGCGAGTACTCCATCAGACAATGTACCGTCTTTACTTGGTGGTGAAATTAACACAATGCGTGGTACGCCTGCTACTTGTGCCGGAATGACATTCATCAATACAGATGAAGGATATGCAGCTGTGCCACCTGGTACGTATAGTCCAGCTGACTCGATAGCTGTAACACGCTGTGCAACATACGAACCATCTTCGTTATCTAAACGGTAGCCTTGTTGTTGCTGACTTTCATGGTACTTCCGAATATTCGCCGCAGCTTCAGTTAAGTCCACTAACAATTGAGGGTCAAAACGGTCGACTGCCTGCGAAATTTCTTCTTCTGTCACACGTAAAGAAGTTAATTTAGCACCATCCCATTTTTCTGTAAAGCGAAACATCGCTTCGTCCCCGTAATCTTTCACTTCTTGAATAATCGCTTTTACCGCTGTAACTTGCTGTTCTGTGCCTTCTGCAATCGTTCTTCTAATGGAAATTCCTGAAGAAAGACGAGTCACTTTCATAAAACCGCCTGCTTTCTCAGTCTTTCTACTAGATCAGTAATGCGTTTTTGCTTTAAGCGATAACTTACAGGATTCGCAATTAACCGCGACGTAATGTCGACAATTTTTTCGTATTCAACTAATCCATTTTCTTTTAATGTTTTACCAGTAGAGACAATATCCACAATACGATCAGCTAAACCAATCATTGGGGCCAGTTCAATCGAACCGTTCAATTCAATGATTTCAACTTGTTCGCCTTTGCCACGGTAATATTGTGAGGCTACTTTCGGGTATTTCGTTGCGACGCGTGGTGATACTTTATTCATTTGTGTATCAGGCATACCTGCAGTCGCGATATAGCACCGACTAATGCCAAGGTCTAGTAACTCATAAACATCACGGTCATGTTCAAGCATAACGTCTTTACCAGCAATGCCGATATCTGCTACTCCATGTTCTACATAGGCCGGAACATCCATTGGTTTTGACAGAATAAAACGGATATTTTCATTAGGTGCTTCGACGATCAACTTACGTGAATCATCAAGTTCTTTCGGCAAATCATAGCCTGCTTTTACTAATAATTCGTAAGCTTCTTCAAATATTCTGCCTTTGGGCATTGCTATTGTTAATGCATCCATTAGTTAGCACCTTCCAATCGTAAAACCTTGCTGAAATGTTTGCTGAATTCATCAGTGGCTTTCACCGCTGGTCCAAATTGCAAGGTAACTCGCGTACCATTTTCGCGAAGTTTTTGTGCTTCGTCAAACGCCTGGTCTTCATTTTTTTCATCAAACAAGATTAACGTATGGTCTTGTTGTTCCGACACAGCTGACATAATTTCTAATAATCTGTCGACACGCAAGCCAAATCCAGTTGCCCCGACCTCTAGCCCAAATTGTTTCATTAAGCCGTCGTATCGTCCACCATTACCAAGTGGAAAACCGCTGCCTGCAGCATATACTTCAAACACCACTCCTGTGTAATAAGTCATGTGGCTATTAAATGATAAATCATACGTAACTGCCTCAGATAAGCCGCTACGGTCTAATATTTTCTTTAATTTTTTCATCTCTTCAAACAAAAAACTTTGTTTCGAATTACGAGGGTTGACCCATTGCTGCCATTCTTCGACAGTAGTCGTTGAAATCAAACCAATAAACGACTCCATTCTCGATTCTTCAATAGGCAATTGTTTTGCTAACGTTTCAAACCCGACACTATTTTTAGAAACAAATGCGCTACGCACTTGTTCTATTTGCTCTTGGCTTAACCCGAAATCTTCAAGAATCAATTGAAGTAATTGCGTGTGACCAATTACGAAACGACTCGATTCGATGTTTAAATTTTTTAAGATAGTGCCTGCAAGAATGATCACTTCTGCATCGGCATACAAGGAATCATCGCCAATCAGTTCTACGCCCATTTGTTCAAATTCAGCCGGTCGCCCGCCTTCTCGTTTTTGAGCGCGAAAGACGTTCGAATAATAACCAAGTCTGACAGGCATCTTTTCTTTTAATAGCTTAGATGCTGCAACCCGTGCAATTGGTGAAGTCATATCTGGTCGTAAAACCAACGTTTCCCCCTGACTGTCTAATAGTTTAAACAAGGCGTTATCAGCAATTGCCGAAATTTTACCAATGGTTTCGTAATATTCTAATGTTGGTGTCTGCAACAAGTCATAACCTGCTTGCTGAATGATGTTCGTTCCGCTTGTGCGAAGCTCCGCTTTCTTTTTTGCGATAAACGGGAAATCGTCTCTCATGCCTAATGGTTTTTCAAACATTTGTATAGTCATCATAAAACTCCCTAATATTGGTTATTTTACTTTATCTCGCTAATGTGGTGAAGTAAAACTATTTTATCTCATTTTTCCGTCCATCGTCAAGAGATATACTCGAAAAAAATCCTGAAAGCACTTAGTGCTTTCAGGATTTTGCTTGACGCTCTGCCATTTGTTCAGCTGTAAAGATGATACTCATCGGATTTCCACCGACAAAAGCTCCAGCTGGCACATCTTTATGGACGAGCGTGGCAGCGGAAACAATGGCGCCGTTCCCAATCGTGATGCCGGGCAAAATCGTTGTGTTTGCTCCGATCATGACGCGGTCTCCGATGACCACGTCGCCGAGCCGGTATTCATCTATTAAATATTCGTGTGCAAGAATCGTTGTATTGTAGCCAATTACTGAGTTTTCTCCAACTGTAATCTTTTCAGGAAACATAACATCCGGCATTACCATTAATGCAAAAGAAGAATGCTTTCCGATTTTCATTTTTAAAAAAGTTTTATATAACCAATTTTTCATTGGTAAAAACGGAGTATATCTAGCCGTTTGAATCACCAAAAAATTTTTAGCAACTTTCCAGAACGGCACCGTTTTGTAAATATGCCAAAGTGAATTTGGGCCATCTACAAAATGGCGTTGTGTTTTTCTCATTTCACTGCCTCTTTCGTCAATTCCAATAAATCACTAATATGCTGAAGCATAAAGTCCGGTTTGAACTTGGCCAAGTAGTCTTCTCCTTTTGCTGCCCAAGCCACGCCTGCTGTAAGAACTCCTGCATTTTTCCCACCTTCGATATCATGCGAATTATCACCAATCATCAACGCTTCTTCAGGAGATGAACCTAATTGTGTTAAAGCCAATTCCAGTGGCTCAGGGTGTGGTTTCGGATTCGTTACATGATCTAAACCAACTATCACGTCAAACACATTAGTAACTCCCATTAATGCTAAGCCATGACGAATCGTTTCACTACGTTTTGTCGATACAATCGCCATTTTCAACCCTTGCGCCTTCAAATGTCGTAAGGTTTCCACTACCCCATCGTACTCTTCAACTAAGTCATCGTGCATAATACGATTTAACACACGATACTCAGCCGTCAGTTCTTCCACACGATTCGGGTCAATTGCTGTAAACGTTTGTTCCAATGATGGGCCAATAAAGTGCAAGGCATCTTGTCGATCAAAACGGCCCGGATAATGTTGATCCAGCACGGCTAAGAAAGTTTGAATGATTAATTCATTTGTATCTAATAACGTACCATCAAAATCGAATAAAAGTGTATTGATTTTTTTCTCTGTCATGTAGAAACCACTTCCTTCTGCTTTTCTTCTGCTTTACGCCACATATAAGAAACAAAAATGGTAAGCCCAAGCGCCGTAACGACACGGATTGCGAGCAGAGGCCATATTGGTATTCCTAACGGGATAAAGATCAACGTATCTTCAACAATAGCGTGACAGGCCACAAGGAAAATAAATACCAATGTTGCGTCTTTTTTGCTAACACCATCTTCTTGAACCGCTTGAATCATCACACCCGCTCCCATAGCCAATCCAAAGACCAGTCCGGAAGCTAGTGTTAATGAAGCATTTTTTTGAACACCTAATAAACGAGTTAATGGACCTAATGTGTCAGATATTTTTTGAAGATATTGTTTATCCTTTAAAATCTGAATCATAATCATTAATGGAATCACAATCATCGCTAATTGCAAAATACCGAATGACGCTTTCTCCAGTCCGATTAACAAAATTCCCATCCAGCTTTCAGGAGTTGCAGAAATCTCAGGCGCGAAGCCGTATTTAGCTACATCTCCTCCCCCTTGCCAGAACAAGTTGATGATGACACCAGAAAGTGCAGCTAATCCGAAACGGACAACTAACACGACCCACAGCTTAACGCCGACCTTTAATGCCACACCGGTTTCGATAAAAATATTATGTGAAAATGATAGCATAACTGCCAAGATAAACACTTCTTTGACCGTTAATTCTAATGACAAAATGCCAGCAATTCCGGCATATAGATTAAGTGCGTTCCCAAGAACTAACGGAATCGCAGCATCGCCACTTAAGCCAAACAACCCCATAATCGGTGAAATTAAATCAATAATAAAAGGCAAGACCGGTGTATATTGAAGCACGGTAACAAGCAAGGTAATCGGGAAAATTATTTTCCCTAATGACCAAGTCGTTTTTAACCCTGCCTTCAATCCATTTTTCAATGTCGTCATCTGATCGCTCTTTTCTTTATTATTTATCTTTGTAATGAGGTGGGTTTTTAATTGCTACACGTCGGTAAACAATCAACACCACGGCAATGACAATGGCAATTACAGATACAAGTTGTGCTGCGCGAAGTTCTCCCACTACATACAAGCTATCTGTCCGCATTGCTTCGATAAAAAAGCGACCAACTGAGTACCAAATCATATAGAAGAAAAACATTTCGCCACGCACTAAATTTACTTTTCGAAGCAACAGTAAAATGATGATACCGACTAGGCTCCACATAGATTCATACAAGAACGTTGGGTGGTAATAAGCACCATCTATGTACATATGATTGATAATCCAATCAGGAATAAATAAATTCTCTAAGAACGCACGTGATACTTCTCCACCATGTGCTTCTTGGTTAATGAAATTCCCCCAGCGGCCTATCGCTTGGCCGATTAAAATACTTGGCGCTAAAATATCCGCTACTTTTAAAAATGAAGTGTTACGCTTTTTCGTAAATAGATAAGCCACAATTACTGATGCTATCAAGGCACCATGAATCGCGATTCCCCCATTCCATATCGCAATAATTTCGGCGGGATTGTTTTTATAGGCATCCCATTCAAAAGCTACGTAATAAATGCGTGCCCCGACTATCGCAAGCGGTACTGCCCAGATTAATAAATCTGTTAAAAATTCGACATGAAGTCCCCGTTTAACCATCTCACGCTGTCCTACTAAAAAGGCGATGACAATACCTGCTGCGATGATTACGCCATACCAACGGACCGAAATCGGACCGAGTGAGAAAGCGATAGGATCGATTGAAGCTAATAATGAAAACATTTTGTGCACCTTCCCATTCGCTTAATTTGTATCTTGTGCAATAACTTCGTTAAGACGATTCGAAAACTCTTCAGCGGCATTAACGCCCATTCGTTTTAGCCGATAGTTCATCGCAGCCACTTCGATAATAACGGATAAATTTCGTCCAGGACGAACCGGAATTGTCAGTTTTGTTAAATCTGTATCAATAATTTTCATCTTTTCTTCTTCTAATCCTAAACGATCATAGGTTTTATCCTGATCCCATATTTCCAAATCAATGACCAATGAAATACGTTTAAATGTACGAACTGCACTCGCACCAAATAACGTCATAATATCAATGATGCCGACTCCACGGATTTCAAGCAAATGTTCGATTAATTTTGGTGCAGATCCAACTAGAGTGTTTTCACCTTCTTGATGAATTTCTACACAGTCATCGGCAACTAAACGATGACCTTTTTTAACCAGTTCAAGCGCTGTTTCACTTTTACCGACTCCACTTTTTCCTGTTAATAAAACACCTACGCCATAAATATCAACAAGTACACCATGAATAGCTGTTGTGGGTGCTAATTTACTTTCCAGAAAGTTGGTCAGTAAACTTGAAAAACGCGTTGTCGACATAGGGGTCGTCATAACCGGTACATGACGGTTGCTCGATGCAGCGATTAATTCTTCCGGAACTGGAACGCCATGTGAAACAATAATTGCCGGCGTATCATCCGTACAAAGTTTCATCATTCGGTCCGAGCGCTCTTTTGGTGTCAACATCGCAAAAAAAGAAAGCTCCGTTTTCCCGAGCAATTGTACACGGTTAGCTGGATAATGAGTAAAATATCCCGCCATTTCCAAACCCGGTCTCGAAATGTCGCTAATAGGAATATGACGGCCGATGCCTTCTTCTCCACTGATTAAATCTAGGTCAAACATTTTCATGACTTGTTTCGTCGTTACTTGCCCCATTCTTAGCTCCTCACTTCCTATCCACACATTATTTCGAATTTTCGTCGAAATAGCTACTATTGCATGCGGTTTGGTTTCATTTTACCATGTATAAAATATATTTGAAGATTTTTGTCCCCACTCTCTTTTCCTTTAGCTATATAAACGGCAAAAGGAGGAGATTCAAAATGAAAATATTAATTGATGCCGGGCACGGTCCAAATACACCAGGAAAGCGCTCACCTGACGGTAAATTGAGAGAGTTTTATTTTAATTCTGCCGTGGCAGAAGAAGTTAAAAAGCAATTGTCACTAGATGGCCATCTTGTTTTTTTCAGTCATCAGAATGATTTTGACGTTCCCTTGCACGAACGAACACAGCTTGCCAATCGCTTGAAAGTAGATTTAGTTGTTTCGATTCATGCTAACGCAGCTGGCCACACCTTTAGCTCTGCAAATGGTGTAGAAACCTTTATTTACAATAAGCCTCAAGAAGCTACACAACGTTTGGCAGCGATGGTTCAACAATCGTTAGTGCTCATAACAGGACGAAAAGATCGCGGCGTCAAACAAGCCGACTTTGCAGTATTGCGAGATACACATATGCCGGCAATTCTCGTGGAATGCGGTTTCATGACACATAAACAAGAAGTTGAATTGCTCAAGTCCCCTCTTTACCGAAAACGTTGCGCTCAAGGAATTTGCTTTGGCATTACCTGCTTTGAAAATAGTCTTTAAAGTTTCAACGCGAAAGCCTCTTCGGCTTTCGCGTTTTTCTTATGGTTAAATTTAAATTCTGCTAAACTAAAGTTAAGAGGTGACAATATGAACAAAACCATTGGAATACTAGCACATGTCGATGCCGGTAAAACCACATTTTCAGAGCAATTGCTTTATCATACAAATAGCATTCGTGAGCGCGGCCGCGTCGATCACCAAAGCGCCTTTCTCGATAGTCACAGCATTGAAAAAAGTCGCGGCATAACAATTTTTGCAGATCAAGCAACTTTTTCTTTTAATGATTCAACTTATTTCCTCATTGATACACCTGGACATGTCGACTTTTCACCTGAAATGGAACGTTCAATTCAAGTAATGGATTATGCCATTATCATCATCAGTGCTGTAGATGGTATTGAAGGTCACACTGAAACCGTTTGGGAACTTCTTCAAAAACACAAAGTCCCCGTTTTTTTCTTCATCAATAAAACCGACCGTGAAGGAGCAAATCCTACGCAAGTGTTAAAAGAAATCCAAACGAATTTTTCAAAAAATGCGTGTGATATTGCGTCTAATTTCCCAAATGGACAGATGAGTGAATCCTTAATCGAATTTATCGCTGAACGAGATGAAGAGTTATTATCGCTTTATTTAGAGTCTGAATATGATGAAAAAATTTGGCTAGAGCGTTTTCAAAGCTTGATTGCTACAAATCAAATTTATCCATGTGCTACGGGTTCAGCTTTGCAGGATACCGGCATTTTGGAATTCTTGCATCAACTTGATCAATTGACGGTCACTGCTTATCAAAAAGATGAGGCATTTGGAGCACGGATTTATAAAATTCGCCACGATGAAAACGGTAATCGAATTTGCTTTTTGAAAGCTTATAGCGGAACACTTAAAGTTCGCGATAAACTATCGTATGGTCCAAAACGTTTAGAAGAAAAAGTCTCACAGATTCGAATGTATAACGGCAAGAAATTTCAAACAGTTGAACAAGCTGTTGCAGGTGAACTGTTCGCAATTGCCGGTTTAACAGAAGCTTCAATTGGTGATGCTATCGGCAATTGCTCTGCCGATACCAAATCTGAAGTTCTTCCTACATTAAAATCCACGGTCCTTTTTGGTTCAATGGTTTCTGTAAAAGAAGTATTGGAGAACTTTCAATTACTAGACGCAGAAGACCCTTCGCTATCGGTTTACTGGGATGAACATTTCCAAAAAATACAAATTCAAGTTATGGGCATTATTCAATTAGAAGTTTTAAAGCAAGTCGTGCTTGAACGTTTTGGTTACTACGTCCAGTTTGGCGATCCTGAAATTCTTTATAAAGAAACAATCGATAACTCTGTTATGGGCTATGGCCATTTCGAACCACTTCGCCACTATGCCGAAGTTCATTTGAAACTAGAACCTGGTGAACGTGGCAGTGGCTTTCAAATTGATAATTTGTGCCACGCAGATGCTTTATCCACTGGCAATCAAAACTTGATACTCCATCACTTAACCGAACGTCATCATCATGGATTATTAACGGGTTCTCCTTTAACTGATGTTAAAGTAACTTTAGTAACGGGGCGCGGACACAATCAACATACGTCTGGGGGAGATTTCCGAGAAGCCACTTTCCGTGCCCTTCGCCAAGGATTAGAACAAGCTCAAAATCGACTACTTGAACCGATGTACCGATTCAAAATCAAAGTAAGTCTCGACCAAATAGGCAAAGTACTATCAGATGTTCAACAAGCTTATGGCAGTTTTGAATCACCCGAAACAATTGATGGCAAATCCACGATTGAAGGCCGTGTACCGGTTGCGACATTTATGAATTACAGCACTGAATTTGCTGCATGGACTCATGGTAAAGGGGCACTCAGTTTACTATTTGACGGGTATGACTTATGCCATAATCAAGCTCAAGTCACTGCTCAAATAGATTATGACAAAAATATCGATCCGCTCTATACCTCTACTTCTATTTTTTGTGCTAAAGGTCAAGGTTATAAAGTTCCATGGGACGAAGCAGAAAAAGCCATGCACTGTTTATAAAATCAGATTTAGATGAAAAGAGGGATTGAATATGTACGAGCCTAAAACAAAAGAAACCGATGCAGACGTTATTGAATTTATCGAATCGGTTGAGTCTGCTAAAAAACGGCAAGATGCTTATAAATTACTAGAACTATTTGAGCAAACAAGTGGATATCCCCCTAAAATGTGGGGACCTAGCATTATCGGCTTTGGCTCTTATCATTATGTATACAAAACGGGTCATAAAGGCGATGCTCCACTTGTCGGTTTTTCTCCTCGAAAAGCGAAAATCAGCTTGTATTTTGCGACCGGTGATGAAAATCGTGGCCCGCTACTTGAGAAATTCGGCAAGCATACTAGTGGAAAATCTTGTGTCTATATTAATAAAATAGAAGACATCGACCTTGAAGTTCTTCAACAATTAATCAAACAATCAATTGAGTTTTTGCAAGGTCTATATCCAGAGAAAAAATAATGATGTTGATACTTGCCACAAAAAAAGCCGACACAAGTCACACTTGTGTCGGCTTTCCTATTATTTATTCGATTGTTAAATAACGAAGCAAAACGGATCCTGTTTTGGTTTCACCGTAAACTAATAACGGAGCTGCAGCCGGTTCTGTTCCTTGTTTCGAGAAACGAATCGACTTTTGCATAAACTGTCCTTGCTCATGTGTAGCATCGATATCCGAAAGCAACACATCCATTTTGCCTAGGTTAGATGAAACTTCACCTTTTAACGGCAAGTGAGCTGGAATGTAAATTTCTACATTGCCTGCTAACGTCTTTGTTTCAAGTTTACGCGCTTCTTTACATCTTGTTGTAGCAACAATATTGCCATTCAGCGACTTGGCAACGATGGTTTGGATATCGCCATCAACATAAATGCGACCATTTAAAGTTTCAGCTTCTAATACTTTCCCTTTAGTTTCATTTACATGAATCGCACCATTAGCAGTTTCTAATTCTGCATCTGCAAACTCTACATTTTTCAAATCAATTTTGCCATTTGCAGTTTTTACTTTTACCAATTCAGCATTTAATCGTTTCATGGTAAATCCACCATTAAACAAGCGCGCTGTAATGTGCTCATAAGCAGCATCAGGTACATAAAGAACTACATTTACTTGCGTCGTTTTCAAGTCACTAATGATCCGTAACTTGTGATCATCCGCGATAAATACAAATTTATCAAGAAAATCTTCTTTGGCATGCGCTGCAGATTCTGAACGATAAGCTTTTACGCTACACTCTGCACGCAATAAACCATCTTGTGATGGGAAAATCTCCAATTGGCCATTCGCAATATCTGCAATGATTGTATTCAAATCGGTCATTTCATCAGTAAAGGTATGACTGAATTGAACAGCTTCCCCAAATGGCGAATCAAACTCCATTGTTTTCAACTTGCCGACAGAAGTTTGCATAAACTCCATCATGCGATTGCCAAAGTCATTAATGTCGCGTGAGACATTCTTTGAGACGTTTTTCGATACATTTTTCGAAAAATCTTGCGACACTTTTTTCACAATATCTTCGGGTCTGAAAAACCCACGCTTGCTTGATTTGTCTCGTTGAGTGTTCCGGCCATAATTGGGTTCATTTGAAGAAGAACTATTGCCATCTATCGCGCGCAACAACTCAACTGCTTCACGTGCTGAAATCGTACCGTTCTCAACCATGTCTAAAATGCGTTCTTTTTCGCTTTGCATGTATTGCGGCCTCCTCTTTTTCTGAATATCAATAAGCTAAAGCTTACCTAACAAACAGATAGGTTCTGTTACTAAATACGTTTGTTAGCGAGAAAAGTTTCATTTAACTACTTTTTTCTTACGACTTGCGCCTTTAACTAAGGACTCCATACGCGCCCGGTCCCGTTCAAGAATTGGTTTTAAATACTTGCCAGTATAAGAATTATCAACAGCTGCAATTTCTTCAGGAGTACCTGTTGCCAAAATGGTTCCGCCTTTGTCTCCACCTTCAGGGCCTAGATCAATAATATGATCTGCTGTCTTAATAACATCTAGATTATGTTCAATGGTCAATACAGTATCGCCATTTTCTACAAGACGCTGTAACACTAGCAGTAGCCGCGAAATATCATCGGCATGAAGACCAGTTGTTGGTTCATCCAAAATGTAGAAGGATTTACCGTTTGAACGTTTATGAAGCTCTGAAGCTAGCTTCACGCGTTGCGCCTCTCCTCCTGATAATGTTGTGGCAGGTTGCCCCATCGTAATGTAACCCAATCCCACATCGACAATGGTCTGCAGTTTCCGGTTAATCTTTGGAATGTTTTCAAAAAATGATAAAGCGTCTTCTACCGTCATAGCCAGTACATCGGCAATGCTTTTATTTTTATATTTCACTTCCAAAGTTTCTCGGTTATACCGTTTACCGTGGCAAATTTCGCAAGGCACATAAACATCCGGAAGGAAATGCATTTCTATTTTTATAATACCATCCCCACGACAAGCTTCACAGCGACCGCCCTTGACGTTGAAACTGAAACGTCCTTTTTTATACCCCCGAACTTTTGCTTCGTTCGTTGTGGCGTAAACATCTCGTACATCATCAAAAACGCCTGTATAAGTTGCAGGGTTTGAGCGAGGTGTTCGACCAATTGGCGACTGATCGATTTCGATGACTTTTTCTAACTCTTCAGTTCCTTCGATTGAATCGAATTGTCCTGGCTTTGCTTTAGCTCGATTTAATCGATGTGCCAAAGTTTTATAAAGAATTTCATTTATCAACGTACTTTTCCCTGAGCCTGAAACACCTGTAACAGCTGTAAATAACCCAAGCGGAATATCAACATCTACTTTTTTCAAGTTATTTTGGTTAGCTCCACGAATTGCTATTTTTCGATCGCTTGGCGTTCTTCGCTCTGCCGGCAATGGAATAAACTTCTTGCCGCTTAAATATTGTCCAGTTAATGATTTTTTGTTTTTCATCACCTTATCTGGTGTCCCCGCAGCAATAATTTCGCCACCATGAACTCCTGCTCCTGGCCCAACATCGATTAAATAATCTGCTGCCAACATGGTATCTTCATCATGTTCGACGACAATTAACGTATTTCCGATGTCCCGCATACTTTTAAGCGTCTCAATCAATCGGTCATTATCACGCTGATGCAAGCCAATTGAGGGTTCATCCAAAATATACAATACGCCAGTCAACCTTGAGCCAATTTGAGTTGCTAAACGAATTCGTTGCGCTTCTCCCCCTGATAAAGTTCCAGAGGCACGGTTTAACGTAAGGTAGTCTAAACCGACATTGATCAAGAAACCAATCCGCTCTTGAATTTCCCGTAATATCAATTTCGCAATTTGCATATCTTTTTCCGATAATTTTAGTTGATCGAAAAATTCATATGCTTCTACAATAGAAAACTCCGCTACTGTCCCGATGTGCAAGTTATTCACTTTTACTGATAAAGATTCCGGTTTTAAACGATACCCTTCACACGTAGGACATGCTTGTTGCCCCATGTATTTTTCCATTTGCTCACGAATATAGTCAGATGACGTTTCACGGTAGCGCCGATCAACGTTCGAAAGGACTCCCTCAAACTGAATATGATTATCTCGAATTTGGCCATAATCATTTTCGTAACGGAAACGAATTTTATCTTCTCCAGATCCACGCATAATGACATTTATATATTCTTCGGGCAACTCACTGACCGGAATATCCATATCGATTTTATAATGCTGACAAACAGCTTTTAGTAATTGTGGATAATATTGCGAACTCGTCGGCTGCCATGGCACAATCGCCCCTTTATTTAATGACACATTCCAATCAGGAATGACGAGTTCAGGATCAACTTCGAGCTTCATCCCTAAGCCATCACATTCTGGACAAGCACCAAAAGGTGAGTTGAACGAAAACATTCTCGGTTCTAATTCACCGATGGAAAATCCACAAATCGGACAAGCATGATGTTCACTAAACAATAACTCTTCTTTTTCCATTACATCTACTAATACCCGTCCATCTGCTAATCGTAGAGCAGATTCTAAAGAATCACTTAACCGTGGGGCGATCCCTTCTTTAATAATAATCCGGTCAATGACTACTTCGATATTATGCTTTTTGTTTTTATCCAATGTAATATCGTCATCTAAATCAATTAATTCTCCATTCACACGAACACGGACATAACCTTGCTTTTTAATGTCTTCAAGTAATTTAACATGAGTACCTTTTCGACCAGATACAATCGGCGCCAAAATCTGCATTTTGGTGCGCTCTGGATATTCTACAATACGATCTACCATCTGCTCAATTGTTTGTGATGAAATCTCAATGCCGTGATTCGGACAAATCGGTTTGCCAATCCGTGCGAACATCAAACGCATATAATCGTAAATTTCTGTTACAGTTGCCACTGTAGATCGTGGGTTTTTACTCGTGGTTTTCTGATCTATTGAAATGGCTGGTGATAAACCTTCGATTAAATCGACATCTGGCTTATCCATTTGCCCTAGAAATTGGCGTGCATAAGCAGACAGTGACTCAACATATCGCCGTTGACCTTCTGCATAAATCGTATCAAATGCTAATGATGATTTACCAGACCCTGACAAACCCGTCATAACGACAAGTTTGTCACGCGGAATGACAACATCAATATTTTTTAAATTATGTGCGCGTGCACCTTGTATGCGTATTTCCTGTTTCTTCACCTTGCATCATCCTTCCGCTTTCAATTCAAGCACCGTATCCCGCAATTCTGCAGCACGTTCGAAGTCGAGTGCTTTTGCAGCTTCTTTCATTTCTGTTTCCAACAAGCTGATCAGTTTTACGCGCTCTTCTTTTTTGAGCTTCTTGCCTGATACTGCTTTTGAAATATATTCTTCTGACTCTTCTGCCGCGTTTGTTGCACGGATGACGTCACGAATTTTCTTCTGTATGGTAATTGGCGTGACACCATGTTTTTCGTTGTATTCTGCTTGAATGGTGCGACGGCGTGTCGTTTCGTCCATCGCTTTTTGCATCGAATCGGTTATTCTGTCAGCATACATGATGACTTGACCATTTGCGTTTCTTGCTGCACGTCCCATCGTTTGAATAAGTGCTCGCTCAGAACGTAAAAATCCTTCTTTGTCAGCATCCAAAATGGTCACTAACGAAACTTCTGGAATATCTAGTCCTTCACGCAGTAAGTTAATCCCCACAAGTACATCATAGACACCCATTCGCAATTCGCGAATAATTTCAATCCGTTCGAGTGTTTTGATTTCGGAGTGCAAGTAATTAACTTTGATGCCTGCGTCTTTTAAATAAGCCGTTAAATCTTCCGACATTTTTTTCGTTAAAGTCGTGACTAATACACGTTCATTTTTTTCCGCTCGTTGACGAATTTGGTCCATCAAATCATCAATTTGCCCTTCAATTGGACGAATTTCAATTGTCGGATCAAGCAATCCTGTCGGACGAATAATCTGTTCAACCATTTCTGGCGTATGTTCTAATTCATACGGACCTGGTGTTGCGGATACGAATACCGCTTGACTAATATGTTCTTCAAACTCTGTAAATGTTAACGGGCGATTATCCATTGCTGAAGGCAAACGGAACCCGTGATCAACTAATACTTTTTTACGCGCTTGATCACCATTAAACATCCCACGGACTTGCGGCAAAGTTACGTGGCTTTCATCCACTACTAATAAAAAGTCTTCTGGGAAATAATCAATTAATGTATAAGGCTGTGCTCCTGCAGGACGAAGTGTCAAATGACGTGAGTAGTTTTCAATCCCCGAACAAAAGCCCATCTCCCGCATCATTTCTAAATCATAGCGTGTGCGCTGTTCAAGTCGCTGTGCTTCTAATAATTTATCTTCCGCACGCATTTCCTTCAGACGTTCTTCTAATTCAACTTCAATATTTTCAATGGCTTTGACCATTTTATCTTCACGTGTCACAAAGTGAGATGCTGGGAAAATGGCAACATGGTCACGTTCACCAATAATTTCACCAGTCAGTGCATCTACTTCACGAATGCGATCAATCTCATCACCAAAAAATTCAACACGTAAACATCTTTCATCACGTGACGCTGGGAATATTTCTACCACATCGCCACGGACACGGAATGTCCCACGGATAAAGTTGATATCGTTACGCTCGTATTGAACATCCACTAATTTTCTTAATAATTGATTGCGCTCGATTTCCATTCCTTTACGTAAAGAAACGACCAATTCACGGTATTCTTTTGGCGATCCAAGTCCATAAATACAAGAAACTGATGCGATGACAATAACATCATCACGTTCAAATAACGAACTTGTTGCAGAGTGACGCAGTTTGTCAATTTCATCGTTAATGCTCGCGTCTTTTTCTATAAATGTATCTGATTGTGGCACATATGCCTCGGGTTGATAATAATCATAATAACTAACAAAATACTCTACAGCATTATCGGGGAAAAATTCTTTAAATTCGCTGTAGAGCTGCCCTGCTAAAGTTTTATTGTGAGCCATAACAAGGGTTGGCTTTTTCACTTGCTGGATGACGTTTGACATTGTATAGGTTTTCCCTGTACCCGTTGCTCCCAATAATGTTTGGCAACGCTTGCCGTCGATGATGCCTTGGGTCAATTCAGCAATCGCTTGTGGCTGATCTCCCGCGGGTTCATATGGTGCTTGCAAATTAAATTCTTGTTTCATAATGAGGCATCCTCCCATTCTTTCAATACATCTACTTTAACATATGCCCTAAAAAACCACTAATAAAAAGCGAACATATGTTTTTTAATGCAAATTAAGAAAAAAATACCTAGAAATAGAAAGTTGCTAGTACATTCATAAAGGAATCGCCTTCTCTTAATGAGCATAGAAAAAGGGAACTAGATTATATCTAGTTCCCTTTTTCTAGCTATTTTTTAAACAGCTATTTATTCCGTTTCTTCGTGATTTAAAATTTGTAATTGAGTTGTGTATTTAGTGAACGCTTTTTGATCATGATTGTCCAGGGCTTCATCGATGAGTGCCATTAGCTGTTCTTCCTGTTGAGAACGATGAACATGTTTTAAGAACAGATCTAAATAGATATCATTTAGCAGCTTTTCAGCTTCCGTAATTTTTTTTGTTTGAGCCATTGCCTTCATGAAATCAGCATAAGAATAATAGTTTTCCATTCTTCTTCACCCCGAATGCTTTTCATTAGTATACATGAAAGGAATAATAAAAATCAAGACTTATTTGAAAATTACAATTAAACAGAAAAAAGTTTATTTTCAATCTAATTAACGTTGCCAAATTTCCATTTTTTATTATAATAGGATATGTAAAGTAAATTTAGGGGGTTATTCTTCATGAGTAAAAAGAATCACAGACCGTCTTCGTATACGATTTGCACAAATACGTATGCCCTTTTACCCTATACGGACGGCCATCGCACCTGGATGCGTGTGATTGAAGACCGCAATGAATTTGTGGTTGAAGACGCTGTTTACAAAACGGTAACCACTTCTTGCCGCTTTTATCGTGCGTCATTAGAAAGCGCCACACTTTATGCTCAAAAAGCTGTCGGTGTAAAACATAAGCCCCCCATTATTGTAGGCGAGTATTACGGCAATCCACTCATTTTCTTTCCGACACACTCTCCTAAAAACAAAGAATGCGTTTGGTTTAATTACGATGCCATCGACCTTATCGAAAGTGACAGCAGCGGCAAGGGAAGTATCATTTATTTAAGCAATAACTTAACCGTTTATTTAGATGTATCGCCTATTGCTTTACGTAATCAACATTCTTTCGCCGGATCCCTTCGTCGTTTTTTCAAAAAGGCGCAGCGTGTTCATAATCGTCCGATGGCTTATGTGACAACACGGACATTTCCCCCACGCAAACAGCAGCCTCTTGAGTGAATGTTTTACTCATTTTAAATGGCAACGTAAAAGAGCTTTTGATTAAAGTTAAAGACTTTAATCGAAAGCTCTTTTGTTAGTATCTTTATGTTGTTTCGTGGCGTTTTCGCTTTTTTTACTTTATCGAACGATATGCCCACAGAGAGCCTACGAAAAATACCGAAGAAACCCACATATAAGGTTCGTTCCAGAACCAAACGGAGACGGAAATTCCGACAAAAGACAGGATTGTGAAAACTCCAGCAAACATACGAGATTGTAAATCACGTCGGTATTCACGTTCCTTGCCATCCCGATTTTCAATATAGCGACGGAGACGCTCTGGTTCTTCTAAATAATTGATCACTTTCTGAGGAAAGACGCGTAATGGACCTGTTCCATTTAATACCCAGCGTAAGATGTCTTCTTTACCGAACATCCCTTTGCCTTCTTTTTGTGACGAAGCCCATTCCAGAATTCGTGGTCGAGCCAATGCCATTAAATCTACATTTGGATCTAAGATATGCAAGACACCGACAAAAATAGAAGTTGCTCGTCCAAAAAAGGCAAATTCAGCTGGTAATTGAACCGGTTGTGTTCGAACAATGTCTTGAATATCATCAAGTAACCGCTCTACTACAAAACTATCCATCTGTGACAATTCGTTTGATTCGTATGCTGCCACAAGTCGTGATATGGCGTCCTCTAACACGACGCGATCTGCCTGGGGCAATAAAAAGCGTAATTCTTCCAATGAATCCAGTACTTGCTCGTAATTTTTGAAAATAATTCCTTCTGCTGCACGTAATACAGATTGGGAATCTTTTTTTGTAATCGTACCGATCATCCCAAAATCGATCAACACAATTCCGCCATTTGGTTCAAGTAAAATATTTCCCCCATGAGGGTCGGCATGGAATTGACCGCCGTATAAAATTTGTTCCAAAAACAAAATAAACAAACGTTCGGATATTTCATGACGATCTAATTCGTTTTTTTCGATAAATGCTAAATCTGTAATTCGCGCTCCTTCAATCCATTCCATCACCAGCACGCGACGTGTGGTGAATTCATCGAAATACATCGGAATCCGGACTCCTTCCATTGCATCAAAGCGATCGGAAAAAGAACGGCCATTTTGAAGTTCTTTCAAAAAATTTAATTCGTTGCCAATGGTTTCTGTCATCTCCACGTATAATTGCTTAAAGTCAATTTGTTTTCCATACGGTGTGAATTTTTCAGCTAGCCATATCACAATGCGAATGGCTTTAAAGTCAGCGCGTAATATCCGATCGGTTCCTGGTCGCTGAACTTTGACGGCGACTTCCAACCCATTTTTCAGTACCCCTTTGTATACTTCACCAATTGAAGCAGAAGCGATTGCTGATTCTGATAAATGGTCCAAGTATTCCGTATGGGGCGTATTCCATTCTTGTTCAAGCACTGAGATGATGTCCTGTCTTGGAACAGAAGGTACACGGTCTATTAGCCCTTCTAACTCTTCGAGAAACGATGGCGGCATGATATCCGCTCGTGTTGAGAGAAACTGCCCAAGTTTAATCATAAGGCCACCTAGCTTTAATGCGAGGTTCTTATATTCTTTTGCTTGCTTTGTAATCATCTCATTCCATCTTTTTTCAACTAGCGGAGTCCATTTGCCTCGATTGCGCTTTTGGAAAATCGTTACTTGTAAAAAGATCTTGACTGCCAGCCAGACAATCCGGAAGATGCGTATAAACGTTATTTGATTCATAAATGCAGTCCCTCCCATGGAGTTCATTATAGAGTCTGATGGCGAAATAGTCCAAAAAGTGATATGTTTTTAATGGATGGAACGATACAAGGGGGATGAAAATGGACACAATTCATTATGAACAACAAAACAATTTGGCTTTTATTACGTTAAACAGACCCGAGGCCATGAATGCCTTTAACTATGACATGTTAAACGAGCTGGGTCAGGTTGTAGAAGCAATCCGCATCAATCCAGATATCCGTGTTGTTGTTTTCACTGGTGCAGGGGAAAAAGCATTCAGTGTGGGTGCGGACTTGAAAGAACGCAAAAATTTAACTGACCAACATGTTAAACGCAATATCTACAAAATCGGAGAAGTGTTTTCCACAATCGAAAACTTGCCACAACCAACTATTGCTATGATTAATGGTTTTGCATTTGGAGGGGGAATGGAACTAGCACTCGCTTGTGATTTCCGAATTGCTACAGATGATACACTTCTAGGACTAACTGAAACGAGTTTAGGAATTATTCCCGGAGCTGGCGGCACTCAACGTCTTCCTCGTTTGATCGGTGAAACAAAAGCATTAGAGTTAATATTGACTGCACGTCGCTTAAAATCTGTTGAAGCATTGGATTATGGATTATTAACACGAGTCACCACACGTGATGAACTTGCTGAAGTAACTGGCAATTTTTCAGATGCCATTCTTGCAAATGGCCCAATCGCACTTCAACAAGCAAAATTCGCAATTAAAAACGGCATGAACACTGATTTACATACTGGCCTTCAAATCGAACGTAAGGCTTATGAAATCACTATACCCACTGAAGACCGAGTTGAAGCTCTTACCGCTTTTGGAGAAAAAAGAAAACCTGTGTTTAAAGGGAAATAGTCATAAAAAAAGAGCGGCTTTTTCAGCCGCTTTTTTCTATACGTATTTTTTCACCCAACTTATAATTTGTTCTAAACGTTCAATGCGATGACTTGGTTTATACACATATGAATCATTCATGGACGTTTCTAGAAAACGGACAAATTTTGTATCCTTCTCCATGCTTTCTAATTTTAAAGCCAATTGTTCTGTTTTCTCACTTGTAAAACGATCTGGTTTTTTCCTGTAAAGAAAAAGCAACTTCGTTAACAGACCACCGTAACTATCTCCTATTACAGCTAATTGATTCTCATCGACCCATTCAATTGTTTCTACCACTTCAGCTACTGCATTCATCGTATCTTTATAAGCAACATCTCTTCCTATTTTTGCAAACTCCTGACTATAGCCATGGCTTCCACTTGGATTAACATAAAGAACACCATAACCTTGTGCTGCAAGTAATTGCAGTTCATGATAAAAGGTATTCGCAAACATCCCATGAGCACCATCGTGAACTTTGACGATTAACGGATACTTTTCACCTTCTTGCATACCGATTGGTTTAATCAACCAACTGTGTACCGACTCAATTGAGCCCGAGGTAATCGTCGGTTGACCTTCGCGCAACTGGGTACTTTCAACATAATCCTCATTAAAAGACGTTAGCACTTCATATTCTCCCGTTGTAATCTGTAAGCGGTATAACTCTCCTGGTTGAGTCATCGTGCTAATAGCAAGAATCGCAAATTCACCCTCTTGTGAAACATCGTAGCCAACAACATGCTCCATTTCAGGAGATGCTGGAAAAATCATCCCATCGAGCGATGCAAAATATAGACGGACATCGCCCATAGTGGATACTTGGAAATACAAATGATCATCTTTCGTCCAGACAGGCTTCCCTGCAGTTATTTCTTGATAATCACTTATTGCGTAATCTCCCACAGGCACATCTAAACCTTCTGTTAAACAACTATTCGTTTGATTTTGTAAATCTGCGATATAAAGCTCTTTATGAGTAGCATCACCGTATTGTCGCATGTTTCCAAAATACGCGAGCTTTGAGTCATCATGTGAAAAAGTCACACCACTAAAATGACCTTGGTTTTCTGTAAGCATTTTTTGTTCTTGTGTTTCAAGATTATATAAACAAAGAGGTTGACCAGGTACAAGATCATGTTTTTTTTCTTTTACTACCGCATAAACTAATTTTCCCCCATCATGCGATACGGCTTCTAAGCGATAATGACAATCCCCCGCTAGTACGGGTTCTACCTTTTTCGACTCAATCGTTAAAAACCCTATTTGTTGGTAGAGTAGATTTGCGGTTTGTTCTTTATCTAGGACACCATTAACCCAAATCTTTTTTCCACAAGGCGACCATTGGAATCGCTCTATGCCACTTTCTAAATTAGTCATTTTGTTTATTTGTCCGTCCGCTAACGATAAAACGAACAATTGCTTATGGCCATCTTCTTCTACTAAATATGCGACAGCTGTACCGTCTGCAGACCACTGCGGCGAACTGATTTGGCTTTTGTCAAAAGTCCATTGTCTATGCTGACGCGTTTCCAAACCGATATGATAAAGATTCGCGTTATATGCATTTTCCTGCTCATCTATTGTGGTATGAACGAATACTGCACTTTTGCCATCTGGTGATATTTGAGGATCGGTTACAGAAACCACTGTTGTGATATCTTGAATTTCTACTGTTTTTTTCACCATTCATTCCCCTTCTTACATCTGACTTTTCCTATATACTCTTTTACTATAATAAAGACTTCTAGGAAAAGACACAAAGGAGTACTGATGCATTTTTAAATGAAGTTTTGAGCTTTTTACCACAATCATTTAATTTTTTACATGAGTTTTTATTTTTCTTACACGAACCTTCGGCATTCTCACATGAAATTTTTTGCTTGTTACACGAATTCAACAGAAATTCACTTCAAAAAAAGAAGCAATGCTATATCGCATCGCTTCTTTAGGAATTAATTTAAAGTGAAGATTGGCTTATTTCTGTCTTGCTTGATCTTTCAACGATCGTCGTAAAATTTTACCCGTTGTATTTTTCGGTAATTCTTGAAGAACTTCAAACTGTCTTGGCACTTTGTATTTTGCTAAATGTTCTGCACAGTATACTTTCAAATCCTCAATAGAGACTGTCGGATCTTTTAGTACCACGTACGCATTTACCTCTTCTCCGAAATCCGGATCAGGCAAACCAACTACGGCTGCTTCCAAAATGGCAGGATGTGCGAACAACACTTCTTCAATTTCTCGTGGGTAAACATTATATCCCCCAACAATGATCATGTCTTTTTTACGATCAACAATATAAAAATAGCCTTCTTCATCAACACGTGCTAAGTCTCCAGTATACAACCAACCGTCACGAATCGCTGAGGCTGTTTCTTCTGGCATTTTGTAATACCCTCTCATTACGTTCGGTCCACGAACAATCAATTCCCCTACTTCATTTACAGCTACTTCTTCGCCTAATTCGTTAACAACTTTGTTTTCCACATTGATGATTGATGTACCAATTGAACCCGCTTTTCGTTCTCGATCAATCGGGTTAAAGCAAGTAACAGGAGAAGCTTCTGACAAACCATATCCTTCTGAAATGCGAACATTAAATTTATCTTCAAAACTATGAAGCAAAGCAACTGGCATTGCAGAACCACCTGATACGGTAAGACGTACAGTAGCAAAATCTGCTGGATCAACGTCCGGCAACTGGTTCATAAAGTTGAACATCGTTGGTACTCCTGCAAAAACGGTCGCTTTGTTCGCTTTAATCACCTCAAACACTTCTTTCGGATTAAAACGAGGCACTAAAATAATGGTTGCGCCTTGTAATAAAGGTGCGTTTACAACGACTGTCAATGCAAATACATGGAATACTGGCAAAGTTGCTACTACGCGATCGGTTTCACTAATTTGAAGGTACTCTCCCACATCTCGAGCATTTGAATAGAGGTTTTGATGCGTTAACATTGCGCCTTTAGGTTTTCCAGTTGTGCCTGATGTGTATAAAATAACTGCTGTATCGTCAGCTTCGACTTCCGCAAATTCACTATTCACAGTAGAATTTGTTAGCAGTTTAGTGAAGGAATAGATTTTGCTTTTTACCGCTTCAGGTAATTGGGCCATTTTTTCTGGCATCGCTGGATCAGTTTCACAGATGACATAAGATGCCACTGCCGGCAATGCGGCATGCGCTTTTTCTATTAATGGAAGTAGCATATCAAGAGCAACAACCACTTTAGCATCACTATCATTAACAATGTAAGCGATTTCATCCGGAGTATAGATAGGATTAATCGGAACGGCTGTTGCACCTAACCTCATTGTTGCATAAAGTGAAATTAAAAAATGTGGTGTATTACCCAAAAGAAATGCGACATGGTCCCCTTTTTCCACGCCTAGCTCTTTTAAAGCGCCTGCAAAAAACGCCACTTTCTGATCAAATTCCTTGTAGCTAGTATCTTGTCCCATAAAGTTATAAGCTGCTTTAGTAGGATTTTGTTTTGCAATTTCATGAACACGTGTCATTAAACTCATCTTCATCCCTCTTTCGCGTTGAATGAATACTCATTCATATTTCAATCTATTATCATTATAAAATAAATCTTCAGACAATACAACAGGCACCGTTTGATTACGGTGCCTGTAAATGGGCGACGTAGCGCCAGCGTATTAAGAAAAAATATAAAATTTGTGCAATGGTAAAGCCACCCAATACTATTGCCATTTCACCGAGAATCGACAGCTCAGCAAATTCATCCCAGACAACTTGTAAAGAGATAAAAGCAAAAGCACTATGCAGCAATGCAATTATCCATGGCAGAAAGAATTGTGGAATTAGTTGACGGTTAACGATTTTCCCCAATTCTTTGTCTGTCATTCCCATACGTGTCAACAGCTTGTATTGCTTTCGGTCTCTCTCTAAACCTGTATACAATTTAAAATAAATAAAGCTTCCGGCTGCTAATAAGAAGACCGCAGCTACCATAACACCGATAAATAATAACAGCGCAAATGATGATTTAAACCAGCGATAATCTGCACCTGGATTTTCAAAAAAATAATCGATTCCATTGAAATCCGTTTTCTCTACAGCTTCATACATCCTGTCTGTTAAGCGGTTGCCAATATTCATCGTTTCGGTCCAATTTAATATATCAAACGCATAATAAGTAAAATCTGAGCTTCCAACTTTATATCCGAGAAGCGGTTGATTGATCGCTTCATAATCTGCATCACTTACTACAATTGTATTGATATTTAACGTATGAATAGGAAAGACGACATGCGGATAAGTGGATCGAATGGATAACGACACATCATTTTCAATAAGCGATGTATCGACACTCACATTTTCCAACTCTTTTGCCGAGTCTAATGAAAATGGCACAAACATGCCTTCTCCTTGTACTAATTGTGCCGGTTCAAAATCGAGCGCAGTAGCTAACCGATTAAATTCTGATAGGGATAAAATATCGACATCGTTTCCAGATGCTTCAGAAGTTTGGCGTTTCACCGTCAATTCAACTAAATCATAGGATAACTGTTCGCTTGTTAATTGACTTGTGAGCCGTTCGATATGTTCTGCTTCTTGCTCATTGCCATCAAATGAAATATAAATAAGCCCAAGCGGATTTGATTCTCGGAAATCACCTGTATACGACATGAAAGACGCTAATGTTCCGACTGTTAAAAAAGCGATTGTGGACACGATTGTAACGATAAAAAACATTTGCGCACTATCTTTTAATTTCACCGATGCTTCGGCCAATGAAACTAAACGTGTTTTTTTCCAGTACACTTTCTTTTTTCGTTTACATAAACTCAATAAGAAACTAAGCGTATGAGTAAAAAATAAATAAGTACCGAACGTAGCCAATGGGGGAACGATAAAAATAATATAATACACCGTCTCATCTGATACATTTACAGCGAATATGTAAGCGACTGTTAAAAAGACAATTCCCATAATCGCGAGCATTGTAGATGATTTTGTTTCTTCTTCAACTCTCCAAAAACCTCGGAGTAAATCAATCACTCGTTTCGTACGGATAAATCCTACACTAACAAATGAGATGATGATAAATAAGCTAGCAAACGCCACTATTGTTAGCAAAAAAGGTTCCCAAGAAACATATAGTGGCAACGTGTCCAGCTCCATAATTTCTCGTCCAACCATGAAAAAGAATTTAGAAAAAGCAAAACCAAATACAGTGCCTGTCACAGTAGAAACTGTACCGATAATCAGCATTTCAAAAAAGATCAATTTGTTCAATTGTTTTTTTGTCATTCCTAAATGCATTAATACACCGAATTCTTTCGATCGAGCTTGCAAAAATGCACTCATTGAATAAAATAAAAAAAACAATGTGAAAATGTACAAAACCACTTCCGCAATCATCATTCCTCGTATGGCTAATAGCTGCAATGCATCTTTTTCAAATAACGGATGAAAAATAAACATTGAGCATACAAAAAACACCATGACCGAAAAAACACTAGCTAAAAAGAAAGCCGCATAGTTTCTTCGATTGCGAAAAACATTATGGTAAGCGAGTTGTCGAAACGTCATTTACGGATCCTCCCAACAACGACAGGACATTCAAAATTCGCTGATAAAAAGTCTGTCGTCGTTCATCCCCATAGATTTCATTGAAAAATTCCCCGTCTTTTATAAAAAGAACACGATCGCAATAACTCGCTGCAATCGGATCATGCGTTACCATAATAATGGTCGTTTCATCTTCTTTGGCTGCATGAGATAGAATTTCAAGGACATCACGGGAAGATTTAGAGTCCAAATTCCCTGTCGGCTCATCCGCTAAAATAATCGCTGGCTGGTGAATAAGGGCACGTCCAATCGCTGTTCGCTGAGCTTCTCCACCCGAAATTTCGTTCGGTTTCTTGTGAAGAAGAGATGTCAGCCCTAAACGCTCCGCAATTACCAGCACACGTTTCGCCATTTCATCAACAGGAAAATAATCGAGCGTCAACGGCAACACTAAGTTTTCTTCTACAGTTAACATTTGAAGTAAATTAAAGTCTTGAAAAACAAACCCCATTTCTCTTCTACGAAACAAGGCTAGCTCATTTTTGTCCAGTAAATGCGGATTGACACCATCAATCAAAATCTCGCCAGAAGTTAATGAGTCGATGGTTGAAATCAAATTGAGTAAAGTCGTTTTCCCACTCCCGGATGGCCCCATCACTGCTAGAAATTCTCCTTTTTCCACAGTGAAACTTAGCTGATTGACTGCCCGATGTGTCACTTTTCCTTCATACACTTTTGTTACTTCATCGATTTCCACTACTGTCATCATGTTCCTCCTGTGTTACGAAATCTTGATTAAAGAATAAGACAGAAACGGTTGTCCCTTCTCCTTGAACAGAAGAAATCGTCAGTTCGTGACCTAATTTGCCACAAATTTCTTTTGCTAAGTATAAGCCCATCCCTGTTGACTCTCCAATTTTTCGCCCGTTTTCGCCTGTAAAAAAAGCCTTTGTTACACGGGGCAAATCTGAAGACGAAATACCGATTCCTTCGTCCCGAATTGTCAGCAATGTATTGCCATTTGAACATTTAGCAGCAATATAAACTTTTTTGTTTGGTTCGAATGTGTATTTTACTGCATTTGTTAAAAATTGTCCGACGATAAATTTCATCCACTTCTGATCTGTGGCTACAACATGGTCTTCGCTGATTGAAATTTCCGGATAGACACGCTTTGAAATAAATAGTCGTTTGTTTTCTGTCGCGACTTCACTGACTAAAGACCGCAAATTAATTTGTTCGATTTGCATATCCTGCTCGAAAGTGTCTAGACGAGCATTCATTAATACCGTATCCAGCCCTGCCTTTAAGCGTTCCATTTCTTCGCGAACGCTATTTTTATCCAGTTCTTTTTCTTCTTGAAGCAATAAGTGCATGACCGAAATAGGCGTTTTCATTTGATGAACCCATTGATTCATAAATTGCAAATGACGATTTTGAGATGCATATAAAGATTGCACTTCATGCTGATACAAGCGATATAATTTTTGCAAATAAAGTTCGTTTTGTACTTGTTCGGGTGATTTCCCTTCACGCTGAAGCATATGTTCCAAATTTTGCGGAACCGACAAAATTCGCTGGTAATATTGATACCGTCTCGCAAAGCGCGCCGATAAGAATGTAATCACCAACACTGTGCTAATGACAAATGAATAAATTGCCGTATCTAAGTTTCGGAAACCATCTAACCAATACAGCAACATAATAAATGCCACTAGTACAACTTGGAAAACGATAAATGCTGCATGTTCTTTCATAAATAATCGCAGCATTAAGCTTCCTCCTCATGAAGTAAAAGACGGTATCCGGCTCCTCTTACAGTTTCAATAGCAGACAACACATCATAATCGGACAATTTTTTCCGGACTCGTGTCATATTAACATTTAACGTATTTTCATCTACAAAGGCTTGGTCGTCCCATAATTCCTCTAGTAACTGCTCACGCGATACTACTTTCGGATAATGAGTCAGCAACAGCTCTAAAATCGTGCATTCCTTTTTTTGCAATGGGATGATTTCTTTTTTGACGTGTAATTCCATCCGTTCCATGTATAAAATAATACGTCCGGCCCTAATTGACCGCTCTTCTTGTTTTGGTGCATATTCACCATAAGCTCTTCGCAAATGGCTTCTTATTTTTGCAAGGACGATTTCATAATGGAAAGGTTTCGTAATAAAATCATCCCCTCCATTTTCTAAAGCAAAGACTTGGTCCATTTCACCCGAACGAGCTGAGATGAAAATAATCGGACAAGTGGTTTGCTGCCTAAGTTGCCGGCACCAATAATAGCCATCATAAGACGGCAAGTTAATATCAAGTAAAATCAAATGGGGATCAAAAGCTTCGAATTCTTCGATGATTTGATCAAAATCTTTTGCGGTCTCTACTTCGTAATGGTATTTTCTTAAAGTTTCAGCCAACAACTCTGCAATTTTCAAATCATCTTCTACAATGAAGATTCGTTGAATAGCCACAATGATTCCCCCTTTCCTTTTTCTTTCCATTTTAACAAAAGAGCCTGCATAAATGCAGACTCTTCGAAAGTTCTTAATAAATTAATTTCAAAAATTCTTCTGTCGTAATCCCACCAAGAAGTTTCGGTATGTCAATTTCTGCAATGGCTTCCTCTAAAGAAGCACGTTCGTATTTTGAACCAGCAATTGCTTGCTCGACTTCAGATATATCTCCAACACCGAAAAAGTCTCCAAAAATATGAGCGTCTTGAACAATCCCTTTCTCTACTTGTAAGCGGACATCGATGCCGCCGACCGGAAAGCGATGAGAATGTTTAATATTGAATTTAGGAGACTTGCCGTAATTCCAATCCCAGTTGCCATAACGTTCAGTTGATAATTCGTGAATATTTGTCCAATCTTCTTCTGTCAGTTTATAATGACGGACATTTTCTTCACCTTCGAAGATGGAGTGTAAAACTGCATGTCGGAAATTCTCCACAGACATAGGCTCTTTTAAAAACTCAGAAATGTTCGCCACACGACTGCGAATCGACTTAATGCCTTTTGATTCAATTTTTTCTTTGCTTACTTTTAACGCAGATACGACAGCTTCGATTTCTGTATCAAACAATAAAGTTCCATGACTAAACATGCGACCTCTAGTTGAGAACTGTGCATTCCCCGATATCTTCCGACCTTCTGCCATTAAATCATTGCGTCCAGAAAGTTCCGCATTTACGCCAAGGCTTTGTAAAGCTTGCACAACAGGCTCAGTGAATTTACGGAAGTTACGGAAACTTTCCCCATCATCTACTGTGATGAAACTGTAATTTAAATTGCCCAAATCGTGATAAACTGCTCCTCCGCCAGACAAACGACGAACTACATGAATACCATTTGAATCTACATAATCAGTATTAATCTCTTCAGCTGTGTTTTGGTTTTTGCCGATGATGATAGATGGCTCATTGATATAAAACAGAAGAAATGGATCTTTTTCAACATCCATTGTTTTCAACAAATATTCTTCGATTGCTAAGTTAATCCGTGGGTCTGTGATGCCATTGTTGTCTACGAAATACATAATCTCTCTCCTTTTAACTATCTTCCTTACTATAGTTTAACGGATTATTTAAATAAATTCACTATTTAGGGTTGACGAATCCGAACTGTTATAATACACTGTTTTAAACACCAACAGTACTATAACAAAAAGGAGATGGAAGTTATGATTGAAAACGTAGTTGAATTTTTCAAGAACTTGCCCCCGAAACAGTGCGTGTCATGTGGAGAAAAAATGGAAGAGCAGCATGAATGTTATGGTACTCAATGTGATTCTTGCAATAATTTATAAAATCAGCTAAAACTAATGATTAAACGAAGCGGCTCTAATGAGCGCCGCTTCGTTTTTTATGTTCTATTGCTCGAAGGTCCCTTAGAAAACATTCACACTTTCTGTACCATAACAGCAAACTACTTCAACATCGCTAAGCCGCTAAAATTTTTTTTAAAAAAGACACCGCCAAAGCGATGTCTTTTTTCTGTATTAATGTCCGGAATGGTCTTCCATTTTATCCATACCTTGTGCATCATCACTGTCATCAGAAACGATTGAGGCTGGATCAGGATCGCCAACGGTTATTTCTTGTTTTGGCATTACATGTAACGAACGCGCTGTCGTGTGTGCTTGCATATAATACAAACCTTCTTCTTTAAAACTCGTTTGTGCTTCATAAATACCATTTTCCGTGTGCTCCGCTGGAATCATCTCGCTATTATTGCGATCACCTGATTGCCATACTTCATAAACAACTTCATCTGCGTCTTCCACAGCTTCATCGGCTTGCGTCACTGTAACGGATAAGACGATATCTTGGGCCGGCTCTGCCTGTGTGCCTGTATTAAATGCTACCATTACTTCTTCTACTTGAGGACCTGTACCAGAAGATTCTGCTTCTCCTGATCCACAGGCAGCTAGTAGTAATAATGGCAATCCAAGCCATGCAAGTTTTTTCATAACTATTTCTCCTTATCATAGGAAGACTAGGTCACTCGTCATCCTTATTAAGCTAACTCACGCAAAACTACATCAGTTAATGCATCGATAAATAATGGCTGTACGTTTGGCATTTCTGGACGACGGTAAGTTGCCCCGATGTCATCGCACACTACTTTACATTCGTAATCATTATCAAAAAGAACTTCTAAATGATCTGTTACAAATCCAACTGGGGTGTAAACAAAAGATGTATAGCCTTTTTGTTCAAACAAATCACGTGTTAAGTCTTGAACATCTGGTCCAATCCACGGTTCACCTGTTTGCCCAGCACTTTGCCAGCCGACTTCTACGTTTTCAACGCCTGTCGCTTGTTGAATCATTTCAGCCGTTTCTTTTAATTGGTCTGGGTATGGGTCTCCATTTGCAATAATCTTCTCTGGCAATGAATGTGCAGATACGATTAAGCATGATTTCGCGCGTTCTTCTTCTGACATTTCAGCAAATGCTGCATTTACTTTTTCAGTCCAGTATTGGATGAATTTCGGTTCTTTGTACCAGCTTTCAACCGAAGTTAACGAAATGCCTGCTTTTTCAGCCGCTTCTGCTGCGCGTCCATTATAGGATTTTACAGAAAAAGTTGAGAAATGCGGTGCTAAAACGATTGAAACCGCTTCTGTAATACCATCTTTTTTCATTTCTTCAACGCCGTCTTCTACAAACGGCTCGATGTGCTTGAGACCAAGGTACATAGTGAATTCAATGTCATCTTGAACTTCATTTAAACGATCACATAGACCATTTGCTTGGTCTAATGTAATTTTCGCAAGTGGCGAAATACCACCAATTGCTTTGTAGCGGCTCTTTAAGTCTTCAAGACTTTCTTCACTCGGCTTACGCCCACGACGAATATGTGTATAATAACGTTCAATATCTTCTTCTGAGTATGGCGTACCATATGCCATAACTAATAATCCCATTTTCTTCTTCAACATAATCACCTCTACGTAAGTTTTGTACTTATTTTAAATTACTTTTGTGTGCAGCACTGTATTCATGAACAAATGAAGTTAAGCGTTTCAGTGTATCTGGATTAACTTCTGGGAAAACGCCATGGCCAAGGTTAAAAATGTAGCCATCATTTTGCATACCCATATCTAAAATCTTTTTCGTGCGTTCTTCGATAACTGACCAGTCTGCCAATAAATAAGAAGGATCTAAATTGCCTTGCAAGGTTTTTGTTAATCCCATTGAACGTGCTTCTGAAATCGGCAAGCGCCAATCTAGACCTACGACATCAACCGGAAGTTCGTGCCATTCTTTCGCTAAGTGACTTGCCCCTACGCCAAAAATCGTCAACGGGACATTTTCTGTACGCAATTCAGCGAAAATACGATCCATTACTGGTTTGATGAAAATACGGTAATCTTCAACGTTTAAAGCGCCAACCCATGAATCGAAAATTTGTATTGCTTTTGCTCCTGCTTTAATCTGAGCTTTTACATAAGGAATGATTGTGTCAGCTAATTTATCCATTAATGCAAACCACATCGCTGGTTCTGACACCATCATCGCTTTTGTTTTGTTGTAACTCTTAGAAGGTCCGCCTTCAATCATATAGCTGGCTAACGTGAAAGGCGCACCAGAAAACCCGATCAATGGTACATTTAATTGCTCTTGCGTTAACAAACGAATTGTTTCAAGAACATAGTCGACGTCTTGTTCTGGATTGATTTCCCCTAAACGTTCGATATCCGCCATCGTGCGAATTGGGTTATCGATAACAGGGCCAATTCCAGATTTGATTTTTACGTCGACACCGATTGCAGGCAATGGCGTCACGATGTCTTTGTAAAGAATTGCTGCATCGTTGTTGTATTGATCTACTGGAAGCTTTGTTACATAGGCGCATAGCTCTGGCTGGTGCGTGATTTCTTCTAATGAATATTTTTCTTTTATTTTGCGGTATTCAGGTTGCGAACGTCCAGCTTGTCTCATATACCAAACGGGTACGTGATCTGTTTTTTCTCCACGGGCTGCGCGAAGATAAGTATCATTAAATGTCATGAATGTTTCATCCCTTCAAAGTGCTACTCTACTTTTGTCTACCTATATCCGTCTATACTATAGACGTTCCGTACTATATTGTATAGATTCCAAGCGCATTTGTCATAAATTTGACGCTTCTCTTTTCACTTGTTTGACAAACCTGTTTCATGTAGTTTTCAATAGGGAAGTATATAATAGTGTATATACTTACTTAGGAGGGGTTTTAATGAATTTTTACATGACCACTGGAACATATGATTTTATGAAAAAAATGCGTGATAACCACCCAGAAGAGAATATGGTAGTCATGCAAGGTGAAGGGACTACTTTAGTGATCCATGAAACAAAAGACAAAACGATTTTCCAAACACCTCGTCGCTATGAGGTTGTTGATGGAACAGGAGAGTTCAAAGAAAAAGGATATTTTGTTTTAAATAATATTCCGGTTTCTGATGAAGGCCGTCCTGTCTTCGAACATCGTTTTAAAAATAGAGCAGGTGCTATTGAAAATGAACCTGGATATGTTGCTTTTCGTGTTCTAAGACCACTCGATTCAGATACGTATATTGTTTTGACCGAATGGGAATCTCCAACTTTTTATGAAAAGTGGAAAGAATCTCAAGCATTTGCAAAAGCTCATTCTGCTAAACCAGAAGCTGAGACAAGTGCACAGCGACTAAACATTTTCTCTGGCGTATCTCATATCAGCACTTACCGAGCAAAACCAGAAGAAGAATGATCACCTCACCCCATACACTTATGGGGTGTTAGTTAAGGAGGAAAATTATTTGGTTTTTGTTATTTTCATATTAGCAGCGGCACTTACTGTGTTCGCATCTATCAAACTATCTCAATACGCCGATGTCATTAGTTCAAAAACGGCTATGGGCGGCATGATGGTTGGTACGCTACTTTTGGCAGGTGCGACTTCCCTTCCCGAAGTATCAACTAGTTTCTCAGCAGCAGCCATTGGCAATGCGGATATTGCTGTTGGGAACATGATTGGCTCGAATTTGTTCAATTTGTTTATTCTTGCAGGATTCGATTTTCTTCTTAGAAGACGACAAATTTTAAACCGAGCTTCACGCAACAATATTTACACAGCCCTCCTTGGGGTTTTTTTAACGGTTCTGGTTGTTATGGCTCTTTTACTCCGCCTAGATACGCAAATCTTTGGCGTTGGACTGGACGCGTTGTTAATCGCCGTTACCTATATTATTGGGATGGTGGTTATAAACAAACTTCCTTCATTAGACCCTGAAGCAGAAGCCATTGTAGAATCAGAAGAAGAACCCGACAATCCAAGTGCTTCGTTATCACCTAAAGCCGCAATTGTTCGTTTCATCATCGCCGCTTTAGTTATTTTAGCAGCGGGTACTGCTTTATCGATTACGGGAGACCAAATTGCGATTATTACTGGCATTGGATCAAGTTTCATTGGTAGTTTCTTGATTGCGGCTGCAACATCCTTGCCAGAAGCTATTTCTGTTTTTATTGCGTTGCGATTGAACAATGTCAATATGGCTGTCGGCGCAATTCTCGGGAGCAATATTTTCAATATGATTATTCTTGCACTGTCTGACCCTGTTTATACTGCAGGACCGATTATGTTAGATGTATCTGGGGCGAATATGATAATCGCTGTGGGTGTACTCATTATGTCGTTGTTGGCTTTGTTTTCACTTTATCGAAAAGAAAGTGCATCAACCTTATCTTATACAATCCCATCAGTGATTATTCTCATTGTGTACTTTGCAGCATCTTATTTAAACTTTACTTATTAATAACTAAAAAGACATAGCTCTCTCTGTTTTCCAGAGAGAGCTATGTCTTTTTCTTTGTTCACATAAACTTCGTACCAATATTCACCCATTCGCATATTCGGAATTTTTTGTGATATGCTTAAACGAAAAAAGGAGTTCTACATATGAACACTAAATTATACGCAGCCTTAGATGCTGCTTACCCAGAAATGGTGGAGATTCGTCGACACTTGCACATGAACCCTGAGCCATCTTTTCATGAAACTGAAACAGCTCGTTATATTCTCTCTTATTATGAAAAATTAGGGGTTGATGTGAAAGGAAATGTTGGCGGGAATGGTGTTGTTGCTACGATTAAAGGAGCAAAACCTGGTAAAACTGTAGCTTTACGTGCCGATTTTGATGCCTTGCCAATCCAAGATCAAAAAGAAAATATACCTTACCGTTCTACTGTTGATGGCGTCATGCACGCTTGTGGGCATGACGGCCACACAGCTACTCTTTTAGTACTCGGTAAAACACTTTTTGATATGCGTGATGAATTGGCAGGAACCTATGTATTAATCCATCAACATGCCGAAGAACTTGTGCCTGGTGGCGCAAAATCGATGATTTCAGCTGGAGTTCTTGATGGAGTTGATGCCATTTTCGGTACTCACCTTTGGTCTATGACGCCATTTGGTCGAATTGATACACGTGTCGGCCCGCTCATGGCAGCTGCAGATAGCTTCACGCTAAAAGTACAAGGTCGAGGAGGTCACGGCGCAAGTCCTCATGAAACGATAGATGCTGTGGTAGTAGGTTCTCAAATTGTCTCTAATCTTCAAACTTTAGTATCTAGACGGGTAGATCCATTAGAATCCGCCGTGTTATCCATCGGTTCGTTTGTTGCACAAAATCCATTCAATATTATTGCTGACCAAGCGGTATTATCGGGAACAGTTCGCACATTTAAAGAAGATGTTCGAAGCTTAATGGAAACTGAGATGGAGCGTGTGATTAAAGGAACGAGTTTGGCCAATAACAGCGATTACGAATTTAATTACAAGCGTGGCTACTCTGCTGTTATTAATCACGAAAACGAAACTTTGTTTGTTAACAACATTGCAGCTACCGTGCCAGGAGTTACCGAAGTTTATGATTGCCCACCTCAAATGGGTGGCGAAGATTTTGCTTATTACCTCGAGGAAATTCCTGGTTCTTTCTTCTTCACTGGTGCAATGCCTGACGGAGACGTGTACCCGCACCATCATCCGAAATTCGATTTCAAAGAAGAAGCCATGCTGATTGCCGCAAAAACATTAGGTTCAGCTGCCATTCATTTTAATAAAGAATAAAAACAAAGCCCAACATCTTTTTTTAGATGTTGGGCTTTTAGACTGTAGAAAAAGTCTCATTAAAGTGAATAGCGGTGTATAACCTCCAACCGCGCTGGCCACTTCGCTTTCCGTGGGCTCAGCTTCAGCCTCCTCGTCACTGACGTTCCTGCGGGGTCTTCAGCTTTCGCTGTACCACAGGATTCTTCGTGGCCAGCCCGATTGGAATCTTCTTGCTTATATCAAAGGAAATTATCTTTGTTTATTTTCTACTAATAAAAGCGATACTAAATATTTTTAACCCATTACTCAAGGGTCCGGAGCACCAAACGGCGACTCCTGCGGAAGAGCGGAGCGATGAGACCCCGCAGGAGCTTGCGACGAGGAGGCTCAGCGCTTCGTCCGCGGAAAGCGTCCGTTTGGTGCGGAGGATCCCATATAAATACGAAACAATGAATTACTATTCTTTTGTCTACAAGCTGAAAGTCCAACATCTTTTTTAGATGTTGAACTTTTAAAATGTAGACAAACTAGAGGTTATCTACATTTTGTTATTAACGTACATCGCTCTGGTCGCTTTGGGTAGAGCAAAGACGATTGCTCCTGCGCAAGCTCGTAGACGCGACTTCGCTAGCATGTGGTTCTATTTTCAAGTTAGGAAATCTCTTGTTTAAAAACATGATGTGATGAGCCATAATGACGAAATTCACCGGGATTCAACAAATAAAGAGATATTGGAATAGATTTATTACACCATTTTTATTTCTTTTTATTTTTATTTTTATTTTTCAAAACAGTAACTGTAACTAATGAAACGGTTAAAATAACGACAAATGTCAGCAATGCTGTAACAGGTTTACCTAGTATAAGAATAACTACAGCGGCTACTAAACTCTGCAGTGATTGTAGTCCGATAATTAGCTTCCAAACTGCTCCTTGTCTGCTAAAACGAGTGAGCGGAAATAAATTATCCATTCGGAAATGCTGCGTATGAGTGAGCCCTTGCCAAATTTGAATCGCCGTTGCAAATGCTAATGCGCCTGCAAACAAAGCAACTCCAATTTGAAACGGAATAAACCAAGCACCTATCATTATAATCGCAGTTAACCTTACCCATAAGTAAAACAATTCGTCTGAGCGGATAAAGGTTCTGCACACAAGATACAAATGAGCATTTTTCGGACCGGATTTGATCCAACCATACACCCAATTCAACCAAGTTCTTGCTTTTATTTTGCCTTTTAAATGAGGCACATCGGTAAAGTAATTAGCGAATTGATAAAAACGCAACATGCGATTTTCTTCCAACCCAATAAAATGTTCGTAAGCAAAAGGCTTCCCTACTGCTTTACGGCCAATCCATTTTCCATAAAAAATGATAATGAACAAAATAACGACTGCGACTACTAATAAGTCTTCTATATAAAAATAGACAAACAATCCAACTAATAGAAAACGTATAAGTCGGTCAAGCCAGACCTGCTCTCCTGCCCCCTGCTTCCGAAAAGCAAATTCTGTTTGAACGTTCCACCATTTGATCAGCAACAGCAAAATCGGAAAACCGATTAAAAACGATGACGACAAACCATATAACGCATTCACCATTGGCAACGAAACAATAAAAACAATCACGGGCAAATACAATTGGGATAAAAACGACCACCTTAAAGCCGGTTTTAAAAAGTCATCTAATTTGCTTTCCAATGGTAAAAAATACACCATGTCCGCTTCTTTTAATAAAGTAGACGGCGGACTGAGCGCCAATAATAAGCCGAAAATTACAGCAAGCAATAACGCTCCTGGAAATTCCGGTGGGACGTCTTGAATCCATTCACTATATGCAAATCCCGCTGCGCCTAAAGCAAATAGCATAACAACGGCGATATGCCCTGTCACAATGTATTTCAAATAATTTTGAACTTCAACGGTGTACTTATGGAGTCTTTTTGACCAAATATCATGCAAATTCTTCATTTAGCTCATCCTCGGTCATCGCAATATACAAATCATCCAGTGAAGCATCAGGCATCTGGAACGCCTCCCGTAAATCAGCCATCGTTCCACTTGCTCGAACACGCCCATTATGAAGCAAGATGATTCGGTCGCAATAGCGTTCAGCAGTCGATAAAATATGTGTCGACATTAATACAGAAGCGCCTTTTTTCTTTTGTTGTTCCATTTGATCCAACAAAGATTTAATCCCCAGTGGATCGAGTCCAACAAAAGGTTCGTCGATAATGTATAGTGCTGGGTTTACTAAAAATGCACTCATAATCATTACTTTTTGACGCATTCCTTTTGAAAAATGCGATGGGAACCATTTCAAACGCTTTTCCATCCGAAATTCCTTTAACAATTCTGCAGAACGTTTTTCAAACTGTGCTGGATCTATATTATAAGCCATCGCAGTTAGTTCAAGATGTTCTCGCAATGTCAGTTCTTCATATAATACCGGTGTTTCAGGAATATAAGAGAACGATGAACGATAACGATCCATATCCTCTTCAAATGTTTTGCCATTCAAACGGATTTGCCCCGATTTTGGTTGCATCATTCCAATAATGTGTTTGATCGTGGTACTTTTGCCGGCACCATTCAAGCCGATCAAACCAACAAGCTCTCCTTTTCCAATCGAAAATGTCACTTCTTGCAAAACAGGTTTTCGTGTATATCCACCTGTTAATGCATCCACTTCCAAAACAGCCATCCACTACACCTCTTTCTTTCTATTAAACTATTGTATCAAAACTAGCTAGCGAATTCTTTTTTGATATGGCAAATATGGTAAAATGAGAAAAATGGAAAGGATGATACGAATGACAAATTGTATTTTCTGCAAAATCATTGCAGGTGAAATTCCAAGCGTAAAAATTTATGAAGATGAACATGTATTCGCCTTTATGGATATTATGCCTTTATCAAAAGGACATACCTTACTCATCCCTAAAACACATCGTGAATTTGTTTATGACATGACACCAGAAGAAGCAGGGAATTTATTTGCTGTCGCACCTAAAATTGCTAAAGCAATCAATGAAACTTTCCAACCCGAAGGCATGAACTTGCTGAATAATAACGGTGCTAAAGCAGGACAAAGTGTATTCCATTTCCACTTACACTTTATCCCTCGCTACGATCAAACTGACGGCTTTGGCGCAAAATGGATAACAAAAGAGAAAGAATTTACTTCTGAGCGCATTCAAGAACTTGCGGAAAGTGTAAAAACTAAGCTAAACGCAGATACTTGATTTTCTCAAATAGAAAAGATAGAATCAATATAAGTTTTTCGCCGGCGGTCACGAGGACACGATCGGGAAAAAGAAAATAGCGTAGAGCTGAGGAGAGATGAGAAATGAATACGAAAAATCTAGTTTTAATGGCGTTGCTAGTCAGCGTTGGAGCCACACTTTATGTAATAATTCCAGGCATCAATGGCGGAATGAAACCCGACTTTATGTTAACCATGATGTTTGTTGGTATTCTGTTGTTTCCAAATGTAAAAAATGTCTTTTTGTTAGCAGTCACAACGGGCGTGTTATCCGGACTGTTTTCGACATTTCCAGGCGGATTTTTCCCGAATATCATCGATAAATTCATCACGGCATTCGTATTCCTTGCTTTGGTGATGATCTTGAAGAAATTTGTCACTAAACTGCCTGTCACAATTGCCCTTGTGGCAATTGGAACTTTATTATCCGGAGCGATTTTCCTTTCTGCAGCAATCTTTGTAATTGGCGCCAACATTCCTTTTACGTTATTGCTAGTTACTGTAGTTTTACCTGCGGTATTGTTAAACGGAGTTGCTTTCGCTTTAATTTATCCAATTGTGATTACATTGGTCAAACGTTCAAAATTCGAAACAGCTGTTTCACAAGCCGCATAAGACAAATGCTCTCCTCTGTTTTGACAGGGAGAGCATTTTTTATTGAATAGGCATTCATTAATATGTTTCAATTAGGTATAATAGAGGAAAAGAAGTACATAGGAAGAAAGGGGCGTTTCACATATGAAAGCATCAAGATTTTTCTTAGGACTTGCAACTGGGTTAGCAGCTGGAGCTGCAGCTGCATTATTTTCTGCTCCACAACCTGGACAGGATTTTCGCTCTAGTGTGAAATCGGCATCATCTGAATGGAAAGATTATTTAACTGAACTAAAAGACAAAGTAAATAACTTGAAGGAATCAGTCAACCATTTGACGGTAGAAGCTAAATCGCAATTGCCTGAAGCTGTTGAAGGCTTGAAGGCTTCACTAGAAACATGGACAGAGAGCACTGCTCCTGCAAAAGAACATCTTCAACTCGAAATCATGGCAATTCAGAATGCCATCGAAGAATTACAAAACACTATTAGTAAAGACAAGCAAGCTAAACCCGATAATAAACCAAAAACAGAAAAAGTTGATGATGATACAGAAAGTGCATAAAATAGCGACCTTCGGGTGGCTTTTTTTTTATCTTTATTTTCGTAATAAAGCTCCGCATCAGGGGTTTTCAGCAATTTAATGACTGCTTTCTCTTTTTCTTTTCCATCATATCTTTTTGCTGTAAATTATTTTACTATTCTTACTTTAATTACGTTTGCTTTACTGCTATAATAAAGAAAAGATTTTGGAGGAAAGTTGGTGCCTGTGTGAGCGAGAAAGAATATTCGATGAAAGAAGCCATGTTGTTTAGTCAACGCATTGGTCAATTATCAAAAGCACTATGGAAAGCGGTAGAAAAAGATTGGCAAATGTGGATAAAACCTTATGACTTGAATATTAATGAGCACCACATTCTTTGGATCTCCTATCATTTAAAAGGAGCTTCAATTTCAGATGTGGCAAAATTTGGTGTAATGCACGTTTCAACAGCTTTTAACTTCTCTAAAAAATTAGAAGAACGTGAACTGCTTTCTTTTTCAAAACGTGATACAGACAAGAGGAATACCTATGTAGAGTTAACAGAAAAAGGCGAAACTTTAATGCAAGAAATGATTGAGAACTATCATGAAACGCCACATTCTGTCATTGATGGCTCTCTCCCTTTACGTGAATTATATGGAAAGTTCCCAGAATTCATGGATATTATGGCTGTTATTCGCAATATTTATGGAGATGATTTCATGGAAATTTTCGAAGCTTCTTTCAAAAATATTGAGAATAAATTCACTGAAGAAAATCATGTAATTACTCATCAAAAAACCCAGCAATAATAAGTACTTTTTTTTAAAAATTTTATGGTTGCATTTCCTTATAAATCATTGTATTGTATGTAGCGAATCAAAAATGAATTTAGTAATAGGGGATGCAAACATGCACTGCTGGAAAACAATTAACTTAAAAAAACAATATGGATTTGACCGGCTTTTCATGATTTCGGCACTTTTCGGAATCGCTGTATTTATGACTGCCTATATTGGGCTTACAATCATATATGCCACTCCCTTATCCGATCAGTATTTTCTCTTTTTTATACTGGCCTTACTTGGCATTTATCCACTTCATAAGCTTTTGCATTTTTTACCGTTAATCGGATGTCATAAATCATTGAAGTTTATTATTCGTAAACAAATGAAGGTTTGTCCTTCTATTTCTCTTCATATTAACGAACCCGTTCCAAAAATTCGGTTTCTATTATCACTAGCAACTCCCTTCCTCGTATTAAATACGGTTTTGGTGACGCTAAGTGTTATGTTGCCGGCTTTCAGTCATTACTTTGCTATGCTTTTAGCCTATCATTGTGCATTATGTTTAACAGACATCATCTACCTTCGTAACTTAGCACGTTCGCCTAAATATGCGTTAATAGAAGAAACAGAAACCGGATTTGAAATTCTTGTACCACCAGTGATGAGCTGATATCTGCTTTTTCTTCCCTTTTTTGTTATACTAGGTAGTAAAGTTAGAGGGGAGGAAATTCATGATTATCGCGTTTATCGTTATGTTCTCCGTGTTTTATCTTTTTCAGATCAACCGGATGACATTGGCATTAGTCACTTCTAGAGAAATCCCGGAAGAAAATCACCAAAAAATATTCCGGACAATTAATATATTAATTACAATACTACTGGTATCGTTGTATGTAGGCGTAGAATTTACACCTTAAATCACTTGCCTTCTGGCAAGTGTATTTTTTTAGGAACTTTGCATAGTGGTATACGTTTATAGTATAGTAACTACTGCATATACATAGAAAGTTGGGAGCGAATTCAATGAAAAAGTCCTTTTTAACATTTACGTTAGCAGCATCTGTACTAGCTTTATCTGCTTGTAGCGACAGCGGTGATGGAGAAGCTATCGTCACTTCCGATGTTGGCGATATCACAAAAAATGAGCTTTACGAAGAAATGAAAACGTCAATTGGTGAGCAAGCGATTCAAATTTTACTAATTGAAAAAGTTCTTGCTGAAAAATACGAAGTATCTGACAAAGAAGTAAATGCTGAATACGATAGCAATAAAGAAGAGCTTGGTGAAGAGTTTGATCAATTTCTTGCTCAAAATAACCAAACAGAAGAAAGCTATAAAAAAGTAATTCGTTTGAACTTATTGCAAGAAAAAGCTTTAACTGAAGGCGTAGAAGTGACGGACGAAGAAATACAAGATTACTACGACCGTCAAGGTACTGAGTTAAATGCTCGTCACATTCTTGTTGCTGATGAAGAAACTGCTAACTCGCTTAAAAAGCAATTAGATGAAGGCGCAGATTTCGCGAAGTTAGCTGAAGAAAATTCAACGGATACTGGTTCTGGCGCAAACGGTGGTAATCTTGATTGGTTCGGACCAGGAGCAATGGTTCCTGAATTTGAGGAAGCTGCTTATGGACTTGAAGTTGATGAAATTAGTGAGCCTATAGCTTCAGAATTTGGTTTCCACATCATCCAAGTTCTTGAAAAACGTCAAATTGAAGACCAACCTGCTCTAGAAGATCAAAAAGAAGAGCTACGCACAGAAATAGCCCTTTCAAAAGCAGATCAGACTACTTTGCTTCCAAAGGTTGCTGAACTTATGAAAGAAGCCAATGTTAAAATCAAAGATGAAGATCTTGAAGGTGCTTTGGATGATATTTTAAATCCAGAAACACCTGAAGCTCCAGCTGAATAATATATCAAAAAAAGAGCACAGCCAAACTGATAGTTTGGCTGTGCTCTTTTCGTTGGAGTATATCATTAAAGAATAATTAAATTTTCGGTTTGTAAAAAGAGCGATTGTCCAAAGCGAAAACGCGTTCAGAGAACTCGCCTTCTTTAGTTTTCCCAAGAACACGATCCAACATCATCATCTTCGCATCGATGTTGTCAATATAATGCAGCATTTCCGCTTCTTTGAGCATTGGCTTTTTCGGACTTCCCCACTCTTCTTTGCCATGATGTGAAAGGATAATATGCTGTAAGAGCATGACTTCTTCTCCTTCAATTTCTAGCTCTTCTGCAGCCTTTGCAACTTCCGTTACCATAATCGAGATATGCCCAATTAAATTACCTTCAACAGTATACGTGGTCGCGATGGGTCCAGATAGCTCGATGACTTTCCCAATATCATGCAGAATAATTCCTGCAAATAACAAATCTTTGTTGAGTCCGGGATAGATCTCCGTTAAAGACTTTCCTAATTTCAGCATCGATACGACGTGATCTGCTAGACCTGATACGTAATCATGATGATTGCGTGTTGCTGCTGGGTACGTTAAGAATTGCTGTTGGTATTTTTTTAGCATAAAACGGGTGATTCGTTGGATTTGAGGGTTTTCCATTTCAAACAAATACTTCATAACTTCTTCGAGCAATTCATCTGCTGATTTTTCAGAAGAAGGCATCAAATCAGAGATTGATTGATTTTCTTCTGGTTTCGCTGGGCGAATGCTCTTAATGCGCAATTGGTTTTTCCCGCGGTAGTTATGGATTTCTCCACCCACGCGGACAATTACTTCAGCTGCGAATATTTTTTCCTGCTCATCTTTTGTGTCCCATAATTTCGCTTCAATATCTCCGCTCTTATCTTGTAACACGAGCGAGATAAACGGATTTCCAGTAGTCGTGACTCCTTTAACTGATTGTTTGATCAGTAAGAATACATCGACTGTTTCTCCCACTGCATACTGTGTAATTCCTTTGGTCATGAATGAACGCTCCTTTCGGTATTGGCCAAATGAATGATTTGTGCAGTTGGCCAAGCCTGTTGCATATCTTCGTGGCATGTAAAGTAAATAAATTGATGCTCTTTTTGCAACTCTTTTACTAAGTTTATCATTTGCTGCAACCGACTGCGATCAAAATGGACAAAAGCATCATCCATAATAATTGGAAACGGGTGGCTTTTCTTCATCGATACAGCTAACGACAATCTTAATGCCAAATAAGCTTGTTCTTTTGTCGCCTGACTTAGTTCCGCGATTGGAAAATAACTACCACCATGCCTTTTCGCTTTAAAATAACCTTCATCGTTCATAGCTAATTCTTGGTAAGCACCATTTGTCAGTTTTCCAAAATAAAACTGGGCGTTAGCTAATACAGTAGGAAGCTTTTTCTCTTTAAGTTCATTCATCGTTTGGTTGATCGCTTCGACTATCGCTTTGTTGACTGACCATTGTTTCGCTAAATCAACAAAACTTGCTTTTTTTTCTTCAAATTGCTGCAGCTTTTCTTCGTACGAAGTATCTGACACCAACATTTGTGTTAGTTGCTGTTTGCCCGCTTGTTCTTTCAACAACTCATTTCGCTCGGCTTTTAATTGATTCAATTCTACTTGAACTTGTTCAATCGCCAGCTGTGCATCTTCAGGCTCCCAATTTGGTCGCAACTCCACGTTTCCGATTGATTGTAATTGTTCTTGGGTCAATTCGAGTGCTCGTTCCACTTCCTGTTTCTTTTCCCACTCGTCAGCTAATCGGTAAAAATCAAAAACTTCTTCCGCTTGAGCATATGTCAGTAAAGTCTGTTGTTCTTTTTCAAGTTGTTTTTGGAGTGCTAGTAACTGATCATATTTTTCTTGCAAATTAGATCGTTCATTTTTGACTTTATGCCAGTGTTCTTGCTTTTCTTTTCGTATCGATAGTTCTGAGCGCAATGAAGCAATCAATCCTTCGGTTGCTATTTCTTTCCCACATGCTTGTTGTGCTTTGTCTACCCACTCTTTTTGCTGGGCTTTTAGTTTCTCAATCTCGCCATTAATGCGCAGTAGACGTGTAGAAGAAGCATGAACTTTGCGTAACTTTCCAAAAAGCTCCATTGCCATTGTACGACGAACAGTTGGACTTAAGCCGATTTCTCGTAACAATTGCTGATAAGCTGTTTCAGTTTGAGAACTCGAGTTGATAGATACGTAACTAGCTACATTCTTTTTGCTTGCCTCGACATTGTTCATCAATGCATCTAGCTGCAAGTCAAACTCTGTCACTTTTTTCGCAATCGTTTCGTACTCCTGTTCTTTACCTCCGTATTTTTTGAGCACCTCCGAATAGTTGTCTGGCAACTCATCGGCTTTTCTCGCTTTCAAGAAAAGCCAGAGACCCACAACCATTGATGCTAGCCCAATTATAATAAGTAAAACAGTAGCTTGTATAAAGCCATAAGAAGCAACAACTAATCCGACACCCATTAACGCAAATTTGACGACTCGGTCTTGTTCCGTATTGCCTTTTTGAAACTTAGAAGCAGCCTTAGCTTCTGCTAACTGAGCTGAAACTATCGGCCACTCTTCTGCAGCTAGTCGTTCCTTTTCGTTTGGTTCTTGTGCTAGAAATTTTGCTAGATTTTGTTCTGCACGTGCCAAATTGTTTTTTTCTTCTTGCAAGCTTCGTTGATTAAAACGCTGATTTTCTTCTTCTAAATCTAACTCTTTTAATCGCTCGGCTAGCTGCTCTTCTTGGCTTAAAGAAACATCTACTGCCATCGCTTGTTGTTCAGTAAGTCCAAGAAGAGATAATAGTTCTTCGCGTTCTTCAGTTAAGTCGAGTGCCTCGTTTTGTTTTTGAACCAATTGAACGTTTAATTGATGCCAATCAGATTCACGATTTAACAAATTCTCAATCGACTCCATAGAATCCACTTGGTCGGGATTGTTTAAACGATTGAGCTGATTGCTTATATATTCCACATCTGCTTTGGTTTGCGTCAGCTGATCTACTAAGCGGTCCATTTGTCTTCTGCCTTCAGCCGGAAACTGATTGATTTCCACTCTTTCTAACTGACTGGTCAATTTCAATTCGTTCGCAAATAAAGGCGCTGCTTGTTGCCATTTCGTGATTTTTTTAAGGTCCTGGTCTTTTGCCGTTTCTTCATCCTCTATAGCCTGTAGACGCAGTCTAATGGCCTGTAATCGTTCAATTGAGGGACTATAAAGTTCCGCTCGCTGTCGGTAGTCTTTTAACTCTTTTTCCATTTCCCGAAGTTCTTCAGCTAGTGCATTTACTAGCGGTTTACGGCCACTTTTTTTAAATAGCTCAGCCATTTGTTTTTCCAGCTGACTTTCTAAATGAGTCAAGGCATCTATGCCTGTCGTACCAGAAGCGAGTAATGTACGACTCAGTTCGGTTTCACTTAGTTGATCAAGTCCTTGTAATTCATGAACCGAAAACGAAAAAATTGCTTCAAAAGAAGCGCGGTCGTAATTTCGCAATACTTGCTTCAACTCGGCATCCCCACCTCGTTGGCCGTCTTCAAAAGTTATCGTAACATCTCCAGCCGATTTTCCTTTGATCCGCTCAATGACCAGTTTTCCGTAATGCGGATCTGTTAAGTAAAGCTGGCCACCATGTTTACCGCCATTTTTCGGCTCATAGCGCAATTGTGTTTGATTGCGTGCGGGAAACCCAAAAAGAATTTGAATGATAAATTGTTGAACTGTTGTTTTTCCAGTTTCATTAGGACCATAAAATAAAACCATTTGTTGTCCTAATTCGATGGTACGGTTTTCATGCTTGCCAAAGCCATAAATCACTAATTTATCGATTTTCATGTTATCACTCTCCCGCCTGCATCGTGCGCCGAATTTGTTGAGTTGCAGTTAGTTGGAGCTTTTCAATCGTTTGCTCTTCTACTGCCTCTAAAAAACGACTACTTTTCGGATGTCGATACAAATCCTGTAGCACCACTTTCCAATCGTCCGTTTCCCAGCTTGCCATTGTATCGATTAATGTTGCACCTAACGGAGAAAGTTCAGCATCTTCATCTGTTTGCTGCAAATGTATCGCTTGAATCCAAACAAAAGAATCTAATCCTTCCACTGATTCCCTGAGCATCTCCAACAATTCACTTTCCGGTATTTCAGCGAGTAATTCGAAACTGTCTTGATCTAATTCTGTTAACACCAATTCAATAACGGCCGTTCCTACTGCTTCACTAAAAACACTTAGTTCTTTTTGGCATGCCTCAACCAATTCGTTCATATGAACAATGCCTTTACCAGAAACCTCTACTTGGTCGAATTGAACAACAGACGTTGGAATAAACTCTAATTGTGTCGTTACTTTTGATAACGTCACTTCATAAAAGCCTTTTTCACCTGATTCTTTCCGGTGGCGTCCTTGAATATTCCCAGGGTACACCATCGCCGGCTCAAGATAGAGCTCTTGACGCTTATGGATGTGTCCTAACGCCCAATAATCATATTGCTTACTAAGTAGCTGTTCTTTTTTAAAAGGCGCATACACAGCGTGTGTAGCGTCTCCTTCAAGACTGCCGTGGAGAAGCCCAATATGATAGCTGTCTAAACTTTGTGCCACTGGATAATGCTCAACCATGGATTCACTTACGTGACGCTTGCCATAGCTAAAACCTGTAAAACTGACAGGACCAGCTGCTGTATTTAGCGTGAACTGAGAAACCGTTTCATCAAACACATGCACGTTCTTTGGAAGTTCAAAACGCGTCCAATTACCGCTCAAATGATCGTGGTTGCCATAGCACATAACTACTGGAATTTCTCGCTCGGCCAGTTGTTGCATCCCTTTTTGAAAACGAGCTTGTGCACGAATATTACGGTCTTCTCCATCATATATATCGCCCACAATACACACAAAATCCGGATTGGTTTTTAATGCATATTTAATCAGCCGATCAAATGCCGATAAGGTACTATCTTTCAGCAACTGCCACTGTTCTTTTTGTAAATCCCTCATACCGATAAAAGGGCTTCCTAAATGCAAATCTGCTGTGTGGATAAATCGAATCGACTCCATGAATAATCCCCTTTTAGCTACCGAATATTTGTTCTTATTTTACCATGACAAAGTCATTTAAAAAACTGTTTGCAGAAAGTTTCCCGCAAACAGTCGAATAGCTCAAACCAATGTTCTTTATTTTTTATTGCCTAAATGGATGGCTTTTCGAATATCTTTTAGTGATTGTGAAGAGCCATACATTAATACGCCTCCACGGTAAACACGTGCCCCAAACCAACCAAGAATGCCAATGGTCAACAGCATGATCCCAATTGACAATAACGGCTCCCATAATGACAAATCGAGCATACCGACGCGCAAAAACATAACCAACGGGGCAAAAAATGGAATGTAGGAAGAAATCGTTACATAGCTAGCTTCTGGCACTGAAATACCAGAGAAAGCGATTAATGATCCGATAATAATTAAAATCATCATAGGCAGCATGAGTTGCTGTACGTCTTCTGTTCGACTAACTAACGATCCAAGCAATGCCGCAAGTACCGCATATAGGAAATAACCGAGCAGGAAAAAGAGTATGGCAAACAAAAATGTACTGATTTTCACTTCCGAAAAGCCCATGACGCTAAATACGCCTTTAGTCAAATCCGTACCCGCTGTTTGGATGGCAAAATAACCGGCCAGTCCAAAAATCATCATTTGTAATATGCCAAGGCTACCGATGCCGGCAATTTTTGCAAACATATGCTTAACAGGTGAGACACTGGAGATTAAAATTTCCATGACACGCGATGATTTTTCCGTTGCGACTTCCATAGCAATCATATTTGGATAATAAATAACTGCGACATAAATCAACATAATCAGTACATAAACTAGACCTCTTGCCTGACTCAACTCTTCTTGTGATTTAGAAGATTCAGATACCGCTTGTCTTTCAAATTCAACGGGCATGAACAATTGCCCTACCTGACCGTCATTTAGCCCGAGTGATTCGGCTGTAATAGCTGTATGTATTGCTTGGACTGCATTTTCAATTTCAGCCCCTCCGCCCATTTCATTGGCAGATTCAGATACATAACGAGCACTCAATTGCCCATCTAGCATTAACACTAAATAATCATCAATGGTGCCTTCCGTAATACTTTTTTGCAATTCTGCTTCTGTTAAGTACGTCGGCACAGCTTCAGTTTCACTATTCATCAATACCAATTGTGCTTGGAGATTTTCCAGAAGTGCTGGATTTTCACTAACTACATGCAAGGTATTTTCTTCATTTTCGTCTCCATTAAAAATGGCGATAATATTCGATATATTTGCTAACAAGAAAAAGGCAGCAACAACGACACCCGTCGTTATAAGAAATGATTTTGTTCTGGCTTTTGTTATAAATGCTTGTTTGAAAATAATCCAAAAACTATGCATGCAGTTTTCCCACCTTTGCGATAAAAATTTCTTCTAAAGAAGGTTCTTCTACTGCAAAATGGCGAAGTGTGCCGAGTTTCATCGCTTCAGCCAACAAAATCTGCGCAATTTTTTCTTCAGTAATTTGAAAAATAGCCCCTTCTTTCGTTTTTGTGAAATGATCGACACCTGCAATTTCACTTAAACTGCAAAGGTCTACGTCCATATTCAAACGAACTCTTTGTTTACCAAAAGAGCGTTTCACTTCTTTTATCGATCCACTAACTACTACTTTTCCTCGATCTAAAATGCTTATGTCATCACACAGTTCTTCTACATGATCCATACGGTGGCTTGAAAAAACAATCGTTGCTCCTTGTTTTTGAAAATCTAGAATGGCTTTTTTTAACATTTCGACGTTGACTGGATCTAATCCTGAAAACGGTTCATCTAGTATTAATAGCGATGGTTTATGTAGGAGTGATGCAATCAATTGGATTTTTTGTTGGTTGCCTTTTGATAATTCTTCTACTTTTTTCTGACCATAATGCGGCACTTCAAAACGCTCTAACCAAGCAGCTGCTTCACGTTTCGCATCTCCTTTAGACATATTGCGTAATTGTGCCAAATACACCAATTGCTCTTCTACTTTCATTTTCGGGTAAAGTCCTCGTTCTTCTGGTAAATAGCCAATTTCTGGACTACTTGCATATGTAATGGGTCTTCCTTTCCAACGGACTGACCCTTCTGTCGGATCTAACAAACCTAAAATCATTCGGAATGTCGTCGTTTTCCCAGCTCCATTCGCTCCAAGAAACCCGTGCATTCCCCCTTCTTCAATCGACAGCGAAAGATTGTCCACTGCTGTAAAATCTCCAAACTTTTTCGTTACTTGGTCAACATGCAAAGCCATTCCTATTCGCCCCTTTCTTTCTACTTACTACGAAACAGCTGCCTAAATGTTTCAATAATTACAGGACTTTTTAAAAGAAACCCTTTATACTTGAAATGAATATCCATTCAGAAAGGATTGATTTGAATTGAGAACATACAAACTGACTGTATTCGAAAAAACAGGCAAACAGCTATTAGACGAAACATTTACTGCTGAAACCGATGAAGAAGCACGCGGTAAAGGACATGCGATGCTAGAAGAAAAAGAGATGATTCAACTCACTCACCGTTTAGCATCACCTGCTGGTAAACTTCTTCTTTTCCATTCATAAGCATGAAAAAAGCATGGCGGAATTTTTCCGCCATGCTTTTTATTGACCTGTAAAGTGAGGCTTTCTTTTTTCGACAAAAGCTTGAATGCCTTCTAAATGGTCCACTGACTTTCGCATAGCAGACTGTGCGGCGGCTTCCATTTCTAATATTTTCACCAATTCATCAACTTTTGTTTGATGAAGAATGTGTTTCGTTGCTAATCTGGCTTTAAGTGGCGATGCAATTGTGACTGCAGCGTAAATTTCAGCATGCTCAAGTCCACGTCCTTCTGCTGTCACTTCCTCGATCAATCCCTTTGAAAGTGCATCATGCGCTTTTAAGGTTTGGCCAGCCCAAATGATTTGTTTCGCTTTTGGTACCCCTACCCGTTCTTTCATAAAGAAATGTCCTCCGCCATCTGGTACTAGACCAATGCCGATAAAGTTCATAGCTAATTTGCTATTTTCTTCTGCGATGACATGATCGCAAGCTAACGCCATGCTAAAAGCAAGGCCTGCTGAAGCCCCATGAATGACAGCAATCGTAATTTGAGGCAATGTATACAACGCTTTTGCCAAACGACTAACATCCTTCATCACCACATCAATATCCATTGGATTTTCCGGATCCATCATTTCTTTAATGTCTCCACCAGCTGAAAATGCTCTTCCTTCGCCTTTAATGATTAGCACTTGTACAGTACTATCTTGCTGTAGCGATTCAAAGCAATCCGCCAGCTCTTTCATCATTTTCCCGTTCATGGCGTTCATCGAGTTTGGACGATTCAAAACTAGTTGACCGATTCGCCCACGTTTTGTTAATTCGATAGTTTCAAACATAAAAAGAGACACCCCTTCGTAAAGATGAATTGTCATTCACCTTTACGTATTCGATGTCTCTCTTCACTATTCCTTTATTTTTGTAAAATTACATGCTTTCGTATAAAGATTGTACAGGTTTGATCAAGACACGGTTAACTTCTTCGATCATTTGGCTTAAGCCCATTTCAGCTTCTAGCATTGCAAGAATTTTTTCGTTTTGTTGAGCTTCTTGTGCTGTGCTTTGTGCGTTCATCATTTCTTCTTCAGTGATTTCTTCACCTTGTGTTTGTTTTTGTTGAAGCGTAATTTGCAAATCGCGGAACGTCTTGAACAATTCATTTGCTTGTTGGTCAGCAGTTACTAGTGCAACTGCTTCCTCTAATTTTTTGAATTCGTCTGTTGAACGGAACGTGCTTTCTAATTTGTTAATGTCGTCATAAATGTTTACTGTCATGTTCATCCATCTCCTCTAATTTTAGTTTAGTATCATGACGAAAATTCCTTGGAAGACGCCAATAAAGCCTCCGAGAAATGCGCCCAATACGGTAATCATTTTAAATTCTCTCCGTGAAATCCCAAGCACCAATTCTTCAAGGCGGCTGAGTGGCAGAGAATCGACTTGCTGTTTAACCATACCTTCCATATCAATTTTCAATATGGTTTCTTCCAGTTTATGCTCTCCTTGCTCGAAGACAAAGTCCGTCACAAGTGGCGTAATATTGACACTTGTCCATTCTAACCCTCCAGGCCAAGTCTCTGCAAGTGTTGTGTTTAAACGTGTAGAAATCGCTGCTTTTTCACGAACATATTGTTTTACTGACCCCATTGCTGTGTCAAAATCAAACTCTTTTAACAGTTCATCGACTCTTCGGTCTTGAACTTTATCCCATTCGCTATAAGCTAAAGTTCCAACAAGTTCAAAGGTTTTTGGAGAGTTAAGAAACTTAATAATTTCGGGTTGAATACGGTCGACCAATGGTTTGGATTCGCCGAGCAAGGAATGCAGCATATGGCCAAAACGACCACGCGACTCTAAAAACTCATCCAATAACGACTTGATGGTTTGTCTACCATGTGCTGATTCAAAATAGTCGATTCCTTGATCTAGCGCATATTGAACACCTTCAAATAATTTCGTCTCCGCTTCAGCTTTCCAATTGTCTGGCATCAATTCACGGATCGTTTTCCCTGCAATATAATGTTGCAAAGCTTCTTTTTGAAGTTCAACCAGTTCATCCAGCTTCGCTTCAATTTTCCCATCCATTCCTGTTTGACCAGCTGCTTGCAGCCAATCATTAAATGTTTTCGGTGAATCAAACAAATGCTTATTTAACTGACGGTTCATCCATTTTTCGGATTTTGTCCGCATTTCCTGATTAAAAAACCTTTTCTTAAATGTGTCGGGTGTTAATAAATGCTCGACAACCGTCCTACCAAGTTGACGGGATAATTCATCACGCCGCTTGGGTATGAGTCCGGGCGTCAGTGGCACTCGCCATTTACCAATATATTTAGGCTCATAAGGCCAAAAGAGCATTTTAATCGCTAAGTGATTGGTCACTCCACCAATTAACGCCCCAACAATTGCCATAAAAACTAACGTCACTATTATATTCACTTTTGTCACTCTTTTCTTTTTCTGCTTTGTGTATTCCTTGTATTCCCCTATAATGAAAAGAAGAACGCAAAGGAGGATTTACATGCTTCAGCATTTTAAATTTAAGCCAATGTTTGAAAACAATCAATTACCAGGGTGGGACATTTCCTTCTTTTATAAATACGAACGCATAACTGGAGAATACCATCCCGATGGCAGCATCGTTTGGAAGTCAAAGACTCCTCAAGATGAGGAAACCATTAAAACAATGATTCACGAGCTGATGCTCTATCATGTATACGATTAAAGCGCTGGAATGTTCCAGCTTTTTTTTGTACGCTCTTTTAATTATAAGGAAGGCTAGCTGAATTTAACAGCGATAGCATCTTTCACTAGAAAAAAGGAATGCCCCCCTTACCCAGTAGATTGGGTTTGGGACATTCCTGATTGAATTTTATACATCTGATAATAGATACCACCAAGCTTCATCAATTCATCGTGACTGCCTGCCTCAGCAATTTCGCCTTTTTCCAGTACAAGTATACGATTCGCATTTTTAATCGTCGATAAGCGATGGGCAATGATAAATGTCGTTCTGCCTTTTTTCAAAACATCCATTGCGTGTTGGATAATTTCTTCTGTCTCTGTATCAATATTGGAAGTAGCCTCATCTAGTATTAAAATCGCTGGATCAAATGCTAATGCTCTTGCAAATGATACTAATTGTCGCTGTCCTGAAGACAAAGTACTGCCTTTTTCAACAACCGGTTCATCGATTCCTTTTGGCAAGTGGTTTAATACACGCTCGCCTCCTACTGCTGACAATGCATTGTTTACCATCTCTCTCGTAATCCGCTCATCACCTAATGTGATATTCGATTCGATCGTTCCACTAAACAAATACGGATCTTGCAAAACAATTCCCATATGCTCTCTGACCGATTGTCTCGGCATGTCATTAATGTTAACCCCGTCAATGGTAATAACCCCTTTTGACACGTCATAAAAGCGAAACAGTAAGTTCATGATTGAACTTTTCCCAGACCCTGTATGCCCAACTAACGCCACTGTTTCTCCTTGGTTTGCTGTAAAAGAGATATCTTTTAACACATATTCTTTTTCCTTATAAGCAAACCAAACTTTTTCAAAACTAACATTGCCATGATAGCGCGCTATTTTCTTATCGACTACCACTTCTCCTTTTTGATCGAGCAAGCGGAATACTCTTTCTGCTGCTACTAATGCTTGCTCTAATCGTCCAAATTGATTGACGATTCCACTAATCGGATTAAATAACCGGATAATATAGTCGACAAACGCATACAACACACCTACCGTAATCACTGTGTTCCCTGATATAGAGGCACTTCCGAAATACCAAACAAAAAGGATGAACGTCATCGAACGAAGCACGCCGACCAAATTATAAGAAGCCGCGCCTTCAAGTACGAGTAATTTTTTCTGGTATTTATAATGCTCATCATTTAATTGTTCAAACTCATCCTTCATCTTGCGTTCACGTCGGAATGCTTGAATAATCGTCATTCCTTGAATCGACTCATTAATCATGGCATTCATTTCACTGACTTTCTCACGAACAATATGATTGTAGCGAGCCGCATACTTCCGGTAGACCAACATCCAAATGTATAACAATGGAATTAACACGAGTGTCATGGCAGCCATTTTCCAGTCGAGATAAAACAATGCAATAAAAATACCGCCCATATACATAAAACTTGTAGCAAACTGAGACAAAACCGTGACAAACAAATCACGAATTGCTTCAGTATCGTTGGTAATGCGTGCGACCACTTTGCCTGCCGGTAAATTATCAAAATAACGTATTGGCAAAGTTTGCGTATGTCCGTAAACATCGTTACGCATTTTGCGTATAATTCGATTGGCTCCTCTTTGTAAAAATACAGATTGCCAATAGCGGAAAACCGCTGTAATAATCGCCAGTACAAAGAACAAAATTAATAAATAAGCGATTGGTTCAAAATCTACCGAACCGTCCGAAACCGCTATGTGATTGTCAATAATCTCTTTGGCAATTAACGGTGCCGCTAAATCTGCCGCCACTGCAACAGCCAACATGATTAACCCAACTATTAAAACTTCTTTAAAATTCAATGCGTAATGAAATAATCGTTTTCCTGTCCCCATGCTTACACCTCCTCTATTTGCTGACGGAGGAATTGTTCGTTGTACCAACCGTTTTTTTCTAGCAAATCATCATGAGTTCCTTCTTCAATAATTTTGCCGTCATCTAGCACGACAATCCAATCTGCATGTTTGACCGCAGACAACCTGTGCGTTGTAATAATAGTTGTTTTCCCAGAACGTTCTGATTGGATATTTTCAATGATTCGCGATTCGGTTTTTGCATCGACTGCCGAAAGTGAGTCATCCAATATTAAAATTTCCGGATTTTTAATCAATGCACGAGCAATTGAAATCCGTTGTTTTTGACCTCCCGATAATGCCACTCCTTTTTCACCAACAAGTGTGTCTAATCCGCCTGGCAGTAAAGCTAAATCTTTCTCGAAATGGGATAACCGAAGTGCTTCTAATAGCTCTTCTTCACTCGCATCTGATTTACCAAACAAAATATTTTCTCGAATTGTCCTTGAAAATAGCACGTGATCTTGTGGTACGTATCCAATCCAACTGCGCAATTGATCTTTTGTTAACTTTTTTAATTCGATGCCGTTCATTAAAATAGAACCTTCACCTGTCGGATATTCTCTCATTAATTGTTTGATAAAAGTGGTTTTTCCACTACCAGTCTTGCCGACAACACCTAAGGTTTGTCCGCTATTCATCGATAAGTTAATGCCTTGAAGATTGATCGAACTCGACTGTGGATAAGTAAAGTTAAAATCCTTAAAGCCGATTTTTTCTAGTTTCCCAGCTATTAGCGGTTTTTGGGGATCTGTCACATCTTCCGGATACTCTAACGTATTATTGACTCGATCTAACGAAGCATTGCCACGCTGCAAAATATTAATCATTTCTCCGATGGCAAACATGGGCCAAACAATCATCCCTAGATATACATTAAAAGCAACTAAATCTCCTAACGTCATTTTTCCATCTGCAACTAAAAATGCGCCATAGCCGAGTCCAATCATATAACTAATCGACGTCAGCACTTTCGTTACCGGTGCAAACAACGCATCTATTCGTTCTACTGCCATGTTTTTTTCGTAAACATCTTCTGTCATTTCAGCAAAATTACTTTCGGAAGCACGCTCTTGAACGTATGCTCGAATAACTCGCACGCCACCTACTGACTCTAATACGCTATCATTTAAATCGCCGAATGCTTCCTGAGCTTCCATATAGCGCACATGAATTTTCTTACCTAATACTTGAACGATGATTGCCAATATCGGCAATGGCAACATCGCAAAGAAAGTCAGTTCCCAGGAAACAAGAACTCCCATCGCTACGATGATGGTCGCCATATACAAAGTCGAATCGATTAACGTTAAAATACCAAATCCAGCTGTTTCTGAAATGGCCTTTAAATCATTAGTCGATCGCGCCATCAAATCGCCAGTCCGGTTCTTCTCATAAAAAGTTGGAGACATTTTCAAAAATTGTCCCATCAAACTCGAACGAAGTTGGCGCTCGATTACATATGCGCCTCCAAATAATTGATATTGCCACACAAAGTTAATCAAATATGCCAATACGAGAGCTATAAAAAGAACCACTACATACTGCCACATTATTGGCGAAGTTAATTGCCCTTGTGCAATTGAATCGATTGCCTTGCCAATAAGCCAAGGCGGGATAATCTCTAAAATATTTGCAACAAACAACAACATAACCGCTGTCGTATAACGAAGCCAATTTTCTTTAAAAAACCATTTCAACTTCCATAACACGTCAAACATTTCTTCCACCCGCTTTCTAATTCCCGATCCACTTTTTCCTCATTTACCATTCTCTCCTGTTGATCTAATCCATTTTTAAGAATAAACACAAAAAAGCGCACGCCTAGTTTATGGGCGCACGCTCATGAAAACAGGACAAGTTACCAGACTTGTCCTGAACAATTCTATTCTCGAAATAAAGTCAGAAAAAAATTACAGGAAGGTCTGATGATGATATTAAATTGATTTGAATGTTCATTTCCATTTTTTTCATCATCATTACCTCCATTCCCTTTTATTAGTTAATTCTAGAATATCAAAAACTTTTTTGAATTGTCAACATTTTTCGAAAGTTTTTTCCTGAAACTAACAGAGGTTTCATTTAAGTAGTGGGGGGTAATTTACAAATAAGAGTAATAAGGCGAGGTGAGAGAAATGTATACGAATATCGCAATGGCTTATGATGGGTCCGATGGTAGTCGAATGGCATTTGAAAAAGCAATTGAATTAGTAAATGTATTGCCTGATGCCAAACTTTCGGTAATATATGTGAACGAAGATTACCGAGAAAGTGTTGGCTATATGGATGCAGGCAGTGCTTCGGCTCCTGTAGTATCTGCTAACGTCGATAGTAATTATGCTCAGTATATGCCTTATGGAATTGGTGATGAAAAAATTTCTCACGAAAAAGATTATGACGGTGCAGCAGCAGAATACTCGAAGCATGTTCAGCAATCTATCCAAAGACAGCTTGATACGCACAACACAAAAGCTTCTGTACTTGCGCTAGAAGGAAATGCAGCTAAAACAATTACAGCTTTTATCGAGGAACAGAATATCGATTTGCTGATTATCGGCAACAGCGGGAAATCTGGTTTGCAAAAATTCTTTGTTGGATCCGTAAGTAAAAAGTTAATCCAAGATTCTTCATGTTCCATATTAGTAGTGAAATAAAGAATCCGGATTTGCGAACTAGGAGTTCCTTAGTTCACAAATCCGGATTTTCGACAAGGTGCATCAAATTCACCATTTTGTCATAAATTTAATAGTTTTATTTTGCGAATAGTGGGTAAACATTACTAATAGAAGAAACGGTTTGTTCTATAGGAAGAAGGGGTTTCCCGTGTCAAGACAAACAGTATATTTTATCTCTCCTCACCAACATCGTGGGTTAATGGCTGAAATTTGGGCTAATCGACTAATGCTTCCGGATTGGGAAATACGCAGTGCTGCATGGACGCAAGGTGTTCAACCTGACTTTAATGAGATGCCTTTAGAAATAATGAAAGAAATCATCTTGGATTTACCTCCAGTTGAAGCACGTTCTTACAATCCACAAGAAGTAGGAAGAGCGGATTTAATCATCGCTTTACACGATGGCGAATTTGAAGATGGCGATATTCCATCTGACTTGCCTAGCCAAAAATTATTGCGTTGGAATATCCGCAATCCCGAATTGCGAAGTAACGATAGTACGGAACAATGGGCGCTTTATCAAGAGATTTGCGATGAAATCGCTATGAATATAAAAAATATGGAGCCTTATTTCCGTGCAGACTACGCATAAAACCTTCACCTGAAAAAACAGGTGAAGGTTTTATTTGTCTTTAAATAATTAGTTACTACTTCTGGCTATTTTTACGTATAAAGAATTGCACGTACTGGACTGCCTTCTCCGCCTTTTATCTTCAGCGGCAATGCTACTAATTGATAAACACCTTCTGAAACTTCATCCAACACAATGCCTTCTAAAATAAAGCGCTGCTGCCGATTCATAGCTTGATGCATAGGTAATTCTTTACTCGTTTCAGGGTCAACAGATGGCACGTCCACTCCTAGCAATCTTACACCATTATCAGCCATCCATTTAGCAATAGACTCATCAAAAACTGGCCATTTCTGTGGGAATTTGCTACGGTCTAGCCAAGAAACAGTTTTCAGTAATACAGCTTCAACATTTTTTTCGAGCGGTTTTAAATCCGAAAGAGCAATTTTTTCTAAACCACTAACATCCATTACTTGTGCTTGCGTTAAATAGACATCTAATGGTAGCTCATGCGTCTTCAATCCTTGCTCATTGTAATGAAATGGAGCATCGATATGCGTACCTATGTGAGTGCTCGTTTGTAGCTTTCCAATATTGACCGATCCACTTTGCTCTTTTGTTACAGATAGCTCATAGCTATACGGGATATCTCCTGGCCACTCCGGCGTCATGTTGTTCAATTCCATGGAAATATCGATGATTTTTCTAGTCATGACTTACGCCACCACGTTTCGTTCATTGCTGAAATCTTTGTAGGTTTCGTTTTCCATAATGTCTTGAAGTTTGGCCACTACTTGTTCGACATCACTGAACGACGTGTAAAATGCGATAGGCGCTAATCGGATAATATTCGGTGCGCGAAAATCGGGAATGATGTTTGCTTCTTTCAAGGCTTTACAAATTCTTGCAGCTTCCGGATGAGCTAAAGCAATATGTCCACCCCGTTCACCATCTTGTTCAGGCGTAACGTCAGTCAATTCAGGAATCCGTTGTCTGATTAACTTTCTTAAAAGCGATGTTAACTGAAGTGACTTTTGGCGGATTGTTTGAATCCCTGCTTCTTCAAACAACTCCAAACTGCCAAGTAAAGGAGCCATACTGAAAATATGAGGGGTGCCAATTTGATAAGCACCTGCACCTTGTGCTTTGGAAAATTCATGATCCATATCAAATTGACGTGTTTTATCAGAACCAAACCATCCTGCATTCCCTGGCAATAAATGATGATGACGTTCATGAATATATAGTCCGCCTGTCCCCCCGGACCTGAGTTCATGTATTTATAATGACACCATACAGCAAAGTCAACTCCGTCATCATGCAATTGATGCGGCATTGCGCCAATCGAATGCGCCAAGTCAAAACCAACCAAAATGCCTTTTTTGTGCGCTGCTTCTGTAATCTCTCTAATTTGCAACAGCTGTCCACTTCTGTACAAAACAGATGGCAACAATAATACTGCTACGTCATCAGTCAATTGTTCGATGATATCTTCTAGCTTTAATGTATAGCCGTCTCGACTGCCAACTTTTTTCATTGCTTTAGCTGGATCGAGTCCACGCAAACGAAGATGGCTTTCTACCGCATAAATGTCCGATGGAAAGTTTAAATCATCGACAAGGATTGCAAAACGATCAGGTGTCGGTTGAAATAGGGTTGATAGCATTTGATGAATATTAGATGTGATTGATCCTGTCACCATTACTTCATGAGCCTTTGCCCCAACTAAAGGAGCAATACGCGCACTCATATTTTCCGCTAAAGTAAACCAAGGATGCTCTCCTTCTGTCCAGCCGTCAATACCGAACGTCTTCCAACTATCTATTAAACTATGTAATTTTGCTTCAGCCCGTTTAGATAGTAACCCAAGAGAATTGCCGTCCATATAAACCGTATCTTTTTCCACAAAAAACTCTTGTTTATAATTCGCTAGCACATCTTGTTGATCCAACTCGTTTCCTGTCATTCAATCCATCCCCCTTTAGTTATAAAACCGCATAAGTGATTACACCAAGAATAGTCGTTACTAAAACCACAATCCAAGGAGCTAGTTTAAAATAGACTAACATTGTAAAGGCTGTTATCGCAATTGCAAAGTCGACAGGACCACGGATTCCCGAAGTGAAAACAGGATCATATAATGCTGCAAGCAAAATTCCAACTACACTTGCATTGACTCCTTTTAATGCTGCCTGCACGCCAGATTTTGTGCGGATAATACTCCAAAAAGGCAATGTACCAATAATCAATAAAAAAGATGGTAAAAACATAGCAACAACGGCAATCAAAACACCCCATCCTCCATTCATTAATTGCCCTAAATAACCAGCCAACGTAAACAATGGACCCGGAACTGCTTGAGCAGCTCCGTAACCTGCGATAAAGGCGTCTGCTGTCATCCAGGTCGGTACAATTTCTCTCTCTAACATTGGTAATACGACATGCCCTCCGCCGAAAACAATCGATCCAACACGATAAAACACATCAAAAATTGCCAATGATGTTGATTCTATTAACGGACGAACCATTGGTAGTCCAATCAATAACGTAGCAAAAACTGCCCAAGCAGCAATTCCTGTTTTCTTGCCAAAACTAAGTACTAAATTTACAGGTTTAGGTGCATCTTCTTTTCGGTAAATCGCATATCCAAGAATACCTGAAAGAATAATTACCCCGATTTGAGCCCAAGTTGCAGGTATTAACAAAATCAATATTGCGGCTCCTACTGCTATAGCAATACGTGGACGATCAGGTGCTAAACTTTTGCCCATACCCAGTAAAGCATGTGCCACAACCGCAACTGCAACAATTTTCAACCCTTGAATCCAGCCACTATCAAAAGAACCATTTGTGACTACAAGAGCGAATAATAGCAACAAAATAACTGAAGGCATCGTGAATCCAAACCAGGACAAGAAGCCACCGAATATTCCACCGCGCAACATGCCGATTGAAATACCAACTTGAGAACTCGCTGGTCCTGGAAGGAATTGACATAACGCTACTATATCTGCGTAAGCTTTATCGTCTAGCCACTTTCTTTTCGTCACATACTCATCCCGGAAGTAACCTATATGAGCTGCTGGCCCTCCAAAAGATGTTAACCCTAATTTCGTAGAAGCTTTTAGAATCTCGAGATAGTTGTTTTTCTTAGTCATAGGCCTCTCCTTTTTAAAATTTATTCTACTTAAGCATAACCTTTCACTTATATGTTTCAACATTAAATTTGTGTAAAATATTAAAACAAATAGTGCGAAATCTTTTTCAGTATTGACAAGGTTTAAAAAGAGCTTGATACTATTAAAAGACCAACTGTTCAACCGTTAATCTATTTTATCCGTCGAACATGTCTGCAGATTTTTTTACTACCTATATGGTTTGTTATATTTAAAAATGATATTTTATTAACGCGACTATAAATAATAATAGTGAAACGACCCTCATGTGAGGGTCGTTTCACTTTGTTTCATCGACTTGGAGGTGGGAAACTTTATGGACCTGTATACAAACTTACGCAAAGGGGAAAAAGGTGCTTGGATCAGCATCGGTGCTTATATATTTCTCAGTTCTATTAAGTTGGCCTTTGGTTTTTGGGGCTCTTCTGAAGCATTAAAAGCGGATGGTTTTAATAACTTGACCGATATTCTCGCTTCTATTGCAGTATTAGTAGGACTTAGAATTTCTCAGAAACCCCCCGATGAAAATCATCATTATGGTCATCTGCGTGCCGAAACCATCGCCTCACTTTTGGCTTCTTTCATTATGGCCGTCATTGGCTTACAGGTTTTAACCAATGCATTCCGTTCAATTTTCGAACCGATTGCTGAAGCACCTTCAGTAATTACTGCATGGATTGCTTTTTTCTCTGCCATTATCATGTACGTCGTCTATCGCTATAATTTAAAACTCAGTCAAGAAATCAAAAGTTCCGCTGTTCGTGCCGCAGCGTATGACAATCGTTCCGATGCTCTCGTTAGTCTGGGTGCTGGTATCGGGATTTTCGGTGCAATCTTTGGTGCACCGATATTGGATATTGTCACAGCTTTTATTATTGGATTGATCATTATCAAAACTGCGCTAGATATTTTCAAAGAATCTGTTATGACCTTAACGGATGGCTTTGATGAAGACGAAGTCGAAACTTTATCTGTGTTGGTTCGTCGAGTGCCAGGTGTCATTACATTACGCGACTTTAAAGGACGCAATCATGGTAATGTCATGTTTATTGATTTAACAGTTAGCGTTGCGCCTAATTTAAATGTAATCGAAAGTCATTGGATTACTGAAGAAATCGAGAAGAAAATTCAAAAAGTAAAGACGAATTGTGTAATTCTCGTCCACATTGAACCAGATATTTCATATATTGATAGTGATGAAAAAGAATAAATAATAATAGTAAAAGGCGATGGATAACAATCCATCGCCTTTTCTTATTCTTCATAAGCTCCTTCAGCTAACTTCACATTATTATGGAGAAAAGCTTCCGCAATCGCATGCCGAATCTGGCTTTCAAGATTTTCTTTCATCTCTACATTAACTACTTGTACTTCCACTTGAAAGTCTAATGCTGAATTTCTAAAATCAATCAACTGTACTTCTACACTTTTTTCTGGCATTTCTTCCAGTAAACTTATTGTTTTTAACGCCGAATCGTTGAGAAGTTGTTCAATTTTTTTCGTATCACTGCCATATTGCACGCTGACCATAACTCTTGCATACAATTGAGCACTGGATCGATTTCTAACGATCTGCTCGATAAAATATTGATTGGGAACAACGAGTGTCCCTTCTTTCAATGTCTCTATTACAGTTGATCTAAGTTTGATTTTGGTAATGCGTCCAATTTTCCCGTCGATTTCTACCATTTCTCCAACTTCCATGGGGCGTTCAAATAAAATGATGATGCCTGACACGAAGTTGGCGGCAATATTGCGGACACCAAATCCGATTCCGATTCCAAGAACACTAAAAACGACACCAAGTGCTGTTAAATCCAGTCCAACTGTTGTAAAACTGATAGCTAAAGCTAAAAACATGACTAAATAATACAATAACCGATTGATGGTATAACTTATCCCAATATCGACATCAAATTGTTCATAAACAAATGGCATAACATAACGAGTAAGTGCTTTTGTAATGCGGTTTGCAAAAGTCACAATCAATACGGCGACAATAATTAGCAATACGGATATTTCCACACCTTCTGTTTCATAAAAAGCGGAGGTTAACCATTGTTCTTTTGAAAAATAAAATACAAAGAATAGTATGCCACCATATAACACAAGCCAATTTGAGATATCTTCAATTACTGGATAAATGCGCAGTTTGAAATTTTTAGAAGGAACGAGCTTTCTCAATAGCAATAACACAATAATTTTCACAACAAGAATAATAGCTAAATACACGAAGAACAGCAGAAATTCTGAAATTGATAAATCCTTTAAAAAAGTCATTCCTTCAAACAGCTGATGATTCTGCATAATTCACCTCCTCTGTCGCTCGGCATATCAAGCTCCAAAAAAGCGTTCTCAGTTTCCCTTTTCTCTAGCAATGTTATAGGAATGCTGATTTGTGGCTTTAGCCAATTCGTCGAGTTTCTCTTGAAGAGTTTCCTGGTCTAATGTTTTCAACCCCTGAATATCCACACCGTCAATAACATAAATATGGGTCTCCCACAACTCCAAATGATGTCGATTAGGACCTACTTCTGCAGCTATTTTCAAAGAGTCAAGAATAGCTATTAAAACGGAGATATCCTCTTTCCCGTAATGTGACAGTTGGTGGAAGGTTTTGTATAATGTTTTTTTATAAGAATGGAAACGATATAGAACTTGTTCTTCGCCTAACAAGAACGTGCCCGTTTTGAGTCTTCCCAATCGACCAAGAAGGCGCCCTAATCGAACGATGATATCATTGGCTGTATTTGGATCATTAATCCCTGGTGATATGGCACGAAGCGCCACTTCCACCATTTTTTGAATGGCAAAATCAAGATCCTGCTCCGACGTTCTGGAAGCCCCAAGAGAGTAAAAATTGTTGATAGACTTTTCGGCTTTATTGACGCCGAAAACATTAAAAATTGCTTTACCTTCGTATACGTAGTCTCCAGGATTAACCAGGATTTCAATTTTCAGCTCCTGCTCCTCTGCATAATCTACAAGCTTTTTGAAAGACAAATAGTGGATATACCCTTCTTTTTCAGCTCGGTGACTTTCTTTAATACCAATTGGACTCCAATCTTTTTCTTCGCTAGCTTCATTTTCTTGCAACTCCTCAAATTTCGAGATAGCCTCTTCTGCTTCCGTAATGAGATTATTGACTAGTTCACCAACTTGAACACTAGTTGCGATATAATGAATAAAATAGGAAAAAGTGGCAAGGCAGAAAAATGCGATTACGATTCCAGCGAAAGTGGTAATCACGTCAGTTTCATACAAATCCGCTCTCATAAACAACAACGACAGCGTATTAAAGATAAAACCACTAAGAAAAATCCCTAATACCCGCCAGACAATTTTATCTTCGATAAAGTTCGTCAATGTTCTAGGTGAGAATTGAGATGAGTACATAGTAAGCACTACTAAAATTGTTGAAAAAGTAAAAATGGTCATTGTCAAAAGAGCACCGGCTAAACTCCCCATGATGGTCTTGGCTAAATCAACATTCGTCAGTAGAATTGATGGGATAAATGGCTTTAATTCCTCAATATAGAAAAGGTCGACATAGTAAAAAGCGATTGAAAGGGAAATGGCAATCACAATGTACAATGCAGGAGTGATCCATATTTTTTCCTTTAGCAATATTGATAGTTTTTTCATTTATTCGTACTCCTTTCTCATCGACATTTATGCCTTTGTTTTCCCTTTACGGCTTTTAGACAAACCAAAAGGTTCACTACTGGTCTGCCCTTTTGGAAAGTGCATTTCAAACAGTCGAATCTAAATTCCCATCGCTTTCTTCCACCTGAAATTTCCTCTTTTCTACTTCGTGTCTTATTTATTGGTACAGATGAACGTTATTCCTCTAAAGCAGTTGACAATGCATGCGCCATCAGGCTCGCTACGTACTGGTCGAAATGTGCAAATCGTGGATCTTGTGTCTGTCCTTTTTTATAACGATAGTAAATTTGCTGAACAATAACCGCTAATTTGAAATAAGCAAAGGTTAAATAAAAATTCATATCCGATACATCTCGCCCGCTTTTTTTACCGTAACTTTCGATAAACTCTTCTCGGCTGTAAAAGCCGTCCATTACTGTGACAGGCGCTTTTCCTAAACCTTCTTTTAGTAGTTCAGGATCATCTGCTTGAATCCAATAGCTCATGGCAGCACCTAAGTCTGCTAGCGGATCGCCAACTGTTGTCATTTCCCAATCAAACAATCCTGTTATTTCTGACAAGTCTTCTGAAAACAAAGCATTATTCAATTTAAAATCATAATGAATTATTGCTGGCGCTTGTGAAACTGGGATATTTGCTCGCATCCATTTGGTTAACTGATCTACTCCTTCTAGTTGATCTGTTTGTGCACGTTCATAGCGACCAATCCAGCCTTCAACTTGTCGTTGCATAAAGCCTTCCGGTTTTGCCATCATTGCTAAATCTGTTTTTTGATAATCGAGCGAATGAAGTTCAACTAACAAGTCGACCATTTTTTCCGATATGCTGCGTCCTAATTCTGGGGTCGGCTCCACACCTTCAGGAAAATCACTATCTAATACATAGCCATATCGCCTCTCCATTACAAAAAAAGGACTTCCGACGATTGATAGATCGTCTGAAAACACATAAGGCTTTGGAGCTGTATTAAAGAGCGGATGCAAAGCAGATAAAATTTTGTATTCGCGTTCCATATCATGCGCTTTAGGTGCCACAGGTCCAAGTGGCGGTCTTCTTAGAACTGCTTCCCAATCCCCAATTTTTAACGCGTACGTTAAATTAGAATGTCCCATTCCAAATTGCTGAATTTCAAGCTGACCATCCGGTAACTCTTTTATTTCTTGTCGCAAAAACTGTTCAAGGCGGGCTTTATCAAGCTTTTCCCCTGCTCTTACTGGAATAAGCCCATTTTGATGTTTCTCCATTTTTTCACCTCTTCTAATATCAGTAGGTATTACTACATAAAAATAATCGGAATAGTTACTTAATGGTAGCGTTATCATTTATTGATTGCAAGCTGAAGTAAACTCTTTTGCAATTATCTAATTTTTTTCTTGACGAAAAATGGAAACTGATTTACTGTTAACTTAACTTGAAGAAAGAGGTGAGGCATTATGACTATTTTATTTTTGAATACGCAATTCCAGTCTATAGTGTCTCCTTCTGTGTATCGCTGACGATACGCTTCTTCCATTATGCCTGGGGACCACGGACTGCGAATTGCGCGCATCCGTGGTTTTTTCATTTTGCATAATTAGGAGGAAATAACATTGATAAAAATTGAACAATATGGCTGGAATTCCAGCTGGTTAGAAAAAATAACGGCGAATGGTACTCCAGGCCGTGTAACACTTGAACACAAGAACGTATACCGTGTCGTAACAGATTCTGGTGAATGGCTTTGTTCATTATCAGGAAAATATAGACATCTCCATAGCGGTACCGAATTCCCGTGCGTCGGTGATTGGGTCATAGTTGAACAAATGCCTGGTGAAGAAAAAGGCATTATTCACCAAGTCCTCCCCCGTACTTCCCAGTTTTCTAGAAAAGGGGCAGGAGAAACGACAGCTATTCAATTGATTGCGGTTAACGTTGACTTCGTTTTTTTAGCCATGTCTTTAAATGATGATTTCAATATTAGACGCTTGGAACGTTATTTATTGGCGGCATGGGATTCTGGCGCAAACCCAATCATTGTTTTGACAAAAAAAGACCAATGTTCAGATAGCGAACCGTTTATCCATCAAGTTGAAAGTGTAGCATTCGGTGTTCCTATTTTTACCGTATCCGTTATTACTGGCGAAGGCATTGAAAAACTGCAAAATCAACTACTGGGATCAAAAACTGGTGCTTTACTAGGTTCTTCAGGAGTTGGAAAATCATCATTAATCAACGCTATGTTCGGTACTGAGCGAATGACTGTGCAAACAATCCGAGAAGATGACAGCAAAGGACGACATACAACGACTCACCGGGAAATGATTCTATTACCTAGTGGTGGTTTAATGATTGATACACCAGGAATGCGTGAATTTCAACTTGGTGATTACTCAGAAGGTGTAGAAGCAGGATTTAGTGATGTTGAAGATTTGGCACTTGCTTGTCGGTTCCGTGATTGTGCTCATCATGATGAACCAGGTTGTCGCGTTCAAGAAGCGCTTCAAAATGGCGAATTAGACGCAGCACGATATCAAAGTTATTTAAAACTTAAACGCGAGCTCGCTCATATAGAAAGAAAAAGCGATGCCGCTGCTCAAAAAGCAGAACGGAATAAATGGAAACAATTGACCAAAGACTACCGAAAAAGACCTGTGAAAAAACAATAAAAAAGTGCGACGGAAAATTCCGTTGCACTTTTTTATTGCCTTCCGACTTCTGTTAGCCCATGCTTAACCGCATATAACGCTGCTTGTGTCCGGTCTTGAACAGACAGTTTGATAAAGATATTGGATATATGGGTCTTTACTGTTTTTTCCGTTACAAATAATGCGGATGCGATTTCTCGGTTGCTTTTGCCTTTTGTCAATTCAGCTAGCACTTCTTGTTCTCGTGGTGTTAGTTGGTTTATGGTATGTGGAGCGGGTTCAGCTGGCGCTTTTAGCAGTTCTGATGAAGCTTTCGGGTGAAGCGTATTTTCCCCACGCATCAAACTGCGCAATGAAGCGACAAGCTCATCAGGCTCAATATCTTTTAATTGGTAGCCCGCTGCTCCTGCTTCAATTGCAGGTACGACATGATCTTGATCAGAAAAACTAGTCAACATCAAAACGATGATATGAGGAAATTTCTCTTTGATCATGCGTGTTGCTTGAATGCCATCCATAACCGGCATGACCAAATCCATTAATACAATATCCGGCTGAAGAGTAGCTGCCATTTCCACAGCCTCTTTACCGTTTACGGCTTCTCCTACTACTTCTATGTCTTTTTGTGTTTTTAAAAAGAATAGCAAACCTCTTCGAACGACGTGATGGTCGTCTGCAATTAAAACTTTCACCATTATCTGCACCTCTCTATCAATACGGAATCCGCACTAAAATTTCTGTTCCTTTGCCAATTTCACTCGACCAATCAGCTGTCCCACCTTCTGCTTTTGCTCGATCTTGTATACTTTGAATCCCGATAGAAGGCAGATTTACACTGAGGTCAAATGCGAATCCGCGACCTTCATCTTTTAAAACCAATAATACATCAGTTGCTGTAACTGACAAATACAATTCGACTTTATTAACATCTGCGTGCTTCCGAACATTATTTAAAGACTCTTGCGCAATTCGAAATAAGGTTTCTTCAATACGAGAAGGCAATTGAATAACACCCGTCACTTTTGTTTCAACGGTTATCCCAAGCATCTCTCCATATCCTTTTATAGCCTCAAGCAACCCACTTTCAAGTCCTTTTGGACGCAATTGCCAAATCAATGCTCTCATTTCATTTAAAGCTTCTTGCGTTAAGTGCTGAATGTCACGGAACGTACTTTGAACAGCGACATCTTCAGACATCTCAACTCCACCACGCGCAGTCAAGGTTACAGAAAAAAGTAACTGGTTGACCGAGTCATGGAGATCTCTTGCTAAACGGTTTCGTTCTTTAACAAGAGCTAGCTCCTGCTCTTGTTTTGTTAAACCAATCCGCTTGATTGCCGAACCAATTTGAAAAGCGACCGACTCCAAAAGTGCAAGTTCATCTTTTGAAAACCCGACAGTGTCCGGTGCAGCAATATTTAACAGTCCGAATTTTTCTTCTCCAGATTGCAAAGGTACTGTCGCATGATGTGTAATATTGCCTTGTTGGCGTGCGTTTTCTGGCATGGCATTTTCAATTCGTTGGCAGGCAATGATATTCGATGCCTTTTCAAGATCTCCATCATGATAACGTTTGACGCACCAACAACCGCCTTTTTGCAAATGTCGACAATCATTGTCTTCCAACGCTGTTGGCAAATTCGCATGAGCCACCAATTGATGCTTGCCTTTTTCATTAATAAAAAAAATCCAAGCTGTTTCAAAAGTAGAACCGCTCAATAATTTTCGTATAGCACCATCAAGCATACGAGACATGTCCATTTCTTCATTTAACAATTCAGCAATTTCCTTTAATAGCGTAACATTTGAAGGTTCTTCCACCACTGTTCACCTCACTCAACCTAATTTAACCATACACGTTACCACCAAAAAGCTCACTCGTACTTTTGTCTTAGAAAAGCGCAAGCAACCATGTAGATTCGACGGGCATAAGCTACACAGATATCTATGTAACGAAGAAAACAAAAGCCCCCTTTACGAGGGGGCTTCATCTTTGTAACAAAAGAATAGTAATTCATTGTTTTCGTATTTATATGGGATTCTCCGCACCAAACGGACGCTTTCCGCGGACGAAGCGCTGAGCCTCCTCGTCGCAAGCTCCTGCGGGGTCTCACCACTTCGTTTTTCCGCTGGAGTCGCCACTAGGTGCTCCGAATCCTAGAGTGAGTCGGGAAAAATCTTTTAACATCTTATTTATACGGGGAAGCGCACTAAAGAATCTCACTTTGTTCGTAGCAAGAAGCTTTCAACTGGGCTGTCCACGAAGACTCATGTGGGAGCAGCGAAGCGACGAAAGCTGAAGACCCCGCAGGAACGTTAGTGACGAGGAGGCTGAAGCTGAGCCCACGGAAAGCGAAGTGGCCAGCCCAGTTGGAGATTATGCATCACTATTCAGTTTAATAAGACTTGCTCTACAGTCTGAAGCCCCCTTTATGAGGGGGCTTTGCTCTTTAGCGGTTATTTACTTCTTCAACAAAGGACTCTTTCAGCAACTCCATTTTTTCATCGCTTTCTTGTTGCGTTTCGGCTGTGATGCCGAAATAATACTTTACTTTTGGTTCTGTACCACTTGGACGTACACAGACCCATGAGCCGTCTTCTAAGAAATACTTGATGACATTGGATTGAGGCAAGTCGATTTTTTCGTTAGTGCTTAAAGCAACAAAACTACGGTTTTGCGTTTCATAATCTTCTATTGAAACAACTGGAATTCCAGCAATCGCATCTATCGGCTGTTTGCGCAAGTTCTCAAGCAAGGCAGCAATTTCGCGTGCCCCATCGATGCCTTTTTTCGTAATGGACACGAGCGATTCACGGTACCATCCGAATTTATTATACAATTCGATCAAGACATCATGCAGATTTTTTCCTTGCTTTTTGTAAAAAGCGGCAGCTTCAACAAGCAACAACACCGATTGAACAGCATCTTTGTCTCGTGCGAAATCACGGATCAAATAGCCGTAGCTTTCTTCATATCCGAATAAAAACTCAAATTCCGGATTCTCATCGTTATGTTTTAATTTTTCTCCAATAAATTTAAAGCCGGTTAAAACATCTTCAGAACTTACACCGTAAGATTCTGCGACAACGCGACCAAATTCTGACGTAACGATTGTTTTGAAAATACGACCATTTTCTGGAAGCGTACCTTTTTGTTGTTTTTGACTTAATAAATACTCGATTAAAATAGCTCCTGTTTGGTTACCACTTAACAACTCATAATGGCTACCGCTCCAAACAGCAATTCCAACGCGGTCTCCATCCGGATCAACAGCAATTAATAAATCAGCTCCTGATTTTTCGCCGTATTCTTTTGCTAATTCAAATGCAGAGCCTTCTTCTGGGTTCGGAGATGTGACTGTCGGGAATTCACCATCTGGTTGCATTTGTTCAGTGACATACGTAATTTGATCATAGCCCGCTTTGTCGAGTAGGCGTTTAACTGTCGCACCTGATGCACCATGAAGTGGTGTAAAGACTGCTTGAATTGGACTTGCGGAATGCTCTTGTACCGTTAATGCATTGCTAAGATATGCCTCATCCATTTTTTCATCAATTCGAACAAGCAAAGAGTTGTCGAACTGGTCGTTTTCAATCGACAGTTCGTCTTCAACACGACCAACATAATCAATTACACGATCGGCATCTTCAAGATTTAATTGTGCGCCATCTTCTCCGTACACTTTATAACCGTTGTATTCTGGTGGGTTGTGGCTCGCCGTAATGACAATTCCCATAAATGCATTTAAATAGCGAACACTAAACGATAGTTGGGGTGTCGTTCTTGGTCCACTGTATAAATACGTATGAATCCCGTTTGCTGCAAATGTCCGTGCTGCTTCTTCTGCAAACTCAGGGGACATACGGCGACTGTCATAAGCAATGACCATACCGCGAGACATCGCCAGCTCACCATTTTCTTTTATGTAGTCGGCAATTCCTTGCGAAGCTTTTCGGACCGTATAGACATTCATACGATTAGTGCCGGGCCCGATTTCCCCGCGCATACCTCCAGTACCAAAAACTAAGTCTTGATAAAAGGCATCTTCGGCTGATTTTTCATCTTCTTTTAAAATATTCAATGATTGGCGCGTTTCTTCATCAAGCGCTTGATGATCCAACCAACGTTGAATGCGTTCTTTCCATGACATATGTATTCCTCCATTCATATTGATAATAGTTTACCTACTATCTCTCACCTATTAATAACATTCTACAAGACGCATTCGCTTTCCTTCATAAAACTGGTTGTAAAGTAATTGAAATAAGACGAAAAAGCAATTTTTCAAGATAAATTTCAGTTTACCAAATATCCAGAAGAAAAACCGCCTCCATTTTCGGAAGCGGTTGTCTTTAATCTTTTTTATATTCTACACGATAAACATCGTGACGGCGGTCTTTTAATTGCTTAACCGTACCGTTTTGACGTTGACGACGCAAGATTTCTAAATCGACATCCCCAATCAAGACCATTTCAAGGTTTGGATTGGTTTCTCCGACAATACCGTCACGCGCAAACTCGAAATCGGATGGTGCAAAAATACCGGACTGTGCATATTGGATGTCCATATTTTCAGTTTGTGGCAAGTTGCCAACCGTACCAGAAATAACGGTGTAAATTTGGTTTTCCACAGCACGTGCTTGTGCGCAATAACGAACACGTAAATAGCCTTGACGATCTTCTGTACAGAACGGCGTGAAAATAATATTGGCGCCCATGTCTGTCGCAATACGTGCCAGTTCTGGGAATTCGATATCGTAACAAATTTGGATAGCGATTTTCCCACAATCCGTATCGAAAACGCGAACAGAATCTCCTGCAGAAATCCCCCACCATTTACGCTCATTTGGGGTGATATGAATTTTGTATTGCTTGTCGATCGAACCGTCACGGCGGAATAAATAAGCAATGTTGTAAATTTCATCGTCTTCTTCTTTAACGAAATGAGAACCGCCAATAATATTGATGTTGTAACGGACTGCTAAGTCTGTAAACAACTCGATATATTGTGGCGTGTACTCTGTCAGTTTACGTACAGCTTGACTTGGCGATGGCTCGTTCAAGAACGACATTAACTGCGTCGTGAAAATTTCAGGGAATACGACAAAATCTGAATGTGCATCTGATGCAACATCTACAAAATATTCAACTTGGTTAGCCAAGTCATCGAATGATGTGATGGCACGCATTAAATACTGCACAACACAAATACGAACCGGTAAACTTGTTTTAAAATGACGTTTAGAAATCGGTTTGTAATCAACGTTATTCCATTCCATTAAGGTTGCGTATTTGCCTGACGCTACATCATCTTGCAAGTAGTTCGGATTAATGCGCATCAATTGGAAGTTGTTCATTAACTGGAATGTTAAAACAGGATCATAAATTTTATGACGTGAAACAGAATCTACATACTCACGTGGAGACATTTCATCCGCATGTTTATGGTAATTTGGAATGCGTCCACCGATGATAATCGATTTTAAGTTTAATTCGCGTGCTAGCTCTTTGCGAGCTTCGTATAAACGTTGTCCGACTTTCATCCGGCGGTATTCTGGATGGACCATTACTTCAATTCCATACATATTATAACCATCGGGATTATGATTTGTTATGTAACCAGCATCTGTTACATCATCCCATGTATGGCGGTCATCGTATTCGTCAAAGTTAATAAGTAAACTTGAACATGAACCAATCACTGTGCCATCTAGCTCAGCTACAAGCTGGCCTTGTGGAAAAACGCCTAAATGACTTCTTAATTGTTCTTCTTTCCATGGATCCATACCGGGAAAGCATAAACGCTGCATTTCCAAGATGGGATTTATATCGGCATAAGTCATTTCGCGAATGATCATGCTTTTTTCAAAATGGGATAAATCGAATTGTTCTGACACAGCACAGCTCTCCTTCACAAAAGTTTCATACTTTATTATATCGGATAGTCGCTCAGGTTGATATTATTTTACATGTCTCCTGATTACAATTATAATTCTATGGAAACAATTTTTGAAAAGAGGGGCCACAAAATGACTAAACGCCAGGAAAATGTTTTGCTCTCCATGTGGATTGTAGCGCTTATTGCTACGGCAGGTTCACTTTATTTTTCTGAAATTCGCGGCTATGCTCCGTGCGAACTTTGCTGGATTCAACGCATATTCATGTATCCACTTGTTATTGTTCTCGGCGTCGCTTTTGTCCAGAAAAATGTTCGAATTGCAACGACTGCATTGGTTTTATCAATTATTGGTGGTGGAATCTCCATTTACCACTATAGCTTGCAAAAACTTGATTTCTTAGCGGACACGGCACCTTCATGTGGACTCGTTCCATGTACCGGAGAATACATCAATCTCTTTGGCTTTATCACCATTCCTTTTTTAGCATTGACCGCATTTATTTTAATTGCTGGAATGAGCATTTATTTATTGAAGACCCTTAAGGAGGAAAAGTAAAATGAAAAAATTGTTAATCATCGCAGGAATCGTCGTTGTTGTTTTCGCAGGGATTATTTTATTAACCAACCAAGCGAACGACAGTAAATTGGCGAATAACCCTTATGATACAGACGATTTAAACCAAGCAACCATTGACCAATTAGATGATGAGAATTATCAGAATCTCATTTTGCCTGCCGATTTAGAAAAGAAAATTGCTAGCGGTGAGCCAACTACAGTTTATTTTTACAGCCCACTATGTGGCTATTGCAAAGAAACGACACCTATCTTGATGCCAGTTGCTGAAGATATGGATGTAGACGTGTTGCAGTATAATCTGTTAGAGTATGAAGAAGAAGCTGCACCATACCAGATTGAAGCAACACCAACTTTGGTTCATTATGAAGACGGTAAAGAAGTTTCGCGCTGGGTCGGCGCACAGCCGAAAGAAAATATTGAACTATTTTTCAATGATGTAGTTAAAAAATAACTGACAAAAGGATCATGTGCCTTGCGCATGATCCTTTTTTATGGAGGAAATCAAATGACGTGGAGTTACGAAATTAAAGACGAAGGTATGACCGTAGAAGAATTACTAAGAACTGAATGGGGTCTTGGCAAGAAAGTAGTCCATCAAATGCGTATGGCCAAAAGCGTAAAAAATGATAAATTCCAAGAAGTAATTTGGAAAGAGCCATTACCAAAAGGAACTGTCTTGCAATTTGACTTGCCTCCCGCAGACTCACCTTACGAACCAAAGCACGATGTTGAGCTACCTGTACTTTTTGAAGACGACCACTTTATCGTGGCTCGCAAACCAAAAGGCATGGCGACACACCCGAACGAAGTAGGGCAAACAGACACGTTTATCAATGCTATTCTTGGCCACATAATCCGCAACGGCGGATCATATGGTGAGCATGTACACCGCTTAGACCAAGGAACTTCTGGCTTGTTGATGGTTGCTAAACACCCTGTCGCTAAAAACGTCTTAGACCGCATGTTAGAACAAAAACAATTAGTGCGTGATTACGAAGCTGTTGTAAAAGGCAAAGTTCACAATAAATCTGGCACAATTGATTTCGCAATTGGTCGTGATCGCCATCACCCAACGCGTCGTATGGTTTCACAAACAGGCCAAAGTGCTGTCACTCATTACCGCGTGTTAAAATTAATGGAAGGCAAATCTTTGCTTCATTTAACACTTGAAACAGGACGCACACATCAAATCCGTACACACCTTTCTCATATCGGTCATCCGATTGTTGGAGACACATTATACGACGGACCGCCAACACAAGACGGCGCTTATCATTTACACGCATTCCGCATGTCGTTCATCCACCCTTTCACCAATGAAAAAGTAGTGGTTGAAGATACCGCAAGATAATGAAAAGCTATCCCGAAATGTCATTTCGGGATAGCTTTTTTTAATAGACTGGCTGATTGAAATGGAAGCGGCGACTTCCGCGGGAAAGCGTCCGCTGCAGTGGAAATCAGCCTTTTATAGGTTACCTTACACTACAGAAATTTTTAAACCGTAATGTCATCTGGGTTTGTTCCGCTCCGCCAATCTTGGTTTAGCTCATCAATCATCTTCATTTCTTCTTGCGTTAATGAAAAATCGAATACGTGCGCATTTTCTTGAATACGTGAGGGCTTCACTGATTTTGGAATAACAATCAAATCACTTTGCAAATGCCAGCGAATAATCACTTGTGCAATTGACTTGTTATGTTGTTTTGCGATTTTCGATAATACCGGGTCTTCTAATAGACGGCCTCTTGCAAGTGGCGACCACGAAGTTACGGCAATATCATTTTCCTCACAATAATTCCGCAACGGAACTTGCGTCAACTGTGGATGCAATTCAATTTGATTGACCATTGGTTTGGTATTAGCTGTTGCTAAAATTTTCTCTAGATGGTGCTCATGGTGATTCGAAACGCCGATTGAACGAACTAATTTCTCATCGTAAAGACGCTGAATCGCGCGATACGTATCTACGTACTTTCCTTCAATCGCCCAATGAGTCAAATAAAGATCTAAATAATCAAAGTCTAGACGCTTTAGTGATGCTTCAAATGCACGCAATGTTTCGTCATAACCTTGGTCGGTATTCCAAACTTTTGATGTGATAAATAAGTCTTCACGCTTCACGCCAGAATTTCGAACCGCTTCTCCTACCTCTGCTTCGTTATCGTAAATAGTCGCCGTGTCAATCGCTTTATAGCCTTCTCCAATCGCTGTGATCATCGCTTCGACTGCCGCTTCTTTATCGGTCATTTTGTAAACGCCAAGACCAAAGCGCGGCATTTCGACTCCATTATGTAATTTTTTTGTTGAGTTGATCGTTAAGTCCATCTATCATCATCCTTTCTTGTTTCTATTGTACAAATAATATTAGATTAATTCGACTTTTAGGATTTTGATTCCAGCTCTTGCACTATCTCATTAAAACGAATAATATATATCATGTTGTTTAAAATCGTTCGTGTTTTAGGAGGAGCTTTCTATGTTTCATTTAAAAGAAAATAATACCACGATAAAGACTGAAATCACTGCCGGTATGACGACTTTCTTAACAATGGCTTATATCGTGATTGTCAATCCCGTTATTTTAGGGGCAGCGGGTGTACCGTTTGACCAAGTATTTCTGGCTACCATTATCGCCGCTGCCATCGGAACTTTGTGGATGGCGTTAGCTGCTAATTACCCTATCGCCATCGCACCAGGCATGGGCTTGAACGCTTATTTCACTTCGATGGTTCTCGGTTCAGACGGTGCCATCGACTATGTAACTGCTTTTGCAGCGGTTTTTGTCGCAGGTCTTATTTTTGTTATACTGTCATTAACTTCTTTGAGAAAAGTATTGATTCAAGCCATTCCAGAAAACTTAAAACATGCAATCACAGCGGGAATTGGTTTATTTATCGCTTTTATCGGGATGAGACTGAGTGGATTGATTGTGGCTAATGATGCCAATTTGGTCGGATTAGGTGATCTAACGTCTCCCCCAGTCTCCTTAACTTTGCTTGGATTACTCATTACCGTCATTTTTATGTCCTTAAACATTCACGGTGGTATTTTTTACGGCATGATTATTACTGGTATCGTTGCGTTTTTTACAGGTCAATTAAAATTCAATGCAGGATTGATGAAGCTTCCTTCTTTACCCGAAGGTATCCTTATTTGGAATCCTTTAGAAGCTCTTCAATTAGTTATTGAATTCGGCTTATATGGTGTTGTCTTTTCATTCTTACTTGTTACTTTATTTGATACTACCGGGACCATGATCGGCGTTGCTAAGCAAGCCGGTCTTATGAAAGACAATAAAATGCCGAGAATGCGACAAGCTTTGTTAGCTGATTCGATTGCCGCTACAGCAGGTGCAATGGTTGGGACAAGCCCAACTTCTGCTTATGTAGAATCTTCTGCAGGTGTGGCAGCTGGAGGACGTACTGGTTTGACAAGTTTAACAGTCGCTATTTTGTTTATTATTGCAGCATTTTTCGGGCCTTTGGTTGGCTCTTTATCAAGTGTCGCAGCCATCACAGCACCAGCCCTAATTATAGTTGGGAGTTTAATGATTGGCTCTGTTAAACAAATTGAATGGGAAAAATTCGACGAAGCTTTTCCCGCGTTTTTGATTGTCCTTGCTATGCCATTAACCTCTAGTATTGCGACGGGTATTGCTTTCGGATTTATTTCTTATCCACTGATGAAAGTTTTTAAAGGAAAAGGTAAATCTGTCCATCCGATTCTTTATATCTTTGCTATCTTGTTTGCCATTCAACTGTTAATCGCACCTCATTGATGAATAGATATAAAAAAACCGCCGTTTGGCGGTTTTTTTAGTTATGCGCGATTTCTTGTAAATGTAGCTGACAGTAATAAAACAACTGCGGTGATCAAGTGGAATATCCAGCCTACGCCTGGAATCCAAGCAATGGTACTAGTAATAATTCCGAGAATCGATCCTGCTTTTGGTGCATATTCACGGAAGCAAAAGAACAACGTAATTGCATGAAGCACGAACATGATGCCTAAAGCTGAGTAACCTGTGCTAATGACAAAGCCCCCACCAATTAACGGAATCGCAAGAAATGCTTCAGCAAGTCCTGTAAACCAAAGCAATGCGACAGAAATTTTCATTTTCATATAAATTCATCCTTTCTGTAACTGTTCTTGTCTTCTTTATACGATTGAACGCGGAAAAGGTTTCATTTTTTGCAGACCGTCAGAAATTCTCCACATTTCAATCCATGTTGTATATTTCATTTTTCCCGCTTGTAAGCTATACTAAACAAAGATGCACATTTCAAGGAGGTCATTCTTATGAACTTAATCCTTATTTTAGGTGTTTGTGTTTCGTTCTTAGTAGCTCTTTTTACTGCTGGATACGATGACAAGCCTGGAACAAACGAAAGAGAATAGTGTAAAAGGACAGCGGAATCCGCTGTCCTTTTTTTATTCTAACCCTGGATAATCTTGTTGGCGTAACGCTTCGTACATTAAAATAGCTGCCGTATTTGACAGATTGAGCGAACGGATATTGTCGTTCATCGGAATCCGCAAGCAATGATCCGGATTTTGCTCGATCAATTCTTCTGGCAACCCTTTTGTTTCTTGTCCAAATACAAAGAAATGATCTTTTTCTCTATCGGAATAATCATAAGAAGTATGTGTCTTTGCACCGAACTTCGTAATATAGTAAAACGCTCCGTTTTTGTATCGGTCAAACAATTCTTGCAATCCATCATAATAATGAATATCAATATGCTCCCAATAATCAAGTCCAGCGCGTTTTAGCATTTTATCGTCTGTTGAAAAGCCTAGCGGACGTATCAAGTGCAATTTCACACCTGTTCCTGCGCATGAACGCGCAATATTTCCTGTATTTGCTGGAATCAGCGGTTGGTATAATACAATATGAATAGCCAAATCTTTCACTTATCCTTTCGATCTTTCAGCAAAAAATGCCAATCCTTTTTGAATTTCTTCTTGCACTTCTTCTTCTTTCTCACTTTTTTCTGCTTGCTGCAAAGCAACTAAACCTTCTGCTGTTCCAATTTTACCAATCGCCCATGCCGCGGTTCCTCGTATGACTGGCCGCTCATCACTTTCGAGCAACTGAATCAACACAGGCACAGCAGCCGTTTCTTTAAAATGCGCTAACGCCAAAATGGCATTTCGCTGAATCGGCTTTTTGCCTCGCCACGATCCGGACACATAACCAAACTTATCCTTGAATTCCCTGTTGGAAATCGTTAATAATGGCAACAATAACGGTTTGGCAATTTCGGGGTCCGGTTCAAATTCCGCATGGATTTGATTGGCTTTACGTTTGTTTTTTGGACACACCGTTTGACACGTGTCACAACCATACAACCGGTTACCAATTTTACCACGAAACTCCTCTGGCAAAAATCCTTTTGTTTGCGTCAAAAACGAAATGCAGCGCTGAGCGTTTAATTGCCCACCTTCGACTATCGCCCCAGTCGGACAGCTATCAATGCACAAACGACAATCGCCGCATTGATCTTCCATCGGTTCATCAAACCGAAACGGAATATTGGTTATCATTTCACCTAAATACACATACGAACCAAATTCCGGCGTAATAATATTGGTATTTTTGGCACTCCAGCCAATTCCAGCACGTTCCGCTACTGCACGGTCAGACAGCTCACCGGTATCCACCATTGACCGCATTCGCGCTTCTGGATAACGCGACGCGATAAACGCTTCTAACAGCGCCAGCCTCTCTCTAAGTGCCGCATGGTAGTCTTTGCCCCAAGAAGACCGCGAGAAAATCCCTCGCCGCTCACCTTTAACGCCTTGTGGGGCATCCGTCATCCGTGATGGATAAGCGATAGCGATGGAAATAATGCTAACCGCTTCGTTTAATAATAATTCAGGTCGTGTGCGTTTTTCGACGTCTGATTCTTCAAATCCAGACTGGTAATTTAACTGTTGCTGGCGAATCAATTGATGCTTTAAGCTATAAAAAGGTTCTGCCGAAGCAAAACCGATTTTATCAATTCCGATGTCCGAGGCATACGCAACAAGTTCTTTTTGAAATTGATCAAGATTCATGTCGTAACCCCTCACTCAATTCTATGATACGATAATAAAAACTCCTAATGAAAGGAAGATTGCAATGAAACTGACAATCGATCCTCAAATAAAAGAAACACTAAGTGACTTTAAAATTGGTGTCATTCATTATAACAATATCACCGTTTCCGATTCACCTCAAATGTTAAAAGGCCGTCTCCAGCTTTTTCAAGAGCAATTATACTTCGAGTTGGAAGATAAAGAGTTCACAGATTTTCCTGGCCTGCTCGAATGGCAATTAATTTGGAAAGCATTAGGTGCTGACCCTAGCCGTTACCGCCCATCTGCTGAAGCCTTATACCGCCGTATCAAAAAGCAAAATTATTTATCAGTTGTCGATTCTGCTGTCGACATGAATAGCTTTTTGTCGCTGCAATACGAAATTCCGCTTGGTTTATATGACGCCGATAAAGTTGAAGGCGATATTGAAATTGCAGTCGGGACTAACGCAGACCGCTACGAAGGCTTGAATAATCGCATCAACACCTTAACTGGCATTCTTGTATCCAAAGATGCTCAAGGCGCGTTTGGCAGCCCTTATGTGGATTCTAAACGGACAGCTGTTACGGAACAGACAAAAAATGCAGTACATATCTTCTATCTACGTCCATCAATGGCAAAAGACACAGCTTTGCAGCTTCTCACCGCTGCTTCAAATATGTTCACTGGCATTAACGGCGGAGACGCTGAAATTTATGTAGTGTAATAAACTAAATAAAAAAGCGAATGCTCAAAAATATGCATCCGCTTTTTTTCCCCCGATTTCTCGAAACCTCCTACTTATATCTCCATGTTTTCTCCGTTAGGCATATTCTTTTCCATTCCTGCATGATTGCAGTAAACTCTTCTTACATTGAAAAGTAAAAGAGGGATTCTTACATGAAACGAGTGCATAGCGATATTGTTCAGTTTCGCGGAAGCCATTATGAATTTGGTCGGATGCAAGGAGAATTGCTAAAAGAATCATTGATACTTCCAAACCGCCAAAAGCAAAGAAAAGCTTCTAGCCGCCATTTAATTATTGATGAACAACGCGCAAAAAATATATTATTAACCTTAGCTCCAAGAGTATGGGAAGAAATTAATGGCTTAGCCGACTCTCTCGACTGGTCGATGCATGAGGCGATTCGAGAATTCGGTGGCTATTATTTGGAATACACCCGAAGCGGCTGCTCAATTTATACCGAGTCTGAATTTATGGTACGTAATTACGATAGTTCACCACAAGGGTATGAAGGTCGACTTGCTTTGTATCAACCTACTGATGGAGGTTTTGCGACGATTGGACCGACCATGCAAATTACCGGGCGCACTGATGGGATGAACGAAAAAGGCTTAGTCATGGGCTATAACTTCATTAATCGCCGCAACTCAGAAGATGGGTTTATCTGTAATATGATCGGCCGTTTGATTTTAGAAAACTGTGCGACTATTGATGACGCTGTGGCGTTGCTAGAAGAACTGCCTCATCGCCGCTCTTTTAGTTACGTACTATTAGACCGTACCGGAAAATCAGTAGTAGTCGAAGCATCGCCTCGTTCTGTCGTCGTTCGTGAATCGGCTGTTTCTACTAATCATTTCGAGTTATTAGTTGAAGAAAATCGCTACCAAACCGATGACTCCCGCAGAAGAGAACAGATGATGTTGCAACAACATAAAAAAATCGATGCATACAATGCTTTTCGTCTACTAAATGACTCGGATAAAGGGGTCTTTTCGAAAAAGTACAGCACAGCTTCAGGCACTCTTCACACCGCTTCTTACTTCCAACATAGCTTAAAAGTTGGATTTGCTATCGGTCCAGATCGCCTACCGCTGATGCTAGATTTTGATAAATGGCTGCAAGGTGAACGCTTATATGCCAAACGAATTAATGGAAAAATAGATACACATCTGCCATTTGTTCATATGGCAGAACTTTAAAAAACAAGAGCCAGCATTTAGCTGACTCTTGTTTTTTATTCTACACAAATTGTTTATCAACATGCGCAAAACCAATATCGGTGTCTACCTCTCCATGTATCGATTGAATAGCTAAATCTTCTCCTTGCAACCAGCTATTAAAGTCAAAAACAAACGGTTGTTGATTTCCGCCAAGCGCAAACCAAACCTTTTTTTCTTTCGGTAAATAGGCAGATGTATGAATCGTTCCTGCCCAGCTTTTATAAAGGGTTGAAAAAACACCTTTGTCCGTGTCGTTAAATAAACGGAACGCACTCATCACATCTTTTGTTTGCTGTTCTTGAGTTTGAACCGCTATTAATCGATCAAACGAGTCTTTCAAATAATTACGGTTTTCGTGCTGTTGAATTTCGAAATGATTGGTACAAACATTCCCGATTCGAACATCAACTGCACGTGGGCTTGCTTCAATAATACGTGTTTCTCCACTGGTATCTGTCACAATATAACTAAATGATCCTCGGTGAGGAATTTTCGTCAGTAGTTCTACTGCCTCATTTACCGTAGCACAAGTTTCTAAAATAATACGCCCAATCAAATAACAAACAAAGCCCTCTCCAGGCTTTTTCCGGTGCGTAAAATTATAGCCCATCGCCAAACCTTTCTCATTCATCCCATCCATCCGTCCAAGAATCCGTGATGTTGGTCCGATAATGGCATATCCTCCATCAGTCGGATGAAACAAACTAAAGCGTCCTTCGTACGTTTGAGGGTGGAAATCATAATTCCGAACCATAAAATCTTTTCCAGTCACAATCGAGCAGCCAGAAGGCATCGCGTCAATTCGGTAACCACCAAAGTCACGTATCACTTCTTCCATCGGCAAACCAAGACTCTCTTGTAGTCCCAATAATTCGTCCCATATTCTTGGCGCAAACTCACGATAAGCCTCTTCTGTTTCCTGCACGTTTATTTCAAATCTTGGTCTTTTCGCTTTCCATTGCTTTCTCCGATTATCCAATATCACACTATCTTTTAAAAGTTCCCCTTGCCTCATACCAAAATCATAATGGCTGCCTCTAAATTCTAAAATATCACTATGTATATCTTTCATCAAATTCTCCTTTATACTGCAAAATTACCGAATATGTTTTAGCTTACACATTTCGTATACGAAGTTCAAAACTTTGATTTGAAAAACTCAAGATCCCTAATGTAAAAAATCCCACCTTATGAAATCCATAAGGCAGGAACAGTCACTGCTCTCCACTATTATTCATACGCCCTACGCAATTCATTTAAATCTAATTTCTTCATTTTCAGTAATGCATTTGTTAATCGTTCTACTTTTTTTGCTTCACCATCAATCAGCATATTATTTAATTCGACTGGAATTACTTGCCAAGTAATTCCAAACCGATCCGTTAACCAGCCACACATTTGCGTTTTTTCATCACTGCCTTGGGTTAATTTATCCCAATAATAATCCACTTCCTCTTGAGATTCGCAATTGATGATGAACGAAATTGCTTCGGTATATTGAAACGCTGGGCTCCCATTTAGAGCTAAAAACTCCTGACCTTCAATCTGAAACTCGATTGTCATGACTTTTCCTGCATTGAGACGATGATTTTCATTACCTACACCACTATAATATGTTACTCGTCCGACTTTCGAGTTATTGAAAACCGACGTATAGAACTCTACTGCTTGTTCAGCATTCATATCAAACCATAAATTCGTCGTTATTTTTTGAATGACACGATCCATATTATCCTCCTTCTTTCTACAAAAAAGACAATGGCAATGCATCATAAGTTAACGAAACTCCTTATGATTTTTTAATATGACGAACAATCCATTTTTCAAATTCCACAATAACAAATACCAAAACACCAATCGTTAATGGCCATATCCAATCCACTGCTTGCAATGGAACGGTTCCAAGTAAGAGATTCATAAATGGCGTATAGGTCACCGTAAGCTGCACAGCAATTAAAATGATGGAGACAATGAACGCAATTTTATTCGAGAAAAAATTTCGGTTTAATGCAAACTCGGTCTCACTGCGACAATTGAATAGATACATCAACTGAACCATTACCAATGCTTGTAACGTCATCGTATTAACAATAGATGGATCTATTTGCTGTTCGGTCAAAAGTATATTCATTAATAGAATTCCACCACAAATGATGATTGAAACAAAAAAGATTCGAAAAATATAATAAGGGCTCAGCAATTTGGAATTTGGCTTTCTTGGTGGCCGCTCCATAGCACCCGGTTCCAATTTTTCAAAAGCAATGGCCAAGGAGATGGTAACCGCGGAAATCATATTAACCCAAAGGATTTGAACTGTTGTTAAAGGCATTGCTGTACCAAACAAAATACTAACAAAAATCAAAGCGCCTTCTGACATATTTGTCGGCAAAATGAACAGAATGGTCTTTTTCAAATTATCATAAACGCGCCTGCCTTCTTTGACCGCATTCACAATCGTGCTAAAATTATCGTCTACTAAAACCATTCCAGCTGCTTCCTTAGATACTTCCGTCCCTTTTATCCCCATCGCTACACCAATGTCCGCACGTTTAAGCGCTGGCGCATCGTTGACACCATCTCCAGTCATGGCACAAATATGCTGTTCGGCTTGTAATGCTTTGACCAACTGCAACTTATTGTTTGGGCTGGTACGAGCAAAGACGTCGTAATTTACTGCTGCCTGTGCTAGCTCCTTGTCATCCATTCGATCTAAATCTTTCCCTTCAAGAACACGTATCCCATCACCAATTCCCATTTGAGCACCTATGGCGACTGCTGTATCTTTATGATCACCCGTAATCATTTTCACGATAATACCCGCCTTGCGACATTGTTGAATCGCCTCTATAACTTCTTCCCTTGGAGGATCAATGATTCCTGCCAGACCGATTAACCTAAATCCCGATTCCATATCTTCATGATCAATAAAGCCAGTAGAAGATCTAACTTGCTTTGTTGCAACTGCAATCAACCGCTCGCCTTTATTGGCATGTTGAAACATCTTTTCGTGCCAGTAAGCCCCTTCTCCATAAGAAGTTGACAAATCGGTCATTCCCAATAAACTTTCAGGTGCACCTTTCACATAAATCCATTTACTCTGCTCTTTTTCTACTAGCGCTGCCATGTACTTATAATCCGAATCAAAAGGAATTTTCGATAAGATTGGTAATCTTTGAATCTCTTCATTCATTTTTTCAGCTAGCGTAATAAGGCAACCTTCCGTAGCATCTCCACTAATGACCCAATTTCCTTTCTCATCACATCTCAAATGAGCTTCATTGACCGTTTTAACAGCTGTGAGAAACTCCTTGAAATCTGGATATTCTACAAGATTAACCGGGTGTTTATTGTAAAAAATCGATCCAACTGGTGCATAACCAGTTCCCGTTACAGTTAATTCTTTTTCTTCTAATATCACCGAAGTAACGGTCATTTCATTTTTAGTCAATGTCCCTGTTTTATCCGAACAAATTACCGTAACGGCTCCTAGAGTTTCAACAGAAGGTAAATTGCGGACAATGGCATTTTGTCCTGCCATGCGCTGCACTCCAATCGCCAAAATGATTGATAGAACAGCTGGTAGGCCTTCTGGAATCGCCGCTACCGCTAGTCCAATAATCGCCAGCAGTAATTCAGCTGTTGCATAATCATGAAACAAATAACCAATGGCGAATATGACAAAAGAGCTAATGATAATGGTCAAAGATATTACTTTACCAAAAGCTGCTGTTTGTTTTAATAATGGCGTCTGTAATCGATCGACTTCTTCTATTGATGAGCTAATTTGCCCAAGCTCTGTAGCTGATCCAATGGCAACAACTACTCCTATTCCTGAACCAGCGGCTATCGTTGTTCCTGCAAACACCATGTTTAGTCGATCACCCAATACCGTATCATTTGGCAATACTGCTGATTTTTTTCCCACTGCTTCCGATTCACCTGTCAAAGAGGACTCTTCCACTTTTAAATTGGCAGCCTTCAAAATTCGAATATCTGCTGAGTTTTTTTCACCGGCAGACAGCACCACTAGATCTCCAGGTACCAGTTCCGCAGAGCGCACTTCTCTTCTAACTGAATCCCGTAGTACTATCGCTTTTAATGACAGCATCTTTCTAATACTTTCCAATGCCTTTTCCGCTTTGCTTTGTTGGATATAACCAATAACTGCATTGATTACAACTACCATTAAAATCACTGCCGTATCTATTAAATGACCTAACAATAACGTAATTACTGCAGCTGCAAGTAATACATAGATTAATACATCATTAAAATGTTTAAAAAACTTGATCAGCTTAGGCTCTCTTTTAGGTTCTGGCAGTTCATTCGCTCCATATTCCTCATGACGCTTTGCCGCCATTTCTTCGCTAAGTCCAACTTCTGCATCTGTTTCTAATACTTCTAGTAAGTCAACCGTATCTATTCCATACCAATTTTTCGCTTGCATCATTGTCCCTCTTTTCAACTACAAAATGACAATAAATTAAGTTATTATTCAGACTATCATAACATCTATCTAGCCATCTGTTGATACAGAACTAGCTTTTCTCCATATATTATAGTTTATATATCTGAATATTTTTTGTATTCCGTATAAATCCTTATAGTTGCATATGAATAATTATGATAAAATTAGAATATTATTTCAAAGGAGGTTATGTTGTGGAGCAATCATTTAATAAACTTAACGAATTATATAAAGAAATAGTCGATATTCGACGATTTCTCCATGAGTACCCTGAACTGTCTTTTGAAGAAGTCGAAACAGCAAAATACATCGAAAAAGAAATTGACCGTGTTATTAAAGGAACTTGCCTCGTTTCTGGTGCAGATTATGAATACACTTAATCCCGCGGCTATACAACAACCGTCACTCATGAAGCTGAAACAAATTTTGTTGCAGCTCTTGCCTCTGCTGTACTTGGTGTAACAAACGTGAGAGAAACAGAACCCGTCATGGGCGGCGAAGATTTCTCTTATTATCTTCAGCAAATTAAAAGAACTTTTTTCTTTACATGTGCCAGAAAGCACAGAAGCTTATCCACATCACTATCCAAAATTCGATATTGACGAACGCGCATTATTGATTGCTGCAAAAGTATTAGGTAGTGCGGCATTAAAATATGCTGAAAACAATATGCTCTCAGTTAGCGCAAACTAAGTATCCATAGAGAACCATTCTCTTACATAGAAGGAGTCGTTGTGAAATGAGTGAGAAAGCTATAGCGTTATGGAAAGATTGGCGGTTACATGTCATTGTATTAGGCATTGTGGCGGTTACCGAATCAATCGGCATCTTCAAAATCCCACTAGGTCCAGGTACCATTCTATTACTGCCAATGCTTTATGCAGTTGTAATTGGTTTGGCCTTGTACTTTACCCCTTTAATAAACGACAAACAATCAATCAATGCCGAACCTTTAGTATTTCTTTCAGTTTCGATACTGATCGCAAAATTCGGTGTTCAAGCTGGACCAGCACTGCCACAGATTATTGAAGCAGGACCTGCTTTACTATTACAAGAGTTCGGGAATTTAGGAACAATCTTTTTAGCCTTACCATTAGCAGTATTTCTCGGTATGAAAAGAGAAAGTATTGGTATGACACATTCAATCGGGCGTGAAGCCAACCTCGCTTTGATTACTGATAAATATGGTTTGTCTTCACCAGAAGGCCGTGGCGTCATGGCCATGTATATTTTTGGTACAGTCTTTGGATCTATATTTATCGGAATGATTTCTGGTTTCTTAGCAACAGTGACTCCTTTGCACCCGATTTCTTTTGCCATGGCGACAGGAGTAGGAAGTGGTAGTATGGCGGCAGCTTCTCTTGGACCATTAATCGCAGCATTTCCTGAAATGAGTGAAACACTGACTGCTTTTTCAGGTGTCAGTAACTTAATCTCTTCTGTGACTGGACTGTACATGAGTATTTTTGTCGGACTTCCATTAACCGTGAAAATGTATGAAATCTTATCGAAAAACAAAGAGAAAAAAACAGTGAAAGGAAGCGTGGAATATGTTAAAAAACATTAAAGAATGGATAGCCGTCTTTATGATTCTCGGCGTAATCATGCTGATTGGAAATTGGATAGGCTATGACGTGCTCCCGTGGACTGCGCTTCCTGGAATAGCCATCCTGATTGGTATTAGCTTGGTTGGATTAATCATTCACCATTTGCTTCCTTTCCAACTACCTAGCATCGCTTACATCGGCATTATCGGACTTATTGTAACAATCCCAGGTATGCCAGGTTCCGCCCAAATTGCTACTTATACAGCGGAAGTTAATCTATTAGCTATCGCGACACCCATTTTAGCCTATGCAGGTGTTTCTATCGGACGTTCATGGTTCGATTTTGTGCAATTAGGTTGGAAAACTATCGTCGTCGGTATGGTCGTTCTATTTGGAACTTTTCTTGGTTCCGCAGTTATTGCCGAAATCATTTTACGTTTCCAAGGAATTATTTGATTTCATTCATAAAAAGACCGCATCAAAGTTGAAACTTTTGATGCGGTCTTTTCTATGGTTATAAATAGGGAATAATATCATTTCTAAAATACCGAATTATTCAGATTATTGTATTGCGTTTAGAAAAAATGAGTGTATAATAAGTGTTTGAAAAAACAGAGTATTAGTACATAGCACGAAAATATAACAAGAAGGAAGAAAAATGAAGAAACTTTTCATCTTTATCAAGGTTGCATTTCTCAGCCTCTCTGCCCTGTCTAGTGTGAGTGCCCATCCACATGATCACGACAAAAGATGACCACAAGTACAGTATTGAGAAACAGTTAACTATGAGCAAAAAAGCACTTAAGAAGTACCGCAAATCGACGTCGCACTTGATGAAGGCTTTGTTGGATTAATGTCTGGAGCATACGTACCAGATATGGGAATTCACTTAGTTAAGCCTAGTCGTATGGGTGTTGACAAACTAAACATCAAAAAACCGGAAGCTTTGCTTTACGAACCAATGAAGAATGGTCGTTACAAATTGGTAGGAGCTGAATGGTACGTACCAACAGACGCGACAGATAAAACACCAATGCTATTTGAACAAAAGTTCCAGGGACCAATGAATAACGATGATGGTACTACAGGTCAACATTATGACTTACATGTATGGTTATTCAAAACAAATCTAGACGGCATATTCAAAGCAGAGAATACACGTATCAGTTGTCAATATGCAGAGTAAAACAAGTTTTTAAATAACAAGTTAACCGGTGTAGGAGAGATTGTCTTATACACCGGTTATTTCATACTATTCTATTCTTATAGAAGGAATTCATTTACTATTTGATTTGTCTATATCACTCTATATAAGTTCAAGAAAAAAGCCCTGACAATTAAGTCAGGACTTTTGCTCTTTACTTGCAATATACCGGCGGTCGGGGTCGAACCGACACTCCGGTGAAGGAACGGGATTTTGAGTCCCGCGCGTCTGCCAATTCCGCCACGCCGGCAAGTATTGTTTTAGCGGACAAGAATTATTATAGCACATCTTACTTTTCTCGCCAATACTTTATTAATGCAATAAATAGTTTCATACGCCAAACTTCAAGATTGATAAAGTATCATAGACAATAGGAGCAAAACCCATAGTAGCTTCTACTGTAAATAATTCACATAGGTAAGCTGATCCGAATGAACAAACGATTTTTTTCACTACGACCACCTTTAATCAATTACTGCTTGCCTCTACTTCCCTACTGCTTATACATTAGTCACTCGGGAATGGAACATACCAAGTTACATGAATAGCTGTCCAAGATACTTACTGAATAACTGGTAAAATAACAAAAAAACCTTTAACTGTGATTACTCACAGTTAAAGGTTTTTGGAAAGAACAGGCAGGTTCTTTCATAATACCGGCGGTCGGGGTCGAACCGACACTCCGGTGAAGGAACGGGATTTTGAGTCCCGCGCGTCTGCCAATTCCGCCACGCCGGCAAATTATTATGGAGGCGGCAACCGGACTCGAACCGGTGATAAGGGTGTTGCAGACCCATGCCTTACCACTTGGCTATGCCGCCAAATAATGGAGCGGAAGACGAGGTTCGAACTCGCGACCTCCACCTTGGCAAGGTGGCGTTCTACCACTGAACTACTTCCGCAATAAAGCTGGGGTACCTGGATTCGAACCAGGGCATGACGGGATCAAAACCCGTTGCCTTACCGCTTGGCTATACCCCATTAATAAAAGATGGGGCGGACGAGGGGAATTGAACCCCCGAGTGCCGGAATCACAATCCGGTGCGTTAACCACTTCGCCACGACCGCCACTTTACTATTTTATAAGTTCACTTAGTTAAATTAAAACATGGGGCGGACGAGGGGAATTGAACCCCCGAGTGCCGGAATCACAATCCGGTGCGTTAACCACTTCGCCACGACCGCCATCATATAAATTTTAAAATTGGCAGGGGCAGTAGGAATCGAACCCACATCGGAGGTGTTGGAGACCTCTGTTCTACCGTTAAACTATGCCCCTAAAAACTGGTGGTGGGGGGCAGATTCGAACTGCCGAACCCGAAGGAGCGGATTTACAGTCCGCCGCGTTTAGCCACTTCGCTACCCCACCTTGAAAATGGTGCCGGAGAAAGGACTTGAACCCTCAACCTACTGATTACAAGTCAGTTGCTCTACCAGTTGAGCTACTCCGGCATGGAGAATTTCTTTTAAAAAAATGGTGGGTCAGGACGGAATCGAACCGCCGACACTTAGAGCTTCAATCTAATGCTCTACCGACTGAGCTACTGACCCACTTTGTTAAGTGAAAATGGCGGTCCCGACCGGGATCGAACCGGCGATCTCCTGCGTGACAGGCAGGCATGTTAACCGCTACACCACGGGACCATTTGGTTGCGGGGGCAGGATTTGAACCTGCGACCTTTGGGTTATGAGCCCAACGAGCTACCGAACTGCTCCACCCCGCGATAATACTATTTTTTCCAATTCACATAAATTATATGAATGAAATGGTGGAGGATGACGGGATCGAACCGCCGACCCTCTGCTTGTAAGGCAGATGCTCTCCCAGCTGAGCTAATCCTCCATGAAATTGGTGACCCCTACGGGATTCGAACCCGTGTTACCGCCGTGAAAGGGCGGTGTCTTAACCGCTTGACCAAGGGGCCGTACTTAATAATTATTGAAAACGATCTTCTGGCGGAGAGCAAGGGATTCGAACCCTTGAGACGGTTGCCCGCCTACATGATTTCCAATCATGCTCCTTCGGCCACTCGGACAGCTCTCCATAATTGGCTCCGAAGGTAGGACTCGAACCTACGACCATCGCATTAACAGTGCGGTGCTCTACCACTGAGCTACTTCGGAATAATTGATCAGCCTGGCAACGTCCTACTCTCACAGGGGGAAACCCCCAACTACCATCGGCGCAAAAGAGCTTAACTACCGTGTTCGGGATGGGAACGGGTGTGACCTCTTTGCCATCATTACCAGACTGAATTTATTTTGAAAGACAAGATTTATTATACCAATATCACTGGTTTTTTCAAGCTTTTTTTCAAAAACTTTTTCTTATTCTTTCAAAACTGGATAAACGACATTGAAACGTGCAAGTGCTTCGCGTACTTTGTTTTGGTTAAGTCCTCGATCGATTAGTATTCGTCAGCTGCACATGTCGCCACGCTTCCACCTCGAACCTATCTACCTCATCGTCTTTGAGGGATCTTACTTGCTTGCGCAATGGGAAATCTCATCTTGAGGGGGGCTTCGTGCTTAGATGCTTTCAGCACTTATCCCGGCCACACATAGCTACCCAGCGATGCCCTTGGCAGAACAACTGGTACACCAGCGGTGTGTCCATCCCGGTCCTCTCGTACTAAGGACAGCTCCTCTCAAATTTCCTGCGCCCGCGACGGATAGGGACCGAACTGTCTCACGACGTTCTGAACCCAGCTCGCGTACCGCTTTAATGGGCGAACAGCCCAACCCTTGGGACCGACTACAGCCCCAGGATGCGATGAGCCGACATCGAGGTGCCAAACCTCCCCGTCGATGTGGACTCTTGGGGGAGATAAGCCTGTTATCCCCGGGGTAGCTTTTATCCGTTGAGCGATGGCCCTTCCATGCGGAACCACCGGATCACTAAGCCCGTCTTTCGACCCTGCTCGACATGTACGTCTCGCAGTCAAGCTCCCTTCTGCCTTTACACTCTTCGAATGATTTCCAACCATTCTGAGGGAACCTTTGGGCGCCTCCGTTACTCTTTAGGAGGCGACCGCCCCAGTCAAACTGCCCGCCTGACACTGTCTCCCAAGCCGATCAGGCTTGTGGGTTAGAATTTCAATACAACCAGGGTAGTATCCCACTGACGCCTCCTCCGAAGCTGGCGCTCCGGGCTCTAAGGCTCCTACCTATCCTGTACAAGTTGCACCAAAATTCAATATCAGGCTACAGTAAAGCTCCACGGGGTCTTTCCGTCCTGTCGCGGGTAACCTGCATCTTCACAGGTACTATAATTTCACCGAGTCTCTCGTTGAGACAGTGCCCAGATCGTTACGCCTTTCGTGCGGGTCGGAACTTACCCGACAAGGAATTTCGCTACCTTAGGACCGTTATAGTTACGGCCGCCGTTTACTGGGGCTTCAATTCGCACCTTCGCTTGCGCTAAGCACTCCTCTTAACCTTCCAGCACCGGGCAGGCGTCAGCCCCTATACGTCACCTTACGGTTTTGCAGAGACCTGTGTTTTTGCTAAACAGTCGCCTGGGCCTATTCACTGCGGCTCTCTCGGGCTATACACCCTACCAGAGCACCCCTTCTCCCGAAGTTACGGGGTCATTTTGCCGAGTTCCTTAACGAGAGTTCACTCGCTCACCTTAGAATTCTCTTCTCGCCTACCTGTGTCGGTTTGCGGTACGGGCACCTCCCGCCTCGCTAGAGGCTTTTCTTGGCAGTGTGAAATCAGGGACTCTAAGGGTAAACCCTCTTGCCATCACAGCTCAACGTATCAGGAATGGGATTTGCCTCATTCCACGCCTCACTGCTTGGACGTGCACAACCAACGGCACGCTCTCCTTATCCTTCTGCGTCCCCCCATTGCTCAAACGGCGGGGAGGTGGTACAGGAATATCAACCTGTTGTCCATCGTCTACGCCTATCGGCCTCGACTTAGGTCCCGACTAACCCTGAGCGGACGAGCCTTCCTCAGGAAACCTTAGGCATTCGGTGGACGGGATTCTCACCCGTCTTTCGTTACTCATACCGGCATTCTCACTTCTAAGCGCTCCACCAGTCCTTCCGGTCTGACTTCAACGCCCTTAGAACGCTCTCCTACCACGGATCTCTTACGAGATCCATCCACAGCTTCGGTAATCCGTTTAGCCCCGGTACATTTTCGGCGCAGTGTCACTCGACCAGTGAGCTATTACGCACTCTTTAAATGATGGCTGCTTCTAAGCCAACATCCTGGTTGTCTAAGCAACGCCACATCCTTTTCCACTTAACGGATATTTGGGGACCTTAGCTGGTGGTCTGGGCTGTTTCCCTCTTGACTACGGATCTTATCACTCGCAGTCTGACTCCCAAGCATAAATCACTGGCATTCGGAGTTTGTCTGAATTCGGTAACCCGGGATGGGCCCCTAGTCCAAACAGTGCTCTACCTCCAGGATTCTCTATCTTGAGGCTAGCCCTAAAGCTATTTCGGAGAGAACCAGCTATCTCCAGGTTCGATTGGAATTTCTCCGCTACCCACACCTCATCCCCGCACTTTTCAACGTGCGTGGGTTCGGGCCTCCAGTAAGTGTTACCTTACCTTCACCCTGGACATGGGTAGATCACCTGGTTTCGGGTCTACAACTACATACTCTGGCGCCCTATTCAGACTCGCTTTCGCTGCGGCTCCGCCTTCTCAGCTTAACCTTGCATGTAATCGTAACTCGCCGGTTCATTCTACAAAAGGCACGCCATCACCCATTAACGGGCTTTGACTACTTGTAGGCACACGGTTTCAGGATCTATTTCACTCCCCTTCCGGGGTGCTTTTCACCTTTCCCTCACGGTACTGGTTCACTATCGGTCACTAGGAAGTATTTAGCCTTGGGAGATGGTCCTCCCAGATTCCGACGGAATTTCACGTGTTCCGCCGTACTCAGGATCCACTCTGGAGGGGTAAGGTTTTCGGCTACGGGGCTGTTACCCGCTGCGGCGGACCGTTCCAGGTCGCTTCGCCTAATCCTACCTTTTGTAACTCCGTATAGAGTGTCCTACAACCCCAAGAGGCAAGCCTCTTGGTTTGGGCTGATCCCGTTTCGCTCGCCGCTACTCAGGGAATCGCATTTGCTTTCTCTTCCTCCAGGTACTTAGATGTTTCAGTTCCCTGGGTCTGCCTTCTCATGTGCTATAGATTCACACATGGATACTACTCGATTAAAAGTAGTGGGTTCCCCCATTCGGAAATCTCCGGATCACAGCTCACTTACAGCTCCCCGAAGCATATCGGTGTTAGTGCCGTCCTTCTTCGGCTCCTAGTGCCAAGGCATCCACCGTGCGCCCTTTCTAACTTAACCAATGGTTAATTAAAAAGTTGTGACAAAAATTGTCACGCGTACTTGAATTTCTTGCATATTGTTTCAATGTCGTTTTATCCAGTTTTCAAAGAACAAGTTCATCATTTCAACGTACAAAATGATTGGTGGAGCCTAGCGGGATCGAACCGCTGACCTCCTGCGTGCAAGGCAGGCGCTCTCCCAGCTGAGCTAAGGCCCCAAGAAGAATGGTGGGCCTAAATGGACTCGAACCATCGACCTCACGCTTATCAGGCGTGCGCTCTAACCAGCTGAGCTATAGGCCCTCTTGAGTATAATTGTCTTACTGATAGAAGATCAATTCAATGTTTCCATTGAAGGTGAACCTTCAAAACTGAACGCAAAACGTCAACCCCGGAGCGCCTAGGGCGCCCGGTTCCGAATTTATCCTTAGAAAGGAGGTGATCCAGCCGCACCTTCCGATACGGCTACCTTGTTACGACTTCACCCCAATCATCCGTCCCACCTTCGGCGGCTGGCTCCACAAGGGTTACCTCACCGACTTCGGGTGTTACAAACTCTCGTGGTGTGACGGGCGGTGTGTACAAGGCCCGGGAACGTATTCACCGTGGCATGCTGATCCACGATTACTAGCGATTCCGGCTTCATGCAGGCGAGTTGCAGCCTACAATCCGAACTGAGAACGGTTTTATGGGATTGGCTCCCCCTCGCGGGTTGGCAACCCTTTGTACCGTCCATTGTAGCACGTGTGTAGCCCAGGTCATAAGGGGCATGATGATTTGACGTCATCCCCACCTTCCTCCGGTTTGTCACCGGCAGTCACCTTAGAGTGCCCAACTGAATGCTGGCAACTAAGATCAAGGGTTGCGCTCGTTGCGGGACTTAACCCAACATCTCACGACACGAGCTGACGACAACCATGCACCACCTGTCACCACTGTCCCCGAAGGGAAAAGTGTATCTCTACACCGGTCAGTGGGATGTCAAGACCTGGTAAGGTTCTTCGCGTTGCTTCGAATTAAACCACATGCTCCACCGCTTGTGCGGGCCCCCGTCAATTCCTTTGAGTTTCAGCCTTGCGGCCGTACTCCCCAGGCGGAGTGCTTAATGCGTTAGCTGCAGCACTAAGGGGCGGAAACCCCCTAACACTTAGCACTCATCGTTTACGGCGTGGACTACCAGGGTATCTAATCCTGTTTGCTCCCCACGCTTTCGCGCCTCAGCGTCAGTTACAGACCAGAAAGTCGCCTTCGCCACTGGTGTTCCTCCACATCTCTACGCATTTCACCGCTACACATGGAATTCCACTTTCCTCTTCTGCACTCAAGTTCTCCAGTTTCCAATGACCCTCCACGGTTGAGCCGTGGGCTTTCACATCAGACTTAAAGAACCGCCTGCGCGCGCTTTACGCCCAATAATTCCGGACAACGCTTGCCACCTACGTATTACCGCGGCTGCTGGCACGTAGTTAGCCGTGGCTTTCTGGTGAGGTACCGTCAAGGTACCAGTAGTTAGTTGGTACTTGTTCTTCCCTCACAACAGAGTTTTACGATCCGAAAACCTTCGTCACTCACGCGGCGTTGCTCCGTCAGACTTTCGTCCATTGCGGAAGATTCCCTACTGCTGCCTCCCGTAGGAGTCTGGGCCGTGTCTCAGTCCCAGTGTGGCCGATCACCCTCTCAGGTCGGCTACGCATCGTCGCCTTGGTAGGCCATTACCCCACCAACTAGCTAATGCGCCGCGGGCCCATCCTGCAGTGACAGCCGAAACCGTCTTTCCGTGCAGCCTCAGGAGAGGCCGCAAACTATTCGGTATTAGCACCGGTTTCCCGGAGTTATCCCGATCTGCAGGGCAGGTTGCCCACGTGTTACTCACCCGTCCGCCGCTAAACCAGAAGGAGCAAGCTCCTCTGGTTCCGCTCGACTTGCATGTATTAGGCACGCCGCCAGCGTTCGTCCTGAGCCAGGATCAAACTCTCCATTATAGAGTAGTGTTGATTGCTCAATACTGCTGGCGTATCGCCGTCCGAAGACGCACGATTCGCTTTGATCTACTTGCGTTGATCAGTAAGTTTTGCGCGGGCCGTTTTGCGCGACCGTTGCGTTTTGTTGACGTTTTGCTGTTCAGTTTTCAAGGTTCAGTTTGCGTTCTGTAAAAGCAACTTCTCTAAGTTAACATCGTTCGATGAAAGAGTCAAGCTTTTTATTATTGTAAAAAACTTAATTTCCCTTAGCGACATGTATTATCATAATACACACCTCTCACAGATGTCAACGATTAAAGCAAAAAAAAGCAAAAAAACTTTATCCTCTTAATTAACATGCTTTTAAATCATTATCCTTCTACCACTTTTCAAACATTTTCACCGAAAATAAACTGTTGCTAAGAGTCCTATAAATCGACTTATAGCAACAGTTTTTCTTTGTCTACTTTATAAGTAATAATAGCCTGCGAACATCCTGACTACTTTTCTCTAAAAGTCAATTGACTCTCTCGACAAGTTATTCGTCGGATGTCGATAACACTTCCACGCTAATTACACAGAGAACCCAATGCGTTATGATTGCCAGTCGTCTTTATATAACAATTGCTTCTTTAAAGATTTCTTATTTAGTTTTTCACATAATAGTATCTGTGGAAGACGCCTTCACTCTTCGTTGTGACGCCATTAATAGAAACAAGATCCTTCTCCACAAGAAATTCAATGAAAACTTCTAGATCTGAAGAGTAGTTTTTCAACTCTTCCTGCTCGTGCAACTCTTGAATGGTCCAGCTGCTTTGTTTCCCCATTACTTCTCTTATATGAAGAGCCCCGTCTTTTGTTCTTGAATGAATATAGAATTCACTTGCCAAGAATAATAATTCCAGTCGCTTGTCAATTGGTTCATCACTCGATATTAACTCTTCATACAATTTATAAATCGCTGGTTCCATTTGTTTGACTTGAGACCAAACCGTTACTTCTGGAGGTAATCCATTTTCGAGCACAGCTAACCGAGCTAAATGATGAAGTGATTCTACCATATGATGATAGGCATCCATATAGTTCTTTTCTTCAAAAAATGATTTCCCTTCCATATAGCGTCGGATTAGTTTAGCGAACTCCATGCCCATTTTAATTTTACGACCATAGAAGGGATAATCTTTGAGTTCAGTCTTTAGCTTCTCCATAAATTCGTTGCGATCATAAATTACACGGCCATAAAAAAGCCAATCGACTATTTTACGATTCGTACCAAGCAATAACCATTTATGTAATTGCTTTTCCGTAACGATGTGCATCGCAGCTTTTTTATCTAAATACGTATAATGTTTTGTAAACACTGGTGTTTCGTTTTCTTTCGTGATAATTAACAATATCGAGTCGAAAGTGTCCGTAATCTGACTGACTTTTTCTCTTTTCTCGACTAAGATTACTCCGAGGGTACTTTCCTGACTGGCGCGCTCTTGATAAATAGGACGTAGTATTTGTTCCATCATTCTCACTCCTTGCTGTCTCTATCGCATTCCTTCTTAAAATTAAAGGAATGGCTAGTCATAAACTCCAGCTTGTTTCATTTCCCTAGCGTTTGTCGGGCTCACCCGTTTTCTTTTTCTGAAACGTCAAAGCTAAAAAGATCTACTTCTGCACTTCTTCTTTTCTCTATTTCGACATATTTACTGCGGATTCCTTCATTTCAAAACCGATATCACTTTTTAAGAACATTTATGATATAGTATGATGGATGCAAGGAGGAAATAGACCATGAAACCTTATAAAAATAAAATTAATCGCATTCGTACGTTTGCGTTAGCTTTGATCTTCATCGGCATTGTTATTATGTATGTTGGCATATACTTCAGAAACCAACCGATTGTGATGGTCATTTTAATGCTACTTGGTGTCCTCGCAATTATCGGAAGTACAGGCGTTTATGCTTGGATTGGGTTGCTGTCCATGAAAACCGTACCAGTGGAATGTCCGAATTGTGGAAAGCATACAAAAATGCTGGGTCGCGTAGATATTTGCATGCATTGCAACGAACCTTTAACAATGGATCGTTCTCTTGAAGGTAAAGAGTTTGATCAGGACTACAATAAAAAAAGCTCACAATAATAAAAACATCCAGCGAAAAAATCGCTGGATGTTTTTTCTTTTGAATATTTTATTGAGCAGTCGCCGTTTTACTTAAGCATGTTTGGCATGTTCCGTAAATCTCAAGACGATGATAATCCACTTGAAATCCTGTTACATGCGAAGCTAAATGTTCAACTTCATCGAGTCCTGGGTAGTGGAAATCAACTATTTTCCCGCAATCATTACAGATAATATGATAATGGTCGTGTGTAACAAAATCAAAACGGCTTGAAGAATCACCATATGTTAATTCTTTTACCAACCCTGCTTTTCTGAACACGCGTAAATTATTATAAACAGTTGCAACACTCATATTAGGAAACATTTTTTCAAGCGCGCGATAAATGTCATCCGCTGTCGGGTGGTTTGTTGAATGAATCATATACTCCAAAATCGCGTGACGTTGGGGCGTGATTCTTACACCTGTTGACTTCAAAGCATCAAGCGCGTCTTTTAATTGTACTTCAGACATCGCCGTGCACCTCACTTCATATAGATTCTTACATTGTAATTGTTATAAACAGTGTACCTAATAAAAGTGTCAGATGTCAAGAAATCACTATACTACCGCCGTTTGTCACGCATTTCCACTTTATTTCTCATGCAAACCTCTTTCTACTCTTCCAAGTCGTTGATTGACCAAGCGTGCTGCAACAAACAAGAAATCCGACAGCCGGTTTAAGTACGCCAAAACATTTGGCGAAACATCGGTTCCGATAGATAGTACGGTACGTTCAGCTCTTCTAACTACAGTTCTTGCTACGTGAAGCGTTGCTCCAGATGGATGTCCACCTGGCAAAATAAAATTGCTGAGCGTCGGAACTGCATCGTCATATAGATCAATCCATTGTTCGAGCTTTGAAATATCGTCTTCCGCCAGCTTCCATTTCACTTCTTTCCCTTTTGGTGTAGCAAGTTCTGCTCCAACATGGAACAAAGTGGTCTGGATTTCATGAAAGACTTTTAAAAGTTCTTCTTTTTCATTAAAAAACTCTGTATTTAAATGTCCAACTGCTAAACCGATTAATGTATTTGCTTCGTCACATGTTCCGTAAGCTTCTACTACCGCATCATTTTTAGCTACTCGAGTTCCGTAAACGAGTGAAGTTGTCCCTTTGTCGCCAGTTTTCGTATAAATTTTCATGCTTAATACCCCTTTTCCATATCGACTAGATTGGTTGGATCGGATTGATCAATAAGCCATTTTTTCAAATTCGGAATAAAGATATCGAGTGTACGGTCCACATACTTTCCTGATTTGCTAGAAATATGCGGTGAGACAACAACATTATCCATTGACCAATACGGATGATCTGCAGGAAGTGGTTCATGTTCGAACACATCTAAAACAGCAAATGTGATTTCTTTTTCTTGCAATGCATTTAATAGAACGTTATCTGTGACTAAATCACCTCTACCGAAGTTCATAAAGATGACTGTGTCTTTCATTGCTTTGAAATGTTCTTCTTTTAAAAGCTGTTTAGTTTCATCTGTACTTGGTAAAACTGAGATAACATAGTCTGCTTCCGGAAGCTTTTCCATTATCTTTTCAAAAGAAACCATTTCATCCATATTTGGTGCCTGTGCACCAGAGCGATTACAGCCAATTATATGGACACCAAACGCTTGTAGCAATCGACCGATTTCTGCTCCAATCGCTCCTGGTCCAAGAATCAATGCGGTCGTACCACTTAATTCTGAAGAACGTATTTTCCGCTCCCATTGTTGATTGCGTTGATTTTGATAAATGACTGGTAACGCGCGCTTTAAAGCCAGTAAATGAGCTAAAGCTGATTCAGCCATTGGTGTTTTATGAATCCCTCTTACATTCGACACGGTAATACCGCGTGATTCAATCGCTTGATGTGGCAGTTTTTCAATCCCCGCACTGGCTACCATAATCCATTTTACTTTTACAGCCGATTCAATATCTTCTGCAGTCAAGTCTTCTCCATAAGTAACAATGATATCCGCGGATGATAACCGTGTTTTATCACGGTAAAGAAAATAGAAATCAACTTCTGGGAACTCTTCTATTATTCTTTGTTGTTGATCAACTCGTGGGACAAATGTAAATAAAATTTCCATAAACGTCTCCCTTCTTATTGGTTACTCATTGTTTTCAAAGTCTCTAAAACATCTTGAATGTGATTAGGCACTTTCACTTTGCGCCACGATTTGACAATAGTACCTGTTGGATTGATTAGGAAAGTTGAACGCTCAATGCCCATGAATTTTTTACCGTACATGTTCTTCTCTATCCAAACGCCGTAATCCTCAGACATTTGGTGGTCTTCGTCTACCAAAAGTGAAAATGGCAATCCGTGTTTTTCCTTAAACTTAGTGTGGCGGTCTTCTGAATCTGCACTTACCCCTAAGATTACCGCATTCAGTTCAGAAAAATTAGCTTGTGCATCCCGAAAGTCGCATGCTTGTGTCGTACAACCAGGAGTCATGTCTTTTGGATAAAAATAAAGAACCACATATTTGTTGTCACTGAAATCTTTCAGTGAGACAATTTCTCCGGCTTCGTTTTTCAATGAAAATTCTGGTGCTTGCATACCTTCAACTGCAGTCATCATACCCACTCCTTTTCTTCCTTCTATCGTACCGAACACGGAGCTTAGTTTCAATTTCTTTGGCGTTTCGCAACAAGGTTGTCTACAATAAAGAAGAGTTTAACCACTAGGAGGCAATCATTCAATGAATCATTCGACATCAGAAGAACTACATAAAGAAGCATTACAACACATCGTCGGCGGAGTTAACAGTCCTTCAAGATCATTTAAAGCAGTTGGTGGAGGTTCCCCTATCGCTATGGAGCGCGGCAAGGGCGCTTATTTTTGGGACGTTGATGGCAATAAATACATAGACTATCTAGCGGCATACGGACCGATCATCACAGGTCATGCCCATCCACATATAACAAAAGCGATTACACATGCAGCAGAAACAGGTTTGCTTTATGGAACTCCGACACGTCACGAAATTACTTTCGCTAAAATGTTGAAAGAAGCAATGCCGAACATGGATAGAGTTCGTTTTGTAAACAGTGGAACCGAAGCAGTTATGACAACAATTCGGGTGTCACGTGCATACACTGGCCGCACAAAAATTATGAAGTTTGCAGGATGCTATCACGGACATTCTGATTTAGTTCTTGTAGCTGCTGGATCAGGCCCTGCGACACTCGGCACTCCTGATTCAGCAGGTGTTCCAAAATCCATCGCTGAAGAAGTGATTACAGTTCCTTTTAATGACATCGAAGCATTTTCAGAAGCGATGGATCATTGGGGCGAAGAAATTGCATGTCTTCTCGTCGAACCGATTGTTGGCAATTTCGGGATTGTTGAACCAAAAGAAGGTTACTTGAAAGAGGTTCACCGCATCGCGCATGAAAAAGGAGCCTTAATTGTTTATGATGAAGTGATTACCGCTTTTCGTTTCCATTACGGCGGTGCTCAAGACATCCTCGGGTTGACACCAGACCTTACCGCGCTCGGAAAAATCATTGGTGGTGGTTTACCAATCGGTGCTTATGGGGGTAAAAAAGAAATTATGGAAACAGTGGCTCCTCTAGGTCCCGCTTATCAAGCAGGGACAATGGCCGGAAACCCTGCCTCGATACAAGCTGGAATCGCTTGTTTAGAAGTTCTTCGTCAAGAAGGTGTCTATGAAAAAATGGATGAACTCGGAGAAAAGCTAGAAAAAGGGATAATAGCAGCTGCTGAAGAATTTGACGTTACAATTACTGTTAATCGACTAAAAGGTGCATTAACCATTTACTTTACTGATATAACCGTAGAAAATTACGAACAAGCGGAGAAATCTGATGGCGAAATTTTTGGTCGTTTCTTTAAATTGATGCTCTCTCAAGGTATCAATCTTGCTCCATCAAAATACGAAGCTTGGTTTTTAACAACTGAACATACAGAAGAAGATATAGATTTTTCTATTCAAGCGGTACGCAAGGCCTTTAAACAGTTATAATTAACGTAAATCGTTTTTGAGGAAGGAGTCCCTAAGCATATGAAATTAGGTGCACGTATCTTTAAAACTGGCGTGGCCATTTCTATGGCCTTGTATTTGGCCAACTTATTGGATCTGCCTTCTCCTGTTTTCGCAGGGGTAGCAGCGATTTTCGCTATCCAGCCATCTATTTACCGTTCTTACTTAACATTACTCGATCAAATTTATGGAAATTTGATTGGTGCCACAATAGCGATTGTTTTTGTGCTAACACTTGGCAGTAATTATTTAACCATTGGTATAGCAGCAATATTAGCGATTGTCGTCATGCTGAAGTTGAAGTTAGAAAATACCGTTCCATTAACTTTAGTAACGATTATCATCATTATGGATTCTCATTCTACGAACTTCTTAACTTTTGCATCGCTAAGAATCTCAACTGTTATGCTTGGAATTATATCTGCCTTTATCGTAAATATGATATTTCTGCCACCTAAATACGAAACCCGTTTGTTTACTTCCATTCATTCTGTTAGTGAAGAAGTGATTCGTTGGATTCGCGTTTCGATCCGTCATGCATCTGATCATGCCTCTGTTAAAGAAGACATTGATAAATTAACAGAGAAATTAATAAAAGTTGATCAATGGTATTCATTTTATAAAGAAGAACGTAGCTACACCAAGAAGCAGCAATATGCAAAAGCACGAAAATTGGTCCTGTACCGTCAAATGATTGCCACATCGAAAAAGAGCTTAGAAGTTTTAAAGCGCTTGAACCGTTTTGAAAATGAACTAATGGAACTTCCTGAGCACTTTCATATGATGGTTCAAGAGCGATTAGAAAGTTTGGCGAGTTACCATGAGCAACTTTACATGAAATATGTTGGTAAATTACGTCCCGAACATAGCGAAGGTTCTGGGACTGATGCCGTCATGAGACGCAATGAAGTAATGACAATTTTTGTAAAAGAAATCAATTTAGCACATGAAGAAAATGAAGGTGAATTTTCGGTTTATCATTTAATGCATGTGTTATCAGCTATTTTAGATTACGAAGAACAACTAGAGCATCTAGACTTACTTATCATAGCTTACTTGAACTATCATTCAGAAGAAGTAGATACAGGTCTTGAAAATGCCATATAAAAAAGTGTGAGGCAAATTTGCCTCACACTTTTTTTATGATTTCATTCGTGGATCTAATGCGTCACGTAAACCGTCTCCCATTAAGTTAAAGCCTAGTACTGTCAACATAATAGCTACTCCTGGAAAAATCATTGTCCAAGGTGCATTCGTTAAATACGAACGCGAATCTGCCAACATTTTGCCCCATTCTGGAGACGGAGCTTGTGCACCTAACCCTAAAAATCCAAGTGCTGCTGCTTCAATGATCGCAGTCGCAATCGCCAATGTTCCTTGAACAATAACTGGCGCCATGGAGTTCGGCAAGATATGCGAAATCAAAATCCGATTATCTTTCATGCCGATTGCTTTTGCGGACATGATGTATTCATCTTCTTTAATACTCAATACTTTCGAACGAATCAAACGTCCAAAGTTTGGTACGTTGATAATAGCAATCGCAATTAACGCATTACGTAAAGATGGTCCTAGAACAGATACTACCGCGATGGCAAGTAAAATACTTGGGAATGCTAGCATGATATCGAAAATACGAGAGATAATTGTATCTACAAAACGTCCGTAATAACCTGCTAAAATCCCTAAAATACTTCCTACAATAACCGATCCAATAACTGCTAAAAAGCCGACCCATAGCGAAATTCGAGCACCATATACAACTCGCGATAAAATATCTCGACCAAAATCGTCTGTACCCATCCAATGAGTGGAAGAAGGAGGCATAAGCCGTTGAGACAGATTTTGTTCATTGATGCCTTGCAATGTAATAAGCGGTCCGAAAATTGCTAACAAAATAAAGAAGATAACAATCCCCATACCAACAACCGCTACTTTACTTTTGCGGAAACCTCGCCAAGCCTCTTTCCAAGGTCCAGCGACTTTCTGCATTTCTTCTTTTTCTGGATTATTTACTGTTTCAGCCATAATACGTCTCCCCCTTCCTAGTCATATTTGATGCGTGGATCGACTAAGCCGTACAGCAAATCGACAATTAGATTGATCATAACAAAGATAAACGCCACAATTAGAATGCCTGACTGAATAACCGGATAATCACGGAAACCAATCGCTTCATAAATATAACGTCCAATTCCTGGCCATCCGAAAATAGTTTCTGTCAAAATGGCGCCACCAAGCAGAAGCCCCATCTGAAGTCCTATAATTGTTAGGACTGGAATGATAGCATTTTTAAGCGCATGTTTGTAAACAACCCAAAACATGGACAAGCCTTTTGAACGAGCTGTTCGAACAAAATCAGAACGCATTACTTCTAACATGCTTGAACGCGTCATTCTAGCAATAATCGCCATTGGAATTGTCGCCAGAGCTGTTCCTGGTAATACGAGGTGTTTAAGTACAGTAGACAGTTGGTTGAAATCTCCTGCTATCAATGTGTCGAGTACGTAGAAACCAGTAATGACGTCGACAGGATCTCGAACATTTTCTCGACCAGTAGTCGGTAAAATTCCAAGTTCGATAGAGAAAATCCACTGGTTCATTAGCCCAAGCCAAAAGATCGGCATCGATACCCCAATCAATGCAATAATCATTGCCAAGTAGTCAAACCAAGAATTTTGGAACCAAGCTGAAATAATACCTGCATTAATTCCAATAACAACCGCAATAATGATAGCGAATAAAGAAAGCTCAATCGTAGCAGCCAAATATGGCCATACTTCATCTACAACAGGAGTACGTGTACGAAGTGATTCTCCTAAATCGCCAGTAATCAATCCTTTGAGGTAATCGAAATACTGAATATACCAAGGATTATCTAATCCTAGATTTGTTCGTAATGCTTTTATTGCTTCTTCGGATGCTTGCTGACCAAGAATAACTTGTGCAGGATCACCAGGAATTGCACGGATAATCATAAATACGATAAATGTCATACCGAGTAAAACTGGGATTAACTGTAAAAGTCGTCTTCCAATATAGTGAAGCATCTTCTTCACCTCTCCATCTCTTGCAATATGTATAACAGTAAAAAAAAGGGGAGGAAATCATCCCGACTTCCTCCCGTGAATTGCCTACTCCAAATCTACTGAAGCCAATTTGTCAGAACCTGTTGGATGTGCTTTGAAATTCATTACGTTTTTCCCACCAGCTAATAGCGGTGTAGAATGAGCAAGTGGAACCCAAGGAGCATCTTCATGGATGATTTCTTGAGCTTGCATGTATAAGTCGTTTCTTACATCTTCGTCAACTTCTGATTGTGCTTTAATAAGAAGATCGTGCAATTCTTGGTTTTCATAGTACGTGTAGTTGTTTGTGCCGACATTATCTTGATCAAGCAAAGCGTATAGGAAGTTATCTGCATCGCCGTTATCGCCAGTCCATCCAAGTAAGAATGCATCAGCTTCTCCGTTTGCAGCTTTTTCTAAATACGTTGCCCATTCAAATGAAACAATCTTGGCGTTAATGCCAACATCAGCCAAATTCTTTTGAATCGCTTCTGCCACTTTTTGGCCATCTGGCATATATGGACGTGGAACTGGCATTGCGTAAAGTTCCATGTCAAAGCCATCTGAAAGACCAGCTTCAGCTAATAATTCTTTTGCTTTTTCCGGGCTGTATTCGTAATCTTCAATGCTATCGTTATATCCGCTAATTACTGGCGGAATTGGATTTTTTGCTACTTCTGCGCGTCCTTCGAAAAATGCATCAACAATCGCTTGTTTATCGATTGCATGGTTTACCGCTTGACGTACTTTAGGATCGTCAAATGGTTCACGTGTAACAGTCATTCCAAGGTAGCCAACGTTCATAGATGGACGTTCAAACAATTGAAGATTATCGTCGCCTTCGATTGTTCCAGCATCAGATGGTGTAATTCCGTCTGCCAAATCAATTTCTCCTGATAATAAAGCATTTAAACGAGCTGAGTTATCTGGAATTGCGCGGAATACGACTTGATCCAATTTCGGCTCGCCATCTACCCAGTAATCATCAAATTTTTCAATTGTAATTGTATCGTTACGTTTCCATTCAACAAATTTAAATGGACCTGTTCCAACTGGGTTATCCCCGAAAGAGTCACCAGCTTCTTCAACTGCAGTTGGTGAAGCAATCGCAAATGGGCTCATTGCTAAGTTTTTAAGGAATGGTGCTTGTGGACGTTTTAACGTAAAGACAACTTCGTAATCGCCTGTAGCTTCAACAGATTCGATCACATGTCCTTCATCATCCCCGTATCCACCAAACATAGAACCATAGTAAGGGAATTTCTCTCCGTCACCAGCTGCCCAACGCTCAAAGTTTTTCACTACAGCTTCTGCATTAAAATCAGTGCCATCGTGGAACTTAACGCCTTCTTGCAATTGGAACGTGTACGTCAATCCGTCTTCAGAAGGAGTCCATTCAGACGCCAATCCAGGTTCGATTTCTGTATCCTGTTCACCAAAGTTTACTAACGTATCAAAAATGTTTTTTGTTACTTTAAATGATTCTCCGTCCGTAACTGCAATTGGATCAAGAGAAACAGAGTCGCCTCCACGTCCGAAGATCAATGTCTTCTCTTCAGTAGATCCGCCTTCGCTTTCGCCTTCTTCTGAGCCGTCGTCAGAACTACAGCCAAAAAGTGCTGTTGATACTAATAAAAGCAATAATAATGACCACGTTAAGAACTTTTTCTTTCCCAAATTAACCCCTCCATTTTTCTATTTATTATCATTGCGGCCTAGACTCTTCGTAAAGATGACAGGCAACAGAATGACCTTCTTCAACTTCTGCAAAAACTGGTACAACTTCTGAACAAATATCCATTTTAAATGGACAGCGTGTATGGAACCTGCAACCGCTTGGTGGATTTGCTGGGCTTGGAACATCTCCCGTGATAATCACTTCTTCCCGGACAAAATCTGGGTCCGGTACCGGTACTGCAGCCAATAGGGCTTGCGTATACGGATGTAGTGGTTTTTCGTACAAATCCTCTGTGTTAGCAAGTTCTGCCATTTGTCCAAGATACATTACGCCCACACGATCGCTGATATGGCGAACCACCCCTAAATCGTGGGCAATGAATATATAAGTGAGTTTCAGCTCTTTTTGCAAATCTTGCATCAAATTCAATACTTGAGCCTGAATTGATACATCAAGTGCTGAAACGGGCTCATCGGCAATAATAAGTTTCGGATTTGTCATTAATGCACGCGCAATACCAATACGCTGCCTTTGACCACCACTAAATTGATGTGGGTAGCGTTTTGCATGATAGCTGCTCAATCCCACTATCTCCAAAAACTCATGTACTTTCTTTTTACGCTCTTTTGGATCGCCTATATTATGGACATTAAGCGGTTCCATTAAAATTTTCTCAATTGTATGACGCGGGTTTAATGACGCGTATGGATCTTGGAAAACCATTTGAATATCTCGACGTGCTTTACGCATATCGTTTTTCGACAGACTCGTCAATTCTTGACCATCAAATGTCACAACACCTTCAGTTGGTTCCAAAAGGCGCATTAACATCCGCCCTGTTGTAGATTTCCCACAGCCCGATTCACCAACGATTCCTAACGTCTCACCTTCTTGAACGGTGAATGAAACATCGTCTACTGCTTTTACATGGTTGCTTACTTTACCTAAAATACCCGACTTAATCGGAAAATACTTTTTGAGGCCTTCAACTTTCAATAACGGTTCTGTCATGCGACTGTACCTCCTTCGGATCAAATAGGAAACAGCGAGTTTGATGATCTTCCGCCGTTTGGTACAGCTCCGGACTTTCAGTCATACAGCGATCAAAAGCGAATTCGCAACGTGCTGCGAACTTGCACCCTGTTTTGATCGATCCTGGTTTGGGAACGTTTCCAGGAATCGAGTAAAGTCGTTCTTTTTTAAAACGCATATCTGGAACTGACTCGAGCAAGCCTTTAGTATAAGGATGTTGCGGATCATTGAAGATCGTATGAACAGGTCCTTCTTCAACCACTTTTCCTGAATACATGACAACGACTCGCTCACAAGTTTCAGCTACTACCCCTAAATCATGGGTAATCAATAACACAGCTGTATTTAAGCGTTCGTTTAGATTCTTTATTAATTTTAAAATTTGAGACTGAATGGTCACATCGAGCGCTGTTGTTGGTTCATCCGCAATTAATACTTTCGGGTCACATAACAAAGCCATCGCAATCATGACACGTTGGCGCATTCCACCTGATAATTGGTGTGGATATTCTTTCATTAAGCCTTCTGGTCTCGGCAACCCAACTAATTTCATCATTTCAATTGCGCGTTCTTGAACTTGATCTTTCGACCAGTCTTTTTTGTGAATCTTAATGGCTTCTCGAAGCTGATTGCCGATTGTGAACAATGGATTTAACGAAGTCATCGGTTCTTGGAAAATCATCGCGATGTCGTTCCCTCTGATTTCACGCATTTTTTTCTCGGATAATTTCGTTAAATCTTTATCCTGAAATAAAATCTCTCCGCCTTTAATTTTTCCTGGAGGACTTGGAACAAGTCCCATTATCGAAAGCGAAGTTACACTTTTACCACATCCTGATTCACCAACAATGCCAAGCACTTCACCTTCTCGTATGTGAAAATTTACATTATCTACTGCTGGTATCTCTCCATCGTCTGTGAAAAAGGATGTTTGTAAACCTTTAACGTCTAAGATGGTTTTACGCTCAGTCATGATGCTCCCCCTTTTGCACGAAAATGATTCAGAACATTCTCCTTCTTTCAATTATACGTAATAGTATTATTATTGCAATACCTTCTTAGTATTTACTGGAAGCCCTAGACATAGAAAAAGAGCCTCCAAAATTTGGAGGCTCTAAACAAATTCAATTAAAATGCTGCACTTGGAATAAGTTATAATACACACCTTGCTGCTTCATCAGGTCATTGTGCGTCCCACTTTCAGCAAGTTTGCCGTGGTCGATCACAAGAATTTGGTCTGCATGTGTAATAGTTGAAAGGCGATGCGCTACGATTAAAGTGGTCCGATCATGCGCTAATCGTTCCAACGAATCTTGTATTAACGCTTCGCTTTCAAGATCAAGTGCTGAAGTAGCTTCGTCTAAAATTAGAATCGGCGGATTTTTCAAGAACACGCGCGCAATTGCCACACGTTGTTTTTGTCCTCCTGATAATTTCACACCGCGTTCGCCGACTTTTGTGTCATAGCCTTCAGGTAGCTGTGAGATGAATTCATCTGCATTAGCAGCTTTTGCTGCGGCAATTACTTCTTGATCTGTCGCTCCAGGTTTACCCATAAGAATATTAGCTTTTACAGAGTCACTGAAAAGAATCGAATCTTGAAGTACTAAACCAATTTGATCGCGTAACGTATGAGTTGTTACGTCGCGCAAATCATGGTCATCCATATAAATGGCACCACTCGTCACATCATAAAATCGTGGAATCAATGAAACGATAGTTGATTTCCCACCGCCGCTCATTCCTACAAAAGCTACAGTCTCTCCTGGCTTTACAGTAAAATTCAAATTAGAAAGCACTTCTGTTCCCCCATCGTTGTAATGGAAAGAGACATCGCGAAACTCTAATTTGCCATCAACGACTTTTAAGTCATGGGCTTTTTCTTTATCTGTTACGTCGTAGTCTTCATCTATTAACTCAAAAACACGGTCCATCGAAGCTAAGGATTGCACTAATGTCGTTGAAGAATTGACTAAACGGCGGAGTGGACTATAAAGACGTTCTATATAAGCGATAAATGCTACCATCGTACCAAGCGTCAAACTTCCTTGAATAACTTGATAACCGGCATAACCAATAACCATTAGTGGAGCAACATCCGTAATGGTATTCACTACTGCAAATGCTTTAGCATTCCACTTCGTATGGTCAATTGCCTTTTCTAAAAATTGATCGTTCGTATCATTAAAAATTTTCTGTTCATGCTTTTCTAACGCAAAACTTTTAATTATACTCATCCCTTGTACTCGCTCGTGCAAATAACTTTGAACGTTTGCTAAAGCTTGTGAGCGTGCACGCGTCAAATCACGTAAACGACCAAAGAAATATTTTACGCTGAAAGCATAAAACGGAAACGCTAATAATGCCACAATGGTCAATGAAACATCCATCGTTAACATAATAATAATGGCAATGATAATTGTCGCAATATCTAGCCAGACGTTCATTAATCCGATCATCACAAAGTTTTTTGTTTGCTCCACGTCATTAATCATACGCGAAATAATTTCTCCCGCTCGCGTGTTTGCATAATAACGCAAGCTCAATCGTTGCAAATGACCATATAAATAACCGCGTATATCATAAAGAATTTTATTGCTGACATATTGTGCATAATATTGCCGGAAATATTCAATTGGAGGTCTCAATAAGAAGAAGACAATTGCCGTTCCACCAAGCCATATATACAGCTGTCTTAATTTCTCTGCATTAGACAGAGCATCCGCTCCAATAATATCGTCAATGACGATTTTGATAAGCAACGGTATAAATAGCGGTATCGCAAACTTGAATATCCCAATGACAATCGTCAGCGCAATTTGCCAATAATACGGTTTAACAAACTGCATATAGCGTTTCATACTACTCAAACTTTTCACTCCATTCTATACAAAACGAAAAACCTGTCGGCAAGCAACAGGTTTTCATTTTAATCACGAATCCGGTTTAATCTATGAAATTCATAGCGGTTCGTCCATACTTCGATAAAGTCTTGGGCAAACGGTCCTTTACGCTGCTTAATCCAGCCGATCAGTTTCTCTACATTTCGGTGAAGTATTTGATCTATCACTTCAGGATACCCCATTTGCCGCTTGTGGTCTTCATATTCGTCTTCATCCAATAACGTGTACGACATGTCTGGAAACACTTTTACGTCCAAGTCATAATCGATGTATTTCAACGAGCCATTATTATAAACGAATGGAGAACTAACATTGCAATAATAATAAACACCGTCTTCTCGGAGCATACAGATGATGTTAAACCAATGCTCTGCGTGAAAATAACAAATTGAAGGTTCACGCGTTAACCAAGTTCGTCCATCGGATTCTGTCACTAGCGTCCGTTCATTTGCACCAATTACAATATTATTCGTACCTTTCAGTACAGTTGTTTCCTGCCAGACACGGTGGATGCGACCATTGTGTTTATAACTGTGGATTTGGATTGTTTCACCCTCCGCAGGAATCGCCATGTACTACCCCACCTTTTTGTCTAAGCCATTATTTATCTGCTATTTCCGTATTATATCAATCAATTCTGAAAACATACAGCAATAAGGCATAAGGACCAAAGGATTACATAACGACTGAACGCCCGCCGTCTACAATTATGGTCTGACCTCGAATCATATCGGAGTCAGAAGAAATCAAAAACATTGCCGCTTTTACCATGTCATCTACTTCAACCATACGGCCCGCTGGTGTATTAATACGAGCATCTTCTAGTAAATCGTCGCGGTTTGGGAAATGTTTTAATGCATCTGTATCAAGCGCTCCACCGGATACGGTATTAACCGCAATTCCAAGCGGTGCCATTTCTACCGCTAAATAACGGGTAATTGATTCTACTGCGGCTTTTGAAACACCGATTGTAGTATAATTTTCCAAATAACGAATTGAACCTAATGAACTAATACCGATAATTTTACCGCCTTTGTCCATTAATTTTGCCGCTTCTTGCGCGCCAAAAAGCATCGCTTTTGCATTAATGTTCATCGTCCAATCCCAATGAGATTCTTCTAATTCCATAATCGGACGCAACACACCTGATGCTGCATTAGAAACAAAAACATCTAGACGGCCAAATTCTTCTTTAATCGTCTCGAACATACCACGTAGTTTTTCAACATCCCCGACGTTTGCACGAACTAATAGTGCTTTTTGACCTCTTGCTTCAATTTCTTTTACTGTATCAAGTGCCGCTGTTTTGCTGCGAGCATAGTTGACAACGATATCGTATCCTTGGTCTGCAAGCGCAATTGCCAGCGCTTTGCCAAGTCCTTTACTACTTCCAGTTACTAATGCCACTTTTTGTTCCGCCATTATCAAACATCTCCTCTTTGTTGTAAAGCTGTTTTCATTTTTTGAACAGGTCCTGCAATCGGCAATAAATCTAATTCTTCTGCTGTTACCCATTTCATACGAGCAGGCACAACAATATTTTCACTTTCGGCTATAAAGCCATCCACGTTCCATGTTAAATGAGAAAAGACGTGTTTGAAAGAAGTAATTTTTTCAGCTTTGTCGATAACACCGTTTAAGCTTTCCGATAATTGTTCTTCAATCTCTAAAGGCAACACATCTACTGCCGTTTCAAGCATAGGGAACTGCCACATGTTTGCAAGCAGCCCGGTACTAGGTCGCTGTTCCATCAGCAATCGATCGTGATTACGTATAGCAATCATTGCGTACTGCAGTGATTTTGTTTTTTTAGCTTTCGTTTTAATAGGTAACTCGTTTTGTTTGCCTTCATGAAATGCCGCGCAATGTTCACGTACCGGACATAACAAACATTTAGGTGATGTAGGTGTACATATTAATGCACCTAACTCCATCAGCCCTTGATTGAATGAAGATGGATCTTCATGGCTAATGATTTCCGTTACTGCTTCTTCAAAAACTTTGCGTGTTTTTGGTTTGGCAATGTCTTCTTCTATTAATAAAATCCGCGATAATACGCGCATTACGTTACCATCTACTGCATGTTCTGGAATACCATAAGCGATACTTAAGACGGCTCCAGCTGTATAAGGACCGACACCTTTTAACGAAGAGATTTCTTTGCGGTTATTGGGTACGATTCCCCCATAATTTTCAGCCACTTCTTTGACGCCCGCTTGCAAATTTCGTGCACGAGAATAGTAACCTAGCCCTTCCCACTGCTTTAGGAGAATTTGTTCGTCAGCTTCTGCTAAGTCATTCAATGTGGGAAATTTTTCGATAAAACGTTTATAATAAGGAATAACCGTATCAACACGAGTTTGCTGCAACATAATTTCTGAAATCCAGATTTGATAAGGATCTGCGGTACGTCTCCAAGGCAAATCTCTTTTCTCTGCTGCAAACCAGTTGATCAAGTCGTTTTGAAATTGGTTTTTTTTAAGTGTAATGATTGCAACCTCCGTTTAGCTTGATTATTCCAGTTCCATATCGGGTATATAGAAAAATGAGGAATAAGTTTATTTTAACAAAACATTTGATTTCTCCATAAATATAACTTCTATAGAGAGGGGGATGAGACAATGGATACAGGTACTCACATTGTCATGGGTATTTCCCTTGGCGGCCTCGCAATGGCAGATCCTGCCGTCGTCAGTAACCCCATCACCATGACTGCTGTTGTTTCCGGTGTCATCATCGGATCTTTAGCACCAGACATTGATACTGTATTAAAGTTACGAGATAACGCTGTATATATTCGACATCATAGAGGTGCGACCCATTCGATTCCTGCTGTGTTGTTATGGCCATTACTAATTGCAGGTGGACTATACTTCTTTTTCCCAGAAGCTAATTTACTACATTTGTGGCTATGGTCGTTTTTGGCTGTTTTTCTGCACGTCTTTGTCGACATTTTTAATTCTTACGGTACTCAAGCACTTAGGCCAATCTCCAACCGGTGGATTGCTCTAGGTGTCATCAATACATTTGATCCCATCATTTTCGGGGCTCATGTCCTGGCTTTGATTATATGGGCATTTGGCGCGAATCCAGTTTGGACCATTAGCATGCTTTACATTGCTATGCTTTTTTATTACCTTGCACGATTCGCGTTACAAGCAGCCATTAAACATGCTGTTTTGAATACCATTCCAGGTGCCACGAACGTTTTTGTTGCTCCGACAATGCGCTTTTTCCACTGGCGTATTGCAGCTGATACGGATCGTCACCATTTTGTTGGACGGGCGTATGGACGAACGATTAACATTTACGATAAGTTTATGAAAAAAGAAATGCCTGAAAACAATTTGATGCAAGCGGCGATGAAAGATAAGAATATTGCCGCATTTATTTCTTTTTCCCCATTGTACCGTTGGGAAATCAATGAATACGGTGAAGTATTCGAAGTACGACTAATTGATTTGCGGTACCGGAGCAACGATTATTATCCGTTTGTTGCTGTTGTCCATTTAGACAAAGATTACAATATCATCAATTCCTATACCGGTTGGATTTTCAGTGAAGACAAATTGAGAAAAAAATTGGATTTCAGTCATAACTAGAAAACGCACACCCCAGGGTGCGCGTTTTCTTTTTTTAGTTTTTCACACCTATTTCCGTTTGCTTACTAGTCTTTTAGTAAATGTGCGTATTTTGGATTCGTCCCAGCAAATTCATGAATTTTGTCGCCGTAGCTATCGATCCACTGACGCATAACTTTCTCGACTACTGCTGTTCCTTGATAATCATATCCTGCTTTCGCATAAGACGATTCAAAATCGGATGCCAACAGTTCAATCCACGTACGTGCTTTTTCTTCAGATAGATTCGGATTTTTTTCTAACAACTCAATTGTTAATTGCTCAATAATTTCTTTCATTTGTTTACTTCCCTTCTTTCAACGGGCGCAGCATAGAAATCGGCAACGCTTCCGTATGTTTTTCTCCACCCATACGATAACCCCAAGCAAATCGACCTTTTAAATAATCGATTTGAAAATAGACATTCGGGTCTCCTTCGATGCGGTAAACTTCCCCTGGTTTGAAATCAGCAGGATCTAGTAAGTAAGCTGCTGCCATTGTTGCTTTTCGCTCGAGTACCGCAAATTCATTAATGATACCAAGTTGTTCAGCTTTTCTTGCTTTTTCTCTTAACCGAGCAATTTCCCCATGGAGTTCATGCTCTGTCATATCACTATAAGGCTTTTGTTCAGTCATCTTCAAGCTCCTTTTTTTCTAAATAATCGTTGATTACTTCACTCGGGAATCCTTTTTGATAAAGTCCTTGCTTTACTTTCGACTTTAAATCATAACCCGTCAGTTTTGAACTATGCTTACGCCATAGTTTATCCCCTTGGTCTGCAATCATTTCTGACCACTGATCTTCGTCTTTTTCAAGATCTAAATCTTCGATCGCTAATTTAATCAGTGCGTAGTTATAACCTTTTCTCATCAAAGTATCACTAATTTTTTGATTGATTTGACTTGGCGTTTTCATTTTTTCTTTTAACGCAATTTTCTCAGCGAGTCCTTTTGCGACTTCTAATTGTTCTTCTTCTGAATAGGAATCCAAAACATCTTTTTGCATCTGTTTATCAATTCCTCTCTTTTGCATATCTTGCTGAATCGCGCGCGGACCTTTTTTGCCTGATTTAATTTGTGTTCGCATTAGCGCTTCTGAAAATTGCTGGTCATCCAAAAAACTATGGACATACAATTTTTTGATGGCTTCATCTATTACGGCATCTCCGTATTCTTTTTCTTTTAGTTTTTGACGCACTTCGCCTTCACTTCTCATACGGAACCCAAGATAGTAGAGCGCTTTGTTATAAGCTTTTCGGACTTCATCTTCGAAATTGACTTCTTCGATGGTCCATTGATCCAGCTCTTTTCCTTTTGTGAGCTGATACCGGATAAGCACCGCCTCATCCACGCTAAAAGCATATTTATCTTCAAAGAAGATATTATACCTTTCAGGGTTTTTCTTTCCCTGTGTGATTTTCGAAATAACCGGCATTTACTGGCACCTCTCTTCTTGTTATATTATACACCTTTCAAGCAGACAATGGCATAGCTTGAGGTCTAAAAGGGTATGCTAGTAAGAAATAGGAGGCGATGGATATGAAAATTGCAATTACTGGTGGTACTGGATTTGTAGGTAAAGAATTGGTTCGTTTATTAATCGCTAGAGGCGATGAAGTGTATATTTTGACAAGAAAAGCGAAAAAAACTTCTGAGAGCAGAATTACATACGTAAAGTGGTTAACTGAAGATGCAAAACCCGAAGAGCAGTTAGAAGGTGTTGATGCTTTTATCAATTTAGCTGGTGCGTCTATTAATGATGGTCGCTGGAGCGAAGAACAGAAAAAACTGATTTACTCAAGTCGTATGGATGCAACAAATGAATTATTGCGCATTATTCACAAGCTAGAGAAAAAGCCAAAAGTTTTAGTAAACGCCAGCGCTGTCGGTATTTATCCACCTTCTCAAACGGTTACTTATACTGAGGCTTCTGCCGATGTTGGTTCAGACTTCTTGGCACAAACGGTACGTGATTGGGAAATTTTAGCTCATCGTGCTGAAGAAGATGGATTACGTGTAGCGTGTGGACGTTTCGGCATTATTCTTGGAAAAAATGGAGGGGCTTTACCTTTAATGGCTTTGCCTTATAAAATGTTCGCTGGCGGCACTGTTGGATCTGGCAAACAATGGCTGTCATGGATTCATATTAAAGATGTAGCACGCGCATTAATCTTTGCACTTGATAATGATCAATTAAGTGGGGCTTTTAACGTGACAGCGCCGCATCCGAAACAAATGAAAGAGTTCGGTAAAGAAATTGGTCATGTTCTTGGGCGGCCACATTGGATTCCAGTTCCGTCCATTGCGATGAAGACCGTATTGGGAGACAAAAGCCAGCTTGTTCTTGAAGGACAAAAAGTGCTACCGACCGTTCTTGAACAACATGGTTTTCAATTCAAGTTTCCGAATTTGCGATCAGCACTGGCTGATATCTATAAATAAGACTATAATGGGGAGATGATTAACTGAAGGATGTGAGATCCATGAACGATAAACCTATTATTGAAGAAGGCCAAAAAATTCCGATGACGATTAAACGACTCGGGATCAACGGGGAAGGCATTGGCTATTTTAAACGCAATGTCGTATTCGTACCTGGAGCTTTGCCAGGAGAAGAAATCACTGCGCAAGTAACGCTGGTCAAACGAAATTTTGCTCAAGCACGCATTATTAAGATTCGCACAGCGTCGCCTCACCGCCAAACTCCACCTTGCCCAATTTATGAAGCGTGTGGTGGCTGTCAGTTGCAGCATATGACATATGGTCAACAGCTTGTTGAAAAGCGTGATTTAGTTGTACAAGCACTGGAACGTTATTTAAAAGGAACAAAGGTTCAAGTCGAAGAAACCATTGGCATGGAAGATCCGTGGCGTTACCGCAATAAGAGCCAATTCCAAACACGTCTAAAGGGTTCGAAAGTGATCGCCGGATTATTTGCTGAAGGGTCTCATCAACTTTTAGATATTGATGAATGTATCGTTCAACATCCTGATACAACGGTTATTACGAATGCTGTTAAACGCATTTTAGAAGAATTGAAAATGCCGATATACGATGGCAAGACGATGAAAGGAATTATCCGCACAATCGTCGTACGCACTGGGGTAAACACTGGAGAAATCCAACTTGTTTTAGTAACGACACGCTCGAAAATTCCACAAAAAGAATTATTACTAGAGCGCTTGCAGAAAATTGATACTAACTTAGTCTCAATCGTTCAAAATATCAATAAAGAGAAAACATCTCTGGTATTTGGTGACGAAACCATCACATTATTCGGTAAAGATACCATACACGAAGAGCTAGGCGAATTAGCATTCGATTTATCCGCACGTGCCTTTTTCCAACTCAATCCAACGCAAACCGTTAAATTATACGACGAAATCAAACGTGCCGCTGAGTTAACTGGTAAAGAAACCGTCGTTGATGCTTATTGTGGCGTTGGGACAATTGGTCTTTGGCTAGCAGACAGTGCGAAAGAAATTCGTGGCATGGACGTTCTCCATGAAAGTGTAGTCGATGCAAAAGCAAATGCAAAAGCACAAGGTTATACCGCGAAATACGTAACAGGTACAGCCGAAAAATGGTTAGAGCTTTGGAGCAATGAAGGTTTCGTTCCAGATGTTTTAACGGTCGATCCGCCACGTACAGGTCTAGCAGATTCACTCTTACAAACCATCTTGAAAGTTAAACCAAAACGTTTTGTTTATACGTCGTGTAACCCTTCTACTTTGGCTAAAGACTTGCAACAACTAACGAAAATTTACCGAATCGAATATATTCAACCGGTCGATATGTTCCCGCAAACTGCGCAAGTAGAATCGGTCACAAAGCTGGTACTGAAATAAAAAAGCTGAAACCAAGATTTCACAAACTTGGCTTCAGCTCAACCTGTAGACAACTCGATTTATTCGAATTGTCTACAGGTTTTTTGTTGGGAACAAATCGCTCTGATCGCTTTAAGTAAACAAAAGAGGAGTTTTTTGTTAGACAACACTTGTATTAGTTGGTTTTTTTAATGCAATAGGTAGGGCAATTACGAATAATATACTAGCAATTAGTAGTAAGAAACTTAATCCTCCTGAGTATTGAATAAACACTCCGCCCATTGTGGGTCCTGCTAAACTTCCAATGCTAAATGCAATTCCACATAGTAAGTTCCCCGTAGGCAATAAGTCTTTTGGCATTAAGTCGGCCATGTATGAAATACCCAGTGAAAATGTAGAGCCTACAAACATACCCGCTAAAGCAAAGAAACCTACAGTCATCCATGCATTTGTTTCATAAAAGCTAGCAGCTACAAAAACCACTGCCCCCCCCACTAACGCTACTAACAATACTTTTTTCCGGCCAATGCGATCACTCAAATTTCCTAACGGTAATTGTGTAGCAATTGCTCCTGCTGAAAAAGCAGCCAGCATTATTGAAACCATGCCCACTTCAATAGATTGCCGCAATGCATAGACAGGATAAATTGCATTGAGAGAGGCTTCTAAAAAGCCATAACCTAGTGGCGGTAAAAATGCGACCCAGGCAATTAGGGTGGCTGCTTTAAAACGACCAATTGTTCCACGCGCTGTCATAGCGCTGCCAGTAGCTTCAGGGAAATCATTTTTCACTAAAAAAACTAAAGACCAAGCAAACAAACAAAGGATCCCAGATACGATAAATGGCAATGCCTCGAATACTTCTACCATCGGAACAAATAACGGTCCTGCACCAAACCCAATGCTAAAAGACATGCCATAAATCGCAATATTACGACCTAAACGGTGCTGAGGTGATGTACTCGTAATCCACGTCTGTGTCGAAAAATGAAGTGCTTGGTCTCCAACACCAATTAATATCCGTAACAAAAACCAAAACAATACCGATTTCCATAACGTAAAAAGAAAAAGAGATAGGATGACCAATCCCCCTCCTACTAAAATGAGCGGTTTGTAACCAAACTTGCGCAGTTGCGGTTCCATAAAAGGAGCGATTAACAGTGTTCCAACATATAAACCAGTTGCGCTTAACCCATTTAATGCAGACGAAACACCATCTTGTTCAAAAATAACCGCAATCAATGGCAATAACATACCTTGTGAAAAGCCAGAAATTGAGACAATGGTGACCAAAATCCAAAATCGTCCACGGGCACTTTGTAAATATGAATTCATGGTGCCTCCTTATGAGCTTGTTCTTTTGTATTTGAGATGATTTCAGATACAATTCTATCATAGGGAGGCGTTATAAGATGAATTTTTCAATGAATGAAAATGGATTTACAGGGCATTTACCTTTCGGCGATCTTCAAATCTCCAGTAATGAAGAACACGGCTTTAGACCTTATCAATTATTAGTATCTTCATTGGCGATTTGCAGTGGTGGTGTGATGAGAAAAGTATTTGACAAGATGAGAATGTCTTTTGAGGATATTCAAATCGAAGTGAAAGAAGTTGTCCGCAATGACGAAGTAGCTGGTCGAGTGGAAAAAGTACATTTGCATTTTATTATTACTGGCGATATTAAAGACGAAAAAATGCCACGTATTTTAGAATTGACGCGTAAAAATTGTTCAATGGTTCAATCTGTGCAAGATTCAATTGAAGTTGTTGAAACCTACGAAATTCGTTAACCATCATAAAAGGCTCATTCCCTATCTGATGTCAGATGGTGGATGAGCCTTTTACGTTTTATATACGGTTAAGTTATCTTTCATAAAGTCATTCTCGGTTAAAGTACCGATGAAATGTGCGAACCGCCTCCTTCGAATTTCCTGATGCTGTGATGTGGTTTCGCTGATTTCCTTCGGCCTCCCCTCTCTTTTGATTAACCTTAACTTAACATAGACGAACCATTAAGTAAATATTCAAAATATAAAAACTAGTAAAATAATTCGTTTTACCCATAGTTTATTGAAATATTCTTCGTTTTCCGGTACGATTAACTTGCGAAATGAGGTGTATCACATGGGAAAATCCATTACGAATAAAGAACAGCAAGTTTCTTATATGAAGCAACGCTTAAGTATGTTTTTAGAAGTATTAGATACGATTGAACCTGAAAACACAGAACTTGAAGACATTGATCGATTGATCGCGATGGTTGACGATTTGGACGATAAAATGAAACAATTTCAAAATCGCCCTTCCGAAGACTAATAGCCTGGAAATCCGCTGCCTTGAGCAGCGGATTTTTCTTTTGGCTTATCAAGTAGGCTTCTTCACTCTTTTGTTTTAAAGCAATGTGATAAGCTACAGAAGTAAGTAGATTTTAAAACTTCACCTTTCTCAAGCCCCTTGTCGTTTCTTTATTCTTCTTGATTGATTAAAATGGATTCTAGGAAGTGAGGTGCCACTCATGGCATTTTTCAAAATTCATATCGAATTAATTGCCTCCATATTGTCAGGAATATTAATCCTAATCGCTTTCACACTCGAACTACAGCAACACGCTACTCTCTCAGCCGTTATTTATATACTGGCCTTCGGAATTGGAGGCTACGCCAAAGCCAAATATGGCATTTTGAAAACCATCGAGAACAAACAGTTAAATGTTGAAATATTAATGATTTTAGCTGCTGTCGGGTCTTCTATTATTGGCTATTGGACAGAAGGCGCTATTTTAATTTTTATATTTTCTTTAAGTGGCGCGTTAGAAACATACACGATTAACAAAAGCAAAAAAGAAATTACGTCTTTAATGAACATTCAACCGGAAACTGCTTGGTTAATTAGAGACAATCAAACGGTTCTCGTTTCTTTAAATGAACTGAGTACTGGAGATTCTATTGTCGTAAAGCCAGGAGAACGAGTTCCTGTAGACGGAGTCCTTCAAAAAGGGCAAACGGCAGTGGACGAGTCAGCAATTAGTGGGGAGGCTCTCCCTGTTTCTAAATACAAAGAAGATGAGCTTTTTGCAGGTACGGTTAACTTATCTGGTACCATCACGATGGAAATGACAAAGCCTAGCACTGAAACCTTATTCCAAAAAATTATTGACTTGGTGCAATCTGCACAAAGTGAAAAATCCCCTTCTCAGCAATTTATCGAACGGTTTGAAGGGCGTTATGTAAAAGTTGTTATTTTGGTTTTTGTTCTTATGTTATTTTTACCTCATTATATAGTTGGCTGGGATTGGAATACCACATTTTACCGTGCAATTGTCTTGCTAGTAGTATCTTCCCCTTGTGCTCTTGTCGCTTCTATCATGCCTGCTACCCTTGCAGCTATTTCAAATGGAGCTAAAAACGGCATCATTTTCAAAGGGGGCATACATTTAGAAAATTTGAGTATGGTCAAGGCCATTGCGTTTGATAAAACGGGAACATTAACGCGCGGCAAACCCGAAGTGACTGATTTTGTTATTCGCGAAGGAGCCGATCCACAACTAGCGATGGCACGAATTGCTGGAATCGAGTCGCAGTCAAATCACCCTTTAGCAAAAGCGATTAATGACTTTGTCGTTTCCAAAGGAATTACCCCTGTGCCTAACTTGATGATTACAGACGTTCCAGGAAACGGCTTGAAAGCAACCATTAGTAAAGAAGAATTTCTTGTAGGAAAACCGAAATTTGTCGGAGAATCGCTAGCAGAAGATTTTGAAGATGGCTTATTAGAAAAACTAGCCAATCAAGGTAAGACTGTGACCTTTGTTCGTGACAGTGAAGGAATACTCGCCGCTATGGCATTAAAAGACACAGTTCGTGACATTACTAAATCAACGATTGAAGAACTAAAAAAATCAAATATCTACTGCATTATGCTAACGGGAGACAATCGTAAAACCGCAGCAGTTATAGCAAAAGAAACAGGCGTAGACGATTATATCGCAGAGTGCCTACCTGCCGATAAAGTTGACGAGCTGAAAAAACTAGTGAAAAAGTATGAATATGTTGCTATGACAGGCGACGGCATAAACGATGCCCCTGCCCTCGCAACTGCGACAACTGGAATTGCAATGGGAGAAGGAACTGATATTGCGCTGGAGACTGCAGATGTTATTTTGATGAAAAATGATTTATCTCGGATCGCATACGCAATCCGTCTTTCTAAAAAAATGCAGCGAATCGTCAAACAAAACATCTTTTTTTCAGTTGCTGTTATTGTGTTATTAATCATCTCAAACTTTTTCCAAGCCATAACACTTCCACTCGGTGTAATTGGTCATGAAGGCAGTACAATTTTAGTGATTCTAAACGGTTTACGTATGCTAAACCGAAATGTATAAGAAAAGACGACATGAATTGTCAACAATTCATGTCGTCTTTTTCTTTAGTAAATCCCGTCTTTCATTCATCACTGCATTAATTTGACCACCGATTACCAAGAGCATCGCCGAGACATATAGCCAAAGCATCAACACAATAATCGCCCCGATACTGCCATAAGTCGCTGAAAAACTCCCGAAATTTTTAACGTAAATAGAAAACAAATAAGATGTTAGCAACCATCCAGTTGCAGCAAAAGCAGCTCCAGCCAAAACACTTAAAATATTAAGTCTCACATTTGGGGCCAGCCAATAAATAATTGCACATGCAACAAAAATAACGATTGCTGGAATCGTAAAACGGACAGAATTCCAAACCACTAAAAAGTTTTCTTCTAAGCCTAAAAACGAAAATATTAATCGGCCAAGTTGTTCTCCAAAGATTGGCAATGCCAATGCAACTATTAAAATAAAAATCAACAACACAGTTAGTATTATCGACATCGCTCTTGCCAAAAGAATCGGACGATTTTCGGTAACTTTGTATGAGAGATTAAGCGATTTAATCAACGCGTTCATGCCCAGGCTTGCTGACCAGATTGTTGCTAAAATACCAAAAGACAATAACCCCGTATTTTGTGTGGTTAAAACTTCTAACACTGTACTTTCAATTAGTACATAGACCGTTCCAGGTACTACTTCCTCTAAAAAGTTGAAGATTTCACCACGAGACAACGCCAAATAAGGTAACAAGGTAACTAAGAAAATCAATAGGGGAAAAATTGATAAGAGGAAAAAAAACGCCAACTGTGCTCCGAGCCCTGGCACATCGACGTTTTTAATCCGCTGAAACAATTCTTTCAAAAACCCGCTACCTTTCGTTACATCAAATGTCTTTGAATAGGCGCGTTTCTCGCTGTCAGTTGGTTGCTGATCTGCGGGTCTCATCGGTACAAACTTCCTATAACCGATTTTCTGAATTGGTATTCCCGCTGGGTTGACTGTTTGAACGATCTGTATCGTTATCTCCTAATGAAGTAGTTGGAGATGGATTGTCTTCTTTCACTGCTGAAACGACATCTTCTTTCGTTTCAACAACTGCTTCTTTCGTATTCAAGAATGCCTCTTTTGTTTCAAGCGCTATTTCCTTTACTTGTGGAGACATTTCTTTTAATTCGTTTACTTTACTACCTACATAAGATGCATCTTCAGAAATGCGAGAATATAAGTTTTGTGCTCTTTCAGCCTGCTGCTGGAAAGCTTGCACTAGTTCATCTCTATTCGAAGCATAGTATTTTGCATTGTCTGACGCTTTTTTAGATTTTTCGATAACATCGTTTCTTGTATTGCGATCAAATAGTGAGACAATAATTCCTACTGTTGCTCCTACTAATAGCCCTGTCATCAACTTGTTTTGACTCATCCTAAATTCCTCCCAATAGTATAAATAATTTCACATCTGTTAGGAATTTTCCCTAATCCTTAGAGACCTAAACGCTTTTTTTATAAAAATAGCTTGACTATATTAAAAAAGTTTCGGAATATTATGTTTACAGGAGGTTTTATAGATAGTAAAGGAGAGATAGAAGGGGGATTAATAATGGCACAGTTTGAAGAGTTATTGGGTACGATAAGCGGTTTAGTATGGGGACCACCTTTATTAATTTTATTAGTAGGAACAGGAATTTTCTTAACCGTTCGTCTTGGCGTTCTACAGCTTCGCTTATTGCCTTATGCATTAAAATTGGTTTTCACGAAAAACACAGATACAACTTCTAAAGGAGATATTAGTCATTTCCAAGCACTTTCAACCGCAATGGCTGCTACAGTCGGTACCGGTAATATTGTCGGTGTCGCAACAGCGGTTATTCTTGGTGGACCGGGTGCTATTTTCTGGATGTGGTTTTCTGCATTCTTCGGGATGGCTACTAAATACGGTGAAGCCGTTCTTGCTGTTAAATATCGTGTAGTCGATGCTAAAGGACAAATGGCTGGCGGACCTATGTATTACCTTGAACACGGGTTAAAACAAAAATGGTTAGCGGTATTATTTGCTATTTTTGGTGCCATTGCTGCATTTGGTATCGGTAATGGAACACAATCCAACTCAGTTGCATCTGTTGTTCGTGATACCTTTAGTGTTCCAACATGGATTACTGGAATCATTCTTACAATTTTCACTGCCCTTGTTTTGCTTGGCGGGATTAAGAGTATCGGGCGTGTTACTTCTTTCTTCGTACCTTTCATGGCGCTATTTTATATCATCGCAGGAATTATTATTATGATTCTTAATATGGAATTGATTCCAGCTGCACTTGGCACAATCTTTAGTGCTGCATTTACAGGCGAAGCTGCAGTTGGTGGCGCGATTGGTGCCGCGATCCGCTACGGTGTCGCGCGAGGCGTTTTCTCCAACGAAGCTGGTCTTGGATCTGCTCCAATTGCCGCAGCAGCCGCAATAACAGATCTTCCAGGTCGCCAAGCTTTGGTTTCTATGACCCAAGTACTTTTTGATACAATCATTATCTGTTCAATCACAGGTGTCACAATCGTTATGTCTGGTCTTTATAAAGATGAATCACTTGAAGGTGCTGCATTAACAACAGCAGCTTTTGAACAATTTTTAGGAGGCGCGGGCCCGATTATTGTAGCTATCGGCTTGATCTTCTTCGCATCTTCTACAATTATTGGTTGGTCATACTACGGAGAGAAATGTTTCCAATATCTATTTAAAAATCCAGCATTGCTAATTGTTTATCGCATTGCGTTTGTCTTAATGGTATTTGTTGGTGCAACAGTTTCACTTGATGTTGTATGGACTTTCTCTGATGTCATGAATGGATTAATGGCGTTCCCTAACTTAATCGGACTTCTCGGTTTATCAGGCGTCATTGTTCTAGAAACGAAACGCATTGTTGCAAAAATCAAAGAAGAAAAAGAAGCAAAACAGGCTGGCAATTGACATTGCATTTGAATAATGAAATGATAAAGTATACCCACCTGAAAGGCAGGAACTTATCATGGACTTATCTACACCTTCTCCAGAAAATGTCAGCTTTATGATTGAAGAAATAAAAGCGAAATTGCGTATGGTCAATGTTGATGCAATGAAAGCTGAACATTTCAACGCTTCTCAATATGAAGATTTACACGACTTATACCAAATGGTCTCAACTCGCGACAAATTTAGTACAAGTGAAATGCAAGCCATTGCTACTGAACTTGGTTCATTGCGCAAATAACACATAAAAAATACCTTGAAGGCTTGAAGCCTTCAAGGTATTTTTTTGATTTTCGCCTTATGCCTGTCGAACCTTAACGGCTTCTTCAGCTTTTTTTGTCCAGCTTCAACGACCTGCTCCTCAGGTCATAAGCCGCCCTTCCTGCGCGGCAAAAAACGCCGCTTCAGAAGTTCATCTTATGCCTGTCGGAGCAAAACGGTCGTTTCAGCTTTTCTTTTTGTCCAGCTTCAGAAGCCAGGTTCTCGGGTCATAAGGCAGCCCGGCTATGCGACTGTAAACATGTCGCTTCGCCGGGCCGCCTTATACCTGTCGAACCTTAACGGCTTCTTCAGCTTTTCTTTTCATAATGCACAACATACCAACCGCCTTCTTTTATAACTGTTTGTATGCTTAGTAATTCAAGTCCTGCTTGCTCTCCCCATTCGGCTAATTCTTCACGTTCCGGTAAGCGGTACAAATTATCGAACGATGAGAAAAAGCTATTAAAGACATTGGCAAAAGGTGGGCTGTCACTGCCACCGGCAATAGGTGTTATTACCGACAACATGCCATTCTCTTTAACCCAGCTGGCCAATTCATTAAAAAGTTCTTGACGTTTCTCGAGATCGATATAGTGAATTACGTTGTTCATCATGACCATGTCTTGAGGTTGATCAGGTTTGTATTTCCACAGATCTGCATTTTCAATTGAAATATTTTTATTGTCTTTTGTTAGTTTTTTCGCGACTTCTGTAACAGAAGGGCTGATTTCAATTCCAGTAAAATGCGTCTTAGGGAAACGTTCGGCTAATTTTTTAATATAGCCACCTTCTCCACAACCGATATCCAATACTGATGCTGCTTGTGTTTGTTTTAAACGTCTTGAAATTTTAGGAAGAGCCAACACTTCCAACAACCGACTTGTTTCCGCTACAGTTGGCGCGTGTTTTTCTTCATCGTAATGCAGACGGTCTTGGTTACGCATCATGTCGGGATAACTTAAAAGTGTTGGAATATGCAATTCCATCATTTCTTTTAAGAGTACCCCAGAGGAATTATTGCCTTTTGGTTTTGGCAATTTCCAAGCATTCCAGATTTTATAACGACTTCTTCCCGCTTCTTTTAAATGGCCAATTGATACACCTACGCTAACCCACTGATTTAATAAGTCTGCGTCAAGTTGAAGGGCATCTGCTACATCCCTTTTTGTCATTGGGCGCTCGAACGCTTTAAATAAGTCCAATTCATAACCAACATACGCATGCCAACTGTATAAAAAAGGCTGGTTCCGTTTCATATACATTCTTGCTTTAAACATCTTCATCACATCAATCATTTGAGTCCCTCCGTTTTCCATGGATAATCATCTTCCGGTGTATAGTATTTTAATTCTTTACGATCTTTCGGTAAATCTTTCATACGTACTGGCATAATGCCACCTTGAATAAATCGATCACGAACATTTTCTTTCCACATGCCAAGACCCGAAACATTCAACATTTGTTTAAAATGGAGAATTGGATCTTCTTCCATACGTTCAAATGTTCGCTGACGGATATAGCTTACCGGTTTAAATGGAAACGAATAGGCTAATGCTGCTAAATGGCTCAATTGAATGACGTGATCAGCACGTTTATAGCGCACGTTTTCGTACCACTTCAAATTGCCTGAATGTGTTTTTTTTATGTTCGAACATATCTGCCGTTAATTCTCCTAAAATATCTGCGTCTTGTATCGCCATATTCATCCCCTCTCCTGCCATAGGGTGGACAGCGTGACATGCATCTCCAATGATTGCTTTATTGCCTTTCACATAAGAATTAGCATGATACATTACAGGAATCATCAATTGGATTTTTTTCCAATCGCTTAGCTGCTGAACATATCCATCTACTACAGGAGCTAAATCTGTGTAGAGTTTATGAAAATGACTGATTGGTTTTTCTTTTAATTGTTTGTAATCTCCTGGTGGGATTAAGTAAACGCTGCGAACTTGATCGTCTGGCAAAGGAAAAAGACCAAGAAAACGATTATATGTAGAAATGATTTTGCCATCTGTAAAATCATTCGCTCGCGGGAAAGTAACTGTCAAAAAATGATGATTGTAAGTAGTTTGCTTAACTTCTATTTCCATCGCTTTTCGTGTAACCGAGGATCGCCCTTCTGCCCCAAAGAAAAACTGAGCTTCCACTTCAAATTTCTCCGTTCCTTTTTGAAGAACAGCTGTTTTATCTCCGTAGCCTTTACAAGCCGTACCTTTTAAATACTGGAAATTATCATATTCACAGGCGGCTTTTAAAATAACCGACTTTAACTCTTCATGATGCATCATATAAGCTGCATTGTATTTACCTGGTAACACGTTGTAATCCATGAACGATTGATCCTTTACTTGTAACGAGCTAGAAAGTTCAAGCATGTCTAATACTTTAATTTCGTTTGACCGATTGCATACTTGCTCATAAATTCCAAGTTCATCAAAAATCTGCATACTTTTTGGTTGTAGAAGTTCTCCTTTATAAGTAGGTGCTTTTACAGCCATTCGCTCGGCAAGAATCACTTGGATGCCTCGTTGAGCTAATTTTAAAGCAAGCGTCAATCCACCAATTCCACCTCCGCCAATGAACACATCTGTTTTCATCTGTCTCAACCCCTTGCTCCTCTTTACCCTAAACCCAAGAGATTAAAAACCACTTAACGCTGCCCAACAAAAAAAGAAGCCCACGAATGGACTTCTTTTCACAAATTTCTTTAAAGTTTGTTATAAGCTACAGCCAGTTCTGCTCCAACTTTCGCGTTATGCTTTACTAACTCGATATTGGCAACCAAGCTTTTCCCTTCAGTCAATTCTTTAACTTTTCCTAAAAGGAAAGGTGTAACTTCTTTACCCGAAATGCCGTGGTCATTTGCTTCTGTCATCGCTTGTGCAATAATGTCATTAATGAACGACTCTTCTAAAGCATGTTCTGCTGGAATTGGGTTCGCGATAACTGCTCCGCCATCTATTCCTAAATCCCATTTTGCTTTTAGCACTTTAGCTAACTCCTCTGTATTGTCTGTGCGGAACGTTAAATCAAAGTTACTTGAACGCGTGTAGAATGCTGGCATCACATCTGTTTGGTAGCCGATAACAGGAACCCCTTTTGTTTCAAGGTATTCCATTGTTAACCCAATATCCAAAATTGATTTTGCTCCTGCACATACAACAGCAACTCCAGTGTTTGATAGTTCTTCTAAATCTGCTGAAATATCCATTGTTGTTTCTGCGCCTCTGTGTACTCCCCCGATACCCCCAGTAGCGAAAACGCGAATACCTGCAAGTTCTGCGCAGATCATCGTAGCTGCTACAGTTGTCGCTCCAATTTGTTTTGTTGCGATGACTTGACCGATATCTCTTCTTGAAACTTTAGAAACCCCAGGAGTATTACCAAGCAGTTCTAATTCTTCTTCAGACAACCCGATTTTAATCTCGCCATCCATAATTGCAATAGTTGCTGGAACGGCACCATGATCACGGATAATTTGTTCTACGATACGAGCTGTTTCCACGTTTTGCGGATAAGGCATACCATGCGAGATGATTGTTGACTCAAGTGCTACGATTGGTTTTTTGCCCTCTAGTGCCTGTTGTACTTCTGTTGAATATGAAATCATTTTGTTCATTGTAATTCCTCCAGTTCTTTTTGTAGTTGTACCGCTGTCAGTTCATGACGAACAGTCGAATTACTTTCTAATGTTTTTGCTGCATTCACCATACCCGCATGAATTGCCGTGTCTAAGTCTTGGCTTTCTAATATGCTATGGACGATTGCACTCGAGAATGCATCTCCTGCGCCTGTGACATCGGCTACATGTTCGACTTGTATGGAAGTGTAATGTTTAGTGTCTATAGAGTTTCCGGCTATAGCGCCATCTTTCCCACCTGTGATGACGACTGATTCTGCTCCTCGATCTAAAAGTCGTTGAATGGCCAGATGCCACTCTTCTGTCGTCTCGATGGACATCTCCAAATACTTACTTGCTTCATCACGATTTAAAATCAACCAACTGACACCTGACAAATCCTCACTTAAATGATTCATCTTTGGAGCCGATACTGGAATAACCGCTAATGGAATTTCGTTAGCTAAAGCTAATTTACGCACATATTCTACCGTTTCACGGGGACAGTTTAAATCGATTACAAGAAAAGCAGCAGACAATAAAGCACTGTCATTTTTGGAAAGATAAGCTGGTGTCATAAAATCATAAATTTTCATATCCGCCATTGCCAGTATCATTTCGCCATCCGGTTCTAAAATGGCTGTGTATGTTCCAGTTGAAAGACCTTCAACCGCCTTAGTGAGCTCTGTTGACATAAAAGAATTTGATGCAGCTTCAATTAACTCCCACTCAGGATCATTTCCAACAATGGACAGTAGCTTAACAGAATTGCCTAGTCGACCCAAATTCTCGGCAACATTTCTTGCAACTCCACCGACACTCCCAGAAACAGATGCCGGATTTGAAGTGCCCATTTGCGCAGGCTGCTGCATTAAGAATTTCCTGTCGACATTGGCACCGCCGATACATATAACCGTTTTTTCTTCTGGCAATACATACGCGCGCCCCAAAATTTTACCTTGTCGCATTAAATTTGAGATGAAGTTGGCAAGCGAAGGTCTGGACATATTTAACCTTTCGGCCATTTCCTGTTGGGACAGATAAGGATTTCGGCGGATCAATTCCAACACTTCCACTTCTTTCTGATTCATATCTACACCCCCTATTTAAACTTTTGTTTAATTATAAACTTTTGCAATATATAATACAAGGAAAATAATTAATTTGAAAGACTGGTATAAATGATTGCAGGCTGTGACTGAAAATTGCTACTATAGAAGAGATGAGAGGAGAGATTTATTTGACGTCTTTTAATGAGAAATTAGCCCGCTATGCTGAACTAGCTATAAAAGTGGGCGTAAATATTCAACCAGGTCAGCAACTTTATATAGCTGCTACCATTGATTCCGCTCCATTTGTACGTTTACTTACACAACAAGCTTATGAAACAGGAGCTAAACAAGTGTATGTAGATTGGTCTGACGATGCTATTGCGCGTCTACGTTTTGAATTAGCACCAGAGGATTCGTTTTCACAATTTCCTGCTTGGAAAGTTCAAGAGCGCGAACAACTAGCAGAACAAGGTGCTGCATTTATCAGCATCGTGTCTCAAAGTCCTGATTTATTATCGGGAATCGATTCAAAACGTATTGCCGCATCACAAAAAGCGACTGGACAGGCATTGAGCAAATATCGTCAATATGTCCAATCCGATAAAATTAGCTGGTCCGTTCTAGCAGCACCTTCAGAGAATTGGGCAGCTAAAGTATTTCCTGAATTACCAAAAGAACAGCAAGTTGATGCACTTTGGGATGCGATCTTTAAAGCTGTTCGTGCAGACCTTGATCAACCAATTGAGGCGTGGGCCGAACATAACCGATTACTGCATACAAAAGTTGATTACTTGAACGATAAAAAGTATACGAAACTTCATTACACTTCACCGAAAACAGATTTAGAAGTAGCGCTTCCTAAAGGTCATCTTTGGTGCGGAGCTGGGTCGGTCAACGAAAAAGGTGATACTTTTATGGCTAATATGCCAACTGAAGAAGTTTTCACCGTTCCATATAAAACAGGCGTTAACGGCTTTGTTTCGAGCACCAAACCTTTAAGTTATGGCGGCAATATTATTGATGACTTTAAAATAACATTTAAAGACGGGAAGATTGTCGATGCAACAGCTGCTCAAGGTGAAGAGGTTCTGAAACAACTGATTGCTACCGATGAAGGTTCACACTTCTTAGGAGAAGTTGCATTGGTTCCTCATCAATCGCCGATTTCTGATTCGAATATTTTATTTTATAATACGTTATTCGATGAAAACGCTTCGAATCATTTCGCGATCGGCAGTGCATATGCATTTTGCCTCGAAGGTGGGAAAACAATGTCTCAAGAAGAATTATTGGATAACGGCTTAAACCAAAGTATCACGCACGTCGACTTTATGGTTGGCTCTTCAGAAATGGACATTGATGGCATTTTGGAAGACGGCTCGCGCGAACCGATTTTCCGCGGCGGCAACTGGGCTTTTTAAGTATCGATAATTCGACACTTATTTTTTCCTCCAAAATCAGTTATACTAAATATTGATAATTACAGTTTAGAGAGGAGTTATCATTATGTTTTATGGCATTACAGTCGTCCTTGGTTTTATGGTCGTAATTTTCATGTTTTTCTTTACGCTTCTTCACTTTCTTGGGAAAGAGCTTCACACGCATGATTCAGAGCATGTAGATCCTCTTCCTGAAAAAAATACTAAGCGATAAAAACCGGCTTCTTTATTGAAGCCGGTTTTTATATTGTTTGCTATTTAATTTATTGCAAAAGGTATTTTTTTACTTTTCCCACTTTAGGTTCCTTGGACTCTTTCGTTCGCTAGTGTGTAATGATAAAATTTGAACAAGTAAACGTTTTTATTTATAGGAGGTATTCATGTATGTTTTCCGCGACAGCTATTGGTATTGATTTAGGAACTGCAAACATATTGGTTTATACAAAAGAAAAAGGAATCATCATAAATGAACCTTCAATCGTTGCACTGGATGCTAAAACACGAACAGTTTTAGCCATTGGTAATGAAGCAAAAGCGATGCTTGGAAAAGCCCCAGATTCTATTCTTATCGTCCGTCCGTTAAAAGATGGTGTCATCGCAGACTTCGATGTTACGAGAGAATTATTGACAATCATTATGCAAAGAGCTTTGAAACAACTTGGTAGTACTTTTCGTAAACCTACCGTTATGGTTTGTACTCCATCCGGAGCTACTAAGGTAGAACGCCGTGAAATTCATGATGCAGTTAAAAAAAGTGGTGCAAAAACCGTTCATTTGATTGAAGAAACTGTAGCAGCTGCAATTGGCGCAAACTTGCCCATCAGTGAACCTGTTGCAAGTGTTATTGTCGATATTGGCGGAGGCACAACAGAAGTAGGCATCATCTCTTTTGGTGGAGTCGTATCATCTAACACCGTCAAAGTAGCTGGCGATCGCATGGATGAAGATATTATTCATTATGTCCGAAAACAATACAATGTTTTGATCGGTGAACGCACTGCTGAGAATATTAAAAAAGAAATTGGATACGCACCAGTCTCTCATGAAGTTGAAAAGATGGACATACGTGGCCGTGATATTATGACAGGCTTACCAAAAACCATTACTTTAAGTTCTCTTGAAACACAAGACGCGCTTAAAGAATCGTTATCCGCCATTCTTGAATGCATTCGTGCAACGTTGGAAAATTGTCCAGCTGAGTTGTCGGGTGATATGGTGGACCAAGGCGTTGTTATTTCTGGTGGTGGCGCACTTTTAAAAGGTTTACAGGAATGGCTGTCAAAAGAAATTTCAGTACCTGTCCATATCGCACCTCAGCCTTTGGAGTCTGTGGCGATTGGAACCGGATTATCACTCGGTATGATTAAACAATTAGAAAAGATGTCGCGTTAAATGCATAGAGGCTAAAGCAGACCCCAATTCACGGGTTTTCTTTAGTTTTTTTTTCCTTTATCGTAGCTATGATTATATGAAAACATACTATTTATCAACATTAATTATTGAAAGATGACTATATTCCTGATTTCTAAAATTATTCCTTTTGTAATTCGTATTTCTTATAAATTTAGATTAAAATAAAAGAGTATTATTCGATAAGGGGGAAGGTTAATGGCTTTATTAGACCAAATTTTAGAGTACAACGAAGAATTCGTGAAAGAAAAACGGTATGAGCAATATATGACCACTAAATTTCCGGATAAGAAAGTTGTTATTTTAACATGTATGGATACGCGGCTTTTTGAAATGTTGCCAAAAGCAATGAATTTCAAAAATGGTGATGTAAAAATTGTGAAAAGTGCTGGGGCTGTCATTAATCATCCTTTTGGTGGCATCATGCGTAGCCTAATTGTCGCGGTGTACGAGTTAAATGCAGATGAAATTTATATTATTGGACACCATGACTGTGGGATGTCCGCAATTAAACCTAAAGAAATTCTTGATAAAATGAAAATCCGAGGAATAGATGAAAAGACCATTGAGATGATGGAATACTCTGGAGTAGACTTAGAAGGTTGGCTTCGTGGATTTGATGATGTGACGGAAAGTGTTGCCCATAGTGTTAATATGGTGCGTCATCATCCATTATTAGATAAAAACGTTCCTGTGCATGGGCTAGTTATTGACCCCACAACTGGAAAATTAGATGTTGTTGTCAATGGTAACGAAAACCGCTGAGAAATTCTCAGCGGTTTTCTTTTTGGTAATAGATATAATCGAGTGCGATTCCTTCTTTGCCAAATTGTCTGAGCAAAGATGTAACTTGTCCTCTATGGTAGCTTGCATGATTAACAAAAGTGAACAACATTTCTTCTCTTGTCGTATAAAATTTATCTCCGCGCATATTCCGGTAATGAAGTGTCTCCTCCCACTGTTGATCCGTGAGAGATGAGAAAAAAACTCCCATTTCCTCATGGAGTGATCCATAAGCTTCGATTGCTTTATCTGTTGTTTCTACATCAAAATGTTCGAACTTTGGATTCGTAACGCCCGACATTCGGAGTAACCACAGCTTCTCTACTCCTAGAACATGCTCTGTTGTTTCTTGAATAGAAGCAAAAGAATTTACTCCTTCTTTACTGTAAAACTCTTCACCCAATGTTTGTACATGTTGTAAACAAGCGATTGCCGCCCATTTATGATAAGAGAATAATTTATCTTTATCCATTCTTCACACCTTCTTCTCTCGTTATTCACGATTCAAACCAGCGATGCAACTCATTCCACCATTTTTTATAGGTGGCCTTACCCTGTCAAAATTCTTGCTCCACCATCGCGTAATAGTAATGGTCTTTCCATTCGCCATTGATATAAAGAAACTGCTTAAGTAAGCCTTCTTGACGAAATCCCGTTTTCTCTAATACCCGAATCGAACCGATATTATCCGGTGAAACATATGCTTCGATTCGGTGAAGGCGCAATTGCTCAAAACCAAAGACGGCCATTAGCTTCACAGCTTCCGTAGCAATTCCTTTACCGACATACACCTCATCGATTGAATAACCAACTAAAGCGCTTAAAAAAGGCATTCGTTTCACGCTATATACAGAAATATGACCAATAAGTTTGTTTGTGTTATGTTCAAAAATCCCTACACTATATTCCCGATTTTCTCTCGCTTGGTAAATCGACTCTCGAATTTTTTCTCGCTGAATGGCTGGTGTAAAATAGCTATCGCGGTGGCTGGGTTCGTAGACAGACCAATATCCCCGATTTCGCAATAGCAGTTGCACCATATCTTCTGCATCTTCTACTGTTAAACTGCGCAAATAACAAGTCTGTCCCTCAAAAAGCAAGTTCATCTTAAGCCTCAGCAGATGTCAGTGAGATGAATTCCTTGGCATCTTGGACACACAAAGCGATTCCTTTTTCCCAGAACGCCTGTTGTGTAATATCTTCGCCCAAATGTTTCATCGCCAAGTCTTCTGCAGACATTACTGCTGTATCACGAAGCAAAGCCATATATTTTTCTTCGAAGCTGCTTCCTGCTTCTAGAGCTTTTGCATACACACTTAACGAGAATAAGTAGCCGAACGTATACGGGAAGTTGTAAAATGGCACTTGAGTAATATAAAAATGAAGTTTAGATGCCCAAAAATGCGGATGTGTTGAAGCCAATCCTCCGGCAAATCCTTCTTCTTGAGCTTGTTCCATTAATTCATTTAGACGAGCTGCAGGAACGACCCCTTTTTTACGTTCTTCATAAAATCGTGTTTCAAAAAGAAAACGCGAATGGATATTCATAAAGAATGCGACACTTCGCTGAACTTTGTCTTCGAGTAATGCGATTTTCTCCTCTTTAGACTGGGCATTTTTCACTGCGGCATCTGCAACAATCATTTCAGCGAATGTAGAAGCTGTTTCTGCTACGTTCATAGCGTACGAGCGGTTTAACGAATGAACAGGACGCAATGCATAAGAATGGAACGCGTGACCAAGTTCATGTGCCAATGTTGCTACATTAGACATAGACCCACTATAAGTCATGAAAATACGTGACTCTTCACTTAACGGCAAGCCCGTACAAAATCCACCTGGTCGTTTGTTTGGACGATCTTCCGCTTCAATCCATCCTTTTTCAAACGCTTGTTTTGCAAAGTACTCCAATTCAGGACCAAACTTACTGAATTGCTTTAAGATAAATTCTGCCCCTTCTCGGTAAGAAAATTGCTGCGTACTTTTAGTTACCGGTGCATCTACGTCATACCAATCTAAACTATCTTTGCCAAGCAATTCAGCTTTTTTAGCTAAGTACTCGACGAAAGGTTGTTTATTTTTGCTAATTGCTCCCCACATCGCATCCAGTGTTTCTTGCTTCATCCGGTTAATATGCAACGGTTCCTGGAGCGGATTTTTCCATCCACGTTTTTTATAAACTTCCAGACGGAATCCTCCAATAGAATTTAAAGTTTTTGCAAAAAACTCTTCCTTCTCTGTCCAAGCTTCTTCTAGCTTTTCATAAGATTCTTTGCGAACAGCAGGATCTTTATGTGAACTTAAGTTATTTGCTTGCCCAACCGATAATGATTTTGTTTCTCCATCAACCGTTACCGTCACATTAATTTCTCCGACTAGCATATCGTATAGCTGACCCCAGCCGTGATATCCATCAATACTTAACGCTGTAATCACACTTTCTTCTTTTTCAGAAAGCAGTTGTTTGGCTTCTTCTCGCCATTCATTCAAAACAAATGTGAATTTACGTAGAAGATTTTCATTCACCAACTGTGTCCATACCGCGTCTTCGGTCTTTGTTAAATCTTGTTGGATTTTCTGAAAAGAATGTTGGAAACGCGCTGAAAGCGAAGCGGCTTCACTTTCTAAAATTCCCGCTTTTTTATCTTGTGTATTCTGCGCCATCAGACAGCCGATAAAAGCACCTGATTGGCTTAAATGTCGCATCACTTCACTCATTTTTTCTAGCAAGTCGAATACGTTTTTGGCATCTTCTTTTACAGTCGGCACTTTAAATTTTTGAACAAGCTTTTCAAATTCAGTAAGCATCGTTACTGCTTGGTTCATATGTAGTCGCAATTCTTGAGATTCACTGCCGCCTGAAAATAGCGTATCCAAATCCCATGTTTCCGGATAATTAACTGTCATGGTTATGCCCCCTGGTAAACTAAATTTTCTAAAAACACTTATTAGTATATCATTTTTTATTCTGATACTGGAATATTATTCCCTTCATTTCTTCAACACTTCACCTTATCGACATTTTTAGGGATTTATTTGGAAAAGGTTAATTGTTGATTGAAACTGTGGCAGGTATACTTGAGTAAGGGAGGGGTTTCGTATGATTCGTGTTTTACTGATGACAATTGCATTCATTGCAGTAATTGTTATGAATACTTTGGCAAACACTTTGCCATTAAATGGACAAACTACAGGGGAAGTGTCTAATCGACTTTTGGTTCTGTTTACGCCTGCCGGTTACGTATTTTCAATTTGGAGCATTATCTATCTTTTGTTAGCTGTTTGGATCATCGCTTTCTGGGTGCGCTTACGAAAGGGACAAACTCCTTCATACACCACGTCACTGATGTTCACGTTAAGTTGCGTGTTTAATATCAGTTGGCTGCTATTGTGGCATTATGAGTTTTTTGCCACATCAATCGTTGCAATGCTTGGCTATTTAATCGCCTTAATCTTCCTTTACTTACAATATGGAAATTCAGAAAAATCGTTTACTGAACGCCTGCCAATTTCGATTAATATGGGTTGGATCAGCGTAGCAACTATTGCCAATATCAGTTTTGTTTTAACTTATTATAATTGGAACGGGTGGGGACTGAGTGATCAATTATGGACAGTGATTATGCTGACCATTGCCACTGCACTTGCTTTGCATATTCGTTTTCATCATATGGACATTCCTTATGCTTTAGTTTTCATTTGGGCATTTATCGGAATTGCGATCAAACATGGGACTGGTGAAATGCTAGTAACAACCGCTTCTCTATTCCTGAGTGGCGTAATTTTGACAGGCATTTTGCTAATTAAAAAACGAACACCAACAACTTAAAAACCTGCAGACAATCTCGTGAAATCGAGTTGTCCGCAGGTTTTTTAAGTTGGAATGGTAAAAGCAATTAGTTATTCAGCTTTGTAAGCAAAATTGGTTCACCTTTTGTCACAAGAACCGTATGCTCAATTTGTGCAACTAATGACTGGTCTGGCGTGATAAATGTCCATCCATCACCTGACTCAATGATGTGTTCAGACTTTTGCGAGATAAAGGGCTCTACTGCTAGCACCATGCCCTCTTTTAATATCGTCGTTTCCCAAGCATCGTAATAATTTAAAATATGCTGAGGCGCTTCGTGAAGCGATTTACCAATGCCGTGTCCCGTTAAATTTTTGATAACGAACAAACCTTGCTCTTTTGCTTCGCGTTCAACAGCTTTACCAATTTGGTTCAGTTTTGCACCCGCTTTAACTTTTGTCATCGCGCGATCAAAAGCAGAAGCAGCGGCTGCACAGATTTTTTCTTTTTCTGCATGTCCTTGTCCTACAACAAATGAAATCCCCGTATCGGAAAAATAGCCTTCGTATGAACCAGAAACATCAATATTCACAATGTCTCCGTCTTTGATTACACGATTACCCGGAATGCCGTGAGCCACTTCTTCATTTACACTGATGCACGTGTAACCCGGGAAATCATATTCTGATTTCGGCCCTGATACGCCACCAAGCTCTGTAAATAATTTGCCGCCTAATTCATCAATTTCTTTTGTCGTGACTCCAGCTTTCGTTGCTGCTTTCATCGTTTCACGAATTTCAGCCACCATTTGGCCAGCTTTTTTTAACATTTCAATATCTTTTTCAGTAGTTGCGATCATTAAATACCCTTCTTTCAAGCTTTTCTATTCAAGAATTATACCACAAAATTAAAACAGAGGCTTCCGTCCTGTTCGAATCTCTTCCAGCAATAAATAGAAAAAAAGACTGTCCGAAGACAGCCTTTTACCATTAAGCATCGGCGTTTACCAATTTTGGAGCAGCTGCGAAAAGTACTGAACAAACAAAGGCAGCAAGTAAAAATACCGGAATCATGTACGTGGCATTATATACAGCAGAGTAAATTACCACATTGCCTTCAGCAAACATACCGAAGAACAGTATGCCGGTGACAACATGCACAAAATAGCGTAATACGGATGCAATGAGCACACCTGACACAATCGCGATCAGCATCTTTCTTGTCTGCTTCGCTTCTGCATGTTGCAAATATTTTGTACGCATAACGCCCGCTAATCCAACCACACCATATGCTAATAGATAATCTAATAATACTTGCATAACGACGAAACCGAACGACAAAGGTGTTACAGAGATAAAGCCAGAAACAATTTGTAACAAGCCTACTAAAAAGCCAGTTAAAACGCCTGCCCCAACCCCTCTTCTAAAAGCGATTAAGACGATTGGAATCATAACTAAACTAACTGAACCGCCTTGTGGCATACGGAATGATATAAAATCCAATACAAATCCAAGAGCTGCAAAAATCGCAATTTCCATCATTAACAATACTTTTTTATTTCTCATGACTTCCTCCTTATGTGTTGTGCACATCACCAGAAGGGTCGCGAATAAAACCATTATAAAAACGACGCCAGGACAGAGCCAGGCGTCGTTGTAAGGACCGGTTTCTATCCACATCCCTGCGCAAGTATTAACTTACAGGTTCAAAGGGTAAGAACAGATGTTCACTCTCAGCAAAAGCTCCCCTTGTGGTGTATACAAATATTTAACTTTCACCTGTATTGTACACAAGCAGCTACTTTTTAGCAAGGCTGTTTTAAGATGCAGTCATAGGGTAAAGTAAAGACTAGAAATGAAAGGCGAAAGGTGGTGGAGGCAGCCGGTATTTTGGCCTGCCAAGTAAATGATTGAACTGTTAAAGGATTTAATCAAAATTCAAAGCGATACGAAAGTACGAGCGAACGAAGCTCTTCAATTTTGTGCTGATTGGTTAAAAGATAAAGGTGAAGATGTCACTATTCATGATAACAATGGGTATTTGATGTTAACCGCAGCTAAAGGTCACGGAACTGAAACAATTGTTTGGAACGGTCACGTAGATGTAGTGCCAGGTCACGAAGAACAATTTGTACCGGTCGTAGAACAAGATCGTTTATACGGTCGAGGTTCTGCCGATATGAAAGCGGGTGTCGCCGCGATGATGCAAGCTTTCGTTGAACTAGATAGTCCGAATTTAACGCGTAATGTCCAATTACATATTGTAACGGATGAAGAAACTGGTGGTCGAAACACATCTAAATGGCTAGTTGAACAAGGCTACCATGGAAACTTCGTTATTTGCGGAGAACCTACAGGGTTAAAAGTCGGATTGCAATCTAAAGGTGTCTTACGCATGGACATCACATTTAAAGGGAAACCAGCTCATGGCAGTCGTCCATGGGAAGGCGTGAATGCCATTGAATCGGCTATGAAATTTCACCAAGGGATTTACGATTTACCTTTCCGAAAAGAATCAACTGAATACTATGAACAGCCTTCTGTGAACTTACCTATTATTAAAGCAGGAGATCGCTATAATGTCGTTCCTGCAATTTGCGAAATGTCATATGAAATCCGTTATATGCCAGGGCAAGACAAAGATGAAATTGTTCGTCAGCTAGCTGGCGTAGCCGATACAGTAAATGTTGATATGGAATATAAAGCATCTGGATCGACACCTGCTTTAACAACAACAAAAGAAAATCCTTATATTCAAAGTTTACAAAAAGCAATTCTCAAAACAACTGATCAAAAAGCGACTTTATTCGGTCAGCATGGTGCTGCTGATACGCGGTATTATGCTGCTGTAAACGGTGGCGAAGGTGCAATTGAATTTGGTCCAACTGGAGACGACTGGCATGGCAACGCTGAATATGTATTAATTTCGAGTGTTCATGCATATAAAAACATCTTGCTCGCTCATGTACAAAATGCCGAATAGGTTTGCTTCTGGTACATTTGGGGAAATAAATAATATCACGCTCATGAATGGAGAGATTTAAATGGCTCTAGGAAGATTATTGAAATCCGCTATTAAATACGGACCTATCGCATATCCAATTATTCGAAAAGTACTAAACAAAAGAAAACAAGGCAAAACTACACAAACCACGACAACACAATCTACTACACGTGAAAAAAAACGCTAATAAAAAACGGTCCGGCAAAATATGCCGGACCGTTTTTTATTGATGAAACTTACATTGCTGTCATCAACTATAAGGCAACATTTCTCTCAATGCTAAATAATTCGTCTGACTGCGATCTGATGGTCTTTCTGCTGTTTTTTCATCGTCACGACTCTCTAGACTATCCGAACTATCTTGATCTTCTGTTTCCATAATTTCTTCAAAAGACAATGGATTTGGGGTTGGCAATTCGAAATCCTCTACGCTCCATGCCTCTTTGTATTCAGTGAAAAATGCATTTGCCATTGCTTGATAACCAGCTCTATTTGGATGAACATCAGCAGGATTCGGAATTTGGTTTATGGCATTTTCACCGAATGACTCATCTATAGAGACAAATACAGCTCCAGCTTTTTCAGCTGTCTGTTTCAAAATTTCGTTTAGTCGATCAAGCTGTTTGCCCGTCCCATTTTTCTGGGTGTCACGGACATGTGGATAAGCAAAATAATAACCCATTACATAAACAGCTGCATTCGGCGATTGCTCGGCAAGTTCCGCTAAGATAGATTCCATATTTTTTCGTGCCTCATTAAGAGAAAAATCCACTTGACGTTGCTGAAAAGACAAAGAACCTTGTATTGGATCATTTTGTACTAAGCGCAGCAAGTCATTTGCGCCTGCTGATACAGTAATAAGATTTGCAGATGCTAATAGTTCTGCTGCGTCATCTGTTTGGATGCTTTCTAACACATCAGTTGTTGTAAAACCTGGAAATGCTAAGTTTTTGGAATAGAATGTAACCGACTGATTGCGCATAAGTTCTTGTGAGATTAAATCTGTATAACCGTTGTCTATTTCTCGCATAGGTGTTTGACCCGCTGCTAAAGAATCACCAATTGCCACATAATTTATAGGGGCATTTATCATCGCTTTTGCCTGAACTGTTCCACTAAAAAGAAGCAATCCAGCTAACGCTGAAATCCAGTACTTCTTCATTGCTATCACCTCTTAAAATGCCCAGTTTCCATTTCGGAAAATAGGCTCTTTTGAACCGTCCGCCATAATTCCATCTATATCCATACTGCTACTGCCAATCATAAAGTCTTCATGGACAAGTGACGTGTTGAGTCCTATTGCAGCTAATTGTTTCCGCTCTAAATCACGTGCACCTTCATAACAAGTTGGATAAGAGTCACCAATTGCTAAATGATTCGAGGCATTTTCATCAAACAGCGTATTATAAAATAGAATATTCGAATCCGAAATCGGTGAATGGTGCGGCACTAATGCGACTTCACCTAAATATGCCGCTCCTTCATCTGCATTGATCATTTCATTCAGAAGTTCTTGTCCTGTTTCTGCCTGAGCATCAACAATTTTTCCTTTTTCAAAAGTTAAGGTAAAGCCGTCAATCACATTGCCTTGATACACTAAAGGTTTAGTATTCCGAACGGTACCGTCTACTCCATGTTTTAAAGGCACGGTATAAACTTCTTCTGTCGGCATATTCGCGATAAACGGATTGCCTTGAGGTGTTTTTGACGCACCAGACATCCATATATGCTTGTCTGGAAGTTCAATCGTCAAATCTGTTCCAGGTGCACTATACTGCAATTTCACATAACGTTTATCGTTTAATTGTGCAGCACGCTTTTCTAAGAAAGCAATATGGTTTTTCCAAGCTTCCACGGCATTGCCTTCACCAATTCTTACTGTTTTAAAGATAGCCTGCCATAAAGCTTCCATTTGTTGATCTGCCGGCAATTCTGGAAATACCTTCTGTGCCCATTTTGGCGATGGAATCGCTACAATCGACCAAGCGACTTTATCTGTTCCGACGGCTTGACGGTAACGTTCTAACGCTTTCCCGGCAGTTTTCTGCCAGTCTGCTAAACGTTTTGCTGGAATTCCTGTCAGTAAGTCAGGGTCTTCAGCATCAATCCATAGGAAACAACCACCTGTATTAATTACTTCATCACGTTGAACAACTGGCCATTGTGGAAACTCCTTAAATGCATCTTCTGGTGCTAATTCAAAATGTGTGCGAGTAAGTACCGGATCTTCGTAATTAACTTGGACACGTTTTGCGCCTGCTTCATATGCTTTTTTAACAACTAGTCGTGTAAATTCAAGTGTATCTGTCGTCGTGTTAATAACAACAAATTGTCCTTTTTGAACATTTAACCCTACATAGACCGTTAATTCGGCGTATTGTTCAAGCTTTTCCTGAAAGTTCATCGTTTATTCCCCTTTGCCGCAATGGTTTTGCTTGATCCTTCAATTAACTTTCCACTATGGATAATTTTTTGAACAGGCTTCGAAGGTAATTCTTTTGTGAATTTTTTATAATGACGTTCATCAGCATATGCCAATAAAGTCAATACTTCCCCATCTGCTCCTGCTCTACCGGTTCTACCTGAACGATGCAAATATTGTTCAATCGTTTGCGGAACATCTACATGGACAACATGCGTTACTAAGTCAATGTCTAATCCACGAGCTGCCACTTCTGTCGCGATTAACACAGCTACTTCCCCTTTACGGAAAGCATCTAATGCTTTTTTACGCTCGTCTTTTTTCATTTCAGAATGCAATGTGACGATTTTGGCATCGCGGAATTTTAATTTGTTTTCTTTCATTAGCAATTGATCTAAATTATTAACAAATGCCAATGCTTTCATACCTGGAATATGCGAAATGCTACGCAACAATTCCGTTTTATCACGCTCATCTACTTTGATAAATGAATGCGTCACTTTACCGAACATCGGTAAATCTTCTGCCGTAACTTTAAGACGTGTCGGATGTTGCATTAACCGTTCGGCAACGAGTTCAATTTCTTCCGTAATCGTCGCTGATACAAGAACCAATTGGCGATCTTGTTGCGTTTTTTCGATCAAGTCTTTCATAATGTTCCGATGCTCACGCGCCATTAGCTGGTCGCCTTCATCTAATACCAATATGCGAATTTCATGCATTTTGAGTTTCTTCGTTTTCACTAATTCATTTAAACGTCCCGGCGTACCCACTACAATTGTTGGCTTTTTCTTTAGCTTTTCTAATTGACGTTGCATGTTTGCTCCGCCAATCAATTGTGTAACAGTTACTGCTGTTCCTTCTGTCCAGTCACGTAAAACATTGACGATTTGCATCGATAATTCTTGTGACGGTGCTACAATCATTGCTTGAATTGCTGGTTTTTCAGGGTTGACTCGTTCTAAAATCGGCAAGACGTATGCCAAAGTTTTGCCCGAACCTGTCGGAGATTCTGCTACGATATCATTTCCTGCTAACATTTCTGGAATCATCTGATCTTGAATCGGCATTGCCGCATCAAATCCAGCTTTTTCCCATTTTTCTTGCCATATTGGACTTAGTTCTTTTATAAAAGTCATTTGCGATTCCACCTTTTTTTCAATGCTTTAAGTGTACCATATTTGCGGTTTCACCGTCTTTTTCGAACCAAAATCAAGCGGAACATTTCCCTGCTTATCAGCTTGACTATGTTCTAAATAAATCTCGACTTATATAAAAAAACCAGCCTGAATTCAGACTGGTTCTATTCATTATTCAGTTACTTCTCTTCTGTTATAAACAATTTCTTTTTCTGCTTCAGTTACTGGTCTAACTGGTTTTTTTATAAAGAATGCAAGAACTAAAGACACAAGCGCAATAAATGTTGAAACGAAAAATGAAAAGTTAATGCCATCAAGCATTGCTAAATTTTTTATATCTTCTGGTGCTATTCCATTTGCCGCTAAGTCTTGCGCTGTAGCTGACGTTCGCGTGTTCATGATGGTTATTAAAAACGCAGAACCAACAGCCCCTGCTACTTGTTGTAATGTATTATTTATGGCAGTTCCGTGTGGGTAAGCTTTAATTGGCAATGTATTTAAGCCATTTGTCATGACAGGCATCATGACCATAGAGATTCCGAACATCCGCAATGTATAAATCAACATAATACTAACATAACTCGTATCTAGGTTTAATTGACTGAACATATAAGTTGTGATGACAACAATGGCCAGCCCCGGAATCGCTAACACTTTTGCACCGAAGCGGTCAAACAATCGACCGGTTACAGGAGACATAAAGCCCATGATCAATGCTCCAGGTAACATAAGTAGTCCAGAGTCAATCGGCGAAATTCCTTTTATGGTCTGAACATAAATTGGCATTAAAATCATAGCCGAGAACATCGACATGGATAAGGCTATTGATATTGCAGAAGACAATGCGAACATTGGGTATTTATAAATTCGAATTTCCAATAATGGTTCGTCCAATTTTAATTGGCGAAGTCCAAATACGACTAGTGATACGACACCGATAAGAATTGTTACTATTACAGTCGTGCTATCCCAGCCTAATGTTCCAGCTGAACTAAATCCGTATAACACACCACCAAATCCTAAACTTGAAAGAATGAGTGACGCTTTATCAAGCGAGATATTTCTGTCTTGGAATGTTAAGTTTTTCAATTTAAAAATACCTAATGAGAGTGGAACTAACGCAATCGGTAAAACGATCCAGAACAGAACGCGCCACGAATAATGTTCGACGATAAATCCAGAAAGTGTAGGACCGATTGCGGGTGCAACAACCATAACTAATCCAAAAACACCCATGGCAGATCCTCGCTTTTCAACAGGAAACGCAGCTAGCATGACGTTCATTAACAATGGCATCATCAATGCCGCACCAGATGCTTGAATCATTCTACCGATTAATAAGACGCTAAAGACAGGTGCAATTGCCGCAAATAACGTACCTAACACAAATAAAGACATTGCTATGATAAAAATCGAGCGGTTAGAATACCGTTGTATGAAAAAAGCACTGGCTGGTATCAGAATTCCGTTGACCAACATATAGCCGGTCACAAGCCATTGTGCTGTTGAGGCTTCGATGTTCAAATCAAGCATTATTTCAGGGAGTGCAATATTCAACAAGGTCTGATTAAAAATCGCTACAAATGCTCCGGTAAATAAAATGGCGATAATGCCATAAGGGGTTCTTTTCTGTCCTGTCATTTTCTCGTTTCCTCCGTAAATGATATACTTTCTGTATTTCTTCATTTGATTATTCTATACCGCTTGTATAAAATTTTCAAGTTTTTAGTTTAAGTAAATTCAAAACCTTGATATAAAAGGATTTTAAAGTTATTATTAAATAAACTAACGGTATAAAGGTGAGGTATATGAATCCTAAAAAACAACAAATATTAACCGCTGCTTATGAACTTTTCATTAATAGAGGCTATAATCCAACTTCTATTCAAGACATATTAGATGAAGCTGGAGTCTCTAAAGGAACTTTTTATAATTATTTCGGTTCTAAATCTGAATGTCTGATGGCGATTATGGAATCAATCGGTAGCGAAATTCGCCAGCAACGATTAGCGGCGGCGGTTGGATTTCCTACGAACGATCCTGATGTTTTAGCACAACAATTGTATATCCGCATTAAACTCAATCTTGAAAAAAATCTTTTTGCTCTTTACGAAAGTATCTTCTATTCACAAGACCCCGAACTCAAAGCCTTTTCGGTTAAACAATATACACTGGAAATGGAGTGGATTTCTTCGCGGATTATTGATGTTTTCGGCAAAGAAGCGGCTCCTTATGCTTTAGAAAATGCCGCTTTTGTTCACGGTTATGTTCAACAATTGATTCACTTATGGCGTCTTTCTTCTAAAGAAGAGTTACCCGCAGAAAATCTATCTACGTTTGTTATCCGTCGCTTGCAAGCAACTGTTACTCTTCAAATTGCAGCAAAAGATAGCTTTCTTGGAGAATTACGATTACCTTCAACGACATTAGCCGAGGCTATTAGTGTTGAAGAGCTTTCGACGCGGTTTCAAGCCTATGCTGAAAAGCTAAAACATCACCCAAGCACACAACAATTGCTTTTGTTTTTATCAACTGAAATTGTTGCAGACAACCCTAGAAAACCATTGATTGAAAGTGTCTTGACAACATTAGCAAATGACAAAATGATTGAATCTGAATTATCCATACTGGTTGAACAATTATGGAAGCATGTCGCAACTATGAAATAAAATAAAAAACGAAGCCATTTTATTGGCTTCGTTTTTTTATTTGGAAACAAATCGTTCAGATCGTTTTATGGTTTACGGCGTCCTTTTGCTTTTTGTTCAAATGCACAAGTTTTTTCATCATGCATGCATAGTCCTCCCTATTTATAGCATTAACATAGAAAAAAGCCGGGCTTAGCCGGCTTGGTCTGTTTCTGTATAAGTTTTCATTAATTCATAAAGTGAAGTTTCATATAATTGTCTGCCATTAATTTTAAAAACATTTTGGTCGACCAACCCTTGAATGATAGTGTCACGTTTATCAGTGAATTTTGACTCGGGTATTTGTTCCATGTTCATCGTTCTCTCCTTCTAAAAGTATTCTACTGTCTTTACCCTCTTAGTAATTCTTTTAAAACCTAACCATTAAATAAACTCTACAAACTTTTTTTATCAATTGAAACTATCTCCATGTACCTCTTTCGCGGGATGTTTTCTGTTTTACCGGATGCACTCATCAGAATTCACAGAGCTATACAGCTTTAAGTAAGATACAATTTCAACTAAGAAGATTTACCTACTAAACACAAAGGGGCTTGTACATGAAAGTTTTGACACAAATAGACATTAACAGTACAAAAGAAAAAGTATGGGAAGTTATTACGGATATTGAAAACTCCGGCCATGTCATCAGCGGGATTATTAACATTGAAATTCTAAATCCAGCTGAAGGTGACCTTGTTGGATTAAAGTGGAGAGAAACTCGGAAAATGTTTGGAAAAGAAACGCAAGAAGTAATGTGGATCACTCATAGCGAGAAGTACCATTATTATCAAACAAGAGCTGAAAGTCACGGTGCCATTTATGTGTTTCGTTTAAATATGACTGAAAAAAGTAATGATATTGTCACTCTTGAAATGTCTTTTGAAGGTGAATCTATAAATTTAATGGCTAAAGTTATGAGCGGTATTTTCAGTATTTTTATGAAGAAACCAATGAAAAAAGCACTCGAAGTAGATCTTGAAGATATAAAAAAATATTGCGAAGCAAATTAACACTTCTAATAAATAAAAAAAGTTGTCTACTTGAAGTAGACAACTTTTTTGTTTCCCTATGTGATTAAACCAATTCTAACCATGCCACTGCTTCACAATGAGTTGACTGAGGGAACATATCAACAGGTTGCACTTCTTTCGTACGGTAACCGCCATCTTCTAGTATGCGTAAATCGCGTGCGAGTGTTGCTGGGTTACATGACACGTAAACAACGCGTGTTGGACGTTGTTTTAGTATTGTGTGTAATAACTGCTCGTCACAACCTTTACGCGGTGGATCGACGACTAAGACATCCGCCTTCTTTCCTTCTTTATACCAGCGCGGAATCACTTGTTCAGCAGGTCCTGCTTCAAACAACGTATTCGTTAAGCCATTTAACTCAGCGTTGCGCTTAGCATCTTCAATTGCTTGCGGTACAATTTCAACTCCCATGACAAATTTAGCTCGTTGCGCAAGGAATAATGAGATGGTTCCAATGCCACAATACGCATCGATGACAGTTTCCTCCCCCGTTAACTGTGCATACGCTAGCGCTTGGCCATAAAGCACTTCTGTTTGTACAGGGTTAATTTGATAAAACGAGCGTGCTGAAATTTCAAAACGAACATCCCCAATTCGATCTTCAATCACATCTTTGCCCCAAAGCGTCAAGGTTTCGTCGCCAAAAATAACGTTGGTCTTTTCAGGATTAATGTTTTGGACAATCGAAGTCACTTCTGGCACAGTTGCTTGAATTAATTCAATGGCACGTTGTGCTTGAGGGAATTTCTTTTTCTTCGTCACTAACACAACCATGATTTCTCCCGTCGCTCGAGCCTTACGAACAACAACATGGCGAAGCATGCCGCGATGTGTTGCTTCTTCGTACGGTTCAATGCCCATGTCGATCAAGTTCTTTTTTAACGCGACCATAATTGCATCTGCTTCAGGCGTTTGAATTAAACACGTATCGGTGTCTGCGATATCATGCGAACGTGGCTGATAAAATCCAGCAACCACTTTGCCATTTTGAGTGCCAAAAGGAATTTGGGATTTATTGCGGTAGCGCCACGGATCTTCCATGCCTTTAACTGGATGCACAGGTACATCTGGCAACTTACCAATACGTGTAATGGCATCGCGCACCAATTTCTGTTTAAAGGTCATTTGCCCTTCGTAGGACAAGTGCTGAATCTGACAGCCTCCACATGTATCAAAAACAGGACAAGGAGCTGTAACACGAAAAGGCGAAGCTTGTTGTATTTCAATAAGCTTTGCAAAGCCATATGATTTTAACGTTTTTAACACATGAACCACAACATCTTCTCCAGGCAATGCGCCAGGTACAAATAGTGGGTAGCCGTCAACTTTTGCGACACCCGCTCCGTCGTGCGTCAAATCTTCTACATGAACCGTGATTCGGTCATTTTTATTTACTGGTTTCAAAACGCTCACTCCATTTCACATCTACCTATCATACAACAAAAAAACGCGGCAGGCAAAAGCCTGCACGCGTCTTTACTCCCGGTCCTTTGTAATCGGACCGTCTTTTAACGAAAACCAAAAACCAAAAATAATCGCTCCTATTAACACCAGAAAAGGTGCATAAAATATCATGAAATCTTGCATGAATAGTGCCTCCTTTATGCGTGATAATCCGATTTACCTTCGACATAATCCTTATCAAACAAGAATAGACGGAACAATAAATATAGCGATGGCAATAACAGGAACAACCCTGCAATAAAGGCAATGATCAATGCAATTGCCATGGCCTCATTTGTAAAGCTATCGTAAATCGTTAAATACGGATAAAGCAAATATGGGTAATGTGAAGCTCCATACGCGAAGAATGCCGTGAAGAACTGCCCCACCAATAAAATGAAAGCCCAGCCGTAATGACGTTTTTTCCAAATTAGATAAACCGTTCCAGCAAATAATAAGAACGATACAGCGAACACCCACCACAAATCAAGAATACGCGTATAATGTTCCGGATTATGACCGCGCAATTCGTATATAATACCGGCTGCCGTAACCATTGCTGGCGCTGCCCAAACAAGCGCATATTTGCGCATTAAATCAGTTGCTTTAGCATCTCCAGCTTTTGAAGAATACCACGTTAAAAATACTGCTGAAATATAAAGCACTGCTGTTAGACTCAATACGACAATACTCCACATTAACGGACTTGAGAACAATGCCCAGTAATCTAAATAAGGTTGTCCATTGTCTAGTTGGATAAAACCGCCTTCAGACATTGCCAATACGGGTGACAAAGCAGCCGGAAGCAACAATCCAGATAAACCATACATATAAATATAGCCTCGGTGATTGATTTTAGCTCCGTAAGTTGCAAACGCGTAATAGGAACCGCGAATCGCCAACAAAATTAACGCAATACTCGCCGGTACTAATAAAGTTGTTCCGTAGTAAAAAGCGGTCTGCGGGAAAAACCCGATGACTCCGACAAAGAAGAACACAAAAAACACATTGGTCACTTCCCAGACCGGCGACAAGTATCGCTGGATTACTCCAGTTAGAATATGTTGCTTACCAACAAAAGAACTATAGGCGTTAAAGAAACCAGCGCCAAAATCAATTGACGCCACTATGACATACAGAAATAGAAACAACCACAGTACAGAAATTCCGATAATTTCTAAAGTCATTTCTTGTCACCGCCTTTGCTATTTTCTCTTTCTGCTAATTCTATTTCAACTGGGTTGCGTTTGTACATTCTCGTCAAGACAACAGCAGTACCAATACCTAAAATTAGATACAAGCCTGCAAACAAGATAATCATTAAATCAACTTGACCACTTGTTGTCGCTGCTTGATCGACTGTCATGTATCCTCGTAGCACCCAAGGCTGGCGTCCTACTTCTGTAAACCACCATCCTGCTTCAATTGCGATAAGCGCTAATGGCCCTCCAGCAATGAGTAGCCACTGGAACCATTTCGCGCGAATAAACGTCCAATTGCGCCATACTGCTACAACATACACAAAGGAGAAGAACGCTAGCCACATACCAATCATCACCATCGTATCGAAAAGATAATGGATCCATAGTGGTGGCCTTTCGTCTTCTGGGAATTCATTAAGCCCCTTCACTTCTGTAAATGGATTGCTATGGGCTAGAATACTTAACGCATACGGAATTTTAATTGCATATTTCGCTTCTTCTCCGTCTAGAATCCCAAAAAGAATCAAACCTGCCTCTTCTTCTGTTTCAAAATGCCATTCTGCAGCTGCCAATTTTTCGGGTTGGTATTCAGCCAAATACTTACCAGAAAAGTCCCCAATTAATGCTGTCGCGATAGCGAATACAAGTCCTAGTTTCATTGTTAAGAACAATGCTTTTTTATGGTAAATATGATTCGACCCACGCAACAACCGAACCGCTGCGATAGAGGCCAACACAAAAGCACTAGTCATAAATGCCGTAGCCATTACGTGCGCTACTTTCGTGGGTACAGCTGGACTAAACATTGCCAGCAAAGGACTAATATTAACCATTTCGCCATTTAGTATTTCAAACCCTTGTGGCTGGTTCATAAAAGCATTGACGATTGTAATAAATACCGATGATGCTGCTGCACCTAGTGCAACCGGAATAAGGAATAAGAAATGCTTTCGCTGATCTTCAAAACGATCCCACGTGTAAAGATAAATCCCTAGAAAAATAGCTTCAAAGAAAAATGCGAAAACTTCCATAAACAATGGCAATGCGATTACGTTCCCTGCCAATTGCATGAAATTCGGCCATAATAGTGACAGCTGCAAACCAATCGCGGTTCCTGTTACAACACCTACTGCGACGGTTATGACAAACCCTCTCGCCCAGCGTCGGGCCATCAAAATATAATGTTCATCTTGTTTCTTAATCCCTACCCACTGAGCAATCATAATCATGAGCGGGACCCCTACACCAATCGTTGCGTAAAGGATATGGAATGATAAAGTTAAAAGCGTTAAAATGCGACTCAGAAAAGCTGGATCTTGAAATTCCACTCTACTCGTCTCCTTTAATAAATATTAGAATGATTGTTTCCATAGTCCTATTGTACATCAAACCTAGTTTTCAAAACGCTTCCCAAGCCTTGCTTTCCGAGCAAACTTTGAATAAGCTGTGACAAACAGAAAACGAAAAGAATTGAAATTTTTCTAAATTTTTAGTATTCTAAATATAACAAATAAAAAAGGGTGATTCATCATGAGAACAAAACGGAAAGTATTTGCTTACATCACAAGAGGCGATGAAAAAAATCGTGAATTGCTTGTATTTGAATACAAAGGGGAACCAGAAGTTGGCCTACAAGTACCAGGTGGTACCATTGAAGACGGTGAACTGCTAATCGACGCATTATATAGAGAAGTAAAAGAAGAAACGGGTTTACCACGCGAGGTACTCGACTTTGTAGGGAAAATTCATAAGTACACGTACTACCCTGATTATCAGGATAAAGCGTACGAACGGAACATTTTTCAATTTGAATACACGGGTGAACCCGTTGAACAATTTGAATACGTGATCAAAAGTCATGGCCGCGACAATGGGATGACATTATTGTTCCGCTGGGAATCACTCAATAACTTACCACAACTTGCTGCAGAACAAGATAAAGCCATCGAGTTGCTTTAAGCACAAAAAAAGTTGGAAACCAGAATTTTCTCCGGTTTCCAACTTTTTATTTGCGATCTTTTTCATTTAACGAATCGATTGGAACGAATATTTCAATATGATTAGCCAAGTTTTTAAATGTAGCTGGTAACAAACCGCCGTATTCTCCGTCCAAATTCAACAGCACTCGCTCTTCTGTTGTTACTTTAATTTCACTTGCCTTAGCATAAATTACATGAGGATCCGATAAATGTTCACCACGTAACGCTAAAGAAGCAACGCGGATAAATTCAGCCATATTAAGCTCTTTTAAAATTAACAATGTAAACTTCCCATCATTAATACTGGCATCTGGCGCAAGTTTTTCAAATCCGCCGACGGAATTGGTTAAGCCGATTAAAAACATCATCGCACTATCATCAAAAACTTGTCCATCGTATTCAATGCGTACACGCGAAGATCGAATCGAAGGTATCATCTCAATCCCTTTTAAGTAATAAGCCATTTGACCAAGGACTGTTTTTAACTTACTCGGTACTTCATAAGTTAACTCTGTGAGTCTGCCACCTCCTGCAATATTGATAAAATAGCGATTGTCATTCATCAAGCCAATATCTACAGGAATAGAATCTCCTTTAAGAATAATGTCCACAGCTTTTGTAATATCTCGTGGGATATGAACAGCACGGGCAAAATCATTGGTTGTTCCCATTGGAATAAGACCAACTTTTGGACGCTTCTCAAACTTAGCGATTCCCGAAACAACTTCATTTAATGTCCCGTCTCCACCAACAGCTACTACTAAATCAAACTCGCGCTCTACCGCATGAGCAGCCGCTTGAATAGCATCACCTTCAGAAGTAGTTGCGTGGCAGGAAGTTTCATAACCCGCTTTCTCCATTTTCTCTAAAACTTCTGGCAAGTGCTTGCGAAATAACTCGCGACCAGAAGTGGGATTATAAATTATACGTGCACGTTTCATAGGATTCAGCCTTTCTGGACTTTCTGTAAAAATGAACACAACACATGTCTTTAATCAAATACTCTTAGATTTCCTGATAACTTGATCATTCTCTTGATGTTAAGGCTGTCTGGAACACTTGACGTAACTCTTCATACACTACATGCCAAAAATCATCGTTATAAACAAAACCATCCAAAATTTCACCAGTTACCGTTTTCACATGCAATTTGTATTGCGGATCTTCTTTTTCAGGAAGAACTGATTTCTTCTTATCTACAAACTCCTGCACTTTTGGAGCTCTCGGTCCCCACTCCCCAAGAACATCTCCACCTTCAGAGAGCACAATGTATTTCGGAATTAATCGTTCACCGTTCGTTAAGTAACGATCCATCAATTCCAAGTTATCATCACGATATATGCAATGTACATCTAGATCAGCTGCATCTGCAATTTTCCGCAAAATTGCATTGTTCATCATAGCATCGCCGCTCCAATCCTCAGTGATTACAAGTACATGTGGCTTTTTATCTTTTAGTAAAGCTAGGAATTCTGGATCTTTCGGTAGCTCAAATTTTTCATAAATACTATAAGATTTCTGTTGATTTGACTCCATTTGAGCCATATAACTTTCTAAACTAATGCCTTTTTCAAAGTATTGCTGCTCCGTCATCATACCATCACGCCTCTCTTTCCCTACTCTGCCACTAAGTTAAGGTCCTTCTTAAAAACAGAAATCACTCTACTTAAAATTAGTTGTATAGGTACAGTCACTGATTATAAAGCACATTCTATTGGCCTAAATTTGTCTTTAATACCAGTTTACTGTTATGTAGCAAAGTGTTCAAGGCTGAGATGTAGAAATGGCCGATACAACAGCAGCTATATCCATAAAAGACAACGCTCAATACTCACTTAAAAGACGATATAAACTCTAAGTTAGTTCCATTAATTAACTAATAAACTCAACTAACTAAAACTATTCGACGCTATTACAACCACTCGCCAGCACCGCCGCGCATACGAGCTAAGCGAAGCAAGAAGACAGGTGCTTTTCCCTGGCTTCTTGCGGGAGCTATGCCCAAAGCGGTCGGGGCGACTTTTCACGTCAACTACCACAGAAACTCATTCTGCAAAAACTATTCCATTTAACCAATAGATGAAAAGATACCTTCTCCTACCACTCGCCAGCACCGCCGCGCATACGGGCTAAGCGAAGCAAGAAGACAGGTGCTTTTCCCTGGCTTCTTGCGGGAGCTATACCCAAAGCGGTCGGGGCGACTTTTCACGTCAACTACCACAGAAACTCATTCTGCAAAAACTATTCCATTTAACCAATAGATGAAAAGATTCTATCTCCTACCACTCCCTAGCACCGCCGCGCATACGGGCTAAGCGAAGCAAGAAGACAGGTGCTTTTTCCTGGCTTCTTGCGGGAGCTATGCCCAAAGCGGCCGGTGCGACTACTCATCACTTTCTCTGCAATACCATAAAAAAAGATGGCCCATAACGGACCACCCTTTCCTATCATTCAACTATTTTATCGCTTTGCAATTTCTTCAAGAAGAATTTTATTAAGCAATGGCGGGTTTGCCTGCCCTTTTGTTTGCTTCATAATTTGCCCAACAAGGAAACCAATTGCACGGTCTTTACCGTTTTTAAAGTCTTCAATCGATTGTGGATTATTATCAAGAGCTGCTGTGACAAATTCACGCAATGTGTTTTCATCAGAGATCTGAACAAGTCCTTTAGCTTTGACGATATCGTTCGCGTCGCCGCCTTTTTCGATCAATTCTTTAAAGACTTTCTTCGCGATTTTAGACGAAATCGTACCGTCTGAAATTAATTTGATCATGCCTGCCAAACCTTCAGGAGTTAACGCAGTATCTGAAAGCTCTTTTTGCTCAGCATTTAGATAAGCTGAAACTTCGCCCATCAACCAGTTAGAAGCAAGTTTCGCATCAGCACCAGCTATTACTGTCGCTTCGAAGAAATCAGAAATTGGTTTTGCTAACGTCAACACCATTGCATCATACGAAGACAAGCCAAGCTCTGATACATAACGTGCTTTTCTTGCATCCGGCAATTCTGGAATTTCAGAACGGACACGCTCAAGCCAAGCATCATCGATCACAATGTCGACTAAATCTGGCTCTGGGAAGTAACGGTAATCGTCAGATCCTTCTTTAATACGCATCAACAATGTTTTACCTGTTGATTCGTCATAGCGACGTGTTTCTTGCTCGATGATGCCACCTGACAATAACACTTGCTCTTGACGAACTTGTTCGTGCTCAATGCCTTTACGAACAAAGTTGAAAGAGTTTAAGTTTTTCAATTCGGTCTTTGTACCGAATTGTTCTTGGCCAAACGGACGAAGTGAAATGTTCGCATCACAACGCAACGATCCTTCTTCCATACGAACATCTGAAACGCCAGTATATTGAATGATTGCTTTGATTTTTTCAAGGTAAGCGTAAGCTTCATCAGCAGTACGAATATCTGGTTCAGACACGATTTCGATTAACGGTGTTCCTTGGCGGTTAAAGTCTACCAATGAATGACCATTTCCTGTATGCGTCAATTTCCCAGCATCTTCTTCCATATGAAGACGCGTGATTCCGATACGTTTTTTCTCACCTTTTACTTCGATTTCAATCCAACCGTGCTCACCGATTGGCTGATCAAATTGTGAAATTTGGTAAGCTTTCGGGTTATCTGGATAAAAGTAGTTTTTACGGTCAAATTTCGTGTGACGCGTAATTTCACAGTTTAATGCAAGTGCCGCTCTCATCGCCCAGTCCACAGCCGTTTTATTTACTACTGGTAAAACGCCTGGATAACCGAGGTCGATAACGTTCGTATTGGTATTCGGTTCCGCACCAAAGTGAGCCGGTGCTGGAGAAAACATTTTCGATTCTGTTTTTAATTCCACGTGGACTTCAAGTCCAATGATTGTTTCAAAGTTCATTGTGCTGCTCCCTCCCATGTTTGAGGAGTTTTTTTATGGAAATCTGTTGCTTGTTCATAAACATCTGCAACACGATAAACCGTTTCTTCGTCGAAATGTTTCCCGATAATTTGCAAACCTAGTGGTAGGCCGTTTTCAAATCCACAAGGAATTGAAATAGCTGGTACACCTGCTAGGTTGACTGGAATTGTTAAAATATCATTTGCATACATTGTTAGTGGATCATCAATGATTTCACCAATTTTAAATGCTGGTGTTGGCGTTGTTGGACCGACAATAACATCGTATTTTTCAAATGCATCGTCAAAATCTTTTTTGATCAATGTACGAACTTTTTGCGCTTTTTTGTAATAAGCATCGTAATAACCTGAGCTTAGTGCATACGTTCCAAGCATGATGCGGCGTTTTACTTCATCGCCAAATCCTTCAGAGCGCGTATTCATGTAAAACTCAAGAAGACTTCCTGCTTTTTCTGTGCGGTAACCATAGCGAATACCGTCAAAGCGTGAAAGGTTAGATGAAGCTTCAGAAGAAGCCAAAATATAATAAGTTGCTAATGCGTATTTCGAATGCGGAAGTGAAATTTCTTCACATATTGCGCCCCGCTCTTCAAGCACTTTCAATGCGTCAAGAACAGCTTGTTTTGCGGCTTCGCCAACACCTTCAGCAAAATATTCTTTTGGAACACCGATGCGAAGACCTGTAATATCACCCGTCAATGCCGCTGTGAAATCTGGGACTTCCACATTTGCAGACGTTGAATCTTTGTCGTCATATCCAGAAATCGCATTTAATAACAACGCATTGTCTTTTACTGTTCTTGTAATTGGACCAATTTGATCTAATGAAGAGGCATAAGCGATCAACCCAAAGCGAGAAACTCGTCCGTAAGTTGGCTTCATCCCCACAACACCACAAAAAGCAGCAGGCTGACGTATCGAACCACCCGTATCCGAGCCTAGTGAGAATGGAACTTCTCCAGCTGCAACTGCAGCAGCAGAGCCACCAGAAGAGCCGCCTGGAACAGTTTCAAGATTCCATGGATTTTTCGTTTTTTTGTAATACGAGTTTTCGTTAGAAGAACCCATTGCGAATTCATCCATGTTCAATTTACCGACGGTTACCATTCCAGCTTCTCTCAACTTATCCACAACAGTTGCATTATAGATAGGGTTAAATCCTTCTAAAATACGACTTGAAGCCGTTGTTTCTAGTCCTTCTGTTACGATATTGTCTTTTACTCCGATTGGTAAACCAAATAATGGTCCGCGTTCAGCAAAAGGCACTTGATCCATTTCTGCTGCAAGTTGTGTCGCACGTTCTTTGTTCAACGCAAGAAATGCATCTACTTTCGGCTCAAGAGCTTCAATGCGATCAAATGCTTTTTCAGTCATTTTCGCAATTGTCGTTTCTTTTGTATGTATCATTTCCTGTAATTGTGCAGCTGTTTTTTCTACAAATGACATGTTTGGTTCCTCCTTTCGACTATTCTAAAATTGTTGGGACTTTTACTTGTCCACCTTCATGTTCTTTTACGTTTTTCATAACCAAATCACGGTCTAATCCAGGGATGGATTTATCTTCGCGCAACACGTTGACCATCTGCAATACGTGCGTCGTTGGTTCAACATTTTCTGTATCTAGTTCACTTAACAATTCCATTGCATTCGTAATTGCTTCTAATTGATCTGCAAAATGTATCGCTTCTTCATCTGTAATTGCGAGTCTCGCCAAATGTGCGACTTCAATTACTTCTTCTTTCGTCATTTTCGCCATTTCTTTACACCTCCGGATTCAGTAAACATACGCTATATCATACCATTTTTCTAAAAAAATGAATAGGGACAGCCGTATGGCTATCCCTATTTTCAATGGAGATTATTCATAAATGTGAACAAAGGGTTCCGTTTCTCCTGCTTTTTTCAAAATTAACGCTTCGGGACCATTACTTGAAGTGACGCTAACTTCTATTAACACATTTTCAGGAAAATGCTCCATCACTAGACCTGTCACATATTGCGTAAAACCAATCACTTCTGATACTCCATAAAATTGAATTGGAATTTCAACTTTCAATTCTTTTAATTCATTTTCTTGATAAAATCCAGTGCCAATAACACTGGTGTAATTTGAAAAATAAATTTCGACATCTTGCTTGAAATTGCGAAACGCTGTATCGATATCTCGATAATTGTCATCGCTACCGGACGTAGGGAATAATACATAATCCTCATTTATTGGATTCCAGCTAGCAACGCTGTTTTTTCCACCGGGTGCGGCACCTGATGAAAAGTAAGTGCCTGGAATCATCGAACTGCCTGCATTTTGTTTAAAAAGCCCTACCACTATCGGCACATCAGCTAAGCCTTCTTTTTCACGCAAACGTTTAACGATTTCATCAGCTATGCGTTTGCCTTCTTTTTCTAGTTGCGCTTGAGGTATTTCTTCTTCGTAAGAAATGCCGTTTTCACTACCAGAGTAAGATGAATTGAGTGCAAGACCGATTGAAATACCACCAAGACGGATTGTATCTTCATTGGTTTTCACTAAATAATTTTGTTCAATGACATGTGCCAGTATTTCAGCAGGAGGACGTTCTCCTGCTTTTTTTTGCTCTGCTGTACGTTTATCAGCAAGATTCAATCCAGCTGGATTGTCTTCACTCGAACGTCGTAACCATGAAGTTACATCTTCATCCGTAATTTTTTGACCTTCTTGAAAATAATAATCATCCGGTGAAAATTGCTTTTGCGACAAACGCAATAAACCATTTTCTGTTTCAGCAATATCGTAACGAGAGTTTAAACGATTAACGATTTTCCCTCTTGTAGCGCTTGCTTTATAAGGCAGGAGCGTACGGTAAAACTGATCATCCAACTGCATGCTCGGGATGATTGCCGTTTCTACTTCTTCTTTTTCATTTATCACTTCTGTTTTCTCATCTGTTTTCGACGGAACACATCCCGATAACAGCAGCAGACTGATTGGAATCCACCATATGCGTTTCATGTTAAAATCCCCTTATTTGTTCAATTCCTCAACGAGACGTTGTTCGTCCCAAATTACCACTTTGAGCTCACGTGCTTTATCGAGTTTAGAGCCTGCTTCTTCGCCGGCAATTAGCAAATCTGTTTTCTTGCTGACACTACCTGTCAGTTTGCCACCAAGCGCTTCAATTTGAGCGCTCGCTTCTTGACGAGTCATTTGTTCCAGTTTACCTGTTAAAACAATTTTTTTGCCTGCAAATGCGTTTGCGCCTTCTTCCACGCGGACTCGTATACCTGTATACGATAAATTGACGTTTGCTTCGCTTAAACGTTCCACTAATGCACGAACTTCTTCATTATCAAAATACATAACGATCGAATCTGCCATTTTGTCGCCAATTTCATGTATTTCAACTAACTCTTCTTTCGTTGCAGCAATTAGCTGTTCCAGTGTTCCAAAATGCTCGGATAAAATTCGTGCGCCTCTTTCACCTACATGACGAATACCTAGACCAAACAGTAATTTCTCCATTGAGTTACTTCTAGATGCATCAATCGCCGCCATTAAATTTGAAGCTGATTTATCGGCCATGCGATCTAACTCTAACAATTGCTCTTTTGTCAGTTTGTAAATATCCGAAATATCGTGGATCAAACCTTCTCGATACAATTGCTCAATTACCTTTTCACCAAGACCATCAATATTCATCGCATTGCGTGACACAAAGTGAATTAAGCCTTCTGTAATTTGTGCAGGACATTGCGGATTCACACAACGAAGAGCCACTTCTCCTTCGATTCGAACTAGCTCGCTGTCACACGCAGGACAATGGGTGGGCATATAAAAAGGCAGTTCTTCTCCAGTTCGTTGGTCAAGAATGACCGAAACGACTTCTGGAATAATGTCTCCAGCTTTTCGAATAATAACTTTGTCACCGATTCGAATATCTTTTTCTTTGATCAAGTCTTCATTATGTAATGAAGCTCGTTGCACAGTGGTTCCTGCAACCGACACAGGGTCTAATATCGCAGTCGGTGTCACAACACCTGTTCGGCCAACACTCAATTCAATATCGCGTACAGTGGTCATTACTTCTTCTGCTGGAAATTTATAAGCTGTTGCCCATTTCGGACTTTTCGCTGTAAACCCAAGTTCTTGTTGGTACAAAAACTGATTGACTTTAATAACGATGCCGTCAATCTCATACGGCAAGTCGTTTCGTTTGTCAGTCCATTTTTCGATATATGCCAGTACTTCTTCAACCGTCGTGCATACTTGGCGTTCTCGATTTGTTTTAAAACCAAGTTTTCCCAGGTAATCAAGCGACTCATCATGCTCCGCTAAATTATAAGTCTCACCATCGCCACCGATCCCGTAAATAAAAACATCTAAATTACGGCTAGCCGCAATTTTCGGATCTAATTGACGCAATGATCCTGCTGCTGCATTTCGCGGGTTGGCGAACAGTTCATCACCTTGTTCTCCACGCTGTTCATTTAACGCATGAAATGATTTCTTTGGCATAAACACTTCACCGCGTACTTCAAGGGTGACTGCGTCTTTTAGTTTTAAAGGAATTGTATGGATTGTTCGTAGATTGATCGTAATGTCTTCTCCAACACGCCCGTCTCCGCGCGTTGCGCCTTTGACGAATTTTCCGTCCTTGTATAGCAGTGACACGGCAAGTCCGTCGATTTTCAGTTCACAAACATATTCAATTTTGTCACCTGCACCGCTCCGCACACGTTTATCAAATTCGCGTAAATCTTCTTCACCAAAAACATTTGATAGACTGAGCATGGGACGTTCATGGGTAACTTTATCAACTGTTGAAAGTGGTGTCCCACCCACACGTTGAGTGGGTGAATCTGGAAAAACCAAATCAGGGTACAGCGTTTCTAAGTCGATTAATTCATTGAGCAATTGATCGTATATCGTATCCGGAACAGCTGGCTTATCGAGTACGTAATAAGCATGGCCATAGTTCCGAAGCATTTCATTTAATTCATTTACACGTTGTTCCGCTTTCATGCGATCCATCTAGTTTCCTCCCGATTATACTTTTTCAATCGGCGCAAATTTAGCCAATAACCGTTTAATGCCGACAGGGCTCGGGAACGCAATATCGAGTTCTGTTTGTTCACCTTCGCCTTTGACGCTAACGACCGTTCCGGTACCCCATTTTTTATGCGTCGCTTTATCACCTGTTTTCCAACCTAATTTCTCACTGCCTGACTGATTATAGCTAGGACGAGTTACTGCTGGTCGCTTCGGTACTTGTCGATAACTTGTTGTAGCACCCGCACGATGGTGAGCTCGCGTTTGTTCAATCAGATCTTCTGAAATCTCCGAAATAAACCGAGATGGCATATTGAAATTACTTTTCCCAAACAATGTCCGTGAAGAGGCGTGCGTCAAATACAAACGTTGTTCTGCTCGGGTAATTCCAACATAAGCAAGTCTGCGTTCTTCTTCTAATTCCTCATCGTCATTATTCGACCGTGAATGAGGGAAGACGTTTTCTTCTAATCCGATAATAAAAACGACAGGGAACTCTAACCCTTTTGCTGCGTGCATCGTCATTAAAATAATCGGACCATCTGCATCTTCTTCATCATCCAATGAATCGATATCTGAAATCAATGCTAAATCAGTCAAGAAAGCGACTAAGGATTTGTCATCGCTTTGTTTTTCAAAAGCTTTCGTGACTGATAAAAATTCATCTAAGTTTTCGAGACGGCTTTCACCTTCAATGGTTTTATCGTTTTGTAGCATTTGACGATAACCTGACTTTTTCAGTACTTCTTCAACGAGTTCTGTTACAGACAAATATTCTTGCATTTGCGTGAAACTCGCCATCATGTTGCGGAACTCTAAAGCTGTTTGTGCTGTTTTTGGCGTTAACCCCATAAAGTCTGCTTCTTGTAATGCATCCATAATCGTCCGGTCTTGTTCAATTGCAAAACGTGCCATTTTCTCGAAAGAAGTCGCACCAATTCCACGCTTTGGTTCATTAATTACACGAGCTAAAGACAAATCATCATCGTTATTGGCAATCAAACGCAAATACGCCAATAAGTCTTTAATTTCTTTGCGATCATAGAATTTCGTTCCACCAACAATGGTATATGACATATTCGATTTAACGAACATTTCCTCCATAATCCGCGATTGTGCGTTCGTGCGATAAAGAATCGCAAAATCAGAAGTTTTGTAATTTTCTTCGTCCATCAATCTTTGAATGGTTTGAACAACAAATTGCGCTTCTTGACGCTCGTCTCCCGCTTTATGCAAAGTAATAGCCGTACCTTCATCGTTGTCCGTACGCAATTCTTTTGGATAACGACTTGTGTTTTTTTGAATCACGTCATTCGCTGCCTGCAATATACGTTTTGTCGAACGATAATTTTGCTCAAGCATAATCACTTTCGCATTTGGATAATCTTTTTCAAACGACAGGATATTGGTAATATCTGCTCCACGCCAGCGATAAATCGACTGATCCGAATCGCCAACCACACAAATATTCTTAAATTTGCTTGCCAACTTCTGAACCAATTGATATTGAGCATTGTTGGTATCTTGGTATTCATCTACATGAATGTAATGGAATTTGTTTTGATAATACTCTAATACTTCAGGGACAGTGTTGAACAAATTCAACGTTGTCATGATTAAATCATCAAAATCCAGTGACTGGTTTTTCTTCAAGCGTTTCTCATATGCTGTATATACGTCCGAGACTGTTTTCTCATATGGATTAAATTGATTCATGTCCGCTGCAAATTGAGCAGCATCAATGCATTCGTTTTTTGATGATGAAATCGCATTTAACATCGTTCTTGGTTCATATTTTTTCGGATCCAAGTTTTGTTGTTTTAATACATTTTTAATGACCGTTAATTGATCGGTAGTATCCAAAATCGAGAAGTTTTTCGACATACCTAAACGGTCGATATCACGCCTCAAAATACGCACACACATCGAGTGGAATGTAGAAGCCCACATACGCTGTCCTGTTCCGTGTCCTAATAATCCATCAATTCGGTTGCGCATTTCACGTGCGGCTTTATTGGTAAACGTAATTGCTAAAATATTTGACGGGTAAACTTGTTTTTCCAGCACCAAATAAGCAATACGGTGTGTCAGCACACGCGTTTTACCTGATCCTGCACCAGCCATAATTAATAAAGGACCTTCAGTCGTTTTGACTGCTTCCGCTTGTTCCGGGTTCATCCCGTTTAATAAGTTTTTTGATATTAATTCCATTGTGCACCACCTCGAACATTCGTTCTTATTAGTATAACGATTAACCAGCCGTTTCCGCAACTGCCTCTACGGTTTCAATCGCTTTATCGATATTTTCATAAATAATATTGCCAACGACAATGGTATCTGCAAAAGCCAACGCTTTTCTTGCCGTATCAACCGAATGGATACCCCCGCCATAAAACAAACGGGTTTCAACAAGGACTCTTTTCACTTTTTCAACGAGTTCCATATCCCCAAACATGCCACTATACTCCATATAAAAAATAGGCAAACGGAAGAAATATTCCGCTAACCGGGCATAAGCTAATACATCTTCGGTCGTCAAATCGGTTTGTGCATCAGTTAATTTTGCAGCTTTGCAATCGGCATTCAAAATACAATAACCTTCTGGAACAAGTTCATCCCAATCCAAAATCTCTCCATATTCACGAATGGCTTTATGATGAAGCCCTTTAACCCATAGTAGATTGTCACTGTTTAAAACAGTCGGGATAAAATAATAGTCAAATCCCGGCGCTACAGAATCGATTGTGGAGATTTCTAACACAATAGGCAGCTGATAGTGCTGCACACGTTCCGTTAAATGGAGGACATTGTCGAGTGTGACATTATCACTGCCGCCAATCAAGATGGCATCAGTCCCGGATTTACAAATTCGTTCCAAATGTCCATCTGTGATTTCTTTTGCTGGATCTAATTTAAAGACATGCTGCCATGTTTTGAAATCCATCTTTTTTCACCCAACTTTATCTCAGTTATCATCTATTTAGTATAACAAAAAAACCGAACAGAGTCGGTTCTCTGTTCAGTCTTTTGGAAGTTCAAAAGGTTTTTCATCTGGATAAAGGCGTTCTAACATTGCATCATAAGCATCGTTGCCATAATTCAAGCAACGGCGTACACGAGAAATCGTTGCCGTGCTAGCACCTGTTTCATTTTTTATTTTTTCGTACGTTTTTTTCATGCGAAGCATATGTGCCACTTCTAGCCGCTGAGACATCGATTGAATCTCACTAATTGTACATAAATCATCGAAGAAACGATAAGCTTCTTCCTTATCTTTTAAGGCCAAAACTGCTTCGATTAATTGCTCTGTTTGATGGCCTCTAATTTTATCAACTTGCATGCAGCTTCCTCATCCTTTCATTGCTACAATCATCACGGCGTATAACTAACGGATTGCTCGATTCCTGGAACAGTAGGAACAATATGAATCCAAGTTTTCCCTGGTATCAATTTCACCACTTCTCCGTCCGCAAACGGGACTAACATTCCATCAACCGAATTCCATTCGATTTCACGAACTCCACCCGCTTGAAACAGCAGAGCCGCTCCGCCACTCGACAAATCAATGGACTGGCGCCCTTTAGAATCGATTGTCTCATGTTGTGCTTCAAAAACTAAAACATTTGAGACTTTTATTGTTTCTAGGGTTTCTTTATCGGCCATTGCTACGCCGTTTACCGATCGGCTGTACAACTGCGATTGACTATCATATAGAAAGTCGCTGTAAAACAACTTATTTGTTCCATACTCCACTCGAATCGAAAGAGCCTGTTTTTTAAGTTTATCATTTTCCGTTGAGTCATAGAAATAATAAGGTGATTGTCCTTTGTATTCTGTGGAAGTCTGCGCGTTGTTCATAGCTTTTGTGATATTTTCCATGGTGATATAGGAATTATGTGGCGCAATGCGATCAGTTGATCGCTGAAACAAAGTTCCATCATATTGCATGCCATTTATGTGATCGATAATTCCCGATTCAAGCATTTCCCGAGCATCAGGACTATAACCATGAGCCACAAAGAAAGCATCGTAGGCTAAGGCAAGTTCAACAAAATAATCACGAGCACTTCGGATTGGTCCAACTTTATTTGGGTATTCGCTTTGATAAAGCGCTACAAACCTTGTGATATTAAATTCTGCAATCATCTCAAAAACGATGTCTGCTTCGACCAGCCCCGTTTGTGGACGAGCATCTGGATGGTTATTAACAACAGCCATGACCGGTCTTCCAGCGGTTGTTAAATCCATCAATTCACCAGTAAAAGGTGTCATTGGTAAACTATTCTTTACTACAGGCTGCTCAGGTGAAGGATTCGGAGTCGGTGTAGAAGTAGAGTCTTCCTTTTCCATTAACCAAAATCCCCCGGCAACAGCTACCAATATGAGTAGAAAAACAAAGATGAACAGCCATTTTTTCATATCGGTTACCTCATAAATGATGGAAACAGTATTTTTTTATTTTTGACATCGTAGATGCCTTTTTGCGTGACGCGGACGTATGGCAAGTGAGTAGCCTGTAAAAACAACATTGTGTAAACGGCATCTCCATGCTTGTAGCCCCGTTCTTTCAATGCTTTCTTCAATGCCTGTTCTTGTTCAATCAGTTTCTCCATCGGTAAATCCGACATAACTCCCCCATAAGGAAGTGGCAAGGATTGAACAATTTCTCCATTTTCAGCAAGGATGATACCACCTTTTAATCGTTTCATCTCATTGAAAGCTAGCCACATGTCTTCACGATTTTTCCCAATAAGGATAATATCGCCCGTACTTGTATAAGAAGAAGCAAAGCCATCTAGTCCCGGCGCAAACCCTTTAATCAAAGTATTCACACGCCACTTTCCATTTTTATCGATGAGCATTAAAAAGCTTTCGTCATGTGTTTTTGATAAATTGGCATCATGCGTATCGACACTGACTGTATAAGGTTTTGTAATAACATCATTTATCATTTCAATACCAAATGGCATCGAAAATTGGAAATCGTCATCCGTCAAGTCAAATTCTATATCCAAATCCGGCAAAATGGACCAATCTACATTCGGCAATGAACAGACTTTCTTGCCATCTTTTTTCAACCATACACCTTTTGAAATCACACCGGAAGGCACTGGATTTTCAATCTCATCAAGAATATTTAAATTCGCATAACGTCCTGTGGCGATTAACCCGTGGAGACTCGTCACATTATAATAACGAGCAACGTTATAAGACGCCATCATGTAGGCATCAATTGGTGGCACCCCTGCATCAAGTGCAATTTGAATGCACCAATCCATTACACCATCTAAGTGAAATGCTGGTGTCGAACCGTCTGTTGTCATCATTAACTTATCAAACACATTCAACTCGCGCTCCACGATTCCTTTTAACAAATTCGGCAAATCCGGTCGAATTGAAGAATGGCGAAGGGTCACACCGTAGCCATGAAGTAAACGCATTTCCACTTCATCCACAGTCATGGATTCGTGGTCGCCATCCGCTCCAAGTAGTCGCATACGAGCTAAGGTTTTTTCTGATGCTCCTGGAAAATGTCCCTCGATTTTTTTCAAGCCCATTTTCGCTTTTTGAATCCAATACAGCATTTGGTCATCGCCAGCAAGCAGTTTAGGCCAACCTGTCAATTCACCACCGAGTAACACGTCTTGGCGGTCCAACCACTCCCCTACTGAAGTCGATGTGAACAATTGATCTTCATTATTCAACTCTGTTTGTGAATCAAACCGGGTCCACCAATAAAAGCTAAACGGCAACTCTCTTAATTGATCCAAAAATGAAAACGCTTTCTTATTTTCAAGTGCCATAAAAAACGTTAAGTTATCGGACAAGAACATTGTCGTTCCACCTTGAGCCGCATAATCTGCAAAACTTTGAGGATTGTATAATTGAGTAGGATGAACATGAGGTTCAATGTATCCGGGAACAATGTATTTACCCGTCATATCTGTCACTTCGGTAGCAGCATCAATTTTCGGCATTTCCTTACCCGCATAAACAATACGATCGCTAGATATCCATATATTCCCTGTTACCCATTTCTTAAAAATTCCATGAAGATACGTTGCATTTGTCAAAACGAGATCCGGCGCAATTTCTTTTGTCACGATTTTCAGCTGATTTCGAATCTCTGTATTTTTCCATAACGGATTAACCATTTGCCGGCACCTTCTTTCTACTAGTTCGATACTTAATATCCTAGCATAATTATCCATCTGAAAATAGACATTCTCTGTAAAAATAAGAACATTCTAATTAATTTAGACACAAAAAAACCACGCATTCACATGGGTTACTTAGCTAGATAATAAAGATTCATGTTTCCCGCTCCAGGCGGACGCGTTCCACGGACACGGCTTCTGCCGCTTCCCTCGCTCTGCTCAGTCCAGTGGCTCCAGCTCATGTCGCTCTGTCGCTTTGCTCCCGTTGGAGTCGTCACCTTCCGCTACATTTTAAAAATCAGGAAAGCTTGTTAGGAGTTTCTCATAGATTTAAAAACCCCACGCAATTGCGTGGGGTTTTTAAATCAGTCATTATTAACAGGATCGCTGAATGGTTTCAAGACGTCTTTCTTTTCTTCTTCTTGGAAAGTTAGTACTTCAGATACTGAATCATACGATTCTCCGTAAAATTGTTCGTCTTTATACGTATGGATGTCTTCATACATTTTTTTCATACCTTCGAAAATCTGTTCTTCTGTTTCACCGCTTGGCGTCCAGTACAAAATTTCCATCGAGTTTTCTTCACCCGTTGCAAGTGAACGACGGCAGTAACCGATTGATGATGCGTGTTCAAATCCTTCACGTGCATAAAAACGTAGACGTTTTTCCGTATCTGTATCTTCGTAGTCTACCGGTTCAACTTCAAGAATAATCGGTTTGTTTTTGTCTTTTAGCATTTGCAAAGTTTTTCTACCAAGACCCATGCCACGTGATTCTTTAGAGACAAATAAATAATCAACAAACGTAAAGTGTGGGAACTCTGCATACATCAATACATGGTAAGGACCTTCATCTTTGTAATAAACGCTTCCTTTTTCTTTTAACAACGCATCCATATGCTCTTTTGACTTCATTTCTTCAATTGGAAAATACTGGTTTAGTTTTTCATACCAATTCATAATTAATCCCCTTTCAATTTTCATTTCACATTTTTTTGAGGTAGTAATGAGTTTACATTCTGGAGTTTAAATAGAGGTAACCGTGGGCTGTTGTAAATCCTCATCTTTTGTGTAAATGCCTATAGGGCAGGCAAAAACAAAAATGACACATCTTCTTGTCGAATTTGTGTCATCAATGAGTATATCATATATAAAATTATTTTGCACGCCATCCGATATCGGTACGATAAAAGAAACCGTCCCAAGATAAGCTGTTTAATTGTTCATAAACCTTGTCTTGCGCAGATTCAATAGATGTTCCACTTGCTGAAATCAGCAATACTCGGCCACCATTTCCTGCATATCCATTCACCGTTTGTTTTGTCCCGGCATGCGTAATTTCCACTCCAGAGAGCTTTGTTAAATCGGGTAAAAGAGCACCTTTTTCAACAGTCTCCGGATAATTGTCAGCAGCAACTACAACTCCAAGTACGGCTTGGTCGTCCCACATTAGCTCAGCCGGTTGATTGTTTAAAAGGTTATCCATAAATAGTCCGAAATCTGACGTCATGCGTGGTAAGACAACTTGCGTTTCTGGATCGCCAAAACGCGCATTAAATTCAATCACTTTTGGACCTTTTTTCGTTAAAATGACGCCTGTATATAAAATGCCATTAAATGGCGTTTCTTCAGATGTCATTGCTTTAACTGCAGGTTCTACAATTTCAGCATAGGTTTGATCAACAATCGCTTGTGAAATTTGCGGAACAGGCGAATATGCGCCCATTCCTCCTGTATTTGGTCCACGGTCTCCGTCGTAAGCGCGTTTATGGTCTTGTGAAATAACCATCGGGTAAATTTGACCGCTATGAACGAAAGACATAAACGAAAATTCTTCACCGTCTAAAAATTCTTCAATGACAACTTTTGAACCGGACTCTCCAAACTTTTGTCCTTCAAGCATATCGTTGATAGCAGCAATGGCTTCCTCTTCCGTCATCGCCACAACAACACCTTTCCCAGCCGCAAGTCCATCCGCTTTAATAACAATCGGAGCACCATGTTGATGAACAAAATCAATAGCTGGCGCCGTTTCTGTAAAGGTCTCATAGCTAGCAGTTGGAATGTCGTATTTTTCCATCAATTCTTTTGCAAAAGCTTTACTGCCTTCAATTTGTGCAGCCGCTTTAGACGGGCCAAAAATACGTAATCCTTTGGCTTCAAAAAAATCGACGATTCCTTCTGATAAAGGCTGTTCAGGACCTACAAAACTAAAATCTATTTGCTGCTCTTTTGCAAATTCTACAAGACCAGCAAAATCCATTTCATCAATTGCAACTACTTCAGCATCTTCCCGCATTCCATCATTGCCTGGAGCTGCATAAACTTTAGTGACCGAAGCAGATTTCGAGAACTGGCGGACGATGGCGTGTTCTCGTCCACCTCTTCCAATGACCAATATCTTCATAATTGTTTCACCCCGATTAATGTTTGAAATGACGGACGCCAGTAAAGACCATAGCAATTCCGTATTCGTTCGCTTTATCGATCGAATCTTGATCTTTTTTCGAACCACCTGGTTGAATAATTGCTTTTATGCCTGCTTTTGCAGCTGCTTCTACTGTATCATTCATCGGGAAGAATGCATCTGATGCCATAACTGCACCTTCTGCAGCACTGCCTGCTTGGTCTAACGCAATTTTAGCAGAACCAACGCGATTCATTTGTCCCGCACCGATGCCCAAAGTCATCTCCGAGTTACATACAACAATGGCATTGGATTTAACATGTTTTACAACGTTCCACCCAAGTTTTAATGCTTCCAGTTCTGCCGCTGTCGGCTGACGTTCTGTAGCTACTTGAATATCTGCGTCATCATATCCGAAGACGTCTGGCTGTTGAATTAACAAACCACCTTCAACCGTAACAGTGTTCCATTTATCGCTAACTTTGCTGTCGAATGGAATCGTTAATAAACGGATATTTTTCTTTTGTGTTAGCAATTCAATTGCTTCATCTGAAAATGATGGTGCAATAATGATTTCTAAGAAAATTGTTGCTAATTGCTTTGCTGTATCAGCGTCAACTTCACGATTCAAGGCCACAATTCCACCAAAAATTGATGTCGAATCCGCTTCATAAGCTTTACCAAAGGCATCAGCGATTTTTTCACCTGTACCAACACCACATGGATTCATATGTTTTACAGCAACTGCTGCTGGCATTTTGAATTCTTTAATCATTTGAAGAGCTGCATTGGCATCTTGAATATTGTTATACGATAATTCCTTGCCATGCACTTGATGTGCATTGGCAATCGAAAAGTTTGAGCCCAGCGGACTACGGTAAAAAGCAGCTTTTTGATGAGGATTTTCTCCGTAACGAAGTGTTTGAGACAACTCATATGTGAGCGTCAATTGATCCGGATATTCTTCACCTGTTAAATCAGTCAAATAGTTTGAGATATATGAATCATATGCAGCCGTATGACGGAAGACTTTTGCCGCTAATCGACGTCTCGTTTCAGGCGTTGTAGACTGTTCGTTTTGTAATTCAGTCAATACTCCAGCATAATCAGCTGCATCCACAATAACCGTTACATATGCGTGATTTTTCGCCGCAGAACGTAACATTGTCGGTCCGCCGATATCGATATTTTCAATGGCATCATCTACCGTAACATCTGGTTTTGCAATAGTTTCACGGAACGGGTATAGATTAACGCAAACTATTTCAATCGGAGAAATGCCGTTTTCAGCCATTTGACTTTGATGTTCTGCATCATCATGTTTGGCTAATAGTCCACCGTGTACAAGCGGATGCAAAGTTTTTACACGTCCACCTAAAATTTCTGGAAATTTCGTAACTTCGTCTACGGCTGTTATTGCAACGCCGTTTTCTTCAAGAAATTTTTTAGTGCCGCCTGTCGATAACAGTTCATAGCCCATCTTTTCCAATTCCTGTGCAAATTCCAAAATTCCTGATTTATCCGATACGCTGAGTAATGCTCTTTTTTTCACAAATAGTCCTCCTAAAGATTAAGACCGATCGTTTACCGGTCGAATAATTGCTGCAATGTTGTAGGATATAATTCATGTTCAATCTGATGGATCTGATGCTCGACTTCTTCGCGTCCACGACCTAATACCGGAAACGATTGTTGTGCAATAATGTTGCCTGTATCCATTCCTGCGTCTACATAGTGCACTGTGACACCTGCATTTACTGCTCCTGCAGCGAGTGTTTGACCAATCGCGTCTTTACCTGGAAACGCTGGCAAAACAGAAGGATGGATATTCACAATGCGATTTTCGTAAGCTTCAAGTAACACTGGACCTATCAATCGCATATAGCCTGCGAGAACAATCCACTCTACTCCGAGCTTCTGTAATTTTTCTTTTAGCATTTCTTCGTAATGTTGCTTGGAGTCATACTCAGAAGGAATAAAAGAAAATGATGCTACGCCTGCCTTTGTAGCACGATTTAATACAAACGCTTTGGGCTTATCTGTTACAACAAGCATGATTTCAGCTGCTAATTTATCAGCCGTAATCGCATCGACAATGGCTTGAAAATTAGAGCCATTACCAGATGCAAATACAGCGATTTTTGTTTTAGTTTTCATTTAATGTGCCGTCCTGTTGCCCTTGAAATTGGACGCCTTCAGTGTTCGAAACGCTGCCAATTTGGAATGCTTGCTCGCCATTCTCTTTAGCGGTTTCCAATACTTTTTCAGCATCTTCAGGTGCTACAGCTACAACAAAACCAATGCCCATATTGAACACTGAGTATAAGTCGCGGTCTGCCAACTCGCCTTTTTCTTTCAGCAACTTGAAAATATCAAGTACTGGCCAGCTGCCAAGTGAAATTTCCGCGCCTAAGCCCTCTGGCATCATCCGTGGAATGTTCTCGATAAATCCGCCACCAGTCACATGTGCCATGCCATGGATTTCGGTTTCATTGCCCATAGCAGCTACAGCTTTTGCGTAAATTTTTGTAGGAGTTAACAACGCATCACCAATTGAACCGAGCGTTTCATAACCTTCAACTTGTTGATCAAGCGTAAATTGATTTTGCTCAAATACAATTTGACGCACAAGTGAATAACCGTTTGAATGAATCCCGCTTGAAGCCAGACCGATTAATACATCCCCAGCTACGATTTTTTCGCCAGTAACGATTTTGGATTTCTCCGCAGCTCCGACCGCAAATCCAGCGATATCGTATTCATCTTCTTCATAAAGACCCGGCATTTCTGCCGTTTCTCCGCCAATAAGTGCAGCTCCAGCTTGCACACAACCATCGGCTACGCCTTTAACGATTTGTTCAATTTTCTCAGGAATCGCTTTACCGACTGCAATATAGTCTAAGAAAAACAAAGGTTCTGCACCTTGTGCAACGATGTCATTGACACACATCGCTACGCAATCAATGCCGATTGTATCGTGACGGTCTGCCATGAACGCGAGCTTTAGTTTTGTGCCCACGCCATCCGTTCCGGAAACAAGAACCGGTTCTTTCAAATTCAGCTCAGACAAATCGAATATCCCGCCAAATCCACCAAACGCACCGAGCATTCCTTTACGCGCTGTCCGTTCTACATGGGATTTCATACGGTTTACTGCTTCATAGCCAGCTTCGATATTAACGCCTGCTTTTTCATATGCTTTTGACACACCGGTTCCCCCTTATTTCACTTTTTCTTTTTCGTGCGGTAATACTGTATCTGGATAAATATTGGTCGGGTATTCGCCTGTAAAGCAAGCTAGACAATGTCCACATTTTGATCCAGGATCTGTACGTCCAATATTTTGAACCATACCGTCAACCGATAAAAATGTTAACGAATCCGCACCAATAATTTCACGCATTTCTTCTACCGTATTGTTCGCAGCGATTAGTTCACCCGGTGTGCTAATATCAATACCATAAAAGCATGGATTCTTAATAGGTGGCGAACTGATGACAACATGCACTTCAGTAGCTCCTGCTTCTTTTAGCAAGTTAACGATGCGGCGTGAAGTTGTGCCGCGGACAATCGAATCATCGACCATAATGACGCGTTTTCCATTGACGACTTGACGCACTGGTGAAAGCTTCATCTTCACACCTTGTTCGCGCAAGTCTTGTGAAGGTTGGATAAACGTACGTCCGACATAACGGTTTTTAATCATGCCCAACTCATACGGAATACCACTTTGCTCTGAATAGCCAATTGCAGCTGAAATACTCGAATCCGGAACGCCTGTGACAACGTCCGCTTCAATTTGTACTTCTTTTGCTAATTGAACGCCTAGACGTTTTCGTGCTGTATGAACGTTAATGCCATCGATGTCCGAATCTGGACGTGAAAAGTAAACATATTCCATCGTACAAATCGAACGTTCTACTGGATAAGCAAAACGTTCTGCACGCATGCCATCTTTTGTAATGATTAAAAATTCACCTGGTTCAACCGAACGAACAAATTCCGCTCCAACAATATCAAATGCACACGTTTCAGATGCCGCTACCCACGCATCCCCCAGTTTCCCAAGAGATAATGGACGCAAACCGTTTGGATCTAATGCAACATACATTGCTTCTTCCGTCAAAATCACACAAGCAAAAGCACCTTTTAATAGAGACAATGCATTTTTCGCTTTTTCTTCAAACGATGCATAGCCGCTTCGTTTAATTAAATGAGCCAATACTTCTGTATCTGAAGTTGTTTGAAAAATACTCCCTTGACGTTCTAGGTGTCCTTTTAACTGAGTCGCATTGACCAAATTTCCGTTATGGGAAATCGCCAAACTACCCGTAGTTGAGTTAAAGAGCAGAGGCTGGACATTTTCAATGCCACTGCCTCCTGCTGTTGCATAGCGAACATGCCCAATTGCTGCATGTCCTGCTATCTTTTCAATTTTCTCAGGTGTGAACACTTCACTGACCATGCCTTCACCTTTTAATGGGAGAAGACCTTCTCCATTAGTTGAAACAATTCCCGCACCTTCTTGACCGCGGTGTTGCAAAGCGTGCAATCCGTAATACGTCAATTGCGTCGCATTCGGATGTCCCCATATTCCAAAGACACCACATTCTTCATTTAAGCTTCTGATTTCAGCAAGCATGGGATAGCTCCTTTCCAAGCTGAGCGAAGCGTTGCGACTGATTCGTTAATCCAAGTCGTACCGTCTTCACCGTTGATTACAAATTTGTCTCCCGTGACTTGGCCGACTTTCTTAGCATCTGATACGACTTTCTCGAATTGTTCTGCGTTTTCCGGACTAACCGTCAAAACAAAACGTGACTGTGATTCGCTGAATAAAGCAGTTGTTGGGGATCCAGACAATATAACTTCCATGCCTAATCCTTTACCAAAGGTTTTTTCAGCTAATGCGACAGCAACGCCACCTTCAGCAACGTCATGCGCTGATGCAACAAGTCCTTGCTGAATCGCTGATAAGATTTCTTGTTGACGTTTTGCTTCAACTGTTAAATCAATCGCTGGTGCTTTACCGAAAATACGTCCTTCGACCATTTTCTGTAATTCACTTCCGCCAAACTCTGTAAAGCTTTCACCAATCAAGTAAACAAAGTCGCCTTGTTTTTTCACGTCTTGTGTTGTTACATGTGCAAGATCTTCTACAAGCCCAACCATGCCAATTGTTGGTGTTGGGTAAATAGCCGTACCGTTTGTTTCGTTGTATAACGAGACGTTTCCGCCAATAACCGGAGAATCTAACATCGTACATGCTTCAGACATACCGTCTGCTGCTTTTTCTAACTGCCAGAAGATTTCTGGTTTTTCCGGGTTACCGAAGTTTAAGCAATCCGTGATGGCAAGTGGTTTTGCACCTGATACCACAACATTACGTGCTGCTTCTGCAACCGCAATTTTACCGCCCACTTCTGGATCTAAGTAAATATAGCGAGAGTTGCAGTCAGTCGTCATTGCTAAACCTTTATTTGTACCACGGACACGGACAACTGCAGCGTCCGACCCTGGACTTACTACTGTGCTTGTGCGTACTTGGTGATCGTATTGATCATAAACCCATTCTTTAGAAGCGATTGTTGGCTGTTTTAATAAAGCCGTTAATGTTTCATTGAAATCCGTTACTTTTGGTTCTACGTTGTCCATTTGTTGGAACTCTGTAAAATAGGTTGGAACAGCTGAAGGCTTGTGGTAAACCGGCGCATCTTCTGCAAGTGCGTCAACTGGAACTTCTGCAACAATTTCACCTTTATGTTTTAAGCGCAGTGTCGAGTCGTCTGTTACTGTACCGACAGTCACTGCATCTAAACCGTATTTTTCGAACAACTCAACGATTTCAGGCTCACGACCAGCTTTCACTACGATTAACATACGTTCTTGTGATTCAGAAAGCATCATTTCGTATGCTGTCATCCCTGTTTCACGTTGTGGAATGTGATCAAGATCCATTTCAATCCCTGAACCTGCTTTTGAAGCCATTTCAGCTGAAGAAGAAGTCAGTCCAGCAGCACCCATATCTTGAATACCGATCAACGCATCTGACTTAATTAGTTCTAAACAAGCTTCAAGTAGCAGTTTCTCCATAAATGGATCACCTACTTGAACGGCAGGACGATTTTTATCAGAGCCATCTGTTAACTCTTCAGAAGCAAAAGTAGCTCCGTGAATGCCATCGCGTCCTGTTTTAGCGCCGACGTACATTACCGGGTTACCTGTACCTTTAGCAATCCCTTTTTGAATATCTTCATGATTGATCAATCCGACACACATCGCGTTAACCAACGGGTTACCGTCATAACAATCGTCAAATTGAATTTCTCCACCAACCGTTGGAATTCCGATACAGTTTCCGTATCCGGCAATCCCAGCAACAACTTCTTCAAACAAGTATTTCACGCGTGGTGTTGTTAATTCACCGAAACGCAATGAGTTCAGCAACGCGATTGGACGCGCACCCATTGAAAAGACGTCACGGATAATGCCGCCAACTCCAGTAGCTGCTCCTTGATAAGGTTCAATAGCCGATGGGTGGTTATGTGATTCCATTTTGAAGACAACTGCTTGTCCGTCACCAATATCTACAATACCAGCACCTTCACCAGGTCCTTGAAGAACACGTTCGCCTTTAGTCGGGAATTTCGCAAGTACAGGCTTCGAGTTTTTATACGAACAATGCTCAGACCACATAACCGAAAACAAACCTGTCTCCGTGTAGTTTGGCAATCTCCCTAAAATCTTTTCAACCATATCAAATTCCGCGTCTGATAAGCCCATTTGTTGATATACTTTTTGTTCTTTTATTTGAGCAGCATTTGGTTCAAGCATGACTGACATGTGATTCCCTCCACTGTTTAACGATTGATCTAAATAAGGCCAAGCCATCTTTACCGCCGATTAACTCTGATACTGCGCGTTCAGGATGCGGCATCATGCCTAGCACGTTTCCGCGTTCGTTAATGATTCCTGCAATGTTGTTTCGACTGCCGTTAAAATCGTCTGCATACGTAAAGACGATTTGGTTGTTTTCTTTGAGGTGATCGTATGTCGCATCATCACAATAATAATTGCCTTCTCCATGAGCGATTGGAATTTGGATTTCTTCGCCTTGTTCGTATTCATTTGTGAACAATGTACTGTTGTTTTCTACTTTCAATCCAACAGTGCGACACATGAACTTCAAGTTTTTGTTTCGTAAAAGAACGCCTGGCAATAAACCCGCTTCTGTTAAAATTTGGAAACCATTACAGATTCCAAGAACTGGTTTTCCTGCTTCAGCTGCTTTTCTTACTTCGTCCATGACACCAGAGAATTGAGCGATCGCGCCGCAACGCAAGTAATCGCCATATGAAAATCCGCCTGGAAGTAAAATCCCGTCATAGCTGCTCAAATCTTTTGAGTCATGCCATACGTATTCTGCTTCTTCACCTAGTTCATCCTTGACCGCATGGTACATGTCCAAATCACAATTCGAACCTGGGAAAACAATTACTGCGAATTTCATTGCGAGACAACCTCCTCAATTTCATAACGATAATCTTCAATTACAGTATTAGCTAAAAGACGATGACATAATTCATTAACTAAAGAATCTACATCGCGTTCACTGTCTTCAATAACCAATTCTAGGTATTTGCCAATTCGTACATCTGCCACTTCACCATAGCCCATTTTATGAAGAGAGCCCATAACTGCAGAACCTTGTGGGTCCAATACACTTTCACGTAATGTTACGTATACTTTTACTTTTTTCATGAGTGTTGTCCTCCTAGACGAGTTAAAATGAGTTCGTACGCTTCTGTCAAATTCCCAAGATTACGGCGGAACACGTCTTTATCAAGCTTTTGTTTTGTTTCCATATCCCAAAGCCGGCAAGTGTCCGGCGAAATTTCATCAGCCAGTAAAATTTGCCCATTTGAATCACGGCCAAATTCAATTTTGAAATCAACAAGATCCACGCCGATTTCTTTGAAAAAGCCGATTAACACCTGATTAATTTCACGTGCTTTTTGCTTGAGCTCTGCCACTTCTTCGGCAGTTGCCAGCTTTAGCATATCAACATGATCATCTGTAATTAAAGGATCACCTAATTCATCATCTTTCAAATAGAACTCCACAACCGGGCGGCTAATAGCCACGCCTTCTTCAATGCCAAGGCGTTTAGCCATGCTGCCCGCTGTGATGTTCCGGACCACTACTTCCAATGGAATGATGCTTACACTTTGCACCAATTGTTCGTGATCAGACAATTGCTTAACGAAATGAGACGCAATGCCTGCTTCCTGCAATTTCGTGAAAATCAGTGACGTGATTTTATTGTTCAAAATGCCTTTCCCGGTAATTTCTTCTTTTTTCTCACCGTTGAAAGCCGTTGCTGAATCTTTATATTCCACCCACAAAATTCCCTGTTTATCCGTTGCATACAGGCGTTTTGCTTTTCCTTCGTACAATAGCTGACCTTTTTCCATTTTCAGAAGCCCCCGTTTAGTTTAATCCAAGTCGGTTGAAAATCATGTCTACTTGTTGCAAATGGTGATTGTAATCAAAGCAATCATCCAATTCTTCTTTAGAAAGTTTTGAAGTAATCGTGTCATTCGCTTCCACAATTTTGCGGAAATGCGTTTGGTTTTCCCAAGCTTCCATTGCACATGGCTGAACGGTATCGTATGCAGCTTCACGAGCCATCCCTTTATCGATCAATGTCAATAACACACGCTGTGAATAAATCAAACCAAGTGTTGAATCCATATTGCGTTTCATGTTTTCAGGGAAAACCGTTAAGTTTTTCACGATATTACCAAAACGATTTAACATGTAATTTAGTGCAATCGTTGCATCCGGTAAAATCACGCGCTCTGCTGATGAATGCGAAATGTCGCGTTCGTGCCATAAAGAGACGTTCTCGTAAGCTGTTAACATATAGCCGCGGATTAAACGCGCAAGGCCCGTCATGTTTTCAGAACCAATTGGGTTACGTTTATGTGGCATTGCCGAAGAACCTTTTTGGCCTTTTGCAAAAAACTCTTCTACTTCACGTGTTTCAGATTTTTGCAATCCGCGAATTTCTGTCGCGAATTTCTCGATAGACGAACCAATCAATGCCAAAACGCTCAAATACTGTGCATGACGATCGCGTTGCAATGTTTGTGTTGAAATTGGTGAAGCTGCAAGACCTAACTCTTTGCAAACATATGCTTCAACAAATGGATCAATATTAGCGTACGTTCCAACTGCACCAGACATTTTGCCTGTTTCTATTGAAGCTGCTGCTGCTTCGAAACGTTCTAAGTTACGTTTCATTTCTTCGTGCCATAATGCTAGTTTTAAACCAAAAGTCGTTGGTTCTGCATGAACACCGTGCGTACGACCCATCATGACCGTCATTTTATGTTCTTTCGCTTTATTAGCTAGAATTTCGATAAAGTTTGTTAAGTCTTTACGGATAATTACGTTTGCTTGTTTTAACAAGTAAGACAAAGCTGTATCAACGACATCAGTTGAAGTTAAGCCGTAATGAACCCATTTGCGTTCTTCGCCAAGCGTTTCAGATACGGCTCTTGTGAAAGCAACTACATCGTGGCGTGTTTCTTCTTCAATTTCTAAAATACGGTCAACTGAAAAAGAAGCGTCTTTACGGATTTTTGCTACGTCTTCTTTCGGAATATCTCCAATTTCAGCCCAAGCTTCACAAGCTAAAATTTCAACTTCTAGCCAAGCATTGTATTTGTTTTCTTCTGTCCAAATTGCGCCCATTTCGGGTCTTGTGTAACGTGCGATCATTTTTAAGTTCCTCCAATTATTCTGGCCAAATACCAGATGCATCTATTTCACTCAAAGTTGCCTCTAAGTCTTCCGTTAATATCGTAACATGTCCCATCTTCCGTTTCTGCTTCGCTTCGTCTTTTCCGTATAAATGAATCGACCAATTCGGAAATTGTGCTATTTTTGAAGTAAGTGGTGCAACATGTTCACCTAAAACGTTGACCATTACCGCTTGTGACCAAAGAATTGGCTGTCTCAGTGGCCATCCACAAATGGCACGGACATGCTGATGGAATTGTGAAATATTCGTCGCTTCAATCGAATAATGTCCCGAATTATGAGGCCGTGGTGCTAATTCATTGACGATAATCCCACCGTCTTCCAATACAAACATTTCAACTGCTAATGTTCCTACCATATCGAGATGAGTCGCAATTTTTTCAGCTGCTCTTTTCGCTTCACCGATTGTTTTTTTGTCGATTCTTGCTGGAACAATTGTTTCGTGCAAAATATGGTCTTTATGAATATTTTCACCAATCGGTAAAATAGCTGTTTCACCGTGTACGTTGCGTTGAATAATGACCGAAATTTCTTTAGTAAATTCTACAAAGGTTTCGGCCACACAATCGCCGTTTGCGAACAATGCCTCTGCTAAAGAGAGTTCTTCTATAGAAGAAACTGTTTGCTGTCCTTTGCCGTCGTATCCCCCGCGCGCTGTTTTGACAACGAATGGGAATGACAATTCACTACTTTTTTTTGTTAACTCTTCAAAAGATGAAGCCGTAATATAATCTGCAACAACGACGCCAGCTTCCGAAATAGCTTGTTTTTCAACAATCCGATTTTGTGTCACACGAATCAGTTCAGCACCTTGTGGCACATATGCAATTTCAGCTAGTTTTGATAGTCCTTCAACATCTATATTTTCAAACTCATAAGTGATCACATCACTCGCTTCAGCTAATTCTTCTAACGCATGCTGATCATCAAATGCTGCGACGATTTGTATATCGGCTACTTGACCAGTTGGCGAATCCATAGCTGGATCAAGAACCGCAATTTTAAAGCCAGCTTCTTTCGCTGCAAGAGCCATCATACGTCCTAATTGACCTCCACCAATAATACCAATCGTTTGACCCGGCAAAATCGTATTTGTCATATTAAGTCCTCCGAACTTTCTAAAACTGCAGCTGTTGTGCGGTCTCTTCTGTCTTGCAAGGCTTGTGCTGCATGTTCATCTACTGTTCCCAATATTTGAGCTGCCAGTAATCCAGCATTCACAGCTCCAGCTTTACCGATAGCGACTGTAGCGACTGGAACTCCGCCAGGCATCTGAACGATTGATAATAAGGAATCCAAACCATTTAACGCTTTGGACTGAACAGGTACGCCAATAACTGGCAAAGTGGTCTTTGCTGCTACCATCCCTGGCAAATGTGCTGCGCCGCCTGCTCCTGCAATAATTACATGCAATCCACGTTCACGCGCCTGTTCTGAATAAGTGAACATTAAATCCGGCGTGCGATGAGCTGAAACTACTTTTTTCTCATAAGCTATACCCAGTTCATCTAATACATCACATGCATGCTTCATTGTTTCCCAATCACTCGTACTTCCCATAATGATGCCAATTCGCGGATTCATCGATTACACTCTCCTTTTAAAAAATAAAAAGCCCTTAAATAAACTGCTCACATTACGTGAAAAGCAGTTTACTTAAGGACTGTAAATGATACGAATTTTTAAATGATGGCATAAAAAAGCACATCCTTCGCTTTACGACCAATAAGTTGCTTTCCCGCATAGTCCGGACATTTACGGTGTCCTGGTAGAGACGCAGAAGCCAATTCTTCTGCATATATGGGGTATCCTCACTTATCATAACAAGATGACGAAACTACGTCAATGATAAAGTCGAACAATAAGTTATACAATTATTTAATCGTTCGCTTTTAAAAGAGATATATTGTTATTCCTTTAGTTTATCTCCTTTAAACTGAACGATTTGCCTTATAGGTACAGGTTGACCATCCACTTCTTTAAATAAAGGCTGTTCTCTTCTGCCTACTATGGCATACCCTTCAGCTTTCATTCTGTCTAGACATTCTGAAATTGTTTCATGTTCTTCAACTTCAAACCATACTGTATTTTTACTCATTTATATAAGTTGCCCCTTTTCACTGTTTTCACCCAGAATCCGCCATGAATTGTTTTTGCTTCATAGGCAATGATAAAGGCTTTTGGATCGATTTCTTGAATGGCTTTATACAGTTTTAACTCCATTTTACGCGGTGTTAAAATTTGCATCGACTGTCGCCCACCATCACGGCCGTTCGCGTTCCAATCCGTGACACCATATCCTTTTTCGCGAAGCATTTTCGGAAGGTATTCTCCAGCTTCACTCGTAATTACATTGACCGTAATGTAACCAAGCGCCATTTTCTCTTCGATCTTCGAACCAATGACAACGCCAGATCCGTAACCTAATGCATAAGCAATTAAATTTTGAAGCTGATCAAGATTATCAAGAACCAATCCAAGTCCTACTATATAAATAACCACTTCAATCATGCTGACACCAGCCGCTAAATAGCGATATCCTTTTAGGGTCATGATCATCCGTATTGTGAAAAAAGTTACATATACGATATTAATCGAGAAAATTATTAATACCATAACCCAAGGGTTTACATCCAATTTTTACACCTCTTCAATATCTATTAAGAATTAATTTTCATACTAGGGCAAAAACGCTAAGAAAGCAAGAGAGAAAAGGTCGAGAAAAACCTTGTGTATAAAGGCTTCACATAAATATTTTAATAATGTTCAAATTCTAAAAAAGTTACTTCCCAAAAATCTTTTTCAAAGAGGTAGTAGAGGAAATCACATTCTTTGTGCTATGCACTTGGAAATCGTTTGCTAAGTAAGATTCATGTTCGCTAATAGGAACAACAAAACTAGAATTCTCTCTACTTATTTATATTAGCTTCATTCTAATGCTAGAGGCATTTTATTTAACACTCCATAAGGCTATCGATTTTAAAATTCCCTTTTGACATTTAAGTAATTAGGTTTAGCTACACGCAAGTTTAGTATTTCAAATCACTGCGTTAGATCATAAGTCAAAACAAATTCTTGAATTTCCTTAACGTATTCTATTTCTATAGACTAACTTATTTACAGCCATTTATTATATTATGGCTTAAGACTAGTCACTTAAGTTATTTAGATAAACAAAAAAGCCGTTACCGGAATCGGTAACGACTTTCTTTAAGTGCCCAGCGACGTCTTACTCTCACAGGGGGAAACCCCCAACTACCATCAGCGCAAAAGAGCTTAACTGCCGTGTTCGGGATGGGAACGGGTGTGGCCTCTTTGCCATCATCACTGGACTATTTGGTTTTGAAAGACAAGATTTATTATACCAGTATATCACTGGTTTTTTCAAGCTTTTTTTCAAAAACTTTTTCTTATTCTTTCAAAACTGGATAAACGACATTGGAACGTGCAAGTCTTCGCGTACATTGTGTTGGTTAAGTCCTCGATCGATTAGTATTCGTCAGCTGCACATGTCGCCACGCTTCCACCTCGAACCTATCTACCTCATCGTCTTTGAGGGATCTTACTTGCTTGCGCAATGGGAAATCTCATCTTGAGGGGGGCTTCGTGCTTAGATGCTTTCAGCACTTATCCCGGCCACACATAGCTACCCAGCGATGCCCTTGGCAGAACAACTGGTACACCAGCGGTGTGTCCATCCCGGTCCTCTCGTACTAAGGACAGCTCCTCTCAAATTTCCTGCGCCCGCGACGGATAGGGACCGAACTGTCTCACGACGTTCTGAACCCAGCTCGCGTACCGCTTTAATGGGCGAACAGCCCAACCCTTGGGACCGACTACAGCCCCAGGATGCGATGAGCCGACATCGAGGTGCCAAACCTCCCCGTCGATGTGGACTCTTGGGGGAGATAAGCCTGTTATCCCCGGGGTAGCTTTTATCCGTTGAGCGATGGCCCTTCCATGCGGAACCACCGGATCACTAAGCCCGTCTTTCGACCCTGCTCGACATGTACGTCTCGCAGTCAAGCTCCCTTCTGCCTTTACACTCTTCGAATGATTTCCAACCATTCTGAGGGAACCTTTGGGCGCCTCCGTTACTCTTTAGGAGGCGACCGCCCCAGTCAAACTGCCCGCCTGACACTGTCTCCCAAGCCGATCAGGCTTGTGGGTTAGAATTTCAATACAACCAGGGTAGTATCCCACTGACGCCTCCTCCGAAGCTGGCGCTCCGGAATCTAAGGCTCCTACCTATCCTGTACAAGTTGCACCAAAATTCAATATCAGGCTACAGTAAAGCTCCACGGGGTCTTTCCGTCCTGTCGCGGGTAACCTGCATCTTCACAGGTACTATAATTTCACCGAGTCTCTCGTTGAGACAGTGCCCAGATCGTTACGCCTTTCGTGCGGGTCGGAACTTACCCGACAAGGAATTTCGCTACCTTAGGACCGTTATAGTTACGGCCGCCGTTTACTGGGGCTTCAATTCGCACCTTCGCTTGCGCTAAGCACTCCTCTTAACCTTCCAGCACCGGGCAGGCGTCAGCCCCTATACGTCACCTTACGGTTTTGCAGAGACCTGTGTTTTTGCTAAACAGTCGCCTGGGCCTATTCACTGCGGCTCTCTCGGGCTATACACCCTACCAGAGCACCCCTTCTCCCGAAGTTACGGGGTCATTTTGCCGAGTTCCTTAACGAGAGTTCACTCGCTCACCTTAGAATTCTCTTCTCGCCTACCTGTGTCGGTTTGCGGTACGGGCACCTCCCGCCTCGCTAGAGGCTTTTCTTGGCAGTGTGAAATCAGGGACTCTAAGGGTAAACCCTCTTGCCATCACAGCTCAACGTATCAGGAATGGGATTTGCCTCATTCCACGCCTCACTGCTTGGACGTGCACAACCAACGGCACGCTCTCCTTATCCTTCTGCGTCCCCCCATTGCTCAAACGGCGGGGAGGTGGTACAGGAATATCAACCTGTTGTCCATCGTCTACGCCTATCGGCCTCGACTTAGGTCCCGACTAACCCTGAGCGGACGAGCCTTCCTCAGGAAACCTTAGGCATTCGGTGGACGGGATTCTCACCCGTCTTTCGTTACTCATACCGGCATTCTCACTTCTAAGCGCTCCACCAGTCCTTCCGGTCTGACTTCAACGCCCTTAGAACGCTCTCCTACCACGGATCTCTTACGAGATCCATCCACAGCTTCGGTAATCCGTTTAGCCCCGGTACATTTTCGGCGCAGTGTCACTCGACCAGTGAGCTATTACGCACTCTTTAAATGATGGCTGCTTCTAAGCCAACATCCTGGTTGTCTAAGCAACGCCACATCCTTTTCCACTTAACGGATATTTGGGGACCTTAGCTGGTGGTCTGGGCTGTTTCCCTCTTGACTACGGATCTTATCACTCGCAGTCTGACTCCCAAGCATAAATCACTGGCATTCGGAGTTTGTCTGAATTCGGTAACCCGGGATGGGCCCCTAGTCCAAACAGTGCTCTACCTCCAGGATTCTCTATCTTGAGGCTAGCCCTAAAGCTATTTCGGAGAGAACCAGCTATCTCCAGGTTCGATTGGAATTTCTCCGCTACCCACACCTCATCCCCGCACTTTTCAACGTGCGTGGGTTCGGGCCTCCAGTAAGTGTTACCTTACCTTCACCCTGGACATGGGTAGATCACCTGGTTTCGGGTCTACAACTACATACTCTGGCGCCCTATTCAGACTCGCTTTCGCTGCGGCTCCGCCTTCTCAGCTTAACCTTGCATGTAATCGTAACTCGCCGGTTCATTCTACAAAAGGCACGCCATCACCCATTAACGGGCTTTGACTACTTGTAGGCACACGGTTTCAGGATCTATTTCACTCCCCTTCCGGGGTGCTTTTCACCTTTCCCTCACGGTACTGGTTCACTATCGGTCACTAGGAAGTATTTAGCCTTGGGAGATGGTCCTCCCAGATTCCGACGGAATTTCACGTGTTCCGCCGTACTCAGGATCCACTCTGGAGGGGTAAGGTTTTCGGCTACGGGGCTGTTACCCGCTGCGGCGGACCGTTCCAGGTCGCTTCGCCTAATCCTACCTTTTGTAACTCCGTATAGAGTGTCCTACAACCCCAAGAGGCAAGCCTCTTGGTTTGGGCTGATCCCGTTTCGCTCGCCGCTACTCAGGGAATCGCATTTGCTTTCTCTTCCTCCAGGTACTTAGATGTTTCAGTTCCCTGGGTCTGCCTTCTCATGTGCTATAGATTCACACATGGATACTACTCGATTAAAAGTAGTGGGTTCCCCCATTCGGAAATCTCCGGATCACAGCTCACTTACAGCTCCCCGAAGCATATCGGTGTTAGTGCCGTCCTTCTTCGGCTCCTAGTGCCAAGGCATCCACCGTGCGCCCTTTCTAACTTAACCAATGGTTAATTAAAAAGTTGTGACAAAAATTGTCACGCGTACTTGAATTTCTTGCATATTGTTTCAATGTCGTTTTATCCAGTTTTCAAAGAACAAGTTTGAAAGTCACAAAAAAAGGCGTTGCCGCCTGAAGGTGAACCTTCAAAACTGAACGCAAAACGTCAACCCCGGAGCGCCTAGGGCGCCCGGTTCCGAATTTATCCTTAGAAAGGAGGTGATCCAGCCGCACCTTCCGATACGGCTACCTTGTTACGACTTCACCCCAATCATCCGTCCCACCTTCGGCGGCTGGCTCCACAAGGGTTACCTCACCGACTTCGGGTGTTACAAACTCTCGTGGTGTGACGGGCGGTGTGTACAAGGCCCGGGAACGTATTCACCGTGGCATGCTGATCCACGATTACTAGCGATTCCGGCTTCATGCAGGCGAGTTGCAGCCTACAATCCGAACTGAGAACGGTTTTATGGGATTGGCTCCCCCTCGCGGGTTGGCAACCCTTTGTACCGTCCATTGTAGCACGTGTGTAGCCCAGGTCATAAGGGGCATGATGATTTGACGTCATCCCCACCTTCCTCCGGTTTGTCACCGGCAGTCACCTTAGAGTGCCCAACTGAATGCTGGCAACTAAGATCAAGGGTTGCGCTCGTTGCGGGACTTAACCCAACATCTCACGACACGAGCTGACGACAACCATGCACCACCTGTCACCACTGTCCCCGAAGGGAAAAGTGTATCTCTACACCGGTCAGTGGGATGTCAAGACCTGGTAAGGTTCTTCGCGTTGCTTCGAATTAAACCACATGCTCCACCGCTTGTGCGGGCCCCCGTCAATTCCTTTGAGTTTCAGCCTTGCGGCCGTACTCCCCAGGCGGAGTGCTTAATGCGTTAGCTGCAGCACTAAGGGGCGGAAACCCCCTAACACTTAGCACTCATCGTTTACGGCGTGGACTACCAGGGTATCTAATCCTGTTTGCTCCCCACGCTTTCGCGCCTCAGCGTCAGTTACAGACCAGAAAGTCGCCTTCGCCACTGGTGTTCCTCCACATCTCTACGCATTTCACCGCTACACATGGAATTCCACTTTCCTCTTCTGCACTCAAGTTCTCCAGTTTCCAATGACCCTCCACGGTTGAGCCGTGGGCTTTCACATCAGACTTAAAGAACCGCCTGCGCGCGCTTTACGCCCAATAATTCCGGACAACGCTTGCCACCTACGTATTACCGCGGCTGCTGGCACGTAGTTAGCCGTGGCTTTCTGGTGAGGTACCGTCAAGGTACCAGTAGTTAGTTGGTACTTGTTCTTCCCTCACAACAGAGTTTTACGATCCGAAAACCTTCGTCACTCACGCGGCGTTGCTCCGTCAGACTTTCGTCCATTGCGGAAGATTCCCTACTGCTGCCTCCCGTAGGAGTCTGGGCCGTGTCTCAGTCCCAGTGTGGCCGATCACCCTCTCAGGTCGGCTACGCATCGTCGCCTTGGTAGGCCATTACCCCACCAACTAGCTAATGCGCCGCGGGCCCATCCTGCAGTGACAGCCGAAACCGTCTTTCCGTGCAGCCTCAGGAGAGGCCGCAAACTATTCGGTATTAGCACCGGTTTCCCGGAGTTATCCCGATCTGCAGGGCAGGTTGCCCACGTGTTACTCACCCGTCCGCCGCTAAACCAGAAGGAGCAAGCTCCTCTGGTTCCGCTCGACTTGCATGTATTAGGCACGCCGCCAGCGTTCGTCCTGAGCCAGGATCAAACTCTCCATTATAGAGTAGTGTTGATTGCTCAATACTGCTGGCGTATCGCCGTCCGAAGACGCACGATTCGCTTTGATCTACTTGCGTTGATCAGTAAGTTTTGCACGGGCCGTTTTGCGCGACCGTTGCGTTTTGTTGACGTTTTGCTGTTCAGTTTTCAAGGTTCAGTTTGTCGCGCTCATTGGCGACTCAATTAATATAACACGCTCATATTAGAGAGTCAACACTTTAACGAAGTTTTTTCGTAACTTAATTATAACAGTTTTTTCTAATTATTCAGATTACAATTGTGTTACAAATAAGTAAGGAAGTTCACTCTTTACATTGAAGAGTTGCCCTTATATTTATAACTCTTCCTTTGTTGTTGAGGAATTGAAATTTCTCAATAACAAAGTCCTGGTTCCATTCTCACCCCTCCTATTTTTATAAGCTCAAATTCATTTTCTTTACTCTGTTAGCTCACTGTCAAATTTGAGTTCCTTCTATAAGATACAGATTTCATTTTTCATTTTGCTCAAAGAAAAAGTCCACCAATAAAATTGGCGGACTTCCTACTTCACACTAAGAAAACAAAATAAAGAACAAAGATTACAAATAACCCATACATAATCGGATGAATCTGTTTACCTTTTCCTGCTACGAGCATTGTAATCGGATAGAAGATAAATCCAATCGCAATTCCTGTTGCGATACTATAGCCAAGCGGCATAGCAATCATCGTAAGGAAAGCTGGGACTGCGACTTCAAATTTCGTCCAGTCTATTTTCCCTAGCGCTGAAACCATCAAGACACCTACGATGATTAAAGCCGGAGCCGTTACAGCACTGGTGATTACTTCAAGTAACGGATAAAAGAAAATTGAAATAAGAAACAACACCCCGGTTACTACAGCTGCAAATCCAGATCGTGCACCAGCTGCAACTCCTGCAGTTGATTCAATGTACGAAGTAGTTGTTGACGTTCCAAAAATTGCTCCACTAACTGTAGCAATTGAATCTGCTAATAATGCCTTTCCTGCTCTTGGAAGTTTATTGTCTTTCATCAAGCCTGCCTGATTGGCTACAGCCACTAATGTCCCTGCTGTGTCGAAAAAGTCGACGAACAGGAAGGTTAGCACAATAACGAGAAACTGAATATTTATCAACGAACCAAAATCATTAAAGATCGGCTCAAGCGCCACACCAAAAGTCGGAGCCATGCTTGGAACATTCAAGTCAATAATTGCGCTAGGCAAATTCACAACACCGAAAATCATTCCAACTACTGCCGCGATTAAAATCCCAAAGAAAATTCCACCTTGGATACCGCGCGCCATAAAGATTACAGTGATGAGTAATCCAAAGATTGCTAACAACGCTGAACTGTCTGAAAGATCTCCCAACCCAACTAAAGTAGCAGGATTGTCAACAATGATATTTGCATTTTGCAATCCGATAAACGTAATGAATAGGCCGATCCCGGCTCCCACTGCATATTTTAATTCAGCAGGAATCGCGTTGATAATTAGTTCGCGAAGACCTGTTAACGTAAGTAGAATAAAAATAAGTCCTGAAAATAAAACACCTGTTAAGGCAGTTTGCCAAGGAATTCCGTAAGTTAATATTACTGTATAAGCGAAGAATGCGTTTAAGCCCATACCTGGAGCAAGCGCAATTGGATATTTCGCGAGAATCCCCATTACTAAACAACCGATTGCAGCTGCTAGTGCTGTAGCCATAAATACGGCTCCATAATCCATGCGCATTGAATCTGGAAGATCGGGTACTGATTGTAGCGTTAAGGTTAACGGGTTGACGACAAGAATATATGCCATCGCCAGAAACGTTGTTAAGCCGCCAATAATTTCTCTGCGGTAATTCGTTCCTAGTTCTTCAAACTGAAAATACTTTTTCATGCTGATTCCTCCGAATGCCTGCGTATAAATCCTACAAAAGAAAAACGCACACAGCAGATTGCCGTATGCGTTCGATTTATCCCTTCACTTAGAAAATGAAAGGCATCCCGCTCAAAAGTGAACAGGATTAAAATCGTAGTCGAGTTATTTACGGTAACTCGGTAGAAACTTTCGGGCCATATCCCCGACATTATACGACAAGCTTATTTAATTTCTAACGTAATATATCATAAATAAAATGAATTAACAACCGCAAACACGAACAATTTTAATAAATAACATAAAAAAGTTCGTGAAAAAGAAAAATGCCGACTAATGTAGTCGGCACTCTAACTTTATTCCCATTCAATCGTTGCTGGTGGCTTGCTCGTAATGTCATACAGCACGCGGTTGATGTTATCAACTTCGTTAACTAAACGGACACTGATTTTCTCTAGAACTTCCCAAGGAATACGAGCCCAGTCAGAAGTCATACCGTCAATTGACGTTACTGCACGAATACCGATTGCGTAATCGTAAGTACGGGCATCGCCCATTACTCCTACACTACGAAGATCCGGTAACACAGTGAAGTATTGCCAAATATCACGATCAAGACCCGCTTTGCTAATTTCATCGCGCAAAATCCAATCAGATTCACGGACGATTTCTAATTTCTCTTCCGTTACTGCTCCCATAATACGAATACCAAGCCCTGGACCTGGGAACGGCTGACGCCAAACGATTTCTTCAGGCATGCCAAGCTCAGTACCAAGAACACGTACTTCGTCTTTGAATAATGTATTTAACGGTTCGATCAATTTAAACTGCATGTCATCCGGTAATCCACCAACGTTGTGATGAGATTTAATCGTTTGAGCAGTTGTTGTTCCACTTTCAATGATGTCAGTGTAAAGCGTTCCTTGTGCTAGGAAGTCCATACCTTCAAGTTTTGAAGCTTCATCATCGAATACATAGATAAATTCGTTCCCGATAATTTTACGTTTTTTCTCTGGATCTGTAACACCTTCAAGTTTACTCATGAAACGATCGCGTGCATCGATTTTGATAACGTTCATGTTGAATCCGTCAGCAAAAGTTTTCATCACGCTTTCTGCTTCACCTTTACGAAGAAGGCCGTGATCAACGAACATACAAGTCAATTGATCGCCAATTGCTTTATGGATTAATACTGCAACGACTGAAGAATCTACTCCACCACTAAGTGCGCAAAGGACTTTTTTGTCGCCAACTTCTTCACGGATTTTTTCGATTTCTAATTCAATATAGTTTTCCATTGACCAGTCATCTTGCATTCCACAAACGTCATAAACGAATTTGCGCAATAAATCATTACCATAAATCGAATGACGTACTTCTGGATGAAATTGAACGCCGTAAAACCCGCGACTTTCATCTGCCATAGAAGCAATCGGGCAGCTTGCGCTTGTTCCGATAACATCAAACCCCGGAGGCGCGGCTGTAACTAAATCACCGTGGCTCATCCAAACGATTTGTTCTTCAGGAAGGTCTTTAAAGATTTTGCTTTCTTTAGTTAGCTTCAATTCCGCTTTTCCGTACTCACGATTTTGAGCTTTTTCTACTTTCCCTTTTAAGTGCAACGCCATTAATTGCATGCCATAGCAAATTCCTAAAATCGGTAAGCCCATTTCAAAAATGGCATCATCGATTGAAAATGCATTTTCATCGTAAACAGAGTTTGGACCACCTGAGAAAATAATTCCCGTAGCGTTCATTTCTTTGATTTCTTCAGCTGTGATTGTGTGCGGGTGAAGCTCACTATATACACCAATTTCGCGGATGCGGCGCGTAATCAACTGATTGTATTGACTTCCGAAATCCAAAACGACGATTTTTTTCTGCTCTTTTAACATTGGACTAACTGGCAAAACCTTCACCTCTTCTATTCGATTCAGGCCTCAAAATAATAAAAGAACGCGAAAAATGGACCTCGCGTTCTTTTGCTCTACATCAAAAAGGCGAATGCACACGTCAAAAAGCGTGCGTCATCCACCTTCATAGTCAAGTCATTTCCGGGGACTTGGTAGAGACATCCGATCCATATTACCGGACATATATGAGGGCACCTGTAATTTATAATTTAATCAATTGTACATTTTAAAAGTCGTAAAATCAACCGCTTGTTCTATTGATTAAGTTTTCCCAACTTTCCTTCAACTCTTGCCAGTCAATGGATTGGTCATCCCCGCCGTAAATCATTTTTTCATACGCACGAGTCAGCTCAGACATTTCTCGTGTACCAAAAAATGAATCAATGTAAGCTGCGTATGATTTCAGTGTTTGACCTGGCTTTCGATTGATGCCGTATAATTCTAGTTGTTTCAGTAACCTTAAGTAGGCTTTTTCAAATTGAACCGATTCTTGACCACGTAATCGATAATAAGAAATAAGGAATTTCGGCATCCACCTGTGACGAATTTTGAAAAGAATAGTTCCTATAACACCCAATGCAATAATTGTCCAAATCAGTTTCCAACGATTAGTTGAAATGAAATCCGTAAGACGGTTCCAAAAAGCAGTTTGTGAATTTGCCACCGCTTCTTCTTCACCTGCATTTTCCGGTTCTTGCGTTTCTGGACGTTCTTGAGGATCGGGTTGCTCCGGGTCCGTTGGATCTAACTCCAAATCAAAATCAATAGATGATGAACCTGTAAAACCAATAGTTGGTTCAAATAGCATCCACCCCACGCCTGGCATATAAGCTTCTACCCACGAATGCGCATTATTGTTTGTTATTTCGTAGACATCAGTTTCTCCTTGCGAATCGATTAATTCACCTTCATTAAATCCTTTAACCCAACGAGCTGGTATATCAAGTGAGCGTAATAATACAACCATAGAGGTCGAAAAATTATCACAATACCCTCTCTTGGTCTCGAATAAAAACTGATCTACATAATCTTGATCCGCTCCAGGAACTGGAATATCCGTTTGACTATAGGTAAATCCAGAGGTATTGAAATAACTCTCAATAGCCAATGCTTGATCATAAACTGTCTCACTATTTGCGGTTATTTCAATAGCTAAGTCACGAACTCTTTCAGGAAGTTCATCCGGCAATTGCACATAGCGATCAAACTCAATAGGCAGTTCTTCTAAAGCTTCTCCACTTGTTTCTCGCAATGTTTTCAAACTATAACTAGGTTCACCAAAAGATACTTCATACTCTTCAGGTTCCAGTTCTTCTCCATTTTGGTAAGTTTCAAAGCGCTGATCTGCTGAGCTATATTGATAATTTGGAGATTCTTCCATCGAAAAAGATTCGGTTCCGTAAGGATAGAGAACAAAAGGAAATTCTTGTTCCATCGAGACGACCGTAGTCTCCACTTCTTCTCCTGAGATAAACTCCGTATCTACAGTTTCATTGTTTCTGTAAACGACGGACTCACCTACATTCTCTGTCAGTTCCCACCCTTTTGTCGTATAAGTATCTTTCGATTCAACTTTCCAATATTGTCCAGTTGATACATCTGCGCGAAAAACCGGTGTATCATCCCCAATAAACGAACCTCCTAGACGTGAATCGTCTACTCCGTATCCAATTCTCCCTACATTGCCCCCACTTCCGGGACCACCTTGTCCTGAGAAAGAAGTTATGAATGGTACTGGGTCTGGCCAAATGGGTTCTGATTTCGGCAAATATAATGCAAACGCCGTCGAAACAGCAATCCCTAAAACAAGGGGTACTGCAAATAAAGCTACTTTATCGGCGTGCTCTGAAATTTGGTGCCTTTCCATCCACCGCACCAAATACAATAGCCCTGCCAGAAGAAGACCAATTATCATGATTCGAACAATAGCTGTTTCTCCTGAATACGGACTGAATGTATCTAATACCGCGATAAAAACTACCGTCAATACATAGAACAAAAAAATGCTAGATCTGAAACTTACCCAGTAATGAATCAAGTAAATGGCCATCCATAACAATACAAAAAACAACATTGTTCGGAAAACGTCGGTTGTTTGTTCCCAATTTTGGCTAATCAAAGCTGAAAAATTCATACTGAAATTAGATTGGAGAAACTGTATAGCTTCTCCTGTAAAAAACACATTTTCTGTATAGACATAAACAACAAACCATAAAATATACAAAACTTTTATAGGCCCTGAAAACCACCAAGGAACTCTCAGAAAGGCCATTAATAATCCAACTGCAATAAAAATCAAAAACAAAGCTCGATGACCTGTTTCAGTCAACACAATAACTGGCGTCAACCATTCTGCTAACATAAAGAAAACTAGTATATATAAGATGGCCATAAAAAACTTGTTTTTTCTAATGGAAGTCATTGCAGGCTCACCTCCGTAAACACAGTCGCAAAGTTCTCAGGACTCACGCGTTTTACAACAAATCCTTTTGAACGAGCAAATTGATGTACTTGTTCATCTTCTTCAAGTAAAGCTTCACCTTTACTCGTAACAACTAAACACATGCAATTGCTTAAATTTTTAGCATTTCTTTGAATAGATTGAATCATTTCTATTGAAAGTTGACTCGTTACATATAATAAGCTTGACGTATTCATTTTTTGAAGTTCACGTCCAACCACTTGGTCTACCGGCTTGTCCAAGTCGCTTTGCACTTTCGCTAAATGATACATAACCCGCTGTAAATGCTCTTCAGTTTGAACGACCGGAAAATAATTGTGTTTTTGACCAATTGATAAATAAGCTAAGCTTGAATTAGCTCGAACAACCGATTTCAATATAGAAGCTATTAGCTCTACTTGCAATTCGAATTTCTCTGACACTCTTCGATCGTCTAGTAAAAAAAGGTCTTGGGACTGCCGATCTTCAAATTCTTTCGTGCGTAATGTTTGCGTACGCGCATAGGATTTCCAGTGAATCCATGACACTCGGTCCCCAGGTTGGTAATCACGAACTCCGCTTGCCATTGTTGTATCTTTTACTAAAGTAAAAGGAGCAGCCATTGACCCATGATCATAACGTGATTCTATGGGACGGTATGCAATTTCTACTGTATTTGGATAAACTAAAATTGTTTGTTGAACTGGTAGTAACCGACTTTTTTTACCCATCCAAAAAAATCCGAAATTTCTAAGTAAACCCCTTCTAATACATGCTCTCCCTAGGCATATTCTCAAGAGTATAAGACCAAGAATAAGATTTCCGGAATCCCGGAACAATCATTTTCGGGCGTAGATTTGCGATGATTTTATTCAAAGATGGAGAATGGGTTTGTTCACTTAATACGGTATATAGGAGCGGAAAAGGATTTTTCCGATAAATGGTGACTGTCGCTGAAAAGTCCCCACCTTTACGGACTTGAGTCGTATGAACTTTTCGAGAGACCTCGATTTTCTGTAAAGGATAAAATGCTAACAGCATGGAATACACGATAAACGGTAAAGACATATAAAAGATAAACCAGCTAACAAATCCTCCTTGAAACATAGCAAAAGAAAAAGTTAAAAATAGAAGAAAAAGCACTACTATGATGCGCCCCCATAAAATGGTATTATTTTTCAGTTGCTTCATTTACCAACAAGCCTTTTTACAGGTACATGGGTTTTCGCCAAGATGCGTTCTGTAATTTCTTCTACCGTTATTCCATCGTAACGAGCCTCTGACCGCAACATAATACGATGTCCGAAAACAAATTTCGCTAAATATTGAACATCGTCCGGCGTTACATAATCTCGTCCTTTTAATAAAGCATAAGCTTGAGATGCCTTCATCAATGCAATAGACCCTCGTGGACTTACCCCCAAATACACATAAGCATCTTGACGAGTTTGACGAGACAAATCTACGATATAACTCTGAATGGTTTCATCTACTTTAATCGTCCGCACTTGACTCTGAAGTTCTAATAGCTCTTCGAGTGATATGACGGAAGTTAATTCTTCGATTGGTGCTGCAACTTGCGCACGGTTTAAAACTTCCATTTCTTCTTTCGATGTCGGATAGCCCATTTTAATTTTCAATAAAAAGCGGTCAAGTTGCGCTTCAGGAAGAGGATAAGTACCTTCATATTCGATTGGATTTTGTGTAGCCATGACAAAGAAAGGTTTTGGGATTTGCATTGTTACTCCATCAATCGTGACAGAAGCTTCTTCCATTGCTTCTAAAAGAGAGGATTGTGTTTTCGGTGAGGTCCGGTTTATTTCATCTGCTAAAATAATATTGCCCATAATGGGACCCGGTCGAAAATGGAATTCCATGTCTTTCGGATTGTAAATAGACACACCAATAACATCTGATGGCAATAAGTCAGGTGTAAATTGAATCCGTTTAAAATCAGCTCCCACCGATTTTGCTAAAGCGCGAACCAACATCGTTTTACCAACACCTGGAACGTCTTCTAATAAAACATGGCCATGAGACAGCATTGCAACAATACAAAGTTCTGCAATATCACGCTTATTGGATTATCCGGGCACATTGCTTTTCGTTTCGCATGACCGTTACTTTATGAACCGCATTGCCACAAAGGTCAGCGAACTTACGCAAGATGGCACGACCGAATACTTGGGTGACTACGATTATTACGTTGAGAAAAAACTCGAAATTGCTGAACTAAAAGCACTTGATGAAGCCGGTTCGGTCACTGAAGTAAAAGCGCCAGTTGCTGCCTCCACTTCGCAGATAGACAAAGAAGCGAAAAAACTCGAACGCCAATTGGTTCGACAATCTGAAGAGATTGAACAAACGATGGAAAAATTAGATTTACAAATTACTGATATCGAAGAACAACTATGCAAACCTGAAATCTTCCAAGATCATGAACGGGTGCTGCCACTTCAAAATGAGTTAGAAAAACTTAAATCGGCTCATGAAGAAGTTATGACGCAATGGCTTGAAATTCAGGAAAAAATTGAAAATATTTAATTAAAACCGGCTATAGCATAGCCGGTTTTTTATTACTATATATAGGTCAATAGCTATTTGTGAAATATTTATTTCCACAGATTTTTCCACATTATCGATATTGTCTTATCAACTGTCAACAGACTTTTGCACATTATTCACAGGTAACTTAAATGTTATCCACAGAGTTTTCCACTTTGATGTACACAATATGTAGAATATCCCCTTTATCCTCTAGTTACAAACAGTTTATTAACAAATTGTGCATAAGTACAAATGTTCTCTATTGACAGAACAATTATCATCATACGTATAAAAGTCTGAATTTTATGGTAAAAAAAAGCAAGTAATTTCACACATTCCAGTTCTCTGAAATGATGAAATTACTTGCTTTTATTAAATCCATGATGTTAATGGCATACCTGGTCGCCCATTCATCGCCATTGTACCAAAAAGTCCTTTTTCGTACATAACAGTTCCTGCTGCTGCAATCATAGCTGCGTTATCCGTACATAATGGCAATGAAGGAATATAGAAAGGAATTTCTTTTTCTTGGAATACAGATTCCAATGATTTTCTCAATCCTTTATTCGCTGCAACGCCACCTGCTGCAATCACTTGACGAACGTTATATTCTTTGGCTGCACGAACTGTTTTACCCGTTACCACTTCTACTACACTATTTTGGAAACCAGCCGCAACATGTTCAGGTGCTACAGTCTCTCCGCGCTGCGCTGCATTATGCATATAATTTAAGACCGACGATTTTAATCCACTAAAACTAAAATCATAAGATCCTTCTTCGAGCCAAATCCTTGGAAACGTTATGGCTTCTTCGCTAGCATGCGCCAAACGATCAATATGAGGTCCACCAGGATAAGGAAGATTTAATGTTCGTGCCACTTTATCATAAGCTTCTCCAGCTGCATCGTCGCGTGTTTCTCCAATAACGGTAAAGTCACCATGTTCTTTCATATAAATTAGCTCCGTATGACCACCCGAAATAACTAAAGCAAGAAGAGGAAATTCCATTTCCTGTTCTAAACGGTTGGCATATATATGACCTGCAATATGGTGTACCCCTACTAAAGGTAGTTGGTGAGCAAAAGCAAAAGCTTTAGCAGCGTTGACACCGATCAATAAAGCACCCACTAATCCGGGTCCTTCTGTTACTGCAACTGCAGCTAATTGATGCGGTTCTAGTTGTGCCAAGCGTAAAGCCTCTTCAATGACCAAAGTGATTTGTTCAACGTGATGTCTTGAAGCGATCTCAGGTACAACGCCGCCAAAACGTTTATGGCTCTCTATTTGAGAAGCTACAACATTTGAGATAATTTCAGTTCCATTTTTAACAACAGAAGCCGCTGTTTCGTCACAACTTGTTTCAATTCCCAATATATAAATGTCTTTATTCATCGAATTTCACCCACATAACTATGGCATCTTCGTAATTATCCGTATAATACCGCTTACGAATGCCACCATTTTTAAATCCTAATTTCCGGTAAAGATTTTGAGCTACTGTATTGCTGACTCGTGCTTCTAATGTCATTAACACGGCACCTTGCGCTTTCGCTGTCTCAATTGCCGCTTCCATCAAACCGCCGCCTAGTTTTTTGCCACGATGGTCAGGGTGAATAGCGATATTGGTAACATGTGCTTCATCCATTACGAGCCACATTCCACAATACCAACAATACCTTCATCCGTTTCAGCAATTACATACGCATGCTCATTAATATTCATTTCATTATAAAAAGCATCTTTAGTCCAAGGCAGTGTAAAAGACAATTTTTCAATTTCATAAACCACATCTATATCTTCGACAGTCATTTTTCTATAATTTACAATTTCACTCATACATTTTTGCCTTCTTGAGCTTTATTGTAGTTTGCTTCTGCTTCTGTGATGCGGCGATACTCAGGAACCGCGTGGTGAACTGCGCTTTCCTCAGATTTTTGAGCCAACATAATCAGATTTGATGCGCGTGGCAACCTGTTTGAAATTCCACTCCATTGTGCCTGTTCACCAAACACTTCTGTAATAAGTTCTTCGTGCAATTTAGCGTCTACTCCGGTAAACAGCACAGGTCGATGGAGATCTTTAATTTTGAGCAAGAATTCTTTTACGTCGCTATGCTGATCAGCAAAAACAGGCACTAACCCCACACCTTCATACAAGCCAATAAAAGCTGTTCCACGGCGAGCATCCATTATGGGACAAACTAGTCCTTCAAACCCCTGCTCATTTGCTGCAAGCACCTTTAAACTAGAAACAAGGTGTAGAGGGATTTTTAATGACCAAGCCAATGTTTTTGCAATGGTTAGGCCAATACGTACACCCGTGTAAGAACCCGGACCTTCAGCTACTGCAATATGCGTCAATTCAGCAGGTGTAATTTTTGCCTTTTTCATCATTTCTTCAATTGCAGGCATAGCTGTTAACGAATGGTTGATTTTTAAATTAGATGTTTCTTCTATTAAAACTCTTCCGTCTTCGATTAATGCGAGAGACAAAGGAGAATTTGAGGTATCAATTCCAAGATAGATCATAAGTTTAGCTCCCTGCAAGATTTTCATACCGTCTGCCAATTGGATTTAAGGTCATCTTTCGTCCCTGTTCAGATTGTCGGTTGATGGTGATTTCTAAGCGTTCTTTTGGCAAATATTCTTCAATGAATCTTGCCCATTCTACAACTGACACCGCTTCGCTATTGAAAAATTCGTCAAAGCCGATATCTTCATCGCTATTCTCAAGACGATAGACATCAAAATGATTTAACTCTAAACGTCCTGAGTATTGTTTTAAGATGGTAAAAGTTGGACTGTTTACCATACGTTGAATCCCAAGACCCTTAGCTAGGCCTTTCGTGAAGGTTGTTTTTCCAGCACCCAAATCTCCTTCAAGCGTTAGCAAATCTCCGGGTTCTAATCGTTCTGCAAGGTCAATTGCAAAACTTTCGGTTTCTTCTGGCGAATTCAGCTTTTTTGTATATGTCATTGATCATGTCACCTCTATTGAGTCTTTACATAGTTTAGCGAAATAGCTGTCGTAAATCAAAATATATCGTTTTTCCCATAAGAGTTAATGTCTTTTCAACAAAAAAATGAACACAGCATGATCGCTGTGTTCATCATCAAAATTACGGTCCCGACCGGGATCGAACCGGCGATCTCCTGCGTGACAGGCAGGCATGTTAACCGCTACACCACGGGACCAAAAAAAATAAAACAGACCAGCGACGTCCTACTCTCACAGGGGGAAACCCCAACTACCATCGGCGCAAAAGAGCTTAACTGCCGTGTTCGGGATGGGAACGGGTGTGGCCTCTTTGCCATCATCACTGGACTATTTAGTTTTTCTTGTTCTTTCAAAACTGGATAAACGACATTGGAACGTGCAAGTCTTCGCGTACATTGTGTTGGTTAAGTCCTCGATCGATTAGTATTCGTCAGCTGCACATGTCGCCACGCTTCCACCTCGAACCTATCTACCTCATCGTCTTTGAGGGATCTTACTTGCTTGCGCAATGGGAAATCTCATCTTGAGGGGGGCTTCGTGCTTAGATGCTTTCAGCACTTATCCCGGCCACACATAGCTACCCAGCGATGCCCTTGGCAGAACAACTGGTACACCAGCGGTGTGTCCATCCCGGTCCTCTCGTACTAAGGACAGCTCCTCTCAAATTTCCTGCGCCCGCGACGGATAGGGACCGAACTGTCTCACGACGTTCTGAACCCAGCTCGCGTACCGCTTTAATGGGCGAACAGCCCAACCCTTGGGACCGACTACAGCCCAGGATGCGATGAGCCGACATCGAGGTGCCAAACCTCCCCGTCGATGTGGACTCTGGGGGAGATAAGCCTGTTATCCCCGGGGTAGCTTTTATCCGTTGAGCGATGGCCCTTCCATGCGGAACCACCGGATCACTAAGCCCGTCTTTCGACCCTGCTCGACATGTACGTCTCGCAGTCAAGCTCCTTCTGCCTTTACACTTTCGAATGATTTCCAACCATTCTGAGGGAACCTTTGGGCGCCTCCGTTACTCTTTAGGAGGCGACCGCCCCAGTCAAACTGCCCGCCTGACACTGTCTCCCAAGCCGATCAGGCTTGTGGGTTAGAATTTCAATACAACCAGGGTAGTATCCCACTGACGCCTCCTCCGAAGCTGGCGCTCCGGAATCTAAGGCTCCTACCTATCCTGTACAAGTTGCACCAAAATTCAATATCAGGCTACAGTAAAGCTCCACGGGGTCTTTCCGTCCTGTCGCGGGTAACCTGCATCTTCACAGGTACTATAATTTCACCGAGTCTCTCGTTGAGACAGTGCCCAGATCGTTACGCCTTTCGTGCGGGTCGGAACTTACCCGACAAGGAATTTCGCTACCTTAGGACCGTTATAGTTACGGCCGCCGTTTACTGGGGCTTCAATTCGCACCTTCGCTTGCGCTAAGCACTCCTCTTAACCTTCCAGCACCGGGCAGGCGTCAGCCCCTATACGTCACCTTACGGTTTTGCAGAGACCTGTGTTTTTGCTAAACAGTCGCCTGGGCCTATTCACTGCGGCTCTCTCGGGCTATACACCCTACCAGAGCACCCCTTCTCCCGAAGTTACGGGGTCATTTTGCCGAGTTCCTTAACGAGAGTTCACTCGCTCACCTTAGAATTCTCTTCTCGCCTACCTGTGTCGGTTTGCGGTACGGGCACCTCCCGCCTCGCTAGAGGCTTTTCTTGGCAGTGTGAAATCAGGGACTCTAAGGGTAAACCCTCTTGCCATCACAGCTCAACGTATCAGGAATGGGATTTGCCTCATTCCACGCCTCACTGCTTGGACGTGCACAACCAACGGCACGCTCTCCTTATCCTTCTGCGTCCCCCCATTGCTCAAACGGCGGGGAGGTGGTACAGGAATATCAACCTGTTGTCCATCGTCTACGCCTATCGGCCTCGACTTAGGTCCCGACTAACCCTGAGCGGACGAGCCTTCCTCAGGAAACCTTAGGCATTCGGTGGACGGGATTCTCACCCGTCTTTCGTTACTCATACCGGCATTCTCACTTCTAAGCGCTCCACCAGTCCTTCCGGTCTGACTTCAACGCCCTTAGAACGCTCTCCTACCACGGATCTCTTACGAGATCCATCCACAGCTTCGGTAATCCGTTTAGCCCCGGTACATTTTCGGCGCAGTGTCACTCGACCAGTGAGCTATTACGCACTCTTTAAATGATGGCTGCTTCTAAGCCAACATCCTGGTTGTCTAAGCAACGCCACATCCTTTTCCACTTAACGGATATTTGGGGACCTTAGCTGGTGGTCTGGGCTGTTTCCCTCTTGACTACGGATCTTATCACTCGCAGTCTGACTCCCAAGCATAAATCACTGGCATTCGGAGTTTGTCTGAATTCGGTAACCCGGGATGGGCCCCTAGTCCAAACAGTGCTCTACCTCCAGGATTCTCTATCTTGAGGCTAGCCCTAAAGCTATTTCGGAGAGAACCAGCTATCTCCAGGTTCGATTGGAATTTCTCCGCTACCCACACCTCATCCCCGCACTTTTCAACGTGCGTGGGTTCGGGCCTCCAGTAAGTGTTACCTTACCTTCACCCTGGACATGGGTAGATCACCTGGTTTCGGGTCTACAACTACATACTCTGGCGCCCTATTCAGACTCGCTTTCGCTGCGGCTCCGCCTTCTCAGCTTAACCTTGCATGTAATCGTAACTCGCCGGTTCATTCTACAAAAGGCACGCCATCACCCATTAACGGGCTTTGACTACTTGTAGGCACACGGTTTCAGGATCTATTTCACTCCCCTTCCGGGGTGCTTTTCACCTTTCCCTCACGGTACTGGTTCACTATCGGTCACTAGGAAGTATTTAGCCTTGGGAGATGGTCCTCCCAGATTCCGACGGAATTTCACGTGTTCCGCCGTACTCAGGATCCACTCTGGAGGGGTAAGGTTTTCGGCTACGGGGCTGTTACCCGCTGCGGCGGACCGTTCCAGGTCGCTTCGCCTAATCCTACCTTTTGTAACTCCGTATAGAGTGTCCTACAACCCCAAGAGGCAAGCCTCTTGGTTTGGGCTGATCCCGTTTCGCTCGCCGCTACTCAGGGAATCGCATTTGCTTTCTCTTCCTCCAGGTACTTAGATGTTTCAGTTCCCTGGGTCTGCCTTCTCATGTGCTATAGATTCACACATGGATACTACTCGATTAAAAGTAGTGGGTTCCCCCATTCGGAAATCTCCGGATCACAGCTCACTTACAGCTCCCCGAAGCATATCGGTGTTAGTGCCGTCCTTCTTCGGCTCCTAGTGCCAAGGCATCCACCGTGCGCCCTTTCTAACTTAACCAATGGTTAATTAAAAAGTTGTGACAAAAATTGTCACGCGTACTTGAATTTCTTGCATATTGTTTCAATGTCGTTTTATCCAGTTTTCAAAGAACAAGTTTGAAAGTCACAAAAAAAGGCGTTGCCGCCTGAAGGTGAACCTTCAAAACTGAACGCAAAACGTCAACCCCGGAGCGCCTAGGGCGCCCGGTTCCGAATTTATCCTTAGAAAGGAGGTGATCCAGCCGCACCTTCCGATACGGCTACCTTGTTACGACTTCACCCCAATCATCCGTCCCACCTTCGGCGGCTGGCTCCACAAGGGTTACCTCACCGACTTCGGGTGTTACAAACTCTCGTGGTGTGACGGGCGGTGTGTACAAGGCCCGGGAACGTATTCACCGTGGCATGCTGATCCACGATTACTAGCGATTCCGGCTTCATGCAGGCGAGTTGCAGCCTACAATCCGAACTGAGAACGGTTTTATGGGATTGGCTCCCCTCGCGGGTTGGCAACCCTTTGTACCGTCCATTGTAGCACGTGTGTAGCCCAGGTCATAAGGGGCATGATGATTTGACGTCATCCCCACCTTCCTCCGGTTTGTCACCGGCAGTCACCTTAGAGTGCCCAACTGAATGCTGGCAACTAAGATCAAGGGTTGCGCTCGTTGCGGGACTTAACCCAACATCTCACGACACGAGCTGACGACAACCATGCACCACCTGTCACCACTGTCCCCGAAGGGAAAAGTGTATCTCTACACCGGTCAGTGGGATGTCAAGACCTGGTAAGGTTCTTCGCGTTGCTTCGAATTAAACCACATGCTCCACCGCTTGTGCGGGCCCCCGTCAATTCCTTTGAGTTTCAGCCTTGCGGCCGTACTCCCCAGGCGGAGTGCTTAATGCGTTAGCTGCAGCACTAAGGGGCGGAAACCCCCTAACACTTAGCACTCATCGTTTACGGCGTGGACTACCAGGGTATCTAATCCTGTTTGCTCCCCACGCTTTCGCGCCTCAGCGTCAGTTACAGACCAGAAAGTCGCCTTCGCCACTGGTGTTCCTCCACATCTCTACGCATTTCACCGCTACACATGGAATTCCACTTTCCTCTTCTGCACTCAAGTTCTCCAGTTTCCAATGACCCTCCACGGTTGAGCCGTGGGCTTTCACATCAGACTTAAAGAACCGCCTGCGCGCGCTTTACGCCCAATAATTCCGGACAACGCTTGCCACCTACGTATTACCGCGGCTGCTGGCACGTAGTTAGCCGTGGCTTTCTGGTGAGGTACCGTCAAGGTACCAGTAGTTAGTTGGTACTTGTTCTTCCCTCACAACAGAGTTTTACGATCCGAAAACCTTCGTCACTCACGCGGCGTTGCTCCGTCAGACTTTCGTCCATTGCGGAAGATTCCCTACTGCTGCCTCCCGTAGGAGTCTGGGCCGTGTCTCAGTCCCAGTGTGGCCGATCACCCTCTCAGGTCGGCTACGCATCGTCGCCTTGGTAGGCCATTACCCCACCAACTAGCTAATGCGCCGCGGGCCCATCCTGCAGTGACAGCCGAAACCGTCTTTCCGTGCAGCCTCAGGAGAGGCCGCAAACTATTCGGTATTAGCACCGGTTTCCCGGAGTTATCCCGATCTGCAGGGCAGGTTGCCCACGTGTTACTCACCCGTCCGCCGCTAAACCAGAAGGAGCAAGCTCCTCTGGTTCCGCTCGACTTGCATGTATTAGGCACGCCGCCAGCGTTCGTCCTGAGCCAGGATCAAACTCTCCATTATAGAGTAGTGTTGATTGCTCAATACTGCTGGCGTATCGCCGTCCGAAGACGCACGATTCGCTTTGATCTACTTGCGTTGATCAGTAAGTTTTGCACGGGCCGTTTTGCGCGACCGTTGCGTTTTGTTGACGTTTTGCTGTTCAGTTTTCAAGGTTCAGTTTGTCGCGCTCATTGGCGACTCAATTAATATAACACGCTCATATTAGAGAGTCAACACTTTAACGAAGTTTTTTCGTAACTTAATTATAACAGTTTTTTCTAATTATTCAGATTACAATTGTGTTACAAATAAGTAAGGAAGTTCACTCTTTACATTGAAGAGTTGCCCTTATATTTATAACTCTTCCTTTGTTGTTGAGGAATTGAAATTTCTCAATAACAAAGTCCTGGTTCCATTCTCACCCCTCCTATTTTTATAAGCTCAAATTCATTTTCTTTACTCTGTTAGCTCACTGTCAAATTTGAGTTCCTTCTATAAGATACAGATTTCATTTTTCATTTTGCTCAAAGAAAAAGTCCACCAATAAAATTGGCGGACTTCCTACTTCACACTAAGAAAACAAAATAAAGAACAAAGATTACAAATAACCCATACATAATCGGATGAATCTGTTTACCTTTTCCTGCTACGAGCATTGTAATCGGATAGAAGATAAATCCAATCGCAATTCCTGTTGCGATACTATAGCCAAGCGGCATAGCAATCATCGTAAGGAAAGCTGGGACTGCGACTTCAAATTTCGTCCAGTCTATTTTCCCTAGCGCTGAAACCATCAAGACACCTACGATGATTAAAGCCGGAGCCGTTACAGCACTGGTGATTACTTCAAGTAACGGATAAAAGAAAATTGAAATAAGAAACAACACCCCGGTTACTACAGCTGCAAATCCAGATCGTGCACCAGCTGCAACTCCTGCAGTTGATTCAATGTACGAAGTAGTTGTTGACGTTCCAAAAATTGCTCCACTAACTGTAGCAATTGAATCTGCTAATAATGCCTTTCCTGCTCTTGGAAGTTTATTGTCTTTCATCAAGCCTGCCTGATTGGCTACAGCCACTAATGTCCCTGCTGTGTCGAAAAAGTCGACGAACAGGAAGGTTAGCACAATAACGAGAAACTGAATATTTATCAACGAACCAAAATCATTAAAGATCGGCTCAAGCGCCACACCAAAAGTCGGAGCCATGCTTGGAACATTCAAGTCAATAATTGCGCTAGGCAAATTCACAACACCGAAAATCATTCCAACTACTGCCGCGATTAAAATCCCAAAGAAAATTCCACCTTGGATACCGCGCGCCATAAAGATTACAGTGATGAGTAATCCAAAGATTGCTAACAACGCTGAACTGTCTGAAAGATCTCCCAACCCAACTAAAGTAGCAGGATTGTCAACAATGATATTTGCATTTTGCAATCCGATAAACGTAATGAATAGGCCGATCCCGGCTCCCACTGCATATTTTAATTCAGCAGGAATCGCGTTGATAATTAGTTCGCGAAGACCTGTTAACGTAAGTAGAATAAAAATAAGTCCTGAAAATAAAACACCTGTTAAGGCAGTTTGCCAAGGAATTCCGTAAGTTAATATTACTGTATAAGCGAAGAATGCGTTTAAGCCCATACCTGGAGCAAGCGCAATTGGATATTTCGCGAGAATCCCCATTACTAAACAACCGATTGCAGCTGCTAGTGCTGTAGCCATAAATACGGCTCCATAATCCATGCGCATTGAATCTGGAAGATCGGGTACTGATTGTAGCGTTAAGGTTAACGGGTTGACGACAAGAATATATGCCATCGCCAGAAACGTTGTTAAGCCGCCAATAATTTCTCTGCGGTAATTCGTTCCTAGTTCTTCAAACTGAAAATACTTTTTCATGCTGATTCCTCCGAATGCCTGCGTATAAATCCTACAAAAGAAAAACGCACACAGCAGATTGCCGTATGCGTTCGATTTATCCCTTCACTTAGAAAATGAAAGGCATCCCGCTCAAAAGTGAACAGGATTAAAATCGTAGTCGAGTTATTTACGGTAACTCGGTAGAAACTTTCGGGCCATATCCCCGACATTATACGACAAGCTTATTTAATTTCTAACGTAATATATCATAAATAAAATGAATTAACAACCGCAAACACGAACAATTTTAATAAATAACATAAAAAAGTTCGTGAAAAAGAAAAATGCCGACTAATGTAGTCGGCACTCTAACTTTATTCCCATTCAATCGTTGCTGGTGGCTTGCTCGTAATGTCATACAGCACGCGGTTGATGTTATCAACTTCGTTAACTAAACGGACACTGATTTTCTCTAGAACTTCCCAAGGAATACGAGCCCAGTCAGAAGTCATACCGTCAATTGACGTTACTGCACGAATACCGATTGCGTAATCGTAAGTACGGGCATCGCCCATTACTCCTACACTACGAAGATCCGGTAACACAGTGAAGTATTGCCAAATATCACGATCAAGACCCGCTTTGCTAATTTCATCGCGCAAAATCCAATCAGATTCACGGACGATTTCTAATTTCTCTTCCGTTACTGCTCCCATAATACGAATACCAAGCCCTGGACCTGGGAACGGCTGACGCCAAACGATTTCTTCAGGCATGCCAAGCTCAGTACCAAGAACACGTACTTCGTCTTTGAATAATGTATTTAACGGTTCGATCAATTTAAACTGCATGTCATCCGGTAATCCACCAACGTTGTGATGAGATTTAATCGTTTGAGCAGTTGTTGTTCCACTTTCAATGATGTCAGTGTAAAGCGTTCCTTGTGCTAGGAAGTCCATACCTTCAAGTTTTGAAGCTTCATCATCGAATACATAGATAAATTCGTTCCCGATAATTTTACGTTTTTTCTCTGGATCTGTAACACCTTCAAGTTTACTCATGAAACGATCGCGTGCATCGATTTTGATAACGTTCATGTTGAATCCGTCAGCAAAAGTTTTCATCACGCTTTCTGCTTCACCTTTACGAAGAAGGCCGTGATCAACGAACATACAAGTCAATTGATCGCCAATTGCTTTATGGATTAATACTGCAACGACTGAAGAATCTACTCCACCACTAAGTGCGCAAAGGACTTTTTTGTCGCCAACTTCTTCACGGATTTTTTCGATTTCTAATTCAATATAGTTTTCCATTGACCAGTCATCTTGCATTCCACAAACGTCATAAACGAATTTGCGCAATAAATCATTACCATAAATCGAATGACGTACTTCTGGATGAAATTGAACGCCGTAAAACCCGCGACTTTCATCTGCCATAGAAGCAATCGGGCAGCTTGCGCTTGTTCCGATAACATCAAACCCCGGAGGCGCGGCTGTAACTAAATCACCGTGGCTCATCCAAACGATTTGTTCTTCAGGAAGGTCTTTAAAGATTTTGCTTTCTTTAGTTAGCTTCAATTCCGCTTTTCCGTACTCACGATTTTGAGCTTTTTCTACTTTCCCTTTTAAGTGCAACGCCATTAATTGCATGCCATAGCAAATTCCTAAAATCGGTAAGCCCATTTCAAAAATGGCATCATCGATTGAAAATGCATTTTCATCGTAAACAGAGTTTGGACCACCTGAGAAAATAATTCCCGTAGCGTTCATTTCTTTGATTTCTTCAGCTGTGATTGTGTGCGGGTGAAGCTCACTATATACACCAATTTCGCGGATGCGGCGCGTAATCAACTGATTGTATTGACTTCCGAAATCCAAAACGACGATTTTTTTCTGCTCTTTTAACATTGGACTAACTGGCAAAACCTTCACCTCTTCTATTCGATTCAGGCCTCAAAATAATAAAAGAACGCGAAAAATGGACCTCGCGTTCTTTTGCTCTACATCAAAAAGGCGAATGCACACGTCAAAAAGCGTGCGTCATCCACCTTCATAGTCAAGTCATTTCCGGGGACTTGGTAGAGACATCCGATCCATATTACCGGACATATATGAGGGCACCTGTAATTTATAATTTAATCAATTGTACATTTTAAAAGTCGTAAAATCAACCGCTTGTTCTATTGATTAAGTTTTCCCAACTTTCCTTCAACTCTTGCCAGTCAATGGATTGGTCATCCCCGCCGTAAATCATTTTTTCATACGCACGAGTCAGCTCAGACATTTCTCGTGTACCAAAAAATGAATCAATGTAAGCTGCGTATGATTTCAGTGTTTGACCTGGCTTTCGATTGATGCCGTATAATTCTAGTTGTTTCAGTAACCTTAAGTAGGCTTTTTCAAATTGAACCGATTCTTGACCACGTAATCGATAATAAGAAATAAGGAATTTCGGCATCCACCTGTGACGAATTTTGAAAAGAATAGTTCCTATAACACCCAATGCAATAATTGTCCAAATCAGTTTCCAACGATTAGTTGAAATGAAATCCGTAAGACGGTTCCAAAAAGCAGTTTGTGAATTTGCCACCGCTTCTTCTTCACCTGCATTTTCCGGTTCTTGCGTTTCTGGACGTTCTTGAGGATCGGGTTGCTCCGGGTCCGTTGGATCTAACTCCAAATCAAAATCAATAGATGATGAACCTGTAAAACCAATAGTTGGTTCAAATAGCATCCACCCCACGCCTGGCATATAAGCTTCTACCCACGAATGCGCATTATTGTTTGTTATTTCGTAGACATCAGTTTCTCCTTGCGAATCGATTAATTCACCTTCATTAAATCCTTTAACCCAACGAGCTGGTATATCAAGTGAGCGTAATAATACAACCATAGAGGTCGAAAAATTATCACAATACCCTCTCTTGGTCTCGAATAAAAACTGATCTACATAATCTTGATCCGCTCCAGGAACTGGAATATCCGTTTGACTATAGGTAAATCCAGAGGTATTGAAATAACTCTCAATAGCCAATGCTTGATCATAAACTGTCTCACTATTTGCGGTTATTTCAATAGCTAAGTCACGAACTCTTTCAGGAAGTTCATCCGGCAATTGCACATAGCGATCAAACTCAATAGGCAGTTCTTCTAAAGCTTCTCCACTTGTTTCTCGCAATGTTTTCAAACTATAACTAGGTTCACCAAAAGATACTTCATACTCTTCAGGTTCCAGTTCTTCTCCATTTTGGTAAGTTTCAAAGCGCTGATCTGCTGAGCTATATTGATAATTTGGAGATTCTTCCATCGAAAAAGATTCGGTTCCGTAAGGATAGAGAACAAAAGGAAATTCTTGTTCCATCGAGACGACCGTAGTCTCCACTTCTTCTCCTGAGATAAACTCCGTATCTACAGTTTCATTGTTTCTGTAAACGACGGACTCACCTACATTCTCTGTCAGTTCCCACCCTTTTGTCGTATAAGTATCTTTCGATTCAACTTTCCAATATTGTCCAGTTGATACATCTGCGCGAAAAACCGGTGTATCATCCCCAATAAACGAACCTCCTAGACGTGAATCGTCTACTCCGTATCCAATTCTCCCTACATTGCCCCCACTTCCGGGACCACCTTGTCCTGAGAAAGAAGTTATGAATGGTACTGGGTCTGGCCAAATGGGTTCTGATTTCGGCAAATATAATGCAAACGCCGTCGAAACAGCAATCCCTAAAACAAGGGGTACTGCAAATAAAGCTACTTTATCGGCGTGCTCTGAAATTTGGTGCCTTTCCATCCACCGCACCAAATACAATAGCCCTGCCAGAAGAAGACCAATTATCATGATTCGAACAATAGCTGTTTCTCCTGAATACGGACTGAATGTATCTAATACCGCGATAAAAACTACCGTCAATACATAGAACAAAAAAATGCTAGATCTGAAACTTACCCAGTAATGAATCAAGTAAATGGCCATCCATAACAATACAAAAAACAACATTGTTCGGAAAACGTCGGTTGTTTGTTCCCAATTTTGGCTAATCAAAGCTGAAAAATTCATACTGAAATTAGATTGGAGAAACTGTATAGCTTCTCCTGTAAAAAACACATTTTCTGTATAGACATAAACAACAAACCATAAAATATACAAAACTTTTATAGGCCCTGAAAACCACCAAGGAACTCTCAGAAAGGCCATTAATAATCCAACTGCAATAAAAATCAAAAACAAAGCTCGATGACCTGTTTCAGTCAACACAATAACTGGCGTCAACCATTCTGCTAACATAAAGAAAACTAGTATATATAAGATGGCCATAAAAAACTTGTTTTTTCTAATGGAAGTCATTGCAGGCTCACCTCCGTAAACACAGTCGCAAAGTTCTCAGGACTCACGCGTTTTACAACAAATCCTTTTGAACGAGCAAATTGATGTACTTGTTCATCTTCTTCAAGTAAAGCTTCACCTTTACTCGTAACAACTAAACACATGCAATTGCTTAAATTTTTAGCATTTCTTTGAATAGATTGAATCATTTCTATTGAAAGTTGACTCGTTACATATAATAAGCTTGACGTATTCATTTTTTGAAGTTCACGTCCAACCACTTGGTCTACCGGCTTGTCCAAGTCGCTTTGCACTTTCGCTAAATGATACATAACCCGCTGTAAATGCTCTTCAGTTTGAACGACCGGAAAATAATTGTGTTTTTGACCAATTGATAAATAAGCTAAGCTTGAATTAGCTCGAACAACCGATTTCAATATAGAAGCTATTAGCTCTACTTGCAATTCGAATTTCTCTGACACTCTTCGATCGTCTAGTAAAAAAAGGTCTTGGGACTGCCGATCTTCAAATTCTTTCGTGCGTAATGTTTGCGTACGCGCATAGGATTTCCAGTGAATCCATGACACTCGGTCCCCAGGTTGGTAATCACGAACTCCGCTTGCCATTGTTGTATCTTTTACTAAAGTAAAAGGAGCAGCCATTGACCCATGATCATAACGTGATTCTATGGGACGGTATGCAATTTCTACTGTATTTGGATAAACTAAAATTGTTTGTTGAACTGGTAGTAACCGACTTTTTTTTACCCATCCAAAAAAATCCGAAATTTCTAAGTAAACCCCTTCTAATACATGCTCTCCCCTAGGCATATTCTCAAGAGTATAAGACCAAGAATAAGATTTCCGGAATCCCGGAACAATCATTTTCGGGCGTAGATTTGCGATGATTTTATTCAAAGATGGAGAATGGGTTTGTTCACTTAATACGGTATATAGGAGCGGAAAAGGATTTTTCCGATAAATGGTGACTGTCGCTGAAAAGTCCCCACCTTTACGGACTTGAGTCGTATGAACTTTTCGAGAGACCTCGATTTTCTGTAAAGGATAAAATGCTAACAGCATGGAATACACGATAAACGGTAAAGACATATAAAAGATAAACCAGCTAACAAATCCTCCTTGAAACATAGCAAAAGAAAAAGTTAAAAATAGAAGAAAAAGCACTACTATGATGCGCCCCCATAAAATGGTATTATTTTTCAGTTGCTTCATTTACCAACAAGCCTTTTTACAGGTACATGGGTTTTCGCCAAGATGCGTTCTGTAATTTCTTCTACCGTTATTCCATCGTAACGAGCCTCTGACCGCAACATAATACGATGTCCGAAAACAAATTTCGCTAAATATTGAACATCGTCCGGCGTTACATAATCTCGTCCTTTTAATAAAGCATAAGCTTGAGATGCCTTCATCAATGCAATAGACCCTCGTGGACTTACCCCCAAATACACATAAGCATCTTGACGAGTTTGACGAGACAAATCTACGATATAACTCTGAATGGTTTCATCTACTTTAATCGTCCGCACTTGACTCTGAAGTTCTAATAGCTCTTCGAGTGATATGACGGAAGTTAATTCTTCGATTGGTGCTGCAACTTGCGCACGGTTTAAAACTTCCATTTCTTCTTTCGATGTCGGATAGCCCATTTTAATTTTCAATAAAAAGCGGTCAAGTTGCGCTTCAGGAAGAGGATAAGTACCTTCATATTCGATTGGATTTTGTGTAGCCATGACAAAGAAAGGTTTTGGGATTTGCATTGTTACTCCATCAATCGTGACAGAAGCTTCTTCCATTGCTTCTAAAAGAGAGGATTGTGTTTTCGGTGAGGTCCGGTTTATTTCATCTGCTAAAATAATATTGCCCATAATGGGACCCGGTCGAAAATGGAATTCCATGTCTTTCGGATTGTAAATAGACACACCAATAACATCTGATGGCAATAAGTCAGGTGTAAATTGAATCCGTTTAAAATCAGCTCCCACCGATTTTGCTAAAGCGCGAACCAACATCGTTTTACCAACACCTGGAACGTCTTCTAATAAAACATGGCCATGAGACAGCATTGCAACAATACAAAGTTCTGCAATATCACGCTTCCCTATAATCACTTTCTCAATATTATCTATTACTTTTTCCAACCGCTCTTTAGCATTCATTTTTAAGTTCCTCCAATATAAAGCAGAAAATTTTTTGAATTATCACAATCTTATCGTAATCATAACGAAAAGCTACTCATAACTCAACTACACAAGAAATCCCTTCCAACAAGTATTCAAAATAAAAAAGCAGGAATCTCCTAAGATCTCCTGCTTTTCCACTGATTTATTTCCAAAAATCGTCGAATACCGTAACAGGTAAATGACGCTTATGTTGTGTTCTTAAATAATGACCTTCAATTTTCCCCTGTGCATCTGCCGGGATTTTCTTACCTTCTAAATAGTCGTCGATTTGATTATAAGTTACCCCTAATGCCACTTCATCAGGAAGTGCTGGCTTGTCTTCTTCTAAATCTGCTGTAGGAACTTTCAAGTAAAGATGCTCTGGGCTACCAAGTTCTTGTAACATTTCTTTTCCTTGGCGCTTATTCAACCTGAATAACGGTGTCAAATCAGCTGCCCCATCACCGAATTTCGTATAAAAACCCGTTATGGCTTCTGCTGCATGATCAGTTCCAAGTACGGCCGCACTATGCATGGCTGCAATCGAATATTGAGCTTTCATCCGTTCCCGCGCTTTTTCGTTACCTTTTGCAAAATCGGATAATTGAATACCAGCTTCTTTTAATGCCAGTTCACTAGCATCAACAGCCCCTTTTATATTAACCGTATAAAGTTTAGTCGGTTGGATAAAATTCAAAGCATCTTTGGCATCATGCTCATCAAGCTGAACACCGTAAGGCAAGCGCACTGCATAAAATCCGTAATCGTTACTTCCCGATTCTTCATTTAATTGATCGATTGCCATCTGTGTCAACTTGCCAAGCAATGTCGAATCTTGGCCACCTGAAATTCCGAGCACATACCCTTTAAGGAAAGAATGGCGCTTTAAGTAATCTTTTAAAAACTGGATTGTCTGTTCAATTTCTTCTTTAGGTTCGATGATAGGCTTTACTTTTAACTCTTCAATAATTTGCTGTTGTAGAGTAGACATTAAAATCCTCCTTATTCTCCAGTAAATTCGTGAACGGCATCGCGAACTTCTTGAATATTGCGCATTTTGTTATCCCAGCATTTTTGGCTTAAATCGACTGGGTATTCTTCAGGATTTAAAGAGCGTTTGTATTCATCCCATAATAAGTCCATGTTTTGAATGGCGTAGTTCTGCATTTCTTGGACACTTGGGTTTTTATAAATAATTTGGCCATTTTCAACAACTTTTTGATGGATATTTACTGCTTCGAAATTCGTGACAAATTTCGATACAAAGGTATGAACCGGATGGAACATTTTTAAACGTTCTTGTGAAGCAGGATCTTCATCATGCATCGCGATATAATCACCTTCTGATTTCCCGTTTTCTTTATCAATAATTCGGTACACATTTTTCAGCCCGGGTGTCGTGACTTTTTCTGTATTCCCTGAAATTTTAATGGTATCTTCTAGTTCGCCTTTGTCATTTTCGATTGCCACCAATTTATAAACTGCGCCTAAAGCCGGCTGATCGTAAGCCGTAATTAGCTTTGTTCCAATACCCCACGCATCGACGCGAGCTCCTTGGGCTTTCAAGTTTAAAATTGTGTATTCATCTAAATCATTGGAAACTACTATTTCTACATCTGGGAAACCTGCAGCATCCAACATTTTTCGTGCTTCTTTTGATAGAAAGGCAATATCTCCACTGTCTAGTCGAATCCCTTGGAAGTTGATTTTATCGCCTAATTCTTGGGCTACTTTTATCGCAATCGGCACTCCAGATTTTAATGTATCGTATGTATCTACCAAAAAGACACAGTTTTTATGGCGTTTTGCATAAGCATGAAATGCGTCATACTCATTTTTATAAGCTTGCACCATTGAATGCGCATGTGTTCCAGCTACAGGAATCCCAAATTTTTTGCCGGCACGTGCATTACTAGTTGCTTCAAGTCCACCAATATAGGCTGCGCGCGATCCCCAAATAGCTGCGTCCATTTCTTGAGCACGTCGCGTCCCGAATTCCATAACACGTTCGTCTTTTACAATTTGCTTAATACGACTAGCTTTAGTAGCGATTAAGGTTTGGTAATTAACGATGTTCAAAAGTGCAGTTTCGATTAATTGGGCTTCTACAAGCGGAGCTTCCACACGGATTAATGCTTCGTTTTGAAAAACAAGCTCACCTTCCGCTACCGCGTAAACATCCCCTGTAAACCGAACAGTTCGCAAATAGTTGATGAAATCTTCTTTATAACCAAGTTGTTCTTGAAGATAAGCTAAATCACTGTCCGTAAATTTGAAGTTTTTCAAGTAGTCTAAAACGCGTTCTAATCCCGCAAATAAAGCATAGCCATTGCCAAAAGGTAATTTACGGAAAAACAATTCAAAAATCGCTTTCCGTTCGTGCATCCCATCTGCCCAATAAGCCTCCGACATATTGATTTGATATAAATCTGTATGTAGCGCCAAACTGTCATCCGCATAATGCTTATCCATAAAAGAGTCTCCTTCTTCCACTATCAGTAATGCCACTAATTATACACCAATATTGGTAAGACCAAAATAAAAGTCAACTTTATAAGCGCGACCGCTGTTTTTCATCTATACAATAAACTCTTTTGCTCTATTTTTTCTTCACCGAGTTTATAGGTTGACATAAAGGAGAGAACGTGAGATGATAGCTTAGTTAACACAAAGGTAACTGGTAAATTTTGATAATCTGGCATTCTACGATAATGTTTTTGAGAATACTTATTCACACTGGAGCGATTTAAGGATCGCAAGGACGTAAAAGAAGGTAGGGTTTACGTTGCTTAGGTTAGAAAGCACCCAGTGGAACAATGACCGCGGTACTGAAAGTAACACTTTCAATGGAAATGATTCCCCAGTAACATGGGTTGAAAAATTGAGTCAAAACAAATTATAGTTACCTTAAACAAACAAAGGGATGTTCTCAAATCGAGGACATCCCTTTTCCAATTTTTTTACCATTAGTATTTCAACGCGACATTTTTTAAAGCCGTGTAATTGCGCAATGCTTCAAGACCTTTTTCACGACCAAACCCACTCTTCTTAAATCCTCCGAATGGCATTTGCACTCCGCCCCCGGCACCATAATTATTGATGAAGATTTGACCGGCACGAATTTTACTAGCAACTCGATGTGCACGCGCCCCATCTTTTGTCCAAATGCCAGCTACCAGTCCGTACTCCGTTCCATTAGCCAATTCAATTGCTTGTTGCTCAGTTTCAAATGCAAACGCAGCAACGACTGGCGCAAAAATTTCTTCTTGAGCTACATAACTATCTGGTGCAAGTCCATCAATGACAGTCGGTTTGAAAAAGTAGCCATTTTCGAGCCCTGCTGTTTCTTGACGCTCGCCACCTGTTAAGAATTTTGCTCCTTCATTCCGTGCAACGTCCATGAATTCGAGAATGCGTGAAAATTGTTTTTCATTTAAAATCGGTCCTAAATCTAAATCATTTACACCTTTCCCAATTTGAATTTCTTCCATTTTCGCAACCACTTTTTCCAAAAATTCTTCTTTTATAGACTGCTGCACCAATAAACGAGATCCTGCTGAACAAGTTTGTCCGGCATTTTGTATAATCGAACGCACAACCCACTCAACCGCTTCTTCTTGATCACAATCTTCAAAGACCAGGTTCGGCGATTTCCCACCAAGCTCAAGCGTTACCGGCTTAACGTTTTTTGCAGCACCCATCATTACAGCAGAACCGGTTTGAACAGAGCCCGTAAAAGTAATATGATCAACATCTGGATGTTCAGATATTGCTGCTCCCGCTTCAAAACCATAACCCGTCACCAAGTTAAAGACACCTTTTGGCAAGTGGGTCGCATCAAATATCTCTGCTAATTTAATCGCCGTCAGCGGTGTATCTTCTGCGGGTTTTGCAACAACAGTATTACCAGTTGCAATCGCAGCTGCAGTTGAGCGTGAAATGATTTGCAATGGATAATTCCACGGCACAATATGAGCTGTTACGCCAACTGGTTCACGTAATGTATAATCGAGAATTCCAGGTTGAACTGGTATCGTTTCACCAAAAATTTTATCCGCCATTCCTGCGTAATATTCAAAATACAAGGCAGATGCTTCCACATCTTTACGCGCTTGCGTTAATGGTTTTCCTGTATCAAGGGTTTCTAACAACGCAATTTCTTCTGCATCTGTGCGTAGCGCTGCGGCTATTTTATGTAATATTCTTCCTCGTTCAATCGGCGGGAAAGACTGCCATTCTTCTGACTCAAATGTTGCACGAGCAGCTTTTACTGCAGCGTCAACGTCTTCTTTTTTCCCTCTCGGAACTTCTGCCAATATTTCTCCAGTTGCTGGATTTTTGGTTTCAATTTTCTCGTTGCCAATGCTATCTATCCATTTTCCGTTTATATACATTTGTTGTTTTTTCACTGATCTGTTTCACTCCCCAATTAAATTCCACGTCCTCCGTCAACATTCACAATGCTACCTGTCATCATTTTCGCTAAATCTGAGCTGAGGTATAAGACACAATTAGCAATCGCTTCCGGTGTAATCAATTCACCTAATGGAACACTTTTACGGAATATATTTTCTTTCGTTTGTCCTTCATCAACACCAGATGCGGTAAATTCACCTAACATTTTCGTATCCGCAGGGCCTGGATTTATCGCATTAACTCGAATGTTATAAGGAGCTAATTCAATAGCTAAAGCTTTCGTCAATGAAATTGTTGCGCCTTTTGAAGCCACATACGCATTTAATCCCGGGCGTGGGCGGTCAACAGAAACAGAGGCTATATTAATAATTGATCCACAATTCTGTTGTTTCATATACGGAACAACTGCACGAGATGTTAAAAATACAGCGGTGGAATTGATCGCCATAATACGCTCCCAGTCTTTGAGAGTTACCTTTTCAATATCTGTTGCTGCTTGTGCAATTCCAGCGACATTCGCTAATACATCAATGCGACCAAACTTGTCTGCCGTTTTCTTAATAGCCACTTCTACACTTTGTTCTTCCGTTAAATTGCCTTGAAGAACGAGTAGTTGCTTTGGGTATTGCTTTTCTAACTCTTGTAGACTATCGACATGAAGATCAATAGCCGCGACATTCGATCCTTGTTTTAAAAATTGCTCAACAACCTCTTTACCCATTCCACCGCTTGCACCTGTTACAATCGCTACTTTATTGTCTAACCCCATTAATTTCCCTCCTAGTTTTCCACCAACTTCAAGACTTTCTCAGCAATAGCTGAACCTACTTCTTGTGTAGTGGAAGTGCCACCTAAATCTGGCGTCAATACGTTTCCTTCTTGAATTACTTGTTCAATCGCGTCGACAATAGCAGTCGAAAGATCTTCACGACCTAAATGATTCAACATTAATGCAGCTGACCAAATTTGAGCAATCGGGTTGGCAATTCCTTTTCCTGCGATGTCCGGCGCTGAACCGTGAATCGCTTCAAACATAGAAGGAAAATTGCCTTCTGGGTTGATATTTCCCGATGGCGAAACGCCCAATCCACCTACTAAAGCGGCTCCAAGATCCGTTAAAATATCTCCGAATAAATTAGAAGCAATTACCACTTCAAACGATTCAGGGCGCAAAACAAAATATGCAGCCAAAGCATCGATGAAATTACTTTCTAGTTCAATGTCTCCGTAATCTTTCGCGACCAATTCAACAACTTCGTCCCATAACTTCATCGAATGAATAATGGCATTGGATTTTGTTGCACTCGTCACTTTTGATTTGTTGTTTTTTTGCGCGTACTCAAACGCATATTTGGCAATCCGTTCGACGCCTTGTTTTGTAATGACCGTATTTTGAATCGCCATTTCTTGCGAATGTTGCTGATACAAACGTCCGCCGATATTCGAATACTCACCTTCTGCATTTTCACGGAATACCATAAAGTCTATTGGTTGCTCGTTTTTCAAAGGAGATTCAATACCAGCCAATCGCTTAATCGGCCGCATATTGACGTATTGTTGAAAGTTTTTACGAATCGGCATAATCAGTTCCCAAATTGTTACTTCATCTGGTACGCGTTTGTCACCTACCGCTCCAAATAAAATCGCATCAAAATTTTTCAATTGATCCAAGCCATCCTCAGGCATAATATGTCCGTGAGCTAAATAATATTCACTGCCCCATTCAAATTGTTCAAACACGATGTCGAATGTTGGGTCTTGCTTTTTTAACACTTCTAGCACTTTTACTGCTTCTTTCGTAACGTCGGGCCCTATTCCATCTCCAGGTAGTACCGCTATTTTATAAGCTGTCATAAATTCCCCTCCAATAGTTTAGTCACCAATTAGGAATAACGTGATTGCCGGAATAAACGAAATGATCAAGACATCGACAATCATTACTAAAATAAATGGCACAATTGCTTTTAACAAACTTTCAAATTTAGTCCCAGCAATATTTGCAGCCACAAATAAATTGACTCCAACTGGAGGCGTGATAAATCCGATTCCTAAGTTTACGATCATAATAATACCGAAATGCACTAAATCAATACCAAGTGCATTGGCAATTGGCACAAGAATCGGCGTTAAAATAATGATGGCTGCTGAAGTTTCAAGGAACACTCCACAAATCAGCAATAACAAGTTCAGAATTAGTAAGGCAATAATCCAGTTATCCGTCACACTGAGCATCAATTCCGTCAATTCGGCTGGAATTCGCTGACGCGTTAAGTAGTAACCAAATACAGAGGCACCGGCAATAATAAACATAATGACCGAAGTCACAACAACAGAAGAAGAGAAAATCCTTGCCAAGTCGGTCAATTTAATTTCACGATATATAAATATACCGACAAACAAGCCATATACTACCGCGACAACCGCAGCTTCTGTTGGAGTGAAAATCCCTCCATAAATTCCACCTAAAATAATTACTGGCATCATTAAAGCGAGGAATGCGTCGAGAAAGGCTTTAAAGAAATCTTTCAAGCCAAATTTTTCTCCACCGCCATAGCCTTCTTTTAAGGAAATTAGGTAAACAAGTAAAATAAGTGAAACCATAACAAACAATCCTGGAACAATTCCTGCGATAAACAATTCACTAACAGAAACCCCTGCTGCCACTCCGTAAAGTACTAAAGGTACACTAGGAGGAATCATAATTCCGATGGTTCCACCAGCCGCTTGAATAGCTGTCGCAAAGCTTTTGTCGTAGCCTTTATTCACCATGGCCGGGATCATTAATGCCCCCACCGCGGCTGTTGTTGCAGCTGCAGAACCCGAAATCGCTGCAAAAAAGGCACACGCAACGATTGATACAATTCCGAGTCCTCCTTTAACACGTCCAAAAATGACATTCGCCAAGTGAATGAGTCGGCGGGAAATCCCACCACTTTCCATCAACTTGCCTGCCAAGATGAAAAAGGGAATCGCCATAAGCGGAAAAGAGTCAACCGAGTTAAACATTCGCTGAATAATAACAATTAATGAAACATTACCGTCAATGAAGAAAACGAGCGTCGAAGCAAGTCCCAGGCCAACAGCAATCGGTACATTAATCAAAAATAAAGCCATCAATAAAAGAAATAATACCAATGCCATCTTCAGACACCCCCGCTTTTAAAGTCTTTGGAAAATTGCGAGGCCATATTAATAATTAAAATTGCCCCACTCACGGGAATTACCATATAAATGACGCCCATCGGAATCCGTAAAACTGGGGAAGTTTGAGACATTCCTTGCATTGCAAGATCATATCCCTCAATTACCATCAACAAGAAAAAAAGCAGACTTGCAAATGTCGCAACACTATAAAGCGCCTTGCGGACAGGAACCGCAAATAATTTTACAAAAAACTCCATTCCGATATGTGCTTTTGAAGACATCGCATAAGCAGCGCCTAAAAACGTCAGCCAAATTAAACTGTACCTTGCCAATTCCTCCGTCCAAGCTAATGGAGAATTCAAAATAAAACGGAAAATCACTTGAAGAAACACCACGGTAACAAGCAATGCCATAATAAGATTTAATACATGCTTAATACCAAAATTCATATAGCCTATTAATTTATTCATTTTCTTGCCCCCGATATAAAAAAGAGAGAATGGATTCTCTCTTTTTTGAATTAATGTATTATTTTATTTCTGCGCGTCTAAAATTTCGTTTAATAGGTCTTGGTGTTCGATTGTGTCATATACTGGTAGAACTGCTTCTTGGAAAGGAGCTGTATCGACATCTTCAATAATTTCCATTCCTTGATCTTTCAATGTTTGAAGCGATTCTTTCTCCATTTCAACGATTAACTCACGTTCTCTTGCGCCTGCTTTTTGTCCTTCTTCTACAACGATATCGCGCAGTTCTTCTGGCAATTCATCGTAAGTTTTTTGGCTAAGCATATAGATGGCTACAGAATAAACGTGTCCTGTTAAACTCATGTACTTTTGATTTGCATCATATAAACTAAATTGGTCCGCAACGATCGCTGGATTTTCTTGTGCATCTACTACACCTTGTTGCAAAGCAGTAATTGCTTCAGTCCAAGCCATTGGAGTTGGTTGTGCGCCTAATGCTTCAAATGCAGCTAAATGAATTTCATTTTCTTGCGTTCTAATTTTCAAGCCTTTTAAATCTTCAGGTGTTTCGATTGGACGGATTGCATTGGTAATATGTCGGTAACCATTTTCTCCCCAAGACAAACCGATAATGCCGTTGTCTTCCATTTTGGTGAATAACTCATCGCCGATATCACCCTCTAGAATTTCTACAGCTGATTCACGGTCTTTAAAAAGAAACGGTACGTCTAAAACGCCTAATTCCGGTACAAAGTTCGTAACAGGTGCCGTTGAAGAAACCACCAAATCAACGGTGCCAAGTCCCATACCTTCTGTCAATTCACGCTCTGCCCCAAGTTCACTGTTAGCAAAAATTTCAATTGTTACTTGTCCATCTGTTCGTTCATCAACAGCATCTGCCATTTCTTGTAGCGCTATATGGTACGGGTGATCATCAGGTAATGAATGTCCTGCTTGAAGCACAAAATTTTCATCCGATTCTCCACCTGACGATTCGCTATCAGAACTGCCGCACGCTGTTAGAGCCAATGCACTTGCCATCATAATTGAAACAAACCCGAATTTTTTATTTACCAATGTTGTTTCCCCCTTTTATTGTGCCTCAACATCTCAGTTGACTTACGGTTTCATGAAAGTCAACTGACTGCCAAAGTCTGTCTTAGTTAATCCCTTTTTATGAACGGTTCAGGTAATCAGTAACTGCTCCTTTTGATGAACAAGAAACATTATGCGCATATTTACCGAGCACACCTTTTTTATGAAGCGGTGGAGCAACCCAACGTTTTCGGCGTTCTTCCAACTCAGCTTCAGATACATCCATCGAAATTTCTTGTAACTCGGAATCGATAGTTACGATATCTCCTTCTTCAAGCAAGGCAATTGGTCCGCCAACTTGAGCTTCTGGTGCGATATGGCCCACTACTAAGCCGTGAGTACCGCCGGAAAAACGTCCGTCTGTCAGTAATGCAACTGATGCGTCCATACCTTTACCGACAAGAATTGCAGAAACTGACAGCATTTCCGGCATTCCCGGACCACCTTTTGGTCCTACATAACGAATAACTAATACATCACCTTCGTTAATTTCATTGGCCATTACAGCATCTGTTGCTTCTTTTTCATTGTTGTAAACGCGAGCAGGACCTGCATGGCGTTTTACTTTCACACCCGATACTTTTGCTACTGCGCCGCTTGGTGATAAGTTTCCTTTTAAGACAATGAGTGGACCATCTTTACGTTTCGGATTATCGAAAGGCATGATGACTACTTGACCTTCTTGCAATGCCGGAGCTTCGTTTAGATTTTCTGCCACTGTTTTTCCGGTTACCGTCATACAGTCGCCATGCAAGTAACCAGCTTCTAGCAACATTTTCATAACCGCTTGAACCCCGCCAACTCGGTGCAAATCTTGCATAACATATTTTCCACTTGGTTTTAAATCAGCCAAATGTGGTACCGTTTTTTGCAATCGGTTAAAGTCATCAATCGTTAAATCCACTTCAGCCGCGTGAGCTATCGCTAATAAATGAAGAATTGCATTTGTCGATCCACCTAGCGCCATGACTACCGTAATCGCATTTTCAAATGCTTCTTTTGTCATGATGTCTTTTGGATAAATATCTAATTCAAGTAAATTATGTACAGCTGCTCCTGCTTTTTCACAATCCGCTAATTTCTCAGCTGATACCGCTGGATTTGAAGAACTTCCTGGCAAACTCATTCCCATCGCTTCAGCAGCAGATGCCATTGTGTTGGCTGTATACATTCCGCCACATGACCCAGCGCCTGGACATGCACCACACTCGATATTGCGTAACGTACTGTCATCCATGTCGCCGTTATTATGTTGGCCCACACCTTCAAATACAGAAACAATATCAATATCTCTATTATTGTGGCGACCTGGAGCGATCGTTCCTCCGTAAACAAAAACAGCTGGAACTTCAGAGTTTGCAATAGCAATTAAGCAACCTGGAATGTTTTTATCACAGCCACCAATTGCGACTAAGCCATCCAAACTTTCTGCTCCTACCACTGTTTCAATTGAATCTGCAATCACATCTCGGCTTGAAAGTGAATACTTCATCCCTTCTGTGCCCATTGAGATTCCATCAGAAACCGTGATTGTATTAAAGATAAATGGGACGCCTCCAGCTGCTCTAGCGCCTTTTTTGGCACTAATTGCTAAGTCATCAATATGTATATTACATGGCGTCACTTCACTCCACGTGCTAGCGACGCCGATCATTGGTTTTTTAAAATCTTCGTCTGTCACTCCTACTGAACGAAGCATCGCTCGGTTAGGCGCTCTCATGGCCCCTTCACTAAAAACTTTGCTGTTGATACGCAAATCTTTTTTCATCATTTATCCTTCCTTTCTTTTCTATTTATTATAGAACACATTTGTCAGAATTCAACGAATAAAAGAATAATATTTCATTATTTTTTTAATCGTCAAATAATTTACAAATGTATTCGCTTACATTCTATCATAACCAACCCCTCCCTTGTTATATGCAATATATTAATTTATAATTAGTTTGTCTAGAATAACTTTTTTATTTAGCCTTGTGATGAGTCTCTCTGTTACATCTAATGAATCGATGGACTTTCACTATTATTCATCCCGGTATTTCTTCTACATTATTTCACAACTCTAGTATTTTGAATTAAAGGGGATGAAGATTTGTTGATTCGGGAAGCTAAGAGAGATGAATTTCATATACTAAAAGACCAGCGCATTGCTGCTTAGCAATGTTTCCAAGAAGAACTGTCACCGAAACATTGGGGACGACTGAAATCCAATTTGGCTTCTGCTAATGAGTTACAACCTGGTGTAGAAGTATTTGTAGTCGAGATCGGTCGGGAAATTGTGGGGAGTATCGTATTATTTCCTTGTGGATCCCATACATATACCGGAGTACAAGAGATAAGCGAATATCCTGAAATCCGTTTATTAGCAGTGACTCCTGAGTTTCGCTCACGTGGAGTTGGCAAAGCACTTGTTGAACATTGCATCGATATTTCCAAAATTCGCAAACAAAAATCAATCTGTTTACATACAGAATGTTTTATGAAGAACGCCATCGACTTGTATGAAAAAATGGGCTTTAAACGTGTTTCTTCACTTGACTTTAAACTATTAAATGACGGCATTACCGTTAAAGCATTTCGTTTTGATATATAAACAGAAAAATCCCCTTGTGCAGTTTGCGAAGTCGTAAAACCGCGCTGGTCGCTTTGAGGATGACTCCCGCAAGAAGCCAGGAAAACCACCTGTCTTCTTGCCTCGTCTACCCCATGGACGCGCCACTGCTAGCGTCTACAATAAATAGGTAATCTAAATAATGTCGAAATTTTTCTATAAATAGAGAAGTCAAAAAGAAGAGGAATTGGAGCAATCTCTTCCCAATACTTCAGTTGTCTATAAGTTGAAACAAGCCGCATCTGCTGCGGCTTGTTTTTTTAGTTTTCCTATTGTTCATGATGAAAAGGATTTTCCCACTCCATTAATAGTGCATATCCTCTAGACTCTTCATCTTCTAAATAATTTTTTACGATGCACACTGGTGTTCTGCCGCAGCTTAGTAAGAAAGAAAGAACCGGATCTTTAATTTCCCCCGATACTACTTGCTCAGCGTATTGTTCTGCAGTGAGCCGATCAGAAAATTCATGAAACCCTGGCATCCTTCCTCCACCAAGCAATCGGTCTAACTCATCTTCTATAACACGTTCATACATCGCATGCATTAATAACTGACCTAGTTTTAACGATCGGTATTTAGGACGAATGCAGATGTCGACGATATACAAAGTGTTGCCTTTTGGATTGTGATTTCGAATATAGCCATTATCTGTTGCATCCTCCCACGTATGCATTGGTGATATTGGATCAAAATCTGTTAGCAAAGCTGTAATCGACCCAGCAATTTCTCCTTCGACTTCGATACATATAGCACCTTCAGGATATAATTCCGTATGGTTTGTCAGCTGCTCTGAGTTCCACCAAAGTTCCTCCGGAAACGGGTGGGGGAAACTTTCTTTTTGAATGGCAATCAATGCCGGAAAATCTGATTTTGTGTATTGTCGTATTTCCACTAAAACGGGCTTGTTATCACTAAAAGCATATTGTTTCTTCTTATACATATGTCTCTCCCCTTTTTTCTTATCGTACGTGAATCTAGGCAATGAAAAAAGCTGCTTAAAAGTAAGCAGCTTTTTTATTCATTAAAGTGGAGGTAAAACATTTGGACCGCCAAGTACAACGGCAGATAGTAAACCTGTATACATAATAGACAAGACTATTAGTTTTTTCTTCATCAATTCAACTCACCACCATTCTCATTCCAGAAAGATTGATAGAAATACGCTTTTTCCCATTGTTGCTGCTTGCTATAATGACGTGCAAGTTCCGCTGCAACATTTCTTGTTTCTTTTATATAACCATTATTTCTGAAAAATTGGAACATTATATCTTCACAATAGGTCATAAGGTCTGGTTGGGAAAAATTCCTTTTCTCAAAATAATTGGCATAAATTCGAAAAAACTCTTCTTCTGGCTTAGTACTTATCGCTTTCAATTCTTCAATGTGTATAGAAGGATCTTGGCCCGTTTCCATCATAGATTCTAATAAACTCGTTAAAACAGCTTTGTAGAAATACGTATCCCGTTCTACTGCTTCTTTTAACGATTGAAGAATCACTAACGCTTCACCATGGGCATGTTTCATCCTTAATAATTCTGTGTAATTATAAAGCGTTTGGTTGTGTAACGCTGTTTGATTAGTTAAATGGGTGTTGCGAATTAGTACTTCATAGAGACTCTCTGCCTGAACAAGCAAATTTCTACGTGTATAGTTGATCGCTAAAAGCATTTGGGCATGGAGTAGTCGGATGTAATTGTGGTGGAGTTGGAAAGATTGAACCGCCAATTCAGCAAAATGTGCTGACAGTTCGTAACGGTCTGCAAGCACTAACATTCGCGCCTTTTGATAATAAAACTCTCCTTCAAATTTCTGTGGAATGCTTTGAATCCCTATATCCATTTTGTTTAGAAATTCAAAAGATTTTATGTTGTCGCCCACCATTGAGAAGTATAGCGATTGAAAAAATTGATGAACCCAGAGTTCTGGCGCTAAAAAAGAAGCTTTCATTCGTTCTAATAGCTTTTTCTGTTGTTCCGCTTTGGTCAAATTATAATCGTAAATATAAAAACGAAATTTATAAAGTTCGTATTGATTGACCAAATCGGTTGATTGAATATAATCATTTTCTCTTTCCAACTGCTTATAAATTCTTCTCATCGTTTCTAGATCGTAATGAAGCGAACAATCGATAAATTGTCCAATCGTCCGCTCGAGCTGTTTATGTTTATCCATCTCTTTGTTCAATTGAACACCCATTTTTAACAACAATGCTTTGATGGTAGATTCATGGGGGCTGTAAGCATTCGATTCAGTTTTGCTTAAATGTGAAATTGAACAAATGCCTTCCGCCAATTGTGACTGCGTTAGACCATTTTTTGTCCGATAATACTTGATGATTGAACCGACATTCATAATTTCACCCTTTTTAACAGAATAAATAAAATATATCACAAAAAAACAACCCTGACATTTTTGACAGGGTTGTCGCTTTTGCTAACTGTAACGTCTATCATTATTGAACGCGTGAAAAACCGAAACCTGATGCATAATCATCGCCATAGCCTGCACCATATCCTGAGAGAATATCATATGATTTTGCACGGTTTTGTAAATCTGCTCTCACCTGTACGTTTGTTGCACTTGGATTTGCTGCCCAAACTTTAGCAGCAAGTCCTGCTGCGTGCGGCGAAGCCATCGATGTTCCGCTTAGCGTCGCATAGCCACCTGTATACCACGCGGAATAAACTGCTGCGCCAGGTGCTGAAATTTCAACATCGTATTTGCCAATAGAATAATCACCATCGTAAAAACTATAGCCACGTGAAGAAAAATCAGCTACGCGGTGTGTACCATTTTGAATAACATTTTCAAGTGCAGCTACTGCAACTGCATTTTTTAAAGCCCCTGGGAAGCCAATAGAGCCTTGTGAAGGACCTGAGTTACCTGCTGCTGCTATTACTAATACACCTTTGTTATACGCGTAGTCAACAGCGCTCGTGATCAAGCTGCTTTCCGTTGGAGATCCTAACGACATATTAATTACTACTTTTGTATTTAATGCGCTTGCTTGATCTGCGACGTGGCGGATAGCTGTCGCAATATCATCAGAAGAACCCGAACCATCATCTCCTAATACTTTATAAGCCCACAGGTCAGATTGTGGCGCTACTCCGTATAAGCCGCCGTTACCATTTGCTAAAGCAGACCCTGCAACATGCGTTCCGTGTCCTTGGCGATCGGTACATGTGCCATTCGTGATGCTACTAGTTAATGTAAAGTCTTTACATTGTTCTACATTGTTCGCTAAATCTGCATGATTTACATTCACTCCAGTATCGAGTACGGCAATGTTAATACCTGCTCCACCAGAAGTTTGTGTTAGGTTTGAATTATTATAGATGGCTTTGATCCCCCATGGTGTGGATTGAGAAGCTGCCATAGTTGAGTATTGAGCTAGCGGCTCAGCTGAAGTTTCATCAATGCTATATTCTGGAACTTTTTCGACTGTTATATTTTTGTTTTTCTGAAGTGCTTCAAATTGCTTTTCGTTCATATTGGTTGTGAATCCTTCGTTTTCAAAATCCCAATGAACACCGTATTGGCTTTTAGCATTTTTCAACTCTTTTTGATTTGCTGAGTCAACCAATACACGAAATTTCTCATTGCCATTCGCTTTTTCAACAGAATCCCCGTTTGCGCTGACGCCCATTGCCGGTATTAACATAGTAGCTGTCAATATTGCTGTCGTAATGAATTTTGCCGATTTTTTCATCGTTCAATCCCCTTTTCCAATATGGTTTATGGCAACTGACTCCAGCTACGGCGTCCCGCGCTTTCGCATATGTCCGACTTGAGGACGCTGCCACACATTTAAAGTTAGCAGAAGTTTCCGTTTTTCGTAATTGGGAAATTTTCTAGTGGATTGAACGTGAATATAGTAAGTGAAACTATTTACCTAATTATATATACCTATTCACCTGATCAATGTATATTGAATGCGAAAACGCAAAAAAGCTCCGTCAAATTTCGACGGAACTATTTTTAGGATTTTTTTGTCGCTCTCCTTCTTTTGATGAAGACTTTGTCGAAGCCTGAACCGGATTCAATTTTACTTCATGTTCTTCAATAACCACTTCAAATTTTTCTTGAGACAAAGATTTCATTAACGATACACTAATGAATAACATAATGACCGTAAACGGCAAGGCCGCTATTAATGCTACTGATTGAAGCCCCTGCAATCCACTGCTGACAATCAGTACTCCCGTAATAACTGCGATTAGGACAGCCCAGATTCCTTTAACTGCATTCGATGGATTTTCATTGCCATCAGAAGTCATAATTCCGAGTACGTAAACCGTAGAATCGGCAGATGTAACTAAGAAAATCATAATAAGCACTAACATTAATGCAGATAACAAACCATAAAGCGGGAATTGTTCTAAGAAAACAAAAATGGCGGTCGCAACGTTTTCAGAAACGGCTGTTGAAAGTGCTGTGTTTTGGAACAAGTCCATGTAGATTCCCGTTCCTCCAAAAATAGACATCCATACAAAGGCGATTAAAGGAGGAACAATCATTACGCCTGACACAAATTGACGAATGGTTCTTCCTCTTGATATGCGTGCAACAAACGATCCGACAAATGGAGACCAGGTAATAACCCATGCCCAATAAAACACTGTCCAATCTTTGACCCACGTTTCTCCTGAATATGGAGTCATTTGAAAGCTCATTCCAACAAAGTTCGTTAAGTAATCTCCAATTCCAAGGACAAACGTTTCAAGGATGAAAACAGTAGGTCCATTAAACAAAAAGAACAGCATAAATCCGACAACTAAAACCATATTGAGATTACTTAATATTTTAATCCCTTTATTAACACCAGTAATGGCAGATAAGGTAAATAACACAAACATGAGGCCGATAATGCCAATCTGCATTCCACCCGTATTGGGCAAAGAAAAAACATGACTAAGTCCGGCATTTATTTGCAGTACACCCATACCTAAAGATGTTGCAACTCCTGTCACTGTCGCTACAACTGCTAAAATATTGATCGACCTTTTTAAGGTTTTGTTCATTTTTTTCTTAGAAACTCCATCAAGTGTCTCACTGATTAGCAATTTGCTTTTTTTTCGGAATTGAAAATAAGCAAGAGCTAAACCAACAAGAGTGAAAACCGACCATTGATGCAATCCCCAATTAAAGAAAGAGTAATTCATGGCAACTCGAGCTGCTTCAGCAGATTGAGGTTCAATATTTCCAGTAGGAGGATTCGCAAAGTGAGTCATCGGTTCTGCAACACCCCAAAAAACAATCCCTGCGCCAAATCCAGCGGCGAATAACATGCTGATCCATGCAAAAAATGAAAATTCCGGTTTCTCATTTTCTTGTCCAAGCTTAATCTTTCCATATTTGCTAAAAGCAAGAAATAGACAAAATGCCACGAAAAACGCGACGGACATCATATAGAACCAACCAAATGAATTGCCGATATAGTTTGCGACAGCAGCTGCAATTGTCGTCATACTTTGGGGAGATAACATCCCCCACAAAGCAAACAAAGTGACAATGGTAGCCGATATTTTAAAGACGGGATTGTTAAAAGAAGCACGTTCCAAGTTTTTCTTTGTCATAAGATTTCCCCCTTCACCCATGTCGATAATTTTTTTATTGGCCAGGCAGTTTAAAACAAACAACTTTTGTTTCTGTCATTTCTTGTATCGAAAATTTAATGCCTTCACGACCTAACCCAGAGTTCTTAACTCCACCAAATGGCATGGCATCAATACGGTAATCGCTGCTGTCATTAACCAGTACTCCGCCGACATCCAACTTGGCAATCGCTTTATGAGCCATATCAATGTTTTTGGTGAAAATTCCAGCCTGCAAGCCATAGTTGACGCTATTTGATAATACAATTGCTTCATCTAGATCAGCTATGGGATAAAGCAAAACAACCGGACCAAAAATTTCTTCTTGAGCCACTTTACAATCTTTTGGCACATCAGTGAGCACAGTTGGTAAGTAATAGGCTCCGTTACGTTCTCCACCAGTTAAAATGACTGCTCCTTTTTCAACTGCTTCGTCGACTAGGTTCTCGACACGAATCGCTTCTTTTTCAGAAATCATTGGCCCCATGTCCGTAAGTTCTGATTGTTTATCACCGATAATGTACTTTTCTGTCCGCTCTACGAATTGGCTTTGGAAGGATTTGAAGATGCTTTTTTCAACATAAATTCGTTGAACACCTAAGCAATTTTGTCCAGCCGCCCAGAAAGCTCCTGAAACGCAAGATTCCACTGCATCCTCTATATCTGCATCTTCCAACACAATGACCGGTGAATTCGAACCCAGTTCCATACTAATTTTCTTCAATCCCGCTTTGCTTACTATTTTTTCACCCGCTTCAAGGCCACCTGTGAAGGTAATCATCCGGACTGCCGGATGGGTGACAAGTGCATCTCCAATTTCGCTGCCATGGCCTGTAATGACAGACAAGACCTTAGCTGGCAATCCAGCAAACGAAAAAGCTTCCGCCAAGAGCAGTGCACTAAGAGGCGTCACGGTCGCGGGCTTGACCACTATGGCATTTCCCGAAGCAATCGCTGGGCCAATTTTATGTGCTACTAAATTGAGCGGATCATTGAACGGTGTGATTGCTGCGATAACGCCAATTGGAAAACGGTAAAAATAACCGATTCGACTTTCACTTCCTGGCGATTGATCGAAAGGAATGGTTTCTCCGGTGATTCGTCTTGCTTCTTCTGCACTTATACGTAGCGTTTGAATAGCACGTCCTACTTCTTTAGTTGCTTCACGGATCGTTTTACTGCTTTCCATTGCAATGATTCGTGCAAATTTTTTATGATGTTCTTCTATATAATCAGCTGCACCATGAATTACTTTCATACGTTGATGTACGGGCATTGCAGCTGCAATGCCTGCACCTTTTTTTGCTTCTTCTAAACAATTCAGCATATCCTCAACCGTAGCTGCAGGAACTAAATCGATGATGGTATTATCTTGTGGATTACGAACTTCAATAGTTTTCTCACTGCTTATCCATTCTCCTGCAATAAACATTTTTTGACCTTTAAGATGAGTAGTCATCGGTTCACCGCCTCCTCTCGTTATAGTTTTACTGTTTGCTTTTGGCGAGCAATCGTTATTAAGTCAATCAATAATGAAAAGCCTGTTTCGACTTTTCCAGCTCCTGCTCCACTTAATGTTACCGCCCCCAGTAAATCTGTCTCATAAGTGATAGCATTTGTCGCACCACTAATCGATGCTAACGGATCATCTAAATCCACTTTTTCTAAAGCAATCGAAGCGATGACTCCTGTTTGATCTTTTCGTGCTGTTGCGATAAGCTTCCAACGTTTCCCTTCTATTTTCGCTTCTTCAATATCTTTAGCTGTAATACTTGAAATTCCTGTGCATGAAACTTCTTCAACGGTCAATGGAGCTTTCATCACGTAGTTTGAAAGAATAACAATTTTATAGCGCGCATCATATCCCTCTACATCACTGGTCGGATCTGCTTCGGCATAACCTAAAGCCTGAGCTTCTTTTAACGCTTCTTCATATGTAACCCCTTCGTTCTCCATTTTCGTCAAAATATAATTTGTCGTCCCGTTCAAAATCCCTCGTATTTCAGTAATATCATTCCCTGCAAGTGTTGCGTTAGGCATACGAAGTGCCGGGGTCCCACTCATCACGGTACCTTCAAATCCCCAAGACACACCATGTTGCTCAGCAATTTCTGAGAGCTCTTTATATGCTAAAGCGACAGGTCCTTTGTTTGTCATAACTACGTTTTTGCCATGTTCAAATGCTGATTTACAATGATTGATTGCCGGTTGACCAGTTTTCACATCCGTATAAGATACTTCGATAATCGTATCCGCATTGGACTCGCAAATGGTCGTTATACTATCCCATCCTTTGATTAACCCTGTCGTTTCAGGATAATTTTCTAGGTTTCCGGTTTCTTTCAAGGTTTTTAAAACCAACTCGATATCAAGTCCGTTTGGCTGATAAATAGAACCTTTCATAAAATCAGATATCGCCACAATTTGCGCTTCAAAATTTTCGTCGCGTTTTAATGCTTCTTTTTTATGATGAAGAATTTCAGCTAAACCTTGTCCAACTACGCCAAATCCGATAAATGCTAATTTATGAACCATGATTTCACACCTCACTTTTTTGTATTACTTGCTTGTTTGGAAGAATAGTTGAAGACATCTCTCCGATTAAAAAATTGCGTGCTGTTTGCGCTAGAATTGCAGCACCTATTGGCAGACACTTTTCATCAATGTCAAAAATTGGCGTATGAAGATCTCGTTGCACTCCATCCGCAACAGCACATCCTAAAAAGAACATCGAACCAGGCAATATTTGCGTAACGTATCCAAAATCTTCTCCCCCCATACCAAATGGTTTTTTCGTGATGCCGAGATTAGGGTAGATTTCGTAAATTGTTTTAAGAAATATGTCATTAATGCTTGGATGATTCACTAATGCTGGCTCTCCTCTTTGAATCTCTAACGAATACTCACCATCTAAACGATCTACAACTGAAAATGCTTTTTGTATTTCGTTTGATAACAAGTCACGAATTTCGGAAGAATAACTGCGAATTGTTCCTTCGATTTTCACTTCAGTTGGAATAATGTTGCTTGCTGTCCCCGCATGAATTTGACCGATGCTAATTACTGCCGCTTCCAATGCAGGAACTTTTCTAGAAACAATTCCGTGCAATGCTTGTAACACAGGCCCTAACATCCAAGTCGGATCGGTTCCAAGTTCCGGATACGCGCCATGTCCGCCAGTTCCAATAATTCTTGCTTGAAAAACATCAACATTTGCCATGCTATACCCATCATTGATTTGTACTTCTCCAACAGGCAACCATGGGCACATATGAAGCGCAATCGCTGCGTCTACGCCATCGTATACGCCAGCCTGCACAAGATAAGGAGATCCAGACATTCCTTCTTCATCTATGCTTTCTTCTGCTGGTTGAAAAATAAATTTTACAGTCCCTTGAATATCCATTTCTTTAAATTGCTTAGCTAAAATTTCTGCCGCCCCCAATAAAATTGCCGCATGCGCATCGTGACCACAAGCATGCATAATACCTGGGTTTTGTGAACGATAATCACATTCGCTTTGTTCATCTATTGGCAGTGCATCAATGTCTGCTCGAATGGCGATCGTCGGTCCATCACCTGAAGTCAATGTCCCGACGACACTTGTTTCTACACCTAAGCCAATTTCTACATTAATGCCAGCTATTTTCTGTAAACGTTTTGCAATATACCGACTAGTCTCGAACTCTTGAAAGCTGAGTTCAGGAAACCGATGAAACGTACGCCGCCATTCGATTAATTTGTCTGCTATCGCGTTGGCTCGCTCAACACTAAGATGATGTCCTACCATTCTTTTGCACCTCGGATCGTGATGATTAAATTTTCACAGCACTTTCAACATGTTTAAAAGCTTGTTCGAAATCAGCAATGATGTCTTCAATATTTTCGATTCCGCAAGACACTCGAACCAAGCCTTCAGGAATTCCCATTGCTGCACGTTCTTCTGGCGTACATTCTACGTGACTTGTTGTCCGCGCAGGACCAACCGTTGTTTCAACAGCCCCAAGGTTTGCTGCACGATGTGCGTATTGCAATTTTGGAAGAAGATCTCGTACAGTATCCACGCCGCCTTTTACTGCAAAGCTGAGCATGCCGCCAAAATCTTTCATTTGTTTTTTCGCAATGTCATGGTTTGGATGCGTTTCAAGTCCTGGATAAAAGACATCTTCGACCAATTCTTTTGTTTGTAAGTATTTTGCAAGCGCCATTGCATTTTTGCATTGCTCACGAACACGAATATGAAGTGTCTTCATCCCGCGCAAAGTCAAGTAAGCTGCCATTGGATCCATCGTTGCCCCGTTGATTTCACGGTAATGATAAACTTGCTCAACGAGTTCTTGAGAACCGACCAAGACGCCTCCTAACGCATCTGCATGCCCCCCGAGAAACTTTGTTGCGCTATGAATGACCAAGTCGACGCCCAGTTCAAGAGGATTTTGATTAATCGGTGTGCCGAATGTGTTATCAATAATGACAATTGCTCCGACTTCATGTCCTGCCTTCGCCATTCGCTCAATATCCGTAATTTTGACTGTTGGATTTGTTGGTGTTTCTAAGTAAAGGATTTTACAACCTTTTGCCACTTCCGCTTCAATAGACTCGTGGTTACCGGTTTCCGCTAAAGCCACTTCAATATTTTGTCGCGGAAGAAATTCAGTGAAAATTTTATTGGTTCCACCATATGTGTCTTTTACCGAGACAATGCGATCACCCGGTAGTAAAAATGTTGCTAGTGTGTTGCTAATGGCAGCCATCCCTGTAGAAAAACTTGTTGCTGCTTCTGCACCTTCTAGTATTTTCACTTTATCTTCAAATGCCTGTACTGTTGGGTTTGTGTTGCGTCCATAAATATGACCTTTTTTCTTTCCGATTGCTACGTCGTACCATTCGTCCATATCGTCATACGTATAAGCTACGCTCAATACCACAGGCACTTGAGTTGCACCATGTACCAAATATTCTTTTTCTCCTGCCCATACTGCTTTTGTTCCCATCTGAATATCTTTTTGTGTCATACGACCACTCCTCTTAATTTTTTTGTGATTGGTGACTACAATCAATTTCAATACCTTTACTTCGCTTGATCATTTCGCGATAAGCGTACAACGCAATTGCCGTATCTTGTGCTCCTGTACCAGTCAAATCACAAACTGTAATTTGATCGTCATGATCTCTCCCCTTTTTTTCTTGAGAAGTTAATTGACCCAATTCTATTACATTAGAAGCATCGTTTAACGTTCCACTGGCCAAAGCATGATGCAGTTCTCCGAGGCGCATACATTGTGCGGTCGTATCACAAATTATTTTATCTGCAGATGACAAGACTTCTGCTTCTAGCTCTTGCTTATGTTCAGCATCTGACCCCATCGCCGTAATATGCAAACCGGAATGTAACCATTCTGCTTTTACTAGCGGCTCAGTTGCAGGAGTCGTCGTCACGACCAATTGGCTCTTCTTGATCACTTCTTTAGCACTTTCTGCAACTTGAACTGTTATGTTGAGTGCTGAGCTCATTTCTTCTGCAAATCGATAGGCAGCTTTAGCAGACCTTGAATAGACCAGTACTTTTTTAAAATCTCGAACCAAAGTTAAAGCAGTCAACTGCAACCTGGCTTGACTGCCGGATCCGATAATGCCAACTGTCTCGACTGTTTTTTTAGATGAATAATTTGCAGCAATGGCACCTGCTGCTGCAGTTCGGACGTCGGTTAAGTATCCATTATCTAGAAATAGAGCTTGTGGGATACCGGTTTTTGTATCCATCAGCATCATGAATCCACTACCACTTGGTAAGCCTTGTTTTGGATTATCAAAATATCCAGAAGAAACTTTAATGGCAAACATTGCTTTGCCTTTTACATATGCCGTTTTCACATCTACTTCACCGTTGTAGTCATGAATATCAAGCCGCATAATAGGCGGCATCACCACTTGTTGTTGCGCCAGTTTAGTGAAGCTGTCTTCGATTATCGATAGAGTGTCCTGATTTAGAGTGATATACTGCCTCAGCTTTTGCTCTGTGAAGATCATCAATTTTGCCTCACTCCTCGAGTTCCTATCTGATTAATGCTTCGTTTTTGACGTAAAGTCCTCTAGGTAAATTGGCGAAGGTTTCGCAACCATTTTCAGTTATCCGAAAAGATTCACTTACTTCAAAACCAGATTTGTCATACCACATCCCTGGAATCATATGGAAAGTCATATTCGGTTGTAAAATCGTCCGATCGCCTTTCCGAATACTGGCTGTATGCTCACCCCAATCAGGTGGATAATTTAGTCCCATCGAGTAACCGATTCGCGACTCTTTTGTATAACCGTATTTAGCAATTGACTTGGTCCAAGTTTCGCAAACTTCTTCTAAAGCAATTCCTGGTTTGATGATGGAAAGGCAGTCCTCAATACCTTCTACTGTCACCTGCGCAAGTTTTTTTAATTCTTCGCTCGGACTTCCAATATGGATTGTCCGGGCTAACGGGGAATGATATCGCTTATAACAACCAGCCAATTCTAAAATGACTGATTCGTTGGCTTTATAACGCGTATCAGTCCATGTTAAATGAGGAGTTGATGTTTTTTCCCCCGATGGCATAAGTGGCATAATGGCTGGGTAATCTCCACCAAACTCTTCTGTTCCTGTCACTTGTGCATAGAGAATTTTGGCTGCAACATCACATTCACGAACCCCTTCATTAATCATTTCGATTCCAGCATTCATAGCTAATTCAGCGAGCACAGCTGCTTTTTTCATATATTCGATTTCTTGATCAGACTTGACGATACGCACCCAGTTCACTAATAAAGTCGCATCTTGAAAAGTTGCATTCGGCAATCCTTTTTTCAATTGTTCATAACATTTGGCAGTGAAATAATAATTTTCCATTTCGACTCCTATACGACGTTTATCTTGTCCGATTTGCTTTAAAATATCGGCTACGAAATCCATCGGGTGTTTTGTCTCCGACTGAACATACGTATCAGGATACGAAATGATATTGTCGTGATATAGCCACGTGGTAATTTTTGCAGCATTCGCATCCATTGTGCGTCCTACCCAGATTGGCTGATCTTCGTCGTTTATAACGATTAACATTTGATGGACATAAAATGACCAGCCATCGTAACCGGAGAGGTAGTTCATATTTGCTGGATCTGTAATAAGCAAAACTTCTATTCCTTTCAATGCCATTCGTTCTTTTGTCTTCCAAATTCTTGTTTGATACTCTGCAGTGCCAACTGACATAGGAACTATCCCCCTCTTTAGTAAAATCGGTGTTACTTTTTAAATTTTCGGAATATTATATCCGTGAGTTTAGTATAGCGATTCCTTTGCGTAACTATCATCTGCAATAATGTATGAAAATTAATCTATATTATAGTCAAAATTTCTAATTATTCCGTCTTTAATGACATAAGAAAAAACCGCCACCCGCACTTTCTGTTAAAAGTGCGGGTGGCGGTTTATCCATTTTTGTTTTCTACAACGCCAATTTCCCATGTTTTAATGCTTAAATCCAACAAAAATAAATCATCAGGATCAATCAGAGAATGTCCCGTTAATGATTCGATTTTTCTAAGTCGGTAAAGTAACGATTGACGATGTAAATTTAAAGCTCTTGCTGCTTGGCTGACATTTCCGTGGTTTTGGTTATAGCATTTTAACGTGCCAATCAAATCCATATTTCGCTGTTTATCATATTCGACAAGTGGTTCGATTGTTGTCATAATCACTTTTTTCATTTCTTCATTTTGTGCAAGAGTTAACAATACACGATCTATACGCGTATCGCTGTAAAAAGTACGTTTCCCCTTGCCTTTTTTTCGCCGTCCAATATCTACTGCCAGATTGGCTTGTTGATAACTTTCAGCTAATCCTTGAAACCCTTTATTAAAGTCTCCAATTCCCCAAGAGATCGTGACTTCCGGCAAAAGATTCTTTAATCGACGTTCGATTAAATCTAAAAAATTAACGACATTATCATAATCTGTTTCCGCTGGCTTTTCTAGATAAATCAGCAATTGATTTCCTTGATAAGTCATCATTACTTCTCTTTTTAAAGACTGAGCAGCAAAGTAAATTTCTTCTTCGATATAACGAATCATGCTTTCTGTCCATTGTACATAAGAAATAATCTCTTGTTTCCGTTTTTCAAATAGTTCCTTGAAATTTTCAGGAAATCCGACTAGACAAATATATGGCAAGTCTAGGTTATATCCCAATAGTTTGGCTCTTGAGAATGCTTGGTCTGCAGAAACAAAGTCTCCTGTAGCCACTTCTTGGACGAAATCACTTCTCAAGTTTAGTTTTGTTTCTTCAATGGCATTTTTTCTAGAAAGCCATAACGATATGGTTGTGGCGGCATGTTCTAGGACAGCTACACGAAAAGGCGTTAAATAAGAAACGACTTGTAGTTCATTTGGTAGGACGACAAACACATATCCTTGAGGATCTTCAGAAATTTGTAAAACTGGAATCTGTAAGATTATTCTATCATCCAATTTTGCCATACGAAATTTCTGTAACATCGGATCGTGATTAAGTATATTTATTTCTTTACAAATTGGAAAATCTCCTTGAATCACAGCATTTTTCCATTTCTCAATAAACTCTTGAGTATGACCGTTTTCGGTTTGAATAAATCCATTTCGATCAGTTATCAACAGCTGGTGGTCAATTTGTCGTTGAATGTATTTTGAAATATTATTTAAATCCGTATCACCAAGAATTAGTTTCAACAGTTCTTGTTGCACTTTCTCTGACTTCTCACGGTCTTTATATTGTTTATCATTAATATTTTTCATTACTTCTTCGATAATAGCTGAAAATCTCACTTCCCACGGCAGTTCAATAATAACGAATTTTTGTTGTTCTGCTAGCTCAATAACTTCTACCGGAATATCAAACACATGTCGACCAGTGGCAACCATTAACGCCGATGCATTGGAGTCGATAATATCTTGTACAAATCCTTTAAACTTCTCGACATCGTTATGGCATCCAATGGCTGTCGTCAAGATTATTTCATTTTGACGGACAAAGTTCTCGACTGGCATTTCCATTACAGATATCCACTGAACCGTGCGATCAGCGACAGAATTTTTTGCTGTTAACAAGCGGGCGTTTTTTAAGATTTCATAGCTTAAAACACTTTCTACCGAAGATTGCATTGTATCCTCCTTTACGTTTAAACAAATTCCTTTGCCACAAGCAAAACAACACTTCAATTAAAAGGTTAGTTCTGATTATAGCACCGCAAAAAATCGAGGGGAACAATAATCTGTAAACTCAATTTTCTTTTTTAGTAAAAATACGGAATAACAAAGACCATTGCCTGTCCAAAATCAATTTTTGCTTTTTTCGAATGTATAGTTTTTTATTAACTGAAGCAATATGGACATATCGACATTTTGTCCTGTGATGATTACAGCCAGAGCTCCATTTTGATGAGCAACATTGTTTCCCAATATCGCAGCAATACCGGTCGCTGCTGCTCCTTCCATGATAATTCGTTGCTTATCCATCATATAAGCTATCGCATAGCCAATTTCTTCTTCAGAGCTCAGCACTATCTGATCCATAAAGGTCTGAACCATTTTAAATGTATATTGATTATTGAAACCGATTCCTCCTAGCAAACTATCCGCTAATGTTTCGCTTTCCTCTAGTTCAACTGGTTTACCCGCCTTTATGCTTTCATGCATGACAGCAGATTGTTCCATTGAAACTCCTGTAATTCGTATATCGGAACGATTGGATTTTAAAGCTAAGCCAATTCCTGAAAGCAATCCTCCTCCAGATAATGGCACCACTACATCTTTTAAATCCGGTAGATCTTCTAACAGCTCTAAACCAATCGTTCCTTGTCCTGCAATGACGAATGGATCGTCGAAGGGTTCAATCACGGTATAGCCTTTTTCTTTTGCAAGTTCGTAGCACCTTACCCCTGCAGCATCTTGACTCTTCCCTACCACTTCTATTTTCGCGCCTAAGCTTTTTAATGAATCTACCTTTGCTTTTGGAACACGACTTGAAATGCACACTACCGCACGAATTCCTAGCTTTTTTGCTACAAATGCAACTGCCATGCCATGATTTCCAGTTGAATATGTGGTAACACCTCTCACCTTTTCTTCAACACTTAAACTTAATATTTTATTGGCTGCACCTCTTACTTTAAAAGCGCCGATATCATGGGTGTTCTCTAGTTTTAAGTAAACCGGGCGCCCGAGTTTTTCTGATAAAACAAAAGACTCGATCAAAGGGGTTTTGTTAACTAAAGAAGCTATTCGTTTTTGTGCTCTTTCTACTTCTTTTATGTCTATTCTTCTACTCAAGTTTAGCGCTCCTTTCTTTGTAATGATTAGTTCCATCTTATGCTTCACTGTCGAAGATATCTATTGCTCAAAATGGTAGGTAATTCACTTTGGTTTTCATACATTTTATCGCCAAATATTTACCGATAAAAAAATCAGCCACAAAACCATTCTTAGTGAATGGTTTTGTGGCTGATTAGCATTAATAAATTTCTTTTTTCAGGAAATACACACACGTTTCATATGGTTGTAATATGCCTTTCGCTCGCTCTTCGTAATTACTCAGAAAAAGTTCAGCATCATATGGGCTATTCCAAGCACACGTTTTTTCACTTAAATTCGAAGCGATGAGCATTTTTGTATATTGATCTTCGCGTATATAGGCGTATACATAGGGACAGCCCGAGTCGGCCAGTTCGGTAGTTCCATAAACCAACACTTTCCAGTTTTGGCGCAAGTGAATCATTTTTTTATAAAACGACCAAATGGAACTCGGATCATCTTTTTGAGCTTCGACATTTAGCCATTGATAATTCGGATTTATCCCTAGCCACGGCGTAGCTTTAGAAAACCCAGCGAAATCCTGGTTGTTCCATTGCATCGGTGTACGGGCATGGTCACGGCTAATTTTTTTGATTACATGCATTACTTCTTCGTGTGGCACACCTTGTTTATACTTATAACGATAGATGTTTTTGGTTTCAATATCGTGATACATGTCAATGTCGTCAAAAGGGGCATTCGTCATTCCGATTTCTTGACCTTGATAAATAAAAGGAGTGCCTTGCATAAAGAAATACATACACCCTAAAGCCGTAGCACTTTCATACCAATATTTTTGATCATTCCCCCAAATGGAGACTGTTCTTGGTCGATCATGGTTTTCGATGTAAAGAGAATTCCAAGCAATGCCATGTGTCGCTTGTTGCCAACGATTTAACACTTCTTTTAAATCCTCGACATTCAAATCATTATCTACTCCGTTGCTATCCACTGGTTTATGCGCTTCTAAGTGAAAAATCATATTGAATTTCCCATCATGTTCACTGATCCACTTTTCCATATTGTGTGATTTCACACTATTGGCTTCACCTATTGTGACAATATCGTTATTCTTAAACGCTTGATCCCTTAGCTCCGTCAGTATGTCTTGTAAACCTTCTACTTCCGTAAACTTTTCCCATGCAGGAACATAAGGTAAATGTTGGGGATTTGGCATATCACTATAATCTTTTTTTAAGTGATTGATGGCATCTACCCGAAAACCGTCAACTCCTTTAGCCACCCACCATCGAATCATTTCATAGATGGATTCTCGCATGTCTTTGTTTTCCCAATTTAAATCGACTTGGTTTTTGGTGTAAATGTGTAAGTAATATTGCTCGGTTTTTGGATCAAATGTCCATGCCGGTCCTCCAAAAATACTTTCCCAATTCGTTTGTTGGTCACGCCATACATACCAGTCCCGCTTCGGATTGTCTTTCGAAGACTTGGATTCCAAAAACCACGGATGTTGATCACTCGTATGATTCAAGACGAGATCAATGATGAGTCTCATGCCTCTTTTATGCAGTTCTTCTAAAAGTCGGTCGAAGTCCGCCATCGTTCCCATTTCTTCCATGATTTCTTGATAATCACTGACATCGTAACCATTATCGATATTTGGTGATTTATACATTGGACAAACCCATACAATCGTAACGCCCAGCTCGGACAAGTAATCTAATTTCTCAGTTATGCCATTTAAGTCGCCAATGCCATCATCATTTGAATCATTAAAACTTCTTGGGTAAATTTGATAGACTACTGCTTCTTTCCACCAGGTTTCTTTCAAATTCATCGCCCTCTTCCTTTTAACGAAATTACTAGTGTCGGACAGATTTTCTTTTTCTATTTATTACTCTATTTATTACTCTTTCTATTCAATATTCTTTGGGAAATTCCTGCAATGAGAAAACCACCCACAAATAATACTTGCGAGTGGCTTCTTTTACTTTTTATCGAGCTTTATATTCTTCAAACACTTTCGCCGCAAATCCAGCAACATAATCACTGCCGTCATTGTCTTCGATCGATTCGATCATCATGGCAAGGATAAAATCTGGACTTTCTGAATCATAAGAAACAAAAAAGCCGTTTTCTTGTCCTTCTTCACCTATTTCCCCTTTTAATTCAGCTGTACCTGTTTTCCCTGCAATTTTCACTGTTTTGCTGTTAGCGGACTGTGCATAGCCATCCACAACAACACTGCGCATCCCGCTGCGGAGAATTCCCGCATTTTCTGCACTTAGTAATCCATCTTTCCAAACTTGGCTTTTTTCTTCATCCATAAACAATAACGGCTTGTACATCGTGCCCTCTGTTAAGAACGGCTCATACATCGTAGCCAAATGAAGAATGTTTGTCAGCATCTGCCCTTGACCAAATGAAGAATCCGCCAACTGTCCTTCAGATCCGATCGTTCCTTCATTGGAAATTTGTGAAGATTGTAGCTCTAAGGCAAATGGAATGTCTTCTCCAAAACCAAAGTTTTTTAACCCTGAAACAAATGTATCGTTGCCCATGTTAAGTGCTTGTTGCGCAAAATAAATATTGTCCGAATAAACCAAGGCTTTATTCAAATCAATTGGGTTTGGTGCTTCAGGATGTAACCGGCTAACGCGATAATCTCCCCAAGAACTGTCTTTTTGCCATGTAGCTCCCTCAATTTGAAGACCTTCCGTTGGATTTAATGTATCAGCTTCTAATCCAATCGCTGACGTTACTGGCTTAATCGTTGAACCGGGTGCATAAGCTGCACCAAAACGATTAAATAATGGATTTAACGGATCTTCGCTTAGTTCTTTAAAGCGACTTTCGCTAATGCCTAACATATATTCGTTTGGATTATAGGCGGGCGAACTAACTAAAACTAACGTTTCTCCCGTTTTTGGGTCGACTGCAGCACTTGTTCCCGCTTCGCCTTTCATCGCGTCATAAGTAGATTTTTGCAATTCTGCATCGATAGTCAAAACAATCGTTTCGCCATTTTCAGCAGCTGTTTCAGTAATCATTATTTCTTCTCCATTGTCACCTTGTTTTTGGATAAACAGTTTTATGCCATTTTTGCCATGTAAACGTTCTTCTAGCGTTAACTCAAGTCCTCTTCGACCGATAAAATCTGTCGACTTATACCCTTGGTCTTTAAGTTCTTCTAATTTTTCAGCAGTGATCGGGCCAATATAGCCGCTCAAATGTCCAAGAGCTTCTTCATATGGGTATTCGCGCATTGCTGTTTCTTGATAAGTTGCGCCTGGTATTGCTTTTACTTTCTCTAGTAATTCTTTATCATTTTTCGCGGCTTTGGAAATCGGCACAAACTGATCCTCTTGAACCCAACTTTGATTCATTTTTTCATCAATAAAATCAACGGATATTCCAAGAACTTCTGCGAGTTCTTCTTTGCTAGACTCTTTTTTGAAGTTTTCAGGAACCACACCAATGTTGTAACCTGTTCCGTTGATGGCTATCGCTTTTTGGTTTCGATCAAGAATCTCACCGCGATCTGCAGTTGTTGTCGATACCCGAACTTCATCGCCTTTTTCCAATTGTTCAAATATAAAAGATGGATCCCATTCAACAAACCAGTCTTCTGTATCGTCTTGAGATTCAACCAACAACGACATGGTTTTCTCAAACGCAACTGGTCCTGCAAGTGTGTCCATTTGTATTTGAACAGGAAAGTCAGCTGGCTTTTCAGGATCCCATTCTGTTTCTTCTGCCGGCTTTGTATAGCTCACTTCAACATTTGTAATCGCTAAGTCTTCGTAAAACTTTTGTTGGCGTTCAACAAAATCTTCTGGTGCATATGCATCTTTCGTTCCTTTATTTAAATACGCGCTATACATTTCCGTAAATTCTGCGTTGTTCCAGTGGTCTATGTATGCTTTTAGCCGCTCTTCAGGCGTTGGACTTGGTTGACAGCCCGCCAATAAGATCAGAAAAGCCAAGGTTAGAATAATTGTTATTTTTTTAGTCAAAACATAACCTCCCATTGTTTTCTTTATTTTACCAATAAATAGCTACTTGTTGAAAGATTAATCTCTTTATTTCTAATAACTGTTTCCTATTCAGTCACGTGATTTTTCAACCAAAATTCAATTTCATTGCTATAGATCAGTCTCTGTAAAGGTTTCTCCTACAAAACTTACGCAATCACCAGTTTTTATATGGTAAACTGATTACTAAACGACAGGAGGGTAACTATGGTTGAAATTACATTTTCGCAATCAATTGGTTCCGTTTTAACACTTGAAAAAAGAGCACAATTAAAACAAATTCACGAAGATCTTTACAGTAAAAAAGGAAAAGGTTCAGATTTTCTTGGCTGGTTAGATTGGCCAAGCACACTTGATTCAGCATTTATGGAGAAAGTTGAAAAAACAGCAACTCAAATCCGTGACAAGGCAGATGTATTAGTTGTTATTGGTATTGGGGGATCTTATTTAGGCGCTAAAGCTGTGTTATCTGCACTTGATCCATATTTCAAAAAAGAAACTGGATTAGAAGTAGTTTTCGCAGGTCATCAAGTAAGTGGAGAGTATTTAAAACAATTGCTTGCACATCTTGATGGTAAACGCGTTATGGTCAACGTTATTTCGAAATCAGGTAAAACGACAGAGCCTGCTATTGCGTTCCGTTTCTTAAAAGACTATATGGAAAAACGCTATGGTCAAGAAGCAGCTGAACGTATTATCGTGACAACTGACGCTGAAAAAGGGGCTTTGCTGACATTAGCTGAAGAAAATGGCTATGAGCGCTTTGTTGTTCCTGCAGATGTGGGTGGACGTTATTCAGTATTCACAGCGGTTGGTTTAGTGCCAATTGCGGCAGCTGGCTATTCAATTAAGGACTTACTTGCGGGCGCTGCTGATGCTGAAAAGGTTTATAACAATATTAACTTTGATGAAAACGTGGCTGTTCAATACGCAGCCGTTCGCCATCAATTGTATGTAGAAGGTTACACGACAGAAGTTATGGCAATTTTTGAACCAAAGCTATCATTTGTTCAAGAATGGTGGAAGCAATTGTTTGGCGAAAGTGAAGGAAAAGAAGGCAAAGGGATTTTCCCAGCATCTGTTTCGTTCACAACAGACTTGCATTCGATGGGTCAATATATTCAAGACGGCAAACGCAATTTGTTTGAAACGTTCCTATTGGTACAAGAAGCAAACGAAGATTTAACAGTTTTTGAAGCTGAAAACGATGGCGATGAACTTAATTATTTGGCTGGACTCTCGTTACAAGAATTTAACCATGTTGCACACAAAGGCACATCAAGTGCTCACTTAGATGGTGGTGTTCCTCAACTAAGCTTGACGATTCCAAAAATCGATGAGTTCCAATTAGGTCATTTACTGTACTTCTATATGCTTTCGTGTGCATACAGCGCTTATATGTTAGACATCAATCCATTTGATCAACCCGGCGTTGAAGATTATAAAAACAACGTCTTCAAGTTATTGAATAAGCCTGGATTTTAACTTTATAGAAAAAAGCTGACCTTCTCGAAAGGTCAGCTTTTTCTTTGTTTACTGTGCCCCCCACATTGTGTTAACCTAAATAAAATATAAGTTGACTTAAATATTTTCTCTCATTATACTTAATTTATCTAGAATAGTAGGAGGAAATAGAATGACAACGACGACCACTTCCAGATCGGCAAATCACTCTCGCACTTTGCAATTAGTACATATCGCCTTATTCGCTGCTTTGATGGCAATTGGTGCAAACATCGCTTCGTATTTAGTTGTAGGAGGTGTACCAATCACTCTCCAAACGTTTTTTGCTATTTTGGCAGGTCTTCTACTTGGTAGCCGTAAAGGCGCTATCGCCATGATAGTTTATGCATTTATAGGCCTTGCTGGTGTTCCAGTGTTCGCAAAATTCTCTGGTGGTATGGATACATTGCTCAGTCCAACTTTTGGATTTATTGTATCTTATGTTTTTACCGCTTATTTAGCCGGACTCATTGCCGAAAAATGGTCTACTAAAAAAGGATTTATCATTGCTGCACTAGTCGGAATGGCCGTCAATTATTTGTTTGGTACAAACTGGATGTATGCAGCTTATAAACTATGGTTTGCAGCGCCTGAAGGCTTTACGTACAAAATGGCTTGGGCATGGATGGCTGTACCACTTCCAAAAGACTTGATCTTAGCCGTTCTTGCTGGATTGTTTGGTTACCGTCTAAAACCCATCATTCAAAAATATTTATAAAAAAATCCCGAATGCCATAATGGCATCCGGGATTTTTTATGGCTAAGTTGAAACTCGAATTATCTACGACGAGGTTGCTTAAAAGGCGCTGCTTTCCATTGTTCTTCTAACCAGCTTTCGAAATCTTCGCCTTTGTCACCTTTATACGTATCGTAAATATCGCTACGCATTTTTTGTAGTTTTTCTTTAAAGTCTTCGTAAGTGTGCCCAGCTGGCAAACTTTTTTTGATGCGAACAAGTACTTTAGAAGTGTCCTTGATCAAATCATATTTTTTACGCTCTGGCATGTGAACATTTTCGCCAAAGTTTTTAAGTTGTTTATAGGCAGCTTCCTGCACTTGATAAACCGAATCGTGGTTCATGCGGTGTGTTAACAAGTCAATTGTTGGTTCGCTTTTCCAGTTGCCAAGCTCTTCAACCGCAGCTAAACGCTCTTTCCAGTTAGCCTGTCGGTTTGCAGCTTTTTTCAATTCGTCGTAATTCGGTGGTAAGTTCGTTGGTTTGTTATCAGAGTTACTGTTCGTTTGTGTCAAAATTTCATTCTCCTTTGTTTATGTCCCTTTGCGGGAAATAACGTAATGCTCTCCGTTGGCGGAACAAGTTCCTTTTAGTATAACATCAACCTCGTGCAAAGGGAAAAAAGTCGATTATTCATACTACAGTCTAAACAAATGATTTTATTGCGCCAATTAACCGGTCTACTTCTTCTTCTGTGCTATACGGTGCAAGTCCAGCGCGGACCCAGCCACCACTATCGTTGACATTTAACACATCACCTAATGTTGACGCATAGAAATGCCCCGCTGCAAGGAAAATACTATGTTCTTCCGCTAGTTTTTTGCAAATGTCTCCTGGTTCGATTCCATCTACTTGAAAAGCGATTGTAGGTGTTTTCTGAACATCCGCTGCGGCTTGTGTAACGGTTACACCATCGATTGCTGACAAGCCTTCACGAAGTCGATTTGCCAAGCGGTTTTCATGCTTTTCAATTTGTTCGATGCCGCTCACAATACGTTCTCTTCTCGTTTTCCCTTCACCAAACTGAGCAAAAAACTCAATGGCAGGACGAATTCCGGCAATGCCCTCGTGATTTTGCGTGCCGGTTTCCAACTTATCTGGATAATAGGTTGGAGAAGTAGTCAGTTTGTAAGGCTCCAACTGCTTAAAAATTTCTTCTTTAATTGCGACAATGCCGATATGCGGTCCAAAGAATTTGTAAGCTGAGCACAATAAAATATCAATTTGCATTTGGTCACGATCCATTGGTAAATGTGGCGCAGCATGAACTGCATCAGCTACGAGTAGCGCGCCTACTTTTTTTGCTCGATCTGCAAATGGTTTAAGATCGACGACTGTGCCGATCGCGTTAGAGGCCATACCGACAGCAACGACTTTTGTGTTTTCATTGATTAGTTGGTTTAGTTCCGTTAAATCTAGTGTCTTTGTTTCCGTATCAACTTTCACCCAGCGCACTTTTAAGCCACGGTCTTCTGCCATCATGATCCACGGATCAACATTGGCACGGTGGTCCATTTCGGTAACGACAATTTCGTCACCTGCATTGAAATTTTTGCCGAGAGCATTGGCGATAGCAATCGTCAATGTGGTCATATTAGCACCAAACGCCACTTCGTTTGCTTGAACGTTTAAAAAATCAGCGACAGCTAATCTAGCTTCTGAAATGACTTTTTCGGTTTCCCAACTAGTTGGAAATGCGCCGTGGAGATTGGCACCGCCTATTCTCATATAGTTTGCAATGGCATCTATGGCTGTGCCTACAACTTGTGAGCCCCCTGGTCCATCAAAATAAGCGACCGTTTTGTCTTTATATGTTCTTGTTAAAGCAGGAAATTGCTCCCGAACTTGCGTAATTGGAAAAGTCGTTTCAGTAAATTTCATCGTTTGCAGCTCCTTTTTGAGTAGGGTACTGTTACCGTATTCAATTTTTTGATGGAATCTCCTTCATTAGTTAGTGATTTTGATAATACTGTCCGAATTGGAACAAATACTGTCCGTTTCACCTAAAATACTGTCCGATTGGGAGCAAATACTGTCCCTTTCACGCCAAATACTTGCCAAACCCGATTTCAAAAAAAAACGCCGCTCATCGCGACGTTTAAATAGCTTTTTGACACATGACAATTTCACGCAAGAACAATCCTTTTTTAGCGATGCAACGGTCAGTGATGACAAATCCAGCTTCTTCAATCATATGGTCCATCGTCTCGATTGTGACGACCAATAACTTTTCAGTGATAGGGTAAGCAGCTTTTAAAATCCCTAATTGATCTGCTGGCGTGGCGTGTGTGTATAAATTATAGGGCATGTCAATAATGGCAACATCGTAAGCTGTTTCCACTTCTGCGATTGGACCCAATTCTACTCGACCAGTCAATCCAAAATGTGCAATGTTTTCACGTGAACCTTCGACAACTAGCGGATTGATGTCGCGACCGACAATATCAATGCCCATCGATAACGCTTCGACTAACACGGTACCAATTCCACAACACGGATCGACAACTTTAATACCATCTGGGTTTGGCACAGCAATATTTGCGACAGCACGTGCCACACGTGTGCTCAGTGCCGTTGAATATTCACGTGGCTTTTTCATATGTTGAAACCAAATTGGTTCACTTTGTGAATAGAGCCCCATATACCAACGTCCTTCAAAAGGCATTAAGCCAAATGTAACATCTGGATGATGGACATCTGCTTCTCCTGTTATCGCTGAACCGATTTGACGTTCAATATCTCGCTTCCCTAAATAATCAACTTGATCTTGTTCAGACAGACCATTGATTTTCAGAAAAATGACTTTGAACGTAGTATCAGCCATATCTACGTTTGCAGATTGTTCGATGATGTCTTCTAACGTGTCGCCTTCAAAAAGCACTTCAATCTGCTCTTTAATAAATGGACTACGGCTTGGGTCAACCCTTACTTTGCTTTTAATAATTTTCTCGTTCGTGTCGTTACCAAAAAAAGAACGCATTTCCATTTGGCACAATGCTTTTTCGTCATTTGTATAAGCATATGTATAAATATAGTCACCTGTTGCAGTTAATCGATTCAATTCATCCCGTCCTTATCTGCCCCATCAATCAAGACAATATCACATAAGTATAGCAGATTTAGCTCTCTGTTAGTCGACTTGCTTGCTATAATTTGCTTCGATGACTTTGATGATTCCGGTAATCATGTCATTATACGGCGTTAAGATTCCATGCTTTTTACCAAGGTTCGCTACAGCGCCATTAATGGCGTCAATTTCGGTTTTGCGTTTGTGCAAAATATCCATTAGCATCGACGACTTATTGGCAGGAAACTGTTCTTGTCCCATTTTGATGCACTTGGCGATTATTTTTTCTAAATCGACATGGACGCCTTCTGCTTCAGCGATTTCTATTGCTTCTGTTATAATGCTTCTCAATAAATTTTGACCATCTATCGTATTTAAAATATCACCATTTCGCAAACGGGTCAGAGCCGTTAATGAATTATACGCAAGATTAACGAATAATTTATTCCAGATAACGGCTTGAACATCATCCGCTAATTCGGTTGCCAATCCAGAGTGATTCAACAGTTCAACAAAATCCGCCAATTTTTCTTGCGCTCTTTTGTCTGTAGGCTGACCGATAAAATTTGTTCCAAAGCCGCGGTGAAGGATCCGTCCATCGCTTTCTACACTGGCCCCACTGCCCATCGTTCCTGCGACTAAAGGGTTGTTCGGAAAAATTTCCGCAAGTATTTCTAAATTCCCAAGACCATTTTGCATTGTCACAAATAACGTCTGTGAAGAAAATGAATCTTTTAGTTGAGTTAATACGGTCTTAGTTGCATGGGTTTTTAACATTACCAATACAAGATCATAGTCTTTAGAAATTTCCTGTACTACGGTTAATGGAATGACGGTTTTTTTGTTATCCTGCTCAATAATGGTCAATCCACATTGGTTGATCTTTTCTACGTGTGGATTTTCCCTGTTATATAGAAAGACTTCCGACGTTTGTGACTTTAAACGCCCTGCAAATAAACTTCCCATGGCACCTGCACCTACGACTAATATTTTCATCGAATTCCTCTTTTCCGGCAATATCCGTTTGACCTGAATATACCATAAAAAAACAACGGCCTCTAAAGAGACCGCTGATTCCCCTTAACTTATTTACCAGTTTTCCGGATATCTGCAACTACCAATGTCCCCACTAACAAAAGACCAAGGTAGCCAACCACTGGATATAGCCAGTTGACGAGTGCTGTAAACCCGAAGAAACTTAACACGAATGCGACAATTCCTGAAACAATCACAAAGATGCGGAAACGCCCTGTCCCCATCTCCATAAATCGTGCTGAAAACGACAGCAACAAGCTAACTGCTGTGTTGTAAATCATCGCGAAAATAACCACGGCCGTCACAATACCGATGATGGGGGAAATATTATCGGCAAGAGCCAGCATTGGCAAATCTGCTGAACCCACCACATCGACTTTTGCAAAAATCGCTAAATAACTCAACAAAATCAAAAACCCAAAACTAAGTCCGCCAATCAAGCCACCACGTGCCGCAATTTTTTCATCTTTTTCTGCGCCTCCCATCACGAGTGACATCGCTGCTCCTAACGCAATGGCCAACGATACATAGTTGATAGAAGATAATAGCCAATGCGGTGTCGCAGACAATTGTGATTTTGCAATAGGCTCTAATTCAGCGAAACTAGTATTCATCGTTAATAAACTATAAACAGTGATTCCAACAACCAATAAAACTAAAAACGGGGTTATGCTGCTGATGATGGTTATAACTTTTTTAACATTTAACATGATGGTGAGAATAACGAGGGTGATCATGATGCTGCGACCAAAAGCTGGTGCCAAATCAAATTGTTGTGAAAAAATCGATCCTGCTCCAGCAATCATTACTACTAAAATGCCAAATAAGGTGACAATTAACGTATAATCAATGACTTTGCCAAGTACCTTTCCGCTTATCGCATAGACTGCATCCTCATGCGAAATGGTCTGCATTCGACTGCCTAATCGCGTCAACACCATTCCTAAATAACCAAATAACAGGGTAGCCACTAGAACGGCTCCAAACCCCCAGTAGCCATAACTGGTAAAGTATTGAAGAATTTCTTGACCGGAAGCAAATCCTGCTCCTACTACGATTCCGATAAATGCACTTGCTATTTTCAAACTTTGTTTCATCATCTTCTCCTCCCTATTCCATAACTGTTATCTCAACAGTCTGTAGAAAAAATCACAACTTGTGATTTTTTTATAATTATTTCCTTTTCCCCATGTGTTTGTCCTTAAACATAATTCTCCTAAAAACTTCTGTTTTTCTTGCTTTTACAGCGTTTTTGGATTATCCTACCTTATTAGCAAACACTTTCAGAGAGGTTGGGATCGTATGGAGCAATTCGATCAATCCCTCGAAGTATTCATGGACAACGTCGGCTGGTTAGCACCATTTCTTTTTGTTTTATTGCATTTAGTACGTCCTTTGCTGTTCTTACCAGTTATTGCCGTCTGCATTGCTGGCGGGTATCTTTTCGGATTTTTTGAAGGCGCATTTTTATCTTTTATTGGTTTAACCTTAATGAGCTGGATATCCTACATATTAGTCAATAAATTTCCGAAGTTCCAAAAGAAAATGGCACGACTAAAAGAGAAAATCTTCCCAGACCGCACCTTGTCGGTTCCTCAAGTGATGATTTTACGCATTATGCCTTTAGTACACTTTCATTTATTATCTTTGTATTTAATCGAAATGACAAAATCGCTTAAAGAATACATGGTTATCTCTGCTTTAGGTTTGATTGCTCCGGCAATTCTTTATACAGCATTTGGCCGTGCCATTTCCGAATTCCCTTGGTATCTCACATTGAGCATGTTTATATTGCTCTTATTATTATTCAGCTTTATCGAGAAATGGCAAAACTCTCGACCAGACTCTAATTGATAAAATTTGGTAAGCACAACTTTCTGTTGTGCTTTTCATTTTGCCTGACAGCTATTTTTACTTATGCTTAGGGTATACCTATTAAAAGAGCTTATTTATAAAGGAGAATGACTATGCACGTATTTACACGCAATAATGTAGAATTATTTTACGAAGATACCGGAGAAGGACAGCCGCTTCTTTTGCTTCACGGGCTAACCAGTAATTCTGCGATGTTTTATCGCGAAATGGATTTTTTTAAACAAACTCGCCGTGTGATTGCTTTAGACTCAAGAGGTCATGGCAATTCAAGTCGCTTAGAACAATACACATTACAAGACCATATAGAAGATGCACTTGCGCTCATTGACCATTTAGATTTAACTATTGTTGATGTTTTAGGTGTGTCCATGGGCAGTTATATCGCACAAGGCATTGCCATAAAAGCGCCGCAAAAAGTAAACAAGCTCCTCTTAGTTGCTACCAAATCTTATAGTGAACAGGCGTCACTAACTGAACTTTTTGATCGATACCCTGAAAAGTTTGATGGCTTGAGCATCTCTGAGAAGATCAATGAAGCGACACGTTATATTTATCATGACCAAGAAAAGATTCAAGAATGGAATAAAAAAACGGCACAAAACAGTCGTTTACTAACAATTAAAGAGCAAGGGATCGCTGGAGACGCTATCAAAGAATTCGACTTTCGCCCACAGCTTTCTAAAATTACAGCAGAGACATTAGTCATTAGTGGGAAGCACGATGGCTTGAATCTTCCAGAAAAAGGACGCGAAACCGCAGTCGCTATTCCGGGTGCTACTTTCATGGAATTTAAACGTTCTGGCCACGCTCCCAATGTGGAACAAGATCGTCTATTTCTCGCCGTTACAGAAAACTTTCTTGACTAGTTTTTATAAAATGACAAAAAATAAACCCGTCCAGCACAAACGCTAGACGGGTTTATTTTTATTGAGCTGTATAGCCGCCATCTAAAACGACGGCTTGGCCAGTAACACCAGCAGCTTTGTCACTTGCTAAGAACATAGTATAATCCGAGATTTCTTTTACAGCCAATAAGCGCTTTTGAGGAATTAACGGATATAACACTTCTTCAAAGACTTTTTCAACTGGTACATTACGTGTTTTTGCCAAATCCTTCATCTGATTTTGAACAAGTGGCGTATCTACATAACCTGGGCACATTGCATTAACGGTAATTCCGTGTTCTGCGCCTTCAAGTGCGGCCACTTTCGTTAAACCAATTACACCATGTTTTGCACTATTGTATGCGGCTTTGCCAGCAAACCCAACAAGTCCATTGATCGAAGCCATATTGATAATTCGCCCTGACCCTTGTTTTTTCATAATCGGAAATGCATACTTGCTCGCGATAAACGGCGCAATTAACATAATGCGGATTAATAGCTCATATTTCTCTGTTGGAAATTCTTCAAGCGGTGAAATGTATTGCATCCCTGCATTATTGATTAGCACATCAAGTGACCCGTAATGAGCAACTGTTTGTTCAATCACATTTTTTATATCGTCTTCATCTGTCACATCACATTTGATGCCGATGCAATCTAATCCTTGTGACTTTAAGTTCTCAACAGCTTTTACGACAGCTTCTTCATTGATATCTGATAATACAATTTTCGCTCCTGCTTTTGCAAAATCACTACTAATTTCATAACCAATTCCGCTAGCAGCTCCTGTTATTAAAACGACTTTATTGTCTACCATTGTATTCCCTCCAAAGCTTTTGTTAAATTCCAAGTCCTAATGAAAATAGGATGATGGCAATTGTTAGTCCAAGTAATGGAACAATGACGGTTACAGCACCGACAGCACCATAGGCAGCTTTATGTGTTTCCCCACAAATCCCACGAATTGTTGTTACGACATAACCATTATGCGGCAATGAATCCAATGCCCCTGAAGAAATGGCAATCGTACGGTGAAGCGCTTCTGTGTTAACACCCATGTCAATATAATGTGGTGCTAGAAGTGGCAATGCAATAACTTGTCCACCTGAAGCAGAACCAGTTAATCCTGCGATTACGCTGACAGCGATAGCGCCACCGATTAATGGGCTTCCGGGAATGCTAGTCATCGCATCTACTGCTACTTGGAATGCTGGTACAGATTTCGCAACACCACCAAATCCAACTACAGCAGCCGTGTTACCGATTGCAATCAATGCACCAATTGTTCCATCAGACAAAGCTTTACCTAAATTCGAGAAATATTGGCGGTTTAAGAAATAGGTAGTAAGAACCCCGCCTAATAATGCGATGATTAATGCAGACGTTTTCAATGAATCATGGAAAATAAACGAAATTCCAAGAACGACAACTAACGGAATCAAGCCCATGATTGGGTTCGGAAGCTTACGATCTTCTATTACAGGATCTGTTGAACGAGCTTCAAAACGCTCCCCTTTGTTAACAGCTTTTTGAATCATTCGTTTTAACCACCAGTAACCAAATACAGCCATAAAGACAGCGACTAAAATGCTTACTTCCCAACCTGCATATGGGCTAGTTTTCAAGTATTCAATCGGTATCCAGTTTTGGATTTCAGGTGAACCAGCTGAAGTCATCGTAAATGTTACCGACCCTAAAGCTAACGCAGCAGGGATAAAACGACGCGGTAAATCCGCTTGTTTGAACAAGCTAAGTGCCATCGGGAAAACCGAGAATGCTACAACGAATAAACTAACTCCGCCATAAGTTAAAACAGCACAGGCGATAACAATCGCGAGTACAGCTTTCGATAACCCAAATTTACCAACTAACCATCTCGAGACGCTATCAGCTGCCCCACTGTCTTCCATTACTTTCCCGAAAATCGCTCCAAGTAAGAACATCGGGAACCATGCTGTGATAAATCCAGAAAAACTAGACATATAATTTGTTAATAAGTTCGCTTCGCCTTCTCCGACTAATTGCGGAAATAATGGCAGGCCACTGAAAAGTGCTACAAATAACGCAGATATTGGACCCGCGATCAATAAGTTCATGCCTCTCATCGTAAAGACGATTAAGAGAACGAGTCCCCCAATCATTCCAATCATACTCAACATTTAAAATCCTCCTTTTTTCTTCTAATGGCATTCTTTTGAAAACGCTTACTTATTTTCTTTAGAAGAGCCGTCCAATTTTCTAAATATTTAGTCCTGTTTGCTTTCATTATTGTACAACTACAAAAAGAATAGGTAAAATGAATAATAACTATAAGTTCTATAACAAATAGTTATAGAAAGAAAGAGGTTTATTATGGACATCCGACAATTAACTTACTTTGTTGCAGTTGCTAAACATAAAAGTTTTACAAAAGCCGCGCTTGCACTCCATGTGACACAACCCACTTTAAGTAAGATGGTGAGAAATTTAGAAGATGAAATGGAAGTCGTGTTGTTTGATCGCTCTTCCCGTCAAATCGGGCTGACTGATGCTGGTGCAGTTGTTTATGAGCAGGCACAAAAAATTATCCATAGTCTAGATGATTTATCAACTTCTCTTTATGATGTGATGAATTTAAAGAAGGGCAAAATAAAGATTGGACTTCCTCCAGTCATCAGCACCTTGTTCTTTCCAACTATTATTGCTGAATTTCAGCGTTCCTATCCAGAAGTCTCCATTATACTAGCAGAAGATGGCGCAAAAACTGTTGAACGAAAAGTATACGAAGGGGATGTTGACTTAGGCTTTGTCATGCTGCCCGTTGATAAAGAGAAATTTGATGTAGTTCCGTTTGTCGATCAAGAAATTAAATTACTGGTTCACGAATCGCATCCCCTTGCTCATCATGACATGATTGATTTAATCGAATTTAAAGACGATCCGTTCTTGCTTCTCAGTAAGGAATTTACATTAAACAGCCGAACAATCGAATTTTGTGTCAGTGAAGGGTTCACGCCGAAAATTGCATATGAAAGTTCACAATGGGATTTTATCGTCGGCATGGTTGAAAAAAACTTAGGTGTTACATTGATGCCGAAATTGATTTGCGACCGCGTGAAAGATGGACCGTTTAAAATGATATCCTTGACTCACACGTTTCCTTGGAGACTAGGGATTATTATGGCCAAAAATCGTTACGTCTCCTACGTTTCACGCGAATTTATCTCGTTAGTAGAAAAGTTACCAAAAGTATGACAGACAAAAAGAGCTTCCAAAAAGGAAACTCTCGAACATGATTATAGAAAAACAATGATAGCTAAAATAGCCGCTAATACAAGTCGGTAAATCGCAAATGGCATTAGCTTAATACGTGAAATCAATTTCAAGAAGAAACGGATAGAAATTAGCGCAAAAACAAAAGCCGAGATAAAGCCGACTATATAAAATGATAAATAGTCCATCGATAACGTATCCCAATTTTTCAATACCGACACAAGACTCGCGCCAAACATAATCGGAACTGCCATGATAAACGTGAAGTCTGCCGCTACCCTATGATTTAGCCCAAACAATACGCCCCCTGAAATGGTGGCACCAGAACGAGAAAAACCTGGCCATAATGAAAGACATTGCACAAAACCAATTTTCAATGCTTGAACATATGTAATTTCATCTAATGAGTTTACAGTAGGCTTTTTAGGCCCGAACTTGTCAGCAACAATCATCAAAATCGCACCGGCAACCAATGCATAAATTACCGTTTCCACACCAAACAAATGGTCGTCAATCAAATCTTTGAAAGCAAATCCTAAAACCACTGCAGGCAACATCCCTATAACAACGTGCAATAAATTAAATCGTGTACTTTCTTGTTGACCTTCCATTTTATAGAGGCCAACTAAACTAAATAAACGTTTCCAAAATACGACGACAACCGCCAGTATAGAGCCGAGCTGAATAACAATTTTAAACGTATTTGCAGGGTATTTACCTAAAAACTCCTGTGATTTTAACCACATGTCATCGACGATGATTAAATGGCCAGTAGAAGAAACAGGTGCAAATTCCGTCATACCTTCCACAAATCCTAAGATTATCGCTTTAAACAAATCAAACCATTCCATAAACCCTTCTCCTACTTTCTATAGTAAATTAAGCTCTAAATGTATGGCCACACTAATTTCTTTTACAATTGCTCTTCTTATGTTCAATTACTATAAAACGTTATCCGTTATAGAAAAGTTGCCTCCTGTTAACAAAAGAAAAACGTTGCAATGTGCCTGCGGGCACATTGCAACGTTTTTCTATTTACTCTTCTATTAGGCTTGCATAGACAATTAATCGTTCTTCTCTTGTCCCCCGCTCAAAATCGTACGTTCCTGAACAAGTAATCATTACTAATTCTGGAGAAGAAGTATAACCGAATACTTTAGTCACATCTGCCAAGTCCAGGGGAACAGATTCCATCGTGTGGATTTTGAAAGTCAAGGTTTTCTCTTCTCCTTGTATTACAACCTCGTCACCTGGCTGGAGCTTAGCAAGATCCCAGAAAATAGCTGGTCCATCAACACCATCTACGTGACCAGCTATAACTGATCGACCATTTTCTCCCGGCTCGTACCCTGGGGAAAACCAACTAACGTCTTCAATATTATTCGGAACTGCCATTTCACCGTTTTCTGTAACACCAAGATGTTGGACTTGCGCTTCAACATCAATCGCTGGAATTGTTAAGGAGCTCGGCTTAATGCCCGTTCGTTTTAATCCATTGATCGGGTTTTCCGCCGAAGCTGTTTGTGGGACACGTAATGAGACAGGCTCATCTAGTGCAAATCCCACATTTTCGGATCGAACGCTTACTTCATCGACCGATTGATGACAGCCTGCTAACAACAAAAGTGAAAAGACAATCCAAAGCTTACTGTTGAAATCGTTTTCTCCACACTAAGCTACTAGCTCCAATAAGAACCAATGCGCCTCCTACCAATAACCACTTGACTTGAGATTGATCAGGCGTCCCAAGACCCGTAGTCGGCATACCATCTGGTGATCCCGCCGCTTCATAATCAACCAGCGCAATCACTTCCAATGAATCCACTGTATTTACTGCAAAGACACTATAAACAGTGTTTGCAGCTAATTCAGTTCCTTCTAGCGGCAATACTTGTGTGCCATCTGGTAGACGAATTTCCAAATCGTACGTGCCTGGATCCAATTCTGCATAATCCGTTATTCCTGGAAATTCTGCTCCACTAAACAAAGCGTCTCCACCGATAACACCAACATCAACCGCTGGTGCATCTGGTGACAAATGTCCAACGCGGACTTTTGTTTTTCCATCTGGGACTTCCATTGAATCTTCAGCAACCACAAATTCAATTGATTCCAGAAGGTTTGCAGCAACAACTGTATATGCTTTTCCGGCTTCTACAGTAAGATCTGCCTGCAATACACCTTCACCCGCAGCATATTCTGATCCACTTGCAAAAACTTCTACATCATGTGTTCCAGCAGGTACATCCAAATAACCCGAGTCTGCTTTAAAAGGAACCTCTTCTAACGTTAAATCTCCATTGACATATACATCGACAGCAGGTGCATCTGGAGAAGCATGAACTACTCTAACTTTAGCCATATGACTATCTGCCAGAACTCCAGAGGCAAGCAATGAAAATACAAGGACCATAGCGACTGAGAATGAAAATAACACTTTCTTCATTTTTTCCTCTCCTTTTCTTGTATAGTTTTTGCAAAATTATTGTACAATCTATTTATAACCTAATTCACATATTTTCGCAATACATATATCTGAATATTCTGTTTTTGATAAATAAGTACCAATTAAATGTATATAATATGATAATTCAACAATTTTTTGCGCAAAAAAAACGAACGGAATATTTGACTCCGTCCGATCAAAATTCGACTCAATCTAGTATTTCACTTGTTGCCGCAATTGAAATCCCCTTTAACGCTTGTGTAGCTAGTTTATCAGCTTCTGCATTTTCTTTGCGTGGTGCTAATTGATATTCATCCTGAATACCCAGTTCATTTAACTTATCTTTTATTCGCTGCACCCACGAACCTAACTTATCCTCTATGATTGGCCACTCGCCTTCCATTCCGTTGATGACAATCCGCGAGTCTCCGATAAAAGAAACCAACTGTCGCCGTACTTCAAGATACTCTAATTCTTGAAGGCAAAAATAGAGAGCAGCATATTCTGCTTCATTATTTGAACTTAGCTCACCCAACTTTGCATTTGCTCTGCGTCGGTAAGATTTCCCATTTTGTTTATAATAAATTACACAACCTAGCCCTGCATCTCCTGAAGACCGTTCGTAACCCCCATCAAAATAAATTTGTACTTGATGTGGTTCTGTTTCGATTTCCTTTAAATAGGCTTTTACTTCTTTTAATGTCCAATTGCTATCATACTGATCCTCAAAGCGAATCTTTTTAACTCTTCCTGTTCGCTCTAAATCTTCCGCTATCTGGATAATCGCTTCTGCTGGCATTTCTTCAGATGAAAAAACTGCGTCTATTCCTTTTGGAACTCCATATGTCCATTCGATTCGGAACTTCATCTATAGTCCCCCCATCTCTTACAAACCACTAAATGAATCTCATATTTCTATTATTCCCGCTCAGCTTTTTTACTAAACGACAGTCATATTCAAAAAAGGTCCACTCACTCTGAAGTTACGGACCTTTTTTTACAAGCTTTTTTCTTCTAAGCGCTTCAAATCATCTTTATGGCCCATTACAATCAGCACATCATCCTGGGCAACCATGTCATCAATGGCAGGTGCAATATTGACTTCTTCCTGCTTTTTTATCGCTAAGACGATACAATTAAATTCTTTTCGAATATTCATGTCTATCAATGTTTTATTAGCCATTTTACCGGAAGCAACTAGCTCGATAATACTGTAATCATGAGAAAGATCAATGTAATCGACGATCTTATCAGAGTCCACATGATGAGCAACGCGAATGCCCATTTCTTTTTCTGGTTGAATCACGCGATCCGCTCCAACTTTATGAAGGATTTTCTCATGTTGTAGATCGCGTGCTTTTACCCAAACTTTAGGCAAACCTAGCTCTTTCAACATTAATGTACACAAAACACTTGCTTGGAGATCGTCTCCAATAGCTACGATGGCATGTTCAAAATTTCGGACACCTAAAGATTTCAACTGATTTCCATCTGTCGCATCCGCATTTACTGCAAAAGAAGCATACTCTCTTAAGGCGTCGACTTTATCTGGATTTGTATCGATGGCCATAATTTCATGTCCAAGGCTATGCAGTTCCTTGCAGACACTGCTACCAAAACGACCCAATCCAATGACCACTATTTGTTTTTTCACATGCTTTCCTCTTTTCTGTTTGGTTTCATACCCCTACTTTATTCTCAAATTGGCTGGATTGCAATGAAAGGTAGTGGACTTTTAACTAGCTAACTGATACAAAGAAACTAAGTAAACTAAATTTTCAGATAAAGGAGGATGAAGATGAAAACGTTAAAATATACGTTAGTTGATGTTTTTACGACTCAATCTTTTGGCGGCAACCAGCTGGCGGTTTTTCATGACGGTTCGAACTTAACAACAAAAACCATGCAACAAATTGCCAATGAACTTAATTTATCAGAAACTGCGTTTATTTGCTCACCCAAAAAGCCACAAAATCAAATCAATCTCCGGATTTTCACACCTCAAGTAGAATTACCGATTGCGGGTCACCCGACAATTGGCACAGCTTTTGTTATGGCTTATTTAAAAATGCTGCCCACACAAGACGGAGTTAATGAATGGGTTTTTGAAGAAGAGCACGGAGACATCTCTGTAACCGTTTTTTTAAACAAAGAAAAAATCACCAAAGTTGAAATGATTCAACCGCTTCCTGTTTTCGGAGAAATATTGACTAGACAAGCTTTGGTTGCAGATTTGCTGTCGTTGCCAAAAGGAGAATTGGATTCACGATTTCCGATACAAACCGTTTCTTCAGGGTTACCATTCTTATTTGTCCCACTGCGCTCAATCGCCGCGATGAGAGAAATCAATTTTCGAACAGATGTCTGGGAACGCCACTTTAGTCGTAATCCAGATCGCCAGCACATATTTACTTTTACAACAGAAACCGAATACGACGACTCCACTGTTCATTGTCGCATGTTCGCACCTGCCATGGGTATTTCTGAAGACCCAGCAACAGGGGCTGCTAGTGGCCCTCTAGGAGCATTCTTAGTAGAACATGGGGCAATTGATAAAAAAGCTGATGGCAATTATGTTATCCGAAGTGAGCAAGGTTTTGAAATGGGGAGACCTAGTTTTATCGATATTATGATTAATAAGAACAACCAACAATATGAAAAAGTTAAAATTGGAGGCACTGCGATTGTTGTCGGGCAAGGAGAGCTTTATGTTCCATGAATAATATAAATTGATATGCCACTAGCATCTTTACTTTCGCTCTTTAAAGCTGCTAGTGGTTATTTTTATTGAGTTTTCTTCACGTACCCATTTGCCAAAGTTTACTTCTTATTTAATGATCCCCCATTATGCTAGAGCAAATTATCCATCTCCTGTAGAATAAACCCAAGCTTAGTTCTTAAATAAAGACTTACATCCAGTTTGCCCAAATTAAACGTTTTAAATCTATCTCAAAGGAGTCCTAACCATATGAATAAAACTCAGCTAAAAAACCGAATCGATGCTGCTAATAACAAAAGAAAAGCCGATTTGGTAATACGTAACGCTTCGATCGTCAATGTTTTCACAAAAACCTTAACTACAGGTGATGTAGCAATCAGTGATGGCATTATTATTGGCATCGGACATTATGAAGGCCACGAAGAAATCGATGCGTCTGGAAAATATATTGCCCCTGGTTTGATTGATGCACATGTTCACATCGAATCGTCCATGGTCACGCCGCAACAGTTTTCACAAGTTGTTTTGCCACATGGCGTAACGACCGTCATCACAGACCCACACGAAATCGCCAACGTCAGCGGAACAACAGGTCTCGAATATATGATGAAAGATGCCGAATCAACATTGCTCGACATTAAATTTATGTTGCCATCGTGTGTACCGTCCACTTCTTTTGAAAATGCAGGCGCTCACCTTACAGCCCGAGACTTAGAGCCTTTTTTGCAGCGCGATAATGTTCTCGGATTAGCAGAAGTGATGGATTTCCCATCCGTTATTCGTGGAGATGAAGCTATGCTCGATAAGTTAATGCTGAGTCAGCAAATTGATGGGCATGCTGCAGGCCTTACTGAACTTGATATCAATGTTTACGGTACTGCGGGAATTTTAACTGATCATGAATGCGTGACAAAAGAAGAAATGCTTATACGCCTTGAACGCGGTATGTACGTCATGCTTCGTGAAGGTTCTGTCGCTAAAAATTTAGAGACTTTACTTGAAGGTGTAACTGAACAAAATGCCCATCGCTGTTTGTTCTGTACAGATGACAAGCATTTAGACGATTTAATAGAAGAAGGCAGTATCGACTTTAATGTTCGGACAGCTATTAAAAGAGGTATCTCTCCTATCACTGCTATTTCCATGGCTAGTCTCAATGCGGCTCAATGCTTTGGTTTGCAACAAAAAGGAGCGATTGCGCCAGGTTACGATGCTGATTTCATATTGCTTGATAGTCTAGATAAATTCATCATTTCATCGGTTTATAAAAATGGACAAGTAGCAGCGCAAAACGGGAAGTATGTTGGTCCAATTCATAGTAAAAGTGACTCGCTAGCCGTTCAAGATACGGTTCGCATTGCAGAAATATCCTCTACTAGCTTCCATATTCACATGGGAGACAGCACTAAAGCTCATGTAATCGGCATCAATCCCAATAACCTCATCACGGAGCATTTGGTTTTAGAAGTTCCTCAAGTGAATGAGTTCTTTGTTTCAAATACAGAAAAAGACCTTTTAAAAATTGCTGTGATTGAACGACACCGAGCTACAGGCAATATCGGTTTAGGTATTGTTCATGGACTTGGTTTAAAGAATGGAGCGATTGCGACTACGGTTGCGCACGATTCGCATAATATTATCGCTGTTGGCACCTCCGATGAAGACATTAAAACTGCAGTTAAAGCAGTGCAGCAGATTAATGGTGGACTCGTGGTTGTTCAAGACGGGAAAATATTAACGAGTTTACCTTTAGCGATTGCAGGATTAATGTCAGAAGAACCGTTTGAAATGGTTTACGAACAACTAAAAATCCTTGATGATAGCCTTTTACAAATCGGGGCACCTACTCATTTTAATGCCTTTCTAACATTGTCATTCTTATCTTTACCTGTGATCCCTCATTTAAAATTAACGGACTGTGGCTTGTTTGATGTTGCTAGTTTTCAACATATCCAAGTAGCTGTTGATAAAGAATAACGAAAAACCGCCTTGCCTATAGGAGCAAAGCGGTTTTTTAACTTTCAGTCACAAGTGGACAAGTCGGATCATTCACCCATTCGTTCAACGAACCATCATATACAGCCACATTTTTTTGACCAAGCTTATTGAGCATTAAAGCGGTCCACGTTGCAGCAAGTCCTCCACCGCAGTATGTAATCACTTTTTTATTTGGATTCAAAGCATCTATTTTTTCGAATTGCTTGCGTAGCATAGCCTCGTCATGTATTTCTCTAGTCTGCTGATTTGCATGAATGCCGAAAAAGACATTTTTACTACTCGGAATATGACCTTTTCTCGCGTACGCATCGCTTTCTCCTCTAAAATCTTCTGGTGACAAGCTGTTAATAAGAATGGTATTGTCGTCCTCCATTGCCCGCTTTACTTCTTCTTTCGTAGCAAGCATTTCCGTGCGCCGCTCTCCCGTAAAGTTCGTTTGTGAATAATTTCCTGGCACTGCTGTTAGTGGTCGGTTTTCTTTTTTCCACTTGGGCAAGCCGCCTTCTAAAATCGCGATGTTTTCAAATCCTTCGTATTGCATTTGCCAAGCTAATCGCGAAGCCCAATAAGCCGCAACAATCGGATTTCCCACTAAAGCTCCTTGGTCGTAAATAACGGTATACATATCGTCACCTATGCCAAGTTCAGTCATTTTGCGAATAAAGTAATCGCGTGGTGGTACAGTAAAAGGCTGAGCTGACTGTGGATCTGATAAATCCTTTAAAATGTCCATGTGGACCGCTCCTGGTATATGCCCTTCTCCATAAGAAGTCTTTCCAGACCAGATGGTAGGTGGTCCTCCCTTTTCAGGTAGTTCCATAAAAATAGTAGCATCAATAATACATAAATCCGGATCATCTAATCGCTTTTCAAGCCACTCTGTAGTGACGATTAAAGGAATTTGTTCCATGTCACACTCTCCTTTTCTTAAGCCGACAAAACCAATATGATTAACAAATGTGCGTTATACTAGTACAATAAAGTTTGAGCTTTAACTCGTCAATTGAAAGACACTAGCTGATGGATTAATTAAATAAGAATAAATATGAACAAGTGCATGACAAATTCCGTAACTTAAGAAAGGTTGTTTTCTTCATGAAACCGTATAATAATATCACCGATTTGATTGGTGACACGCCCGTTGTAAAATTAAATCGCATTGTACCAGATGGTGCTGCTGATGTTTATGTCAAACTAGAAATGTTTAATCCATCTAAAAGCGTTAAAGATCGCGCGGCTTATAATATGATTAAAATGGCTGAAGAAGATGGTTTATTACAAAAGGGCGCAACTATTATTGAACCAACAAGTGGCAATACCGGTATTGGTCTCGCTATGGTCGCGGCAGCAAAAGGGTACCGCTCTATTCTCGTGTTACCAGATAACGCTACAAAAGAACGAATCAACTTATTAAAAGCATTCGGCTCTGAAGTAGTCTTAACACCAAGTGATGCAAAAATGCCTGGCGCAATCAGCAAAGCACTCGAGTTGCAGAAGGAAATTCCAAACAGTTTTATCCCTCAACAATTCGAGAACAAAGCTAATCCAGATATCCACCGTACAACAACTGCGCTAGAAATTTTAGAACAGATGAACGGAAAATTAGATGCATTTGTCGCATCAGCTGGAACTGGCGGTACCATCACAGGCACCGGTGAAACGTTAAAAGAGCATTTGCCGGAGCTTTATATCGCGGTTGTAGAACCAAAAGGATCTCCTGTCTTGTCCGGCGGTAAACCAGGTAAGCATAAATTAGTGGGTACTAGCCCTGGGTTTATTCCGAGCATATTAAATACTAAAATATACGATGAAATTATGGCAATCCAAGATGAAGATGCGATTGATATCTTCAAACGAGTTGCTCGTGAAGAAGGTATTTTTGTCGGTCCATCTGCAGGGGCGACAATTTATGCAGCAATCGAAATTGCTAAACGTCTCGGTAGCGGAAAAAAAGTTTTGTGCATTGCACCTGATACTGGAGAACGTTACTTGAGTATGAATTTATTCGATGAATAGACACTTTCTATATATGTTACAGATTCACAAAAAGATTAAGTTCAAAAATTGAGACTTTATCTGACTATTGACATTCATTTTTTAGATACTTTTCATATAAATTTTCTCCACTAATACAGGCAGACCGGAAATTTCCGGTCTGCCTGTATTTTTTGTGTATAAAGTATTTCTCTCCGATTCAAAATTTACTATCTTCACTCGCAAAAAAATAATTTTATTATCATGTTGACAATTCCTATGACTTTACTATACTTTAATATAATATCTTATAGGAAAGGTAGGTTTTACATAGGTGATTGACGATGTTTATTGAAGCAAAGAAAATCAACAAAGTGTATTTTGATAAAAATAACAAACCAATTACTGTCTTGAATAATATCAACCTCTCGATTCCAAAAGGACAATTCATTTCTATTCTCGGCCCCTCTGGCTGTGGAAAATCTACTTTTTTATCAATGATTGCCGGACTCACAGGCTCAACTTCAGGAGAAATCATCGTGAATGGGAAAAAAGTTGTAAAGCCAGGAAAAGATAGGGGCATGGTATTTCAGCAAGCTGCACTGTTTCCGTGGATGAATGTTACTGAAAATGTCATGTTTCCATTGCGCAAAGAATTATCTAAAAGTGAAGGGTTGAAGCGTGCCCAACACTTTTTGAAAATGGTGCAACTCAGTAATTACCCTACTCATTACCCTCATGAACTATCCGGCGGCATGCAACAGCGTGTATCGATTGCAAGGTCTCTAGCAATGGATCCTGCTGTTTTATTGATGGATGAGCCGTTCGGTGCATTAGATGAACAAACGAGAAGTCGCCTGCACAGACAGCTTGAGGAAATATGGATAGATACCCAAAAGACCATTGTATTTGTTACTCACAGTATTTCAGAGTCGATCAAACTGTCTGATCGAATTATTGTCATGGGTACAAGACCCGGAACAATCTTGACTGATATTACAGTTAATATTCCACGGCCCCGTGAACAACATCGACAACAAATCGGTGCATTAGAAGAACAGATTATGGCTCTATTGAAAACAGAAATTGACAAAGTCATCGAAGAGGAGCAGTCATATGAAGCCGACAGTTAAACGACTCATCTTCTTCGCTGTACTTATTGTCTTTTGGGAGCTAGGATCCCGCTTTGAACTCTGGCACGAAACCATACTTCCTTCTCCTTTTAGCGTCTACGATTCCTTAATGGCTGGATTTGCGGACATGACACTAGTCTATGACTTGATGGCTAGTTTTCGTAGACTGCTTATTGGTTTAGCTGTCGCTATCTTAATAGGAACAAGTGTCGGTATTTTACTGGCACGTTCGAAGACCGCAGATGAAACACTTGGTACCTTAGTACTCGCTTTGCAAAGTGTCCCCAGCATTGTCTGGCTTCCTTTAGCCATGATGTGGTTTGGACTTGGTGAAGGTTCTATTATTTTCGTCGTCATCTTAGGCGGAACTTTCGTCATGATTTTGAATGTCAGAACCGGAATAAAAAATGTCGACCCCTTATTTATTAAAGCTGCTCGGACCATGGGATCGAACGGCCTGGATTTATTCATCAAAGTAATCATTCCTGCCTCTGTTCCCTATTTTGTTACAGGTGCACGTTTAGCGTGGGCGTTTGCCTGGCGGGCCTTGATGGCTGGGGAGCTGCTAAGCTCTGGTCCCGGTCTCGGCTATACCTTACGATACGCTTCTGATTTCGGTAATATGTCCCTGGTTATCGGAGTGATGATAATTATAGGAGTCGTTGGGGCGGTTGTTGACTTAATGATATTCCAACGGATTGAGAAGAATGTCCTTAAACGTTGGGGATTGGAAACCTGAAACTCATTAATTACACTGATATAAATCATCTTACTTCTACACTTTTCTACAACGACTTTGAGATCTACTTACATGGATTAACTACTAAAAAGCATTTAAAAACATTCAGTATACAGGAGGAATCTATCTTATGAAACGATTTATCTCACTTATTGTACTTCTTACACTAGCAGGCACTTTGGCGGCTTGTGGTTCACCAGATGCGAGCGAAGATTCATCGTCCGTGACTATCGGTTATTTTCCAAACCTAGATCATGTACCTGCTATGATTGCCAAAGACCAGAAATTGTATGAAAAAAACTTGGCAGATGGCACAACTGTTGATTATGTTACGTTTGCTGATGGTGCGGATTTTATGACTGCCTTAAAAACTGGTGATATTGATGCCGGACTTGTTGGACCAGGTCCGGCAATGAACAATTATACAAACGGTGCAGATGTAACGATGATTGCAGGTGGTGCTTCAGGCGGGACGGTAGTCATGGCTAGAAATGGCAGCGGCATTGATTCTGTTGATGATTTCGCTGGCAAGACATTTATCACGCCTCGTGTCGGTTGCACTCATGATGTGCAATTCGAAACATTCATGAAAGAACAGGGCATTACTTCAAACCGCATTGGTGGAGAAATGTTACATCAAACAGGCAATCCAGCTCAATATGAAGCTTTGTTCGCTACTGAAAAAGTTGACGTTGCCGTCGCTCCTGAACCTTGGGCATCTGTATTAAAACAAAATACAGGCGCCAAAGTTATTATCGAGCCAGATGAAATTTCATTTGGTACGACATTGCCAGCTTCTGTCCTAGTAACTTCAAGCAAATTGATTAAAGAAAACCCTGAAATGGTCGAAGGAATTGTCAATGCTCATAAAGAAGCTACTGAATTTATCACCGAAAACCCAGATCAAGCAAAAGAAATAACCATCGACACAATCGATGACATCACTGGACAAAAACTGGAAGCTTCAATCATAGATGGAGCATGGGAAAATATGATTTTCGATACGGCTCTTTCTTCTGAAGAAATCCAAGCATTCGGAGATTCCTCTTTCGATTTAAAATTCCTAAAAGAGCAACCCGATTTCGCTTTACTAACCGATACGCAATTTCTTGAATAGTAATGCACCTAACAGCAGAGATTACTCTGCTGTTTTTTATGGAATGTTATCACATGAAGCAAAAGATAATCTGTAGATATGTTATTTCCAAGTTCTTCATTTGGGATTTCCAACTAGACTTTGCTACACTAGTATAGGAAATCATTTCACGAAAAAAGGAGCTAACTATATGCAAAACTTAACAGGAAAGAATGCGTTGATTACAGGGGCTGGGCGAGGGATTGGTCGTTCTACCGCAATCGCTTTTGCAGCTGAAGGCATAAACGTTGGACTTGTTGGACGTACTGCTGAAAACTTGGAAAAAGTTGTAGCGGAACTTGAGCAATACGGTGTGAAAACTGTTTTTGCGGTAGCTGATGTTGCCGACCAAGATTCGGTCAATGCTGCAGTTGAACATGTTTTGTCTGAACTAGGTTCAATTGATATTTTGATTAATAATGCAGGTATTGGTAAATTTGGTAACTTCCTTGATTTATCACCTGAAGAATTCAAGGCTATTATCGACACCAACTTGATGGGTGTGTATTACGTAACGCGTGCTGTCTTGCCGCAAATGATTGAACGTCAATCAGGTGATATTATTAATATTTCATCAACAGCTGGACAAAAAGGAGCACCGGTAACAAGTGCTTATAGTGCTTCGAAATTCGGTGTCATGGGATTAACAGAATCGTTAATGCTAGAAGTGAGAAAACACAATATCCGCGTTAGTGCTTTAACACCAAGTACAGTAGCAACTGACTTAGCGATTGGTGAAAACTTGACCGATGGTAATCCTGATAAAGTAATGCAGCCAGAAGATTTGGCTGAAATGATGGTGGCCCAATTAAAACTTCACCCTCGTGTTTTATTGAAATCAGCTGGACTTTGGTCAACAAACCCGTAATAACCTAAAAAGTGCGCAGTTCAAAATGAACTGCGCACTTTTTTATTGAACTAAGCTTTCGTCTTTTTTGTCGACCATAAAACAACGGGAATCAAGGCAAGTGCAAGAATGCCGCCACCTAATGACATCGCAGCAAAACTAGATTGTGCCATGATCATGCCGGAAAGTCCCCCGCCTGTAGCACCGGCTAAAGCGATTAATACATCTACTGTTCCTTGTGTTTTTGCTCGCGTTGTTGGATCGGTTGAATCCACGACTAATGTCGTACCGCTAATAAATCCGAAATTCCAGCCGAGCCCTAGTAAACCAAGTGCGAACATCAAGCCTATTATCGATTCACTTGGTCCGAATGCAGCAACTAAACCTGCTGCCATAAATGTAACTCCTGCTGCTGCCGTCATGAAAATCCGACCTAGCTTATCCACAAGTATTCCTGTGACAATCGACGGCAAGTACATTGCAACTACATGTATGCTGATGACCAAACCGATGTCTCCAAGGTCATGACCATAACGGCCCATATGAATCGGTGTCATGGTCATAATGGCTACCATGATTAACTGAGTTAATACCATAACGGTCGCTCCCAGAACAACTCCTTTTTTATCGATAGCAGGGTCGTCTTCTTTCACGACTTCTGAACTTTCTTCAACCGTTTGTAAATGTGCTGCTAAAGCTTTGGAAACTTGCAGTGGGTCTGGTCTTAATAAAACCAAAATGACTAACCCGGCTATACCAAATGCTGCCGCAGCCAAAATAAAAGGACCAGCCAAAGACGGAATATTAATAGATTCTGCAAAGCTGCCCATAACCCCAACTAAATTCGGTCCGGCAAAGGCGCCTAAGGTTAGTGATACCAATGCTACGCTAATAGCAGTACCACGTTGCTTAACTGTTGCTAAATCTGTACCTGCATAGCGCGCTTGTAAATTTGTTGCCATACCTGCTCCATAAATCACTAAAGATATAAACAGTAAAAAGATATTATCTGATAATGCAGCAATAACAACTCCTAGCGCACCAATTGCACCCGCTAGAAATCCTGACGCTAAACCTACCCGCCGACTAAAACGTTGAGACAGTCTGCCAATGATAAGTGCCGCTGCCGCAGATCCTATCGTAAAAAAAACGACTGGTACACCCGCGTACCGGTCTGTTCCAAGCATGTCTGAAGCAAGCAGCGCAGCGACTGTCACTCCAGCTGTCAGCCCAACTCCAGCAAAAATCTGAGCCAATGCGACAATCCATAAAGTTCGGCGATATAACTTTTTAAATTTTTCAGGTGAATCTGCATAGCTCTTCATCATTACTTCTTGTTTTGCATTTCGTTTCATAATGTTCCCCTTTATTCGAGATTTTTTCATTCAACTCATTAGCCAACCACAATCCTCTGATAAGGAAACAATTCCGACTCTTTTTCCCAGTATAACGTTTTTCTTTCTGTTAGATAGACTCTATGTCAAAAACTCAGTATCTTCTTTTAGAAAAACCTAAAACCTATATACTTTATACTAATAACAAGTATAGATGAAAAGGAGTGATACTAATTATAGCTATCGCACACAAAAAAAAGTTGCTGTCGTTTTGGTCTGTCGCAATAGCTGTTATTTTCATCGCAATCGGCGGTTGGCTATTAAAACCAGAATCGCAAGAAGCCAAAAATTTAAAAAATGAGCTCTACACAATCGTCAATGAGCAAGTCGGAGCAACCAGTAATATGGACAAAATTCGTATATCTAACCTAGTCGTTTCCAAAAATTCAGGCGGATGGGATGTTGAACTTTCTCTAAACGCAGATAAAGGGTTCACTATGATTTCCACAAAGCAAATGATGTGGCAAGAGGCAATCAAAATTCTAGCTGCTGTTTCAGAAATCGATCAGCTCGATGAGGTATCGATATCGTGGATTTATCCAGTTTTAAATGAACAAAAAGATGTGGAATATAAAAATGTCATGTCTTTCACACTAGACAAAGCCACGCGTGATCAACTGGTTTGGGAAAATTTAGAACCTTCTATTTTGCCTGATCTCGTTTACGATTATGAAGAACACCTTATTCTAAGTGAGTGACAACATTAACGACAAAAAACAGCGCTGATTATCAGCGCTGTTTTTTAATCTTACTTATATTCTATTTAGTTTCTCTATTTATTAGTCTCGTACAATGTCACACTTTCAACATTGTGAATATAACGTCTAAGCTCTTTTGCCTGCTCTCTTGTAATTTCTCCTGCTACATACATTTTATAGATGACCGAGCGCCCCATATCCATAACAATTACGCGTAACTCTTCTTTTTGCAATTCGTATTTCTCATCATATAAAGCTTCTGGTTTCTTTAAACGACTGGTCATTTGTTTGTAATCTGAGATGACAGAGTCAATGATTTCTTTCGGCTCGTACTTTTTAGCAGTTTCTTCTAGTCCAGAAAGCGCTGCTTGTAACGCTTCTAATTGAAGTTGAAGACCTTCTTGAAATTCGACCAGCCGCGTTTCTTCCTCGCGAGAATTTTGACCTCTAAAGCGTCTCCATGCTCGAATAAGCTTGCCTTGTAAATACAGCATGGTCGAGCGCGCATTATCGGCAACCACTTCTTCTCGACGATTTAATGATTTTTCGAATGCATCATATACTTCTTCTTTCATTTTTTTATTGCGGTATTGTCGTTGTACATATTTGCGTTCCAGTTTTAATGCTTTTAAGCGAAGTTCTCTTGTTTTGCGTTGATATTTTTTATTTGCTTGAGCTTTTGTATCTTCTTCAGTTTGAATATGATGAAAATGTAGTTCATACTCCTCAATTAACTCATAAGCGGGAGCTTCGTTTTCTTCAGTAATTTCAGCTTTTATCTTTCGAATCGATGCCAACAAAATGCGCCGTTGTGCTTCGTTCAGATCCATTTTCTCCGTAGTACCCCCATCTACCATTTGTCCCTTACTAAGCAGCGGCAAAATAATCGTTGCAACTATTAGCGTGAATAGAATCGTTCCAGCTGCTAAAAATAAGAGGAGTGCTCGATTTGGAAATGCTTCTCCGTTGTCCATTAAAAATGGCAAAGACAATACCCCAACCATCGTAACGGTTCCTCGTACACCCGTTAAGCTGATATATAACATTAACTTCAAACTGGGTTTAGCGGCTTCTTTCATTTTCCCAAAATGATATTCATATAGAGAAAACAAATAGGCCCACACAAAGCGAATCCCAAGAATCATTAATCCAACTGCTAAAACGTAGAGCAATAACAGCCACAAGTTAATATTAGGATTTTCGAGCACACCGCTCATCGAAGTTGGGATACTTAAGCCTAATAGTAAAAAGACCACCCCGTTTAAGATAAACAAAATAATAGTCCAAATATTTTCAGTTAGCACTTGCTCTTCAGCGATGAAAGTTTCTGTTTGTTCTCTTACTAATGAATGGACAATACCTGCCACCACTACTGCGATAACACCCGATGCGTGGAGAAGTTCTTCTGTAACGATGAAGATTAAAAAGGGTGTCATAATTTGCAATAACGTATGAAAAGTAACGTCATTAATACCTTGTTTCCGTAAAACTAAACGAATACTGATCACCAATAAGCCAAGCGTTAGACCTAAAATTCCACCAACCAAAAATTTATAAGAAAAATCAAAGAGAGCTTCCGACAATGAAAAATAGCCTGTCACGACAGCTGCCACTGCATAATTGAACGCAACAAGTCCTGAAGCATCATTGATCAGCGATTCTCCTCTGACAAGGCTCAATACTTTTTGGGGAATTCGAATTCGCTGTGCAATGCCATTAACTGCCACTGGATCTGTCGGTGACAAAATAGCCGCTAACGCAAATGCCGCAGCAAGTGGTATTTCTTCTATCAGCCAATGAATAAAATAACCGCCAACGACCGTTGTCAGTAGTACGAGTATGATCGCGTTCCCTAAAATCGGTCCTTTCATTCGCCACAATTCTTCTCTCGGAAAACGACTACCATCATTAAATAATAATGGTGCAATAAACAATAGTAAAAACCACTCTGTTTCAATATCAAACGTAATATCTTCGTATATAAGAACCAAAATTACACCAAGAGCTACTTGGATTAAAGCAGTTGGAATATAGGGTGTATAATGACTAACAACATTTGAAATCAATAAACAAATCAACAATAAAAAAATTGTAAGCAATAAGTCCATAGCGGATCTCCGTTCTGCTTTAAGGATGAATTATTCATGTATACCCAAAATACGGCATAGACTATGCTCTTTATCCGATTAATATGTAAAATTTTTTAGACTATGAATGTGCGGAGAAGATTCGGGTATACATTTTCTAACCTGTATTAGGAGGTGTCACTCTTGTTTTATTTCAGTTTAGTAATTATCATCGCATTCATGTTTGTTCACATCTTTACAAATTACATTAAATTTTTAGATCGCAAGCCAAAAGATAGACTGATGTCGTTTGTTTCTGGAGGTTCCATTGCTTACGTTTTTCTACATTTGGTTCCTGAACTGACGCATTATCAAAAAGTGGCTGAAGAGGCACGGTTGCCAAAATGGATTGAGTCACTTGAATACTCTACTTACCTTTTGACACTTGCAGGTATCGCTTTTTTTTATGGCATCAATCAATTAAATGAAAAATCCAAAGCTAAAAATGAAAGAGAAGAAAACCTCTCTCAACCAAGTCGCTCGATTTTCGCTTTAGAAATTTTCGGCTTCGCCCTATACAATGCGCTAATTGGCTACTTACTTGTCGATATAAGCGGAGAAAAAATTCCAGATTATATCATTTATTTTGTGGTCTTTTCTTTTCATTTTATTGCTAATAATCGCGTGTTGCATTTAACGCATGAAGACCGCTACACTAACATTGGGCGTTGGGTATTAGCACTTTCTGTTTTTATTGGCTGGCTTCTTTATCAATTTACTAGTACTTCTGATTTGAATATCGCTTATTTTTCCGCTTTTCTCACAGGAGGTGTCATTTTAAACATTTTAAATGATGAACTCCCAAGCGAGAAAAATAGTAGCTATCCTTCTTTTATTACCGGGCTTATCTTCATTTCTGTATTACTCCAGTTTATCCTTTAAAAGCCATCTTAGTTTATTGCCTTCTAGTCCTTACAAGCTCTTCTTTGTTTCAGGTTTATTTTGTACGTTAAAGTGGTACAAAAGATATATGTGCAATATTCAGAAAAAAGAGCGAGGGGGATTTTTGATGAGAATTATTGTAGCTGGGGGAGATGGATTTTGTGGCTGGCCAACTGCTTTGCATTTATCACAAAAAGGACATGATGTTTCCATCATTGATAATATGGTACGAAGAAAAATGGATGAAGAATTAGCTTCAAATTCACTCACTCCAATTGCATCTCTCGAAGAGCGGGTAAACAAATGGCAAGAACTAACTGGCCAAGTGATGCGTACATACGAGGGTGATTTACAGGATTTCGAGTTTTTAAAAAAGGTTCTTGAACAAGAACAGCCCGAAGCCTTTGTTCATTTTGCCGAACAACGATCTGCCCCTTACTCTATGATTGACCGTGAACATGCTGTCTACACACAAGTAAACAATGTAGTCGGTACGCTGAATGTGCTATATGGCATAAAAGACATTGTGCCGGACTGTCACTTGATCAAGCTCGGAACCATGGGCGAATATGGTACACCCAATATTCCGATTGAAGAAGGATATATAGAAATTGAACATAAAGGACGAAAAGATCGGTTGCCGTTTCCAAAACAGCCGGGTTCTTATTATCATCTTTCTAAAGTACATGATAGTCATAACATTATGTTTGCCTGCAGAGTTTGGGGAATTCGAGCAACTGATTTAAACCAAGGAATTGTTTATGGACTTTCTACAAAAGAAACCCAATTAGATCCGGTTTTAGCAAATCGTCTCGACTATGATTCGGTTTTCGGAACCGCATTGAACCGGTTTATTATTCAGGCTGCTACTGAACATGACCTAACAGTTTATGGAACAGGCGGTCAAACACGTGGATTTTTAAATATCGAAGATACAGTGAGGTGCATTGAGATTGCTGCTGAAAATCCAGCCGAACCTGGCGAGTTCCGTGTCTTCAATCAGTTTACAGAGGAATTTTCTGTGCTCGAGCTAGCACAAATGGTGCAAAAGGTAGCCGCAGAAGAAGGAGTAACTGTAGGCATTGGCCACCTGGAAAATCCACGTATAGAAAAAGAAGAACATTTTTATGAAGCAGTTAATACGAATTTATTGGAGTTAGGATTAAAACCTCATTTACTGACTAATGATGTCATACGAGAAATATTAAAAACCGTCCTAGTACACAAAGATCGCGTTATTAAAGAAAACATCTTGCCCACCGTTAAGTGGAAGTAAGAGGCGAGTGCTAAGTTCATGTTCATAGAAAGGAGCTGTTTCTATGAAAATATTAATTGTCACTGAAACTTTCCTGCCCTCAACTGATGGCATTGTAACGAGATTGACAGCCTGCATCCGCTGGTTGCATAGAGACGGTCATGAAATCCAAATTATCGCACCTGATCTGGGCGTAACGGAATTTGATGGTGCCGTTGTAAAAGGAATTCCTGCCTTCGCTTTTCCTTTTTATCGTTCTAAAAAATTTGCTTTTCCGAATCGTCTTGTTAAAAAGTACATGTTGGAATTTAATCCAGACGTCGTCCATATTGTTAATCCCGCTGTTGTGGGCTATTCTGGTGTGACATATGCTAAAAAGTTAGCGATTCCTATGGTAGCGTCTTACCACACGAATATTCCCCAATACATGGCATATTACAAACTCGGTAAATTGGATTGGCTCATGTGGTGGTTTATGAGAAAAATGCACAATGCAGCCGATCTTAATCTATGTACGTCTCACACTGTTTTAAAAGAGTTGGAAGAAAAGGGCTTTGAGCGATTGCAAGTTTGGAAACGTGGAGTTGATACCGAAAAATTCCATCCAAATCATGCAACAACGGACATGCGTTCCCACTTAACAGATGGGCAAAACGACAAAATTTTATTGCTTTACGTTGGCCGTTTAGCTGCAGAAAAAGAAATCGAAAAAATTCGCGATGTTTTACTAGAATCAGATCACTTTTGCTTAGCGATTGTTGGAGACGGTCCTCATAGAAATGAACTTGAAACCTATTTTAAAGGAACACAAACTGTTTTTACTGGATTTATCCATGGGGATGAATTAGCTTCAGCTTTTGCCTCTGCCGATGCCTTTGTCTTCCCTTCTACTACAGAAACATTAGGTTTAGTAATTATGGAAGCAATGGCTTCAGGATTGCCAGTAGTTGCAGCGGAAAGCGGACCGACAAAAGAACAAGTGATAGACCGGAGAAACGGTCTACTATACGACTCGAAAGACCCTGAGAGTTTTAAACAAACGATTCTTCAACTTGAAGATACTAAATTTCGTCAACAACTGGCACATCAAGCTTTACTTGATGTAGCAGATCTCGGATGGGCTGCTGTTGCACAACAAATTCGCGATTTGTATAAACAAGTTGCCGAAGCCGAAACAGTGGATTCTTTTCAGGCCGTCGATTGAGAAAACCGAAATTCTGAAGAATAGGGTGTTATCATGGAGAATAGCCAAAAACGTAAGGCCCCTATTCAGCCACTTCAATTCACCCTAATCGGGATTTCCAATGCAGCAGTAGATATCGGGTCGCTCAATTTATTATTACTTTTATCCCCTACGAGCCATAGCGGAACTTTAGCGTTATTTAATACAATCGCTTATTGCTTGGCGATAAGTAATAGTTACTTTTGGAATTCTAGAATTACCTTTCGCCATTCTGCTAAAGGCAGTCGACAACAGCAATTCTTCTTTGTCCTGCAAGGACTGTTTAGCTTACTGATCAATAACGGTGTTTTTTTAGCATTCAACCTACTCCTTCAATTCATGGAAATCTCTAGTTGGATTAGTCTTAATCTTTCAAAGGGACTCGCGATGTTTGCTTCTTTTGCAGCCAGCTTTTTCATGATTAAATACTTTGTCTTTAGAGACCAACAAAATCGAAACAAAAAACCTTAATTCATACGAAAAAAACTCATCCTATAAACAGGATGAGTTTTTTTAATTTGAGAACAAGTTGAAATTCAAGTTAACGGCCTCCACATTCTTGTGGAGGCGAATAATATTCTTTTTTCAACTTTCCTCTCTAGTTAAAAGACCTTAAAAGTAGTAACCTATAGATGAAGATCCAAGCGATGACCAACTCTTATTCCAATTGCCGCAAAAACAGAAACTCCGCCCATGGATTTTATGTCTTTTAGTTCCATGCAAGTGGATGCAAGAAACCAAAGCGACTTTTTCATATAGGAAGTGTTCAAGATCTTACTAAAGTTATGGAGTGAGACAAGTGAACTTCAGCAAAATAGCTCTTTTTCTATTATTAATTATCACAATTTTCCCTCTCATTGGATGTTCAATCGCTACTAACGCCGATGAAAGCCAGCCAATTGCTTTTGAAATCCGAAATCCCCCCATTGCCACCAGTCCTTCAGAGCTGAACTTAGAATATTCCGCTTCGCTATCCGCTGTTGGAGATATTCTAATTCACGAACGTGTTTACCTAGATGCTAAAAATGACTACAGTTACGACTTTAATCCAATGCTCGAAAAAGTGACACCTTTTCTTGAACAGGCCGATCTTACTATCGCTAATTCTGAGAGTATAATTGGAGGCAGTGAAATTGGACTCTCTACGTATCCGGCCTTTAATAGTCCTTACGAGGTAGGCGCTGCGTTGAAGAATTCTGGTGTAGATATTGTCACACTGGCAAATAACCATACGCTAGACCGAGGAATACCGGCTATCGAAAATGCCATTCGCTACTGGGATCAAATCGGCATGGTGCATACTGGCTCTTTTTTATCGAACGATGAGCGCTCGAAAGTTACTTTAGTGACACGTAACAAGATCACCTTTTCTTTCTTGTCCTATACCTATGGTACAAACGGAATTCCTACGCCTGTTGGAATGGATTACTTGGTTAACCGCATTGATCCTCTGATCATCCAACAAGATTTAAAGCGTGCGAGAGAATTATCTGATGTGGTCGTTTTAAGCTTGCATTTCGGACAAGAATACCAAAGTATGCCAAATGTGGAGCAAATCGAATTGGCTCGTTTTTCTGCTGCTAACGGTGCTGATATTATTTTGGGGCACCATCCCCACGTTCTGCAGCCACCAGAATGGATCGACACAGAAGACGGACGCAAAGTTTTTGTTATGTATTCACTTGGTAATTTTTTATCTGGACAAGACGAATTAGACCGACAAATCGGTGCGATTTTGCACCTTGATATTGTGAAAAAGGTAACAGCGGATTCTAGCACCATCACTTTGCAAAACCCTGCCTTTACAACAACCTTTGTTAAAAGTTCCAATGCTAAAAATTACGAAATGGACTTGTTAAAGAACATCGATAGAAATTTAAATACTGCTACTAAAGCCCACTTATCTACGTGGATCAAAGATTTGGAATTTATCGAGTAAACATATCGCTCCAGTCACTGTAAGGATGGCTCTCGCCAAAAAGTTAGAAAGACCAGCTTTCTTCTAGCTTCACCTACTCCAATGCTTCATTGCTGATGTCCAGTGCTCCTTTTTCAAAAGAGGAAAATAGATTCTTTTGTCTACACTCTGTGATTTTTACTTTTTAGCTCCATCACAAGAAGTTAAGGTTGACCTATAAAGTCAATGTTATCTAAAAAGACATTCCGAATTTATGATTCGGAATGTCTTTTTAATGCAAGCTTTGTCTTATGCAAAACCTAAAAATTTCATGATACTCAAAATCAGAATTCCAACAACGCCAAAGTCAGAGTCACCAAAAGTAGTTCCAGAAAACCCGATATCTCCTAGTAATACTAGTAAAATAGCAGGGATAAAACTAATGATTAGGCCGTTAGCAAATGCGCCTAACATAGCACCACGTCGCCCCCCCGTAATGTTACCGAAGACACCTGCCGCTGCTCCCGTAAAGAAATGCGGAACCAATCCAGGAACAATTACACTTAATCCAAGTACCGGAAGCAAGAACATTGCAAGTAATCCCGCAAAGAAACTAAATAAAAACCCGATGATGACAGCATTTGGTGCAAACGGAAAGACGATTGGAACATCTAGCGCTGGTTTAGTGTTTGGTACTAGTTTATCGGCAATTCCTTGGAAAGCAGGAACGATTTCAGCGATTAACATTCTAACACCCGCTAAAATTATATAAACACCCGCAGCAAAAGTAATTGCTTGAATAAACGAAAAGACTAAGAAGTTCGAACCGTTTGAAAGTGTTGTTTCAACATACTCTTGCCCAGCAAATAATGCGACGACGATAAAAAATAATGTCATTGTCAAAGATACTGCTACAGATGTATCTCTTAAAAACCCTAACGATTGAGGTACTTTGATGTCTTCCGTTGTTTTTTCTTTATTACCAAACCATTTACCAACATTGGCAGATACAAAATAACCGATTGAACCAAAATGACCAACGGCAAAGTCGTCACTGCCCGTAATTTGACGAACATATGGCTGTAGAAGTGCTGGAAAGAGCACCATACATAGACCAAGAATAATTGAACCCACCAAAATTAATGGAGCTCCTGCAAGTCCACCAACTGATAAAGTTACAGCCAATAAGCATGCCATAAATAAAGTATGGTGACCAGTAAGGAATATGTACTTGAATGGCGTGATACGAGCCAATAGTATATTGAAGAGCATTCCAAATACCATAATTAATGCCGTTGTCGTTCCGTACTCACTTTGTGCGGCTGCAACAATTGCTTCATTGTTTGGAATGACGCCCTGCACATTAAAAGCATGGTCGAACATTTTTCCAAATATATCTAAAGAACCAATCAGTACCGCTGCTCCGGCACCAATAATTACAAAGCCCATTACCGTCTTCAAAGTTCCAGATACGACATCCGCGCTATTTTTCCGTTGAAGCAGTAGCCCTATCAGGGCAAATAATCCAATCAAAATAGCTGGTGTCCCTAAAATATCGTTCATTATTAGTTGTAGCATAACGCTTCCCCCCTTCGTGTCAGAATTATACTAAATGCGGCTCAAGTTTTGATTTGATCTCTGGAATGCTCATCATATTTTCTAAATTAACAATGGTTCTGTTTCCGTCATCCAATTGACTCATGATATCTGCTGCTCCAATAAAAATATCAGCTTGTTCTGATTTAGCTGAAGTGAGGTCTGTATGTCCGACTTCTGCAGTTTTCCCCAATTCTTTTAATGCTTTTTTAACATTCAATTCCATGATGAAACTACTACCTAATCCGTTTCCGCACACTACCATGATTTTCATTCTGTTTCCTCCTTAGAATAGTTATGGATAATTTCCAAAAGTTGATTTTTGTTTGTTGCATTTAAAATCTGTTGAATATTTTCCGGCTCATTCAATAAATTTGTCAATTGAATCAATGCTCGGAGATGTGAGTCACTGTCTGCTGCCGCTAACACGATAATTAATCGTACCGGTTTATCCGGAGCAAAATCCACGGCTTCCTCGAGCTTTAATAAGCTCATCGATAGCGAACGGACTCCTTCTTCAGGGCGAGCATGTGGAATTGCGACCAGTGGAGTAATGACAACATAAGGTCCGTTCTCCTCAATTGATTCGATCATAGCCGATACGTATCGTTCTTCTACAGTACCTAAATCGACAAGGGGATTCGCAGCTAGTTCGATTGCTTCCTGCCAAGTGGATACATGCGATTTTAATTGCAAAGTGTGCATATTCAATAGTTCTGCTAACACGGGTTTTTCTGCCTCCTTTACTGCATGTGTGTTTGTTTCAACTGCTTGAGTGGATAAAGCTGTCTGTAATTCTTTCGCTAATTGTTTTGCATCTTGAATTGTTGCGTATTTAGAAATCACTTTCATCAATCCTGCAACATCCGCTCCAGGAACTGTATAACCATAAAGCTCCTGCATCACCTGTTTACTCAATTTCTGTTTGTCACGATCTTCCAGAATAGGTGGAACAACGAATAATGTAGCATCTGTTCTCATATAAACCGATGAAAAAACCAGGTCGTACGAGAGCGGGTAGTCTGCTGTATCTCTAACAGACAATACATCCAAGAATAAGATGGTTGGAAATAATTCCCTCAACGTATAATTGAGAATATTGCTGACTCCTGTGCCGTGTGGGCATACAACAATGGCTTTTTTCCGGTCATCTAATGTCGTTCCTTGTCTTTGAAGCCACCCACCAAAATACACAGTGAAATATGCCACTTCATCTTCGGGTATACAAAAGTCCATCTTCTTTTCTAAGACTTCCAACGACTTTCGCGTTAAATGCTGAAGTTCTGGATATATTTTACATATTCGTTCAGTCATCGGATTTACATGAGGAATCCCATACTTGATGCGGTAATAAGCAGGTTTGAAATGTATATATAACTGCTCGCAAAGCTTTTCCTTTTCTTGAAGATGAACAAAAGTTAGCCGTTCGAATTCCTCGGTAACTTGCTGCAAGACATCATAAAATATTTGATTTTCTTTTAAAGGAGAACCATCTTTTGTCCGGTTCATGCTGACTATATGCAATGTTGCATATAATTTTTCTGTTTGGCTCCATTCAGCATAAAAATTATGGGTCTCAATCATTTGATCAACCAACACGTATTCTGTTGTATCAATAAATGGTAGCCAACTAGGATCTTCCTCTAACTCTTCTCCTTTGCCAATCAATTGATCAGTAGAAACGAAAAGATATGCTAATTCGTGAAGCCTGTTGTCCGTAAAGGTCGTTTCTAGTTGTTTTTCGAGATATTCTAATTTCGTGTGAACTGCCTTGATCTGCTCTTCAAATCCCTCCCAAATACAATCGATAATCAATTGGCTATTCGGACCATTCAATACTTCATGGATCAACTGTTCAATTACAAAACGCTTTACACGACTATCACCCGTGACAATGTAACCTTCCTGCTTGGAATAGTGAATCGTCAACTTCAATTGAGTAGCCATTTTTTTCAAACGTTGAAGATCCGTCAAAACCGTATTTCTAGAAATACCAGTAATCGATTGGAAATGATACAAGGACAAAGGCTCATGGCTGAGCAGAATTAGCAAGTAAAAAATTTGTTCTCTATCTTTCTCTGAAAAAAAATAACTTCTTTTTGTTAATCTGACGCTTACCTCGTCTTCTAGGATGTTATCTGATAGAAAATATCCGATTTCTCGTTTATATTGTACAGGCTTGTAATGATTGGATTCTAGCCAATCATTGACTTTACTCAAACTATATTGAATCTGTCTGCGTGTAAGCCCTGTTTGATCTTCAATCTCATTCATCGAAGAAGTAGATGAATGTTGCAAGAGCTTGAGCAAATTTGCGCTTCTTTCATCTAAAAACATCCTGTGATCCTCCTCTGTCTATACAATAATCTATGTATTCACTAAAATACATCTTTTCTCAGCCCCATTATTGTTCTTTTGACTGCACAACACTGTGCTGTATAACACTAATCTCTAATAATAACGTAAAAACTCGCCATTGAAATCAATTATGATTTCAATGGCGAGTTTTGATTTTTATTGGCGCTTATTTATTCTTCAATACGTCTTCTAAAACATCCGGGTAATTGGTGAACATTCCTGTTACGCCCCAATCAATCAAGCGCTCCATGTCAGCACGGTCATTTACCGTGTAAGGATGAATTAACAGCCCATGACTGCGGACCTTTTCCACATAGGCACGATCGATTTTTGTATAACTCATCCCCACACCTACAGCATACTTTTTCATGTATTCAAGCTCTGTGTTTGAAATGACGGCTGGTACCGCATAAGAAATTAGTTGGACCAACGGGATTTCAGAATCTAGCCTGTGCATTTTCAGCAAACTTTCCTGACTGAAAGACTGAACCAGAACTTTTCCTGACTGTGCATTTTGACCCGTCAATTTGTATTTCTCCAATACTCTTACAAGTTCCTTCTCCATACCTGGATAAACATTCGGTGCTTTTGTCTCAATATAGTAGCGGGAACCTTTGCCAAAAGTTTCAATCACTTCTTCAAGCGTGAGCACCTGTAATCCTTCGTATTGCGGCTGAGCTTTTTCAGGATAGGCTTTATTAAACCAAGAACCTGCATCTAATTTTTTGATTTCAGCCAACGTCATGTCTCTGACAAAGCCAGAACCGTTAGTGGTTCGGTCAACTTTTTCATCATGCATCGCTATTAAAACACCATCTTTTGTCATCTGTAAATCAACTTCTATATAATCACCATGCATTTCTTCGCCCAATTCATAAGAAGCCAATGTATGTTCCGGCGCATAACCAGATGCTCCGCGGTGTGCAATATTCAAAAATCGATTAGGATTGAGTTCTGCTTCTTTTGACTGTCCCAACGCCACTGTTGAATTTATCGAAACAGCTGCACCGACTAGTAATAGTACCATTAAGCTAAATGAAAATTTCTTCAATTCCTTCATCTCCCTATTTTTAGTTGATCCGACAATAGAAAATGTTCAGCACTGCCGTCTGACGATTTTAAAATGCCTTCATCGTTTACTATAGCTATTAAAGCCGAGTAATTGGGCGAACTCACAGTAACTTAACAAGAATTTTACGACTAGTTTACAGTAGGGTGCACATGATCATAGCAGTTCTGATTGTTAGGCTGTTCAAGTGCTCACTGGTAATTGAGTAGTTTTTCGAAATTCCTTTTTATTCGCGATTCATTTATACTAGAGACACATCATTTTCTCTCGATTCTAAATTACTTGAAAATTAATAACCGATTATTACCAGGAGGAGAGAATGGAATGTCCCGCCAGTCCTATAAACAAGAAAAAAACCAGTTAACCTATACACAACAACATCTTGCTAATGAACGCACTTACTTAGCATGGATTCGAACCGTCATTTCAATCGTCGGCGTTGGTTTTCTCGCAACTAGCTTGCATTTTACCATGGGCGTCACGCGCAATTCATTTGTGGATACTTTCACTATCGCACTTGGTATTTTCGCCTGTATTTTCGGTCTCATTGTTATTTTTTCAGCAACTCAAAACTATAAAAAAAAGCGGCAGCAACTTATTAATGAAACATTCACACCATCAAATATGCACATCACCTTGATTTCCTCTATGCTGGCTATCATGATCATGATGGTCGTCGTTTACTTTTTCATGATTATGTAATTTTCTTGCATAGTCGATAGATTTGCAGTAAAGGAGCAACTACTATGGATCCGCTAGATATTCTTGAAAATTTGTCTGATGTAAAGCCTGCTTATCAACCCATCGTCAGTGCGGTCAAACATACCGTAATTGGTTATGAAGTTTTAGGGCGTTTCTATTTTGAAAACGAGTGGATCAGTTTAGGCGATTTTTTTCATGACACCGACGTCCCTGATGAATACAAAGTGGGGGTCGATCAGCATCTTTTAGAGCTCGCAATTTGTCAAATGCTCGATTCTGGTAATGATAGACTGTTATTTATCAATCGAAATGCTAAACAATTATTGATCAATAGCGGGGAAGATTTTTTAGAAACCCTTCAAGTATACGAAAAAAAGGGGTTCTCTATGAACCGCATTGTATTGGAAATCACCGAACATGATTTTGATGAAGATTTTGATACGCTTCATCATTTGTTAATGTATTACAAAACCTACGGCATTCAAATTGCGGTAGATCATGTCGGAGCAAAAAGCTCTAACATTGACCGGATTCGTCAACTTCGTCCTCATATTTTAAAAGTGGATACAAGCCTCGTTCGAAACGCCAATCCCGAGGCATTCCAAGATGTTGTCCAAACGCTAACCGTATTAGCACGGCGTATTGGCGCAAAACTTTCTTATGAAAATATTGAAGATAGCTACCAATTGTATTTCGCTTGGAAAAATGGGGGCCATTATTACCAAGGCTTTTATTTAGCAAAACCTACTTTTGAACTTCCAGTCGAGAGCTTTGACCCGCTTGCTGTTGGTCAAAAAATTACCACTTTTGTTCAACGAGAGAAATCAATGATTCAACAGCGGTATGCATTTACAGTCAGCCTAGAAGAAAAAGTGAAAAAACTTCTTTCAAAATGGCATGGCCCTGAGACTGCAGATCGATTTATTGAAACAATAGCTGAACCATTCAATAAAGAAAGTTTCCGATTGTATATATGCAATAGTGATGGTCAGCAAGTGTCTTCTAACTTTCAAAAGCGACAAGATCATTGGGTTTTTGAATCAGATCACATTGGCTCCCATTGGGCATTCCGTCCTTTTTTTTTAGAAAACACTATGCAAATGAAAACCTTGCATAAAGGGATTTTATCAGACGTATATTCTGATATCGAAACGACTAAAATGATTCGGACATTTAGTTTCCCTTTATCTGACGACTGCTATTTATTTATCGACATTAGCAATGATTTTATTTTAGAAGAAGATTATTTACTGTTCCAATAATAGATTCATATAGCTACAAAAAAGCTCTTCAGTTTAAGAAACTGAAGAGCTTTTTAACATTGGATTTTTCATAAAGTTATCGTCTTTCCGGAAATTCCCCATAACTTCCATCGTCTCACTAATGCTAACAAATGCATTCGGATCAATATTTTTGATGAGCGGACGGACAAATGCCAGTTCATGACGCCCAATTACACTGTATAGAACTTTTACTTTAGCCGCTGAATAAGCACCTTCGCCATCTACTACTGTAATGCCTCGATATAAATTATCGAGCAACTCTTTTTTAACCTCATCGCCTTTAGCCGTTACAACCATCAAACTGAGCTTAATGTGACGTGTGTGGACACGGTCAATAACAAGTCCAGAAATGTAAATCGAAGCCATTGTATACATGGCTAGTTCCCATGAGAACACAAAGCCCGAGACGAAAACAACTGCACTATTGAGAACAAATACAAGCGCACCTAGTGGGATATCGCGCTTCATTGACAATAACAAACCAATAACGTCAAATCCACCTGTTGAACTATAATAGCGAATAATAACACCCATTGAAGCTCCGGCAATAACGCCACCAAATACAGTAGAAAGTAGAGCATCTTCTGTTATTTGTACAACAGGAATATACAACATGGAGATTGACGTAACAACCACTGAAAACAAGCTATTGGCTATAAAATTTTTACCAAGTTTCATCCACCCAACAACGAGAATCGGGATATTCAAAACAATCATCCAAACCCCTGCATTTAAAGGTGTTACCAAACCGAGCATCATCGCAATACCTGTTACCCCGCCTGCCAGTATTTCATGTGGCAGTAAAAACATATTAAACGCAACACCGAGAACGATTGAGGAAATAAAAATAATTAATAATCTCATCCATTTATTCATAACCAAACTCCAATCCTGAGGCAAGCCTCAGCCAAACTATTTTGTTCATGCCACAAAAAAAGGGCGTGCATTTGCACGTCACCTTAAGACTATTTATCAGAATGTAATTTCTTTTCAATAAAAACTACGAAAAAGCGAATAAATTGTTCTTTTTATAGTGAATCAATGTTCTATATTATAGTGGCTTTCAACCTAAGAATGCAAGTCTTTCTTCTTTTGTTCATAGACTGTTTAAATTTCAACTTTAAAGGTTCTCCTCATTGTCCATCTTTGTATTTGACGAGCACTTTTAAGTTGTTTCACTTTCAACTGAGATTTGCCAGTCGATTCCAAATTTATCAGTCAAGCTTCCGTATAATGGCGTCCAGAAAGTTTCCTGCAACTCCATTAAGATATTACCACCTTCAGCCAACTTATTAAAAATAGTTCGCCCTTCTTCAATACTGTCTAAAAACAAGGTTACGGATATATTGTTTCCTTGTTTAAATGTTGACATTCCAAGACCTGGTACTACATCTGAAATCATCAACATATCTCCATTTTTCAAATCGATTTGAGCATTCATCACCAAATCTTTTGCTTCATCTGGCATGCCATCCATATCTCCTTCATTTGCATCACCGAACGTCATTAGGCTTATTAGCTCTCCACCTAACACTTCCGTATAAAAATGGGCGGCTTCTCTGCCATTGCCATCAAAGTTTAAGTAAGGAAATAATTTTTTAATCATGATCATTCTCCTTTTAAAATGGATTTTTAAACGCACTGTTTAAACCTTACAAGTGATTATTGCCAATCAGCTTTATCGTTGTCATTTCTTCAATAGCTAGATTGATTTCTTCTTTACGTGTCGTTCCTTTGCTGTTTTTTGTAAATATACCTGCATGTAAAACAGATTCCGGCACATTCATGTAGGACATCACGTCTTGTTTTGTATGAAAAGGCATAACACTAATAATTGGGGCAAATGTAATTCCACGAGCTACTGTGCTATCTGCTGTTACACCACTAATTATGGTTGGTTCCATCATTGTATGATGACGACTGCCACCTACTAATACAATCGCTCCTTTTTCAATCATATTCCTAATCCATGTTTCTGCTTTTTCTGCAGCTGTTAATGTAATCATGGGCCCAATATCTATTGCGTCATCTAGTGGATTTCCTATTTTAAGTGTTTGTACTTTTTTAATGAGCTCTTCTAGAAACTTTTCATATATTCCTTTTTGCACGAAAACATGCTGCGCACACATAATTGACCGATCCGTGTGTAGTAAACCTGCATTTACAATGGTGTTAATCGCAAAATCCAAATCAGCTTCATCAAAGATAATTGTTGGGTTCTTCGTTTTGAAATCCAACAGAATCTTTTTCTTTTTGATGATGTCTTTTTCTTTCCAACTCTCAACACTGCTTTTAGTACATATCACAATTTTAACTTTTGGGTGATTCATTAAATTCCCTACTAAACTTTGATTGGGTCCTGCGATAATATTAATAACCCCTTTTGGCATACCTGCTTTTTCAAACAATCGATAAAGCAGTCCGGTCGAATAGACGGTCGTCTCGGTGGGATTCAAGACGATGGTGTTTCCTGCCGCAATTGCGGGAGCCATTTTATATAACAGCAATGTTAATGGATAGTTAACGGGCAGACTTATAGCTATTACGCCAAGCGACACCCGTTTGACCATACCTAGATGACTTTCTCCAGTCACTTGGTTTAATGTAACTCGTTCTTCGTAGATTGATTTTATAGCTTGTGATACAAAACGTAGCACTTGAGCAGCATGAGCTACATCGAGGCGACTAGCCTTAATAGGCTTGCCTCCTTCTAAAGTTAATAGATGCGCAAATTGTTCCTTTTCACTTTCAAGCAAGTCCGCTGTTTTCCTCAAAATTTCAGCCCGTCTATTTATAGGCATCTTCTTCATTGTTTTCGTATAGACGCGATGTGCGCTAGTAACCGCATTCTCCGCATCTTGTAGTGTCGCGTATAAAATCTTTCCAAGTACTTCAGCATTGTATGGATTGTGGATTGCGATTTCAGTACGCTCGCCTTTATCTAATTCTTTGCCATCGATTATCGAGCCGAAATGATAGTTTCTAAGTTTAGTCATTTCGATCTCTCCCCTTTTTTACTCGGAAAACTTCTTTGTTGTTACAAATCACTGACGCTATAAAAACTATTACTTAATATAGTATTCCTTTACGAAGTATTGTCAATATTCTAAAAACAGCAGGAATGATTTGTTTCCTTTGAAATTTGCATATCAAAAAGAGCCTTCCCACAATATTTCAATGGAAAAGCTCCTTAGGTTTGGTCTTACTAAATTCAACTATTTTATTATAGGAGCGATTTTATCGTCCGTCATGAAGAAACCATGACAGTTTAATAAGGATTCTTTAAGTGATTTCGATAGTCGAGAAGCATCATAAGCACATACAGAAATCGCATTCATTTCTGGAACTAGCTGTTCAATAGCAACCTCATACTCCTGAATATTTTTGAAGATTTCTACATCATCTCGCCACTCTATATGCCCCCAGGTTCGGAAGCTCAGCTCGTTCACTAGAAATGGATTAATCAAAGTAGAGAAATAATCCAAAATAGTCGGTGGATGAAAATTTCCATTGCGCCAATAAAACGTGAAATTATTTATATAATGAACGTTCTTTAACTGTTCTTCAGAAAAAAGAGTTTCTAGACGCTCCAATATTTTGGGATAGAGACGTTCATTTTCAACGAATAGAACTTGATCTCCATGCTCTATACCATCTTTAATATAAGAAATCGCATTATCAATATAGCAATCAGTATCTTCTACATAATAAAATACATGGTCACCCTTAGATAGTTTATCTTGAATACCCATAATATTTTTTTCCAATTGGCTTATCTCCTTTAATCAGCAAGTTGTTGAATGATCTACATGTCTTTTTCACTTTATCTACTATACACATGTATGAGGCTAAAAGATAATGGGACCCCTTACTTGGTTTAGAGCGACCACACTTAACATGCTGACTTTAGACTTTTTTGTATATAATAATAAGTAGCTATTTCAAGATATGCAAGGGGTGATTTTATGGAGAAATCGATTCGACAATTACAATTGCAGGACCTTCATCATTTAGAAAAAATGAACACTGGGATAGAAGATGACTATATCCTCCGCGTTTATGACAGAATATCAAAGGGTTCTAGCCGTATGTACGGACTGTTTTTTGATGAACAACTTGTAAGCATCGGTGGTTATACCATTTTCGCGAAACAGTATGTCATGCTCGGCAGAATGCGCAGTGATTTGCGGTATCGTGGAAATAACCTTTCCACACAATTGATGAACTTCATCATAGAGCAAACCTTAACACTTCCAAATATCCAATGGATTGGTGCAAACACACAGCACAATAATGTATCAGCTCGGCGTGTTATGGATAAACTTGGACTCACAGAACTATCTACACTATATAGCGCGATTTCATCCGACATTGCTCATCTCGAAACTGGCGGAAGGGCTTGGGAAAAAGTGACCGATCTCTCAAAAAAGAAAGCTTGGATTGAGCAACTTTATATCCAAACGGGCGCTATTTTCCCTTATGAATGCTATTATGCATTTCCAGCTTCTGAAAAACTATTTACCGAGGAAAATTTTGCACAATGGTCTTTTTTTGAAAATCCACAACAAGACCGAGTGTTGATCACTAAACAAGATTATAAGCGAGAGTATTACTTACATGTGATTTATTCATGGGATGACCTTTTAAGCCAGCCTGGATTATGGGAAACGATTTCAATGGCTCAACTGGAGTTAAGTATAAAAGTAAAAACGAATCCATCTATTTGGATAGACTTAAGCGCCGTGCAAGTGCAGTCGTTACCAAATAATCATCCTTTTGAGTTGCCTTCACCTTGGCTATTATATGGAACTGAACAAGCTCTGACATAATACATTTCATAAAAAAAGCGAGCTGCCTCTTTTGAATTGCAAAAGAGACAGCTCGCTTTTTTGTACTAATCAAATGACGAAAAATTAAACGCTTTCAGTTAATTCGTTTTCATTATTCATTCTTTGTTCTTTTACTTTCAGTTCTGCTACTTCATCTTTTGTTAAAAATTGAACTTTATAACCAATTAGCCCCATTATAATACCAATCACCGGAACCGTGTAATTTAATACCGCATACGGAGCATAAGCAAATGGATGAACAGCTAAAGTCGCCAAGATAAACACACCACATGTATTCCATGGGACAAACGGAGATGTTAACGTTCCTCCATCTTCAAGCGCACGCGAAAGGTTCTTCGAATGTAGCCCTTTATCTTGATAAGCTCTTGCATACATTCTCCCTGGAATCAGGATCGAAATGTATTGTTCGGAAGCGGTTGCATTTGTGAAAAAAGCAGAGACAATTGTCGCAGCGATTAAACTACCTGCAGATTTTGCTACTTTCAAAATCTGGTTAACAATCGCTCTCAACATACCTGTGTGTTCTAATATCCCTCCAAGTACCATTGCGAAAATAGTTAAGGAAACAGTGAACATCATCGAAGCAATGCCTCCACGATTAAACAAATCGTCAACCATTTCATTGCCAGAAGCAATAGCAAAGCCATCGTGCAGCGTGTTAACCGCAGTTCCCACGTCGCCTCCTTGAACAACTATTTGGCACATAAATCCAAGAAAAACACCAATTAATAAAGCAGGTAATGCTGGCACTTTAAATGCCACTAATACGATAATGATTGCGGGTACTAACAGTAACCAAGGAGAAATTAAAAAGTTGCTCTCCAATGATGATAGTATTCCTTGGATATTCTCTTGATCAATCGCCGCCCCGGCAAATTGACGACCAAGGAAAAAGTAAACAACCAATGCTATGATCAAACCTGGAACGGTCGTATAGAGCATATGTTTAATATGTTCAAATAAGTTTGTACTTGTAATACCTGCAGCTAAATTTGTCGTATCTGACAAAGGTGACATTTTATCGCCAAAATATGACCCAGAGATAACCGCTCCTGCTACCATCGCAGCTGGAATACCCATACTAATGCCAATACCCATTCCTGCAACACCGATTGTTCCCATCGTAGACCATGAACTACCGATTGCAAGTGCAACAATTCCACAAATAATACAGATCGTCATTAAAAATAGAGAAGGTGTAATAATCTGTAGCCCGTAATAAATCATTGTGGCAATGATACCGCCGCCAATCCATGAAGCAATAATCATCCCAACTACGATAATAATGATAATCGCAGGAAGCGCAAGCCGAATTCCTTTATAAGCTCCTTCTTCGATTGTTTCCCATTTATAACCCATACGCCAAGCAATAAATCCGGCAACGATTGCTCCTATTGCTAAAGGTACGTGTGGACTTCCTTCGAACACAATAATGGTGAGTGCCATAACGGAAATCATGACGACTAATGGAAGTAGTGCTAATCCAAATGGTATTTCGATATCTTGTTGTTTGACTTTCATCCTATGTATCACCTAGCCCTCTGCTGTAATACTTTCATATTACAGCAAAATTGCAAATTATCTATATATATTTTAATACACTGTCTCTTTTTTACTATAACTTATTTATTCTTACCAAAAACAACCGCTCTGTGGGTTAAGGAGTGGTCGTTTCACTTTTTTTGTATTTTTATTTAATCTTTTTTGGTCAGTGCATAATAAATTTCGGCTTCAAAAAACTGTCGACGATGATCAGCAGATCTCCGTTTAGAAACTTTGCCATTTTCTAAAATCCGACTGCACATATAGAATGGGGCTTTATCATTTTCCACAACTTGCCATTTACCATAAAGTGATTGCTGTTTTCCAAAATCTACTGTGAAGTTTTGACCAACAGATAAGACTGGATATTTGCATCCTTTATTTTCTAGCGCATTTTCACTTGAGGTTTTTTTAGATAACTCCATAACTAACACTCCCTTTTAGATCATTCTTCGAATCTTACTGCTGCTTTTTCTTTCTATTAGTAAGTACCCGCTGTCCTCCTGTGTTTAAACGGTATACCTTGCGCGCTCCCTCGCTTAATAATGTTTCTACTCTTCTATCGAGTGGTAATTAAAAAGTACAACTCTGTTTTATCCAGTCTTAAATTATTAATAAAGCAGAAAATTTTATTTGGAGGTGGCTAATGAAGTTTCTGGAGTATTGGATTTACCTAATCCTATCCATTTCAAAAATATTTTTATTCAGCATGTATGCTGTTACTCATTTTTCATTTAGTTTCTTTGTTCTCAATCTCGCTTCTATTGTGGTCTTATCTAGCTGGACTTTATTATTAAATAGAAAAAAGCGTAATTTGATTTTACTTGTGTTGCTATTTTTGCATAGTACCTTATTAGTCTCAGACTTATGGTATTACCGTTATTTCAATGATTTATTATCTATCGTACTCCTTTCCGATATTACGCAAATGAGTGATGTCGGCGGTGGATTTCTAACATTAATCGAAGCGAAAGACTTTCTCTTTTTTGTCGATTTGCTGTTCTTCTCGTTATTCCTTTTTGCTACTCGCCATAAAGAAGAAACCGTGACACAAAAAAGGAAACAAGTTTTTGCAGGTGCTGGCTTTGTATTAGGACTTGCATTTGTAGTGATTCCGTTAGTCATGAGTTATAGCAATGAAGAAGAGTGGCTTGTCGGTGAGCCAATTTCAAATATGCGTGAATATTATCAGCTTGGATTTTGGGGTTATCACGGATTAGATTTTGCTCAAGGCATTGGTTCTTTTTTCTCCAAAGAGAGTAGTTTAACCAAAGAAGATGAACAACGAATTCGTAAAGTTGTACCCGATACACCATCAACTGTATCTGACTCAGAAAAACCGAATATCATTGTGGTGCAATTAGAATCGTTTCAAACCTCTGTAATTGATCACCAAGTTAACGGACAAGAACTGACACCTCATTTAAATGCCTTGAAAAAAGAAGCGTTATTTTTCCCTTCATTTTATCACCAAACACATGAAGGTCGTACTTCTGACGCAGAATTCATTACGCTGACTTCGCTTTATTCATTAAAGTCAGGATCTGTTTATACGCGCTACGCAGCAGAAAATGAATTTGACGCTTTACCAGAGCTATTGAGAAACGCAGGCTACGATACAGCCGCTATGCATGCATTCAAAAAAGATTTTTGGAACCGGGACGAAGTTTACAAAAATATTGGCTTTAATCAGTTTTTTAGTCGTCCGGATTTTCCTGACGAACAGGATATTGGTATGGCTGTAAACGATGAAGATTTCTTAACTACTTCTGTAGAGCTTGCGGAACAATTAAAAGAGCCTTACTTTGCATTTATGGTAGCCTTATCAAGCCATACACCATATACCATTCCTGATAATTTCGAAGAATTGGATTTGACCGGCTATGAAGACCCATTATTAAAAGGCTATTACGAAACCGTTCATTATGTGGATGGCGCAGTCGGCACTATAATCGAACAATTAAAACAAAAAGGGATGTGGGATGATTCTTTAATCGTTTTTTATGGCGACCACGATAGCGGCCTCACTCAAGAAGAAAGTGAAATGGCACAAGAACTTGATGCTAAAACTAAAATGGAATTATTTGAACTCGACCGCCAAGTACCCCTCTTTATCAAACCACCTAATTCAACAGAAGCTGGAACAGTCGACAGCGTAGGTGGACAAATTGATATTGCACCGACGATTCTAGATATAGTTGGGATTACCCCTTCCCACATGCTAGGAGAGTCTTTACTAGATGAAACCAGCAATTTGACTGTATTTCGGGACGGTGCATTTCGATATGAAGACTTGTATTTCGAACCTGATTTAACTTCACCAGCTGGCAACGGTAGCTGTTATGAAATCGATTCGGGTCAGAAAGTGGCAATTAAAGAATGTAGCGAATTTATTGAGACCGCTACTGAACAACTTTATGTGTCGGATTTGATCATTCGAAAGAATGCATGGCAACAAATTAAAACGAGTGAGTAGATGTGGAAATAGACAAACCCCTCTTCAAGTGAAGAGGGGCTTGTCGAGGTTATCTAATGTCTTTTATCGCATGTTCACTATATGATGGGGGTACAAAGATTTGCTAAGCTCGTTCACAGTAAAGGATGATTGTGATGAAAGCGTGGATAAAAATCATGTTACTGCTGGCTTTATTATTCGTAGTGGGTGGATGCACTTCAACTGAAGAAAATGCTAAAAACTTGGCACCCTCTTTTGAATTAGTGGATTTAGAAGGCAATCAGCAAAACCTTGCTGATTATGCAGGGCAAAAAGTGTATGTGAAGTTTTGGGCTTCTTGGTGTTCGATTTGCTTAAGTGGCATGGAGGAATTGAATACGTTAGCCGGTGAAGAAAATGATTTCGCTGTGTTGACGATCGTATCTCCTAGCTCGAATGCAGAAAAAAGCAGCGCGTCGTTTGCAAAATGGTTTGAAGGGTTTCCAAATGCAGAAAATATTACGGTTTTGTTAGATGAAGGTGGTACTTTCTTTGAAGAATATGGCATAATTGGCTATCCCACATCCGTTTATATCGGTTCAGATGGCACATTAGTAAAAAGCCAGACGGGTCACTTTAGTAACGAAGAAATTAAAAGTACGTTTGAGACTGTTCAATAATTAGATAGTAAAAACCGCATGTTGCTTGCCTCTCAGCTTTCACACGCGGTTTTTTTTCGGGAAATTATACGACTTTATTTTGAGAAAAAAGGAATTTTTTTGCGAATTATTTTGTATAATGGTCCGAGTAGTTGACGAAGTGCACGAACAGGTGGCACTGGACTTTTGCTATGCCATTGAATCCATTCTAATGCAATTAGGTTTAGCATCAACCAAATGAGACCGGCAATATAGCCTGCTAACACATCACTTGGAAAATGCGCTCCCAAATAAATTCGACTTGTGCCAATCGTAATAATAAGTAAACTCAAAACAGCGGTCGCTGGCCACTGAATCCATGGTTGCTGACGCGTTCGAATAACTAGGTAAATCACAAAACCATAAAAAATCAACGACCCCATTGAGTGACCGCTAGGAAAACTATAACCGATTGCATCTATTTCCTCGTTGATACTTGGACGTTCTCGGAGGTACAAATGCTTCAATAATAAGGTTAAAAGAGATCCCCCACCTACGGCAATGATAAAAAACAGTACGCCCCATTTATCTTTCATTTTCACTCCTAATACGAGTAAAATGATAATGGACGATAAGGTTAAAAACCACACAGATCCCATTTCAGTAAAAACGAACATGATGGTATCCACTGTTGCACTCGAACTTGCTTGTACTATCTGGATCACAAAATTATCAAATAGTCCTACTTCTTTTTCCATCACTTCTTCAGCCAATTCGGCAAACAACACAATAAACAGAGAGGCAAGACCCAATCCGCCAAGTAACAGTAGAAAAGCCAGCCCTGCGAGTTTTTCATTTTTGTCCATCTTATCGCTCCCACTTCTCTTTGATAATCTATCTTTACCCTTTTAACACAGAAATATGTAAGGCATCTAAGTTTCTGATCACTGTTATTTGTTACCTAGCGCAAGGCATGGTATTTTTAGGTGAGTACGAAGTCGATTATTCAGGAGCTGATGGGTTGGAACAATTATCTGAAAAAATTGCTATTATTACAGGTGCCAATAGCGGTATTGGCTTAGAAGCTGCCAAAGTCCTTGCCAGCCTTGGTCTACATATCGTGATGGCTGTTCGCAATATAGAAAAAGGTCACAATGCCCGTAACGTGATTCTCGAAAGCGATTCAGAAGCACAGGTGTCCGTGATGGAACTAGATTTGGCGGATCTTGTAAGTGTTCGTGCATTTGCAAAGAATTTTCAAAGCCAGTTTGACTCTCTCAGTTTGTTGATCAACAATGCAGGCGTTTTAGGGCCGCCTTATTCGAAAACAGAGGATGGATTTGAACTCCAATTCGGCAGTAACCATCTTGGCCATTTTGCATTGACGGGACTGTTGTTGCCCTTGCTGAAAAAGACACCCCATTCTCGTGTCGTGTCACTTAGCAGTTTAGCCCATAAAGGCGCACGTATTGACTTTGATAACCTGGATGGCTCTAAAGGTTATAAAGCGATGAAGTTTTACGGCCAGAGCAAACTAGCGAATCTATTATTCGCGCAAGAGTTGGATAAGCGCTTTAAGGAGCATGGTTTCTCAACCTTGAGCGTTGCTTGTCATCCTGGTATTTCTGCGACCAATATTTTCAAAATAGGAAAGCGAGATGCACCTCAATTTTTGAAATCGTTTATGCACACGATTTTGCAACCACCGGCACTCGGTGCTTTGTCGACGGTTTATGCAGCGACAGATTTGCAACTCAAAGGCGGCGAATACATCGGGCCAGACGGCAAAGGGCGTAGGAAAGGCTATCCAGCACTTGATACCCCTGACGCATCTGCTCGCAATCCAGTGGTGTCTCAAAAACTTTGGGACGTTTCCGAAAAGTTGACCGGCGTAAAATTCGATTTTTCTCGATAGTTCTATAACTAAAAAGACACGATCACTTATTAAAATGATCGTGCCTTTTTGCTTTGAACTCCTGTTTCTAGCTAAGGACTATTCGGAATAGTGATGTTCAAGAAATTCTTTAATCACGGTTCGGTGACTGCCGACTAATCTGCCAGGCAACTCTTCTGGAGAAAAGAATTTAAAACTTAAAGATTCTTCTTGATCAACAACTAATTCACCATTGTAGTCATCTGAATAATAAGCGGTTGTGACGACGTAGTACTCATCGCCATTTTTAGCCACTACAAAATGATTAGGTCCTGAGTAAACATTAATTAACTTCAACTCTTCTACAAGAAGACCGGTTTCCTCTAAAACTTCTCGCTTTGCTGTATCTTCTGTAGATTCTCCCAGTTCCATCAATCCACCAGGAAGTCCCCATAAACCTTCTGGAAATTTCCGCTCTTCTAGTAATAGTCGTCCAGTTGGATCAACAAGGACGACAACGGTACCTACTAATATTAGTGGTCTGTGACCGACAACTTTTCGCAATTCTTCTACATAGCCCATAGTTATAACCCCTTTTTTATACGATCTTAAACATTTTCGGTGTAATCCGCATTTTTCTCTAAGTTTATTTTCTCTCTATTTTAACGCCAGTTCCAACTTACTGCCAAATTACCATTTCCAATATGCTCATAGACCCGATAAAATGAAAGACACCTATTCCTGTTCCTCGGAATAATGGAAATAAAGGAAGTGATCTTTTGCTTACAGGAAAAACAGCTATCATAACCGGTGGTAATAGCGGGCTTGGCTTTGAAACGACGAAAGCTCTTATCGCTATCGGAGCAAAAGTCATACTCGCTGTCCGCAATACCGAGAAAGGCAATCTCGCACGTGAAAAATTACTAAAACTTCATGCTTCAGCTCAAATCATCGTGATGCCACTGGACTTAGCAAACCTGGATAGTATCCGGTCGTTTGTAGAACAGTTCAAAAAGTCGTTTGATACACTCGACTTATTAATCAATAACGCCGGCATTATGTCACCGCCTTACGGAAAAACTACAGATGGTTTTGAATTGCAGTTTGGTAGCAATCATCTTGGACATTTTGCGCTAACTGCCTTGCTCCTCTCTTTGCTTGAAAAAACTCCCAACTCCCGAATTGTGACCGTTAGTAGTCGTGCCCATAGCCGTGGTTCTATCGACTTTGATAATCTCGATGGGGCGAAAGGATATCAAGCAAAAAAATTCTATAACCAAAGCAAATTAGCCAATCTGTATTTTGCATTAGAGCTAGATAAACGTTTGAAAGAACATGGTTTCCAAACGATTAGTATCGCTTGTCACCCGGGAGTTTCTGCTACAAATATTTTAAAGTTTGGCAATCGAGAAATTCCGCCTGTTCTTAAAAATCTCGCTAATTTATTTCTTCAACCGCCTCACATGGGTGCATTGGCCAGTATTTATGCAGCAACCGAACCGGGGTTAACAGGGGGCGAATACATTGGACCACTTGGTCAGTTTCAACGAAAAGGCTACCCTTCAATAGGAACTCCTCATAGCAAAGCGAGCAACCCTGAAATTTCTCGTAAACTTTGGACTGTATCCGAACAAGTAACTGGCACCTCTTTTCCCTTTAGTGTTGATAATTAATTAAAATCAAAACAGCGATTCTTGGAAATAACTCAAGAACCGCTGTTTTTTCGTTTTTATTCTTCTACTCGGAACCAACCTGGTGCATTGGTAACCATATTCCAAAGGTTTTCTGGAATATCTAACTGTTCTTTTTTGCTTAAATAAATAGCTTGGTATATTTCTTGATCTCGACTTTTTTGAACTTTTGATAGCCAGTCTGGGTCCATGATTAACGCGTGGCCAAGTGATACTAACGGCGTGACTTCTAACGCTTCTTTCACGTCACTTAAAGTCTGCAACCCACCTACTCCGATTACTGGCACGCGATTGCCAATATGTTGTTGAATCACTTCTACACGTGACCGGGTGTCTTCTTCACGGATAGATCCACCGAAAAATCGTCCTACTGAAACATGCACATAATCGATGCCTTGGTCCGCGATGGCAGTCAAAAATTTCAATGTATCGTCCATCGTGATGCCTGGCTCTTCCCGCTCTTCTGGGCTAATACGATAACCTACAACAAACGGTTTATCAGCGTGCTCTGCTACCGCTTCTTGAATCGACTCAATTACAGCGAGTGGCAATGCCATTCGCCCATTGACATCGCCCCCCCATTGATCCGTGCGAGTGTTGGAGTGTGGAGAGAAAAATTGCTGTATCAAATACGTATTAGCTCCGTGAATCTCTACTCCGTCAAAGCCTGCCTGGATAGCACGTCTAGTTGCTTCTCCAAACGCTTTAATCATTTCTTCGATTTCCTCATGGTTCATTTCACGCGGTGTTTCCGCATTAGGTCGCAATGCTGGAACAGCACTTGCTGAAACTGGCTGTTCTCCTTTTAATAGTTTTTCATTTGACATGCGGCCAGCATGATAAAGTTGAAGGATCGCTTTAGCCCCTCCATCTTGAATGGTAGTGGCCAATCGCCTTAAACTATCCATTCGTTCATCGCTGTCCGCACCAAAAGGTCCTGGAAAGCCGATACCAAGCGGCTCAACATGCGCACAAGCTGTAATAACTGCTCCAAGTCCGCTTTCAGCGCGTCGCTTATAGTACAGCAATTCTTCATCTGTAACGTCTCCATTTGCATCCGAAGATGAGGTCGTCATCGGTGCCATCAAAATACGATTTTTAACGGTCAATCCTGAAGTAAAAGTAAATGGTTCAAATATATATTGTGTTGTAATTGTCATATCGATTCCTCCTTATTTAGTTCTTTACCCATCTGAAGGCACGGCCATGCTTATCTTTTGGAGAAATTCAAGATTTGCCGAGGGGGGCAAGTCTCAATATTAAAAACCATTAACGATTGCAGAGAAAGTCTACATTCGTTAATGGTTTTTCTGAGTCTCTTATTGTTTCGTTTTCATAAATTCGTAATAGCCTGTTTTAAAGAAAGTGTACCATTCGTCTATTTCTTCTTGGGGTGCCGCATTTAATGCCTCAAGCAATTCTTTACCAAACTCTAAAAACGCAGAGCCATTCGCAGTGATTATTTTCCCGCTCCGCACAGCCTGCTGTTCTAAATAGCCACTTTCGTTGCTATAGCTTTCTCCTGCTACTTTTTTCAAGCTGTCTAAATAATTACTGGTGTGTGGAATCGTATTGAACAAACCATGTTTACCTAAAAATACAGTCGCATCACAAATTGCACCTAACACAACTTCTTTCTCAATGGCTTTGGTCACCAATTCCATAACTTGTTTGCTTTCTTCTTTTCTCCAAGAATTTCCGCCAATCAAGATCAACCCTACAAAATCTTCTGGAGCATCCGCTATTTCGTAATCCGGTAGTACTGTGAAACCACCAATAGATTTAATGGGATCTTTCGTTAACGATACCGTCTTTACGTCAAATTGCTGCCCTTGACCTTCTGGCTCTTGGTTCAATGCAGCTGCCAATGAAGCCGCTTCCCAGTCTGCATACTCATCTAACAATACAAAAAGAACTTTTTTGTTACTCACCACTTCTCCTCCTTTTTGTTTGAATATTCAAATTGCATTTCATTCAATTATAGCACACGCAATTCACTCAAACAGCTGAGACATGTTTGCTCAACGAAGAGGGTATAATGAATAGACATCCTACTAAAAAAGGAGAATTTCTCATGAATAAAAAAGAACAAACACATATGGGTTGGCAGCTTGACGAAAGCTATTCCCGCCTACCTGAATTTTTTTATAGCACGTTTTCAGTTAACCCTGTATCAGAACCTAAACTGGTTATTTTCAATAAACCACTGGCAACTGAACTTGGTTTAGATCCGGATCAATTAACGAGCGAAGAAGGCATCGCAATTCTTGCAGGAAATGCCATGCCAGAAGGCAGAACACCACTTGCTCAAGCTTATGCCGGACATCAATTTGGTAATTTCACGATGCTTGGTGATGGTCGCGCTTTATTGATTGGCGAGCAACTAACACCTGCTGGCAAGCATGTCGATATTCAGTTAAAGGGTTCTGGTAGAACAGCCTATTCAAGAGGTGGCGACGGTCGTGCGGCGCTAAGACCGATGCTACGCGAATACTTAATCAGCGAAGCGATGCACGGGCTTGGTATTCCAACGACACGCAGTTTAGCTGTTGTTGAAACCGGTGAAATGGTTCGTCGTGAAACTCCACTTCCCGGTGCTATTATGACACGTATTGCCGACAGCCATATACGCGTCGGTACTTTTCAATATGCCGCGCGTTTTGGTAAAAAAGAAGATTTAAAAGCACTTGCGGATTACACAATAGAACGGCATTTCCCACATATTCAAGACCTTGAACATCGCTATTTGGCATTGTTCCAAGAAGTCATTAAGCGTCAGGCTGCGTTGATTGCTAAATGGCAATTGGTTGGTTTTATCCACGGCGTGATGAATACCGACAATATGGCAGTTAGCGGAGAAACAATTGACTATGGCCCTTGCGCATTTATGGACAGTTTTGATCCGAAGACCGTTTTCAGTTCGATAGATACGCAAGGTCGTTACGCATACGGCAATCAACCGATGATTGCTGGTTGGAATTTGGCCCGTTTCGGCGAAAGTCTCTTGCCGCTTCTGCACGATACACCCGAAGAGGCCGTTAGTATCGCGCAAACTGAGCTCAGTAAATACATTGCGCTGTTTGAGAGCAACTGGCTTGCTGGTATGCGCAGCAAACTAGGTCTTTTTAATACAGAAGAAAAAGATTCAGCGTTCGTAGAAGAATTGCTAAATCTGATGCATAAGTACAGTACTGACTATACCAACACGTTCCGTGCATTAACGTTTAACAAGCTAGTAGGCAACGAATTGTTTAGCTCAAACGAGTTCAAAGCTTGGCATAGCTCTTGGCAAGCACGTCTCGAACGACAAGAAGAAACAGTAGAACAAAGTCAGCAATTAATGCGAGACAGCAACCCAGCAGTCATACCTCGCAACCACCGAGTAGAAGAAGCATTAGAAGCTGCTGAGTTCAAAGGGGATTATAGTGCATTGCACAAGCTTCTTGCAGTGTTAGCTAATCCCTTTGCACATTCAGCTGAACAAGATGCTTACACGGAACCTCCAGAGCCGATGAGTGGTCCGTATCAAACTTTCTGTGGGACTTAATTAAAGTAAATACGTTTACTCGATTTTAGGTAGGGAAAACCTAAACTAAGGTTGAATTAATATTTTTTTTGTAGTTTCTTCTAGATATTGTTATAATATTCAGTGAAAGAGTTTCTTTACAGTAAATTTTTTAATAAACCGATCGACTTTCAAAAATTTATTTAAGGGGCTGGGACAATGAATCAGGAACAAATGGATTTTGTAAAAAACGGTAAAGGCTTTATCGCTGCACTTGACCAAAGTGGCGGCAGTACACCGAAAGCGTTAGCGCTTTATGGCGTATCAGAAGATCAGTATTCGTCTGAAGAGGAAATGTATGACTTGATCCACGAAATGCGGACACGCGTTATGACTGCGCCTTCTTTCAATTCAGATTCAATTATTGGCGCCATTCTTTTTGAACAGACAATGGACCGGAAAGTAGAAGGTCACTATACACCTGATTATTTATGGCAGAAAAAAGGAGTTGCACCATTCTTAAAAGTCGACAAAGGACTGGCGGATGAAGAAAACGGCGTTCAACTGATGAAGCCAATGCCAAACTTAGACGACTTGTTAAATCGGGCCAACGAACGTAATATTTTCGGCACAAAAATGCGTTCTGTTATTAAAGAAGCAAATGCTGAAGGGATTAAAAAAGTCGTTGAGCAGCAATTTGAAGTCGGCAAACAAATTCTTGCCGCTGGTTTAGTGCCGATTCTTGAACCAGAAGTGGACATTAACAGCACAGACAAAGAACAATCCGAAAAAATTCTTAAAGAAGAAATGCTAAAGCAGTTGGACTCATTAAATGAAGATCAAAATGTGATGATTAAAATCACCATTCCGACAGAAAATAATTATTACAAAGAAATGATCGATCACCCGCGTGTTGTTCGCGTAGTCGCCTTGTCTGGTGGCTATAAACGTGATGATGCTAATGAAAAATTGGCAGCTAATAATGGGCTTATCGCTAGTTTCTCGCGTGCTTTATCTGAAGGTGTCAACGCCAATCAAACAGATGAAGAGTTTAACACAATGCTAGAAAACTCCATTAAAGGCATTTACGAAGCTTCAATTACTTAAAAAAAGTCATCAAAATAGCCCCGTGGCCTTATTGGCTGCGGGGCTATTTTAATACAGTTTCTAAATTAATATCGGCTCTCTGGAACTTTTCGGAACCATTCGAATTCACTAATATGAAGCTCCCGTAATTTGTATTTCATAATTTTTCCTGAAGCATTTCTCGGTAATGACTCAACTATCTTATATTTTTTTGGAATTTTATATCCTGGAAGGTGCTCCAAGTAATAATCCATTAATTGTTCTTCTTCGATCGTTTCACCTTCTTTAGGCACAATGATGACCCCCACAATTTCTCCCCACTCTTCTTCCGGTAAACCGACAGTTGCCGCTTCAGCTACTTGAGGATGATTTGTGGTAACTTGTTCGACTTCAATCGAAAAGATATTTTCCCCAGCTGAAATGATACGGTCTGCTTTACGATCAACAAGCGAGATAAATCCATCCTCGTCGATTGTCGCTAAATCACCAGTCAGTAGCCAACCGTCTCGGAAAGATTCTGCCGTTTCTTTCGGTTTGTTGTAATATTCCTTCATCACTGTATTCCCTTTCACAATAAACTCGCCAATTAGACCGGGTTGAACATCTTTAAATTCATCATCTACTACCCGCACTTCCATGAAATACATCGGCTTTCCGCCTGAGCCTACTTTAGCCTCATGCTGTTCTGGTAATAAAAAGACTCCCCCTGGTCCGCCTTCAGTCAGCAAGCAAAGATTATAAAATTGCTGGTGACCGAAAAAGTCCATTGCTTTTTTAACAAGGTCAGGGTCAATTGGATCTGCACCATACATACATTTAGTAACAGAAGACAAGTTGGCCGATTCTGCATTTGGGACTTGTAGTAAAGCTTCATACATATTCGGCAATCCAAAGAAAACAGACACTTCGAATTCCTCAATGGATCTGACTACATGTTCAGGATCAAATTCAGACAAGATGATATTGGATGTTCCAAGCAATATACCAGTCACTAAAAAAAGGTTTAATTGAACCGAGTGAAACAGTGGCACTGCGTGCAAAATACGATCCTCAGCATCAATTCCGACACCAAAAACAAACGACGCACTGACATTTACCAAACGCTGATGATCAAACAATGCACCTTTTGGTTTGCCCGTTGTGCCAGATGTATAAAGAATTTCCGCGTCATCGGTATTCAATATTTCGACCGAGGGATTTAATGCATTTTCACTTAATACACTATCCCAACTAAGGTAATCGTTATTTTCAGGCGCAGGATGAACAATCACTTGCTGAAGTGAAGTTGCTTGTCTTTTCCCTTCTGCAATAACACCTTCAAATTCTACATCACAAAATATAAATCGACTTTCAGATTGCCCGAAAATATAGCCGCTTTCATCGGCACTCAGCCGATAATTAACAGGCACGGCAACACCGCCAGCCTTTAACACCGCAAAAAAAGCCAGTACGTTATAGTCCGAGTTTTTCATAAATAGAGAAACTTTATCACCTTTTTGTAAACCTGTCTCAAGGAGTCCATTTGCCATTCGGTTTACTTCTTCGTTTAGTTCCTGATACGAATAAGTTCTCCCCTCACAAACAATAGCCACCTTATCTGGAAAACGTTTAGCATTTTGTCTCAATGCCGCTGTTATATTCATGTTCGCTCCTCCTCCTATAATCGATTTGTTGCTCCTATAGCAGTTCCTCCTATCTTGGAAACTTCTAGCACTTGAGCGTACATTCGAAATCTCCGGATTTTCACAAATAGTAGTATTAACTTTACATTATTCTGAAAACATAGTCAATTCTTATTGTAGCTAATTCTTATATTAAAAAAACAAAAACGTGCATCATCAAACTAGTGATGAGCACGCTTATTTTAACCTTATCGACAATATGTATAGAGAATTACTCTATATTTTCAGTTGCAGGTACTACATGCATTCCCACTACTTGTCCTAGCAATTCCACGCCCTTAACAATTTCTTCTTCACTCGCATAGCTAAATGACAATCTTAAATATTCAAGTCCTTCTTGCTGATCTAAGAAAAAATATTTTCCTGGTACGAAGGCTACTCCTGCATCAAATGCCTCCTGCAGCATTTGCGAAGTATCAACATCTGGAATTTTGATCCATATAAAGTATCCGCCTTTTGGCACAAACCACGAAACTGTGGGTGGCAAAAATTCTTCTAAAGCCGACAACATCATTGCACATTTGGACTCGTAGGTAGTCGTTAAGTGATTTAAGTGCTCGTCAAAATCAATCTCTTCAAGGAATGATGCCATTGTTGCCTGATCAAACGGATGGTCCAAATCCTTTTTAAACCAACTTAATGGGTCAATTAATCGTTTATCTGCCACTACCCAGCCAATACGCATGCCTGGTGCTACAACTTTCGATAATGATCCCACATAAATCACACGGTTTTGGTTATCCATTGCTTTTAGTAGACGAGGTCTTTCTTCAAAGCCGAGCTCTCCGTATGCGTCATCTTCTAAAATAAGAAAATCATATTGCTCAGCAAGGTCCATTACGTGTTGTCTCCGCTCAAGTGACAAAGTTGTACCAGTCGGGTTTTGATAAGTTGGAATGGTATAAAGCAATCGTGGAGTCGGTAACCCTTGTTCTTTACGAACAGCTAACATCTCAGCTAGCACCTCAGTTTGCAGTCCATTTTCATCAACGGGAATGGTGATGTAATGTTCCGTATAGTTTCGGAAAATTTCTAACGCTTCCATATAAGTCGGTGATTCGACAGCTACAACTGCTTCGTCATCTAAAAGAATACGCGCAATCAGATCAATAGCCTGACAAGCACCCGAAGTGACAAGCAATCCATTACTTGTCACTTCCACATCTCGATGTGCCATTCGATCTTGAAGAAATCTTTTTAATTGTGGAACTCTTGGACTGCCTATGTAATGAAGCGGTAAATCCCTTTCCTCATCTAGTAAACGAGCTACCGCTAGTTTAATTTCATCAGAAGGAACAAGTGATGGTGCGGGATAACCTGAACTGAGACGTAAGCACCCCGCTGGTAAAGGTGACATCCACTGGCCAGGAGGATCGTTTTTAAATGCCCTTTCAATTTCTTTCGAAAAATGGAAGTCTGTTTTCATGTATTTCGTTCCCCTTTCATCCAACTGATAGAATAATGCGAAATCTCATAAACCCTATTCTACAGTGCGGGACCCACAATGTGTAGGTTGTCGGTAAAATATTCAGCCGAATCTTGCAAACGACTGTAACTTTTCAGTCACTTTAACGTTCTTATGTGAAAGTAAGTTTCTAGTTTCTAACCTATTAGGAGGAATCATTATGAAAAAATTTACCTGGTTCAGAGCTTTTCTGGTATTATTTTCGGTCTTATTTTTAGCCGCTTGTGGAACCGAAAAAAGTGACGAAAACGATAGCGATTCCGGAGAACCCATGACTGAAGAAACCGAGACAAATGGCGAGGAAGTTGCAGAGATGAAACCAGCGATCGAACAAATCAATGACAACACTTATCGCTATAGTTTAGTAAATAACACTGGCGAAGTACAAACTTTCGAATTTACGAGCAGCCAACGCTTCGACTTTTCATTAACAAATGACAGCGGCGAAGTTGCTTTTCTTTTCTCTTCTGTCAGTACGTATGCACAAGCGTTGGGTGAAGAAAGGGTTGATGACGGAGATAAACTAAGTTACGACTTAGAAATCCCCCCGCTTGATCTTGAACCCGGAACCTACGAGCTGGCTGCTTGGTTAACACCAAGATCAGGCAATATGTATAAAGTAACAACAGATCATATTGTGAAATAAGAAAAAGCATTCTCACTCCTGTTATGGATTGAGAATGCTTTTTCATTTTGATGCTTTTCTTAGTTACTTTCCAAAAAAGCAATATACTCTTTAACTACTTCATATACATATTCTTGATTCGCAGCGGCTGTGTCTGGATTATACGCACCGTCGTTTGTTTTATTGTTTGATAAAATACGAATTGCTAAAAACGGTACATCATATGCTTTTGAAATCATCGCAGATGACGCTGATTCCATTTCTTCGACTGATGTACCGAAGTTTTCATGGAACCAATTGATGCGGTCAACTTCGTTATTCCAAACGTCTGCTGAACCGATTGTGCCTTCAACTACTTTACCTTGTGTATAGCTGTCTTTGACATTAATTGCTGCAGCTAAAAGTTCTGGATCGGCATCATAATAACGCGCTTTTTCAGCATTTGGATCTTCTCCAGCACTTCCTTCTGAAGCCATTACGTCCATTGGCTTCCATTCTGTTGCTTCAATGCCTTCACCTTTTGCACGATCTCCTGTTTTCATCGAACCGATATTGACTGTGCGTTCACCAATGACGATATCAAAAACATTCAACTCTGGATCATGTCCACCTGATGTACCTTGGTTGATGATCGCAGCCGGATTGTATTTTTCTATTGCGATCGCTGTCGCAGCTGCCGTATTTTCCATACCTTTACCTGTTTTTGAAACAATAACCGGGTAGTCATTGACAGTACCGATATAAAATTCATATGTAGATCCTGATTCTTCTATTTCAACATTTTCCAAACGCTCCGCGAACTTTTCAGCTTCGATCGGCATTGGTCCTTGGATTAGAATCGGGCGCTTTGTTTCGTCTGTTTCTTTTCCTGTTTCGTTCGACTCGGCTGCTGAACTGCATCCTGCCAATACGACCAATAAAATCATAGCCATGATGAATACTAGCAGTTGTTTGCTACTTACTGTCTTCATTTTTGTCATGTGAATTTCCTCCTAGGTGTATGCTCTATTCGGTAATTGGATTAAAAAAAGATCCTGAACCGGTTTCTACCGTTCGGACCTTTGGAGCCAAAGCAAAAATTGAGTAGGAGAGTTCACACACGCCAAGCAATCAAAACTCTAGCTCGTAGTCCGGTTCTTTAAAGGGAACCTGGTAGAAACATTCGGACCATATTACCGAATATATACGAGCGATATAATATTTATCACTTGGCAACTATAACAAAGAGGAGAATGGTGGTCAACAAAATTACGAACATTTATAATAAAAAGTATAATATAGTTCGGTTTTAGTCGATTAAAATAAGAATTATTAGCTTTTTTTAAATAAAATGAGTTTTATTCATGTGATTCTCTCATTTTTCTATCCTTTGCTCCTGAGCTGTAATTAGCGCTTAGTAAGGTCTAGAATTTCACAAGTTGACTTATCGCGGCAAATGCTCTATTGTTAACTACGCGATGAGCTCGTTTGCGTAAGACGGACAAGCACTCCTTTTAGGAACACGTTGTGGAGCGTGGCTTGGAACGCCGCAAACTATCGAAACCCATCATGCCCTCGGGCATGATGGGTTTTTTCTGTTGTTTTGATGTATGGATTACGTCTTTACTTGGCATATTTTTTGATTACATAAGGACTTACAAGAGGATTTTGAGTTTGTTTGCATGACGATCGGTTTTGTTTGCGGTATCGGGACGTTTGTTTGCGAGATGCCAGGTTTTATTTGCACAATCCGAGAGTTTGTTTGCACATTACAGGTGTTTGTTTGCACATTACAAAATTTAGCCCAATAACACAAAAAATCTCCTCGCGCTCAAGAGCGCAAGGAGATTTTTATTTCACAATTCGTAAACGCGTGCTTCATAAGGCATCAATTGTTTCGGATCGAGCTGCTGATAGTTGCTCAACAAGCAGCGTGCCGATTCCGGTTCATCCCAGTAACAAGCGTACTCCGTCAAATTGGTGATGACCAATACGGTTTTATCTTCATTCGTGCGCGTATAAGCATAAATCGACTCGTGACCTACGTCCTGTAACTCGTAGTTGCCATAGACTAGAACATCTTGTTGTTTACGCAACCAAATCATCTTCCGGTAAAACCAGAGAATCGAATGCGGATCGCGAAGCTGCGCTGCAACATTGATTTCTTCGTAATTTGGATTGACACGCAACCAAGGCTCGGCATCCGAAAATCCGGCGTTCGGGCTGGCATCCCATTGCATTGGGGTGCGTGAATGATCGCGACTTTGTGCTTTGATGATCGTCATTACATCGTCGTGTTCCATACCTTCTGAACGATTGAAATGGTAAAGGCTATGGGTTTGGATATCATTGTAATGCTCTAGTTCATCAAACGGTGCATTAGTCATACCGATTTCTTGGCCCTGATAGATAAATGGCGTTCCTTGCATAAAGAAATACATGCAAGCGATTGCTGTGGCACTTTCACGCCAGAATTCCCGGTCATTCCCCCATGTAGAGACAATGCGCGGTTTGTCGTGATTTTCGATAAAAAGTGCATTCCAGCCATGTCCTTCTACAGCTTTTTGCCATTTGGTCAGTACTTCTTTTAGTTTCGGCACATCGATTCCTGTTGTTGAATCAGTGTCCCATAAGCTCATACTTTCAAACTGAAACACCATATTAAATTTCCCATCATCCTCTGAAATCCACTCATTAATGTCGTCAGCTTGAACACCATTTGCCTCGCCTACTGTCATGATATCGTGTTTCGCAAATGTTTCATCACGCAGTTCCGCAAGTAATGGCTGAATCCCTTTAACATTCATCATTTTCTCCCAAGCTGGCACATACAAATTCTGTTCAGGGTCTTCCACATCGCTCAACTCTTTTTTAATGTGACTGATGGCATCCACACGGAAGCCGTCGATTCCTTTGTCTAGCCACCAATTGACCATATCGTATAATGCTTGTCGCACTTCTGGATTTCCCCAGTTTAAGTCCGGCTGCTTTTTAGAAAATAAATGCAAATAATATTGTTTTGTTTCTTGATCGTATTCCCAAGCAGGTCCCCCAAAAATACTTTCCCAGTTGGTCGGCTCATCGCTCCAAATATACCAGTCGCGCTTGTCGTTATCTTTTGAAGCGCGTGACTCCATAAACCACGGGTGTTCATCACTTGTATGATTGATAACCAAATCGATAATCAACTTCATCCCGCGCGCGTGTACTTCTTCTAAAAGGCGATCAAAATCCGCCATTGTCCCAAACTCATCCATAATTTCCTGATAATCGCTAATGTCATAGCCGTTGTCGTCATTTGGTGACTTGTACATTGGACAAATCCAAATTACATCAATCCCAAGATCCTTTAAATAATCCAACTTGCTCGTCACACCGTTGATATCTCCGACACCATCACTATTCGAATCCTTAAAACTTCTCGGGTATACTTGATATGCAACTGCTTCTTTCCACCATTTTCTATCCATAACTGATCCCTCACAAAGACCTTGGCCATTCTTCTTATCCATCAACTGGCCATAACCCCCTGATTTCGTCTGAAGATGTCCGAGCGCCTATTTTATCTCTATCTATTTCCAACGTCCAGCAACATTTTTTTAGAAAATTAATTTCAAGTTGATAGTGTAGCAGAATTCGCAAAAAATTACCAAGATGTTCAACCAAAAAATTTATGGATTCAAACTGGATCGTTCACCCTCTTCCTTTTGGGTATCTTCCTATATAACCGCTGTGACAATAAAAAAACACAATTTTCATATCTTTTTATTTTATTTTCAAATGATACCGCTTTCAATTACAGGTATAACCTAATCGTGACTAATACACTAAAAATAATATCTATTTGTTAATTTTTTGTCATATTTGAATAACGTTTTTTAACTTGTTATGCATCAAAAAATCTACTTAAAGGAAAACATTAAACCGATATCACTTACAACACTTTTAACTTCCTATAATTCGGGAATAGTAAGGTATATGGAAAGGATGATTAATCATGAAAAACAAATTGGCCGCCGCATTACTCGCTATCTTTCTTGGCGACTTTGGGGCTCACAAATTCTATCTAGGGCGTCCAGGCATGGGTGTTCTTTATCTGTTGTTCTTTTGGACAGGCATTCCAGCTGTGATTGGTGTCATTGAAGGAATTCTTTATCTTTTACAATCAGATAAAGATTTTCAGGAAAAATACAGTAAACATTAAAGGTGGTAGACTGCTTTGCAATTAGAACGGATTCCTGATTATTTGCAGCAAGATTTGAAGATTTTATTTGTTGGCTTTAATCCGAGCATCCGATCGTCTGAAACCGGCTATCATTATGCCAATCCGAATAATCGATTCTGGAAAATCCTCTACAAAGCTGGCTTGACTCCGCGGACATATTTACCAGAAGAAAATAGTGAATTGCTCGCTCTCGGATTCGGCTTAACAAATATCGTCGATCGCCCTACCAAAGAAGCCGCTGAAATTTCAAAAAAAGAATATGCGGAAGGTGCCAAATTATTAGAGGAGAAAATTAGAAGGCTACAGCCACAAGCAGTTTGTTTTGTCGGCAAAGGCGTTTATCAGCAATTTAGCAAACGAAAAATCGTTTTATGGGGTGTTCAGCCAGAACCTGTCATTCCAGGGGTCGTTGAATATGTGGCCCCATCATCGAGTGGTTTAGTGCGTATGAAATTACATGATATTGTTGAGATCTATCGTGGTTTGAATAATTATCGTTAAAAATCCCGACCTCTTTTGAAAAGAGGTCGGGATTTTTATATACTCTCTAGTAACACTGATATTTGCCTAACTGTATTTACATTACGAACCGTTACACGTCTATAAAGAGCCGTTCCAACGATTTTCCCCAGTCCACTTCTTGTAACTAGGTCTTTATTAACCGACCAAAGAATTGCACCAGGCACGTATATGACACGATCAATATCAGGTTTGATGGTTAATTGATTTAAAATGGTTTGATCGTCAACATCTTGCCATAAAAACAATACATCACTTTTCATGTCTTGATCGTTTGACCAATTTTCCGGAACTGATTGTGCAATCTTTAGAAATTCCGCTGATCCATAAACCAATACATGAATCTGCAAATCGAAATGACTGTAAATCGCTTTTTCTAAAATGGTTGCTATAGTTTCTTTAGAATTATTTGTCGAGGAAAAAACGACATTTCCAGAATTGATATACGTAGTGACTTGTGTCATGCCCACTTCTTCAAATGCTTGTATTAGTTTTTTCATTTCTACTTTGTTTTTCCCGCCTACATTAATGCCTCGCAACAATGCCACATAGTTCATTATTGTCACCTTCCTGGTTAGCCGAATTTATCGTCATCCATTAAAACCCGCATCGTTCATAATTTTTGTAAATGCCTGTGTCTGAACGGAAGCCTTAAGTTCATTGATTAATTGAGTTAGTTTTAACGAAAACTGGTCGTAATCAGCTTTTGTAGATGTAAGTTTTACTAGAGAAAGTAAAGAAAAAACTGTGGCACCACTCAAGCTTCCTTCATCCATTTCCAATCTTTTCTCTAGTTCATCTAATTCTACTGGATGTGTTAAGTGGTAACGGTATAGGATTTCCTCATGTGCTGATTTATTGCGATATGGGAAAACGATGCGCAAAATAGCATCTAACTCCCCCGCCTTCAAGCTTACCAAATCGTATTGCTCGCTGTATTCCTCAGCAAAATCACGGGCAATTTTGTCACGTAACTCTTCGTCAATAACCGTATAAAAGTGAGTAATTTGACCAAGTGATAAAAAGTTGACCAAGACCCAAAGAGGTACATCTTTATGTTTATCGTAAAACTCTCGAATAGCTGGATACCTCACTTTGTCACGTTTTTTATGACTTTTGATTAAGTTATCGAGTGTTGAAATGATGCGATCTCGTTCATGATGATGTTGGCTATCTTCACTGTAATTACCCGGCTCTAAAAAGCTTCCTGCTTCTTTGAATTTTTCAGAAAAGCGATAAGCTAATTTCGACTTTATATTTTTTTCGAACTTTAACAATTCATTTAGCAACAACATCCGTAAATCCCGATCAAAACGATGCAACGCATAAATGTGGCTAAACTCAGTCTCTTCTTGATAACGTTCTAAACCATAGGGATTGAGCTTTATATCGTGCTCAAGAAAAGGTTCTTTATAGCCATCGATTAACGCATAATAATTTTCGCGCGACAAAATTCGTTTCGCAGCGGCTTTATCAATTACTTGTAAACCACGCTTCTCGAGTATTTCTAGCTGCTCCTCGTGAGTAGCAAAATCCTTCACATTTCTCATCCTTTTCAAATTCTTCTTATTACTAACTGTAAGTGAAGCAGCGCTTTTTATAAATACCCTATAGGCATAAAAAAATCATTCTAGGCAAATAATAAATTAAGAATAGCTAAACCTCTCTTATTCGTGGCTGCCGCTTTTGCTCAACCACTACCTATCCCTAATCAAAAACTTCCAAAATCTCCTCTTAATTATTGTGCACCTCTGTTATATTTCAAATTAAAAACCTTAAACTTTTCTTTTGATTATATTCTAAGCTCAGGGAATTTATAAAAATACTATTTATCTTATAAGAATTCCATTCTCACCTTTTTCCATTAATTACTTTAACACTAATCCCCCACCTAAAAATCACCTATTAATTAAAGTTATTTAAAAATAATTAATATTTTTCTTGTAATTTGATTATTCAATCATGTATAGTCTATACAAGAATGAATAAAGGAGGTCAGTTATGAATACTTTATTTCTACTTCCCAATACTAACGAAGAAATTATCGAAACGTATGATGAAGACATTATCGTGACTACACGAGAAGGCCGCATCATTAAAGCTTCCCCGCGCAGTGGCGACGCTTATGGTGTAGCGGCCGAAGACTTGCTTGGAAAATCTGTTTACGACTTAGAAGCAGCAGGGGTTTTTTCTCCTGCCATCACACCTCTCGTATTAAAACAAAAGAAAAAAGTGGTTATCAGACAAAATACGCCTTCTGGAAAAAAAGCACTGATTACCGGTATTCCTCTTTTCAATGATAGCGGTGAAGTGGATTTTGTCGTCAGTTATTCTTATGACATGTCCCAATTGATGGTCATGAAAGAATATCTTGTAAATCTTGAATCGGAAATGTCTAAAGTTAAAGGAGAGCTTGCTCACCTCCGTAACCAGCAACTTCACGTTGAAGGGTGCGTTATGGAAAGTCCTTCATCAAGCCGCGCACTTCAAACAGCCATCAAAATGGCGCAGCTCGAAGTTCCTGTGGTAATTTGCGGAGAACCTGGTACTGGAAAAACATCACTGGCTAAATTTATCCACTCGCAGAGCAGCCGACAAAAATCGGCTTTTATCGAAGTCAATTGCAGTGCGATTCCTGAATCGGTATTTGAAATTAGCTTTACGGGGTTAAGTGATGAAGGTTATATGAACTTAGCTGCCGGTGGAACGCTGGTACTTAATGAAATTGAACAGCTATCACCTGCATCACAAGCAGCATTATTTAAAATTTTGCAACAACCACACACTGCGCGTGTAATCGCTATTAGTACTACTTCAATTGAACAAGCTGTTACTGCTGGAAAGTTTCGCGAAGACTTGTTTTATTTACTACACTTAGCTTCAATTGAATTGTTTCCATTAAGAGAACGACCCGATGATTTAGATCAGACCATTAGTCGTGTAGTAGAAGAACTAAATCAAAAGTACCACCAACAAAAATCAATTTCTGATGATTTGTATTTTCATTTATTGCAGTTGCCATGGAAAGGGAATTTCCGGGAGTTACGCAATGTCGTAGAACGTAGCTTTATCGAAAGTGAATCAGAACTCATCACGCTCGATGACCTTCCCATTACCTACCAACCTGATGCAGATGAACGTATTGGCTTTGAACTTCACGGTCAAACACTTCCTCATATTTTGGAGTCGGTCGAAAAGAAAGTAATACTAAACGCACAAAAGCGTTACCGGACAACAACTGAAATGGCGAATATTCTAGGGATTAGCCAACCATCTGTCGTTCGCAAACTAAAAAAATATACAAACACATCTATCGGGGGGGAAATTATATGACTTTGTTACAAAGCGAAAAAAAGACGATTGAATCGATTGATACGTGGAAGTTCTTAATACCTTCCATTATTGGAGCATTGCTGTTCTTGTGTCCGATCCCTTATAACGGACAGATAACAATTGGTGTCGGCATTTTGGCCTCTTTCCTATTAACAACGTTCGGCGATGTGATTCCTGCATTCATCATTATCCTGCTTGGCTTCTCTGCTGTTGCAAGCATCACAGCAACAGCTTTAAAGCCAGCTTTCGTCCAGAACTCAACGTTTTTACGCGCTACATTTATTAATGGACCTTTCGGTTTAATCGTTCGGATTCTTGCTTTTGTATTTGGTATCATGGCTTTTTATGAAGTTGGTCCTGAAGCGATTGCTTCACGCAATACAGGGGGTGTGGTGCTTTACGATTTGGCTCCTGTCCTATTAACTTGGTTCTTGTTCGCCGGAATTTTGTTACCATTACTTGTTGAATTCGGCTTAATGGAGTTTGTCGGTACCTTACTCAACAAATTCATGCGTCCTGTCTTCACTTTACCTGGCCGTTCTTCGATCGATGCGATGGCATCATGGATGGGCGCAGCACCCGTTGGTGTTTTAGTAACAATGAAGCAATACGATGAAGGAAACTACTCAGGGCGTGAAGCTTCTGTTATCGCAACAACGTTTTCGATTGCCTCTGTTGCTTTTAGTTTAGTTGTCGCAAATGTTGTCGGCATTGGTCATTTGTTCTTCCCATTCTATTTGGCTGTATCGGTTGCTTGCTTAGTAGCAGCAATTATTATGCCACGCATTCCGCCATTGTCTCGCAAAAAAGATGACTACTATGCGCCAGTTGGCAAACAAGTTGACGATACCATTCCTGAAGGCGCATCCCTATTTCAATGGGGATTTGATGAAGCTCGTCGCAAAGCAAGTAGCGCGGCAAGCCCGAAAAAACTTGCTAAAATGGGAATCGAAACGGTGCTTGATATTTGGTTAGCACTGATTCCACTTGTTTTTGCTCTTGGTACAATCGCTTTGATCGTGGCAGAATACACACCACTTTTCAAAATTATTTCTTATCCATTAATTCCAGTACTGACAATGTTTGGATTGCCTGAAGCAGCTGAAGCAGCTCCTACGTTCCTGGTTGGATTTGCAGATATGTTCTTGCCAGCCGTACTTGGTGGTGGCATTGAAAGCGAATTGACACGCTTTGTTCTTGCAGGCGTTTCGTTAACACAAATTATTTATATGTCTGAGATTGGTATTTTGATTTTACGCTCGAATATTCCTGTTAAGTTCTGGGAACTGGCAGTGATCTTTGTATTACGTACAATCATAACGTTACCAATTCTTGTATTGTTCGCGCACCTATTTGTATAACAAATAAAGAAGCCTTTCCAAGAATACTCTTGGAAAGGCTTCTTTTGTTTTTACATTTTCTTCGGCAGCAATCACACCCCAACTGCACACATCTAGTAACTGCTGTACACTTTGAGTGTGATTTTCCCGAAAATTATTCCGCTGGTGTTAAATCTTCAATAGAATCTATGTCCATGTAAGCCGGAACCACAAGACCGATTTTAGCGCCTTCTAGGTTGACCCCTAAGTCCACTACATCATCGCCATAAGTTTCAAGCTGAGTTGCATGTGTTCCAGGAAGCCATGCAGCTACCATGCCATCCGCTTGACCTTCAGAAACAGCTTGCCACATAACTGCGTTATCAAGCGGCGTCAAAGTTACATCAAATCCTTGGTCTTCTAATACTTTGCCGACAACGTTTGTTGAAGCGACTTCTGTATCCCATTCCACATAAGCCAATTCAACTTCTGTACCATCTACTTGTTCTGTACCGTCCGTCCATTCAGCAACTTTATCAGCATTTTCTTCTATCCATGATGCTGCCGCTTCTTCAATGTCTGCACCGTCTGAAACTTTCAACATGATGCTTTCGATGTCAGCAGGTGTCCACTCGAACTGATCGAGAATTTTATAAGCTTCTGGATTTTCTTCTTCTAATCCTTTACGAGCCATTGTTTTGATTGTTTCAGCATCTCCGAAGATGCCTTGTGGATCTTCCAAGTATTTCAAATCGTACTTTTGGAACTTCCAGTGTGGGCTCCAGCCTGTAACAATAATCGGTTCTTCGTTATCAATCGCTTCGCCTAAAGCTGTAGCCATTGCGCCACTTGACGACGTAACAACTTCCCAACCTTCAAGGTTTTCGTACTCTTCAGTTGAAGCTTCAGTTGAAGCAACTACACCTGAACCTGGTTCAATACCAGTAATTTTGTAGCCCATTTCTTCACCATAGTTCACTTCTTCAGAATCAGAACCTTCATCAGTTCCTGTCTCTGCATTTTCGTCTTCATCACCACATGCTGCTAAAGCTAGTGTTGGCATTACCACAAACATAAGACCTAATTTTTTCCACTTCGAGTTTACCATTACTAATCAATCTCCTTTTTCTTTAAGTTTATTGGGTGTTCGTTTTCCACGAGGTTCAGTGATCTTGTTACACTCTTTTTTTACCGGTAAAACTTTGCGTAAAGCGGTCAATGATAATGGCTAAAATGACAATTCCCAAGCCCGCTACAAATCCGGTTCCTACATCTGCACGCTGTAAGGCAGAAAGTACTTCACGGCCAAGGCCAGGTGCACCAATCATCGAGGCAATGACGACCATCGATAGTGACAGCATCACAGTTTGGTTAATGCCAGCCATGATTGTGGGTTTTGCCATTGGCAGTTCCACTTTAAAGAGTTTTTGTGCGCCGGTGCTTCCAAAAGCTTCGGAAGCTTCCACCAATTCTTTTGAAACTTGTCGAATCCCGAGGTTCGTAAAACGAACGGTCGGAGGTGTGGCAAAAATCAATGATGCAAAAATACCAGGAACCATTCCGATACTGAAAAAAGCGACTGCCGGAATCAAGTACACAAAAGCCGGCATGGTTTGCATAAAGTCAAGAATTGGCGTAATGATGCTTTCGGCAGCTTTGCTTTTCGACATCAAAATACCAATTGGCACGCCTATGACAATCGATAATATACTAGCGACTAGAACCAATGTAAACGATAGCATCAATTCTTCCCATAACCCTTGGTTCCAAACAAGCAATAACCCAACTAGTGAAAATGAGGCCAAGCCAATCCGCTTCCCGCTAATGAAGAATGCGATTAAAGCAACAATTAAAATAACAATCACCGGCGGAACCGCCGCCAACATATCCGCAAAGTCTTCCAAGCCATCCCCAAACTCATTTTTGAGAGGGTCAAACAAGAAAGCGAATGTATCCGAAATCCAACTTGTGAATTTCGAAACATATGGAGCTAACGGAATTTCTGGGATGTTTTCCATAAAATTAAGCATTGTTGCGATTCACCTCACTTTGACCAGCAAGCGCTGAAATAACTGCACCGCGGACGATGATGCCAAGTAACTTTCCACCTTCTACTACAGGAATCGGAACAGGCGAATTATGGCTGATTTCAAATATCGCCTTCATCAAGGTTTCTTTCGTAACAGTCGGAGCATCGGTCTTCAAAATACTCACTAGACTTTTTAGATCCCCCTTTAAAGCAAGAGAAGCATCATCTGCTGTGACGTACCCTTTTAAATTTCGTTTGCTGTCTGTGACATAGATACTTGAAATGCCTTCTTCTTTCATTCTTTCCAACGCGACACGCGGACCATGTTTATCAATGTTAATGGTTTCAGGTCGCTTCATGATATTGAATGCAGTTAAGACTTTTGAACGATCAACATCTTGGACGAACTTTTTAACATAATCATTTGCCGGGTTGACTAATATTTCTTCTGGCGTGCCAACCTGAACAATAGAGCCGTCTTTCATCAATGCTATCTTGTCGCCGATGCGCAATGCCTCATCCAAATCGTGGGTAATGAAAATGATGGTTTTCTTCATCGTTTCCTGTAAATCCAATAATTCATCCTGCATTTCTTTGCGTATCAGTGGATCAAGCGCCGAGAAGGCTTCATCCATCAGCATCACTTCTGGGTCGTTTGCCAACGCTCTTGCTAATCCAACACGCTGTTGCATACCACCAGAAAGTTGGGCTGGTAATTGCTCGAGATAGCCATCAAGACCAACCATTTCCAAAGATTTCTTCGCCTTTTCGTTTCTCTCGACTTTATCAATCCCTTGGATTTCCAAGCCATATGCAGCATTGTCCAAAACTGAAAGGTACGGAAACAGCGCAAAATTTTGGAACACCATACTCATTTTTGTACGACGCACTCGACGCAAGTCTTTCTTATTCATCGCTGCCAAGTTTTCGCCGTCAATGTAAACCTTGCCTTCTGTTGGGTCGATCAAACGATTCAATAAGCGAACTAATGTCGATTTTCCGCTACCCGAAAGACCCATGATGACAAATATTTCACCGGCTTCTACTGAAAAAGAAGCACGATTGACGCCTACTGTACTATTTGTCAGTTTTAAAATTTCTTCTTTTGTCTTTCCTTCTTCAAGCATCTTCAATGCTTGTTTGGTATTTTTACCGAATACTTTCGATAATTCTTCTACTTTGATAACTGACATAATTCCTCACACCTCTCTGCTATTCAGCTTTTTGCATGGATAGAAGAGCACTTCCTTGTACCTATTCATTTTTCTACCATAACAAGTTCTTCTTTAAATTTAATAGGTCTTTAGTGGAGTTTCAAACAATAAAAACAACTAAAATACCCTTTTTTTACCATTCTAATAATTAGCACTTGTCCCACTATACGCACAACTTCCTATTATTACAAATGTTGCAAGACGATATTAACACTATTAGCTCGCAATCTAACTTTTTTGTATCTCAAAAAACTTCATGATTCTATTGTTTGAAAAAGATTGTCTTAATGAAAAAGCACTCTCCCCAGTAGCTAGAGTACGTTAAAAATAATGATTTATTATTTTGAATAATATAAAAACACCGATTGATTTCCTTCCTTAATTTTTTTAAAATTCTTTTTGATAACACGCATTGCTGCCTAATAACAGTTATTTCAAAGGCAATTCAACAGTTGAGGTTGTCAATCTTATTTGTAAAAAACCGCAATCCAAAAAAAAGAGAGAATGCTCGATTTCAGCACATCTCTCTTTATGGTTCCTAAAAATTATACCTACAAACAACAAAACTGCATGTCAGCATGCAGTTTTGTTGTTCAGCACTCATTTTGCCCAGTGGTGGAAGAAGAAATAGGACATGATGAGTACGATTATGATGGCCGAGATGACGAGCATAGGCACAAAACCAAAGGTGGTTTCCATAGAAATTCCTCCTTCTTTTATCTTCATCATACTCTCTTTTAGTCGAATGTCAAAATATTAATCTGAATATTTTGACATTAAAATTTTATTAATATAGAGATTCACTGCGAACTAATACTTTTTAGAAATGCCTTTTATTTTAACGTACTTTATCTATCTTCAAAAAAAGTATTAGTCGTTCGATTTTTAAGTTTTTTTAAAAAAAAGTTAAGTATTTTATGTCACGTCGTGATATAGTCAAGGTGTGACATATAGAAAAGAGGGACAATAAATGGATACTCAAAAAATGTTAAAAAAGTATGTGCCCATGACGGAAACTGCTTTTTATATCTTGTTGTCTTTAACAACGCCTCGCCATGGTTATGGCATTATTAAACATGTAGAAGATCTTACAGCGGGAAGACTTATCCTTGGATCAGGCACTGTATATGGCACCTTAACAAAAATGCAAAAAGATGGTGTCATCGTAGTGTTCGCAGACGAACAACGAAAAACGGTTTATGAAATCACCTTCACTGGCAAACAATTAATGACTCAAGAAATACAAAGACTAAAAGAGTTACATCAAAATGCACTGACTTTTGAGGAGGATTTCCAATGAAGAAAATGTATAGACCTTTCTGGAGCTATGATGTTAAAAAAACCGAAGCTTGGTTGTCACAAATGGCGAATAATGGCCATGTCTTCGAAAAATTGAATCGATGGACGCACTGCTTTTATTTTAATGAAGGTGCTACTGAATCACGAGTTTTCCGTATTGCCTATGACAAATTTAAATCCCCTACGCTTGCCTCAACGTTACAAAACGATGGTTGGGAAATGGCTGGGCTAGCTGGAAAATGGCAAATTTCAACGAATAGGCAACCTGAAGAGACAATTAAAAATTCTCCAACTAGAGACGGTATTATTAAGCACAACCAAACAATTACATATGTGTTTTTTGGACTTTTATTTTATTTACTTTCTATATTAATTGCCCCTATTTCTTTAGCTTTTTCGTACATATTTACGGATGAAGCTATTGTTGTAGAAGAAAGCCCTTATTGGATTTTGACGTATTTATTTTTTGCATTAGTCATTGGTTTAGTTGGGCTGGGCATTTATTCGATTATCAAAATTGCAAAATCGAATAAAAACCTTAGAGATCCACTAATCCTAGAGACTCTTCCAAGGGGTAAGAGAATCGACAAACAGCAAGAAAGAGAACTGAAACGTTCAGGACACAGGGTAAGCAAAATTCGATTCGCTTGGATGTATTCTCCTGACAAACTGGAAAATTGGCTAGAGTCGATGGAACAACGTGGATTCAATTTGTATCGCGTCAATCAAATCGGCATGATTTTTCACTTTACAACAGGCGATCCGCGTCGCATGGCTTATAAAGTCGATTACCAACGTCAACCCCCTGCAAGTTATTTTTCTATTCATCAAGAAGCCGGCTGGTCTAATTGCTTTAACTCCATTTCTAATTTAGAAAAGTGGACCATTTGGAGTCAAGAATACAAAGAAAATCAAGAGCGACCACAATTTTATAGCGATGATTCGACTCGAATCAAACAGACGAAAAAGATGGTCCTTACGTATACTGCCTTCTTTTTACCTTTTACACTTTTGTATACTTACTTTCTATTTAACAGTTTGAGTAGACAAACAGGGTTTTCTCAGTGGTTATCGTGGGGGACTTTTGCATTTGCCCTATGTATTTTTGTTTATGGATCCTTGTTAGTCAAACTCTGGATGTATTATATACGTTTGAAAAAACTAGTCACAATTTGAAAATTATATAGTTATCCCTAGTTTAGGTAAAAGAAAAAAGACTATAGACCACTCGAATACTTCGAGCTTGTCTATAGTCTCACTCCATTCACACTCGCTGTGAATGGAGTTTTTCTGCTTGTTAGACGAAAAATGGAATGAATATACTAGCGAGTAGAAGAATCAGCGCACCACCGAGACGAGAAGAGATTTGCGCGAACGGCATTAATTCCATTCTGCGAGCTGCCGACAATACAGCAACGTCTCCTGTCCCACCCATATTCGCCATGCAAAGACCAGCTGTAATAGCAGCTTCAATTGGATAGAAGCCCATGAATTTCCCAACGATTCCCGAGCCGATTACTGCGCCTATAACTACAGCAAGGACGATTAAAACATATTGAATGCTTAAGGCATCTAAAACTGCCGCTAAATCTGTATAAGCGACACCAATACCAATTAGTAATGCATTGGTCCAGTTTCTTGCGACGAATTCATACCACTGGCTTGCACCTTCTACAATAATTTCGGGCATCACATTTGCTACTTTTAATCCTGCAACTAAGATAATCATGATTGCATAAGGATGCAACGGAATCACATCACCCAGTAAATTCCCTAATATATAAAACGATACTGCTGCTAAAACCCCCATACCCATTTTAGCTAAACTGTATTCTGGCGACTCTTTTTTCTCGTAATGAAAACCTTTGATTAATTGACCATTTCCCGTCAACGTCGGATATTTTTTACCTATAATGTTTAAGACACTCGCTAAAATAATAGCAAATACATTTCCCAATGCTAAAGCTGGTACTAAAATAGATAAGTAATATCCAGGCTCGTTACCTAGCATTTCCGAATACACTTGAGACATTGGCACAGCACCTGCACCCATACCTCCGCCCATAATCGGCATCGCAATAACTAACACGGCATCTTGAATACTAAATCCAAGTAACAGTCCAACGATTGCCGCCAGTGCGACAGCACCCGCAACAGCTGCAAGCAATGGCAAAGCATAACGAACTCCTGCTTTTACCAATACCTTTGACTCCATCCCTAGAATACTGCCGGTAATTAATGCCGCAATATAAAAGTTTAAGAAATCTCCGTCTTTCATAAATTCGGTAATTAGTGTTGAAGTTGTTTCAGGCATTAACCCACTGTAAACCATGTAAGCAGATCCAAAAATTGCGACGATGGCACCACCACCTAAAAATGTTCGAACAATTGGTGTGTGATCTCCAATCCATCCAAGTAATTCACCCAGAACCATAATAATTAATAATGCACCAATCATGCCTGCTGGCAAATTATCTGTATACATGGCGTAAAGAGCAATCGCCGCAAAAATAGCAAACCACAAAATTGGGATATTAAAAATTGAAAAGGATCCTAAATTCTTTCTTACCGGCAAACTTGGCGATGTGTTTCGTTTTTTTTCTTCCATTCCTGTCAACTCCGTCCTATTTTCTTAGCCTATAAGTTGTTTAACTAACTGGCATCTTTTATCAGAAAGCGCTTTCAATTAACTACTTACTCCATGTTAGTTAAATAGTCTGAAAACAAATACCTTATGAAAGTATTGGACTTATTGTAATTAAAAAAAGCAGCCACGATGGCTGCTTTCACAAATAAGGGGCAATAAGGTATTGATTGGATTTGATTACTTTGTATTGATAAATAGGTCGACCGATTCCATACACAAGGTGTTCTTCTAAATAACCGATTTCTGTGAGGAATTTCAAGTACTTTCTAACGGATACGCGGGAAATACTGCTGATTTCGGCGATATCTTCTGTGGAAAAAATAGGTGAATCATCTTTTCCCATCAAGTCGATAATTCGCTTTAGAGTCGCTTTTGTCAGTCCTTTAGGTATAATGCTCTTACGTTGAACAGGCTTGTTCTTTTTCCTTAGCATGCAATCCAGTTCTTGCTGACTTACTTTGTTTTTATGATCCAGATTATAATAATCCGTTTTGTATTGCATAAGCGACTCTTGAAAACGACTAAATTCAAAAGGCTTGATTAAGTAGTCAATGGCACCAAGTCTTAATGCTTGTTGAATTTGATTCATTTCGGAAGCGGCTGTGATTAAAATAACGTCGACGTCCTCTTTTTCCTCACGAAGCCTTCTCAAAAAATCCAATCCACCCATAACAGGCATGTGAATATCAAGCAATAATAAATCGACTTTTGTTTGAGTGAGTAGTTCCAGCGCTATAGCTGGATTAGACGCATGACCAATTACTGTAAATCCATCAACTTTGTTGACATATTGACGATTTAGCTCTGCTACCATAGGATCGTCTTCTATAATCAGGACTTGAATCACTCGATTTCACCTCCAGCTCCAAATGGCACAATTACGGTAAACCTTGTTTGATTTTTATCAGATAAGAGATCAATAGAACCGTTTAACTTTTCAACACTACGTTTAGCTAAATACAATCCAAACCCTCTATTCTTTCCATTTTTTGAGGATACACCTTTTGAGAAAATGGTCTCTTGCATCGTATAAGGGATCCCCGGTCCAGAATCCGCTATGATCACTTCCAATAATTCATCGATATATGAAAGAGACATATCCACAACTCGGCTCTCTTCTGTTTTCACGCTGTCGATGGCATTGTCAATAACATTTCCTACTATCGTAATGAGTTCATGTGTCACATCAGGATTCTTTGACTTAGGAATTTCTGTTTCACATTCAATCAGCAGTTCGACATGCTTTTCTCTTGCGTAACTGATTTTCCCAATGATAAAACCAGAAAGCACAGGGTCTTTTATGTGTTGGGTCACTGCACCCACTTCTTTTGCTTGATAGTCTGTTAGCTTGGCTATGAATTGCTGAACTTGTTCATATTCCTCTAGCTTGATCATACCAAGTAACACATGCAATTGGTTCATAAATTCGTGAGATTGTGCGCGCAATGTATCTGCATATAATCGAATCCCAGTCAGTTGTTCTGCCAGTAAATTGACTTCTGTTTTATCTCGGAATGTAGCAATGGCACCAATCACTTTTCCATTAACGATAAGAGGCACTCGATTTGAAATGACAGAAACACCATTGAAGTTTTGCTCTTCATCCAACTCCGGCTCTATTTTTACCAACATTTGTTCAAGCATTGCTCCCGGTAGAAATTCATCAATGCTCATGCCAAGAGGTTCTTGTTCCGTCAATCCTGCTTTTTGAAAAATCCTTCTTGCTGATGCGTTTACCATAACAATCTTAGATTCCAAATCAATTGCAATAACCCCTTCATAAACCGATTGTAACATTTGGTTTCGCTCTTCGTGAATACGTGCAATAGCATATGGCTCTAAGCCAAATAAACTTCGCTTAATATACCAAGCTAACCAAAATGCACCGACTACACCAATTAATAAACCAATAATCGAGCCGGTCAAAATCTTGATTTGGCTACGTCGAATTGCTGATTGGACTTCTTCAAGTGAAATTCCTACAGCCACCGCTCCCAATATGTTGCCTTCATCGTCAACTATGGTCGTAAAAGAACGCAACGATTTTCCAAGCGTCCCTTCTGAGCGTGATATATAGTTTTCACCTTGGAATGCTCGTTTTTCATCGCCACCCATAAATGCTTTTCCGATATTTTCTGGATCTGGGTGTGATCTTCGCAAGCCATTCATATCTATAACGACGACAAATAATACATCTGTAGCTTCTTGTATACTCTGTGTATAGTCTTGGATTTTCGGTGCTGTTTCAGGCATTAACAATCCACTTTTCACTATTTGCGATTCTGCAACTATTTGCGAAGTGTTATCCGCTTTTTGCTCTAGTTGGTTTTCTATACTTTCACTTGTGGAATTCGTAATTAGAAGAATAGTAATAGTTAAAGAAATTAATACCACAAGACAAATAAAGAAAATAATAATTGAGCTCAGTTTAAAACGCGGTGATTTCATTTAATGTCTCTCCGTTCTGCTTAACACTTACAACTTCTATACAACCTGAAACTTTTCACTTTAGCCATTCTACTATATATTTTCTCCATTTTTTATAAACTTATCTTATTTATTCAAATGACAGGTTTACATTTTGATGAAAACTTAATTATACTATTAGTAAAAAATCGGTAGTTTTTTAAATAATCACATAAATCCGCTATTTTCATGCAAAAAAACCCGCACAGATAAAATTCTATCTGTGCGAGTTTTGAACTTTTACTCTAGTTAAGCTAATTTTTGCCCACAGTTTGGACAGAAATTTGCACCTTCATTTTTTTGTCCGCAGTTTGGACAGAATTTCGGCACCGTTTTTTCACCACTTGTTGTTTGACTGCTTGAATCATTTCTCGTTGAAGCAGTACTTTGCTGTTTGTTGGTACCTGCCTCTTTTTGGTCGTCCATCATTTCTTTCGCAATGTTCATGCCCATCATCATGCCGGCCATATCTGAGGCGGTATTCGACCCAGTTGATTTGCCCATGGCGTCTGCCACAGAAATTTGTTGGTATTTCGAGACGTCGCCGACCATGCCATGCGACGCACTTTTATTGATCATATCTTGAATTTCCTTCGGATAGTTAAAGCTCATCACTTGGAAACGCGTCACTTTCATGCCGTCATCCATTAACTGCATATTTAAGTCGTCTTGAATGCCTTGTCCAATTTCATGCGCATTGGCCTGCAAGTTGAACATATCTTTCCCTTCTTTACTAATCCACCGCATTAAGAGTTGATCCAGAATCGCCGTGATCCGGATCTTTACATCCTCCACTAAATAACTGCTTCGGACTCCCGCAATTTTATCGATCAAGCCAATATAATCGCTTACTTTAAACTGGAATGTACCATTCGCACGAATTGGCATGCCGCCTGGAAGCTGTGGTGATGGGATATTGATTGGGTTTTGCGTCCCCCATCTGACAGTAAATTCTTTTGTATTTACAAACAGTACCTCAACACGCATACCACTATTAAAACCAAAACGGAAGCCTTTTAAAGTCGATAAGAATGGCACGATTTCTGATTCGATATCGTACTCGCCTTCGTCTTCAAAAATCCCTTCGATTTTGCCGTTATTCATAAAGATAGCGTCTTGGCCAGGACGAATAATGAGCTTACTGCCTTTTTTCACTTCATTATTGTTCCATTTCCAAAAGATCATATCTTCTCTAAATTCTTCCCACTCCACTACATCTGAAAATTGATTGCCGAAAAAACCCATTCTGTTCATTCCTTCCTTTGGTTCAATCCATTCTTAAAAATTCCGGCCTCCGCCACTAAATGAACGTCCGCCACCAGTGCTGCCACCTCCGCCAAATCCACCGCCTCCACTATTGCTCTTCGGAACTTTCCGACGCGATACGGTTTTGTTGCGAAATTGGTCTCTCGTCCCAGTAACTCTTGTATGATCGCTGTCAACATACGTGCTAGCCGTTGTCGTGACACGTCCACCTGAGTTGTAGAGCATAAAGCTAACAACCATTCCACCTAGTAGTAACGCAATGCCTAGTTGAAACCAGTTTTTAAAGAAGATGTTTTCCGGGTTGACCCCTGGACGGAACTCCATATACCGACTCGAAGTAATCACCGTCTCCTGAAAAGCATCCGCATAGTCGCCATTTTGCATTTCAGTAATAATTCGATCTAGCACCAAATCGACGCGTTCGTTATCCAGTGTTGTTTCAGCCGTTCCAAAACCAGCTAAGTACACATCACGTGTAGCGATATTCATCGTTAGCAGAACCGCATTTTCTTGATTGTTTTGAACTGCCCACTCGTCAAAAAAATCCCCCATGTACGTAACAATATCTGGTGACTGTTCATCTGTAGTAGTTAAAAATAAAAAGTCTGCGTTTTGTTTCTGACTGTATTCTGTAGCGACAGCTTCCAATTCAGCAATCTCCGACTCACTTAACAAGTTGGCCTCATCGTAAATGTGCTGATCCGTCGCAGCAAATACAGTAATGCCACCTATGCCAGTAAATAGTAGCATTAAACACATCGCTAGTAATGTCTTTACTTTAAAAGTGCTCACCAAAAAACACCTCCCACAGCAAACGAAATTGCTTTTACGATAGCAAATGTGGAAGCTGCGATTGCCGTGAACCAGGCTATGACTTTGAATGCACTAATCGGTGGCTTGCCGACCACTTTACCGGTTTGACCGTTCATCGCAAAAGTATGTTCTTTGTTATCAAAGTCGTAATAAACCATCCATACGGGAAGCAGCGTATAGTAGACGTTTTTTTTGTTGGTGTGAATTTGCTTCTGAGTATAGCTAACGGTTGAGTATCCTGAAATGGTGCTGCCTATATACGAATCGATATACGGAACGATTTTCGATTCGATTCGCGAGAACAATGCTTCATCATCATAATCGTATTTTTCCGCAAGATAGCCTGCTAAATAAGGCATTTTAAAATCTTTCAGCTCTCCGTAGTTATAAGGTTCCAGTTTATCCATCAACTCATCGTCCATTTTCTCTGATGCATCTGCTGGTACTTTTAAATAGCTGAGATCTAGTTCCCGGCGAACATCATAAAAATCGGTCTCTGTGTAAATCGTGTCGCCTGTCGTATAGCTACGAACTCTCGTTGCGAGTGCAGCTACGTCAGCTTTTCCTTCAATATCATATAACCAAAATGGCACATACATGCCTGTCATTTTTTTAATGCGATCTCCACTTGTAAATCCTCTCGGCGTTAATCTACCGTTTTTTGTCCATTTTTTAAAAGCAGCGACAGCTTCTTCCTTACTAATGGTAAAAGGAATCACTTTAGCAGGAGCCAAGTCACCCGTCAGCCGATCCGCTAATAACACCGGTGCACCACAAAAACTACAATGGGTTGCGGTGGTTTCTGCTTCTGTTAAAATAACCGCTCCGCAGTTTTCACAATGGTATTCTTTCGCTTCATCTGGATCGAACTTCCGAATAATATTCATTTCCGGAAATGTTTCGATGTCATCTTGTCTGCCACAGTTCGGACAGGAAAGATGGCCTGATTCACTGTCGTATGCCATATCCGAGCCACAGTTTGGACATTTATATTGAATGACCACTCTATCCGCCCCCCTTTAGCTCACAAGAACATATTGTCTAACAATCATCATTTGTCTTTGCCTAATTGAGTTTTTAATGCTGCTAATTCATCATCTACATTGATGCCTGCTTTTAGCGATTCCAACTCGTTATCAACAGATGAGTCGTTGTCGTATTTTGATGCTAAATCTTTAATATCAGTTCCCGATCTTTTATTTAATTCGGACATAGCATTTGCTTTATCAAGCTCCTGGTTGATTTTTTGTTCCATTTTATCAAAAGCAGAAATTCGTTCGCCTGCTCCATCGGCTGACGATGCAAAATCGTTCATGCGTTTTTGTGTTTTCGCTACAGCCGCTTTGCCTTTTAGTTCTGAGCGACGAGATTCAAGTTCGCCGATATCCGCTTCCAACTTGTCATGCATTTGGCGCATTTGCTGAGTGTTAGCAGCTGCTAGTTCGACAGCAGTCTTTTTGTCTGTTAGTTTTTCCGAAAGCTCTGCTTTACGCTGCAAAAATTTACGGGCATCGTCTTCATTGCCTGCCTCTAATGCTTTTACGGCATAGCGCTGCATATCATCGATTTCTTTTTCAACTTCACCAAGTTCACGGCGTTCTCGTTTTTCAGCTGCCATAATCGCAGCTGTTTCTGATTTCACTTTACCCAAGTCGCTATTCAAGTCACGCAAATACTGATCAATCATTTTCTCCGGATCTTCCGCCTTGTCTAAAAGTGCATGAATATTGCTCGTCATAATATCTTTAAATCGCTTTAAAATTTCCATCATTATTCTCCTCTTTTTGTGGTTTTTTGGGACTACCAAGCAGTCTTTCTTATTGAAAGATTACCCTTTACCTGTAAAGATTAAGCCTGCAAACCGTTCATACTGCTTCCTGTTGAATATGCAAGACGCAAAGATTTCTCCCTTACAGTATAACCGATTGTCGCCTTTAGGTAATCTGTATAAGTAGAAAATTCAGTCAATCCTATTTCCACTTACATTATTCACTGGCACTGTTTTGCTGTTCCCAAGCTGGCAATGTGTGTGATAGGGTTTTATCTTCTTTATAACCTAAAGCATATTCTGCTTGCATAATGGTATGGATTTCACGTGTTCCTTCATAAATAACTGGTGCTTTCGAGTTACGTAAATAGCGACTCACTGGATATTCATCGGAATAACCATAAGCGCCGTGAATTTGAAAAGCATCATCTGCTGCTTTATAGGCAAAGTCACATGCTTGCCACTTCGCCAATGAGGTTTCGCGTGTATTGCGTTTCCCTTGATTTTTCAGCTCACCCGCACGATAAACGAGCAGACGGCTCATTTGAAATCCAGCTTCCATGTTCGCAATCATTTGTTGAACAAGCTGATGACGTCCGATTTCTTTGCCGAATGTTTGACGTTGTCGGCAATAACTCACACTCGCTTCTAAGCATGCCATGATTTGTCCCACCGCTCCTGCAGCAACGGTGAATCGTCCATTATCGAGCGCTGACATCGCGATTTTAAATCCTTCTCCTTCTTTCCCTAGCAAATTCTCTTTTGGTACTTTGACATCTTCGAAAAACAGTTCCCCGGTATTACCTGCGCGAATTCCGTGTTTGCCTTTAATCGCTTTAGAAGAAAATCCTGGCCATGTGCGTTCGACAATAAATGCAGAAATGGCACTATGTTTTTCTGTCTGGTTACCTGTATAAGCAAATACGATAAAATGATCTGCTACATCGCATAACGAAATCCAAGTTTTCTGTCCGTTTAGCAAATAATGATCGCCTTGCATTACAGCGGTCGATTTCATCGCTGCCACATCTGACCCAGCACTTGGTTCCGTCAATCCAAAAGCTCCGACTTTCTCGCCTTTCGCTTGCGGGATTAAATATCGCTGCTTTTGTTCTTCTGTTCCCCATTGAAGAATGGTCAAGCTATTCAACCCCGTATGAACTGAAACGGCGGTGCGAAATGCCGTGTCCCCACGTTCAAGTTCTTCGCAAACAATTGCGAGCGAATTATAATCCATGCCACTGCCGCCGTAAGCTTCTGGAATGCAAACGCCCATCAATCCAAGGTCTGCGAGTTTACCGTAAATGGCAGGATCTGATTTACCTGTACGGTCCCATTCTTCGATAAACGGCATAATTTCTTTATCCACAAATCCGCGTGTTGTATTTCGTAGCATTTCCTGTTCTTGTGTAAATGAAAAGTCCATGATCGATCGCCCCTTTTTTTATGATTGCTGTGTGAACTATCCGCCTTAAACGTCCTCCCTATGTCCACCTGGATTTGGTGGATGGTTTGTGTATTTTGATGTCTTTCATTGCCCTTGGCATTTTCCACATCCACTTTCCGTATAACTACCATACAAAAAAGCCAGCCCAAAAAGACAACAGCGAAACTGCTTGTCTGGATGAACTGGCTTTTATCTACGAACAAAGCTTCAGAAAAGAAGTTTTGGCAGACTAGGCAGCATTGAGAGGTAAGGTTCAAAGTTAATCATAGAAAACAAACGCCTTCATGTTCTGATGCGTTTCTTATTGTCACTGTAATACAGAAAACAATATTTGTAAATGAAAATAACGAACTAGTTCGAATAGTTTGTTATAAAATCGGATTGATCATTATTCTTTAGTAGGTGCTGACTGCTGGTCCTGTATTCTTCCTGCTGTCCCTTTTCTCGTAATTCTTATCACTCTGCTTCCAAAGATTTACTTGTTGTTTACCCATCGAAGCGTAACCTAATCATGTTTCTTAAGCTATTGCTGTTTGAATTTGTGTTTTTAGTAAGAAGAGGATTATGCTATGTATAGTTTTTCATCAGTTAATAAGAATCGAGGGAAAATAGGATGTATAACAAAAAGCAAAGTAATATTAAAGTGGTCATCGGCGGATTGCTGCTAGCCATTTTAGTAGCAGCGATGGATAACACAATTGTCACTACAGCTCTTCCATCAATTGTAGGAGAACTTGGCGGAGTGGATAAATTTGTTTGGGTTACCTCAGCTTATTTAGTAGCGCAAATGGCAGGGATGCCAATTTTCGGTAAACTGTCGGATATGTACGGACGTAAACGATTTTTCATTTTTGGTTTGGTCGTCTTTATGATTGGATCGGTTCTATGTGGTACTGCCGACACCATCAATGAATTGATCATTTACCGCGCGATTCAAGGAATTGGTGGCGGCGCGTTAATGCCAATTGCATTCACGATTATGTTTGATGTTGTTCCTTTAAAACATCGCGGCAAAATGAGTGGCATGTTCGGTGCTGTATTTGGCATTTCCAGTGTCTTCGGACCATTACTTGGCGCTTATATTACAGAATACATCAATTGGACTTGGGTTTTTTATATCAACATTCCCCTTGGTTTAATCGCTTTTATCATGGTCGCATTTTTCTATAAAGAGTCTCTCGAACATGCTAAGCAAAAAATCGACTGGCTTGGCGCTTTTACTTTAGTGGGTGCTGTTGTCTCCTTAATGTTCGCAGTTGAACTCGGTGGCAAAGAATTCGCTTGGGTGTCTCCTCAAAGCTTCGGCTTATTCGCTAGCTTTGCAGTGTTAACAACTATCTTTATCATAGCTGAGCGTCGCGCGGCAGAACCTGTTATCGACTTTAGTATGTTTAAAGAGCGCTTGTTTGCAACAAGCGGACTTATCTCTATATTTAGCGGGGCCGCTTTCATTACCGCTTCTGTTTACATTCCTTTCTATATTCAAGGCGTTCAAGGTGGCGACGCGACGAATGCAGGATTTGTTCTACTTCCTATGATGGTCGGGTCAGTTGTTAGTGCTTCTATCGGCGGGGCTTTGATGACTAAGTTTAACTATCGCTCGTTCTTGATTCCTACACTTGCTTTATTGACAGTCGGAATGATTTTGCTTGCAACATTATCTATTGATACTTCTAGATTTATGGTTGTGCTATTTATGATTCTCGTTGGACTTGGCATTGGCGCATCGTTCTCGGTGATTCCTTCAGCCGCAATCCATCCATTTTCGATTCGGAAGCGTGGTGCGGCAACGTCCACGGTCAGCTTTTTGCGAACATTCGGTATGACCATTGGTATTACGGTTTTTGGGATTATCCAAAGCCAATTGTTCACGCGAAACTTAACGGAAAGTTTCGGTGCAGAGGCAGCCAAGTTTTCAGGTGATTCTCGTGCACTACTTTCTCCTGAAGCACGTGCGAACATCCCTTCCGAAATTACAGATCAATTAATAGCTGCTTTATCTTCTTCTATATCAAGTACTTTCTTTTGGGCTATCGTTCCTGCTTTTCTTGCACTTTTGTCAGCATTTTTGATGAGCAAAGAAAAACTTGCAGATAAGATTGAGTAACGTATTTCTATTGAACTTCTCCTAGTAATCTATTCTTTTTCCCCATCTCAAGTAGTAAGTAGATGGGGAATTTTTTTGTTGTCATTTTCACAAAAATAAATTTCAGAAAATTACGATAATAATTTGACTGAATCTTTATAAAGTAATATGGTTATACATATAAGTATATAACCTTACTACTCTATTAGTTAAGGAGGTGTTTTTAGTGAGTAATGTGTTTGATTCGAATAAGCCGATTTTTTTGCAAGTTCGTGAATTAATCGAAGACCAAATCGTGAATGATCAACTAAAAGAAGGCGATCAAGCACCGTCAACCAATCAACTTGTCAGCTTTTATAAAATTAATCATGCTACCGTTTCTAAAGGGATCAACCAGTTGGTAGAAGAAGGTATTTTATATAAGAAAAGAGGAATTGGCATGTTTGTCGCAGAAGGCGCTAAACAAACCTTGATGGGACAACGAAAAGAGGCATTTGTCGCTAATTACGTCCAAGGTCTTGTTCAAGAAGCAAATAAGCTTGGCATTACGCAAGTTGAAATCATCAGACTGATCAAAAACACGAAAGGACGTGAAGTTTGATGGCTACCGAAGGTAAATTGAGCAATGTTACATTGAAATTCCGAAAATCAGAAGCGTTAAAAGATATTTCCCTAACATTTGAACCGGGTAAGATTTATGGTCTTATTGGACGTAATGGTGCTGGTAAAACTGTCCTTCTTTCCTTGCTAGCCGCATTTCGAGAACCGACTACAGGACAAGTAGAAATTGATGGAGAACCTGTCTTTGAAAACGCTGATAAAATGCAACAAGTTTCGTTTATTTACACCAAAAATTATGAAGAAGAATATGAGAATATTCCATTAATACTGAAGTTTTCGGAACGCTATAGACCGAACTTTGATAAAGACTATGCACATCGTTTGCTAAAGCGCTTTAAGCTACCATTAGATAAGCCGATTAACAAATTGTCTAAAGGTATGCAGGCAGCATTAAACGTGGTGATTGGTCTCGCAAGCCGTACACCACTTACTATCTTCGATGAAGTTTATCTTGGAATGGATGCCCCGACACGCGTAATTTTTTACGAAGAACTTTTAGCAGATCAAGCAGAGTATCCTCGAACCTTTATTCTTTCAACTCATCTCGTTTCAGAAATGGATTATCTTTTTGACCATGTCGTCATTATTCATGAAGGTCGTTTGCTGCTGGATAATGATTATGAAACTATTTCTACTCAAGGCGTTTCGATTACAGGAGCTGTAGACCGGGTCGATGCTTTTGTGTCTGGCAGGAAAATCTTGAACGAGCAAAAACTTGGCGATACTAAATCGGTAATGACTTACGGCGCATTAAGCGAAGAAGATCGGCTTTCAGCACAAGACCAAGGTTTAGCAGTTGGCCCCCTATCTTTGCAAGACCTGTTTATTCATTTAACAGAGGAGGCACATTAACATGAAGCCAGTTAAACTTTATCCCAAAGTCGCAGTTGACCTCTTTACAGAACAGTTAAAATGGAGCTTGTGGTTTTTCTCTTTTGTCACTATTGCTCATATTATTGGGTTGGTAATTGTGGCAATAAACGATGCACGCATTCAAGAGTTTTTCGTCTTCTCGAGTTATTCTGTCGCTATTTTCCTGTTAGTCTGCGGGATTATTTTAGCCTATGGATTTATGGGACAATTTGTTCAACAAGGCATTACTCGTAAAGACCTTTATATTGGGACAGTCATTTCAGTTTTTGCTTTAGCATTAGTGGTCACTCTTATTCCTATTGCGATTACTGGCATTGAATACTTGATCTCTAGTTTTGCGGCATTACCTATCAATACGAATACAGATACAGTATTCGATTTATCATCTGGATGGTTGTTAGCCACATTTACGTTTTTCTTGAATGTCACTACTTATTATTTGATTGGCTGGTTAATTGGGCTTGGCTATTATCGCTTTGGCTGGGTCATTGGATTTGGTTTTATCGCGATTGCGATCGCTGCGCTAAGTCTCAATAGCTTTTTTTGGGTAAACAATTCTGTCGTACCTTGGATCCCCTATAACTCTGTCGGTGCTAGTATTATTCTATCTGTGAGCGGATCATTGATATTGATATCTCTGTTGCTCCTATTTATAAGAATTTTAACTAGAAGAATCACGATAAAATTGTAAATCGTTAAAGACTTTTCCATTGTCCAACTGGGCTTGGGAAAGTCTTTTTTCTTCTCTTTAATAAAATCAATTTTTTGTCTAAAGAAAATAACACTAAATAACTTTCTTTTTCTTGACTCTTACAATATAAACCAATAAATGATAACATTTACTGTATTTGAAATTAGGTAAGAAGAGAGGATGTAATACGTATGACAAAGAAAAGAATTTTAACCCTTTTATTGTTTAGTGCAATAATCTTATCCTTTTTATCTGCCTGTGGAGCAGAAAACCCAAGTTCTACAGTTGATGAATTTTTATCCGCAATTCAAAAAAATAATTTTGAAAAAGCAGGTACATTTGTTCAAGGTGGTACCGATAGCCTCAGTACTGTCCAAGAGGACATAGACAAGGAAGATGAAGAACTTGCTATAAAGATGATTGAAAGCATTTCGAAAGAATATGAATTTGAAAAGCCTGAAGAAGTATCGGTTGATGAAGATAAAGCTGTTGTAAAAGCGGAGATCACTTCACTTGATATGGGTCTCGTTATGACGAGCACGATGGCTGAAATTATGCCCTTAGCATTTGCGAATGCGTTTGAAGAGGATACTCCTGAAACTGAAAAAGCATTTGAAGAAATGGCTAAAAAAATTATGATCAAGTATATTACAGCTGAAGATGCTGCACTCGTTACCCGAACAGTTGAATTCAACTTAGAAAAAGATGAAAATGACAAATTCAAAATTATTGACGATGAAAACTTAGAAGAAGCACTTTTCGCAAACATCTCACAATTAGAAGATATGTTTGGTGAAGAAGATGCCGATGTGACGAGCAACGAAACTTCAGGAGAACAGCCTGAACAAACTTTCGAAACCCTTTCAGTGGTCGCTGAGAATAAAATATACGAGGCAACCCCCATAAATATAACCTTGGAAGAATTATCTTTTAAAAAGGCTATGAATGTATCAGAAGATCAACAATTCGATATTAACAATATGTATACGGACGAACCGGTAGATGATGAATTCAATTACTTTTATATTAAATTTAATGCAGAGAATACAATCGAGAAAGATGTCGCTTTTAATGGCATTAATGAAGTGGTTTTATTCGCAGAGGGTAAACAAGAGAAATTTGACATTGCCTACGATTGGAAAGATTTTATCGATTATGACGAAGCTCAAGATGCTGATTACTATGGTCCCGTCAGTAAAGATGGTGAAGTTGGCGTTGTCATTAAAACCGAGCCTTCTAAAGTAGAAAAAATACGTATTGTATTAAGTGAATCTAGAGACATTAATAGTTATGAAACACTTGCTGAAGAACAAATTATTGAATTTGATATCATTAAATAAGTTCACTTGGAGGTATTGTCATGGAAAAAAAGTGGAGTCTTCGTTTAATACAGTTTTCAGCAGTTTTCGGATTGTTTGGAACGTTTCTAGGTTCTAAAATGGCCGGTGAAATGGATTATGGGTTGCGTCCAGTTCACGCACATATTTTGCTCGTCGGCTGGCTCTCGGTCTTTGCTTGGGGTATATTTTACCGTGTCTATACCATTCGCTTCAAAAAGTTAGTCGCTATACACAGTGTACTTGCAATGGTTGGTGCATTGGCGTTAACTAGCGGTATGTGGATATATAACTTAAATCCATTCAATTGGCATGAGACTTTTGTTACCATCTTTTTCATCGTAGGCGGTAGTTTGCTATTGCTTGCGTTCCTTTTGTTCTTGATCATTACGTTCTTAACCGAAAAAGAATAGAGCGCAAAAACCACTGAAGAACAGCTTTTTCTTCAGTGGTTTTTGTTTTAAGAGTTACCAGTGACAACCTCTCTAGGTTTTAACTTTTGATATTTTGCCAAATAGTTTGTTTTAGTTAAAAACGCTAGAGAATATAAAAAAACGGAATCCCAAAGGAATTCCGTTTTTATTTAACCTTCTACTATTACATTACTTGTACCAGATTGTTTCTTTTTATAAAGAATGGTTACTGCAATCAGCACTAATAAGACGCTTTGTGCACTTAAGGTTTCAACTGTTGGGTAAAAAGCAATAATGCTGATCACCTGTAAATCGTTAATAAATTGCTATACTTTGCGCTTGGACAACTTGTTCGTTTCCCCCCACCCTGCAAGAAAACCGATTAGACTACTTGAATTGCTTCTTTATCATCAGTCTCAACTGCCACTTTTAAATCAGCCAGAATATTTTTTTCAATCTATTTGCTAAAACTCTTTTTTCGTTGCACAATTAAATAAGATTATTCTGAACATACTTAAACTAAAAGGAGGTATATCAAATGACTAAGAAAAAAGCTTTATCTACAGAGCAATACGATGAATTGTTAGCTAGTTTAAAAGATCGATTCGACCAAAATATAGAACGCCACGAATCACTCGAGTGGGAACCCATTCAGCAAAAACTAGAAGCCCATCCGTACAAATTATGGTCACTTTTTGAAATGGAGCGGACAGGCGGAGAACCTGACGTTGTGGGCTACGATCAAGAGAACGATGAATACATTTTTTTTGATTGTTCTGCAGAAAGCCCAAGTGGACGGAGAAGCGTCTGTTACGACCAGAAAGCACTCGATGCACGGAAGAAAAACAAACCTGAAAGTAGCGCGATGACCATGGCTGCTGACATGGGCATTGAACTCTTAACCGAAGAACAATACCGCGCATTGCAAAAGCTTGGCACTATTGATTTAAAAACATCTAGTTGGGTGTTAACACCATCAGAAGTACGAGATCGCGGCGGTGCTTTGTTCTGCGACTTCCGCTATGGCCAAGTTTTTTTGTACCATAATGGAGCAGATTCATATTACGGAGCTAGAGGATTTAGAGGAATGATGAGGGTTTAATAACAAAAAAAGCATCCTGACAAGCGATAGAATCGCTTGTCAGGATGCTTTACTTTTGTATCTTATTCAGTTTCTTCTAACGAACTGCTTTGATAACTATAGTCAGACGGGTCAATCGGAGTGAATCCGATTGGCGTATAAAATCTCAGCAAATCACCATTGACGAGTTGGTCTGACAGCTCTAATTCGAAATTAGACTGTTTTTGCAACTGTTCTGCTTGTTCGATTTGTTCATCTTCAACTGGCAATCCGGTTTTTGGATTGTAATAATTCTCACCAATTGAATAGATGTCTGGACTCACGTAATCACCGTTTCTGAATGTCACCAATTCCTCGTGATCTTCAGACAATAAGTCAGCACCAAATTGAACGTAATTTTCCGTTTCCACACCAAGCAAATGCAATACTGTCGGCAGCAAATCGATTTGACCACCATAAGTATGGTCGATGCCGCCTTCCATGCCTGGTACATGGATAAACAACGGAACTCGTTGAAGATTGGCATTTTCAACTGGCGTGATTTCTTTTGAAAGAATTTGCTCCATCGCTTGATTGTGGTTATCGGAAATCCCATAATGATCACCGTATAAAACGACCATTGTGTTGTCAGCTAATCCAGACTCTTCTAATTGCGTAAAAAACTGCTCGATTGCTTCATCTGCATAACGTGCTGTTTGGAAATAGTTATCGACACTAGGGTCACCCGTTGTCGCTTTGTCAATCGTCGTTAACTCATCATCCATGTGATAAGGGAAGTGATGCGACACCGTCAACAATTTCGTGTAAAACGGTTCTGGTAATTGTTCTAATAAAGTACCTGATTGCTCAAAGAAAGGCTTATCCATAACGCCGTACTCTGCCATGTCTTCTTCTGTCAGGTCGTGATAAGACTCAATGTCGAAGAAATAATCATAACCGAAAGACTTATAGATTTCAGAACGGTTCCAAAATGTTCCGTTATTGCCGTGGAACACAGCAGATGTATAGCCTTTGTCTTTCAAAATCGCAGGAGCCGCTTGATACGTGTTTCTGCCTTTTGTAATAAATGCTGAACCTTTTGGCAAGCCAAATAACGAATTTTCTAACATAAATTCGGCATCTGATGTTTTTCCTTGTGCCGTTTGATGAAAGAAGTTATCGAAGTACAACGTGTTTTGGTCTTGAGTTAAAGCATTTAAAAACGGTGTTACTTCTTGTCCATCCAATTCATAATCCAATAGGAATGTTTGGAATGACTCTAAATGCAGATAAATAACGTTCATGTCTTCTGCAATTCCAAAGTAATTCTCATTCGGTTTTGCATAATTGGATTTTGTATAGTTCAATACTTCTGTTTTGTCATCGCTATCAGCCAATACTCGTTGAGAAGAGGCTTTTAAGGTTTCTACTGTGTCATAAAGAGCGTAATTGTACATGCCCAAATATTTCACAATATAGTTTCGATCAAAGCCACGCGTTAATAACTGCGGTCGATCTTTTTCCGCTAATGCTAAGTTAAAAAACGAAATAGCCAATGCAACAGTAATAACCGGTAATATAACTCTTGTTTTAAAGTTTCTCGATTCTTTTTTAAGTTTTTTCGAGAATACAAGAACGATTAAAAGAATTACATCGACAAAGAACAAGACATCTGTCGGTTGGATTAAAGTCACTACACTGCCGCCTAAATCCCCGAAATTTTGTGTTTGAAACAGTGTTGGCAATGTGATAAAGTCACTGAAAAATCGGTAATACACAACATTCGCATACAACATAACGGACATTAACGTGTAAATAAACAAGAGTGACCAGTATTTTCGTGCGCCTTTAAAGAAGAACGATAAGCTTAAAAGTAACAAAGCAGAGCCGAGCGGATTGATAAACAACAGCATTTCCTGAAGCGTACTGTCAACATCCAATTTAAATTGTGTTTTTTGAGATACGTACGTCTTTATCCACAGCATAACAACTGCTAAAACAAAAAATGGCACGTATTTATTCATGGTTTTTTTATTGTCAGTTTTAATCATTTTCATATTACACCTTCTCATAGTTGGTCTTCACAAGGACTTTGGGACATTGAAGTAAACTTTTGAACCCAATAGCGTACGTAAATTTATTGTAAAAATTATGACAAGCTCTATTCTACTCTAATACACTAGAAAATGACAGTTTGGCGTTTTTTTCAGAATATTCATTTTCATTATTAAAACTAACAGATTTTTGTTACTGATACTTCATAAATTAGCTATGCTTGTCGCGGATACTTCTGTGCTTTTGCTTCATAATTTACACTCTAATTAATAAAAGCAGGCGCAACGGAATAGTTGCGTCTGCTTTGCTTGTAGACAAAAGAATATTTACTCATTTTTTTGTATGCTTCTAGGATTCTCCGCACCAAGCGGACGAATCGCTGAGCCTCCTCGTCGCAAGCTCCTGAGGGGTCTCATCACTTCGTTTTTCCGCAGGAAAGTCAGTGACCGAAGGGACTTCGGGCAGTGGCTTTGCGACGAAGCTAGCGTAGCGATGCAGGAGCATATCTTTGCCCTTCGCCACTTGGTGCTCCGAATCCTGGAGTGAGTAGAGGAAAAAACTTTTCGTAAGTTACTTTTATGATGAAGCGTACTAAAGAATCTTACTTTGTTTGTAGCAAGAAGACTTCAATTGGGTTGGTCACGAAGACTCCTGTGGGAGAGCGAAAGCTGAAGAACCCGCAGGAACGTTAGTGACGAGGAGGCTGAAGCTGAGCCCACGGAAAGCGAAGTGGCCAGCCCGATTGAAGAGTATGCATCACTATTCAGTTTAATAATACTTTGTCTACAGTCTGGGCAGACGCAACGGAATAGTTACGCCTGCTTTTTATACACTTTGCTCTTCCATCGCTTTACGCCATTTCACAACTTCGCGCGCTTCGATTTGTTTTTCTACTATTTCGTCCCAACTGTTCGTCATTAAATTCCAAACACGCGAGAAAAAGATATCTTGCTTGTCGTCATATAACTGAAATTCAACACACGAAATGTATTTTGTCTTTTGCTCTATGCAGCTCGTTATGCCGGTAATAATCGTTTGGAAGCTTTCTTCCCCACCATTAACACCCTCTTTAAATAACAGCTGTTCGATTCGGTCTTTGTTCAAACTGCCTTTGATGGGATAACGGTAAAGCGCCAGCGCTTCGTCTGCTTCTTCCGAAGAATCTTTTAGTGTCAAACGATACTCATTATGAATAGCACTATATGAAATTACCGTTTGACCGCCTTCCATTTCTTCATCAAAAATACCTTTTTCCAAATAATCATGGCCTTTTGGTGTCAGCTTATAACCCATCTTTCCCAACCCGATTAAACCGATGCGCTGCATTTTATAGATCAAGTCGCTAATAAACAACTCTTCTACAAACAGCATTTCTGATAAATTGGCGGCTCGTCGAATATCAGCTTCTTGAAAAGTGAGCAGCAGCATCTTCATCAAAATGTCCATTTTCAATCGTTTGACCTGATCAAATCCAACATCATACAAAACAATCGGCAGCTTCCAAAGCTGTTCGTTGACGATGGAGACATCCGGATTGCTCGTTATCGTCGCACGTAATTCCGTTCGTAAATTGTCCACATCGTCACCCCTTACTGCTTTCTAATGCTTTCAAGCCGTTTTTCTTTTTCACAACTTCTACTACATGCTTGTACATTTTGCGTGTTTCTGCCTGTTTCGCTTGTTTGGTGAACATGTCTGAACTGCCGACAAGCACCAACAACTCTTTTGCACGCGATAATGCTACGTTTAAGCGGCGGTAGTCTTTCGCAAAACCGATATCGCCATGTTTGTTTTGGTTATTGCGCACCATGCTCAGTATGATAATATCGCGTTCGCTTCCTTGGAACCGGTCAACCGTTCCTGTTCGAACTGTCAAATGCGGCAAACGCAATTCTTGGTCGAGCATGCGTTGAAGTCGCTTGACTTGTTCGCCGTAAAAGCTAATAACACCAATGCTTTTTTGCTCATCTGAAGCAATTCTCCCTGCTCGTTTCGCTTCCGCTGTCGCATCATTTAACTCGACCAATAAAGTACGGATTTCTTGAAGTTCTGCTGCGTTGTATAAACTTTTCCCACCGCTCATGCGTTCTTCAAAATAAGCGGGTTCATTTGGCAAATCAAGCCACATCAAGTGATTGTCTCGTTTCACAATAGGAGATTCTAACAAATGATCTCGCTCACGATCAGAGTCCACAATGCCACATTGCAATTGATCATTTTCCAACCGGTAAAACGGCGAAATGGTTTCCATAATGTCTTCATGCATGCGGTATTGAATGGCTAGCATCGTTTTATTGGCAGCTGGTAAATTTCTATACAAGCGCTCAAATAGCGATTCTTCTAATAGCTTTTCGAGTTCTTTCTTTTCTTCAAAGCCATTGTCTTCAGCTATCATTTCTTGAAGCGTTTCTTCTAGTGTGTCGTTGCCAAGTAGTGGCGGCAATTGATGATGATCGCCTACCAAAATAATTTTTTGCCCCTTTAACATTGGCAACAGTAGTTCTGGTGGCGTGGCTTTTGACACTTCGTCAATAATGACCACATCAAACTCTGGGTAGTTATCGATAAAATCTTTGCGGGCTGACGCTACACATGTTGTTCCAATAACATTGGCGTGTTTAATATACAATTTGCGGATTTCATCCAAATCGTGCTCGTTCGCAGTCGCCAACAAATCCAACCATTTTTTCTGTATGGATTGTAATAAAGGCAAATTCTTCATTTCTTGTTTAAGCGATTCTTTAGTAAACGATAAACTAGCCAGTTGTTTCGTCGTTTCCTCTAATTGATGCTCAGGATTTGAAGTTAAAATCTCTGCTAAAGCTGAGAGTTGTTTTTCATAATTCGCTATTGCTAGTTCAGCTTGTTCGATTTCGTTTTTCACTTTTGCTAACTGGCTGGTAGTGGAGTTTAGGAACGCACGTTTTTGTTCGTGTTCAACTTGCTGATCTTCTATACGCTGCTTGGTTTGATCAAACAAAATTTTGTCTTTTTGAAGCTTTTCAAGTTGCCCTTTAGACTCGCGAATCGCACCGTTAACGTCAGCCGGTAGGTCAGCCGCATTTGGCAATTGCTGGTATCGCAGTTCGAGTGGTGCCATATCTTCTTGTTGTTTTTCTTGTTTTTCTAACCATTTCGCATCCCATACCCGGTACTGCTCTTGCTGTTTAACAAGTTCCTCACACAAAGTTTTCTTTAAGTCGCTAAAAGCGCGTTTCGACTCTGCAACATACACATCGACCGCTTTAAACTTCGCGCCTCTTCTCCACAAATCATTTTGTCTTCTATATAAACCAATGAGCCCTTTTTGCAAAACGATTGGATTGCTGCGCTGTTCACCTTTTAATATCACTCTCAACTTCTCTAAATACTCGTCAATTTCTGCAGAGCTATACGCTTCTGCTTTTAACAAGGCTTGTTCTTTTAAATTGGCAACCGAAATATCAACAGAAGTTAGCAGTTTTTCAATATACGTAATTGCCGTAGAAACACGCTCATTGTATTCGTTGAGCTTGGTCCAGTCTGTCATGTTTTCACGATTGGCTTCTAGTCGGTTGATCAAATACGTAATTGATGCCGTTTCTTCAACGCGCTCTTCTTTTATTAAGTCAAACAAGCCATCGATTTTTTTGATACTGTCCATATTGGCAACCGCTATTTTCTTCTGCTCCAAAATATCCGCCATTTGATCACGTTTTTCTGTGATGGCTTCTAGTTCTTGTCTTTTCACTTCTAAATCTTGCTCTAACCGTTCTCGTCCAAGCGCACGTTGAAGTTGTTGAATCGCACCTTGAATTTTCTGTTCTTGCACGAGCCACTCGGTGCCTCTTGCTTCTTCAATAAAGGCAGCATCTTGTTGAAGTGCATTTTCAAGTGTTTCGATTTCTTTTTCTGTTGCTTGTTTTTCTTGTTCCGCTTTATCGTGCTCACGCACGAATGCAGATTGTTTTGCTCGTTCTTGTTCGAGCTGTTTTTGAATCACTTGTTGTGTTTCTACTGCTCTTTTTTTCTCTTCTACTGCAATTACCAAACTTTCGTATACCGGCTGAAGTTTTTCTGTAGCTTGTTCATTATGTGTTAGTTCTTTTTTTAATTCGGGTTCGCGTTTTTCGCGCATTTCGTATTGTGCCGATACTTCTTTTAAGGTATGGTCTTTCCAATATTGGCCGACGTTTTCTTCGATAAATTTCTTGCCTTCTTCTTCGATACTTTCGGTACGACCCACACGCAAAATCCGAATGTCTTTATTCGCCAATAAACGTCCAAGTGCATTATCGACGGCCAAATTTGACTGTGAAGCAACCAGTGTTCGCAATCCTTTTTTGGCGTTTTGCAGACAGATTTCCGAAATAACTGTGGTTTTTCCTGTACCTGGTGGTCCTTGTATCACATATAAATCCTCTGCTGCTATCGCACCTGACACCGCTTTTTGCTGAAACTCGTTTAGTCGGTTATGAAAAGATAATTTTTCTAAAGGCTGAAGCGACTTAACGGGAGGTTTTTCTTCAAATAAAAGACGGTCCAGATTCGGGTTTACAGCAAGCCCTTTTTCCAAGTTGGCAAACCCTTGACGAAGCCGTCTTATTTGGCTTAAAGCTGCAAAATTACTAAAGACCACTTCTTTTTTATCGAGTGACAAGCCGTTTTCACGAAGCTGCTTGACCATATAGTTTTGGAGTTCTATTTCAACAGTCCGGTTTGCCGCTTTTATAACAGTGCCGACGTCTCCAGAAACTCCAGTCAATCGCACCGTTAAGTTTTTTAACGATTTCCATTCTGTATCTTTTAGCTGGCAGCCTTTTAATGTGATGCGACTGAAATCGTGACTAAATGACAAACTCGAATAAGCGGTTTTGATGTCTGGAATATCCATACCGCGTTCTTGAATTTTCAAATAGCCTTCCCAACTGCCAATCCGCTTTTTCACGTAATCGGAACTTTCTTTAGCAGGCGTCATTCGGTTAATCATATTAATCAGTGGTATCGATGCCGCCTCACGCGATCGATCAAACAGCATATATTCTTCGCGCTGCCAGTTTGTGCCGAGCGCTTGATAGGCTTTTCGCTGCGTTACATTTGTGATCAACAAATGATGATTAGTAAAAACCCCGTGCAACACAAACGATGCTTCTTCTTCTTTGCCAATCAACCGTACATTTTCCGACCTATCCAAAATCAGCGCAACCGAAAGCTCGCCATCCGCATTCGAAGGATAACGTTCGATAAACACCTTAAACGCTTTGTCCGCAACAAAAAATGAGCGTTCGCTGATGCCGAACACGCCCATTTTTTCCATTGCCGTCTTGGTTAATCGTACCGATGTTTTATATGTCGCTGAATGTAGTTTACTCATGTAATCACCTGTTCTTTAAAGCTAAAAAATTTCAAACCGACGCTTTTCGCCTGATCTGTTTTCATCTAATCATATCATCTATTTGAAGATATGCGGTTTTAAAGTTGTGAAATTTACAGGAAAGACTTTTGTTTTAGGTAGGTAATTACAATTTCAAATTTATGCTCTAGTGATCCTCCCTGTTTCAATCCAACACTTTCATTTTCCAGCTTATATAAACTGGTTAAAATCTCATCCATATTCCCAGTAAGAATTTGATGATAGAACTTTTTTTTCGTTTTTGAGATATTTTCTTTTTTCTTATTTTTTTGTTTACTCGTAAGTTTTAAATCATTTTAAAAACATTGCGTTCAACTTCTCAGCTCCATATACTTTATAAAACGGATATTTTAAGGAGCTGAATTGATGAAAAACCTATTTCGAGGAAGTCGTTTCATATTGGGCATTCTGGGCTTGATCGCGATTATTGTTCAAATGACACATGGTTTGCGTTATAACGATATGATACTCAGCAATTTTTTCAGCTATTTTACAATTCAAAGCAATATTTTAATTGTAGCCATGTTACTCACCGGAGCTATGTTCTCAACTAAACAATTTTACTCTCGACAATTCCAATTAGTTCGAGGAGCCGTGACAACTTATATCATGACAACAGGAATCGTTTATTTTCTTTTCCTGCGAGGTATGGAAGCGGAACTCCAAACGACCATTCCTTGGGTAAACTTTGTGTTGCATATATTGCTTCCCTTGTATGCATTGTTTGATTGGTTAGCGGCTCCTTCACTGAATCAGATCTCTTTCCGCCGCGTATGGCTATGGATTCTCTATCCACTTACTTACTTAATTTACACACTAGTTCGCGGTCCGCTGGTGGATTGGTACCCATATCCATTTTTAGATCCACGTCTTGGCGGCTATGGTCAGGTGCTTATCAGTTCGCTGGTCATTACTGTTCTGATTCTCCTTTGTTCCTTGATCGTTGTAGGAAGTCGAAAACTACGTTCATCATCTCCTGTACCTGCTGAAGTCGAATAAAAAAAATTCTCTACACAAAAACACCGCTTTCTGGAGATGCTGCCAGGAAGCGGTGTTTTGCATATTGTACGATAGATAAATCATCTTCAATTTAAAATACTATTAATAAGTCCATTCTTATTGTTCAGCTTTTACTTTCTTCATATGGAGCCTTAATATCATTTTAAATGGAAAGTTGCTGTTTCACACTGCCTTATTTGCCAATAAAATCTCCATTAGTTGATCTCTGTTTACCAATTTCACTTGATTACTAGTTGCTAATTCTGAAGCAGCCTTCGTGAAAAAGCTATTGGTGACAACCCATGCTTCGTTTGCGCCATAATGCAGTTTTGCAGCAGAAATTTCTTGTACTGCTTTGATTCCCACATTGCTTTTGTACCTTTTTGCTTGCACCGCGATTTTTTGAGGACCTTTTTCTAAAATAAGATCTGCCCCGTAGTCACCTGCGTAAGGTGTTTTTCTAACAGCATAGCCTTCCGACTGATAGCGCAAACGCAAAAATTCTTCAAATTCCGCTCCAGACATTGCATCTACTTGTAAAATTCCTGATGCGTTTAATTTCTTTTGCTTTTTTCGTTGGCTTATTTTTATGAGTACTACCATAACAATAAAACCAGTCACAAAAACGCTTATAGTGGCTGGAAGTGATTGTGTATAAATATATGTAACTGCACTGCTAAAAATCAAAACACCCATTATCAGCTCTGATAAACTTTCCTTCTTTTTCTTTCTTGCCATGGTAACCGTCCTTTTCAAAGTGAAATTCTACCTTATTTTGTTGGCATAACTACTAAATATAAGTATTTTCTGACCTTTCTTTTTAGAAAAGCTCTTCTTTCTGCATAGATTACACATTTAACACAGACAAAAACTGTTTTATGCTGATCATCGTAATATTTTCGAGGTTCATTTGCCTTCTGTTTGCATACGGCACACTTCTTTATAAATATCGTAAATATAGCTAATTCTCCTTGTTTTCTTTTTTCACATTAAACTTTACGAGGATCAATCAAGATTTCAACAAAAAATTAAGTATCCTAAGTTATTTCTCCACCCAAACTAGTTACTCCATTTAATTTTTAAGCGTTCTAATCCCAAATTACTATTCACCTTTCAGGCAATGTCGACTCTAGTACCTTAATAACTGCTAGTTCTCCAGTAAGACCTTTTTTAATAGCTTCTGCCTGTGCTGCATTTACTGCAGCCTTCTTTTCAAGAACCTTTGATATACTGATAATCTACCTTATCTCCCATAATATTTATTAATGTAATTCAAATTATCAATTCAAATTAAATTTCTGCTTTACTCTTTTAACAATGTCAGCTTCTTTACTTTGAATGAATTGATTTCCTAACTGTTTCACCAAGCTATTGATTTCTTTTGTCATTTCTTTTTTCAATTCTTTCTTCATGAGTAATTGATTAATTAATTGACCATCTGCTGCAAATTCTCTACCTACCAACTCATCTAAAGATATGCTATACAAATCGGCCAACTTCACTAGCAATTTTAATGATGGTTCTGTAGTGCCGAGTTCAAATTTTCCATACACCGCTTTGGTAATTTTCAAATGCTCTGCAACGAGCTGATGAGACAACTTATTTTGTAAGCGCAGTGACTTTAAGTTCTCGGTTAATTTTGTCATGAAGTATCCCCTTAAGTTAGTTTGATAGGTTAGTTACAAATTCTTTTAAATATCCAATAAGACCCAACTAATGATTCAATAGTATCATATCTCTAATCGCATATTAACTAAAATTTTACTTTTTTCCAAAATTTCATCCGAAACAAAAACACCGCTCTCTGGAATCTAAATCCAGAAAGCGATGTTTGTATTTCTCTATACGTTTCAAGTTTTAATCAAACAAGAATTGTCCACAAAACCATCGTGAAAACAATTGTCGTCACCCCTTGCAACAACGTTGCCATTGTTTGCGCTTTGTATGCGTCCGTGACTTTCATTCCGCTGAATTGGGTAATGACCCAGAAAAAGCTATCGTTGACATGACTCACTGTCATCGCACCAGCACCGATTGCCATGACGACAAGCGCCAATGGGACAGCGCCTTCAATGCCAAGTGTCGGTAAAAGTGGAGCCATGAGTGTTGATGTAATAACGAGTGCTGCTGTTGAAGAACCTTGAGCGGTTTTTAATGCCGCTGCGATGGCGAACGGTATTAGCAGGAACATCGATCCTCCTGCTAATGCTGTCATATCCATGCCAGCTATCAAATCAGCTACTCCTGAATTAGTAATTACGCGTCCAAATGCGCCACCTGCACCTGTGATTAATAAAATTGGTGCCGCACTTACTATTCCTTCACCAATCCAGCCAGTCAAGGATTCTTCATTCCATTTTGGAAGTAATAAGAATGCTGCTAAAACACCAAACAATAAAGCTACGGTTGGTGAACCTAAAAATCTCACCGTGTTTGTGAGTCCTCCGTCACCGCCAAGAATGCCGGCAGTAGACCCCGCTCCAATTAACAAAAGTGGTAAGACAATCGGCAAGAACGCTTTAAAAGTTGATGGCATTTTCCCGAACGATTTGATAACTTCTTCGTAAGTCAATTCGCCTTCTTCTACAGTATCGTCAGGAACAACGATTTTCGAAGCCACTTTTACGGCCCAAATATAACCGACAATTGCTGCAGGAATCGCAACGATCAAACCGATCAAAATAATTGTTCCTAGGTAATTTTCAGCGCCGATGTTACCTGCCGCTGCGATTGGGCCTGGTGTTGGTGGCACTAATGTATGCGTTGCATATAGACCAGTCGCAAGTGCTACTGACATCGATGCCATAGAAACTTTCGCTCGTTTTGCTAAAGCTTTTCGTAAACTTGATAAAATAACAAACCCGGAATCACAAAATACCGGAATCGAAACGATGAAGCCGATAATCGTCATTGCCAGTTGCGGTCGTTTCTCACCAATCAAGCGTAGAACTACTTCTGCCATCCGATAAGCAGCACCGGACTTTTCTAAAATCACACCAATAATTGTACCGGAGACAATGACAATCCCGATATTGGTCATCAATCCTCCAAAGCCTTCATTGATGCTTAGTACAACGTCAGCTAGCGGCATTCCGGATGCGATTCCCATAAAGAAGGCACCGAATAACAACGACAAGAATGGATGAACTTTGAATACGGCCGTTAACAACACGACCAAGACTACACTTAAAGCAATAATGAAAAATAACATCCTAGCACCCCTTTTGTTTTTCTAGATAAGCTTTGACGACTGTTTGTGTTTTTATTTTCAACTGATTGTAAGCATCAGCAATGGCTCTGTCTTTTGATACTTGCTCACCGACAATTGAATGGATTTCCGTAAAGTAAGGCACGAGCAAGTTCAGACTTGCCGGCTCGACCATCCCCGAAATCAAGATGACCGGTTTGCCCGCCTCTTTCCCAACTTCAGCAATGCCGAAAGGCGTTTTACCAGACAAGGTTTGGTGATCACTTTTTCCTTCACCGGTGATAATTAGATCAACTGTGTCTATTTGATACCTAAAAGCAATTGCTTCTAGTACAACATCAACACCGCGTTGCATGTCACCTGCGAAAAAGGCTTGCATCGCTCCACCCGCACCTCCTGCAGCACCGGCTCCATTTTTATGATGAAGCGCAATGCCAGTTAACCGCTCAACCACATCTGCAAAATTTTTCAAATTGACATCCAGCTGCTGAACCATTTCAAGAGAGGCTCCTTTTTGAGGACCAAATACCGCCGAAGCGCCTTGTTCGCCCAGCAAGGTATTTTCCACATCGCAAGCGATTAAAAATGTACTTTCTGAAATGCGATGATCAAAGCCTGAGACATCCAGTTCAGCAAGTCGGCCAAGTGCTCCACCGCCGCGTGGCAAACGTTGTCCTGCCTGGTCCAAGAAGTTCATGCCAAGAGCCTCAAGCATACCGGCACCGCCGTCATTGGTGGCACTACCGCCAAGTCCAATGATAAACGTTCGAAAACCAGCATCTAATGCTCGGCTGATTAATTCCCCAGTACCGAATGACGATGCGCTCAGCGGATCTTGTTCATGCTCTTTCAGTAGTGTTAAACCCGACGCTTCCGCAATTTCAATAACGCAGGTTTTACCATCGCCCAGGATGCCGTAGCTGGCGATAACCTTTCTGCCAAGCGGATCTTCGACTTCATGGGGTACTAATTCACCCCCGGTCGCTTCGACCATCGCAATCATGGTTCCTTCGCCGCCATCTGCCGCAGGCAACAAAACCATTTCCACTTCACGGTCCAATTGTTGAATCCCTTCAGCCATTGCCTGTGCAGCTTTCATCGCTGACAAACTGCCTTTAAATGAATCAGGTGCTGCTATGATTTTCAATCGCTAAACCTCCTCGCCACATTAATAAAGCGCTTACATGAAATTATAATGAAAAAGAAATGGATATACATTATACTAACGGTATAGATTTTTCACTAAATATTTAGAATTTATATACAAAGAGGAGCATTTATGATTACAAAGCAGTTAGCAGAAGAAATTGTAGCGCAAACCATGATTCGCTTAAATCGTAATTTGAACGTTATGGATACCAACGGCATGATTTTGGCGTCAGGTGAAGCAGAGCGGATTGAAAAAATTCATGAAGCTGCGGCACAAGTGGCGAGTAGCGGTGAAACTTTATGGGTAACAGAAGAAGATTTAGCGGCGTGGCATGGGGTTAAAGCGGGTGTCAATATGCCGATCTTTTTCCAAGAAAAACTAGTTGGTGTCATCGGCATCACCGGTAATCCCGAAGAGCTAAAAGAAATTTCAACGCTAGTTCAATTGACAACAGAAATGATGGTCCATCAATCCCTCGTTACTTCTCACATTGAATGGAACCGTAAGCGCAATGAATTGATTTTCGATGAACTGACAAGTGGCAACCCTTTATCTGCAGCTGTCCATGAACGAATTTCGCAAATGGGACTCGGCAGTACAACGTCATTTGTCACGCTACTAATTGAATTGAAAAAATCGTCGTCTTCACGCAGAATTATTGAACAGCTCGAAAGCCACTTTAACGACCAAATCGTCGTCACGGGCCATTCGCAACTCAATGAAATTTTTCTTTTGGTAGAAAGTGATGAGCCTGCAAAACTCGAACGAAAATTGTCTAGCTTACTCCATGTGCTGCAACAAACTGGTTCTATGCGAATTGGCGTAGGTATCGCTGTCGACAGTATTTTTGACGTCCGCAACTCATACCTAGCCGCTAGAAACGCCTTGGATTTCGGTAAACTCGATCAGTCTTTGATTTACTTTAAAGATGTAGAATTGATGGCGCTACTAAAACGCAATCCACCAGCCGAACTCAACAAGTTTACCAGCAGAATATTAGCCGGACTCAATGATTCCTTATGCCAAACATTGACGATGTACTTTACCTGCAATAAAAACAGTGCTGAAACTGCATCTTGCTTGAACATTCACCGCCATACTTTAAGCTACCGCTTGAAGAAAATCCACGACGTGACAGGATTGAATCCGTCTGACTTTCAGGATGCTGTCGTTATGCACTTGGCATTAACTTTACGTGATTGAACCTACACCCAATCTCTTAGAAAAGAGGTAACTAAGACAAGCCTATCAAGGAATACTGAATTTTTTGACGCAGCTGCGCAGTTATTTTAAAAATAAATATCCAGCACATTATATATCGAGTGGCCTGTATCAAGGACAGATGGGGTTCGTTCAATTATAGAATTCACGCTAGAAGAACATCCTGATTTTGATCACACTCAAGAATTAACGAAACAAATAGATGAACGTGTAATCCGTTTTATCGAAGATATAGAGCAACTACTTGCGACCTCGACATAACAGAACCCGTCAGCTAGTTTAGCTGACGGGTTCTGTTATGTCACTCGCTTCAATTTAGTTGCCAATCCGCAGCGCACCGTCTTTATTTTGCAGTACATTCAAAATACTCAATGCCGCAAGCAAGCTCGTTTTCGGGTTGTTTGGCATCGGGTTGTTTTCAACTTTCAGCTCCATCTGTCCGAAATCTCCTACTACTTCGACGGTATGTGAATTTTGGCGGATGGCGGGATCGGCAATGATACGCACTTCCGTTTGTTCCACACCGATTCCTGCCAGTGCCAATGTCATCGCCACATTAACGTTCTTCGGAAACTTCTCGACCGCTTCATAGGCAGAGCCCTCAAAAATCACTTTTTCTTCTTCCGATTCGATACCAAGCGATGCCGGTGATTTCCGTGTCGTGATCCGGACTTTTTTTAAGCCACCAACCGCATTCGCGGACTGCAATACATCCAGCCCTCCAATCGCACCAGACGGCAAGAAAATGTGTGTGCCCAAAGATTCCGCCAAGGATTTGATTTGTTCCAAAAAATCGAGATTCTTGAACACACCAATGCTGCTGACTACGAGATCTTTTTTATAGCTAACCACATCTTTCACATACAGACCTGCTGCTTCCACAGTAGATGCCTCTACCACAATGTCTAGTGGCATTTCCAAAAAATCTTGAATGTCTGTATAAAATCCAACATCAAACTGCTCGCTCAAACGAGGTCCCGCTTTTTGGTTGCGTCCAAAAACGGCGATGACTTTTCCGTTGACCATGTGATTAAGGTTTATTTGTTCCAGTAAGTACGCTGCGATATTGCCTGTACCAATGATTCCAATGTTCATAGTTTCCCTCCTCACGTCACGATAGATAACTTGCTTACTCTACTGACCATCCTTGTTTTCTCACAGACGCTATTTTTTAAATTGTAAGCTATTCCAAGCCATTTAAACAGCCCTTCGACACAGATCCGGTATGTGGAAGTTGCAGCAATTCCTTGATTAGCTTTTCACAATTTAGGGAATCGACTAACTAAGACCTTTTAAAATTGAGAACACCAATCAGAGGAGGAAAATGAAGTGATTAAAACAGCAATCATTACAGGAGCCGGCAGTGGACTTGGCCAAACTACAGCTTTTTATTTAGCAGAGGAAGGCGTCAACGTTTCCGTTGTCGACATTAGTGAAGAAAGCGGTAACGAAACGGTCAAAAAACTAAAAGAAAAAGGCGTCGATGCGATTTTCATTAAAGCGGACGTCTCAAAAGTAGAAGACGTAAAAAACTATGTAGACAAAACACTTGAGCATTTTGGCTCAATCGATTATTTCTTCAACAACGCCGGCATTTCCGGTAGCGGCAAAAAATTCCTTGAAACAGATATTCAAGAAATTGATCAAATTGTCGGTATTAACTTACTTGGTGCTTTATACGGTTTGCGTTATGTGGGAGAAGCGATGTTAAAAAACGGTGGAGGCTCCATTGTAAATACAGCTTCGAGCGCAGGCGTCATTGGGCAAGCTTCTGTTGTGACATATGGGGCTACGAAACACGGTATTGTTGGTATGACGAAAAGTCTTGTGGCAGAGTACGCTAAAGACGGGCTTCGTGTCAATGCCGTTGCACCTGGTCCGATTCAAACGCCAATGGTTAAAAAGTTCTTCGAAGACAATCCAGATATGAAAGAAAGTGCTGAAGCTGGGATTCCACAGAAACGCTTGGGACAACCAGAAGATGTAGCAGAACTTGTTACGTTTTTACTGACAAAAGCAGATTACATTAACGGCGAAACGGTTCGCATCGATGGCGGATTCACAAATACAAAATAAACAACAAATGCCACCTTCGAAATCAGTTGATTTCATTGAAGGTGGCATTTGTATGTGTATTGGCCGTTTAGGTAGTGAAGCATCGCTTCCATGTAAATAGGACGTTTCACCGTAAACAACTAAATCCTTACTGTTTATTTTTAAGTCGCAGCCCAGACATCCTTCGCAAAGCGTCCAGATTGCTCAAGCCCCTGCAGCCAAGCAATAGCTTCCTGATTGCTGACTTGGTGAAGTTCCTGATAACACTGAGTCAGTGTATCCGTCACTTCAGGAGCCATTTTGCTGCCGTCTCCACAAATATACAGGTGACCGCCCTGTTCTAATAGCGACAGAATGGCTTGTGCATTATTCTTCATTAAATGCTGGACGTAGATTTTTTCGTCATGCTGTCTTGAAAAAGCGCTGTAAAGTTCAATCAAACCAAGTTGCTCTGCTTCTTTTAGTTCTTCTTCATATAAAAAGTCCTGCTCCGGATGACGGCAACCAAAGTACAAATGGGCTTTCCCCAATGTTTTCCCTTCGACCTGCAGTACACGGCGTGCCTGGATAAAGCCCCTGAAAGGCGCAATCCCTGTGCCAGGTCCGACAAAAATCACTGGTGTTTCAGGATTTTCAGGCAGTTGGAAATCTGTTTGCGGCGTTCGGATAAAGCAGGCGATTTTGTCACCTGGCTGACGTGATGATAGGTAGTTGGAAGTGACACCGGCATACTCGCCTTTGCCGCTCCAAGCTTCTCCACGTACTAAGCTGACGGTAATGCTTGCCTGTTGTTTCGCTACACGCGGTGAGCTGGAAATCGAATAATAACGGGCTTTCAACGCCGGTAACAATGAAATAAAGCTCTCAAATTCCAGCTCACAGGAAGGATAGTATTCCAATAGTTCAAGCATTGTCTGGCGTTTGCCTAACACTTCCCGTTTATAGATCTCATCTTCTAGGAGTTGTTCCAGCTCCATTTTATGCGGTGGGCAAGGATTGCTGCTGGCGAGCTCACGAATTTGAGCGCGAGTGGCTGGTTCCTGTATTTCCACATAAGTTGCTACTAATTGCTTGAGCTGAACAGGCTGGTTGGTTGGCAAATGACTCGCTCTTCCTGAACTTTCACCCAGAACCACGTACTCGTCACCTTTTATAGCAAAGCGATTCAACACGCGATTTACCAATGTTGGAGAATTTTCAGGCAACACCCCAAGATGATCTCCCTCCTGGTAGCTAGCACCTGAAGGCAACTGGACTTCAATATGGCGGGTACTGCGGTCAGCCGCCTTTAATAGTTCGATGTTTTCAGCCACTACTGCTGTGAACGCATCATACGTACGGGCAATTGGCGTATAGCTGATGCCACTGACGAATTCCATAGACACTTGACTGGAAGAATGCTCGCGCTTCTCAAGATCAAGGTCAAAGTGATCTGCCAGAGTCGGCCATAAACGCTCTTGCCATTTTTCGAGGTCGCCATCGAAGTCTTCACTCGCATCGCCTTCCCCACGAGCAAGGAGTCTTGAAGCACCAATGGCTGCCATCTGTTCATCCATTATGCTCGGGACACGTTGATAAGTGGTAGCCCAATTATGATCTCCGCACCCAAAGACCGCGTACGTGACACCCGTCAAATCCGCTTTGTCAGCAGTTGTCAGCCAATCCATAAAGCGAATCGCATTATCCGGTGGATTTCCGTTATACGATGCAGAGATAATCAGCACAGCTCCTGCAGTCGGCAGATCTCCTGCATAGTCATCCAATGGAGCAGCCTCCACTTCAAACCCTTGGTAGCGTGCAGTTTCTGCAAGCTCGCGAGCTACGCCTTCTGCTGTTCCCAGATTAGATCCGTACAGCACGAGCAAAGGTGTACCATGTGATTCGATTGCAGCGTCCGGCTTCGACTGCGCAATCGATTCTGCTTTATCTGCAACAGCTGGTGCTTGGAACATCTGCACTTTTCTTCTAGATTTCACTTTCATTTTTAACCCATCAGGCTTGAACGTTAAGGTTTCTTTTACATTTAGTTCATAATCCATATAATCTTCCAGCTCAAAATGTTGCAGCACCATACCAAGGACTAGCGTCGCTTCATGAAGCGCAAACTGTTGGCCAATACACGCCCGCTGACCATTACCGAAAGGTTTATAAGCGTGATGTGGGATGCTCGAAATGTCTTCAAACCGCTCTGGTATAAAAGCTTCTGCATCCTCTCCCCAAACAGAAGGGTCTCGATGCAATTCAGGGATCAACAAAGTGAATGAATCTCCTTTTTCAACTTTGTACTCGCCCGCAAGCGTCGTATCTTCTTTGGCATATACTGAAAATGCCGGTGCAGTCGGCCATAACCGCAAAGCTTCGTTCAGAATCATTCGCACGTATTTTAACTGCTTTACTTGTTTAAAAGAAGGCGTATCGTCACCAAGCACGTTATCTACTTCTTGATAAGCTTTTTGCAATTTTTCAGGGTTTTTCAGCAAATAATAGATAGCAAAAGAAAGTAGGCCGCTTGTTGTTTCGTGACCGGCAATCAGGAAGGTAATGATTTGGAACCGGATGTTCTCATCATCCAAAGACTCTCCGGTCTCAGGGTCTTTCCCTTTCAACATATGTGCCAGCAAATCATCTTCTCCTTGGTCTCCTGTTTGTTTACGTTCTACAATCAGTTGATCGACCAAGTTGAACATATAATCAATATCTTCTTTAAATTGTTGTTTCGAGCGAATCATCAACTTGTCCTGGATGCCTAAACGTTGCGTTTGGCTCATCGATTCATCCAATGCTCTGACCATTTTTTCGATAAATGGATGAGAATCTTCACGATAAAAGCTGTTGAAGCGGTAGTCGAACCCGCACAGTCCAATCGTATCCAATGTAAGACGCGTCATATCATCCGGTACGTCAATTTCTTCATTTGGATTCAGCCGTGCCCATTTTTGAACTAGCTGCGAACTAAGGTCAATCATTTTTTCATGGTATCCCTTCATCGCCTGCTGGCTGAAACTTGGTAGCAAGATATTATGGGCTTTTTTCCAATTCGGTTCTTCTGTGCCACTTGTGAACAAACCGTCACCGCCAAATGGCCGTACTTTCTGAAGAGAGGGTCCGATTTTTTTGTCAAAACGTATCTCGTCACAAATTTCGGCAGCTAACCGGGCACTTGATACAAATGTGCTGGCACGTCCAGGAAAGTGAAATTGATAGATGGGTCCTAGTTCTCTAGCCTGCTTCATAAACGATTGCACAGGCTTTTCTTTATCGATGAGCGGCAAATTCCCGAGTGGTCCGTACGTTTTTGGTTGTGGAAGGTTTTTCATTTCAATCATTAATAAACACCTCTTTTATAATTTTAAAATAGGAATGAATATTCATTCCTAATGAAAGAGAAAAAAACTGAGCGTCATCATTGATGATGACGCACAGCATCCCAAAAGCTTTCTTCGACTCCTACCAACAAGTCCTCAGATGCCTCAATCTCACCTGCTCTAATCAGCTGATAAAGCTGTAGAAAGCCGCCAAACATAATGGCAATAAGTGCTTGAGAAGGAAGCTTTCTAATCTGCTTTTTCTTTTTTCCTTCGTCAAAGAAATTCTGAAGAATCATCAGCAAATGGCTAAACTGTTCCCGACTATCTGCAGTAAGAAAGTACGCAGAAGCATGTGTTTTGATAAAATACAAGGCATGATCGTGTTCGTTTGTAAAGCGAACCATTCCCTGAAATAAATGATGGAATTTCTGATAAATGCTGTCTTCCTCAGGGTAATTTTTCTCCAGTGTATCGCTAAACAATGTCACGTAATGTTGGAACAAGGTATTCACCAGCACCTCTTTGTTATCAAAATAACGATAGATTGTACCCGCGCCTACTTTGGCATCAGTGGCAATCATCGGTATCGTCGTAGCGTCAAAGCCACGTTCTGCAAATAAAGTTAACGCACTATGAATAATATCATCACGTTTGTTAGTGGATGTCGACATCTGAAAAACCCCTCCTTCTGTTACGGAATGAACATTCATTCCTTAACAGTTTAATCTATCTTTTCGTAAAGTGCAATCATTCTAATGACTCATGGCTACGGATAATTCTCTTGAATCGGAAGTCATTTTACCTATCAGACATTCTATAACTCCCAGTTCTTTCAATGGAGCCATTTCACATTTTAAAAGCTAGGCCTACTATATTTAAAAGCCGTCCACACACTGGACGGCTTTTTATGTCTAACACTATTCTTATTTATTCGTTCTAGCCTATGCTTTACCAGGCTGTACTCCAGACGCTCGATTCACTTTGGTAGATTTTTCAGTAGTGGACGGTTTCTTTGACCAGATTGTGGCGAGAATAGGTCCAGAAATATTGTGCCAAATCGCTCCCCAGACGCTAGGTAAGGCGGCGAGCGGGCCAAAGTAAGCCGTTGCCAGTGCGACTCCTAAACCGGAGTTTTGCATGCCGACTTCGAGTGAAATGGCACGACGATCCACTTCGTCGAGACCCATCGCCATTGCCGTTAAATAACCAAGCACTAAGCCAAAGCTATTGTGTAAAAAGACCGCTAAGAAAACAACGAATCCTGAACTGATGACGTTTTCTGCATTAGCTGCTGTGACAGCTGACACAATTATCAAGATTGCGGCAACTGAAATAAGTGGAATAACTGAAATCGTTTTTTCGACCACTTTTGGCATTAGCTTTTGAACCACTAGACCAAGTGCAATTGGCACAATGATGACTTGAATGATGGAAACAAACATTGACATTGGATTTACGGGAAGCCATTGTCCCGCTAAAAGCAGTAACAATAAAGGCGTCATAATCGGTGCCATTAATGTCGACAACGCAGTCATGGCAACAGACAACGCCAAATTTCCTTTTGCCAAATACACCATAACATTTGATGCTGTTCCTCCTGGTACACAACCTAATAGAACAAGTCCAGCTGCTAATTCAGGGGGCAAGTTTAATAAATAAGCGATACCAAATGCAGCAAACGGCATAACAAAAAATTGTGCAGCCACGCCAACGAAAACCGGGCGTGGGCTTTTCGCAATAATCTTGAAATCTACAGGCTTTAATGTTAATCCCATGCCAAACATCACGACACCCAGGAGAATCGTAATATAGCTACCTAACCCGACAAACGCGGGCGGGAACAAAAAAGCAACGAGCGCAATCAAAATTACCCAAACCGCAAAATATTTTCCCGCGATGTTACTCAATCCATTGAGAACTTTCATTTACTCGACTCCCTTTTTTACTGATTTAATGTTCTTACCAGGATTCAATAAATTGCTTGGATCCAGCGCTGCTTTTATTTTCTCCATCACATCTAACGCATGTCCATGTTCTTGTTGCTGGTATTTTTGTTTGCCGATGCCTACACCATGTTCACCAGTAGAAGTGCCGCCTCTTTCTAGTGCGTAGACAACAATTCGTTCATTAAATTCTTGTGCTCTTGCTACTTCTTCTGGATTACTCATATCCATCATGATCAGTGCATGAAAATTGCCGTCACCGACATGCCCAACAATTCCACCAGGCAATCCCATTTCTATCAAGTTTGTACGTGCATGTCCAACGGCTCCTGCTAGTTCGGAAATGGGAAGGCAGACATCTGTGACCATCATCTTTTTACCGGGATAGCCATGGATATAGGCATAAGCCAATGTATGTCGTGCTTCCCATAGAAGATTTCGTGCGGCCGTATCTGTTTCAAATGCGACTTCTTCGCAGGCATGCCCTTGAACAATTTCTTGCATGAATTCAACATCTTGCTTTAACCCTGCTTCATTACCATGAAACTCTAAAAACAGCGTAGGTTTCTCTGCGTAAGCGGTATCATTGTATTGATTGACTTGCTGCATTGATTGCTTATCAACAAGTTCAACGCGCGCAATTGGAATACCAGCCTGCAAGATCGATACAACGGCTTCAACAGCGTCTTTTACTGTTGGGAACGATGCACGAGCCGCAGTCACAAATTCAGGAATGCCGTAAACGCGAAGCGTCATTTCGGTAAAGCAGCCGAGCGTTCCTTCAGAACCGACAAACAAACCATTTAAGTGCAGACCCGATGAAGATTTGGCGGCTTTGTTGCCGGTATGAATAACGGTTCCATCCGCCATGACCACTTCCAAATCACGCACTTGATCGCGCATGACCCCGTATTTCACAGAAGTTGTGCCACTGGCATTTGTCGCAGCCATGCCACCGAGTGTTGCATCTGCTCCAGGGTCTACTGTGAAAAATAAGCCGTATTTCTTCAATTCCTTATTGAGCTGTGAACGTGTAACTCCTGGTTGTACGGTCACCAAAAAGTCTTCTTCAGACACTTCTAATACTCGGTTCATCAATGAAAAATCAATGGTTATTCCGCCATTTTCCGGAATCACATGTCCTTCTAAACTTGAACCGAGACCAAATGGCACTACTGGAATTTGATATTGTGTGGATATTTTCATGATTTCAGAAACTTGTTCTGTTGTTTCTGGAAAAACCACCATATCGGGTAATTTCATTTTATGATAAGACTCATCTTGACCATGAAGTTCTTTAATGGTTTCGTTCATGCTAATTTGCTCAGCTTTTAAATGTTCTTTTAAGTGATCGAGGATGGTCTCTTGATTTGCAATTGTCATAGATGTTCGCTCCCTTTTTTAAAAATTGGTCCAACCAATTAACCCAATTATACATAATAATCTGAAAAGTACAACGTTTTCTTTAAGCTATTGCAGGTTTTATTCTGTATAATAAAGTTAAACTTTAAAAAACAAGCAGGGAGAGCTTTTATTTTGAATCCAAAGAAAAAAACTTATGAACTGATAGTGGAACAAATTAATCTTCTCTGCCTGGAAAAAAATCTGCAGCCAGGTGACCGGCTCCCTTCCGAACGAGACCTCGCGAGTTTGCTTGGTGTCAGTCGAAACTCCATCAGGGAAGCTTTAAAAAACTTGGAAAGTAAAGAATTCATTGAAATACGGCAAGGCGGCGGAAGCTTTCGTGCTGCATCAAAGCGCGACCTTCTTGGCAATGAACTTCGAACGCATATCGACAAAGCAAAAGCGATTTTGATTGACGAAATGCTTGAGTTGCGACGTGCTTTTGAAGTCGAAGCCGCTTTTCTAGCAGCGCAACGAGCCACTCCTGAAAACCTAGAAGCTATCAAAAACGTCCTCATCCAAATGGCTGATGCAAAAAATGATCCTGAAAAAGGAGTTCAAGCAGACTTAGACTTCCACTTACAAGTTGCCTATGCTACGAAAAACCAATTATTGATTGATTTAATGGCAACATTAGCCATGCGGATGGAAGAAAATATCCGTGAAACACGCAAACACCGCTTTACCGATTTCAATCGTCATCAAGATACACTTTACGAACACGAAGAAATATACGATGCCATCGCATCTCAAAATAGTGACTTGGCCAAGAAACTCATGAGCCAGCATATTTCGCGTATTCGCTCTGAATTGCACAGCTCTTCTTAAATTTTAAATCTCTTTAAATACAGAAAAGCCATCTTTGATTTTTTCAAAGATGGCTTTTCTGTAGACAAAGTCTCATTAAAGTGAATATCTGTGTATAACCTCCAAGCGGGCTAGCCACTTCGCTTTCCGTGGGCTCAGCTTCAGCCTCCTCGTCACTGGAGTTCCTGCGGGGTCTTCAGCTTTCGCTGTCCCACAGGAGTCTTCGTGGCCAGCCCGCTTGGAATCTTCTTGCTTATATTAAAGTGAGTTATCTTTGTCTACTTTCTACCAATAAAAACGTTCCGAAGTCTTTTTAACCAGTCACTCACGAATCTGGAGCATCAAACGGCGAAGGGCAAAGATATGCTCCTGCATCGCTACGCTAGCTTCGTCCGCGGAAAGCGTCCGTTTGATGCAGAGGATCCCATATAAATACGAAACAATGAATTACTATTCTTTTGTCTACAAGCTGAAGCCATCTTTGATTTTTTCAAAGATGGCTTTTCTACTATTCACATTTCAATAAAAGAAATGAGTAATCAAATCGAACAACCCAGCAAGTCCGTACATGACAATCGACACGATGATTACCCCAACAAGAAAATAACCAAAGAGTTTCAATAAAGCGGAAATCGCCCAGATTAAATCATCCATGAAGCTCATTGAGTTGCCCCTTTCTGAATCTTCTTATATTCATTATACTACTACATAAGTTGATTGAAAAATATCATTTTGGAGGTAAATGCTAATGAAAGAAAACGAAGATCTTTTAGACAAAGGTCCTTTTTTCCATGGAACCAAAGCAGCTTTACAGATTGGTGATTTATTAGAACCTCAAAATCAATCGAATTATCAAGACAAAAAATCCAACCATATTTATTTTACGGCTTCCTTAGACGCGGCCAAATGGGGAGCTGAACTGGCGACAGCACACTTTAAAGAACGTATTTACATTGTTGAACCTTTAGGTAAATTCGAAGACGATCCAAACTTAACCAATAAACGATTCCCCGGTAACCCAACACGGTCGTATAGATCTACCTCTCCATTAAAAATTGTGGCTGAGTTGGGATCTTGGCAACGACATACTGAGGAAGAAATTAACCACATGCTCTCCTCTTTAAAAGCTTTGCGCGAACAAGGAAAAGACGTCATTTCAGATTAATGTTAAAGGAATATTCAGATAACTTGTGGTACACTGACAAAAAGCATGGGGGGCGATGAAATGGAGACAGATCAATTGACGATCACCACAAAATGGCAAGGCGACTTTGTGTTCTCAGCAGTTGGACAAGGTGGTCATTCGCTGACGATGGATGCTCATCAAGGTGTTGGAAATAATCAAGGTTTATTGCCAATGCAGGCTTTGCTCGGGTCACTTGCAGGTTGCGTCGGAATGGATGTCATTATGATTTTGCGTTCTCAAATGAAAAACATTCATTCCTTAGAAATCGTCACCGAAGGCTTCAAACGACAAAATCCACCAAAAGAATTTTTGTCGCTTTTAGTTACATTTTTCGTTGCAGGTGAAATTGCTAAAGAAAAAGTGCTGCATGCCATCGAAGTCAGTGGAGAAAAGTATTGTCCTGTTGCTCATTCGCTCAAAGCTGAAGTTGACTATCGTCTCATATTAAACGGAAAGGAAGTCGTCGCTGACTAGCGAGGGCTTCTTTTCATGAATTTAGCATAAAAAAAGATTGCTAACGTTCGCTCCGTTAGCAATCTCAAACTATTCATTTCCTCTGCGCTCGATCCCGCTTCACAATTTTATCGCTCACTTGTTGACCACTCAATGTCACCATTGGCATACCGCCACCTGGATTCACTGTGCCGCCGACAAAGTACAGGTTGTCGTATAATTCGCTTTGCTTTTTATGCTTGAAGCCACCGTTTTTCTTTTTATCGGAAACCGTGCCATAAATTGCACCGCGGTCTGAACCGTAAACCCGTTCGATATCATGCGGCGTCCAAACGTCACGTGTGACAATATTGTCTCGAAGGCCATGCATGCCCATGCGTTCTAGTTTATCGAGAACAATTTCTTCAAACTTCGCATAATCTTCAGGTGTAAACGGATTGTCTTGGATATACGGAATGTGTGGCAAAATCTTAATGTTTTCGTGCCCTTCTGGCGCTTGTGTCGGATCGGTTTTATTGACGTTGACTAAGTAAATGGTTGGGTCGTCGGGCAACTCGTGTTTTTCAAACACTTTCTCCATTTGCTCATGCAAGTTTTCCGAGAAGAAAAAGTTGTGATGATTTAAAAATGGGTAGGTTTTTTTAACGCCGAGATGCAACACTAGTCCTGAACTTGCGGGTTCATATTTTTTCTTCAAATCCGCAACAAAGTTTTCGTCTGCCGCCACCATTTTTTTATAAAACGGAATCACTTCCATATTCGACACATAATAATCGGCCTTTTTAAACGAACCATCTTCTAGTTCAATGCCAACGATTTTGTCGTCTTCACTTGTTAGCGCACGAATGACACCCATACCTGTGTAGAGTTTAACACCGATTTCTTCGGCTAGTTTTGTTAAACCTTCGGCTAGTTTATGCGTGCCGCCTTTTACATACCAACAGCCTTGCGCATGTTGCATATAAATCATCATATTCAACACGGCAGGCGCACTATACGGAGAAGAACCGACATACTTCACATAATAAGAAAGCATGTCACGCAAATGTGGATTGCTGATGCGTTTGGAAATCGCGCTATACATTGTGGACGTCAAATCAAAGCCAGTTAATGTCGCCAAAATACCGTTTTGCGCAACTGCTTCTTTCGGTGACTCAAAACCTTCTTTTAAATAACTATGTTCAGTCGTTTTGTAAATGTTCTGCGCGTATTTTAATAATGCGTAATACTCTTTCATGTCTTTTCGTGAAAGCGCAGGATTTTCCCGCTCCATTAAATCAAGGTCGTGATACAAATCGAGTACCGTGCCATCGGGGAAAAACGAGCGCCACTCCCGGTTGAGTCGCTGAATTTGCACGTAATCCTCCATTCGCTTGCCGCTTCCTTGAAACAACTTATCGAAAATATGTGGCATCGTTAAAATGGATGGACCAAGGTCAAACCCAAATCCGTCCTGCTCTAAACGATTTACTTTGCCGCCAATATGATCGTTTTTTTCATATAATGAAACTTCGTATCCTTGTTGCGCAAGAGAAATCGCTGCGGACAAACCGCCAAGTCCGCCGCCAATTACGATTACGGATTTTTGTGAATTACTCATATATGTACCGCCCTTCTTCTCCTAAGTATTTCATTATTTATGCCCATGATTATTTCGGTAAAATTTATTCGGAGATCGAGACGTCAACCTATTGACTCCATTACTTACTAGATTCTTCAAAGCTTCGACATACTCCTTTTTTTCCCTATCTACTGATTTTAAAAACTCATTTTATGTAGTTTTTGTATAGTTTAAATATACAGTATGATTAAAGAACATTTTCAGTTTAATTAAATGGTAAATCTATAGATATATTATATTTAATCACACATTCGTTATTCTGCTACCTAAGTAAATTGAATGCAGGAAAAAATTAAAGGAGGAAAATAGATGGATTTTTCTTTAGACGAAGCCATTCAAATCCTAGAGGCAACGCCCAAAACCTTAGATAGCTTCTTATCTAATTTATCAGACGGCTAGATTACTTGTAACGAAGGTGACGGAACCTGGAATTCTTCTCAAGTTATTGATCATTTAATTGAATGTGAAAACAATAATTGGATACCACGTATAAAAACCATTTTAAAGAAAAGCGACAACAAATCTTTTGCTCCATTTGATCGAGATGCCAATATAACAAATCCACCTAAGACCTCAATCGATCAAAAACTGATGGGCTTCAAAAATCTACGATTACAAGAATATCGAGATTGTAAAAGAACTCATTGAATCTGACTCACAGTTCGAGTTAACAGGAAAACATCCTGTATTTGGTGAAGTAAAGCTAAGAGAACTAATTTCTACATGGATCGTGCACGATTTAACACACATATCCCAGATTGTAAGAGTGATGTCAGAAAGATACCGAAAAGATGTGGGACCTTGGGAAGAATATTTAGGAGTGCTAAAGTAAAGTTGTAAATCATCGTATAGATATATACAAAGAGCAGAAACCATTCCTAGGTTTCTGCTTTTTCGTTTACTTCCCTCCGCAAATAGACCTGTTCTTTCCTATTAAATGGTTTCATCCCTCAAGCAGAAGGGAAAAGTTGAATACAGTTACTTACACAGGGAGGGATTGGATGAAAGTATTCGTATTTGGTGGCGGCGGAGAAGTTGGTGAGTATTTGTTACGGAAGCTTGCTGCAGAAAACCATGAAGCCATCACGATTGCAGAAACGGAAAACCGGGCAGAAGAACTCAAAATGATTGGTGCTTCCCGCGTATATGTCTCAAAGGATTATGATTTTATAGAAGCAATTTCAGGATGCGAAGCAATAATTTATGTAGCCGGTGCAAATCCGACAGCCGGCGAAAACAGAAATGTGCTTGTCGATAAAGAAGCAGTTGCTCGTGCGATGGAAGAAGCCCGTAAACAAGGGATTGAACGGGTAGTTTACTTGAGTCCCGCTCGTGTAGACGAATCCGCAAAATCCCAAGAAACAGGCGACAAGAAAATTCCTGAAGAACTTATCAAGCAGGATGTCTTTACTTATACCATCGTCTATTCGAGTCGTGGGGTTCACAAACCAGGAAAAGGCATGATTGATATCATTACTTCTCCAAGCAAAAAGGTTATGGAAATTCCTTATGAAGATGTCGCTGCTGTACTAGTTGAATCGCTTACCAACAAGGCTACATACAACAAAACAATTAAAGTGATAGCTGGAAATACCTCAATCGAAAATGCATTAAAGAACATATAAAAAACTAAAAAAGGTGGATTTTATGGGGAAAATAACGAAATACTTACCATCGGCATTAGTGGGATCGACGATCGCGGCCCCACTTGCTTATATTGCGTATATTTATCAAAAAGATAATCATCAAAAGCAGCATGCGGTTCTCCGCAATTTCCCGTTACTCGGAAGGGTTCGGTATATGGCTGAACATGTTGGTCCTGAGCTACGCCAATATTTATTTTCCGGAGACAACGAAGGACTCCCTTTCTCACGTATGCAGTACCAAGATATCGTCAAAGCTGGAAAATACAATGAACGTTTAATTGGTTTTGGATCTAGTCGTAATTTTGCAGAAGACGGCTTCTATATCCGCAATTCACTATTTCCAAAATTACGGACAGAATTGAAAGTCGACAACAGCCAAAAAGTAACCACTTATCAATATGTCATTGACAATGAAGGCTTAATGTCCCGAAAAGAACATCGTGAAGAAATTCTGACTGATCCTTATTATTTGCGCGATGAAGATGCGGTAGTGCTTGGTGACGGCTATTGCAGGCAACCGTTCCGGATAAAAGGACAAGTGGGTATGTCCGCTATGAGCTATGGTGCTTTGGGCGAAAATGCCATTACAGCACTATCAAAAGGGCTTGGTATTGCAGGTGGTACGTGGATGAATACCGGGGAAGGTGGAATTTCAGATCATCATTTAGCTGGTGACACGGATTTGATCATGCAAATTGGTCCCGGTCTTTTTGGTGTTCGGACACCAGGCGGCGAGTTTTCGTGGGAAGCGTTCAAAGAAAAAGCTGACATGGAAAAAGTAAAAGCTTTTGAAGTGAAACTCGCACAAGGCGCGAAAACACGGGGTGGCCATTTAGAAGGACAAAAAGTAACCGAAGAAATTGCACGTATTCGGTTGATTGAACCGGGTAAAACTGTAAACAGCCCAAACCGCTTCACGGAATACGATTCATTTGAAAAGCTTTTTGGCTTTATTGAAGAAATGCGTGAAATTGGTGGCAAACCGGTTGGCATGAAAATTGTTGTTGGGGATGTTGAAGGACTTGAGGAAATGGTACAAATCATGAAAGACAGTGGCAAGGGTCCTGACTTTATCACCATTGACGGCGGTGAAGGCGGAACTGGCGCGACCTATCAAGAACTTGCCGATTCAGTCGGGTTGCCCATCTTGACTGCTCTACCGATTGTCGATGAATTACTTCGTCAATATGGTGTGCGTGACCGTGTGAAGTTGATTGCTTCCGGTAAACTCATCACACCGGATAAAATAGCTATTGCCCTTTCAATGGGGGCAGACCTTGTGAATATCGCTAGAGGCTTTATGATTAGTGTTGGCTGCATCATGGCGGGAGTTTGTCATACAAATACTTGTCCTGTTGGAGTCGCAACAACTGATCCTGACTTACAAGACGGTTTAGTAGTTGGCGAGAAAATGTACCGTGTTGCCAATTACGTGATGTCGCTCCGTGCGGGGTTATTTAACGTGGCAGCGGCTGCAGGCGTTGAATCTCCGACCATGCTCGAACGAAAACACTTAACACATAAAGACATTCAAGGACGTATTTCTTCGGTTGGCAGTATGCTTCACAAAATCGAACAAGAAGAAAGGAAAGAAAAAGACGTGGAAGATTTACCTGTTAAAAATTAACTCCCATTAAAAAGCAGTGAGACGATTCAATATGTCTTACTGCTTTTTGCATTCTCTAGCTGCGCAATTATTTCAAGTGAATAGTTCATCGATCGCTCCTCTACCGGTTAAATTTAGCGACTTTTTTCTTCTAGCACATCATTTAAAAGGAGTATTTGTATGAAATTTCATTTTCAAGAAATCGTTTTCTAATCCTAACTTTTTCTTGAATAAAATGTTTTCAATTATACACCTATGGGTATAATTGAAATTGTTCCTCGTCCTAATAAAACTGCAGGAAAGACATTTCGTTAATGCTGTACTAAACACAAAATTAAAGTAATCAAAGAGATTTATGGAAAAAGGAGAAAAGCTAATGACTGAGGCATTGCAAAGTTCAGAAGAGATTAAAACGTACTTTCTGCAAAATCAAATAGCATTTGAAGAAACATTATTAGAGGAAGCCGTCACTGTAAAAGACAAAATCAATGAAATTTTAGCTGTCGGCAATATTGATCTTGTAACCAATGCCCATAAAGTTGTCAGGTACATTATCGATGGACAAGAAGAGGACCTTAAATTTTTTGCAAAGCAAGAAGGAATTGCATGGGCTACGCATTCGATTGAGCTATCATTCAAATTAGAATGGATTCAAGCGATTCGTCGTACGCTTTGGACGTTCCTTCAACAATATGACCAAGCTGCACCTAGTGAAGTAGCATTTGACTTTTTTGCTATGGAAAAAGACATTAATACACGAGTTGATACCTTCTTGAATACGTTCTTCATCAGCTATTCGACGTACAAAGATTCGCTGATTTTGGCCCATCGACAACTTGTTGAAAGCTTGTCTGTTCCGATTATTCCTATTAGTACATCGGTCTCTATTTTGCCATTAATCGGTTCTGTCGATTCGTTCCGAGCAGAAATTATCGAAGAAAAAGTCTTGACCGAAGTCAGCATATCTCGCATTCAAACCTTGATCCTAGACTTGTCTGGAATCGTCGAATTGGAGCCTGAAGTCATTCATCACATCATGAAAATCATCAATGGTTCTGCCATGATGGGTTGCCAATCGATTATCACTGGGCTACGTGCAGAAGTCGTTCGGAAAATGGTATCACTTGGGTTATTGTTTGCTCCAAAGACCAAAACTCTTGGCACATTACAGCAAGCACTTAAAGAATATTTGGCGATATAACTAAAAGACAAAGCAAAACCGCGATTTGGAATCACTTATCCAGATTGCGGTTTTCATTTTCATAAAAGATTTTTCTTAATTTCTTCAAATTCTTCAGTTGTGATTTCTCCTTTCGCTAGCCTATTTTTAGCTATTTCCATTGCATCTGCACTTGAATCTTTCCGTGAACTAGGAAAATTATTGTTCGTGTTATTGTTATTGTTGTTTTTCATAAAGAAGTATAGTGCAAAGCCGATGATTACTACTAATAGAATTATCACCCAAAGTCCTCCTCCTCCCATTCCCATGCCCCAGCCGATTCCCCAATCTGGTCCCATCATGACTTTCCCCCCCTTATTTCATTGTGTCTTATTACACTTAATGTACACCTTTGACGTGCAGATTGTGTGAAGTTTGGCTCCGTTGCGGCATAAAAAAAACGCGAGTTGGATAAATCCAACTCGTGGATCCTGATTTATAATCGCTTATACTTTTGGTGTCAGTATGTCGATATAGTTTTCCAATGCTTCGACAGGCAATGGTTTACTGTAATAATACCCTTGGATGTTAAAACAATTTTTAGCCATTAGAAATTCTAATTGTTCAGCTGTTTCTACGCCTTCAGCAATAACATTCAAATTAAGATTTTGAGCCAGCGTGATAATGGTACTTGTAATAGCGGCATTGTCTTTATCCGTCAAAATATCAAACATGAACGATCTGTCTATCTTTAACGTATCAATGGGGAAGTTTTTTAAATAACCTAGTGACGAATACCCTGTTCCGAAGTCATCCACTGCTATTTTAATACCTAATGCTTTTATTTCTCTCATTTTTTCCAAAGTTACATGTGTATTTTTGAAAATTTGATTTTCAGTTAGTTCAATATGCAAAAATTCTGGAGCGATTCCTGTTTCCACTAAAATACTTTCAATCATTGGGATCAAGTCATCTTCTTCAAACTGTCTTCCAGATAAATTAACAGAAACTGACATATTCGAATTTCCTTGCGCGTGTAGTTTTTTCAACTGTTTACATGCGTTTAAAAGAACCCACTTACCAATTGGCACGATTAAGCCTGTCTCTTCTGCAACTGGGATAAATTCAATTGGTGAGACCATACCTCTTGTTGGATGGTTCCACCTAAGCAAAGCTTCTGCTCCAATGATGCGATTGGTTTTACTGTCTACTTGTGGCTGATAATGAAGACTCAGTTCATCGTTCTCAAGTGCTTTGTATAAGGCATTTTCCAAGTAAATGCTTTCCATACTCCAGTCGCTCATTTCACTCTTGAAGAAATGATGATACGTGCCGGATTTTTCTTTCGATTTGTACATCGCAGCATCTGCATTTTTGATCAATACTTCCGCAGTCTTACCGTGTTCTGGGAACACACTAATCCCGATACTTGTTTTGATGTACACTTCATTTCCTTTTAATGAAAATGGTTCTGTAAATGACGCGATTAAGTTATCTACAAGATTTAATACTTCTTGATTGTTGTCATAGCCTGGCAAGACGATTGTAAATTCATCGCCTCCTTGACGTGAGACAAATGCATCTGCCGGTACACTCCGTCTTATGCGATTTGCAACGTTCTTCAACAACATATCTCCATAACTATGGCCGAAGCTATCATTTATAATTTTAAAACGATCGAGATCCAAGTATAATACCGCCACTTTTTGTCCTGAAACTTTTGCCTTTTCTGTTTTTTGCTTTAAATAATCCTCTAACAAAATTCGGTTTGGTAAATCTGTTAAGTGATCATAATATGCTAAATGACTAATTTCTTTTTCCAATTGCTTTCTCTTCGTAATATCTCTGAATGTGACAACTTCACCAATAACCTGTTCATTTTCTTTTATAGAAGAAACGACATATTCAACAGAAAAATCATCGCCACTCTTTTTAAGAAACTTTAAATCTTCTTCTAACGAAACCGAAGTGAGGATTAAGTCTTGGTTTTCAGGCAAAATATTTTTGTATGATTGTCCGATTAATTCGCCATTTCTATAACCCAATATCGATTCTGCCGCTCGGTTACAAAACGTAATATTGTTGTTCAAATCAAAACCAAAAATGCCCTCATCTACTGAATTTAAAATTAGTTCTTTTTCACGGCTAAGACTCTCTAACTCAGTTACGACTGTTTTCAGTTCATCGTTTTTCAAAACAACTTCTGACGTTCTTTGTTCGATGATCATTTCTTGCTTTTCCATATACAGCAAGTTAGACAATGTCGAAGCAGTAGCCTCTGTGATGGATTGAGCAAGTTCAATATCCGACTCACAAAAGACCTGATTGGTTTCCTCAAAACTGACAAGAACGAGTGCTCCTAAAACTTCTCCCATTGAGACAAAAGGAAGCATCAACATGCCTGTAATGCCAAATGATTTACAAACCTCTTGGTTGACTCTATCGTCTTTTGTGACGTCACGAATACAAATCGGTTTTTTAGAAGCGACTACTGCATCGAATACGCGGTCATTTGAAGGATCAAACTGCAGTTCATTATGCTTTTCTAACCAGTCTTCTTCAGCCCATTCACTTTTCGCACTTAAATTGGCCGGTTTGATTTTTGCACCTGCAATAGGGTCTAGTAAATGCACCCCAATATTATCGTTTTTCAGTACGGTTCCCACGTAATGAAAGCACTTTTCCATGACATCGGCCATTGATGAAGTCATAGACAAATCTCGCGTCAAATCCAGCAGCAATTGCTTTTCAGCTAGAATACTTTCTTTTCGTTGAAGGTTCTTCACATTTCGAATCGCTACGCCCGCCATATTGACATACGCTTCCACTGTTTGTATTTCATCTGCAGTCAAATCCATTGGAATCCCGTAGTCAAATAGGAAAACAAGTCCGAACAATTCACCTTCATATGAAATCGGAAGAGCTAGCAGCGATTTGATGCCAAACCCTGCTACTGCTCTTGGATCGGGACGGTTGTCTTTGGACGTATCCGCTATATAAATCGTTTGTTTAGTATCGATTACTTCTTTTGCTAATAAATCGTACTCTGTATCTACCACATGCATATCGAGTGTCATGCCGTTAATAACAGCTGGTTTCCCTACATATCCACGGAAATTGCCGTCTTCTTGCGGCAAGTAAATTCCGACAGAGTCGCATTGTACGACTTCTTCGGATATAGCAGTGATGACATGTTCTAGCAATGGGCGCAATTCAAAGTTTGTGTTGATCAATTTCGTTATATGGGCCAACCGGGAATACCTGGTTTGTTCAATTTCCATTAACAAAGCCTCCATTCATTGACCTATCAATTTATTAACTTAGTGAAAGATGTAAATTTGATCATCGATCTTCTAACAAAACAGTTAGGTATATTAATTTTTATAAATTTATTATTGTTAGTCTATTTTCTCCTATAAAAGAAATAGATAACTGGTTATTCATGTATATTATTCTGTAAATTTATTTTATCATTAAAATCATCATAAGACTTTTAAAAGATAATAAAAAATTGACAATCTCTTACCTGTTTCCTATAGCTACTTAAATCCTAACTTGCTCGGTATTGAGAAAACAAAAAAAACTCGCTCAAGCAATAGCTTGAGCGAATTCTTTATGAGACATATACTAGTTTCTACGATGTCTTGCTCTGAATTTTTTATACATTACAATTGGCTAACTCGAACGATGTAATGAAAATTATCGATGTTCCAACAGAAGTTGTCCATAAAATGATTCACCTAGACTTGTCATTCGACCCAATTGGTATTTTGTAGCAAACACTTAAATCATATTTAGTTATGTAATTACCACAAATTTTCACAAATAAAAAAACGCAATTTGGATTTATGCATCCAAATCGCGTTTTTTGATAATCAGTTTCCCATCATCTCTTTAAAGTTCTTGCTATGAGATGAACCACCAGTACCATGCATTTTTTTGTAAAGTACCCGTAATTGGCTGGTGTTTAAATCTGGATGCATTTTCTTCATGAATGGTTTCATCTGGCCGAAATTCATGTGGCCAGTACCCATCATTTCATGCATCTGTTCCATAGTCATGCCTTCATGCTGCATAGCGGTTTCTACATTTCCTTTTGCAGATGCCGATGTCATGTACAGACCATTTCCGCCTCCTACAATCAAGACTGCTGCTAATACGCCACTAATTATCGTCTTTTTCATTACGCTCTCTCCTTTTATAAAAGCCTTTTTTTAATTTCTTCAAATTCTGCATTAGTTATTTCGCCTCTAGCTAGTCTTTTTTTGGCTATTTCCATTGCGTCTGTGCTGGAGTCTTTCTGCGAACTATTAAAACTGTTGTTGTTGTTGTTGTTCTTCATAAAGTAGTAGATGGCGAAGCCGATAAGTACAACTAACCCTGCTATCAACCAACTTCCTCCTCCCATTCCCCAACCCATTCCCCATCCTGGTCCCATCATTTCTTTCTACCTCCATTCTGTTGAACTCTTGTATATTTCTGAACTTTAAATGTACTCTCTATACATGCAGAATGTGTGGAGTCATGTGAAATTTCCAAAAACCATCATGAACCTTCATATAAAAGATCTCCACATGTTTTCCAATTTAAGCCGACTTTTATAGCCCCCAACTTAGAAGCGCAGCCTTAAATTGTCGTTTAATCGAATAACCTATATTAGTAATTAGAATATTCAGATTTAAAAGAGGATTTAAAATAGTTTTGAAGAATTATAGTAAAGACGCGAAAAAAAACCTTAGGAGGAATTTGTATGACCTTAAAATACAAACGTATTTTGGTGGCTATTGATGGTTCAAAGGAAGCGGATTGGGCATTTAAAAAATCGATTGAAATTTCCAAAAGAAATGCTGCCGCACTGAACTTAATTTATGTGGTGGATACGCGTTCCTATTCAGCCATGACAAAAAGTGTGCCAGATCCCGAAGATCGGATTTTTGATCATGGAAAAGAACTTTTGAATAACTATAAACAAGATGCCCTAGCAGCGGGAATCTCTAGTGTCCATGTCTACGTTGTCCCCGGCTCTCCTGACAAGGTCATATCGCGTGACTACGCAAAACGCTTGGATATCGATCTGATTGTCTGTGGAGCCCAAGGATTAAATGCGATTGAGCAATATATATTAGGTAGTGTGTCCCAACATATTGTGAGCAGTAGTCCATGTGATGTTTTAGTTGTTCGAAGAGAGCAAAAAACAGAAGAGTAAAAGAAATTTTAAAAGGCCAGTTGACTTGTTGTACACGTCAACTGGCCTTCCCTATTTTTCATGTTTTATTTGAAATTTAGCATAGCAGCAATCGAGTTTTTTCCACTCATTTCTCCAAACTATTCACTTTCACTAATGTCTTTTAAGTTTTGCAAAGTTTGTTCTATAGAATTGGCCATCAACTTCTTAATATAAAGTGTATTCACTAGTTTTCCGATGATGTTGCCATTAAGATTATAATCCATTTCAAAATGAAGTTCGGTACCGCCTTCTTTTGGGTAATAACGCCATGTTTGCCTCGCATCAAGCGCTCCTGTAACGAGGCACCGCCATACATAGCTATCTCCTACAGCGGCATTTTCCTCCACGAGCACATGGACTGCCAACCCCCTTCCGAAAAAGAAATACTTTAAATCCATACTCGTTCCTTTTGCGCCTGTTCCAAGAAGATTTTCTGCTTCGGACAAACCTGCATACCATTGATACCAATACTTCGGATTTGTTGCGAATTGATAGACTTCCCCTATCCCCCGATCAATATAAATAGATTTTTTTAAATTCCACATTTCGCGTCCTCCTTCCATATAAAATCGTTGATTGACGGGCGATAATTCGAACGTACTTTACTTTCTTTCTAATATAACATGTTCCCCGTTATAATAGACTGACTTTTCTGATAAATTAAGATTATTTTACTAGCTTTCGTTTCTAAGCTCTATAATGTTAGAATAATAAAAAAATACAAAAAGGCTGGTGAGTTCTGATTGAAAAAGATAACTGCTAGGCATCATAGTGCTCAACTCTTCATGATGGTCATTTCACTAATGGGCTGGTCTCTGGTGGTTTATGCATTGTTTCATTTGCCAGCTATCGAAAAACCGTTTGAATTATTAATGCTTCTTAGTTTTATCTTCATTTGTGAACATTACCCGATGCCTTTTAGAAAAGGAAATTCTTCTCTGACCTTTCCAATCGTCTTTTTAGCCGATCTTTAACTCTGGTGATTAAGTATTTCGCGGTAGCATCTTTCACAAACTAATCAACAAACCCCCGCAGTTGCCAAACTGGCAGCTGCGGGGTTTTTGCTGTTCTTGAGGGTGCGGCTTTTACTTTAACAGCTTCGTTACCTCTTCACTATTTTTTAAATGCACTTGGATAAGCTCTTTTAGTTTTTCTTCACTCTCAATTTTACTTAAGTTTACTTCGTACCAGCCTTCTAGTTCTTCTCTTGTTAGTTTAAACTCTTCGACACCATCCACTGTTTCGAACTTCAGCATGATCCAGTCCACATTTTGGATTAATGTAAATAAATACGAGGCATTGTTAATAACGGTTTCTTGTAGATCGATAACTGATTCTGACCAATCATAGTCGACAATAATGCCATAAGGTTGTTCTTTTGTTTGAAGTTCTATTCCACGAAAATAGTCTGCCCCTTTCAAATAGATCACTGTATTCACTACTGCACTGTTATCTCCTAGATACGAGTCTTTATAGTTAAATAAATCACCAGATGAATTGTCTACATTTGAATTACAGCCGCTTAATAAAGTTAAAACAACTAACAAAACCAAAGCTCGATTCAGTCGATTCAATTTTACTCGCCCCCTTTTATTCTTCTCTGCTCCTTTAACGATTCAAGTCTTCCAGAGTTTCAATGTACAAAAACAAAATCAAAAACCGTTAGAGAAAAACGGTGATTTTTTCTCTAACGGTCTATATATTCAGTGATATTATTTAAGCTTTTGTTAATTACTTTTGGTATTGACTTGCTACTGTTTTAGCAAGAAGCCCAATTACTTGGCCTTTAAATTGATCTGGAATCGATTTGCCGGTTGGTTCTTTGTAATACAGAAGGTTTGTTTCTTCAATATAAGTAAAGCCCATATCTAGAAATTGGTTTTTTAAAGATGCTGGCAATTGGTCGCTGCCTGTCACTTCTTTAAAATACGAAGTTGTCGAAATCGAAACATCCACATCGTCGAGGCTAGATTTTAACATAAATAAATCCTTGTCACTTTTTATAATCCATTGTCCTTTAGAGTGGATGGCTATTTGCATGTATTCTAAATTAGAAATCCCTTGCAAGTTAACACCATAAATACTATTAATCAACAATCGACTCGCTGCTCCGCTAAGTGCATAATCACGTTCTTTAATATAGCGGTCCATTACTTCGTTTTTCGTCATGCTCATAATCTGCTCGTCTTTTAACTTAGATGTTGGTGCTTCTTTCAGAGAAACTCGCAAACTTTCCATAATGTCATTAGAATATACTGTCAGCTTGCTGCCGTAATCCTTTTTCGAAACCGTATTCAAATCGATTGAAAAGACTTCTTCTACCGCTCGACGAATTTCGTTGCCTTTAAGCTTTTTACCGAATGACACCAAATAGTAATCCATGACTTCCGTTTTCGGCAATTTGTTGATGGCGCTATCTTTTTGCGTAGATTTTGCACCTTCTCCTAAAGCAACGCGGATAGCTTCCATCACTTTTTTAGAATACTTAGTATCTTGTTTGTGATGCTGCATTTGTTCCGTTTTTGGCTTAGCGTTTGCCAATGTTTCTTGTGCAAAGACATTACCGACTCCTCCTGTAAATACAACGCTTGTTACGATAGCCGATAACATTAATTTTTTAACTTGGATTTTCAATTGGTTTCCTCTTTCTGTTCGTTAAATTTTGCCTTTGATCGGTAGATTGATCTTACAAAGTTCTTATGCCTCTCACGACTCATCCATATTGTTCGCTTCTTCTGTATCGCGCACGTTTTTTTGTACGGTTACAACAGCAAACAAACTCAAGACGAACGAGATGCCGTAAAAGCCTTTTTCGCTCAACGTGATACTACCGGCATTAAACAAACCAATCGCCATAAGTGCGATTGCAGAAATGAGTGCAAACCAACTAATGCCGTAATACAAGTTGGTAACGCGTATTCCTTCATCGCGGTCTCTTACCGCTTTTTGAAGAGACACGGCCGAGTAAAGTCCAAGAATCATGACTGTAATATAATAGCCTTTTTCGTTTAACTCCATTCCTGCATTATATAAACCGATCAAATACGTTGATACCCCAATGAGCAACGCACCCCAAGATGCACCTTTAAACGCGCCAGTCGGTTCTCCGAGCCTACGTTTTTCTACCGTTTTCTTCGCAAATACGTCTTCTTCTCTATCACCTAACATATCCATCCCCCTGTCTTTTAGTAATGCGGATTTCTCTCTTTTTGCACCGCTGTCTCAATTTTACAAAAATATTTTATTACGATTATTCTACCATATATGGGAGAGATCCGAACGATTGTTTTGCATGGATAATTTGAAAAAGCAATCGAGTCAATTTAAAAAGCCGCCAAACAGAATAACTTCTGCTAGCGGCTTTTACTTGTTTCATTTTTCACCTTAAATAGTAGAGTGGAGCGATTCGAAAAAAACTACCTATCCTTACCACTTGGAATCGATACTTGAAATAACGATCCTTCTCCTGGGGCACTTTCCACCCAAATCGTTCCGCCGTGTGCGTCGACAATCCATTTGCCGATTGCTAAACCAAGTCCATGTCCACCTTCTTTTCGCGTCCGTGCTTTGTCTGCTCGGTAAAAGCGTTCGAAAATATGCTCCTGGTCGGCAGCTTCAATACCAATGCCGGTATCACGTACGGCAAGTAGTAAAGAATCGCTGCGCATTTGCAATGTGACAGCGACACTGCCGCCTTCTGGTGTGTAATTAATCGCGTTGTCGAGAAGAATCGATAGCAACTGAATTAGTTTATCGCAATCTGCGTATACATTTACTTCTGCAGGTGCTTCTATTGTTAAATCGATTTTTTTAACAGTAGCTCTTGCCTTGAAAGATTCTATTAACTGTTCGCTCGCCGGAGTTAAATTGCACCAGTTACGAATCAGTGCGTTGGCATCTGGTGAATCCGCCTGTGCTAGTGTCAGCAAATCACTAACCAATACGGTCATTCGACGAACTTCATGTTTTAACCCATCCAAAATACGCCCGGTAAAAGAGTCTTTTTCTTCCCTCTCCATTTCAAGTACTTCTATAGAAGATAAAATAGTGCTCAGCGGTGTCCGCAACTCATGCGATGCGTTCGCTACCAATTCACGTTGCTGGTTATAGCTCCGCTGAACCGGAACAAGCGCCCGCTTTGACATGATATAACTAAGCACAATTCCGAGACCGATAAAGAGAACAGCTAGCCCAGTAAGTACGATGACCGCCCAACGGAAAATCCGTGTGATATTGGAAATGTCGAGACCGATATACATCGTACCGACAACTTCGCCGTCAACCTGGACCGGACGTGCAAGAGCGAGAACCGTAAAATCAAAATTTTGGAACTCACTAAAGTCAGGATTTTCCAGCGGAATCGTGATGGTCTCTTGTCTAATTTCTGTTTCGTTAGGAGTCCAACTAGAAATAAGGTTCAAATAAAGTGGCTGTAGCTGGTCGATTCCTTCATTAGATACTACAAGTTCACCTTCTGCTGTTTGTACATAATAGAACAATTGATTTTCTGCTAAAAATTGCTGTCGCGGCAGTCTTCTTGTGGGAGCAGTTGCGCCAAAGGTTTCTCTTCGGAGTTCCGCTATTTCCTGTTCGGCAAGCTGTCTTAGTTCCCTCTCTTGTTCAGTAAAGACGACTTGGTACAAGATAAATAACACAATCGCTACAAAGAGGATTAAAAAGACGGAAAAAATGCCGCTGTAAAACAAGGTCAAACGTTTATGCGTTGAACGAAAGACATCTGTCGTTTTTTTAGCCTGCTTTGTTCTTTTGTCACGCTTCAATTTTATACCCCACTCCGCGAACCGCTTTGATAAAATCCTCTTTGCTGGTGCGGTTGATTTTCTTCCTTAATAACTTCACCGTAGCATCAATCGTTTTTAAAGACACTTCGGCATCAAGTCCCCATATGCGGTCGAGTATCAACTCACGGGTCAGCACTTGTCCACGATTTACTACGAGCAGTTCAAACAACTGAAACTCACGTGGTGTAAGTAAAATCTCTACTTCTTGATAGTAGAGCGTATGACTCGTTCGATTTAGCAACAACTCGCCAAGCATCACCGTTTCTTCTCGGATTGGCGCACGCGTACGTCGCGTTAGCGCATTGAGCCGCGCCCATAATTCTTCAATTTCAAACGGCTTTACGATATAATCATCCGCTCCGGCATCAAGTCCTTCTACTCGGTCCGGCACAGCCCCCTTGGCCGTCAACATCAATACCGCACCGCTATAACCCGCTGCTCGTAAATGTCGACAAACTGATACGCCATCGCCATTTGGCATCATCCAGTCGAGAATGACGACATCATAAAAAGAGGATTGCGCATAAGCAATGGCATCTTCACCTTCTGTTACCCAGTCGACAACAGAAGCTCCTTTTTTCTTTAATAAATGAACAACCAGTTCACCAAGGCGGTCATCATCTTCAGCTAGCAGCACTTTCATGTGAATACCCCTCTCTCAAAAATCCCTTTTATCTTTTTTAAAAATAACACACCTTTAAGAAAAACAAATGAAAATTCTTTTTCAATTTCACTAAACTTTCACTAACCCTCTTTATAGTAAGCAGTGTAAGATATCACTTCAAAACTTAGGAGGAATCGTAAATGAACAAAAAAATATCGTTATTACTTGCTACAAGTGCATTATCAATTGGAGTTGTAGGATCCCCAGTGGGCCCCGTATTTGCATCAGAAACAACAGAAACTTTAACAGAAAACGCAACTGAACAAAGCGCAACAACTCTTTCAAAAGATAAAGGAGAGCGCCGTAGTCCATTTGCCGATTTGGATGACGAAACAAAAGATCAAGCAAAAGCAATCCTAGATGAACTCCAAGACGACACAATTACAAAAGAAGAAGCTCAAACTCAGCTTGAAGCACTTGGTATTGAATTGCCTAAGATGGGCGAACATCAAGGGAAAGGCAATCGTCACGGCAATCCATTCGAAGATTTAGATGAGGAAACTCAAACTCAAGCAAAAGCGATTATGGATGAACTAAAAGATGGCACGTTAACGAAAGTAGAAGCTCAAGCTCAGCTTGAAGCGCTTGGAGTTGAACTTCCTAAACAACGCGGCGGCGCTAAATGGCACCATTGAGAGCGTGATAATACGGACAACGAAACTTCTGATGTAGGCTTATAAAAAATAAGAAAACTTGGTACCTTTGGGTGCCGATTTTTTTGTGGAGATATGGTTTGCGAGTTTACATTATGAAAGTATAGCTAGAAAAATCGATTGAATTCTCTTACTGAACTACTTTGCTTATTTCCCCTTTCTTTTCCAAAACATTCTTCAGTCTCTTTAAATTGTTAAAAGCTAACCAAAGATATATAATCCAAGTAGTCTGACAATTCGAAGATGAGGAGGATTAGCGTGAACAAAACGGCTGTAGAAACTTTATTTGTCAATCACTTCGTAGATGGTATTTTGGATCCAGAAAAAGAGATGTTGGGACCTGTAAAAGACGGAGGGTATATTATTGCAAATACGGCTCCTGGTTGTTGGGGACCGATGATGACGCCAAGCATTAAAGGAGGACACGAAGTTACAAAACCTGTTTATGTCGAAGGTGCAGAACCGGGTGATGCCATTGCGATTCGGATTCAGGCGATCACTGTAACTTCCCAAGCAACAGCGTCTGGAAACGACCAAATGATAGAAGATCGTGCAGATGGTGATGGCTATGTGGCAGCGAAATGTCCAGAATGTGGAACAAAAAATCCAGAAACCGTTATCAAAGGAATTGGCATGGAAGCCATCCGCTGTGCGAATTGCGGTGCAGATGCCACTCCATTTATTTTCACGAATGGCTATACCATGTTCTTTGGTGAAAATGGTGATGTTGGCCTCACTTTACCACAAGGCGCAGCGGAAACGATTGCAGAAGCTGGCCAGTTTTACATGAAAACTCCTGAAGCATCTATTCAAAATCCAGTCGTCACGTTTGCACCACATGACCTTGTTGGCACGATGGCGCGTATGCGTCCCTTCCTCGGCCAATTAGGCACGACGCCTTCACGACCAACACCAGATTCCCATAATGCTGGAGATTTCGGTTCGTTCTTGGTTGGTGCCACTCATGACTATAAGAGCACTCAAGAAGAGTTGGAAACCCACCGAACAGACGGTCATTTGGATGTTAACCGCGTGCGTGCTGGCGCTATCCTTATTTGCCCGGTTAAAGTCGCAGGTGGTGGTATTTATCTTGGAGATATGCACGCCATGCAAGGAGACGGTGAAATTGCAGGGCATACAACTGACGTTTCAGGAATAACGCATCTTCAAGTTCATGTTCTCAAAGGATTGAATATTAAAGGACCGATTTTGCTGCCAAATGTCGAGGATTTGCCATATACCGCAAAACCATTCACAGCGGAAGAAAAAAGATCCGCTCAGCAAATTGCGGACAATTGGAACGTTACCAAAATAGAAGAATCCTATCCCGTTTCGTTTATCGGATCTGGACCAAACTTAAATGACGCTACCGATAACGGCTTAAAACGCGCCGCTGACTTTTTCGGCGTGACCATCCCGGAAATCATGAATCGCTCAACGATTACGGGCGCCATTGAAATCGGTCGCCATCCAGGTGTAGTGACGGTAACATTCCTCGCCCCAGAACCGTATTTAACGAAAACTGGCTTACTTGATCTGGTCAAAACTCAATACGGATAATACAAAAATAACCGCCACTCCAGAAAAGGAGTGACGGTTTTTTTGATCACTTGTGAACGTTAATGCTCTCTGTAATCCAGTCTGCTTTAGTTGTTACTTAATCTTTACTTCTCTACAACTTCACCTTTAAAAGCTGCTTGGTAAATCGCGAAAATGTCTTCTCTTTCTAATGGCATTGGACTTCTTGCTAAAATTCTCTTTTGCTTAATGCCGTCATCCGCAAGACTATCCAAAGCGTCTTCTTGAATGCCGAATTCTTTTAATGACAATGGAATTCCTACATCAGCCACTAATTTTTTCAGCTCGTCAATGCATTTTAAAGAAGCTTCTTCTTGAGACAACTGATTCGAACTAAAGCCCATCGCTTCTAAAATATCTTTCATTCTTTTTTCGCAGCTTTGGCGAATATAGCCCATGACGTACGGCAATAAGACAGCATTCGATTCACCATGTGAAATGTGGAATTGCCCGCCTAAAGGATAGGCTAACGCATGAACACCCGCTACGCCCGCATTGAAAAACGATAAACCGGCCAAATAGCTTCCATAGCTCATATCCATACGCGCTTCTTTATTTTCTCCATCTGCTACAGCCGTTCGGATAGAGCCGCTAATTAAACGGATTGCTTGCAAGGCAAGTGCATCAGTCACTGGGTTCGCATTTTTAGACACATAGGCTTCAATTGCATGTGTTAACGCATCGATCCCCGTAGCAGCCGTTACTTTTGGTGGCAACGATGTTGTTAATGCCGGATCCACTATTGCCACGTCAGGTAATAGATAGTCGTGAGTTACCACATCTTTCGAGGATTCCAACGACAGCACCGATATATTGGTCACTTCTGATCCTGTTCCAGATGTTGTGGGGATCAATATTTTTGGTATGCCTTTATGAGTTAACGTACGACTCCCCGTTAAGTTCAAGTAGTCAGCAACTTTCCCTTCATGTGTTGCGAGAACTCCGGCCAATTTAGCTAAATCGAGCGCACTTCCTCCGCCTAACCCAATCACCAAATCAAATTTATGTTCTCTCGTGAAGGCTACTAATTTCTCACCAACTTCTAAAGGAGGTTCCGGAACCACTTCTGTATAAACAGTTGTTTTCCACCCTTGTGCTTGAAGCGGTTCAATAATTTTATTGGTCATCCCCAATTCTTCTAAGAATGGATCTGTCACTATTAAAATGTTGCTGGCATTTAAGCGTTCTACCTCACTTACCAAATGATCTAATGAATCCCAACCTGTATAACTGATCGGCACAAACGTAATTTTGTTTGACACTCTAAACACTCCTTTTCAAATATCTTACGTGTAAAAAGGATTTTTTTAAGATTGATTCCAAATGACGAGTTTCATCTCAGTCATTTCTTCAATCGTATACTTCAGTCCTTCTTTACCATTACCACTTTCTTTCACTCCACCATATGGCATTTGATCCACACGGAAAGTTGGGATGTCATTGATGAGTACGCCGCCCACTTGCAGCTTTTTAGATGCATTGAACGCGGTCTTAATATCATTGGTGAAAATAGCAGCTTGTAAGCCATAATCGGAATTGTTGATTTCACTTATGCCTTGTTCAACTGATTGGATTGGGTTGACGATTACAACAGGCGCAAACACTTCTTGGCACGAAACTTTTGAGTCAGCAGAAACTTGTGTAAGTATGGTCGGTTGGAATACTCCATCTTCAACTTTCCCTCCAATAACTAACTGGGCACCTTCAGCAACAGCTTCTTGTACCCACATTTCAGCTCGCTGTTGTTCTTCTTTAGAAATCATAGCTGAAATTTCTGTTGCTGGATCCAGTGGATCTCCAACTTTCAGTTTTGTCGTTGCTTCTTTAAAACGAGTGAGAAACTCTTCGATTAAGCTCTCCATTATATAAATCCGCTGCAACGAAATACACACTTGTCCTTGGTTTGAAAAAGATCCGATTACAACCTTTTCAATCACCGTATCCATGTCTACACCTTCGTCAATAATAAGCCCTGAATTTGAACCAAGTTCTAACGCTACTTTTTTCAATCCGGCTTTGTCTCGAATGCCTTTACCCACAGCGGGGCTCCCTGTAAAAGTAACCATCTTCACTTTTTCACTTTCAACTAAAACGTCACCAACCGTTTTCCCACTGCCGGTCACCAAATTAAAAGCACCTTTTGGTAAATCTGTTTGGTCCAATAATTCTGCCAGTAAAAAAGCAGATAACGGTGTTTGAGAAGCTGGTTTTAAAACCATCGTATTTCCTGAAGCAATAGCCGGTCCAATTTTATGCGCAACTAAATTTTGTGGAAAGTTAAAAGGTGTTATGGCAGCGACAACGCCTACTGGTTCGCGCAACGTATAGGCTAAGCGATTGCTTCCGCCTTTTGCTGCATCCATCGGAACCATTTCACCAGTTAAGCGCTTTGCTTCTTCTGCTGCGAATTTATAAGTTTCAATCGTGCGATCCACTTCGCCTAAAGCATATTTTAATGGCTTTGCGGATTCTAATGAGATAAGTTTTGCTGCTCTTTCTCTATGTTCGATAAATAGTAAAACCAATTGTTCAAGAATTTCTGCCCGTTGATACGCCGTCAAATTTGCCATTTCTTCACTAGCGTTTGCAGCAGCATCAATAGCATGTTCAACATCTCTTTTTGACGCTTTTGGAATGTCTCCAATTTTTTCATTTGAATATGGTGAAAACAGCTCAACATAGTCAGTGGTCTCTACCCATTGCTTATCAATATAAAGATTCTTTTTCATGCGGTACATCCTTTCTTTTATAAAACAGAAGTTTCTTCTTTAACTTGTAAAGGTACATCTTTCGTGAACGTTTTGTCTGTCTCATTTTTAAAGAAGTCTTTACCGTAAATTAATAAGCATAAGACAATTCCTATCGCAAAGGCCCAAGCTGCTCCTTTGATGACCAAAACCGCTCCGATAATCCCCGCGATCCCTAAGTCACTTTGGCTTCTTGCTTCTAAAATACCAACTTTCACACTGACATAGCCTTGAATAAGAAGTGTTAAAGCAAGTGCTACACCTAGAATCGGTTGAACTAAACTAACAATCGGTAATAATAATAACCCGGTATTAGTCCCCCAACGGAATGAACCAGCACCACCAATAAAGGAATCCATCGCTTTTCTTCCGTCTTTAAAACGTTGAACAAGTACTACTTGCATAGCAGCCCATAACGGACCTGCCATCGTAACATCGGGTCCAAGGATACTCATTGCAGAATTTCTTGTTCCAAAAATCAAGTGCGCACGATTCGCATTGTAATCAATTTTTTCGTCTTCACGAGATAAATCTGCTTCTTTTACCAAAGCTTTTGTTTGCAATACGTCACCAAACAATACGATATAAGCTGCAAAAACAGTTGGAATGCCTGTAATAAACAACATTAATGGTGGGAAACCTAAGCCGAAAACCGTGTAACCACTCCATAAACCGATGAAATCGGGAGAACTAATTCCCCATTCAATGGCTGGCCACGGAGCTTCACCAAACAGTGGTGCAATAACAATTGCGATAATAATGATTGGGAAAATGCCGAGCTTGCCGATTGTGCCCCAGAAATTATTCGTCAATTTAAGCTTGGTGAAATGTTTAGAGAAAAGTAAATAAAAACCGATTCCTACAGCAATCGAGATCGTCCAAGGATACGTTTCAAAACGGCCACCTACTTCGAAAATAGAAGCAACTGCAGCAAAACCAGCGCCTAATATAATACCTGATCTAATCGCAGATGGAATACTTGATACTACTTTTGAGGCTAATCCTGTAGATCCTAAGAAAATGGCAAACAACCCTAAGGTCAATTGAAATGCGATTAAAGCATGTACCCTTTCTGGACCTTCTGGAAATTGAAGACAGTACAGCATAATGAGTGGAATGGCTGGTGTAATCCATCCTGGAATCGTTGGATCACCTAGAAGATGATGCAATAAATAAAAGACGCCATTTAACATGACAATCGCTAAAGCAACTTCAAATGACATTCCGAGTAATTCTATTAATAACGGAATGGCTGCCAAATCAACCGCACACATCAATAACCCTTGAACATAATCTGGCCATTCGAACCGGTAATGAATAAACGGCAAACGAATTTTAAACGGTCCAGCTGGTATAAACGGCGATTCTTCACCAAACTTTCGATTTTTCCATTTCATAACATATCCCCTATCTCTTTGTTAGTATCGTTATTTACAAATCCCCTTAATCCCCTGTAAAAAATGGAAGCGTAACCATTTGTGATTAAAAAAATGGTTACGTAACCATTTAACTTAAAAAAAGAACTCATGCCTCCTTTTTCTTTTTAATTATTGTCTTTCTTTCAAATAGTCTAACAGCTTCTGTTATTTGAACACAAGGTTTATTTTTTTGTTGGATCATCTTAATAAGCTTTTCAATCGCAATTCGACCTAAATCGATAGGTGAAGAAATACCGACAGTCGTTAGATTAATCGAGGCATGTTGCCCAATTTTCACGTTATCAATTCCAATAATACTAATGTCTTCTGGCACTTTATAACCTGCAGAAATATAAAAATCCATCATTTGTATGGCAATCGCATCTGTCGCCGCGCAAATTGCAGTGGGCTTTTCTGAAAGCTCTTCTAACTTCAAGAAAGTTTGATACAAATTTTCTTTACTTGTATTTCCGATGAATATTTTTTCTGGATTTATCGCTGTATTATTTTTTTGAAATGCTTTTAAAAACCCATCATAACGGCCTTTAAAAGTGCTCATTTCTGTCGGACCACCTATCCAACAAACCTCATCATGATTAAGTGAAAATAAATAATCCGTCGCCAAAAAGCCTGCTTGTTCGTTATCCATCTCTACGAAATTTTTATTGCTTTCGTGTTTTCTGTTGTACAAAATAAACGGAATTCCTGATTTCTCTAACTTCGCAAAAACCGGATCTTCTAATAACACCGATGACAAAATGATGCCATCTACTTTTTTTTCAAAAATAGCGTTATAAATCTCCTCTATATTTTCGTCATTAGAAAAATGGACGTTTATTTTAAATCCATGTTCATTTGCATAATTAACAATGGATGTGGTCGTTTCAACAAAAAAAGGATTGTACAAAGGCCCAGAAATTAATGCGATTGTATCACTTCTCTTTTGTACGAGAGACCGCGCATTACCATCTGGTATATAATTCAATTCATCAATTGCGGCCATTACTTTTCTATATGTCGGCTCTTTTACTAAATTAGGTGTATTTACTACGCGTGACACTGTCGTTTGTGAAACACCCGCATACTTTGCCACATCTTTTGACGATACCATTTAGACTCTCCGACCTTTCTCTACAAATTCTACCTAACTTTTATTTTATATGTATTACTTAAACCTAGTTGATTTCCAAGAGATTTTCAACTTAAATCGAATTTTTTTCTCGTTTATATTTTATAAACAATAATACTAGTTGTCGCTTTACTCTAGCTAAAAAAAATGCAGCACTTTGCGATAGATCATCACAAAGTGCTGCATATAGTAGTTATGAAATTATATGTGCTGTTAGACAGTTTTTAACTTAAAGACTTCTCGTCTTTCAACCAAGTCCGCCGTATTTGTACGGTATTCTTGGTAATGATTAGACGCAACATGGCTTTCTAACGCGTCTTTGTCTTTCCACGTTTCGTGAAGGACAAACGTGTCGTCTTCAATTGATTGATGGAGAACATAGTTTAAGCAACCCGCTTCTGCTCGGGAAGCTTCTAGAACTTTTTTCAATTCCGTTAATAATTGATCTTCCATGTTTTCTTTTGGCTTTAGAATCGCAGTAATAACGATTGATTCCATCATTTAGTTGTCCTTGTTGTTTCTTTTATCTAAAGCTTTAACCAATTCGTTTGCTAATTCTTCAGCAGAAAACGGGTCGCGCCCAGTTACTAATTGCTCATTGCCCCATACCACTTTATTTTCAGCGCTATAATTAGCTACTTCGTTCATTTTTCCTTCTAAGCTGAACGGCAGAATAGCAGGAAGGCCTTCAGGTTCAACCGCTTCTGGATAGCCCGTTACGTCTAAGCCATCAATGATGCTCTTGCCATCTGGACGCATCGTCCAAATTAATGGAGCCGGTCCGTGGCAGACAGCTGAAACGATGTTTCCGTTGTCGTAAACCGTATTGATAATGTCACGCAGCTCTTCACTTTCAGCCAGGTCATACATAGCCCCGTGACCTCCAACGATGAATACCACGTCGTACTCTTTTGCATTAACATCTGAAAGAGCTGTTGTGTTGTCTGCTAATCCTGATTCATACAGTTTTTTGTATTTGCCTTCAGGATCATAATCTTCGCTGATGCTGACTTTATCAAGCGTCGGTTTGCCGCCTAGTGGTGAAGCTAGATCCATTTGATGTCCTGCTTTTTCTAAAATCTCCATCGGTGCAAATAACTCTTCGGCCCACCAGCCAGTTTCGTAATTATTTTCTGTGTCTTTGTGTCCACTTGATAATACTGCTAATACTTTTGCCATGTTTTGTTTCCTCCTCTGATTGATAAATCATCCTAATACTAGTTGTTCCCGAATGCTTTTATGTTTAAACAAACTGACTAGAAGGACAACTTATTTAGATCAATCGGTTTGGAAGAAAACAAAAAACCGCTTAGAGGAGTATTATTTCCTTTGAGCGGTGATCGTTATGGTTTGAGTTACAGCTTGTATTGGTTGTATTTATGCGCTTTTAATAATCATCGTCGAAACCTAGAAAAATGAAAATCATAAGTTCATTTAGTTCATATTGTATCTCTTTTCACATTTCAACTTTGTAATTGATAGATCCATCTTCGAGTTGATTATAAGAGATGCCTTCACTGTCTAGAAGTTCTCGTAATGCACTGCTCTTTCTTTCTAGAAGTGCGTTTTGCTTTTCAACAATTCCAGAAAGCTCGGTATATTTCACATTTGATTCTTCTGTTTTCAGCACGTTTGTTAGTTGATAAGCTAGTTTAAATTGTTCATCAAGATATGAAGTGTATTGTAAGAACCGGGCATCTTCTGTTTTCATACTCTTTTGCAGTTGAAACAGATTTTTTTGAGCTTCTTCAATATGAAATGGCGTTAAGGTTTTTTCATTATATTGATTCATGAGTTTCGTTGCTTCAGCAGTTAAAGTCATCTCAATCTCTGTACTCGCTTGAATAAATTCGTGAACTTCTATCTGTTTTGTAGACAATAAGTTAGGTAATCCATTCCCCGGCCATACCCAAGTAGACAGTGCGAACACATTCCAGAAAAGCACGATTAAGCTAATTCCACCTCCAATTTGTAGAAGTGGTTTTTTGTATCGCTTTTTTGGCTTTTCACTTGTAAATCGCTGGTCCCTATAGCTATAAACATCTTTTTTACGAGATTCTCCCCGCTCCAATTCTTTCATGTGTTTACGAAATTGCTTTTGTCGATTGTTTAGCATCTGATCCTCCCGAGCTTTTAGATAGGTAAATTATATCAAATAAATCCCTTAATTATACTAAATTAACTAAAGATTTTTTAAATATTGTCTTTTATTCACATGACTAAAATCTCTAATCAAATAAAAAAAATTACCGAAGATTGACCACAACTCACTCACACAGGTAGGCGTTTGCCTTTATCCACATTCCAATTTATGCCACAATGGAGAAAGACACTTTAAGGGGGAACTATGACATGGCAGATTTAAATGCAATGATGGCATGGACGTTTACACAAGAAATTGACGTGCCAGATTCGGTAAACGACTTATTGATTGCTGGTGAAAAAGCACAAATCGCCTACAAAACGATTCGTGACACAGCGGTAGTAACGAATAAAAGGATTATTATTTCCGACAAACAAGGTATAACGGGAAAAAAAGTCGAGGTTTATACAATCCCTTTTAAATCAATTACTATGTATTCGTCCGAAAATGGCGGTACATTCGATATGAACACCGAGCTCGAGCTTTGGACAACGGCCGGGAAATTCAAATTGAACTTGAATAAGAAAGTGGATATTCGCAAACTAGACAAAGTTATTGCAGAAGCAATTCTATAGAACATTCAAAAGGCGTTGGAAGAGGATCATTCCAACGCCTTTTTTCTTTCGATAACCGACAGGTATTTCCCCATCGCTATTTACTTCTAGCATAAAACCACAACTAAATGCCCCCCCTGCTTTTACCTAAAAAAATGCAAAACCCATACTAGCGAAGGCGCGCAAACGGGGTGGGCGAAGCTAGAAGACAGGTGTTTTTCCTGGCTTCTGGCGGGAGCCATCCCCAAAGCGTCCGAAGTGATTTTCACAACTAAAAACTGCCCCACCCTTGTTAGACACAACTAACAAGGGTGGGGCAGTTTAAGATGATGGAATGATTCTATTCCACCACGTTTTTTTCTTTTGATAATCAACACGTAATTCGTCATCGCTTTTTCCTTCTAGCATAAAACCATAACTAAATAGAAACAAAGCCCCTGCTACTTCCTAAAAGAATACAAACCTCACACCAGCGAAGGCGCGTCTACGGGCTAGGCGGAGCCAAGAGACGGGTGCTTTTCCCGGCTCTTGGTGTGAGCCATGCCCAAAGCGACTGGAGCGATTCTTTTACAACAAAAAACTGCATCACCATCGTTAGACACAACTAACAATGGTGATGCAGTTTTTATTGATGAATAATTCCTTAATTTACATTCGCAAGCTAATACCTGGCCCGATTGGTAGCCCCGTCAATGCGAAGATGATCATCATAATAACCCAGACCCCAAAGAAAATCAGGCTGTATGGCAACATCAACGAAATCAGCGTACCAAGTCCCGCTTTTTTGTCGTATTCGCGCATAAAGGCGAGAACGATCAAAATATACGGATTAAGCGGCGTGATGATATTCGTTGAAGAATCGGCAATACGGAACGCCAATTGAACAAATGCTGGGTGGTAATCGAGCAACATGAACATAGGGATAAAGATTGGCGCCATCAACGCCCATTGTGCAGAACCACTGAAAATCAAGAGATTCAATACTGCAGCGAGAATACTGAAAGCGACCATGACCGGCAATCCTGTCATATTAATGCTTGTCAGGAATTCTGCACTGTTAACAGCTAACCAAATACCGAGATTACTCCAATTGAAATAACTGATAAACTGGGCTGCCGCAAAAATAAGTACGATATAGCCTGACATGTCTTTAATAGCATCCGTCATATAAGCAGGAACATCTTTAGATTCCGTAATTTTCTTCACTGTGACGCCGTAAGCGACAGCAACCGTGATGAAGAAGAAAAGAATAATCGGCACAATGCCGGATAAGAACGGTGACGGAATGATGCCGCCTTCTTCATTTCGAACTGGAGAACCTGGTAAGAACACTAACAAAGCGATCAAGCCAATATAGACAGCTGCCGCGATTAAGGCATTTAACAACCCTTTGTTTTCTTGCTTTGTCACGGGTTCGAATGTTTTATCCATTCTACCTGTATACTTGCCGAGGCGCGGTTCGATCAACCTCTCTGTGATGATTGCCCCAACAATTGCCATGATAATAACGGAAGCGCTCATGAAATACCAGTTATCAACTGGTGTGACGACAAACGTCTCATCAATCGTTCGTGCAGCTTCCGTCGAAATCCCGGATAGCAATGCATCTGTTCCGGTGATCAACATGTTCGCTGTAAATCCAGCGCCCGTTCCAGCAAATCCAGCTGCAAGACCGGCGAGCGGATGTCTACCTACTGAGACAAAGACCATCGCAGCAAGTGGTGGAACTAAGATAAATGCGGCATCTGATGCTAAGTTACCCATAATACCAGTAAAGATCACCGCGTATGTAATCAATGATTTTGGTGCATTCAAGATAGATTTCTTAATAGCCGTTTCCATCAAACCAACACGTTCAGCCAAACCAATACCGAGCATCATGACAAGTACAAGGCCTAGTGGTGCAAAGCCGGTGAAGTTATTGATGGTTTCTGCGAGAATGTAACGAATTCCTTCACCTGAGACAATGCTTCGAATCGCCATTTCTTCACCGGTCCCTGGGTGGATGACGGTCGTACCAAGCGAACTAACTAACCATGAGAGTAAGACAACAAACACTGCTAAATATACAAAGATAAAGAATGGATCGGGTAAGCGATTGCCCCATTTCTCAATAAAGTTCAAAAACCCTTTTTTGCCTTGTTCTTCTGTCGGTGATGTCATTCCCATTCCTCCTCGTTTAGTTCTCTGAACCAAATAGTAAACGGTATAATTTCCGCGGACGTCCTCTTCGGCCAGATTCTTCTCCTGAAACTTCTGCTACGCCAACACTTTCAAGTTCTGTCAAAATTCTGCGTGCATTGCGTTCGGTGCTGTTCATCCACTGTGATAATTCCAGTGCGGTGATTTCTTCTTTTGCGTAATGGCGAGATAGCGATTCAATACGTGCGACAACGGTTTGACTAATCGCTGCGTCTTTTAGTGCTTCTTGCCATTTTGCTTCACTGCTGCGACGGCTATAGCTGAGCTCGTTTCCTAGTGAATTGATCTCCGTCACTTTTCCGCCTTCGTCAATATTGATAACGACACCGTTCTCTTTTTCTCGGGTATAGTCTAATGCCAATCTGACGTTTTGTTCGGAGTCCGTGACTGTTCTGCCGTAACCAACACCAATGCGGACGTGCATATTGCTGTTGGCAAAAATTTCTTCTTGTAACTCTTTCAAATGGTGGAATTTGCCGTATAGCTCTAGTTCACCTCGTGTTGTATAGATGAAATAAATCCCATTCCCCATACTCACTTTCGAGCCTTTCACTTCTTCAGCAAAATCGATGAGCACGCGATTGGTGGCGAGCTCTTGCCGTTCTATTTTGAAAGGCGTCTTGCGTTGTTGCGCTTGGCTTGGGTACATGATTTCGATGCCGATCATCGCCAATTGCTTCATCCGGTAAAGATCCGACAAGCTTCTTTCTTTAATAACTGAAATGGCTCGATGCGCTGCCAGTTCCGATACGCTGACCCGGTAAACTGGCACGCCTCTTTCTTTTAAGGCATTATACGTACTGTGGACACAAGTTAGCGCTGCCTGTATTTCACCTGAACGATAAAGTGCCTCGTGATAATTGACCAACTCTTCGGCAGGAATATAGCCGAGTTCTGGAGCCGTATGAATTTTCACCTTTTCCAAATCAAAGTCTTTCAGCATTTTCAATACTTCTTGACGTGGAACCGAATCGAGGCTAATGCTCGACAAAACCACACCTTCTTGCATAATCGCATCCAGCATTGTCCCGAGTAAACTCGACCCATGCAGCAAAATATAATCCGCGTGGTCGGCATCAATTACCTTTTCTTTTAATGCGAAATGATAAGGCGCAGGACCTGAAAAAAGCCAATGTCCAATACGTGCTGAATTTTCATTAATAATCTCTTTTGTTTCTTCAGTCTGCTGGTAAATGAACGGAATCAATTCGATGCCGTCTAAACTGCCGGCCGCTTTCATCGTTTCATTAACCGAATCTTTTGGCCCGATTAACCCGACTTTCACGATTTCTGTCATAGCGCCGTTGCCTCCATCAAATAACGGGCTAAAAGCTCTGAACCCATCTTCAAATCTTCAGCTGCTGCATATTCATCTGGATGATGACTCAAGCCGCCTTTGCAAGGTATAAACAGCAATCCGCTCGGCCATACTTGTGCCATATTCATCACATCGTGTCCCGCGCCGCTATCCATATGATGTGCCAAGTAAGCTTCTTGGTTGCCAGCATCAACTAACTGCTGGGCTATATTTTCATCAAGCAAAACAGATGGATTATCGACCAACACTTCGATGGAGATGGATACGCCTGTCGCTTGTTCAATACGTTCTAATTCGCTCCGTATCGCGTCAGCCATTTTCGTTTTCAACCCATCATCAACGCTGCGAATATCGACTCCGGCAATAACAGTTTGCGGAATCACATTCATCGAGTTTGGCGAAGACGTTAATGTACTAACTGTCGCTACTAATGGTTTCTCGTATACATCATTTAGTTGAAGAGCTGTATCTTGAACAAATGAAATAAAAGGAGCCGCTGCTGCTAAAGCGTCTTGTCTGCGATCCATCGGCGTCGTGCCCGTATGTCCTGCTTTGCCGCTAAACGTAACGGCTAAGCGAATCGGACAAGCAACGCCTTTGACGATACCGTAATTTTTTTCATGTTCGTTTATATGCATGCCTTGTTCAATATGTAGTTCAACAAAGCTTTTTAGCTCTTCTTTCGAGCGTTTTGCTTTGGTCAAATCATCCCAGTTAAAGCCTTGGCTTTTAACCGCTTCTGCAAGCGTCGTGCCGTGTTGATCGACAAGCGTTCCAATAGAAGAATCCAATAATCCACTCATCGCTTTACTGCCAATTGTCGATACGCCGAATCGCGAGGATTCTTCCGAACGAAAACAAATCACTTCAATCGGCCGCTTTGGTTTAAAATCGGCTTCTTTCAACAATTTAACTGCGCCCAGGCCACATACAACGCCCGCTCCTCCGTCAAATGCGCCACCGTTTGGCACCGTATCAAGATGAGAACCTGTAGCTACCGCCGCATTTTCGCCGCCTGGAACTTCCCAACGCGCGATGATATTTCCTGCCGCGTCTACTTCCACAGCCAAGCCTAGCTCTTTCGCAATGTCTTTAAAAACTTCCATCGCGCTTGTTTCTTCCGATGTATAGCCTTCTCGCGTAAATCCTTCCGGTCTAACCAATGCATTAGTCATATTCATCCGTTGTAAATGTTCAATTAGCCAGCTATTCACGTAATCCGTCCTCCTTTAGCAAATAATCCGTTGTACGTATTAGCGTTTCCAATCCAGCAAGCAACGCCTGTTCTTCATAATCAAAACAAGGATGATGATGACCTGCAGGTAACGGACTTGCAAAAATCATAAATGTCGCTTTTCCGCCTTGTTCACGGACGCGCTCAATCATATACGTAACATCTTCTGAAGCTCCCACTTCCAAATGCGGAACAATCTTCAAGCTTGTTGACGATGCACATGCTTTTTCTACGACTTTAGCAAAATTGTGATCCGCAGCTGTCGAAACCGACCTTCCCATGTGTTCTAGTTCCAGCTCGACATCGTATAATGCAGCACTCGCCTGTAAAATACGCGTTGCATTTTCTTTCATGTAAGCATCCAAATTATTGGTCTCACCGCGCGTCTCAATTTCCATTAACGCTTTGTCTGCAATGACATTGCGCCCGGCTCCAGCATGCAACGTGCCGACATTGATACGGGTAATTCCATCTTTATGGTTTGCAATGCTATGTAGATGTAATGCAGCAGATGCTGCAGCTAATAAAGCGTTGCGTCCTTCATTCGGTTCTAATCCAGAATGCGCCGACTTACCAATGAATTTCGCATTGATTTTGGAACTGGCCAAAAATTTTGATGTGGTCGCAGCGACTGTTCCTGCTGGTAAATTGTGAATACCGACATGGCCGCTCATAAAATAATCAATGTGATCAAGCCAACCTTTATCGACAATCGCTTTTGCACCGCGTCCACCTTCTTCTGCAGGCTGGAACAAAATCGTATATGTGCCGCTTAAGTTGTCTTTTCTCTCCGATAAATATTTTGCGAGTCCGAGACCAATTGCCGCATGACCATCGTGCCCGCAAGCATGCATCATTCCCGCAATTTGAGAACGAAACTCCAGTTGTGCTGGCACATGGTCAGCACAATCTGCTTCTTGAATTGGCAATGCATCAATATCAAAACGATAAGCAAAGTTCAGTCCCGGTCGCCCCGTATCGAGTACGGCTGCAAATCCAGTATGTCCGCCTTTCATCTTTTCAAGAAACTCAGGTGGCACGCCTTTTTGGAGCGCCCGCTGTTCATTTTCCGCGAGCATTGGATCACACGGTACACCCATGCGCTCTGCGCTTGTTAAAAAGTCCGTTCCATAAAAAAGTGAAAATCCTTTTCCTGCTAATTGTTCGCTCAACTCATAAGTGGTTACATATTCCGCAAAACCGATTTCAGGATACTGATGTCGTTTGCGTCGTTGTTCAATCACATACGGCTCAATCTCTTCCATAAATTGTTTAATGGAATTTGCCATTTCTGTTCCTCCTATTTATTCAATTCGGTTAGCACATCAAGCGCTGCTTGGGTCATCAACTCTGTCCCAATCGACAAAGCTTGTTCATCGATCATAAAGCCAGGGTCGTGAAGCGGTTTTTGATGTTCTCCGACCGAAGTGCCTAACCAGTAATAAACCCCTTCGTACTTTTTCAAGAAACGGCCAAAATCTTCTCCGGCCATACTGCCGATCACTTCTGGTGTGCCGCCATCGCCTAATTGGTGTTTTGCCGACTTCCGGACCACTTCAGCCCAACGTTTTGTATTGATCGTTGCCGGGTAGCCATCCGAATAGTCGATTTCACACGAACCGCCCATCATTTCCGCGGCTCCTTGAACCACTTCATGGAAACGTTTTTTTAATAATTTCTTGGTGTCGTCTGAAAGAGAGCGAATTGTCCCTTCAAGCACTACCGTGTCCGCTACAACATTGTAACGATAGCCCCCTGTGATTTTCCCAATCGTGATCACGCCTGAGTCCATCGGGTTCGCATTCCGGCTAACAATCGTTTGGATCGCAGACATTACTTGGTTTGCGATAATAATCGCATCGACGGTTTGATGAGGCATCGATGCGTGTCCGCCCGCTCCGTAGATCGTCACATGGAATCGGTCAGAATTCCCCATGATGGCTCCGTCTATGACACCAACTTGCCCAGCCGGAAGACCTGGCCAAACATGTTGTGCGATTAAAACGTCCGGTTGGTACGTATCAAAAACACCATCTGCCATCATTTGCTCCGAACCACCCGTCGGTGCATTTTCTTCAGCTGGCTGAAAAATTAGTAACACGGTTCCAGCAATATCGGCTTTCTGGTCTTGCAATAATTTTCCGACTCCGAGCAACATTGCCGTATGCGCATCATGACCGCATGCGTGCATTTTGCCATCGACTTTAGACTTGAACGGCACATCCGCTTTTTCTAAAATCGGTAAGGCATCGATATCAGCACGCAACCCAACTGTTTTTCCCGGCTTGCCGCCTTTAATCACACCCAGGACACCTGTTTTTGCATATCCCGTAGAATATGGGATGCCATATTCATCAAGTTTCGCTTGTATTTTTCGAGAAGTTTCCGTTTCTTCGCCACTCAATTCAGGGTTCTCATGAAGATCCCGTCTAAATGCGCGAATCTCTCTAAACAACTCTTGTGTTTGCTTTTTCAACACTGTCACCTGCTTTTCTATTTAAGGAAATAAACCTTAATCATTCCGTTAATAAAGATTGTACACTATTCTACTTATTAAGCGCTACTTTAATTTTGATTGTTCTGAATATAAATTCAATGAAAAAGCAGCTCCTCTGTTACGCGGAGCTGCTTTTGGTGGGGGTGATATTTTTTTAAATTCGGAGTAAAAATCGTGCTGTATAGTCAGAATCGTTTAGATTTTTTCTTATACAGGGACAAGATTTAATACTCTCAGGACTGGGTTAAAGGTATTACGTATTAGGCCATTTAAATTCACCATGAAAATACTTTTCCTTAAGTTGACTTAAATCGTATTCCCATTCTGTTATAGCATAGTGGGATTGTTGATCACTGCTTTTCTGCTTCTTCTTTATCCTCACATTCGCACTGATAATAGTAACTATTTTTCTCAGTCCCATTACAGGAATTGCTTTTTTAAGCGTTTCCCACCGTTCCTTTCTTGTAGATCCTGTAATTCGATAGCCCATCTTATTTAAATCACTTTGTTCGCTGAATAAAGGATCTGCAAGCGGAGTATAAGATGAAGATAGTTTCGTACCCATTATTTTTTTATGAATGTTTCAAGTACAGTATCTTCGATAATATTGACTTTATATCGATAAATAGAAGGCTTAGATAAATCGTTTAATGCTGTTAGGTCAGTTGAAACAGACTCACTTTCAATTGAGGAGCTATTATAGTATGTCTTTTCACGCTTTTTCTTTTCATCGGCCGCTGATAAATCTTTTCTCACTTGTAACAAGGTCTCTTCCCATTCGTCCTCTTTGAGTCGTTTAGGTACAACAAACTTCACCGTTTCAGTTTTCGGTTTTTCCTTTATTACAGATTTTGCAGTTTCATAAGTAGGTTTATTTTTTTGTATTTCTAAATCTAAATGAACTTGAAGTTGTAACTTTTCCTCCTCACTCTTTTTCAACTTTTCTTTAAGCTCTTGGAGTTTTTCTTCTTGTCGATTTATTACATCTTTTTGATTTCCAATTGTTATTTCATACTCTTTTATTATTTTATTTACTTCTATTTCAGTTGCCAAAACTGTTTCTATAATTCTCGTTTTAAAATCCATAGCTGATTTCCTTCCTCTACTAAATGGATATATTATACAAGTACTTTCATCATAGCATAGGGCCAACTCATGTAGATCAGCAAAATTATTAAGACCCAAAATTTCCGCTATCTTTGTTACCTTTTTATTTCCTGGAATACCTATTAATAATCTGAATATTTACATAATTAAGAAAAAGATGTTATCATGAAGATGTTTAGCCAACTTACTATATGCCATTGGATGTTACGCATTCGAAAGGAGGAAAAGTAGTGACGATTTTCGAAGAAAAGAAACCTGCAGTATCGTTAGAACTGCTCAAATGGATGTATGAACAGATGGTGAAGATTCGCTATTACGAAGACCAAATGGCGGAAGTGTACATGGAAGGAAAAACGCCAGTATTTAATATTGGCGCGGGTACAGTGCCTGGTGAAATGCATTTAGCTACAGGTCAAGAACCCGCTGCAGTTGGCATGTGTGTTCATTTAACAAAAGAAGACACCGTCACGGCTCCCCACCGACCGCATCATCACGCCATTGCCAAGGGTGTGGATTTAAAGAAAATGACCGCTGAAATTTTCGGAAAAGAAACAGGACTTGGCAAAGGCAAAGGCGGACATATGCATTTGTTTGATCCAGCAGTGAAGTTCTCGTGTGGCGGAATTGTCGGTGCGGGTATTCCTCATGCAGTTGGAGCCGCCATGACCAGCAAAATGAAAGGAAAAGACTCAGTTGCCGTTGCCTTCATTGGAGAAGGTGCTGCAAACGCCGGCTCTTTTCATGAATCTCTTAACCTTGCAGCTGTATGGAATTTACCACTGATTGTTGTCGTGGAAGATAATTCATACGGCATTTCTGTGTCTAAAAAAGCATCCACTTCTGTCGCATCCAATGATTTACGAGCTTCCGCGTACGGAATTGCTGGAGCTTATGTTAAAGACAACGACCCTATTGCGATGTATAAAGCATCTGAACAAGCCGTTGCAAGAGCCCGCAGTGGTCAAGGTCCTACCATTATCGAAATCGAAACTTATCGCTATTTAGGTCATTTCCAAGGCGACCCGGAATTGTACCGGGATGAAACGGAAGTTCCCGGACTTCGTCAACTCGACCCAATTACAAAATTAAAAATGATGCTTTCGGAAGCTGAAAATGTTAGCGATGCTGATCTTGAAGAAATGGAAACACGCGCTAAACAGCAAGTTGATGAAGCCTACCAATTCGCGAGAGACAGCAGTTATCCTCAACCAGAAGCCGCATTAGAAGACGTCTTTAATTCATAAAAATAGAAAGGAGCCGATTTAGTGTGGAAACAGCGAAAAAAAGAATGTTAACCGGGAACAAAGCGATGGCTGAAGCAATCTCGCAAGAAATGGAAAATGATCTGACTGTTTTTGTATTAGGAGAAGATATCGGTAAGTACGGAGGCATCTTTGGTTCGACACAAGGATTGATAGAAAAATTTGGTCCTGAACGCGTTCTGGATACACCCATTTCTGAAACAGCCTTTATCGGGGCGGCTATTGGAGCTGCAGCTGAAGGCATGCGGCCCATCACAGAATTAATGTTTGTCGATTTTTTTGGTGTTTGTATGGACCAAATCTACAATCAAATGGCCAAAATCCAATACATGTCTGGCGGTAACGTTAAACTGCCGATGGTCTTGATGACTGCGGTTGGGGGCGGCTACCGTGACGCAGGACAACACTCGCAAACTTTGTATGCAACTTTCGCTCATATGCCAGGCATGAAAGTCGTGGCACCGTCCAATCCGTATGATTTAAAGGGAATGATGGTATCAGCCATTCGCGATGATAACCCCGTGGTCTTCATGTTCCATAAATCACTTCAAGGACTTGGATGGATGGAACAACTTGACGTCGCCGTCGATCATGTACCCGAAGAAGCTTATACGGTGCCATTAAACAAAGCCAAAGTGGTCCGCGAAGGAAAAGACATTACCATCGTCGGCATTCAAATGATGACGCATTATGCAGTAGAAGCGGCCAAACGTCTTTCAAAAGAAGGCATCGAGGCAGAAGTGATCGATTTACGGTCACTGGCACCGATTGATAAAGACACCATCATCGAATCCGTGAAGAAAACGCATCGCCTTCTCGTGGTCGATGAAGATTACTTGTCTTATGGAATGACTGCAGAAGTTTCGGCGATTGTTGCTGAAGAAGCCTTTTTCGAAATGGAAGCGCCAATTAGTCGTATCGCGATTCCAGACGTCCCTATCCCTTATAGTGGTGTCCTTGAAGACTTTGTCATTCCAGGACCCAACAGCATTTACGAAAAAGTTAAAAAAATAATGGAAGACGCTTAACAGGAGTGCCGGAGGTGTCAGGATGATTGAAGTTTGTTTGCCCAAGCTCGCAGATGACGTGGATGAAAGTTTAATGGTGTTGTGGTTTGTATCCGTTGGTGATTTTGTCGAAAAGGGTGCGCCGTTAGTAGAAGTACAAACTGAAAAAGCCGTCTCTGAAATAACCGCTGAAAGCAGCGGAACCATTCAAGAAATAAAAGTAAAACGTGGCGATTCTGCAAAAATTGGTGACGTGCTGGCAACGCTTGATCCGGATGGGGCTGCAGATGAAAAAATAGTGGCTCAAGATGAATCAGCTGCGACTGCAACAAATAATGAAACCGATTCTAGTGCCCAGGAGTCGAGTAGCTTTGTGCGTGTATCGCCTAGATTACGCCGCCTGGCAAAAGAACTGGGTGTTGATTTGGATGCTGTAAAAGGCAGCGGGAAAAATGGCAGTATTACAGAAGAAGATATTCGGGATGAATCAGGGCTTTGAGAGTTCCGTCCGTGTTGAAGTATTACTGCATCAACATTCATAGCACATGCAAAAAGCGGAGCCCAACACAGGCTCCGCTTTTTTGATCTATCGAATTAATATAATTCACGTTGTCAGTTGCTCTACCCGTAACTTCTACGTAATGGCTCTGGTTATTCGACTTACCATCTTTAATGCCTTGATAGAATCCGGTTACGACCGTCCCTTACACTCACCTAACTCAGTGATTTGTTCTTCTTTAAATTTCTCCACACTTATTGCCGTATAAGTTAAATGCGCATCAAACGCATTGCCCAAGTAGTCCGCTAACTCGTACTGCGTAATGGCTTCGCCGTGAAGGTTGTATATTTCTGAATTATGCTGATCTTCTATAAGCATTTTCGCGTAAGCATAAGCCAATTCAGTTCTTGTCGTGTAGCCACATTTGCTATCGCCTGCGCAACTTCGAATGCCACCTTCTTGAATATAAGGGTCAATATATTCGACATCGGGTTCGATGTATATTCCACACAAGGGACACGATTTACTCTACATCTTTTCTCAGCCACTTCGCGGTTGCGGTTTCCGCCCCAAGCATCTCTTCTGGTGTCCCTTCAAACAACAATTCGCCGCCTTTTTTACCTCCACCTGGACCCATTTCGATGATCCAGTCGCTGGCAGCGATAAAGTTGAGGTTGTGTTCAATGATGATAACCGAGTTGCCTTTGTCCACCAGGCTTTGGAATACTTCTAATAAGTGAGCGTTGTCTTTTGTGTGGAGACCTAATGACGGTTCATCCAATAAATAGATTTGTCCTTCTTTTTTCAAGTGACTGGCTAGTTTCAGCCGTTGCACTTCTCCTCCACTTAAAGAACTTGTCGTCTGCCCTAATGTTAAGTAGCCGAGTCCTACATCTTTTAAGGTATCTACTTTTTTGACGATTTTCGGCATTTTTAAATAATGATTGGTTTCGCCGATCGAAAGTTCCAAAATTTCTACGATGTTTTTTCCTTTGTAGCGATAAGACAATGCTTCATCTGAATACCTTGTGCCCCTACACGCTTCACATGTGACTGTCACGGGATCCGCAAACGCCACATCCGGCATCGTGACTCCTTTCCCTTCACAAACTGGACAAGCACCTAATGAATTAAAACTAAACAATCCTGCAGGCTGTCCTGTCTCTTTAGAAAGAATCGAGCGAATATCATCCATAATGCCCATATAAGTAGCGAGCGTTGATCGACTAGACGTGCCAATACTGCCTTGACTGACCGAGATGGTTTCCGGATAGTTTTCTGTAAACGCACCAAACAACAACGAACTCTTACCAGAACCCGAAACGCCACATACAGAAACCAATACATTCTTTGGAATCTCTATACTTATATCTTTTAAGTTATTGTCAGAGGCGTTTTTGATTGAGAAGCTATTTTCTACTCCTCTCGGATTTTTATTGAGGGCAACCTTATGATCTAAATTGGTTATGGCTGACACTTTCTTCAAGCCTGCCTGCTCTCCTTGATAAACCACTTCGCCGCCGCTCACTCCCGCTCCTGGACCCATTTCGATGATTTCATCGGCTGTTTTGATCACTGCTAAATTGTGCTCAATCACTACTACCGTATTGTAATCGTCTCTTAAATTCTCGAGCATTTGTGTTAACATCTCAATTTCTTCAGGATGAAGTCCTGCACTCGGTTCATCGAAAATATACGTAATATTATTCAAACTGCTGCCTAAATGACGGGCAATTTTTACGCGTTGCGCTTCTCCGCCAGACAAAGTACCCATTTTACGAGCCAAACTCAAATAGCCCAGTCCCAAGTCCACCAATTGCTTCACATTCGGAAACGCTTGCTGGGCAATTGATTTGCCGACAGGATCTTGTATGTGCTCTAGTTCCCCCAGCAATTCCGTCAATTCCAACTGATCGTATTGCGCGATATTATAGCCATTGATTTTGCATGCCAGTACTTTCGGATTTAACCCCGAACCTTCGCACGTCGGACACAATCCGTGCGACGACACTGCCAACACATCTTCCGGCGAAGTTTTTTTCAGTTTTGTGAGGTCTCGATTAATGTACAGCCGAATAAACCTCGGGATAATGCCGTCCCATTCATAGTCTTGTGAGCTATCTTTTGTGTAATACGTGCCGAATGCGCGTTCACCTTCTGGAGGTCCGTATAGCAACAGGTTGTACATGTCTTTCGGAAAATCTTTTATCGGGATATCCGGTTCAAACAATCCACCATCGACCATCCACCTACCTTGCCAACCTGGAGGAGACAGCGGCTTAAATTGCACGGCCCCTTCTCTGAGAGATTTCGTGTCATCGATTAATTTATGGATATTTGGTGCAATGACTTCTCCGTAACCGCCGCATTCCGGACATTTGCCAAAAGAACTCTCACTCGTAAATTCGGCTGCTGAACCAATTGATGGACTACCAATTCTTGAAAATAACAAACGAATCAACGGATCAATATCCATATAGGTCCCAACAGTGGAGCGGGAATTGCCGCGTATCGGTTTTTGCTCCACCACCACAACCGGACTTAAGTGCTGCATCAAATCGGCATGGGGCCGCTCGTATCTCGGCATTTGATGCCTGACATACAGCGGGTAGTTCAATGTCATTTGTCTTCTGCTTTCTGTTGCTAATGTATCAAACACCACTGAACTTTTTCCAGATCCCGAGAGACCCGTAAACACATTGATTTTTTCTTTTGGTATATTCAAATCTATATTTTTTAAATTATTTTCTTGAAGTCCTCTTAAAATGATTTCATCTTTTTTATCTGCCATGTCGACATCCTCCTTTTTCAATCCAACCACGAATTCTTCTCATTGTTAATTGGTTTCCCTGTTTTGGACAGTCTCACACAACTACTCTCACTGAACAAGCAAAAAGACACATTCGCAATCGTCCGCTTGCGAATGTGTCTCTGTATTCAATGGCTGCTGTAAAAGCTGTTACAGATTGGGTTAGGTCCAAAAACACAGTTTCTCTCCTATACATAGGAATGTTATACTAAACAACAGTAAAAGCTCTACGGAAAGGAGATAGCGAAGTAAAAATGATGCGTTCTTTTCACTTTAATGGCAGCCGAATTGTCAAAACCGGAATCGCTATCTTTTTAACAGCCATTATTTGTGAATGGTTTGGTTGGCCACCGGTTTTTGCGGTAATCACTGCAATCGTGACAATCGAACCCACAGTTAGCGACTCGATTAAAAAGGGACTCGTTCGGTTCCCAGCATCCGCGATTGGCTCTGCATTCGCTGTCTTGTTTATTACACTCTTCGGGAATTCCCCGATTACCTATACACTCGCTGCAGTTGCAACGATTTTAGCTTGTTATAAACTTAATCTGCATGCTGGTTTACTCGTTGCCACATTAACATCTGTCGCGATGGTCGAAGTAATCCATGAACATATTTTGATCTCATTCTTTATTCGTTTAGGGACAACGACCATTGGATTGCTGGTGTCTACCGCTGTCAATATGCTGGTGTTCCCACCTAACTACCGGAAAGATATTTTGAGAAGTATTCAAAGCATTGGAGAACGAGCCGGTAATATGTTGGAACAGACATTCCAGACCATCCTTTTTGTCAGTGACGCGAATCGTCAAAAAGAGCAGTTGATTGTAAAAGAACTTGTCACGGAAATTCGAAAGACCGAGAAGTTAATCCATTTCCAGCGCGACGAATCCAGTTTGTACCCGTGGGTTCGCGAGCGAGAAGCCGAGCTTCAAATGGCAGAAAAGCAATTGCTCTTCTTACATAACTTAGAATTCCATTTAGATGCTTTGCTTTATATCCCGCTGCATAAGCTGACGTGGACAACCGCGGAGCGAGAAGTTATTATGCATGCCGTAACTGAACTTGCGAACGACTTGAAACACTCGATTGACTATGATCACGAAAAGCATCAATGCCAATTAAAAAATATTACTAATCTGTTTTGGGACAACAGCAAAGGCATCACAGCAAGCGACGCCATGCGCCCTACTGAATTTCCACCCGAATTCACCATTCTTTATGAGCTGATCACGATTTACGATTTGGTAGATAAGTTTTTTGATCCAGGGAGTGTGAAGGCTGCGCGGGAGGCGGAGAAATAATTGTAAGATTGCCTCCTGTGTCGCAAACACTTATAACTTTTTATTTTACAGATAAACATGCTAAAGCCGTATCCGCTATCCATCCGTTAACCGTCAATTTAAAGATTCGGTTTTAGCCATCATCTACATCATTTTACGGAATTAAGCGAAATAAATAGGAGCAGCGCCAGGGAGATAACTGGCACTGCTCCTTTCTAGTTTATCTTTTCCGCTCTATCGACCATTTAATCGATTTACAGCATTTAATCCAATTACTTTTTGGCGTTATTCTTTACAAGCACTTTCAAACCTTGAGCCATATCGGAAGCCAGTACGTAATTGCGGTCCACGAATACACCCCAGACATTTGCTTGGTCAGGCGTATATTGCCCGATTTGTTTCGGGTTGGCCGGGTCGGTGATATCCACTGCATAAACTCCGCCCGCATAATGACTTAAGTAAAGCGTGTTGCCATGCACTTTCGGATCGTGCACCGTATTGGCAAACGTCGGTCCGTCTTCGACTTTTTCGGTCAAGTCCGTTTTAAACTCACTCAATAAAACAGGATTCGCTTTATCTTTGATATCAAAGATTCGCGTATAGCCATAGGATTCTTCGTATCCTGGGCGCACTGGTGTAGAGACTTCCCGTGTTTCAATCAGCACATTGCCGCCTTTAGCCAAAGCTGCTGAATGGGCTGAGCCTTGCTGATTGGATGCATAGTCCGTGCTGCTCAAATAGACCGGATTTTCCGGGTCTGTAATATCAAAGATGATCGTGCCTAAATCCCACATGGAGACATAAGCGTATTGCGCATTGTTGTCGGTGATGACACTGTGATTAAACACAGGACGAGTTTTGCCATCCGGCGATTTCCAGTGGTAGCCATTAAAATCGGCTGGTACTTCATCTAGAATCCGCGGATCGAATTCCCAAAGTGTTTCCGGTTCTGCCGGATTGGAAACATCGACAATCGTAAAGTCTTTGTGTTCGCCGTCGCTGTAATAATCAGCGTATGGATTGGAAGCCAGCACAAGTGCTTTGTTTCCTTGCATCGTCAAAGTAAGTTCATGGGTACCGCGCGTGTTTTCATAAGTTTCCCAGTAACCTAGCTTTTTGGGATTGGTCGGATCGGTTACGTCATACAACAGGAATCCGCCAGATGTATCTTTCGCATTGCGGTTCAGCTGCTGGACACTGACGACGGCTAGGTCGCCTTTGAAGTCGGGAGTATTAATACTTTTGACGATGACTTTTTCCTGCCACGTATTTTCTACATCCTCGTTTGCAAAGACCGCAACTTCTACCGGATTGGCAGGGTCTTTCAAGTCAAAAACTCGGACACCGCCGTTGCCGCCATTGGCTGTATGCGTGCCGACATAGGCATAGCCTTTATGGGCGAAGACATCCGCTGTGTTGTTCTGGACGCCGTCAATTTCTTTTAACTGTGCTGTGCCAGCTTCCCTCAGGTATGAAAGATTTTTAGATCCTTCCACCTTCGCTTCGTTCAGATTTGCAATTTCTTCATTGGAAAATACCCCTTGCTCTCCTTTTGATACACCTGAACTATCGAGTTCATCGTGCGCAAAAGCGGTAGGGACTACTGATAGCGCCAGTACTGAAGCAAGCATTACATGGGCAAACGACTTTTTAATCATCAATATATTTCCTCCTTTTGGAAAATTAATCTTATTTATACTTTATTCTATTAAATGGAAATCATTATAACAACTACGGAATGCGAAATAATTTGAATATTTTAAAAAATAAATCAAATGATACAGCCTCTATGGGGACTACTGAACTACCATATATTTTTTGCATTGGTTCATTGGTTGGTGTATATATTGCATTTCACAGTAAACGGCACAATTCAGGAAACACTTTCAGATGTCCAGACTAGCGAGTTAGGTGAACTAGAAGATTCCATTCACATAAAAAAGCCGCATATAAAAATGCGACTTTTTTATGTAGATAACTACCCCATATTAGCTTTTCCTCACACTATAAACCTTCCTACTCGGCAGCTCCAAACAATTCAATTGCCCGCCGTAAACCGCGCCACCATCAATTCCGATAATCTGATTGTTACCGAAATAAACATCGTAATTTTTCGTCCCTCGAAGTACAAACGTCGGTGTATGACCAAAGATCACAGTCTTATTTCCTGAATACCCTGCATGAAATTCCTGGCGAATCCATATTAGTAGATACGGGTCCGTTTCTTGAGGCGGAACGCCCGGTTGAACACCCGCATGGACAAAAATATAGTCATCCGTTTCATAGTAATGATCCATTTCCTGAATAAACTCCACATGTTCCCTAAAAACTTCTGACACTGGGAGCGTTGTATTTTGTATGGAAGAACCGTAGCTTTGCAATGTAGCCAGTCCCCCGTTCCGTACCCAATTCTCTTTCGCACCAGGTTCCCCGTCTGCCGCCTCTAGCATCATTTGGTCATGATTGCCCCGCAAAACAATTGCTCCCTGCTTTTTCAATTCCATGACGCGGTCTAATACCCTTTTTGAATTCGGCCCTCGGTCTACATAATCTCCTAACAAAATCAGCTGATCTACAGCGGCGTCATACTCTACCTTCTCCAATAACTCATTAAACAATTCAAGCTCTCCGTGAATATCACTGATTGCCAAAAGTCGTTTCACCAGACACACCCCTTCGCTTTCGATTTTTCTCCCGCTTCCCTATACACGAAAATTTTCTCGGTAAAAAGGCAGACGAAATTAGTTGGTATATTTCATTCTTAGTTCTTGCGTGTTTAAAAAAAGACTCATTCCACTGAATGAGTCTGAATCACATTATTAAAATTCCCGAATCCATAGTGCAGTTGTTATTCACTCAAACTCCTAAAATTCTTCATGCGTTGCCGGATCCATATCAAACAATCGGCCATCCGGGCGGGACAGTTCTGAAATTGTGATCATGTCGGATTCGCTTAATCTAAAATCGAAAATGTCCAAGTTTTCCCGCTGCCGCTCGGGCGAGGTAGAGCGTGGAATAGAGACAGAGCCGATTTGGTATTGCCAGCGCAGCACGACTTGGGCAATGGTCTTGTTATGAGCTTCAGCAATTTTACTAATGGCGTCGTTCGTCAAAATGTCTTTCGCCTTGGCAATCGGGCTCCACGACTGTGTTTGGATTCCGTGATCCGCGTGCACTTTGCGCTGGTGTGCCTGGTTAAAAAACGGATGCAATTCTACTTGGTTCAAACTCGGTGTCACCCCGGTCTCACTAATAATGCGCTCTAAGTGCTCCGGTAGAAAATTGCTGACACCAATCGACCGGACGAGCCCCCATTTCTTCGCATCAATCAATGCCTGCCACGCTTCCACGTAGGTGTCTTGATTTGGCATCGGCCAGTGGATCAAGTAGAGGTCAAAATAATCCAGTTGGGAACGGTACAACGATTCTTGAATTGCCACTAAGGCTTTTTCGTACGTGTGATAACGTCCCGGCAGCTTGGATGTCACCCATAGCTCTTCACGCCCAATGCCGCTGCGTCGTATGCCTTCCCCGACCGCACCTTCGTTTTCGTAATTATACGCCGTATCAATCAACCGGTACCCGGCATTGATCCCGCTGCTGACTGCGTTTGCTCCTGCATTGCCCCACAGTCCGTATGTACCAAGTCCAATAACCGGCAAAGTCGTTCCGTCGTTTAAGGTGACTTCTGGAATTGCTTTTTCCATCTACTTCCACTCCTCTCGCTTCTATTTTCAGATTACTCTTACATCTCTCTAAACTCAAACGATTCGGTTTCGGATTCGTGGCGCAAATCCCCTGAAACAAAATTCACTTTAAATTCCATTTCAGCAGCACACTATACTTTATTTAAAATTATGAATTGATGTACAATTAACGACAGTACATCAATATAGCGAGGAGCCTACATATGGAAACAAGCACATTCAAACTGATCGAAACAACAATCGAAGACATTCAACAAGCTTTTCATGACAATAAACTCACTTCCGTGGAATTGGTTCAAGCTTACCTAGACCAGATTGAAGCTTTCGACCGGAATGGACCAAAAATCAATTCCGTCCTGACGATCAATCCGGACGCGCTAGAAATCGCAGCAGAACTAGACGAAAAACGCGGGCAGAATAACCAAGGTCCACTTTACGGTATCCCCGTCTTACTAAAAGATAATATCGAAACCGCGGACCTGATGCCGACAACAGCGGGTGCCATTGCACTTGAAGAGAATTTTGCAAAAGAAGATGCATTTGTTGCCAAGCAATTGCGAAACGTCGGCGCTATTATTCTTGGCAAAGTAAATTTGAGCGAATGGGCGTATTTCATGTCGCAAGACGGCCCGAGCGGTTATAGTTCACTCGGCGGACAAGTGCTGAACCCATATGGCATTGGTGTCTTTAAAGCAGAAGACGTTGGCGGTTCGAGTTCAGGGACAGGCGCAGCGATTGCCTCGAATTTCGCCGTGGTGGGTGTCGGCACAGAAACATCCGGCTCGATTTTAAGTCCAGCAAGTGCCAATTCGATTGTCGGCATTAAGCCAACAGTTGGCCTCATTAGCCGCTCACGCATCATCCCGATCGCTGAAAGTCAGGATACCGCAGGACCGATGGCGCGTACTGTGACAGATGCCGCGATCTTGCTCGGCGCTATGACCGGCGTCGACGAACAGGATTCGGCAACACAAAAAAGCGCAGGCCAAGCACTCACTGATTACACGCCGCACCTAAAAAAAGACGGTTTGAGCGGCGCCCGCATCGGCGTCGACCTCAGCTTCTTGAACAATGAAGCACCGGAAGAACGCGCCATTATGGATGAAGCAATCGAGCAAATCACAGCACTCGGCGCTACGGTTATTGAAGTGGCGATTCCTAAATCATCATTCCAATCAGACGTCTTGTGGTATGAATTCAAGCGAAACGTCAATGATTATTTGCGCACTACACCGGCCAAAGTGCCAGTCAAATCACTCGCGGACGTTATCAAGTTTAATAAACAAGACCCAGAACGCCGCATGAAATTCGGCCAAGTAGAACTGGAAAAATCACAAACGTTAAGCGACGATCCGAACGATTCGACCTATTTAGAACACCGCGAAACTGATTTACGAACTTCCACATCAGAAGGATTGGATCTCGTCGTGAAAGAACACCAACTCGATACACTGTTGTTCCAAAACAACCGCGGCGCTGCGATGCCCGCAAAAGCAGGCTATCCATCCATCACCGTCCCGGCCGGCTATACGAGCAGCGGGCATCCCGTTGGTGTTACGTTTAGCGCACAGGCGTTCAGCGAAGCGCGTTTGATTGAATTGGCTTACTCTTATGAACAGGCGACTATGAAACGGAAAGCACCGGATCTAGAATCTTATTAAATTTAGTTGAGACAGTTAAAACACCCTTTATTGAAACGTCAGCATGAAGATGCCGACCGCTCAACAGAGGGTGTTTTTTGGTATGATTTTAACTATTCGTTTTCCGCGCGCACGTATGCATAAGCTTTATCATCTTCCGTCACTTCGACCAGCAATTCGGACGGAATCTCTTTTTCTGCCGGTTGTTGCTGGCTGATTTTCTTGGGAGCCAGTTCCTTTAAGCTCTCCAAATTGCGGTATTTCAAAGCCTTGATGCCAAAATTGATCTTCACTCTATAGTTTTCTTCGATGCTTGTCACTTTTTCTTCGATAGCTTCGATAATGGAATGATTCTCTACAACAATCGCCGCCAAAGCCTGGGATTTGACGCTCACTTCTTCGTAGTTCCGGATGGTGCGGAGATACGGCTCATAGCATTCCTCAATAAACTGCACATTGAGCAGCACAAGCTCTTGTTTGGCATTAAACTGCCCGACAAGCTGCTCGTACTCTTTTTTCACGGGGGCTTCTCCCCATTTCCGTAGCGTTTCGTGTTCTTTCAAGCCTTCGATGTTCGCAACGATCCCCTTCAAGTCTTTCATCAATACGTTCAAATCTTGCAAGGTAGCCGTATAAAACCCCTCAATTTCTGCATCTTCCACACCACCAAGCGTAATGCCGTTTCGGCAGAACCGTTCGATGACTTCCTTGAAATAGCCAAAGCGCGCTTCGATCCGTCCTGTAAAATCATTTTCCCGGTGCTGAATCAAAGCTTCGAGCTTTTGTTCCATGCTTTTCAAGGAGCTTTGGATTTCCATAAGCTGTTGCTGGCCAACGACCGTCGTCAACAAGTTCATGCTGGCGTGCGCCAAGAGCGCTGGATTTATACGCTTCACGAGAATCGCTTGTTCATAAATCCCTTTCACGCCATCTTTTTTCACTGCCGGCACATAACCTTTGCCGTCTACCCGCCCAATCAACTTCATGCTCTTATCTTTCAGACCCTTCACTACTTCCGGGCTGAACTCTACGCGGTACGTCCGACTTTGGTGGAGCACGACCGCCCCGTCTTTTAGGGTCTGTGCGATAATCGGAATCATATTCTTGGGAAGTTCGATTTTCTCATATCCGCTTTTGACGACTTCCTTTTTATCTACTTCCGATACTTTCGGGTCTAAATGGCTGTCGTCATCTTCTGGCTCTGGTTCAACCGATTTACTTTCTTCTGTCGATTCTTCAACGTGTGGTTCTTCTATTTGCGGTAAGGTCTGCCTATCTTTTCTAATGTATATTAAGACGGCAACCAGCAAAGTCAGTATCACTGCAATCGAGATGAAAATGTATTCCACGGGCTTTCCCTCACTTCTTAAATAGTCCTGGAACGCAAATAAAAGCTTTCTAATTACGCTTTAGATTTCAGGTAAATCGATTCACTCTATTCATCTTTACCCAATTTCGCAGGAGCTTACCTTCCTATTCTTTAGATTAAGCATAATTTTTGAAAACGAATAAAATAAAAAAACTACACCTGCGCTGTTGATTTCGCAGGTGTAGCAATGGATAAATTATATGTTGTTGTGTATTATCGGAATCGTTTAGAATTGTTTCTTTCGCATAGAAGTATTTTTACTTAGCGCAAAATCCGCTTTTCCTTGGCTTCCTTAAGCCACATCGGAAACTCATTCAACAACTGATCATATAATTCTTCATCAGATACTTGGCTGATGTCTTCAAGGTGGAAGAAGTTCGCATTGTCGACCACTCGTCCACCCATGGTATCTAATTTTCGCAGCACATCGAAATTCGAGTCGCCTATCCCTACAAACTGCCAAAAGATCGGCTGACCTGATGATTCCACGATGAATTTCTTAATGCCCGATTTACATCCACCATCATTGATGAAAACAAGAAATACAGGATCGTCACTTAGTTCTTCTTTCGTATACTTACGGATTACATCTTCCATCACTTTCGGTTCATCGTTGCGGCCGAACTTGTGCACGCTGTCATTCGAGAGGATATTTTTTTCCACATAACCCATGAATGTTGCCTCTGTCGCTTCTGGTAGACGTGAGAATTCGTTGTCGTAGACCCAAACATCCAAATCACCGTCATCATCAAACTGACTCGCGACTGCTAACACCCGCTCCACCACTTCCTGTACGACACCTTCCTTATACAATTTTCTCATGGAACCTGAAATATCAAGGACAACACCTACTCGTGCAGTGACATCAGTCAGTTGCTTCTTCTCTAGAACAATCGTCGCCGCTTTTTTCTTCAAAGAAATTCCGCTGATTGGTTCTTCCTTTTTCTGCTTTTTAAGAATTTTATCGAATATACCCAAGACGTTCTCCTCCTGTTTAATCTTTTTTAAAAGTATAACGGCTGGGCAATCGGAATGACAACTTTTTTCTATAAATGTAAAGTATTGGACTAGAAAATAAATTGATAATTCGTTTGTTTATATCCGTATTTTTTTACATCTACGCTTAAGTACCACTTAATTAATTTATATTCTTACGATTTCCCTTCTCAAAGAGCCAAACGATTCTTATACAACCTTTATGAATAAATAAAATAAAAAAGCTACCCCTGCGCTGTTGATTTAGCAGGTGTAGCAATGTATGAATTATAAATTATTGTTTGTTGTCGTCATCTATTAGAATTACTTCTATCTAAGGAGCCGGTTTTCATTTTTCTTCATGAGCTTCAGTAATCTCTCGCATTAACTCAATCCAATCTTCTCTTTTAAAATTATAATAGGCTAACTCGATTTTTCTTAGAACCAGGTGGATACTATCAAATTTCTCATCAGAGCGGAAACGCCACCAGCTTTTCACAGTAGGCGCCTTTGTGCCCGGCGGATAATACGTTAACGTTCCTTCAGGGTTTATAATTTTTTCCAACTTGTCAGCATCTAAGTATCCGTGCGGAAAATCGATGTAAAGACCGAGTGAAAGTTTATGAGGTTTAATCGTTCCAATTTTATGCGTGGATTCCGCATCCTGATTCTCGAGTGAGTCACTCCAAACGACTGGTTTATCACTGGTGATTACAAGTTGATCGTCTACACTCGGCTCAACTTTACAATGAGGAAGCCCCTCAAACACATCGAGTATCTCACCTAATTTTTGTTTTACTAATCCGTCCATTGTGTCACTCCTTTAAATTTACTTGCTTATACTATCATTGCATATTATCGCTTTGTTTCCCAGAGCACAATCCCCACAAAATTGTACAGATGAACAAAATAAAATTACCACACCCGCAAAGTGAATAATAGCGGATGTGGCAATATGTGTGATACAAATTGTCGCGTATTGTTAGAATCGTTTAGAATTCTTTCTTTCCTAGGAACGCGATTCTACGTCGTCGACTTTAACTTAGTTACTTTCCCCTGCTGCAGAAAGCTTATAAACCTTACCGCCATCAGTGATGGCAATAAGCGCGCCATCCTCAGTGACAAGAATATCACGGAAGCGTTCGCCTTCGTCAGTTAATAGACGTTCTTCTCCAACGATCATGTTATCTTCAATAACGACACGGACAATATAGCTCGGCGCTAAAGCACCGATGAACAAGTTGTTTTCCCACTCCGGAATGGCGTCGTTGTCATAGAATGCCATACCACTTGGTGCACTTGTTGGATCCCAATAATATCTTGGTTCAACAAATCCTTGCGCCTCGTGTTCTGAAATACCATCATTGACTAATTCACCCGTGTACTCGATGCCATAAGAAACAATTGGCCATCCATAGTTATTGGCTGGTTCAATAATATTCAGTTCATCCCCAGCTTGTGGACCGAATTCAACAATCCATAAGTCTCCTGTTGCAGGGTTGTAATCTATACCTTGAATATTACGGTGGCCGTAGCTGTATATACCATCTAGTGCGTTTTCATCTTCGACAAATGGATTCGTATCTACTGGTTCTCCGTCTTGTGTGATGTGAATGACTTTACCTAAATAAGCATCTAATTCTTGTGCACGATCGCGACTTTCGTCATCTGAACGTTCACCAGTTGTTAAGAATAGGTTGCCATCATCATCAAAGATAATCCGTCCGCCATAGTGTAAAGTACCTTCATATGCTGGTGTCGCTTGGAAGATGACTTCAAAATCTTCAAGTGAAGCTTCATCTTCAGATAAAACACCTTTACCGACAGCAGTTACCGTACCACCTTCAATATCTTGAGCAAACGTCATAAAGACTAATCGCGATTCGTCAAAATCAGGTGCAATGGCTACATCAAGTAAACCACCTTGATCTTCGTTATTTACTTCTGGTGTACCTTCGATTGGATCTGAAACAGAGCCATCTTCAAGGTTTACAATAAGAAGTTCTGCTGAATCTCTTTGCGTAACAAGTAAGCGATTTGGTTCAAACTCTGCCATACCCCAAGAGACGCCAAGACCCTCAACAATAACTTCTGTTTCAATTTCTGTTTCAGTCTCTACTGCAGGTGCTCTTGTTTGTTCTGGAAATGCGGGTTCAAACTCAGTAACTTTTGGTTCAGTTTCTGCGCTTTCATTTGCTTCTTCTTCAGAGCCCTCTTCAGCATTTTCTTCTGTTACAGCCTCCGAGTCATCCGTTGATTTTTCGTCTGCAGTATCATCATTACCACATGCTGCTAAAGTTAATACAGACATCAGCATTGCAGAGAACATTAATTTTGACCACGAAATTTTCGTCATCGTTTTTCCTCCTCTTTTTTAAGATTTTAACTGAGTAACTATAAAATTCAGTTCTCAGAAATCAAACATCGGAAATTGATTAAGAGTTGCCTATCCTAACTAAAAACTCCCTTATAAATGCACTTTCCCTTAAACCTACTCCTGCAAACTGATTTATTTAACATAGATGAATTAGTTGCAGTGTGTGTTCGATGTGTTTCGTACAATTCTCACAAATTTATAGAGGGGAATAAAATCAAAAAGCTGCACCCCAATTTTTCATGTGGTAGGTGCAGCAATGTATAGTAAATAAATTGTCGTGTATTGTTTTCTGCACAGGAGCGCGATTTTATGCCGCCCCACACAGAAGAATCTTTTCATCTCTCCGCATCTTTTCTCAGCCACTTCGCCGTCACCGTATCCGACTCGAGCATCGCTTCCGGTGTTCCCTCAAATAGGATTTCTCCTCCTCTTTTACCACCACCTGGACCCATTTCGATGACCCAGTCGCTTGCCGCGATAAAGTCCAGATTGTGCTCGATGAGGATCACCGAATTCCCTCTGTCGACGAGTCCTTGAAACACGGCCAATAGATGCGCATTGTCTTTTGTGTGCAGTCCCAATGAGGGTTCATCGAGCAAGTAAATCTGGCCTTCTTTTTTCAGGTGACTGGCGAGTTTGAGGCGCTGCACTTCGCCGCCACTCAACGAACTGGTCGTCTGCCCGAGTGTCAGGTAGCCCAAGCCGACATCTTTTAAGGTATCCACTTTTTTGACGATTTTCGGCATTTTCAAATAGTGATTGGTTTCGTCAATCGACAGTTCCAAAATCTCTACAATATTTTTCCCTAAGTGGCGATACGACAGCGCCTCATCGGAATAGCGCGTCCCTCTGCACGCTTCGCAAGTAACGGTGACGGGATCCGCGAATGCCACGTCCGGCGTGGTGACGCCTTTGCCTTCACAAACAGGACAGGCTCCTATTGAATTAAAGCTGAACAAGCCCACAGGCTGCCCTGTTTCTTTGGCAAGAATCGACCGGATGTCATCCATGATCCCCATATAGGTCGCGAGTGTCGAACGGCTCGAGGTTCCGATGCTGCTTTGCCTCACCGCGATGGTTTCGGGATAATTTTCTATAAATGCGTCAAACATTAACGAACTCTTCCCGGAACCCGAAACGCCGCATACCGACACCAGCACGTTTTTCGGGATTTCCACACTTACATTTTTCAAGTTATTCGCAGATGCATTGATGATCGAAAAACTGTTTTCTACCTGTCGCGGTGTTTTATTGACAGCGACTTTATGGTTTAAATCAGTGATCGCGGATGCTTTCTGCAAGCCTTCCTGCGCGCCCTGATAAACTACTCGACCGCCGGTCACACCTGCGCCTGGACCCATTTCGATAATTTCATCCGCTGTTTTAATGACGGCCAAATTGTGCTCGATGACGACGACAGTGTTGTAGTTGTCTCTCAAACTTTTCAGCATGTGCGTCAGCTTCTCGATTTCTTCTGGATGCAGCCCGGCACTCGGTTCATCGAATATATACGTGATATTGTTCAGACTGCTGCCCAAATGGCGCGCGATTTTCACACGCTGCGCTTCTCCTCCAGACAACGTGCCAACTTTTCGCGCCAGACACAAATAGCCAAGTCCCAAATCGACCAGCTGCTTGACACCTGGTAACACCTGCTGCGCAATCGATGTGCCAACCGGATTGTTTATTTTCGCCAGCTCACTCAGTAAATCCGTCATTTCCAGCCGGTCGTATTGCGCGATATTCAAGCCGTTGATTTTGCTTTCCAGCACTTTCGGATTCAATCCAGAACCTTCGCAGGTCGGACACAGTGTACGTGCCGTCACCGCCAGCACATCTTCCTGTGACGTTACTTTCAGTTTTGAGAGGTCGCGGTTAATGTACAGGCGGATAAACCGGGGAAGAATGCCGTCCCATTCGATATCTCGATTGCCTACTTTATAATAATAAGTACTGAATGCCCGCTCGCCTTCCCGCGGACCGTAGACCAGAAGATTGTATTTTTCTTCCGTGTAATCCTTGATGGGAAGATCGGGATCAAACAATCCACCATCCACCATCCATCTGCCTTGCCAGCCGGGTGGCGCGAGCGGTCTGAATCTCACCGCGGACTCCCGGAGTGACTTCGTATGATCGATGAGTTTGTGGACATCCGGCGCAATAATTTCGCCGAGTCCACTGCACTCCGGACATTTGCCGAAAGAACTGTCACTCGAAAACTCGGCGGCTGAGCCGATCGGCGGGCTGCCGATCCTCGAAAATAGCAAGCGGATCAACGGATCGATATCCATATAAGTGCCGACAGTCGAACGCGAATTTCCTCTTACCGGTTTCTGCTCGACAACGACCACCGGACTTAAGTGCTGCATCAAATCGGCACGCGGCCGTTCATACCTCGGCATCTGGTGCCGGATATACAGTGGGTAGTTCAGCGTCATCTGCCTCCTGCTTTCTGTCGCTAATGTATCAAAGACAACTGAGCTTTTGCCTGAACCCGACAGGCCGGTAAACACATTTATCTTTTCTTTCGGGATATTCAAATCGACATTCTTCAAATTATTTTCCTGCAACCCTCTCAGGATGATTTCATCTCTTTTTTCTGCCATGGTGAACTGCTCCTTTTCTGATCAAGTCAGGTAATTAACCTATTGATATAAGAGTTCCCTGTTTTGGTCCCGTTTACACAAGCGTTTATTGGATGAGGAAATGAATAAACAGGAAAAGCCACACCCGCAGTGTTGCTGCTACAGGTGTGACTTTGTATGGAGTATGGATTGTCAGGGTCGTTTAGAATTTTTTAACACAGGAAAGCGATTTTTCTTCCACTATCCAGGTTAAATTGTCCCCGGACCTTCCCTGTGTGCCCCACAATTCCTACACAATTCTTAGAGATGAATAAAATCAAAAAACCACACCCACAATGTAGACGTAGAGGGTGTGGTAATGTATGCGATAAAAATTGTAGTGTATTGTCGAAATCGTTTAGAATTGTTTCTTTCCCAGGGACGCGTTTTTACCCCCTTAAAATGGACAAAAACGGGTATACTCTATACAAAAATACCTGATTCCGTAGACAGGGGATGACAGCATGATTATTCGAAAGAAGAAACCTAAAGTCAATTCCACTCTTGATACACGAATTTATGCAGTATTGTTGTATGTCTTGAATTGGGTTCAACACAGGGAAGCGATTTTATTTTATATTAATTATAAATTTTGTATTCTAGTGATAACTTATCTTCTTCTGCTCCTCTAGAATTATCTCTTATTTCTTTTACTTTTACAGCTGCATGTTTCCCCCATTTATTCCGCCACAAAACTATATCTCCTACTCCGACTGTGTATGAGCGTGAACTATTTTTAAAAAAGTCATTGAAGTTATTAGCATTGGGAAATTCATATGTACCTCTTAAGTGACCAATGTTTTCAATATTTTCTTCATCTGAATAGACATGTATAGATTGATCGCTTGCTTTAGTCCATTTTGTATCAAACAAATATTCTTCCTCTCCTATCTGTAACACCCCACTGTTTCTTGAGTAGTCGAAAGATATTTCACCTTCAAACTTTTTTCGAGAATTTCTAAGGTTTAAAGCAACTGAGAACATATATACACAAACTGGAATTACTAACACTGCTAAATAGGAATATGGGGCATATCCTCTTATATATTCAATAGTATTAAAACTAGTTAAAGTAAATACATCAGCTAATAAACTAATAATAATTAAAAATATAGGTATTGCTGCTAATAATTTTGGCTTATACAACTTATTCAAAGAGTCTACCTACTTTCATTCCGCTTCCCTAGAGCGAAACAACTTCCACACATTTCATATCTCTGGATAAAATTTAAAATTTCTATCTATGAATATTGCGCTTATAGGGAAACTTGTATATGTAATTTAATTTTAGTATTGGCCCCTGTGCGTCCCTCAATTATGAATACTTAACGATAACCATATAAATGCAATCGGAATTCTTTCTAATATGGATTTTTCTATTTTCTTATGCAGTATTATTGTATACCTTGAATTGTGTTCAACACAGGGAAGCGGTTTCCGGAGTATCTCGTTCATTTTTGTTCTACTGTTTTGTCCCCTTTGCTATCTATCCTTTTTAATTCATCTATCATCTATGAATGGAGTAATTCCTTCTAGGCAAGATAATACAGCTTACTATAAGAAGATTTAATGTCCCACTAATTGATATTCTATCACGTTCCGCTGATCTCTCGATGTTTCATTCCCCTATTTTTTAAAATTGCTTCTTTCTCTAGGGCGTTGTTGAAGTCTGATTTTTTCTAGACATTGACGTTTCTTTTTGTCTCATACCTGAAGGTTTTGTTCCCGGTTAATAAGAAAACCGCTTGAGGAAAGTTGATTTTCTCAGAGCGGTGCTGTGTGCAGTGTAAATGTGTACAGACAAATTTTTTTAGAATCGAGATATTGCTTCCCTGGGAGCGAAACAATTCCCACACAATTTATACAGATGAATAATATGAAAAAGCTGCACCTTAAACATAGATGCAGCGGTTGCAGTAATGTATATGATATAAATTGTTGTGTATTGTTGAAATCGTTTAGAATTGTTTCTTTCCCAGGGACGCGTTTTTATCAACTGCTCCTTTTCTGATCAAGTCAGGTGATTAACCTATTGATATAAGAGTTCCCTGTTTTGTTCCCGTTTACACAAGCGTTTGTTTCATGAGGAAATGAATAAACCGGAAAAGTCACACTCGCAGTATTGCTGCAGGTGTGACTTTGTATGGAGTATGGATTGTCAGGGTCGTTTAGAATTTTTTAACACAGGAAAGCGATTTTTTCTTCCACTATCCAGGTTAAATTGTCCCCGGACCTTCCCTACTATATAAGTAAGCGTCCAATAATGAGCACGTTCTAATAGAAGATTCTTCATGAGATGCTCTTTCCAGACTTAAATTTCTGGGAGGAGTTTTTTTGAAAAGAAAAGAGAAAGAATTATATTGGACAGGTCAAATCAGTGAATATCGGGAAAGTGGAGAAACTTTAGTTCAATGGTGCGAGAGGAAGGACATCAAACTCCACACGATGAAATACTGGCTGCGCAAACAGTCGCCCGTATCCAAAAAGTCGCAAGAGACCGCTTGGGTCTCCTGTCTGGTAGAAGAACCTTCGAGCGAGACGACGCTTACGTTGAAAATAAAAAATGTGGAAATTGAGGTGATGAGTGGCTTCCAGGACGAACTGTTACTGAAGGTCCTTCGGACACTTAATCAATTATGATGAATGGCCGAATTGTCGAGCGGGTGTATTTGGCTACCGGACCGACAGACCTCCGAAAGTCAATTGATGGGCTCGCGGTTATCGTCCAGGAATTATTTCAGCTCGATCCTTTTTCCAACGCGCTCTTTGTGTTTTGTAACCGGAAGAAAGACAAGCTCAAGATTCTATTCTGGGATCACAATGGCTTCTGGCTCTACTACCGCCGATTGGAAAAAGGGTTGTTCGATTGGCCGGACCTTGGGTCCAGCCTGCCCCTTCCAATCACGTCTCGGCAGTTGAACTGGTTGCTTGATGGCCTGCCGCTGAACCAACGTCAGGCGCATCCATCCGTTGCGGCGAAAAAAATCATTTAGGTCTATTTGAGGCAAAACTTTTGTGCTATTCTTAGACTTATGAAAATAATGGACGGAAAGACCTCACCCACAATTGAAGAATTGGAAAAGAAGAACGCGCAGCTAGAGAACCAGATGAAGACACTGGAGCTGAAGGTGCAGTGGTACGAAGAGCAGTTTCGATTGGCCCAGCAGAAACGCTTTGGTGTATCCAGCGAAAAGACGGACGACAACCAGTTGACGCTTCAGCTTTTCAACGAAGCCGAAATCTCTTCTGCCGTCTTATTGGCGGAACCGACAATGGAGACCATCAACTACACGCGCAAAAAAATTGGCGGCCGTGCAGAAAAACTGAAAGACCTGCCGGTCGAAACCATCCATTACGACCTTTCTGATGCAGAGAAGGTCTGTTTGGCATGCAATCACGAACTTCATGAAATGAGCCACCAAACCCGGCAAGAATTGAAGGTCGTTCCGGCGCAGGTCAAAGTGGTGGAACACGTTCAGCACATTTACAGCTGCCGTCATTGTGAGAAGCATGCCATCACGACTCCCATCGTCAAAGCGAAAATGCCAAATCCAGTCATCCCAAAGGGATTGGCTTCACCTTCCGCAATCGCCTTTGTCATGACGCAAAAATTTGCGGATGGTCTTCCGCTTTATCGTCAGGAAAAGCAGCTGGAACGGATGGGCATCCCGTTGAACCGCCAGACACTCTCGAATTGGATGATTTCAAGTACGACCCGCTGGTTGCGCCCGTTTTATGATCTTCTCCACCGTCAACTCCTGCAGGAAGAGTTGCTTCATGCCGATGAGACCAGCCTGCAAGTTCTCGATGAACCCGGCAAGATAGCACAATCCAAGTCGTACATGTGGCTCTATCGCACGAGTTCTGTAACGAAAAAACCGATGGTCCTTTTCGATTACCGAGCGAACCGATCGAGTAAAAATCCGAAGGATTTCTTGAAGGGATACGAAGGCTACCTCAACGTCGACGGATATGCCGGTTATGAATCGCTCGAAAATGTGGAGCTCGCGGGCTGTTGGGCACATGCCCGTCGGAAATTCGATGAGGCGCTGAAGGCATTGAAGAGCCCCTCATCAAGTTCCACCCGATCGACGATTGCCAAAAAGGGCCTCAACTTCTGTAACCAATTATTCGCGATTGAACGAAAAATCAAGAAGTTGGACGCCAAAGAGCGGTTGAAAATAAGACAAAAAGACAGTCAGCCTGTGCTGGATGCTTATTTGGCTTGGCTCCATGAACAAAAAGAAATCATTGCGCCGCAATCAGCCACCGGGAAAGCCATCACCTATTCGTTGAATCAATGGCATAAGCTGACAACATTCATGAAAGACGGACGCATCGAGATCGACAACAATCGTGCGGAACGGTCGATTAAACCGTTCGTCATTGGACGAAAAAATTGGCTGTTCGCCGTTTCGACAAGCGGAGCGAATTCCAGTGCCATCATCTACAGTCTCGTAGAGACAGCCAAAGAGAATGGCTTAAATCCATTTTTCTACCTTCAATTTCTTTTCGAAGAACTTCCGCAGCTGGACATGACGGCGGACCTGAACCTCGAGCATCTCATGCCGTGGTCGAAGGAACTTCCGAAAGACTGTTATATCCAAAAGAAAAAATAAAAAATGCCTTTCCGACAAAAATCGGAAAGGCATTTTCTTTTCTAAGAAACCAGGTGTTCATTATTAGACGCTTACCGAGCATCTCATGCTGTGGTCGAAGGAACTTCCGAAAGACTGTTATATCCAAAAGAAAAAATAAAAAATGCCTTTCCGACAAAAAATCGGAAAGGCATTTTCTTTTCTAAGAAACCAGGTGTTCATTATTAGACGCTTACCTATATAAAATAGATAAACGACAACACAAAGAACCATTGTTTTCTGGGTATATAAGAAGTACCAATCACAGAACTTCCGAAACACCCACCCAAAAGGAGCTGAAAACAATGGTTCTATCTACATTTAACCATATTCAGGGGAGCAACGGAAGTCATTGGAACCGCTTGATGAGAGGCGAAAATGCCGAAAAGATTTGTATTGTCGCGATCGACGCTGCCAAGTTTGTAAACGCCGCCATGATCTGCAATGTATACGGCGATATTCTCGTCAAACCGTTTGAGTTCAATGCCTCCTCCACTGGCTTTCACCGGCTGGTGAAGGAAATTGAAGAGGCGAAAGAAGGATATGCGTTCGAAGAAGTGGTCGTAGGCATCGAGACAACGGGGCATTACTACGAAGATTTGGTCCGCCTTTGTGAACAGAAAAAATTCATCGTCCGGATCATCAACGCCGCGACAACGGCGAAAGAACGGGAAACCGTACTTAATTATACGAAGACTGACAACGTGGATCTCATGGCCATCACCCAGTCACTCCTGCACGGACGCGGGCAGACGAGCCAGGAGGCCCTTCCGTTATTGGAACAGCTCAAAATGTTGTCACGTGCGCACCGGGCATTGGTGAATACCCATTCGCAGACGATTAACCATATCCGTCTCTATATGGACCATATCTTCCGAGAGTTTCAGGGAATTGTGGAGGAAGTGGATGGTGAAAAAGTCATCTTAAAAATCTTTTCTACCTTCGACTCCAAATCATCCCGTTTCTTGATGCGCCATTATCCACATCCTTCGGACATTTTAAAGTTGGGAGAAGCTGGACTACGCCAGGTTTCAATCGAACAAAATTTGAAAATGCGCGATCAATCCATTGAGCGTCTTGTCCGTTTTGCCCGTCAATCGGTTTCTAAACCCAAAATGTTCCTGCAAGCGGAGCTTCTGATGTTGCGTCTGAAGCTCGATGAGCTGGAATTGAAGGCAGCACAAGCGGCACAGGTCAAGGCGGAGATGGAACAGGTGCTTCTCCAAACGGACGGTGGAATCTTATTAAGCATCCCGGGCGTTGGTGTCATCACTGCTTCTGAGCTGACAGCAGAAATAGGGGATTTTTCCTTATTTACACGCCCCGAACAGCTCATTAAGATGGCCGGCACCAATCCGATCATCCGGCAGTCTGGCGGTAAAAAGGCGACCTCCCATCGGATTTCTAAACAAGGGCGAGCCGATTTTCGAGGCGCTGTGTACCGGGCTGGTAAAGCCATGATGGGTCAGAATCCGACCATGAAAAAAAAGGCCGAAGAACTGAAAGCGAAAGGGAAAAAAATAGGACAGATCTACATTGCTTTGGGCAATCGGTTACTGCGCCTTGCATTCGCCATGATGAAAAAGAAACAGGTTTACCAGACAGGACCAGAAGGCAAAAGCCTCCAATCGGTGATTGCCAGTAAATTACGAAATAAAGAAAAACAAGCTCTGTTCTTCAATCGTTACGTCCTGAACTGACGCCTTAGATAAGCAAACCTATTACTTTGACTAGGAAAAACGGCATTTTTCCGGAACGTCAGACCATATTGAAATTTTTCCCTGAGGCGCCATGACCTCGTTACACAGCGTAATAGGTCTTGTTCCACAAATACGAATAAAACGTCAATGTGTCTATTTTGCATGAAGTAGGCTGTATCCCTGTGGAAACAAACAACAAGACCTTGTACGTTGCGGAGAAATGCCCTTATTAGGTTCTATGATTGTTGATTTCAATTTTTTACCAATTGACCTTTGGTTTCGTGTTGCCCAAAATCGTGATTATTAGCGCTTGACTTATTTCACATTAAACGCTGTGTACCGCACAATTCCTACACAATTCATAGAGATGAATAAAATCAAAAAACCACACCTGCAATGTTTAAGCAGCAAGTGTGGCAATGTATAGCATATAAATTGTCGTGTATTGTCAGAATCTTTTAGGTAAGCGTCAAATAATGAGCACGTTCTAATAGAAGATTCTTCATGAGATACTCTTTCCAGACTTAAATTTCTGGGAGGAGTTTTTTTGAAAAGAAAAGAGAAAGAATTATATTGGACAGGTCAAATCAGTGAATATCGGGAAAGTGGAGAAACTTTAGTTCAATGGTGCGAGAGGAAGGACATCAAACTCCACACGATGAAATACTGGCTGCGCAAACAGTCGCCCGTATCCAAAAAGTCGCAAGAGACCGCTTGGGTCTCCTGTCTGGTAGAAGAACCTTCGAGCGAGACGACGCTTACGTTGAAAATAAAAAATGTGGAAATTGAGGTGATGAGTGGCTTCCAGGACGAACTGTTACTGAAGGTCCTTCGGACACTTAATCAATTATGATGAATGGCCGAATTGTCGAGCGGGTGTATTTGGCTACCGGACCGACAGACCTCCGAAAGTCAATTGATGGGCTCGCGGTTATCGTCCAGGAATTATTTCAGCTCGATCCTTTTTCCAACGCGCTCTTTGTGTTTTGTAACCGGAAGAAAGACAAGCTCAAGATTCTATTCTGGGATCACAATGGCTTCTGGCTCTACTACCGCCGATTGGAAAAAGGGTTGTTCGATTGGCCGGACCTTGGGTCCAGCCTGCCCCTTCCAATCACGTCTCGGCAGTTGAACTGGTTGCTTGATGGCCTGCCGCTGAACCAACGTCAGGCGCATCCATCCGTTGCGGCGAAAAAAATCATTTAGGTCTATTTGAGGCAAAACTTTTGTGCTATTCTTAGACTTATGAAAATAATGGACGGAAAGACCTCACCCACAATTGAAGAATTGGAAAAGAAGAACGCGCAGCTAGAGAACCAGATGAAGACACTGGAGCTGAAGGTGCAGTGGTACGAAGAGCAGTTTCGATTGGCCCAGCAGAAACGCTTTGGTGTATCCAGCGAAAAGACGGACGACAACCAGTTGACGCTTCAGCTTTTCAACGAAGCCGAAATCTCTTCTGCCGTCTTATTGGCGGAACCGACAATGGAGACCATCAACTACACGCGCAAAAAAATTGGCGGCCGTGCAGAAAAACTGAAAGACCTGCCGGTCGAAACCATCCATTACGACCTTTCTGATGCAGAGAAGGTCTGTTTGGCATGCAATCACGAACTTCATGAAATGAGCCACCAAACCCGGCAAGAATTGAAGGTCGTTCCGGCGCAGGTCAAAGTGGTGGAACACGTTCAGCACATTTACAGCTGCCGTCATTGTGAGAAGCATGCCATCACGACTCCCATCGTCAAAGCGAAGATGCCAAATCCAGTCATCCCAAAGGGATTGGCTTCACCTTCCGCAATCGCCTTTGTCATGACGCAAAAATTTGCGGATGGTCTTCCGCTTTATCGTCAGGAAAAGCAGCTGGAACGGATGGGCATCCCGTTGAACCGCCAGACACTCTCGAATTGGATGATTTCAAGTACGACCCGCTGGTTGCGCCCGTTTTATGATCTTCTCCACCGTCAACTCCTGCAGGAAGAGTTGCTTCATGCCGATGAGACTAGCCTGCAAGTTCTCGATGAACCCGGCAAGATAGCACAATCCAAGTCGTACATGTGGCTCTATCGCACGAGTTCTGTAACGAAAAAACCGATGGTCCTTTTCGATTACCGAGCGAACCGATCGAGTAAAAATCCGAAGGATTTCTTGAAGGGATACGAAGGCTACCTCAACGTCGACGGATATGCCGGTTATGAATCGCTCGAAAATGTGGAGCTCGCGGGCTGTTGGGCACATGCCCGTCGGAAATTCGATGAGGCGCTGAAGGCATTGAAGAGCCCCTCATCAAGTTCCACCCGATCGACGATTGCCAAAAAGGGCCTCAACTTCTGTAACCAATTATTCGCGATTGAACGAAAAATCAAGAAGTTGGACGCCAAAGAGCGGTTGAAAATAAGACAAAAAGACAGTCAGCCTGTGCTGGATGCTTATTTGGCTTGGCTCCATGAACAAAAAGAAATCATTGCGCCGCAATCAGCCACCGGGAAAGCCATCACCTATTCGTTGAATCAATGGCATAAGCTGACAACATTCATGAAAGACGGACGCATCGAGATCGACAACAATCGTGCGGAACGGTCGATTAAACCGTTCGTCATCGGACGAAAAAATTGGCTGTTCGCCGTTTCGACAAGCGGAGCGAATTCCAGTGCCATCATCTACAGTCTCGTAGAGACAGCCAAAGAGAATGGCTTGAATCCATTTTTCTACCTTCAATTTCTTTTCGAAGAACTTCCGCAGCTGGACATGACGGCGGACCTGAACCTCGAGCATCTCATGCCGTGGTCGAAGGAACTTCCGAAAGACTGTTATATCCAAAAGAAAAAATAAAAAATGCCTTTCCGACAAAAAATCGGAAAGGCATTTTCTTTTCTAAGAAACCAGGTGTTCATTATTAGACGCTTACTCTTTTAGAATTGTTTCTTACACAGGGGCACGTTTTTCAACTTATAATGAGAGGAATTGATAATATGGATAATAATGCACAAATCGAAAATTTAAAATTATATATCGATTTTGAAGAAGGACTATTGTTAAAGGATTTCACATTATTACTTAATGGTTTTAATAGTTTACATAAACAATTAAGTATATTGACTCTATCGGAAAGTAAAACTTATAAACTTATTGAAATTTTAGAAAGAAGATATTATAGAGAAACAAATTACAGAAATAGAAGAAGCCATAGTCATGTTCGTAATAGCATACAGCAATTTTCTTCAAGGAACACAGAACCACTTGCAATAAAAAAGTTTTCTGAGGGATCCTTATGGATAGAATTAATATCCAATCCTTTAGTAACTGATTTATTACTACCGATTTTAAGTGCAGGAGGCGCAACTGCTGTAGAAGAAATATTAAGACCTAAATTCGCGAAATTTTTTAGAAATTCGAACCCAGAGAATTCGAACATAGAGAATCAATTAGCGGAAGAAATTACTGATAGTATGGTGCGGGACTGTAAAATAATACATAAAACACTTTCCGATAGTAAGATTAAACAGTTCAGTTTAGTTTATGAGGACGGAAAAGAAATAGAAATTAGAATAAAATGATGAATGAAATTATAAAATAGACTTCCTTCATATAATATAGAATGTCTTTGCTTTAAATTTCGCTTCCAGGGGTGCGACACAATTCCAAACAATTTATATGAATGAATAAAATCGAATGACCACACCCTGAATACTGATGCATCGTGCGTGGAAATGCATGCATTATAAATTGTCGTGTATTGTCAGAATCGTTTAGTACTGTTTCTCATCCCTGGAAGATATTCACGCTTGAAATAATCTGCATTACCCTTAAGCCACCGAAAATCTATTGCACGTCCCTGGATTGCCTTGACATATTTTTTCTCTGTCTCCATTAAATCCTCTAAATGGCTAACAACTTTCCCTTCTACTATTTCGAAATATTCGTGTTCATACATAATATCGCACCCAAATAAGCAAAGTGGCATAACTATATATGGATCAGTTCTCTCATCTTCTGTGCAATTGGCTCTCTTCTTTTTATGAGCACAAACCATGCTACTAATACTATATAACTCACCACAAATTGCACAGTATTCAGAGTTTTTCCCAAGGAACAACCACTCTCTAAGAATGGCCTGTTCTTTACGCATCTGAACTTCTACAGAGATATTTGTCCCCTCTAATTTTCCAAGTCGCTTCTTAGTTTTCTCATACAAGCTCATAGATGCCAAAGCATCTATGATTATAAATCGATAATTCCCCCTTCCGTCACTCCGTTCTACAAATAGTATAGGAGACCGAAATAAAGCTATGTCATAATAAGGTTTTTGATAGTCAAGTTCTTGAAGATATACACTTAATTCACTATAAGGTATATTTACTTCCTCCCGCTCTCGATAAAATCTCAAGATACTTTGCTCAATATCATTGAGAACTTTTCCATCAATTAAAAGAGTTACCTCATCATTGTTATAAATAGTTTTTTTGCCTTCCTTGAGATATTTACTAATTATTGCTTGATTTGGAGCTCCATATAGCAAAGTACGCCGATTAATATATCGATGTATCACATCGGATAAATTTTCGATTGGAATTTTCTTTGTAACGAATGCTACTTTCTCAAGTACATTAAATAAGACACTATCCCTATTCTCCCAGAGATACCATAAACCCTCTTTACTTTCATATGTCCAGCAGTCTCTGGAGTGTGAAAGAAGGCTTCGAAAAAATAAAATATTTCTTTTATCAAGGTTCTCCTGTTCAAATATTTTTTCCAAACAAACAATTCCATGCATCCCCAAAACTTCTCGTATATTCTGAAGCGCTTTATAAAGAGTATCTTTTGCTTTTCTTTGCACCATAAATACAGAAGCACTATTTTCGAAATCAAATCGGGTAGGTATGTCGAAGTCTAGTGTACACACTTCATATTCCGAGCATATTTCAAACACTTCTAACAGATTATACAAGCCCTGATTATGAAGTCCATTATCAGCAAGGCCTCTTTGTTCTAATATATCTTTTAAATCTTCCAACAATATTACTGGAAACTCACTTACTACACTTTGAATTTCATATAAACTACCTTTGTCCATTTCCTCTACTTTTTTAATGAACTTATTATTGATGATTTGACGTATCCTCTCCCGAGTCATTCCCCCGAATTCATCAGCAAGAGACTGATAGGTAAAAGTTTTTTGAATTCCAAGTCCAAAATAACTTTGAACTATTTGAATATCTCTTATAAGGTTATCACCTTTCCGATTTCTTTCTCTCATCACTCTTTCAATACTATCTTTTGTCAACATAAGGTTTCTCCTTTAAACGATAGTTGGATTTAGTCTCCCTATAAGCGGAACGATCACCAAAAATTTTATACTGATAAATAAAAATTAAAAAGTTACACCTATAATATTGATATAGCAATAGTGTGACAATATACGGATTATAAATATTCTTGTATTGTTGGAATTGTTTCTTTTCTGTGCAGCGATTTCATCAGGAGACACCCCATTACTAAACAACTTACAAGATTAATAAATTGAAACTACATGCATTAAAAGCTACCTTGTAATTGAAGAGAAAATTTCATTTCTCCAACTATTTATTAATTTCAACTTTTCTTCTAAAGTTTGGTCTGAATCATTTTTATTACTTAGAAGTATGTCGATATGAGTTGGATTTAAACTATGCATGAGAATAATAATATCTTTAGCAGTTTTTACTTTTTCATCAACAGAAAAGTTTTCTGCGAATCCTCTAGTTAAAATACCTCTAGTTCTTTCATATAAATGACTCTCACTATTTAAAACTAATCTATACATGCGATTTTTAAAATAAGCTTTTTCTTTTTCAGTTGTTAGTAAATCTAATACTTTTTCATTGGCAGTAAGACCTTCTATCCCTAAATTATAGTTGAAAGTGGCAAAAGCTTCCAACACTCTTCTCATTATATTACCAATTGAAAGTTGTTTAACAGGTGCTTCTTGATTATGGGCAAACTCAAATATTTGATTTAGTAAATCACTATATTCGTTGAAGTCGTTAGAATTAATGAATTTAACTTTTTTGTTTTCTAAATGAATAGTGGAATATTTATCCTTTAACTTGATATCATTATAAATTTTAAAAAGATGATTAAAAACTTCTAGATCATGAGTGAAAATAATGGCTCTGCTTTCTTGATTTGAAGAATGAAATTCATTTAAAATAAATCTTAAAAAAGAAAAAACACCAACTTTATTTTCAAAGTCAAAACTAGAAATAGGATCATCCATAACTAGCAAGCATTTTTCTTGAAATACCTTTTGCATTGACTTTCCTTTAAATAATTGTGAAAAGAAATAGCATAGAGCTATACAATTTCTCTCTCCAATAGATAAAGATGAAAGCTTAATGCTTTCTCCTCTGCATTTAATTGAATAATACTTATCATCTGGATGAATAGTAAGTCTTTCACTATCATAAAAAATATATTTTAAGTAATCATTTATAAGGTCGCATGCAATGTTAGTATTTAAGAGTTCCGCTTCTATTTGTTTTCCTTCTGCTTCTAACTTCTCAAGTAAAGTATTTAATCCTTCTATTTTCCTACTCAATACACTTTCTGAAATACTTTGTTTTTTATAATCACTAATTAAGCTCTTTACATCTTTGTGAGCAAGATCCAAATTCAGTTTAGATGCTTCTTCAAGGATTTTATTCTTTTCAGCTATATCATTATTAAAAATCTTTATTTCTTTATTACAAATTTCTATGACTTTGTTTATCTCATTTAAACACTTTTTAATTATTTTTTCTTCTATGTCTATAGGCGAGTAAGGGTTTTGAATTTTTATAAATATCTTTTTGTTAACAGACTTTATACATTCGTTGTACAAATCAATTTTTTGAGTTAAATCTTTTAATGTTAAAGAAGCAACAATATTTTCATATGTATCTAAGGTCATATCTATATTAGGTAATTCTTTTTTATCTAATTCTTGAATATGTTCATTCGCCGCCCTAGTATGTAGCAATTTTTCAATAGCAATTGAAATTTCCTTTTTATAATTGGGATTGATGGTTTGAAAACAAAGTGGACAATCTTCTGTGTCACTTTGAATTAAATTATTGGTTTGAGACATCATCAATCCATTAGTATCCTTAATAACTTCTAGTATTTTATTTTCTCTTTCATTTAAATCTGGCTTTTCAATTCTCTTTTCTAGTAGAATTTTTAATTTCTCGAAATTATAATCTAACACTTTTATATTTATTTCTTCAACTTTCTCAAGTGAACGGATGTTTCTTAACTTTTTAATCAAGCTTGTTATTTTTTCAGAAATATCTCCATAACTTCTAGAGTTCTCTGAAAGATCTATTACTTTATCAATTAAACTATTTGTTACTGCACTTTTAATTGAGTTGTCTTTAATATCTTTTTCCGTAGTACTCCAGCGTTCGGATAGATTTTTTTTAATATTCTCTTTTATTTTCGCAGAAGACATCCGATCTTCATCAGTTAAATCTGTTATGTATAATTTTCTCTCACTGATACTTTTTTCTATTTCGTCTTTGTTACTTTCTAGTTTTTCGTGTAAGTCTTTTTGATCTCCCAACATAACTATAGCGTCTAACCCATCAGTTTTGAATTGAATATTTTTCATAACAAACTCTTCGTTAAAGATCAAATACTTAAAACTAGATACCTCATCCTCTGACATTACTTTACTACCTTGTTTAGGATGTTCTTCATGAGCCTGAAAAATTAAAGGAGAGAATTCAAGTTCTTCTTCTTTAATCTCTTCTTTTATTAAACGGTCTTTTTCAAATATTGCACGAGATATACTAGACTTTCCACTACCATTCTTTCCATAAATTAATGAACCTACGTGTTTATGTTTATCATATAATTTTAATTGTGACTCCTCTTTAAAATATCCACCCTTAATATTTAATCCCCACATCCCCAATGCGAACACCACTTCCAATTTAATTTTCATACCTTTGAGATTTAAAAGTCCTTTTATAATATCTTTTTTTAATTAGTTACTGCTTTATATTTATCTTTATAGTTCAATAAGTCGCTCTCTCACCCCCCCATCACTAGCAAAAACATAAAGCCCCTTTATCCCCCTCTTCATCAACACATTAATGGAATTCAATATAATCTGTTCTTTCGCTCGTTCAACATCCTCAATTCCATCTTTTCCTCTGAACGCTTCGGTGTCACTATATTTTTCAGTTACAATCTTCAAGCAATCATTTTGTTCATCATAAGTAACTGATGGTCCCAATATCACGCCTACATAATTCAAATCGAAACCTTGAATTGTATAGATGGATCCCGCTTCTTTGATTGTCTCCGGCTTTTCTGCCCAGGTGTTTTTAGTGTCGGTTGAGTTCCAGGGAATTTCGAGATTGTCTTCTCTGATGTAGTACTGCTCGCCGTCTTTCTTATGTTCGTAGTCAAATGTTGATACCACTCTGGAGAGTCCATATTCTTTATTCTTTTCCACTATGGCATCATGCATTTTCTTGGCAGAATCGAATATTTGAAAATCATATAGCTCATCTTTCGGGAGCTTACCAATTCGCTTCTCTACAAAATTGTCGATCCAATTGATCACATCATCACCTGCATTCATGCGGAACTGTTCTCTTAAAACGTAGGGCTCTTCTCTTTGATAGCCTGACACTATTTTCTTGAGCCGTTCTTCGTCCCAATAGCTTTTCAGTTTTAATACTTGTTTTTCGTCGTAAACAACGATGACGACTTTGCTGTGTTTAATGATTTCTTCTAATTGATTGTTCTCATTAAAGCCATTGAACGCATCCGCTCTGCTCAGCAATAAATGCGCTTCATCGACTAAAACTATGTCCGCTTTTTCAGCAGCTTTCTTTTGCTTGTTAATGAAACTTGTCGGCTTGTCAAAGTTATTCTTTTTCAGAAACTTTACATTGGCTGCGATGTTTTTATACGTTTTCAGCATTTCTGAATGGTTGACGAGTAAGTAATTCTTCGTTTGATGGAGTTTAGAATTTTTGTCAGCTGCTCGTTCCTGGATGCTATTAAACACGGAACTTAAGACCACACTTTTACCAACACCCGCTTCACCTTTAACCATAAATACAAACGTTTCATCATCATCGATGTGTTCTTCACACACTTCTAGAATTTTTGTTTTAAGCTCGAGTTGTGTCATCGTCAGTTCTTTAAAAGGAGAAAGTTTAAAGATGTCTCTGTTTTCAATTACATGAGCCGGGCTATTTACCATGTTCCTATTCAACAGTTCTGTCCATATCTCATTGAAAATTTTTATATCGTAGAATTCTTTATCATGATAATTGTGCATAACACTTTGCACCGTCTGACTCTTGTTTTGCAGCTTGTAACGATTATCGCCTAAAAAATAATTAATTAATTTGGTTTCTATATTATATGTAGCTGATCGATGAAACTTTTCATGAATGATGAGCGTCATTTTTTCTAATTTCTTTCTCTCAATATTATTCAAGTGAGATTTCATCCGATTTTTAAAGGCGACAGTTTCCCCAATATATACAGTGGTATTATTGTTCAAAAAGTAAACGACTGGATAATCAAAGTAAGCTTCTTTCTTGATACTGTCCAACGCAGTTTTGTTGAAGTCCCATGTCTTTAGTTCAATCGTGCCCATAAAGCTTCAGCCTCTCTAGATGAAAAATCAGTTTTTTGTATTAAAGTTCAAGTTTAGAATCGTACACCGATTCGATCCGATCTTCTAGTACGTAATCGATGAACTTTGAAGAGCTTTCGTTGTAGATAAACACGGCGGCGTTCCCCTCAACAATTGGATATTCAATACAAATATATTAACATTATTTAACTGTTACCGGTCGAATAAACGAAATATTTTTACAATTTTATTAATATTCTCTTTAAAATCTATTTTTCTATTGATTCCATGCTTCTATGTAACGTTCTTCCTTACAGGTCAGTCTACCTATTTAGAGGTGAATGCGATGAAAAACTCTATGATTACCTTTTTAATGATGTGTCTTTTGCTATTGAGCGGCTGCTCTGTTGCAAACCCTACGATTACCGAAGCAGAAGCACGAGCACTTGTCGAACAGAGCCATGCGAATTCGTTTGAGACAGTCGACATTATTTCAATTCGCTATGACGATGGACAGTATATTGTTGAATGGCAAAATAAAGGGAATTGCGAATGGGGTATCGATTACTTAGATGGTCAAAACGGGGATATTCTAATGGGCGAAACGACAATTTGTTAACGATAAAAATGCATGAACCCGCTGCAGCGGGTTCATGCATTTTCATATGTCTTTTTCAGCCGCTTCTACCTTCTCAAAAAGCTCCTATTTGTTCCCTTCCTTGGGACATGATTTTAAGTTGAAATAGCCACTCCCACAATGTTGATTTAGGAGATGTAGTATATTACTGAAATATTGTAGATTTTCTCTTACACTGGATGTTACTTTTTAATTCATATAATTCATCACTAACCAATAACAACGCTCTTTTGTTTCTTCCAACTGAGCATCATTGTATACAGGAACCTCCCAAGAGCCACCAGCGAAATCCTTCCTTGCTTCATCTGCAATTCTTTCCTTCTTTGCTATCCAAGCACGCTGAAAATCCCTCAACTCTAAAAATTCTGTTTCTGTTAATTCTATTTTTAACGTCTGATAAATTTCATTTAATAGATCATCCCAAATTTTCAATTGATTATATGATGCTTGCGTAATTTCGGCATCGCTTCCAGTTTCCCATACTTTCCCATAGCTTTCTAAATCCGCTTCCAATTTATAAATCCTGTCTAAATACCTAACATATAAAGATAAAGAGTCCGTTGTACTATATGTCAATGTGGAATTTTTTTCCACTTCTTCTTGTTCATATTCTTCTATCAAATCTTTGAGCGGTTCAGATTCCTCAGGAATATCAATTGATTGCTCCACAGTTTCCACACCTGATTCTTCTATTTCACCTACAACATATTCAGTGGTGACAGCCTCTTCAACAACATCGTTAGAATGTTCATTTTCTAAAACTGGAAATACAATAGGGTCTATTGGAATCTCAGGTTCAGTACTTTCTTCAAAAGCATTAATTGCTTTCGCAAGAACCCCTAGAGTAATGATCCCTCCAAGCGCAACTTTTCCAAATCGCATATAGTCAAAAGACAAGAATGGTTTATTTTCCGTGGATTCTGATGCACGTTTAGAATTCGTATGTTTTCTTTCTTGCTGAGAACTTTCATTACCCCGCTTTCGAGTTTGTTGATAAAAGGCATAGTCTTGGTCGTATGCTTTTCTTTTTAAGGGATTACTCAAAACTTCGTATGCCTCTGTTAGTAAGATAAATTGTTGCTCATTTCCTCCTTGATCTGGGTGTAATTCTTTAGACTGAATGCGATAAGCACGTTTAATCAACTCTTCACTCGCTGTCGGTAGTATATTCAATAATACATAGTAATCAATAAATTTTTCCATGCTTCCCCTCTTCCTCAGTAGTCTAATATATTTAATTAGTTTCGCTTTCCTGGGACGTGATTTAAATAAACTGCTTAGAAAAGCGGCTATTTTTTTTGTGAAAAAAAGAACTGCACACCAGCACCGGCGCGTCCACGGGCTAGGCGAAGCAAGAAGACAGGCGTTCTTCCTGGCTTCTTGCGAGAGCCATGCCCAAAGCGCAGGCGCGAGTTGTTTCCAAGAAAATGCGGGAGACAGCTCTACTATCTCAAGTGTATTTATAGTGTGAGAACGTTCCCCATATCAGATTACTGATTTCACATACTTTATTAAAGCCCAATAACATCCACAGCATTCGTAGCATCCGCCTTACTATGCCCTTCAAACTCCAATTGCTCAATCAGTCCAGATCTCGAAAACGAAGTGTACTCGATATAATTCTCTGCGGCTAATATCGCTTGTTCGCTCCAGTCCACAGTGATTTCGTCTACTGCGTATGTCGCATTGTCGTTACTATAGCCTTCAAATTCCAATTGTTCGATAAGGCCCGTTCTTGAAAAAGCCGTGTAGGCGATGTAGTTTTCAGCCGCTTTTACTGCTTGCTCGCTCCAATCTGCATCGATTTTTTCTGCAGCAAATGTAGCATCCGCGTTACTAAATCCTTCGAATTCCAATTGGTCGATCAGTCCGCTTTTCGAAAACGCGGTATACGATAGGTATTCTTCGGCCATTCTTGCCGCTTGTTGTTGGGAAGCTGAACCTGCATTTTCTGCTTCTTTACGTGCTGCCTCTTCAGCTTCAGCTTTTGCTAGTTCTTCTGCTTTTGCCTTTTCTTCGGCTTCAACTTTTGCTAGTTCTTCTGCTTTTTTCTGTTCTTCCGCTTCTGCCTTAGCTTTTTCCTCTACCGCGGCTTTTTCTTTTGCTTCTGTCTCAGCCTTTGCTTGTTCTTCCGCTTCCGCTTTTTTCTTCTCTTCTGTCTCAGCTTTTGCTACTTCTTCTTCAGATTTTTCTGGCTCTGCAGCTTCAACTTCTGTTGTTTCAAGGACTGCTTCATCCTTCTCGAGTGTTTCTTCGCCACAGCCACTTAACAGAACGATTAGCCCGGCTGTCGCTACTAGTTTTTTGTTTTTCCACATACGTATAAGCCCCTTTCTGATTATGAAGATTAGATCGTGCTTACTATTTTGACTTGCTATGAGCTAGCAATGTATTGAATCTATTATTTTGTAAAATAATTCCTGACATAGTTCTTTTGAAGTATTATACAATTCCCATTTATACTATAATATTACCAATATAACACAATGAGGGTCTAGTTCATATAGCATCTCCTGAACTAAATTCTATATGCTGATCCGAGTTTTTATTCCACTGATCTCTATTTTCGCCGATATCAAAAAATGACCTTACCCATCCAATAGGAAAGGTCCAAATTTGTTAACTCCTTCTTAGCACTTTATTGCAACACTTTTAGATATTGCTTCCCAGGGAGCGAAACAATTCCCACACAATTTATACAGATGAATAATACGAAAAAACCACACCAGCAATGTAGATGCAGCAGGTGTGGCAATGTATGTGATATGAATTGTAACGTATTGTCGGAATCGTTTAGAATTGTTTCTTTCACTGGGGCGCGATTTAGGGGTGCGATTTCATTCAGTGTGCTAATCTGCAATATCATGCTCACCAACCAATCTTGCTTGTACGATATAGCGGTCTGATGCATAACCGATGAAATCAAACGGATAACAAGTTGTTAAAGTCAGAATAGATTCGTCTTTTTCCACAATGACAGTCCTATCATCTTCATGCGTAATCCAACTATCCATAACCTCATATACATACGTCTTAGTTTCGTATTGGACATGGAGCAAATCCGCCTTTTCCAACTCTCCCAATCTTGTAAACACTGTATCACGGTGGCCGCTTAACACAGTATGCCCGTAACCACCGGGAACAGTCGTCAGATCACTGACAAACACCCCGACTCCCTGATTCAAAACGGAAGGATCAGTTCCCCAGTAGACTGAATACTTTTGTTCGATTTTCGGTATAAGTAGTGTTGCAATTTCTCCTCCCGTTTCATGTGATACGTCTGCAGTGAGAAGAGGAGAAGGAACGCTTTCAACAGGCGGTGGAGTAAAAATCATCTCTTTTTCAATCGATTGTGCAATTTCTTTAAAATCCTGCACTTCTTTTTCAGTGATATCCTGTGCAGCTGTTCGTCCAGTATTCCATTCCTGGAAATTATAGACTACGATTGCTATTCCAATAAACAAAAGCATCAAGCCGACCCAACGCCTCATCAAGCATCATCACCTCACAGTAAAGCGGCAGAAGACTCCCTGCCGCTCCGCATTAAGATTAAGCCATTCTATTTTTACGACGGAATAAAAGCAATGAACCCGCACCAGCGATACCAGCGCCGAATAGCATCATAAGAGGACCGTTCGAAGCGGTATCCGGTAAAGCTGCTCCTTCTTCCTCATTTTCTTCTACTGCTTCCTCAGAATCATCATTTTCCTGGCTGGCTACGTAATTGTCATATTCACTTTGACTTACTTCACAGGCTAATCCGTCATTATCACGGTCGAGATCATGAGGATCATTGTCTGCGTTATACCCATTTTCATACCAAAATGCCATAACTTCCTCATGGTTTGCAAATTCACCGCAATCTCTGTCCACGTGATTATCCGCAGCGACACTAAAAGTAGTACCAATAAACAAAAGCGTTCCCGATAAAATTCCAAAAATACCTTTTTTCATTTTTTTCTCCTTTCATTTCCTTTATTTTTTTATTCTCCTTTTATAATATTCCGAATTAACAAATTATTCAATATAAATTTTGATTTTTTACTCTTTTTGTCATAAAAGCATCAAAAGTCACATGCTTTATTCGTAAATTAATATAGAAAGTGCCTTATTCCGAATGGCATACCTCTAATAGTTGTCGAACTTCCACTTCATTGCGATTGGCAAAATTCCCGAAAATATTATACTGACTAATAAAATGAAAAAACACATCCGCTTTGTCAATACAGCGTGTGTGCAATGCATGGATTATAAATGGAATCGTTTCATTTTATTGCGCTTCCTTGGGAGTGGAACAAAAAACATCCAATCCCAAGAACTTTGCATTCTCGGGATTGGATGTTCTGTTGTATTCAATTGACTTGAATTAACAAAATCGTTTAGAATTGTTTCTTTCCCTGGGACGCAATTTCCCAATTAGTTAATCAGCTTTCAATGGTGCTCCAACAACTTTCATATCATGATCTGCAAATACTTTTGTAATCTCTTCTTTTGTCGGGGGAGAAGTCCACTTGTCTGTAACCTTAAAAAATGCTTCCATCTTTCCTGCTGGCAAATAAGAAACTAACATCTTTCCTTTTTCTGTCAATTGCAAGAAGGCATGTTGCACATTTCTTGGAAGGTAAATAGTGTCGCCCGATTTCATTTGATATTTGTTATCACCAACTTGAAATAGATATTCTCCTTCAATTACATAAAACCATTCGTCCTGAAAAGGATGGATGTGCAAAGGCGGTCCTCCGTTTGGAGTAAGTCCGGTTTGCTCAAACACCGTTAAATCATTTTCCGTGTCAGCCGCGGAGATTTTGAGGTCTAAATTATTCAGCGTAACACCTTTCATTTTGAAGTGTTCTCCAAATCTGGCATCCCCTGCATTTACTTTAAATCCTTTATCAGTTCTCATATTGTTCTCCTTTCGTTCTCCTCTTAGTTCTCCAGTGGCCTGCTCCCTTACCGTTCATTTATTCAGCTTCCAGATCGAAGCATTCAAGCCCATTGCGAACATTACCCAAGCGATATAAGGGACCATGAGAGTGCCGGCTGTTTGATCGTATTGGTAAAATACATACGTCGTCCACGTTATCGTTGCGAGCAGCAAAGCCATTTCCGCAAGCGCGGTGCCGCGTAGCCCCCATTTGAAGAAAAGAAATGACCACAGGAAGTTCAGACCCAATTGCAAATTGTATGGGAGCAGTACTTTCCCCTCTTCTTTTTTCAACGCGGCTTTTTCCGCTGCTCTGTATTTTGCCACTCCCATGGAAGTGTATAAAGCGGTCCACGCCAAGGGAAAGATCCAAGGTGGCGGGGAGAAAGATGGCCTTTTCAATTCAGCGTATTCTTCTTTGGTGTTGCGGTTTGCGAAAGCGCCGGCTAATGAACCGCCGACAATCGGCACCATTATACTCAACGCCAGTTTTCCGGTTTTGATCTTGCCCTTCACTTTCAGGAACTCCATACACTTCCCTCCTCTAAATTCAGTTGTCTTTTACAGGGAACGCGGATTTTCTTAGCCGCCTTTGTTCACTGCATACGTGAATTTCTGTGTTCCCCACCCACACGGAATTCGACAATTCGGGAACTTTTCACTGCGTAATCGCGCGCTGATAACTTCATCTTCTAGACAGGTTCGAAAATCTCGTGGTCGATATTGATTCTTGCACCTGCGACAGCTCACCGTTACACTTTTTTAAGGCTGTGGGCTTCGCCATTCTAACAACCGAATGCCCAAGGATGTAAAGATGCCGCCAAATCCAAGCAGTAACAAGATTGGCACAATGACTGCTTTCAAGCCGTCTCCATAAACGGCAACACTTGTTAATGCTTGAATGCCGTATGTGATGGGCAGTATTTTGGCAATCGTCAACAAGATCTCATTGGTCACCAGCTCGATTGGCCAGAACGCCCCTCCAATCATCGCCATCCCAGTCGCAATAATTGGAATGATTGCTCCCAGCTGGCGGGGCTGGCTGACGAGAGAAATAATCAATAGCCCCAGTGCGACAATTGAAAATGTATAGCACGCGGCAATGACGATCAATAACCAAAAATCCCCACCCATTTCAAACCCAAAAGCAAAACGGAACAAGAGAAAGATCAACGTAATTTGTGAAAAGCCGATCAAAAAACTATAGCTGAGATGCCCAAAGTACATTTGCCATTTGCTGATTGGGGAAATAACCATCCGATTCCATGTACCTGTCTCTTTTTCGCCCACGATACGCACAAGACTGAACATAATCGTGTAAACGACAAAAAACAAGGTCATGCCGAACAACAATTGAAGTTCATCATTGGATTGGGAGCTGGCCTTCTCTTCCTGTAGCGCAGAAACGGATACTGCCAGCGCTGGATTCGAAATCGTCTCCGCTAATTGTTCCCGAATGTCAGGCGTTGATTGCGCGGCATTTTCCAGCCGCAGTTCTTCTGAATAGACACGGCGGAGGAGCGAATGCAGCGCAATGCGCACAGGATCATCCCTGCCGACCAATATAACGTAATCCGTTTCGAACAGTTTTACCGCTTGGGAGACATCCCCTTCCGCCACATACTCCCTCGCCTGCGCTTCCGACATGAGCTTAAACGAAAATTGCGCTTCTGCGTCCAAGCGTTTGAGCCATTCCTTTGCTTCTGTTTCACTGACCGATTCATCAGCATACAAGGGAATCATTTCCGGGCCGCCCCCGTTGCCAGCAGCGGCAACTGAAATAAAAATAATTGTCAGCCCATACATCGCCAAGACAAATAACGGCCTCCGGTAAAATCTGCGCCATTGCAATAAGAATACGGCTTTCATGCGACTCCCCCCTTTCTCGGGAATAGTGCAAGTGCCACTAGCAAAAACAAGACCGCTGTGGCAGCGATTCTCAACAGCGGCAACCATAACCGACTTGTATCCGGCTGCAATATCCAAGAAAAATAAGCTGTAAGAGCGGCGCCATTCGGTGTCCAATTACCGATTGCTTGCAATATTTCTGGCATGCTTTCAATCGGCATAAAACTTCCGCCGACGATGCCCAATAGGGAAATAATGCCCCCAGAAAATATTGCTGGCACTGCGTCACTTTCAAGTTTCAATGTCAAAGCGACCATTAGCGCAGCCAAGCAGCCGACTGCAATTGCCAACGTGGTGGATATGATAGCCATCCCCGACCAAAATGACCAGGAGTTCACAGGAAAGGTCTGAAATAAAAGCGCAGATAACCCAAACAATAAGGTAAGCTGCACAAACACGATTGCCGCCGCTGCAAGCGCTTTGCTTCCCAAATACAGTAGCGGAGGACGATTGGACAACCGAATTCGGTCAAAGACCATTTGGGTTTGTTCAAGGTTTGCTTGTGATGCAAGCGTTGATCCCGTAAACAAGACGAACATTACAGCCATGCCAATCGTATAGTACTGAAAAGAACTGATTGGTGGACGGGTAGTGATTGTTTCTTCTTCCCCCAAAACTTCCGCTAGCGGAATGTCCCCCCCGGCGAGTCGTGTGAAAGAGGCTTCAAAATTTACAGTTTGTACAAATTCGTTGACTATTGTATTGAGGATTTCAGCTTTTGTGGAAGATAAATCTGCCACTACCACTTCCAGCTCCCCAGTACCACTTGCGCCGAACAACATATTCCTCAAAGCCGCTTCAGAAAATCCAGCCGGAATAATGATGACGGCATCAATCGCCTTTTCTTCCAAGCTTTCATTCGCCTGTGCTTGATCCATTTTTTCCAAGGTGATTAGCTTGTTCAAGCTTTCACTTTCCAGCAGCGATATAAACAAGGTCTGCGGCTTAGCTGATTCGGCCGCTTGTTTTAATGCCATATTTTCCGCTTGCTGTAAATCCATCGACTCGATTTCGTTTTGGATCTGTTCGACCGCTTGCGCTTCGTCATCTAGCGCGACAAGTGCCACATCCATTTCCAGCGCCTCCAAATCTCCCGAGAAAATGCCACGGAGCGAAAAACCTAAAATAGCGATGAGTAAAAATGGCATGGCCAGAAGGATCAATAATTGTGACCGGTCACGGAGCAATAGCATGATGTCTTTTACTAGAAAAGCGAACATTCCGTTGCCTCCTCAGTCCCGCAATTTCCGGCCCGTCAGCCGGAGAAATACATCTTCAAGTGTAGGTTTCTGCACGGTAACATTAATGATTTGTGCGTTGTAGCGCTCTGCCTCATGGAAGAGAGTTCCCAGTACACGCACGCCTTTTGGAATAATGAGCTTCAAGCGATTGTCGCTCACTACTGCATGATTGATCCCCTCCATCTGACTGATTTTCTCGAATAACGGCGGATAGTTTTGATCAAATTCGATTAACACGGTCTCTTCTTCCGACAAAACACCTTTCAATTCATCTTTTGTTCCGGCAGCAATGACTTTGCCATGGTCCATAATGTACACGCGATCACAAAGCTTTTCGACTTCCTCCATATAATGGCTCGTGTAAAGAACTGTCATTCCTTGTTCCCGGTTCAGCTTGCGAATTGTTTCCAGCAAGTGATTGCGAGATTGTGGATCGATGCCGACAGTTGGTTCGTCCATGATAAGTACTTCCGGTTCATGCAACATCGCTGCCGCCAAATTGACACGTCGCTGCATCCCGCCAGAATATTTTTTGACCAATTCTTTTTGGCGGTCGCTTAAACCGACCAGTTCCAGCACGATTTGGATGCGCTCCTCCAGCTTTTTCCCTGACAAGCCATAGATACGCCCGAAAAACTTCAAATTCTCATATGCACTCAATTCTTCATACAACGCGATTTTCTGAGGAACCACGCCAAGCACCTTGCGCATCTCCCCTGGTTTTTTCAAGACGCTTTTGCCATTGAGACGAACATCGCCAGAAGTCGGTTGAATCAAAGTGGAAATCATCGAAATGGCGGTGGATTTACCTGCCCCGTTTGGCCCGAGCAACCCTACAGATTCTCCTTGTCCCAGCTCGATTGTCACTTCATCTACCGCGAGCGTATCTTTGAATTTTTTCGTCAGCTTTTCTGTTTTAAGCATGTAGACACCCCGCTCTCTTAAAAACTGCTTTGTTCTATCATACTGCAAATCACTTCTACTGCAACCAATAAATTCTGAATATTCGTACTATTTATGATAATTCAATGTTCTCTGTAAGCCGCCTAAGTCTAACTTTATATATAAGCATACACACTCACCTATCGCTATCTCACTTCGACTTTTGCCACAACATAAAAACGACCTTGCCCTTTAGTAGGCAAGATCGTTTTTATTTACAAGATTAACAGTCCTAACCCAATCACTACGCCACTAACAACCAACACAATCACACAAAAGCCCATAATGTCTTTCGCTTTGAGTCCGGCGATTGCCAGTGCTGGTAAAGCCCAGAACGGCTGGATCATGTTTGTCCATGCGTCACCCCAAGCAACTGCCATCGCGACTTTCGCCGGGTCACTGCCAAGCATTTCTGCAGCTTCTAACATAATCGGTGCTTGAACGGCCCATTGTCCGCCACCTGAAGGAACGAAAAAGTTGACGAGTCCTGCACTTAAAAATGCAAACAGCGGGAACGTGTCTACCGTTGAAATGCTGACGAACGCTTCTGAAATGACAGCTGCTAACCCAGATGCTGTCATCATCCCCATAATTCCTGCGTAAAACGGGAATTGAACGATGATTGCACCCGCTCCTTTGACCGCTTCTTGAACCGCGACCAAGTACTTACGAGGCGTTCCGTGGAATAGGATACCGAGGAACAAGAACATAAAGTTAACCACGTCGAGCGTTAACGCAAAGCCATTTTGAATAAAATAATACGCAATATAAGAAATACCCAGTACACCAATAATGGCGGATAAAATCCAGCTGTTTTCCAGTCGTGCTGCTGGAGTCATCTCCGATTTAGTCGGAAGTTCCTCGACTTTTGGTTCAACCAGAACTTTCGGATCGACTGTGATTGTTTCTTCTTTACTTGGCATCATCATGCGATTTAATAACGGTACAATGATTAATAATGCAGCAACGATGATTAAGTTATAACTAGAAAAAATCGTTTCAGTCGTTGGGATAATACCGATTTTGTCAACGAACGGGTGACCTTCTGTCGCGATCGATAATGGAATCGATCCCGAGAATCCAGCGTGCCAAATCAAGAACCCTGAATACGCACTGGCAATCAATAAGCGGTAATCGACATTCTCCACGCGCTTCGCCAATTCTTTGGCGAACAAAGCACCAATAACTAAGCCAAATCCCCAGTTGATCCAGCTTGCTGCCAGTGACACAATCGTCACCCAAAGAATGGCACTGCCTGGTGACTTCGCAAAACTCGCAAGCTTGCCTAGTCCCTTTTTGAAAATCGGGCTGCTCGCTAGCACAAATCCAGTAACCAGTACGAGCACCATTTGCATCGAGAATGCTAGTAATGCCCAAAATCCTTCACCCCAAAACGCCACCATCTGGACAGGCGACGAATCCGTTAAGCCTAAGCCTAGCCCGAAGACGACCACTGTCAAGATAATAACGAATAAAAACGGATCGGGTAAATAGCGCTCCATTAAATTATTCGAAAAACGTGTAATCCCTTTCATTTTTTGACTCCCCTTTTATCTAAATTTTCACTGCATTTCTAATGCTACCTTATTTTGCTTGTTTCGTCCGTAAAAAATCGCAAAAAGAGTGAACAGGTTTGGCTGTTCACTCTTTTTTGTAGTTAATTTATTTGCTAGTTAAGGTCCCATTTCCAACAGTTCGATCAACCGAATTACTTCTTCGTCTTCTCCTACTCTAATAGCGACTAGTTCGGTGTTAGCAATGATTTCGTTATAGAACTCCTCACCTGCTGGGTATACTCCATCGCAACGAAGCGGGTCATTGTATAAATTCACTGTGCCTCTACATAAAACCCCAAGAACCTTTATGAGGCTCTTGGGGTGTATTACTTACAATTCTTCTGTTGGTTTATTCGCATCCTCAACTTCTTCTTTTTGCACCACTGGCATTGCCGCAACCGGTGCTTGTGGAGCCGGTTGGTTATTGCGGTTGACGTACGATTTCAGCAATTCGCCAATGTCGATACCGGTCATTTCTTTGAGCGGCTCTTGCATGTCAACCATGGTTTTCGTGACACTCTTGCCGAATGACGGGATGCCTTGGCCGTTACCGGAATCAATGATTTTCACCGATTCGATATTGCTTAGTGGTAAGGCAACTTTTTCCGCGAACACCGGCAGCATGTCGATCAGTTTTTCGGTGATGATGACGTCGCCGTGTTCTTCCATTGCTTCAGCCAGTAGTTTACGAGACTCAGCTTCGGCTTTACCGCGCTCGCGAATAACTTCTGCTTCTGCGGCACCTTCGTCACGTTTGATCTTCGCTTTTGCTTCCCCGTCGATGACCGCACGGCGCGCGTCGGCTTCAGCGGAACGCGTTGTTTCGTAGTACGTGGCATCGGCTTTTGTTTTACGCACTTTGCTTTCTTCTTCTTCGAGTTTAACTGCGCGTTCACGTGCCGCGAATTGCATACTGAGTTCTTCGTCCTGGATTTCCATCGCAAGCTTGGCTTTTTCTAGCTCGTAAGACTGCTCGGACTTGGCACGCGCACGTTCGGTTTCTTCTTTGAACGCAGCGTCTTTTATGTCTTTTTCTTTTTTCGATTGAGCCGTTGAAATTTGACGTTTGTATTCTTCTTCTTTCGCTTCTTGGTCAGTTTGCGCGCGGTGAATACGTGTTTCGCGTTCCGTGTTAGCTTCGGCAATTTCCGCGAGCTTCCGCACTTCGGCGATACGCGGGCGACCTAAGTTTTCCAAGTAGCCGTTGTCTTCATCGGCATCACGCAAATCAGTCAATCCGAGTGACGTGATTTTAAAGCCCATCAAGTCTAGTTGTTTTTGAGCGACATCTTGAACGTCCGTATTGAATTTTTCGCGGTCGCTATTGATGTCTTCCACTGTCATTTTTGAAAGAATCGCACGTAAATTACTGCCAAGCACTTCGATAATTTCCGTTTCAATTTCTTCTTGTTTTTTGCCAAGAAACTGCTCGGCGTAATTGGCAATGCCATTTAACGTGTCGGCGACTTTCACCATTGCCACAGCGTCGGCCACAATTGGCACACCTGCATTTGTGTAGACACGCGGTGTTGCTAGTTTTAATTGGAATGACGTCAAACTAACCGGCGTTGACGTTTGGAAGCGTCTTAACAGATAGCCGCCGCCTCGAATGATTTTCATAGAACGACCTTCATCGTCGGTGAAAATATTCGTATCTTTTTCCGGATCTCCTAATTTTGGTCCCGTGATGATCAACGCTTCATTGGATTTTGCCGTGCGGTAACGAATCTTCATCCAGAAAAAATACCCAACCCCTGCAATTGCCGCGATGATGACTAACGCAATAATGACTGTAATAATTCCTAATGACTGCATGTTCTTTCCACTCCCCTTTGGCTATTTGACGCACGATCTTTCAAGCTTATGATGGTGGCCTATAGTATTAATACGATTGATATGTATAAATGTTTCAATAAAACCAAATATTGCTACTGGATTTTTTTGTCTTCTCTACAACATGTTAGTGGTAATAAGATGAAACCCTTCGCTTGTTCTTTCGTATTACTCATTATAAGGACTTCGTAATTTGAGAGGAGTGGCGATATGGGACTGGTTCGGTGGATATTTTTTAAGAGGAAGCATTTGGCTTATACTGCTTTTGGTGACAGCATGTATTATCAAGCGGTCGACAGCCTTCGCGCACAAGGCATCGGCTATGACACGGTGCTAAAAGTGAACGCCAATGTTCATGGCACTGAAGGTCATATCGGCTCTTCACATATGCGCGAGGCTATGACAAATACTGCACAATATGATTTGTATGTGGAGAAAAAAGACCAGCACCTTGCGCAACAAGCGTTGAACGGGTAAAGGAGTGATAACTTTGGAAATTGGGTTTTACTTAATGATTACGATTATTTTTACTGGCTTGATCCTTCTCGCTGCTTTCGATATTTATCGAAAATCCGAGATTAAGCTAGCCGATATTCAATTACAGCGGGACAAGCTTGCTTTGGAGCATAAACAACTAGAGAAGCTGACACAAGATTAAATCGAAAAATGCGTATCAAGCGAGTCGCGCTTGATACGCATTTTTCTTGTTTTGGGTAATTCGGGTTTTGTTTTTGAGCGAATTGCAAACAAAGTCGTATATCCCGCAAACAACGGGCGGATTCGCGCAAACAAACTACGAGTTCCCGCAAACAACGACCGATTTCGCTTTTTCAAAAGCCCTTACACTATAAAAACCAGCCACGAGGGCTGGTTTCCTATTAACTATTCAACTCTTTATTCATTTTCTGCGCTTGATTTTTAAAGTAGAAATAAAAAGCGAACCAGAACAACAAGTAGAACACCACAAAGATGACGAGAATCAATAGAAAGCCTTCTACAGTGAAGGGGAACCAGCCGATCCCGAATGCTAACACGAAATACAACACGATGACGGTGATGAAATGCACCACAGTTTGACGACGCAATGACCAGTTGTGGTGATCAAAAATCAGGCTGCTGACTGCGAAAAACCAGCCGCATAGCATACTACCAAACGAGTTTTGCAAAAACAAACCACTGTCCAAAGTTTCCTGTCCATTCAAAATTACGGTGTAGGTCATGACAATGCTGAGAAAAGCACCAAAAAATATACCGACGATACTGCGGATCAAAAAAGTTTTCATTTTCCTTTCCTCCTATTCACTTTTAAAGATTCTTTAATAGCGTTGACGTAATTCCGTGACACGTACTCTTTTGCGCCTGAATTAAAATAAACACATAGCGTTCCGTTAAAAGATGCTTCAAAACGACTTAATTCATTCAGATTGGCGATGACTGATTTTGACAGCCTGATAAACTGACTAGATGGAAACATTTCTTCTAATTCATAAAGCTTTTCTTTCAAGCGAAATTCGCCTTTAGCGGTTACCGCCGTGACATTATCGTTGGTGGCGTGGAAATAATGAATGTCCGCTGGCTTCAAAATGTGCTGCATATCGCCGTCTCGTCCAACGAGAAAACGCGTCTCTTCTTGCTTATTGATAAAATCGATAATGCTTTTAATTGACTCGTCCATTTCTTTGCACTCAATGATCACTTTCGTTTCTTCAAATTGACTATCGATATTCAAAGATACTTTCATCTGACCTCACCTCTTATCTCTCGATATTAAAATCCTTATCGCTCATCTACTTATAAACCAAGTTTATGCTACTATCCATTCTTTGTCTGTGCTTTTCAGGTAACACGCCAAAATGAGCAGGTAAGATGCAGTGTTTGCTTTGTCACATACAAAAAAACAGGCCAAGTGACCTGTTTTTTTTAGAGATGCTTATTGTTTTGAGTTTGCTTTTTTATAGTTTTCAGCTATTCGAAACCGAACAACTTTACGAATTAATTCGTAAGGTATCGGTTGATTTAGCGGAAACTGGACAGAACCTTTTCCTTGTTTATACGGAGCAAGCTCTTGCTGAAAAGCTTCGATTCCACTTGGTACTGGATAAAAGCCAATATGTTTTTTAAAAGCAGCGAAATGAACCAAATTACCGTTCAAAACAAATGTTGGCATTTGGTACTTAATCGTTTCTTTTGCTTCGGGTGCTTCTTCTTGAATCACTTTCCGCAAGGTCCGTAAAATTTCACGCGTGTCTTCTGGAGCTTGCTGAATGTATTCATCAATCGTTTGAATACTCATAAATTCCCCTTCTTTCACGTTGAATTTGGATAAATTGCAAACAAAGTCGTATATCCCGCAAATAACGGGCCGGGTCGCGCAAACAAACTACGACAAGCCACAAACAACGCCCTCACGCTATTTGTTTTCGTACTTTAACTAACGAGGTCACACCTAAAATCACCAAAACAATGCCAATAATGAAGAAAATCCGAGAAAATAGCTCGAGTCCGACTGTTGGCGACGACATGAATACACCACTCATGACGAAAAGTACCCCTGCGCACGCTAAATAAAACACGCTCAACACAATTTTGTTCTTTCTAAAGATCCACGAAGCGAGTTGCAGCAGTAAAATAAACGCAGAAACAAACATGATTACTGGAAACAACGGTGCGAACTTCGCAGCATACACTAAGTAATCGATGGTCAATATATCGGCTGCCGATTCAACGCCCCCGTTTAACCAATTGCTAAAGATCGCAGAGTACGGCCATTCCCAAGAGACATCTTCTAACCGGCTACCTTCGTACAAACTCAAGAAAGTGGCGACGGCGAAAAAGATTAACGCGCCGAAAAACAATATCGCTTCTCGAATATATTTTGTCGAACGTTCTTGCATACACATCTCTCCTTTTTGTCACTCTTCTTTTCACCTTACCAATAATTTACCAAAAAAAGAAGAGAAACCCATAGGTTCCTCTCCTCTTTTATTCGCATTAAATTGGTTCTGCTTCGAACGAGTCATCGCTAATTTCGCCGACGATTTCTTCTAAAATGTCTTCCATTGTTACAAGTCCAGTCATCGCACCGTCTTTTGTGATGATGGCCATATGCGTGTGGCTTTGCTGCATATTGGTCAACACTTTTTGAATGGGTGTCGTTTCTGGGAAACGCGACATCTCGTGGATAAACGATTCCGGATTTTGCGTTCTTCCTGCTGCCATGCTCGTTAACAATTCTTTCGTGTTAATAAAACCGATGAGGTTGTTTTCATTGCCATAGTCGGCTACCGGGTAACGGGTAAATTGGTGTTTATCCAATACTTTAAAAAGCTCAGAGCGCGTCAGGCGACTATCGACTGACACGATTTCCGCTTTTGGGATCATGATGTTGCGAACAATGCGATCGTCAAAAGCGAAGATGTTTTTCAAATACGTTAGCTCGGTTTGATTGATCTCGCCGCTTTGGAAGCTTTCCGCCATGATCAGCTTTAACTCTTCTTCCGAATGGGCTTCTTCGTGGCCGGCTGGCTCTACTTTGAATAAACGCAACAACAATCGTGCTGAGCCATTCATCAACCAAATAAACGGATTCATGATTTTACCGAACCAATAAAGCGATGGTGCCAGCAATAGCGTGACTTTTTCAGCGTATTGAATCGCCAATGTTTTTGGCGCCAATTCACCGATCACAACGTGTAAAAACGTCACGATTGTAAGTGCGATTGCGTACGATAAAATGGTTGATAATGCCGCGGGAACTGCGAACGCTTCAAATAATGGGTGCAACATGCGTTCAACGGTCGGCTCTCCTAATGCACCAAGGGCGAGTGCCGTTATCGTGATTCCGAGCTGACAAGCAGATAAGTAATAATCCAAATTATTGGCTACTTTTTTTGCGAGTACGGCTTTTTTATTGCCTTCAGCGATCAATTGGTCGATTCTCGACATACGCACTTTTAAAATGGCGAACTCGGCACCGACGAAAAAGGCAGTTGCGATAATTAATAACGCAATAAGTAGTAAACTAATGACTATTTGTCCGTCCAATTGGTCTCCCTCAAACGAGGGATTCACCTCCATTAATGGTTAAGTTGACGTTATTCATTCAACTTATTCGAATGATTATGGAACATCACTTGCTTGACTTGCTGGTTGTCCATTTCAACGATAGTCCATGAAATATTCAAATCCGTGAACGTCGCGCCGGTTTCAACATCACCCGGGCTCTTAAAATGAATCCAACCACCAATGGTGTCGATGTCATCACTTTCATCAAATGTTAAATCAAAGCGTTCTTCAAGATCTTTCAACAACACGCGGCCGTTAATCAAATATTGATTGTTGCTCACTTTGCTAATGTCAGCCACTTCATCAAAATCAAATTCATCGCGTATTTCCCCAACGATTTCTTCTAAAATGTCTTCCATTGTAATCATGCCGGCTGTCCCACCATATTCATCTGCAACGATGGCAATGTGGACGCGGGCTTTTTGCATAATCATTAACGCATTTTGCAAACCCGTTGCTTCAAAAACAGTTGGAAGTTCTAACACGAAATTTTCAAGATACCATTCGCGTCCAGCGACAATATGCGGCAGCATTTTTTTGGCACTGACAAACCCGAGAATTTGGTCTTTGTCGCCATCTTCTGTGACCGGGTAGCGTGTGTAATTGTTTTCGTCCAAAATCTCTATAATTTCTTCGAGCGGCATGTCTTTATCCAGCGTAACAAGTTCTGTACGTGGCACCATAATGTCTTTAGCTACGCGCTCATCAAATGAAAACACGTTTTCCATATACGAAAGTTCGGTTTCATTGATAGCTCCGCCTTCAAAACTTTGCGCCATCACAATTTTCAACTCTTCTTCTGAATAAGCTTGTTCATGACCTGCTGGTTTAACGCCAAACATTCTTAGCAATACGCGAGCCGCTCCGTTCAATGCCCAGATAAAAGGCTTCATCACTTTCCCAAACCAGTAAAGTGGCGGTGCCAAAAGCAAGGACATCTTCTCAGCAAATTGAATCGCCAATGTTTTCGGCGCCATTTCGCCAACTACTACATGAAGATACGTTACGAGTATAAACGCGATGGCGTAAGAAGCTGTTGATGCCATTGCATCGGAAACCGCAAAAAAATCAAAGACCGGATACATCAATCGTTCAATTGTCGGTTTTCCGAGCGCACCAAGTCCAAGCGCTGTAACGGTAATGCCGAGCTGACAAGCCGACAAATAATAATCCAAGTCGCTCGCCACTTTTTTCGCGATTACCGCCTTTTTATTGCCTTCTGCGATTAGTTGGTCGAGCCGCGACATGCGAATTTTAACAACCGCAAACTCTGAGCCCACAAAAAATGCTGTTAAAGCGAGCAATAAGATTAATAAAACCAAATTCAATAAGGTAACTATATCCACGTGTCTTCCCTATAAAAGGGATTCACCTCCAAAATGATTTACAACAAAGCGATCAATGCAGTGATTGCTGCTAATTGATGCTCAAGTGTTTTGCTGACGTGCAACTTCACAGAACTTGGTGCATCTTTTAATTGCTCTTCCAAGCTTGTGATTTTTCGTTGCAAGCATTCGAATTCTTCGTATACTTCATCGACTAGAAGCTCTGTTTCGGGACGTTCCGGTGTATTCAATACTTCTTTAATTTCCGAAATCGACATGCGCTGCTTTTTCAATAATTGAATGCGTTCAAGCGTCTGCATGGTAGAAGCCGGATACAGTCGATAATTTGTGTCAGACCGCTCGCTATGCAGCAATCCCGATACCGTATAATAATCGATGGTTCTCGTTGATACCCCGCTCAATTTTGCAACTTCCCCGATTTTCATTAACTCCTTCCCAATGCAGACGCCTCCTTTTTTAGCCGATTTGATCTGTGACTCGATAGCACCAGATCGTTGTACTAAAAAATATAGCACGTTCTGTGAAAAAGCATACAGTGTAACGTGCTGGTTTTTCAATAAAATATAGATAGGTGCACACTAGCGACATTATATCGACATTTCTAGAAGTGAGAGTTGTTTGGAGATGGTAAAACTTTTTGTCTGAGCGGGTGTCCCTGTTAAAACTCCAAAAGTTCATGTAAAGAGCTTGAAAGTTCATGTATAACTCATAAATGTACTGGTATAAACGCTGAAACTTCTTGTAACAGCGGCAATCCCTGTTAAAACTCCAAAAGTTCTTGTAAAGAGCTTGAAAGTTCATGTATAACTCATAAATGTACTGGTATAAAAGCTGAAACTTCTTGTAACAGCGGCAATCCCTGTTAAGACTCGAAAAGTTCATGTAAAGAGCTTGAAAGTTCATGTATAACTCATAAATGTACTGGTATAAACGCTGAAACTTCTTGTAACAGCGGCAATCCCTGTTAAAACTCCAAAAGTTCTTGTAAAGAGCTTGAAAGTTCATGTATAGCGCTTAAATGTACTGGTAACAACATCAAAACTTCATGTAACAAACAAAAAAGCCAGGCACCATCTGCCTGGCTCATTTTTATTCTTCTGTATCAAGAGCTTGTTCCACCATCTTCTCAACTCGGGCGTCGCCTTGGATCATCATTGAGACAATCAACTTAGGATTGGATGCTTGGTAACCGACGAACCATTTTGTCTGCTTGCCTCTTTCATTCGCTGTACCGCTTTTGCCAGCGATTTCTATACCGAGTTGTTCCCCTGTATTGCTGAAGCTTTTCCGCAAAATTTTAGCGTTCGCCGCACTTAACAAGTTTTCATTCCATAAGTGCGATTTTTCGTCAGATACATACAACATCGGTTTATACAGTTTGCCGTCCGTCAAAATCGGGCTATAGAGATTAGCGAGGTGCAGGATGTTGACTTGCATCTGACCTTGACCAGATGCTGTGTCGGCAAGCTGCCCCTCCGAGCCAAATGTGCCGTCTTTTGAAATGCGTGACGTTGTCAGCTCGATTGGAAATTCGAGTGCTTCGCCAAAGCCGAATTTCTCCAAACCTGTTTGAAAATCATTGTCTTGGATATTCAATGCTTGACGGGCAAAGTAAATCGCGTCGGAATAAACAAGCGCTTTGTTCAAATCAATCGGATTTTTGATATCTTCCCGTGGACGCGTGATGCGGAAATCGCCCCACGAACGATAGCGTTGCCACGACTTGCCAGTGATGTCCATACCTTCCGCCGGATCGAGCGTGCCGCTTTCCATTCCAATGGCTGCGGTAATCGGCTGGATTACTGGACCTGGTGTATAGACGGCTGCAAACCGGTTGAAAAATGGCTGCAACGGATCGTTTGCGAGTTCTTGAAATCGACTAGTGGTGATGTTTGGCACAAATTCATTGGGATCAAAGCCTGGCGAGCTAACGAGTGCTAAGGTTTCGCCAGTCGTTGGATCAATCGCCGCACTTGCTCCCGGCTGTTCTTTCATCGCCGTATAGATTTTTTTCTGCAGCTCGGCGTCAATCGTTAACGTAACCGTTTCGCCTGGCACCGGCTCATTTTCGACCGAGGTGATCACGGCGTTTTCACGTTGTTTTTTCAAAATAATGCGGCCGCCTGCTTTTCCGCGTAGCCGCTCCTGCAACACTTCTTCTAAGCCTTGTCGCCCTACCAAGTTTTCAGTCGTATAGCCTTGGTCACTCCACTCCGCTAGTTGCTGAGCCGTAATCGGGCCCACATATCCGGTAACGTGCGATAAAGCGCGGTTATACGGATAATTGCGCATCACTACTTTTTCTTGCTTGGTACCGCGAATGGTAAATAGCTCATCCAGTGTCGATTGATCTGCCTTGATTTGCGCAATCGGCACTAAATAATGCGGCTGCACCCACGGTTGATTGAGCCGGCCATCAATCGTCTCTTCTGTAACGCCTAGCAACTGCGCCAATTGTTGCTTTTTCGATAAATCGAAGTTTTCAGGAACTACGCCAATTTCATAACCTTCACTATTCGATGCCATCGCTTTACCATTGCGATCGACAATTTCCCCGCGCGCCCCTTCAACCACAGCTGTCGTCACTTGGTCCCCTGCCTCTAAATTCGGCAAAATAAACGACGGGTCCCATTCTACAAACCAATCTTCCTGTTCATAAAGCAAGGTCAAGGTTTTATTAAATTCCACCGGACCTATAATGGAATCAAAACTCACGTTAATTTTGAAATCCGCCGGCTGGTCTTGATTCCATTCGGCATCTTCGTCAGGCTTTGTGTACGTGACATTGATGTTTTCAACGCCAAGCTGTTTGTGCAGCTCTTGTTGCCATATCACAAAATTCGCTTCCCCGTAAACGGTTTGTGTGCCTTGATTTAAATAAGTGCTGTGCATCGTAGGAAAGTCGCCATTATTCCATAGCTCAATAAAATCCGCCACCCGTCCTTCCGGTGATTCGACTGTTTCAGTTGGCTCTTCTGGTGGTTGTTCAGGAGTCGGTTCCGCTTCCTCCTGCTGGCATGCTGTTAATAGAAGAATAAACGCAAAGAAAATTGCCGTTAACTTGGTCTTCTCCATCATATGACCTCCGCTCTTTTCCTTTCTTCTATTATCGCTTGAATAGCTCGAGATTTAAAGTCTGATTATTCTGTTATATAGATATGTAAAAACTTGCATCCCTTTTAAAACCCTAAAAGTTCATGTAAAGAACTCAATAGTTCATGTATAACTTTTAAAAGTTCAGGTAAAGACTCTGAAACTTCATGTAAAAACTCACATCCCTGTTAAAACTATAAAAGTTCATGTAAAGAACTCAACACTTCAGGTATAACTCTTAAAAGTTCAGGTAAAGACTCTGAAACTTCATGTAAAAACTCACATCCCTGTTAAAACTATAAAAGTTCATGTAAAGAACTCAATAGTTCAGGTATAACTCTTAAAAGTTCAGGTAAAGACTCTGAAACTTCATGTAAAAACTCACATCCCTGTTAAAAACTCAATAGTTCATGTAAAGAACTCAACACTTCATGTATAACTTTTAAAAGTTCAGGTAAAGACTCCAAAACTTCATGTAAAAACTCGCATCCCTGTTAAAAACTCAATAGTTCATGTAAAGAACTCAATAGTTCATGTATAACTCCCAAATGTTCACGTAAAAACACAAAAACTTCATGTAAAACCAAGTATCCCTATAAACCCCACAAAAAAAGTAGCCAAGCTTTACCAGCTTGGCTACTCCATCAATTATTTTCTCGTTTTTTCTTTTATTTTATTGGCAACGTCGTCTTTCATGACCATTGCTTTGTCTTTATAGTTAGTGGCTTTTTCTTTGTAGTCGTCTTTGTTTTCTTCCCAATGGGTTCTGCCTTTTTCGATCGACTTGTCTTTGAATTGGTTGAGTTTTTCTAGAAATGCCATGTAAATCATCCTTCCGTTCTGCCTACCGCTAAAGCGGTCTGGTAAACTACCTTAAGCATACGCTGTTTTGTGTTCATTGTCGAAAAATAGCATCTTTTGGAACTTACTACGTCCGTGTTCGTATAATCTAATATGACACTTAAAAGGGTGGTGCTCTATGTTTGAAGAAATGAAAGCTCGGTATTTGATTTTGTATTCGGTTATCGGAACCGTTGTCAGTATGTTGACCTTAGTCCTGTTAAATGTCAGCGTCATCACGTTTGAAATCGTCAGCCAGTTGGTGATGTATGTCGTCGTCCCTGGAATTTACTTTGGCTATTATTTCAAGAAACACAATGCCTCTATTTGGAACGTCTTATCGTTTACTGGCACAAAAAAATGGTTGCCGATTTTATTTGCATTAGTGGCAGTGTCGATTGCTTTTTCGCTTAGCATGTTTTGGCTTCAGCTGTATGTGCTGGCGCCTTTTGCTCCGTGGCTTGTCGACTTATTGTTAGAAGAAATCCCACTACCTGAGTCGCCTTGGTATATTGCATTTACGATTTTCACCATCGCCGTTTTAGCACCTGTGGTCGAGGAATTTATGTTCCGCGGTGTATTGCTAAAGCGCTTGATCGGCAAAACTTCGGTGTGGGGCGGTATTCTAATCTCCAGCTTAGTGTTTGGTGTGTTGCATCTTGATGTGATCGGTGCGTTTTTGTTTGGTGTTATAGCCTCGCTCCTGTATTTGCGCACAAATAATTTACTAGTACCAATTTTTTTGCACATCATCAATAATTCACTCGCGGCCGCTTCGCTGTTTTTAGCGCCAAAATGGCCAGAGTCGGTTGCCATATTCCACTTTACAGATGTCTACACGAAAGCATTGCCGAATACAATCATGTTGGGCGTTAGTGCCGTATTTATGCTGGGCGCAATTTACTGGCTCGCGCGTGGGTTGCCACCAGAGAAAGAATCCGTTTCTGAATAACAAAAGGTCCACCGCAGTGGACCTTTTTTCGTTTTAAACAGCCAATTTCGCTGTAAACTGACTTTGATACAAATCGGCGTAAAAGCCGTCTTTATCGAGCAATTGTTGATGCGTACCTTGTTCGATAACTTTCCCTTGATCCATGACGAGAATCAAATCAGCGTCTTTAATGGTCGACAAGCGGTGGGCAATGACAAAGCTTGTGCGGCCATCCATCAATTCACTCATCGCTTTTTGGATAAAGATTTCCGTCCGCGTATCTACGCTCGATGTTGCTTCATCCAAAATCATAATTGGTGGATCGGCGAGAATCGCACGGGCAATGGTCAATAATTGCTTTTGCCCTTGTGAAATATTTGATACTTCTTGATTTAAAATTGTATCGTAACCGTCCGGCAAAGTGCGGATAAAGTGATCGGCATGTGCTGCTTTCGCAGCAGCCTGAACTTCTTCTTCCGTAGAGCCCGTCTTACCGTACGCAATATTGTCGCGAATCGTGCCGTTAAAGAGCCATGTGTCTTGCAATACCATTCCAAAGTTTTGACGTAATTCATGTCTCGACATGTCACGCGAATCAAGGCCATCGATCAAAATGCGTCCAGCATTTAATTCGTAAAAACGCATGAGCAAATTGATCAAAGTTGTTTTACCAGCACCGGTTGGTCCGACAATCGCGACTGTTTGTCCTGGTAAAACATCGATATTCATGTTGTCGATCAATAACTCATTGCCATATCCAAAATCAACATCTCTAAATGCAACAGCGCCTTTCGCGCGTTCGAGAACAGAAGTGGTCACTTTTTTTACTTCTTCTTCCTCATCCAACAATTCAAACACGCGCTCCGCAGCGGCAATCGTCGATTGAACGATATTGGCGATGTTCGCTGTTTGCGTAATCGGCTGCGTAAACTGTTTGGAATACGTGATAAACGCTTGAATATCCCCGATAGAAATGGCACGTTGCGTGACTAAAATACCCCCAACGATACTAATCAAGACATAACTCAAGTTCCCAATCAATGTCATCATCGGCATGATAATCCCAGAGATAAACTGCGCTTTACGCCCAGCATTGTATAGTTCTTCATTGACCGCATCAAATTGTTCGTTGGATTTTGCTTCATGTCCAAACGCTTTAACTACTTGATGGCCAGTATACATTTCTTCCACGTGACCATTTAAATGGCCAAGGTTTTTTTGTTGGCTCGCAAAATATTTTTGAGATTTTTTCAAAATCGGTCCGATCACGAATAACGACAACGGCAATGTAACAACGGCAATTAACGTTAACAATGGACTGATTGTTAACATCATGACGAAAATCCCAATAATGGTGACAATCGACGTAATAAATTGCGTCAAACTTTGTTGCAAAGTGCTGCCAATTGTGTCGATGTCGTTGGTCATACGGCTTAAGGTTTCGCCGTTTGCTCGCCCGTCAAAATACTTGAGGGGTAATTTTTCTAGTTTTTTATTGACGTCTTGGCGCAAATCATAGACCGTATCTTGCGCCACTGTCGACATCATGTATTGCTGGATATAGCTGAACAAACTACTAAATACATACAAACCGGCAAGAAGTGCTAGCAACTGACCAATAACACCAAAATCAATGCCCGCTCCCGGCGCGCCTTGCAATTGACCGTAAGCCCCTTCGAACAATTCAGTGATGGCCATACCCATAATTTTCGGTCCAATAATCGTGAAGACGGTACTCAAAATGGCGACTAAAAAGACGGCTGCCAGTTTTTTACGACGTGGTTTTAAATAAGAAACAAGGCGTCGGAACGTGCCTTTAAAATCTTTTGCTTTTTGCGGCGGCATGCTTGCCCCGCCATGTGGAGGTCCCATTTGGCTCATGCGATTTCCTCCTCTGACAGCTGAGATAAGGCAATTTCACGATAAACTTCGTTGGATTCCAACAATTCTTTATGCGTGCCCATGCCGACCATTTTGCCTTTTTCTAATACAATGATGCGATCTGCATCAACTACCGTACTGACGCGTTGCGCGACAAGAAGCACCGTAGCGTTTTTCGTTTCATCTTTTAACGCTCTCCGCAGTTTGGCATCTGTTTTAAAATCCAATGCCGAGAAACTATCATCAAAAATATACAGATCTGGTTTGCGAATCAAGGCGCGGGCAATTGATAAACGTTGTTTTTGACCGCCCGATAAATTAGAACCGCCTTGTTCGATTGGCGCTGTGTAACCACCTTTGATTTGATCGATAAACTCCGTCGCTTGCGCGGTGCTTGCGGCTCTTTTCATTTCTTGATCACTAGCATCTTGTTTACCAAAGCGAATGTTTTCCGCGATGGTTCCAGTAAACAGCACAGATTTTTGTGGCACGAAGCCAATTTTCGAACGAATTTCTTGTTGCGAAGCTTCGCGAATATCTACTCCGTTAACGCGGATGGTCCCACTATTTGCTTCGTAAAAACGCGGCACGAGATTGACGAGCGTCGTCTTACCAGAACCCGTCCCACCGATCAACGCCGTGATTTCACCCGGTTTTGCGGTAAAGCTAATATTCGACAATGCCGGTTCTTCCGCTCCCGGATAATGGAACGTCACGTTTTCAAATTCCAACGTGCCGCGACTGCGGTCTGCTTTAACCGTGCCATCATCTTTAAAAGCCGGTTGCATTTCCAATACTTCGTTAATGCGTTTAGCCGATACCGCGGCACGTGGCACCATGACGAACATAAAGGAAGCCATCAGTAAGGCAAACATGATCATCATGACGTATTGGATAAACGCCATCAAGTCACCAATTTGCATAGCTCCGTTACTAATACGAATGCCACCAAACCAAATAACGGCAACAACCGTCATATTCATCACCAACATCATCGTCGGCATCATAAACGCCATGACTTTATTGACGCGAATCGACACATCTGCCAATTCACGATTGGCTTTTTGCAGACGCGCTTTTTCTTCGGTTTCGCGGTTAAACGCGCGAATAACGCGAATGCCTGTTAAGTTTTCCCGCACGACCAAGTTCAATCCATCTAGACGTTTTTGAACTTGTTGGAACAACGGAATCCCGTATTTCAAAATCAGCATGACAGCAATGACCAAAACCGGCATCGCGCCAATAATGACGAGCGACAATTTCGCATCTTTTGAAACAGCCATAATAATCCCGCCGACTAACATAATGGGTGCACTAATAACCATCCGCAACATCATAATGGTGACTTGCTGAATTTGATTGATGTCGTTCGTCGTACGGGTAATTAACGAGGCAGTTCCGACTTCATCAAATTCTTGAAGTGAAAATTGCCCAACGTGTTTAAAGACTTTTTGTCGCAAATCCCGACCTAGCCCCATCGCCGCTTTCGATGAATAAAAACTAGCAAAAACAGCTGCCACAGCACCGATTGCGGAAACGAGTAGCATCCAGCCACCGATTTCCCAAATGTACGGAATATTGCCTTTTACTACACCGTTGTCAATAATGTCCGCCATCAAGGTCGGCAAAAACAGCTCTGCCATCGATTGAGCAAACACTAAGGCCACAACGCCCCAGACAATCCATTTATACGGACTCAAGTTTTTTAGCACTTTAATCATTTGTTCGCCACCTCTAATTCTACTTCTGTTAAGTAGGTTGAAATTTTCTGGTGAGCATCTAAAAGTTCTTTAATTTGTTCAGTGGTAAATTGTTCACTCGCCGCCTTAAACACTTGGTACAATCCATCTTCTTGTAAATAGAAGTCATCTACTAATTGTTGTCCTTTTTCGCTCAATGACAGCATCATTTCCCGACGATTGCACACCACTTGTTGGCGGTTAAGATAGCCTTCTTTCACAAGACCATCTACCGCTTGGCTCAACGTACTTTTCGGTAAAAAGGTTTTTTCTGCTACTGTCTTTTGTGTCATTTCGCTGCAATTAAAAATGGTCATCAAAATCGAATATTGCGGAATCGACAAGCCTTTTTCAGCAGCCGACTTTTGAACAAAACGCACCATATTTTTTTGCACATTGGCAAATGACATCATCAATTGCATATACGATTCTTGTTCTTTCATGTACTTCACCATCCTTCATTTCTGAACTGTTCCAAATAGAACTATTTTCTATAAGCTACTCTTTTTCTGCTGAGTGGTCAACTTGGAAGTATTGATTCATAAAAAAAAAACAACTCCTGATCAACAAGAATCGTTTTAGTGTTTATATTTTATTGTTTGAAACCATATTTTGCGACCGACAACAGTCAATCAACATCGCTAGCAGTTTACGGTTTTGCATAAAGTCTTGCGGTTTTGTCCAAACCGTTCGAAACACATGAGTGACGAGTTGCTCACAGACAGATTGATCTGGATGGTTTTGACGTGCAATATTCCATATTATTCGGTGGTAACGGTCGTACAATTCCGATAAGGCTTGTTCGTCTCGGTTACGAATTCCAGTCATCAATTTTTCGTCTATGGTCAATTCGGCACCCCCTTACTGTGCCATTTCCGCTAGGCGATTATCTTAAACATAATTATCTTGAAATAAAGGCATTTATTCCAAAATAAATAAATAACACTAGAAAAATTCTCCTTTTGAAGAACTTTCTAGTGCTATTGGTCTGTATAAGTTATTGATGAAGAATATTTTCAAGCGCCTTGTCGAGTGTTGGATAAGTAAAATGAAAACCGAATTGCTCTAAGCGTTCGGGTAAAATCCAGCGACTTTTTAAAATCAATTCTGGTTCTGTTCCAATCATTACCGCTCCGATATTTAACATCCATTCGGTGGCGGGCAATCCCACTTTTCGATCCATTGCTACTCGTAATTGCTTCATTAACTCGTGATTGGTAACGGGTTCAGGTGAAGTCGTATTGAGCACACCGCTAATTTGGTCATGGTCACGCACGAATAAGATGATTCTGTAGACATCTTCTAAGTGAATCCAACTAAACATTTGCTTACCGTTTCCTTGTTTGCCACCCAGTCCGAAGCGCACCATGTTTTCATAAGGCGTCATGACGCCGCCATCTTTGCCAAGTACGATGGATAACCGCAACGCTACTTGTCGTGTAGTCGGCAATTTAAACGAAAACAATGCCTGCTCCCACGCTTTGCCGACTTCTACCGAAAATCCACTGCCAAATTCCCCGCTTGCCTCAGTCATCGGACGATCTTCCGCATGACGATAAATCGTCGCGGTGCTGGAATTGATCCATAGCGGCGGCGGGTTGTCGCAATTTAAAATTGCTGTGCCAAGCGCTTCTGTCGTTTCCATTCTCGAATCAAAGATTTCGCGCTTATTGGCTTCAGTGTAACGGCAATTTACCGATTTACCAGCTAAATTGACGACCATTTCCGCACCTTCTAATGCGTGGACAATGCCAGTATGATTCGACCAATTCAAATGTCCTGACTGTCGAGATATAATAATCACTTTGTAACCTTGTTCTGTGAATTTCTGTTCTAAGTATTGTCCAACAAAACCTGTGCCTCCAGCTAATACGATCTTTTTCATCTAGCCACCTATTTTCTGTAAGTTGTTATAATAGTTGACGCTTGGCTTGAACAAAAGATGCACCTCAGCCGAATTCTTTCTGGTGTTTCTTTTTGCGTTTCAAATAATCTTCGTCTTCTCGAATTTCATCCCACCGTTTTTTAAAGATGGACGCCGATTCCGCTTTGACCGGATCGATGTCTCTCTCTTTAATGCTGCCATCTTCGTTGTATTTGCGACCGCCTTTGTAATTGGTATAGCGCCGCGCACGCGTATAGCCCATTTGTATAAACTTTCGTGCCATGTCCATGCCAACAAAATCGTCGTGTTTGCGATACTCCTCGAACATCTCCGAAATCTTATCGCACGACTCTTGTGCAATCTCCGGCGTCTTGAACCGCCAATGTGGCAAAATTTCACCTTTATACGGCTGCACCAAAAGTACGCCTTGCTCACCTTTCCCCACACGGTACAGTTCCGGATTTTTACGCAAATCGAGATTTTCATAATGAAGGTCATAATCAAACGCCATCGTGATCGACTCCTTTATGCTGTGCTTTGATAGGAATATACCCTTGATGTAGAGGTGTAAATCTTTTTTATGTGGTTTGTGGGAGATTGGTGGGAATACGGGTAAAGAGCTTTGATTCGTGTAAAGAGCTGGAAAGTTCGTGTAAGAGTTCCAAAAGTTCATGTAACAGCTCGAAATATGCGGGTAACAGCGGACAAACTTCCGGTAAGAGGCTTTGATTCGCATAAAGACTTGAAAAGTTCATGTAAGTGCGCTCAAAGTTCATGTAAAGATGCGTTTTGTTCGGGTATAAGGTGATTTTATTCATGTAAAGATTCTGCACCGCAAAAGATTCTTCTATATATAAAGAAGCAAAAACACCGCCGAGAAGTCTCGGCGGTGTTTTTAAGCTTCTGTGGTTACGTATAGATCAGAGATGACAATGTCGTCTTCTGCCAATATATATGGATGCCTTTCAAGTAACATGTTTCTGATGTCGTCTTGTAACAAGGTATTGTCATAAGCGCAAATCAATGGGAATTGGTAGTTCTTTACCGAAACATTTATATTTTTTTCGAAGTCTTCTATTAAGTGTATAGGTACTTCTCCCGATGCCCATTCTACGTGTGCCCAAGCTCTGAAAGTGGCTTTTTCTTCCAAAAGCGGTTCGAGCATTTTTTCGAAATAGGCTTGAATCGCAGGCGGATGGTAACTGCCGCTCGAGAAATAAAAATCAAAGCTTTTTACAAAATGAACGAATTCCATCTGTTCTTTTGTTAGCTGGCTCTTCAATTCAGCATGGATTGCTGGTGATAAGCGAGGATTCTCAATCAAGATGATATGGTCCCCTGCTTCTATGCCATGCTTGGCATACGCAATGACGTGTTCGATGTATTTCCGAATCTCATCATACGCATATAGCACGTGGACATCGCGCCGAGCGTCAAATAATTGCAGCATGTTTTTGTTCATTCTGTCACCCCTTGGGAATTCAATATGGCTATTTACTAGACTAAGTATACACAATAAAAGAACACCTGTCCCCCAATTTGATTGAGAACTAGTAGATGCAATCGATTTTAAGCTTCATGTATAAGCCTCAAAACTTCATGTAAAAACTCAAAAAGTAAGGGTAAAAGTACGAAAACTTCTGGTAAAAAGCTTTGATTCATGTAAAGATTTCAAAAGTTCATGTAAGAGCTCTAAAAGTTCATGTAAAGACGCGATTCACTCTGGTAAAGAATGGTTTTAGCTCAGATTCATACATCCACCCCACTCACGAATAAAAGCCAAAGAAAGTTAACCTCTCTTCGGCTTCTACTCACCCTACAAAGGCGTCTTTTGGAATTTTGTAAACACGTGCTTCATATGGAAGCAATTGTTCAGAATCGATGTTTTTGTAATTGGCTAATAGCAATGTAGAATCTTCTGGGTGAACGGCGCATAAGTAGGCGTGCTGACCGAGGTTGGTGACGATAAGCACTTTGTCGTCGGCGGACTCGCGTGTATAGGCAAATACGGAGTCATGCCCCAGTTCGATTAGCTTGTATTCGCCGTAGACGAAGACGTCCATATTTTTGCGTAGCCAAATCATTTGTTTATAGAAGGCTAGTACCGAATGTGGATCATTTTCTTGTGCTTCGACGTTTAACCACTCGTAATTTGGATTGACGTTAATCCACGGCATTTCTTCAGAAAATCCTGCATGCAATGTGTTGTCCCATTGCATTGGCGTACGTGAATGGTCGCGACTTGTTGCGCGTAAGAGCGTCATAATGGTTTCATGATCCATGCCGGTTTCTTTTTTATGGAAATACAAGTTATGCGTGTGAACGTCATCAAAATGATCGAGTTCTTCAAATGGTGCGTTCGACATGCCGATTTCTTGTCCTTGGTAAATGAACGGCGTGCCTTGCATGAAGAAATACATACACGCTAAAGCGGTCGCACTTTCACGCCAGTAGGATTGATCGTCGCCCCATGTGGAGACAACGCGCGGCTTGTCGTGGTTTTCGATGAATAATGCATTCCAGCCGACACCGTTTACTTTATCTTGCCATTTGCTTAGTACTTGTTTTAGTTCCGGCACATTTACGCCGTTACTCACTTCCGTGTTCCACAAATCGATGTCTTCAAATTGGAAGATCATATTAAATTTGCCACTTTCTTCGCTAACCCATTCATGGATTTCATCTGCTGAAACGCCGTTCGCTTCGCCGACTGTCATGATGTCGTACTTGCTGAACGTTTCTTCGTGCAATTCTTTTAATAAGGGTTGGATGCCTTCGACGTTCATGAATTTATCCCACGAAGGAACGAATAAATGATCGCCTGCACCTTCTGTGTTTGCGTACTCTTTTTTGATATGGCTAATGGCATCTACACGGAAACCATCGATTCCTTTATCGATCCACCAATTAATCATTTTATAAAGTTCGTTGCGCACTTCTGGGTTCTCCCAATTTAAATCGGGCTGCTTTTTCGAGAAGATGTGAAGATAATATTGCTTCGTCTTTTCATCGTATTCCCAAGCAGGTCCTCCGAATATACTTTCCCAGTTTAACGGTTCGTCGCGCCACACATACCAGTCGCGTTTTGGATTGTCGCGTGATGAACTTGATTCCAAAAACCACGGATGTTCATCACTTGTGTGGTTGATCACTAAATCGATAATCAATTTCATGCCTCGTGCGTGTACTTCTTCCATCAATCGTTCGAAATCAGTCATCGTGCCAAATTCTTCTAAAATGGCTTGATAATCACTAATGTCATAGCCATTGTCGTCATTTGGCGACTTGTACATTGGGCAAATCCAAATAACGTCGATGCCCATGTCTTTTAAGTAATCCAATTTACTAGTGACACCGTTAATATCGCCTAAGCCATCCCCGTTCGAGTCCATAAAACTACGCGGGTAGACTTGATAAACGATTGCTTCTTTCCACCATTTTTTAGTCATATTCGATCCCTCTCAAAGACGCCGACACGAACCTCTTTCAATCAGCCGGGAAGGAACCACGACTTGTTTTGGAGGTGTCGATTCGTCTGTTATTTTCTCTAATACCAACTCTGCAGCACGCAGTCCAAGCTCATAAATGGAGATGTCTACTGTGCTCAGCGGCGGTTTTAAATATCTTGAAATGGTGTGGTTGTTAAATCCAATGATGGAAACGTCGTCCGGCACTCCAATTTCCAAATCTTCAAGATAACCAATTACTTCGTACGCTACCATGTCATCATGCGTAACGATTGCCGTCGGTGGAACAGGAAGTGCCATGAGCCGACGAATCGATTCGCGTTCTTTGCCTTGGATAAAATCTTGGTTAACCGTATAGTCCACATCAAATGAGATATTGTGTTTAGCAAGCGCCTGCTTATACCCTTGCATTCGGTCAATGGACACGACAAAATCCGTCGCTCCTCCAACAAATGCAATATGGCGGTGACCCAAACCAATCAAGTATTCAACGGTGTCTTTCGCGGTATTGATATTATCGTTATTGACATGCGTTACCGAAAACGGATCTTGATGGGGACGTCCGACAACTGCGAATGGCAACTCGCTTTGTCTTAAAAATTCCAGTACCGGATCGCCAATTTTTGAGTACAGCAAAATAATGCCGTCGACTCGCCGACCTTGTACCATTTCCACAACTTCTTGGTAAATTTCTTCTAGTGTGGCTCCTGTTGATAAATACAAGCCATACTTACTGTCATGGGCTTGCGTTGAAATGCCGCGCAATACTTCAGGAAAGAAGGGATTTTGAAAAGCCAATGCTGCTGAGTTTTCCATAATGATACCAAGTGTTCGGCTTTTATTTGCCACCAAATTGCGGGCTTGGAAGTTTGGGTAATAGCCCATGTCCTTCATAACTTCCCGCACTTTTGCTTTCGTTTTCACACTGATTCTCGGATTATCTGCGATTACGCGGGAAACGGTGGCTGGTGAGACGCCCGCTTTTTTCGCAACATCTTTAATCGTGATTGCCATTTAACCGTCTCCCTTATTTTACTGCTCCATCTGATACGCCTTTGATGATTTCGCGCTGTGCAAAGAAGTAGAAAACGATAACTGGGACGATAGCCAGTGTCAATCCAGCAAGCGCTAGATGCCATTGCTTCGTGTATTCGCCGAAGAAGAAGAACATCTTCAATGGAATGGTCTCACTTCCTGGTGTATTAATAACAAGTGATGGCAATAAATAATCGTTCCAAATCCAAATGATGTTTAGGATTGCGACTGTCACCGTAATCGGTTTCAGGATTGGGAAAATAATATGCCAGAACACTTGCCAACGATTGGCACCATCAATTGTCGCCGCTTCATCAAGTGAGCGCGGGATATTGTTTAATGCACCGTGATACAAGAAAATCGAAAGACTTGCGCCAAATCCGATATACATAAATATCAACCCGCCGCGGTTTAACATGTCAAACTTACCGAATACGGTAACAAGCGGAATCATTACAGATTGAAACGGAATTAACATCGCTGCAACGAATGTGAAAAACAGCACTGTACTAAGCTTACTTTTAGCACGCGACAATGCGTATGCCGCCATTGCTGAGAAGATAATAATTAACACAACACTAATCACAGTAATTAACAGTGAATTAAATAAGGTTTGCATAAAATCAAGTTCTTCGAATGCTTTAATGTAGTTATCAAAACTCCAGTTTTCTGGAGGACTAATCGTATCCATAAAGATTTCTTTTTTTGATTTAAACGAGTTGACGAACATCAAGTAAAACGGTGCTAACCATAAAATCGCTAACAATAAGCCGAGAACTTCTAGTTTAATATTCCACTTTTTCTTCATTACATTTCGACCTCCTTGCGTTTGTTCAGATACACCTGGACAAGAGCGATGATCGCCACGATGATGAAGAAAATAACGGCTTTCGCTTGTGCATAAGCAAAGGCATTTTGCATAAACGCCGTCTTAAAGATTTCCATCGCGACCATTTCCGTAGAGTTGTAAGGTCCACCGCCTGTTAGCGACAAGTTTTGGTCGTACAATTTAAACGTATTCGACAGCGTCAAGAACATGCTGACGGTAAACGCAGGTGCTACAAGTGGGAAGATGACAAAACGGAAACGTTGGTACGAAGAAGCTCCGTCGATTTCAGACGCCTCAAGCAATTCTTTCGGCATCCCTTCCAAATAAGCGATATAGATAACCATAATATAACCAGCCATTTGCCAGCTCATCAAAATAACTAAGCCCCAGAATCCAGTGTCTGTTGTAGACAACCAGCCTTGCAAACTTTCCATACCGATAATTTCACCAACACTTGCAAATACTTTTATGAAGATAAACTGCCAAATAAATCCTAAGATTAATCCGCCGATTAAGTTTGGCATAAAGAATGTTGTCCGTAATAATTTACTTGAGCGAACGCGACCCGTAACAAGAAGTGCCAGCGACAAGCCAATTACGTTAATTAAAATAACGGATACTACTGAGAATTTTGTAGTGAACCATAGCGAATCCAAGAAACGCTGATCGTGGAATAAGTCGATGTAGTTTTGGAATCCAACAAACTCACCTGTGTTTATGCCGTTCCAAGTGGTGAAGGAGTAATAGACGCCTAGTAGCATCGGAACGATGACGACTAGCGTAAGTGCCAATAAGACAGGGGCAAGAAACAACCAATAAGATAAATCTTTTGTACGCATACAGGCATCATTCCTTTCTTGAGTTGTTCGTTTTTTGAAGTTGGCGAAGAAATCGCTACAGGCGGACGCTTTCCGCGGGCACAGCCTCTGCCGCTTCCCTCGCTCTGCTCAGTCCAGTGGCTCCGGCTCGTGCTTTTCCCGCAGGAAAGACATTGGCCGAAGCCTGCGAGGGCAAGTCTTTGCGACGAAGCTAGCGGAGCGATGCAGGAGCACATCTTTGCCCTTCGCCGCCTTTCGCTCTTTCTTCTAGTAATTTGGATTAGTTAGTAATAGTTCGCAAAACAGCTGCGCTTGCCGCGGGCGAGCGCCAAGCCGCTTCGTCGCTTCGCTCCTGCAGGGTCTCGGCTGTCTCGCTTTCCCGCAGGCGTCTCCGCTGTTTTGCTACCTATCTTTTATTTTTCGAGTAGCAATACTAGCTGCTCTCATTTTCTATCTAGCAAGTTCTTAGCACCGGCGCGTCCACGGGCTAGGTGGAGCGATAAGACGAGTGCTTTTCTCGGCTTATTGTGGGAGCCATGCCCAAAGCGTCCGGTGCGATTTAAACTTCTCAATTTACCCTAATAACAAAACAGCTGCTCTCATTTTGTATCTAGCAAGTTCTTAGCACCGGCGCGTCCACGGGTTAGGCGGAACAATAAGACGAGTGCTTTTCTCGGCTTATTGTGGGAGCCATGCCCAAAGCGTCCGGTGCGGTTTAAACTTCTCAATTCACCCTAGTAACAAAACAAAGTAGCACAGAGGCTACTTTGTTTGAAACGCTCATAATGATCATTAGCTTGCGAGTTGCTTATTTAGCTCTGTCTGTTTTCCAAGCTTCTTTCGCTGAGTCGATTACTTCGTCCCAGCTCGCTTCGTCGCTTAGGTATTTTTGGATGTTCGCGCCAAGTTCGTCTTGACCCCATCCAGTTGGATAGCCCATGAATACCCATCCGATTGTGTTACCTGACTCTGAAGCGTCATAAATAGCTTTCGACATTGGATCAGAGATTTTTGATGTGTCGTAACCTTCGTAAGCTGGGATAAATTTGAAGTCTTCCAATACAGCTGTTTTACCTGCATCAGATGTGTATAACCAGTCTAAAAATGCTTTTGATTCTTCTACAACTGCTTCGTCAGCTTTTTTGTTTACGCCCCAATACATTGGTACGCCAACTGGTAGTCCAGCATTATCTATGCCTTCTACAGGGATCGGCATAAGGCCAACACCGTTGTCAGCAAGTTCTTGGTCGATGCCAGCGATTGAGCCGTAAGCCCAGTTTCCTTGTTGGATAATCGCTACACGCTCAAGTGAGAACAATTCTTCTACTTGTTGAGAGTAATCAAGGCTAACTGTTGGTTGTTTAGAGTATTCGTTTTGCAAATCAACGATTTTCTTAAAGCCTTCTCCATATTTGAAGTCAACTGTTTCTGCGTCAAATGCTGTTAATACGTTGTTGTCGAATTCAGGTGCTAAGAATGTGTTTGACAAGTGAAGTCCTGTTACCCACGTTTCTTTACCTGGGAAAGCAAATACTGATTCAAGACCAAGCTCGTCTTTTTTCGAATCCAATGTTTTCACAGCTTCTTCAAGTGATGCGTAATCTGTGATTGATGCAGGATCAATTCCTGCTTCTTCGAATAGACGTGTGTTGTAGATAAAGCCGTAACCTTCTTGGTTATAAGGAAGTCCAAGTACTTCAGACTCAACTGTTACGCCGTCAAGTGTGCCTTCAAGAGCTGCGCCTGATGCTGCTGTGTCCGTTAAATCCGCTAAGCTGTCTTTCCAGTCCGCTACATCTTGAGGTCCACCGATGTTAAAGATTGCGGGTTCGTTGCCAGATGCAAAGCGTGAACGAAGTGCTGCGCCGTAATCTTCTCCGCCACCAACTGTTGTGATTTCAATATTAACGTTCGGGTTTTCTTCTTCGTAAAGTGCAACAACATCTTCGAATTGTTCTTTGAATTCCACTTTAAATTGGAAAATGTCAACGGTTACTTGCTCTTCTCCTTCAGATCCTGAACCTGTTTCTTCTCCATCACTACTACATCCTGCTAACACTGCTGCCGATAACATTAATGATGCGACTAGCCCCTTGCTAAACTTTAATTCTTTCATCAGTAAATCCCCCTTTAGAATGTTTGTGAAATCGTTTGCACAAAGCTTCAAATAAAAAATGGAAACGGACTGGAGCTTGTTCCCACAAATTAATTATCTGTATCATATCATTATGAAAACGTTTGCACAAGAACTCTTTTTAAAATAATTAAAAAACTTTTTTTAGCGTTTAAATGAAAAAATAGGAGCGGTTTCTTTCTCCGCTCTTATCTCTTTAATTTTCAAGAACTAGCAATGCCGCTCCTAAAATACCTGCATCATTTTCAAAACGTGCCACTTCTACCGGCACCGGATTTAATAAAACCGTAGCCAACTTCTCTTGCAATGAAGCCATCCACAAGTCTGCCGCTTCTGATACACCGCCACCGATAATGACCATCTCCATATCAAAGGCCGCTTGCAAACTACTAATGACTAGTGCTAAGTCAGCTGTAAATTCTTCTACCACTTTATTAGCCGCGGGATCAGTCTTAGCGTTTTCAAAAAGTTCGGGTGGCGTCACTGGAAGCCCCGCTTCTTTAATCCTGCGCTGAAGTGCTGTTCCAGATACATACATTTCACTGCAGCCTAGACGTCCACACGCACATTTCACTCCATTTGGATAGAGAATCATGTGGCCAAGTTCTGCTGCACCACCATGAGGTCCACCACTTAATAGCTTGCCGTCCCATATTACGCCACCGCCAAGACCTGTGCCGAGTGTTAACACGACTACACGATTTAGCCCTTGTGCTGCGCCAAACTTCGCTTCTGCAAGTGCCACAACATTGGCGTCATTTTCGACTTCGACGCGTTTGCCTGTTGCTTTTTCAAGCCATTCTTTAACAGGTGTATCTGTCCAGCCTGGCAATGTTTCCGCCGCGTAAATTACTTTTCCTTGTTTTGGATCGACAAAGCCATGCGTACCAATGCCAATTGCTTGGACTTCTGGCTGCTCCACCAATATCCGCAAGATGTTTTCTTCAAGATACGGATAAAGCGGGATGATTGTCGGAATTTTTTCCTCGTAGATAATTTGCCCGCTAGCATCAATGATACCCATACGGATTTTTGTGCCACCTATGTCGACTCCTAATACTTTTTCCATAGTTCCTCCTTATGGTCTTCGTTTTTATTTGTAATAAACAACGGCTTCATATGGCTTGAGCACAAGTTCGTCTTCGCCGTTCCGACAATCATAATTGCCGATTAACTTGTCGCCTTCTGGGCGTTCTACTGTTTTTGGTTGATTTGAAAAATTACAGTATATAGTCAAGCTTTCTCGGTTCCATGTACGCGTATATGCGAATAATTCTTTGTCTTCGTGGTGCAATAACTGGAAGTCACCATACGTGATGATGCCCATGTTTTTACGGAAAGCTATGAGTTTTTTGTAATATTGATAAATGGAATCCGGCTCTTGATGCTGTGCAGCATTGATGTCTGTGTAATTCGGATTCACCTTTATCCAAGGTGTACCTGTTGTAAAGCCACCATTTGGCGCGTCCGACCATTGCATTGGCGTTCGTGCATTGTCGCGACCTTTCGCGTAAATTTTCATCATGATGTCGTCATGCGAAATTCCCGCTGCGCGCTTTTCTTGATACATATTGATGGTTTCAATGTCTTTGTATTCCTCAATGGCATCAAAGCGGACATTGGTCATGCCCAGTTCTTCGCCTTGATAAATATACGGCGTGCCTTGCATAAAGTGCAGACACGTTGCGAGCATTTTAGCTGATTCAACGCGCCATTTTTGATCGTCACCAAAACGCGATACAATGCGCGGCTGATCGTGGTTGTTCCAGTACAAACTATTCCAACCTTCGTCGTATAAACCATGTTGCCATTTTTCCAGATTCTCTTTTAAATCGATCAAATCGAGCGGCTTTAAATCCCATTTCTCCCCCGATGCTTGGTCGAGGTCCATATGCTCGAACGTGAAAATCATATTGAGTTCTTGATTTTGTGCGGCGGTATAATCGCGCGCTTCTTTTGGCGTCGTGCCCGGTGTTTCACCGACTGTGACGATATTGTATTGAGACAGTACTTGTGTATTCATTTCTTTTAAGTAGGTATGAACATTGGGGCCATTCATAAATTGACTGCTGGCATCGCCATTCACTGCATCTTGCATATCCGGAACTTTGGAAATCATATTGATAACGTCCATTCGGAAACCGTCTACACCTTTATCGAGCCACCAGCGCATCATTTCGTAAACCGCGGTTCGCATTTCTGGGTTTTCCCAGTTCAGGTCTGGCTGCTTTTTGGAAAACAAGTGCAAGTAGTACTGATTGCGTTCTTTTTGGTACTCCCACGTAGACCCACCAAAAAACGAGCGCCAATTGGTTGGCTGATCGCGCCATATGTAAAAATCGGGATGGTCTTTAAACCAAGCATGCTCATCAGACGTATGGTTGACGACAAGGTCCATGACCAATTTCATGTCTCGCGCATGTACTTTTTCCAATAGCTCATCAAAATCTGCCATCGTGCCGAATTCTTTCATGATTTCATAATAATCGCGAATGTCATAGCCGTTATCGTCGTTCGGTGAATCATATACCGGCGACAGCCAAAGAATATCTACACCGAGTTCATGCAAGTAATCGAGTTTCTGGATAATCCCACGAATATCGCCGATTCCATCGCCATTCGAATCCATAAAACTTCGCGGATAAATTTGATACACAGTCGATTTTTTCCACCATTCAGTCATCAAGATGCCCCTTTTCTTGTAAAGTGATTACTATTCTAACATCATACATGAATCCGCTGTTTTGCCAACTACTTAATTTAAACTGTGGTTTTATTGTATAATGAATAAATTATGCAATTCTTCAGAATGCTAAAATTGCGAAAAGAGGTATTCGATGATCAATCAATTAAAAGAACTCTATCCTTCGCTTCAACTATTTGACCAAAGCACACTTTCTTCAGATGCAGACTATAAATGGTTTTCATTTTCTGATGGCGTGATTATAGGCATTCACGAAAGGGAACTTGCTCCAAGAGATTTGTCTTTGCTCACGACATTTTTAACACCTTACAATCCGAAATTCCCGGTGCTGACAGACGAAGAAAAAAAGTGGTCGGCTGCGGTTGATCCTGCTCTTTCCGCTGACGTTAAGACGTTTCCCTTGAATTCTCCGTATCGCTTTGTGCATTTTTCCATTCAAGAAAAACAAATTAGCCCTGCAGCGTTTAAACAAGCGGTTCAAGATTTTTATGCGCAGCACGTGCCAATTTTGTGGGAAAACGACCATCAAGGGATTTTGGTTGAATACGTCACAAAAGAAGACGGACCGATTTCTTACGATGAAATTATCGATGTGTTGATGAGCGATTTGTATATCAAAATCCATTTTTTCGTTGGGCCACTTCGTGCAAGTTTAGACAGTGCTGTCACTCATTACCGCGCAATGGTCGATGGTGCAAAAACCGTTAGCCTGTATTCGAAAAAAACCGTTATCAGTTATACCGATGCGATTCCGTATTTATTGCTCGATCAAACACCAGAACCTCTCCGGAATGAAATAAAACAATCGGTTTTGCAAGTTTATCAAAGCGATGAAGAAACGATGAAAATGATTGAAGTTTTTGTTCGCAATAACTTAAATATCTCAGAAACGGCAAAAGCTTTGCATATGCACCGCAATAGCCTGCAATATCGTTTTGACCGTTTTTATGAAAACACCGGAATCGACGTTCGGAAATTCCATGAAGCGCTGGCCGTTTACTTAGCGATATTGATTGAAAAGTAAATGTGCACAAAAACAACTTTAAATTTTTAGGCAATTTTGATATTTCCTCTCAATCGTCATTCGGTTAAGCTGTTACCAACGACAAAGAGATTATTGGGGGAAACCAAATGACGGGCTTAACATTAGTTAATATCAAAAAAGAATACGAAAAAGGTGTAGTTTCGGTACAAGACTTTAACTTAGAAATTCGCGATAAAGAGTTTCTAGTACTAGTTGGACCTTCAGGTTGTGGTAAGTCAACGACACTTCGCATGATCGCAGGATTAGAAGATATTACAGATGGCGATTTATATATCGGGGACAAACGAGTTAACGACGTGTCACCAAAAGACCGCGACATCGCGATGGTTTTCCAAAACTACGCATTGTACCCGCACATGACTGTATATGAAAACATGGCATTTAGTTTGAAATTACGCAAAATGAAAAAAGACGAGATTAAAGCACGTGTTGCCAACGCTTCAAAAATTTTAGGATTAGACGATTACTTAAACCGTAAACCGAAAGCGCTATCAGGTGGTCAGCGCCAACGTGTCGCTTTAGGCCGTGCGATTGTCCGTGACGCTAAAGTCTTTTTGATGGATGAGCCTTTATCCAATCTCGACGCCAAACTACGTGTACAAATGCGCGCAGAAATCCAAAAGTTGCACCGCCGTCTCCAAACGACAACGGTTTACGTAACACACGATCAAACAGAAGCGATGACAATGGCGACTCGTTTAGTGGTTATGAAAGATGGCTTTGTTCAACAAGTCGGCACGCCAAAAGAAGTTTACGACTTACCGGAAAACATGTTTGTTGGTGGATTTATCGGTTCTCCGTCTATGAATTTCCTACAAGGTAAATTAGTCGGCAGCCATTTTGTCATGGGCGATTCGAAAGTGCTTATTCCAGAAAGCAAACTAAAAATGCTTCAAGACCAAGGCTACGAAAGCAAAAACCTTGTTCTTGGTGTGCGTCCTGAAGACATTCACGATGAGCCATTATTTTTGGAACATTCACCGCATACAAAGCTTCAAGCTTATATCGATGTTGCTGAATTGATGGGTGCAGAAATCATCCTTTACTCAAAAATCGATGACCAAGATTTCGTCGCACGCGTTGACTCTCGCTTTAACGTTGAAGCCGAATCTACAATCGATCTTGCATTTGATATGAATAAAGCCCATTTCTTTGATGGCGACTCTGAATTGCGTATTCGTTAATCGAGAGTTTTGTTAGCCACCGAGTATTACTCGGTGGTTTTATTGTTGTAAGCTTGTTTATTCATGTAGAGATGGTGAAACTTCATGTAAGGATACGGAATTTGCTGGTTAAAACAGCGAACTCTTTCTGTAGAAGACGACCTTTTTTTATTACACAAAAAAAGCCACCCAAAAGGGCAGCTTATTTGTTAAAATTCTTTAATTCCAGCAATGATTTGTTTCAAGGCATCAATCGATTTGAGTGGATCGTTTTGGCAATCCAAGCGGTGATTAATGTCTGGCAATAGCGTCGATTTTAAATTCGGGTTCGCTTTAAGCAACTCGAACGCACCTGCTGAGTAGTAGCGATCTTTGTCGCCGATAAAGCATAATGCTTCATTTTTGCTGTTGACCATTGTGTTTAGAACTTGTTCCTGATTCAGTAAAGGGGTTACCCACACAGCTTTGGCATCGCTAAATTCTGGGCGCAGCATTTCAGCTCCCATTGCAATCGTGCCAAGCGATTTTCCGACCAAGTAAAAGTCTTGATAATTTCTTCCTTTGAGTACTTCGCTGATTACTAAACGCACGTCGTGGACAATCGCTTCGTTCAATTCAGTCATCGTGAATTCGTCATATGCTTTGTCTGTGTATTGGTAATTCACTCGTAACACATCGTAATGTGCGTTCAAGAAAATTTCTTCTGCGAAATGGAAAAGCGGGCTTTTTGTTGTATATCCAGCACCTGGCAAGAAAATAGCCAATTTTTTTGTGTAGTCTTCCGTTAGCATCACGGTATAAGGAACTTCAATCCCCTTGTAACCTACGACTTTGTTGTTAATTGCTTTCATAACTTTCACTCCTGTCTCTCTCTATTATAAAGAATATTCCATAAGTTTACTAAATATTTTTGAAATTAGCTATGATACAATCGATTTACCATTAATTTTTCGGGGAGGATAACATATGATGACGGAAAAAGACAAAATGCTCGCTGGTGAAATGTACGATCCGGCTGATTCAACCCTGCGCCAAAATCGCATGAATGCTCGCCGACTTAGCCGACTGTTCAACGAAACTACCGAAATGGACGGCCAAGATCGTGCCGATTTGCTGAAAAAATTACTTGGCTCGACCGGCGACATGATTCACGTCGAACCCACCATTCGATGTGATTACGGATATAACATTCACGTCGGCGATAATTTTTATGCCAATTTCGACTGCGTGTTTCTTGATGTTTGCGAAATCCGGATTGGTGATAATTGCATGATTGCTCCGGGAGTTCATATATACACAGCGACTCACCCGCTGAATGCCACTGCGCGAAATTCTGGCAAAGAATTTGGTAAACCCGTCACAATCGGTGACAATGTCTGGATCGGTGGCCGTGCCATCATCAACCCTGGAGTGACGATTGGCGACAATGCGATTATCGCAGCTGGCGCCGTTGTTACTAAAGATGTACCCGCCAATACGTTGGTGGGTGGCAACCCCGCATTCGTAATTAAACAAGTTGAAGAATAAAAGCAATGCGCTATGGTGCGTTGCTTTTATTTTTTGCTTTCCATCATTATACAAATAAATTATGAAAATGCGAATTTTTTCTAAGGTGTTATGTTGTGAGTTTGTGGTGAGATTTTGATTCCTTTAAAGGCTTTAAAAGTTCGTGTAAAGAGCTCGAAATTTCTTGTATAAATTGCTATCCCTGTAAAGGCGCTAAAACTTCATGTATAAGCACCAAAAGTTCATGTTAAAACTTCGAAACTTCATGTAAAGAACCTAAAAGTTCATGTATAAATCGCTATCCCTGTAAAGACGCTAAAACTTCATGTTAAAACACCAAAAGTTCAGGTTAAGACTTCGAAACTTCATGTAAAGAGTTCAAAAGTTCAGGTATAAATCGCTATCCCTGTAAAGACGCTAAAACTTCATGTTAAAGTACCAAAAGTTCAGGTTAAGACTTCGAAACTTCATGTAAAGAACCTAAAAGTTCAGGTATAAATCGCTATCCCTGTAAAGACGCTAAAACTTCATGTTAAAGCACCAAAAGTTCAGGTTAAGACTTCGTAACTTCATGTAAAGAGTTCAAAAGTTCATGTATAAATCGCTATCCCTGTAAAGACGCTAAAACTTCATGTTAAAGTACCAAAAGTTCAGGTTAAGACTTCGTAACTTCATGTAAAGAGTTCAAAATTTCATGTATAAATCGCTATCCCTGTAAGGATGCCAAAAGTTCAGGTAAAGACCGTGAAAATCCATGTATAATATCCAAAACTTCACATAACACCTACCCAACTCCCCCAACAAAAAAATCCCCCAAGCGACATGTGCCGCTTGGGGGATCAATCACCTTTACATCTCTACTTCTATACCCGTACCATTTGCTTTTATTTTGCTGTAAACGCCTTTGGCTACTGCCAAATCAAAATAAGCAGCACCGACGCATTTGAAGAAGGTGATTTCCGATTCCGACTCACGGCCTGCAGCAGTTTCTACAACGATTTGTCCAAGTTCTGCATGCAATTGATCGAATGACCATGCGCCCGTTTCGACGGTGTAGATTAATTCGCCGGCTTCGTCTTTAACGCCTGGTAAGTCGTCAGCGACGATTTTGTCAGCGCGCAAGATGGTCGTTTCATCGACTTCGCGCATACTTGGCAAATAGGAACCGACGCCGTTAATGTGCGTACCCGGCTTTAAATCGTCTCCGTTAAACACCGGTTCGTTGGATCGTGTGGCGCAGCAAATGATGTCTGCTTGTTGAACGGCTAATGACACGATTGGTTCGACTGTGTATGGGATGTTGATATCAAATTCAACAAGCCGTTCACCAAAACGTTGTGCTTTTTCTGGTGTGCGGTTAACCAAAATAATTTTTTCGATGGGTCTCACTGCTAATACGCCAAGCACTTGCTCGAACGCCATGCCGCCTGTACCGATCACAGTCAGTACGCGGCTTTCTTTTCGTGCCAACAAATCCGTTGCAATTCCGCTTAGTGCGCCTGTGCGCAATCGCGTTAAATACGATGCCGTCATCATTGCCACATGTTCTCCGTTATCTCCGTCTGACAAAAGAATCACACCTTGAGTCGTCGGCTTGTTTTGTGCCGGGTTTTCCGGAAAGATGGTGACAATTTTCACGCCTGAGACTTTATTGACCATGTCTGCACTTGGCATATAAAGTGCCGATGCCTGACGTTCTGGAAAGCTAAGGACGGTGCGATGCGGGTTATTGATCTGGCCCTGCTCTTTTGCCCGAAGCATTTCTGTGACGTCACGGATAGCGTCGGCCATATCGTATTGTTGCTGAATCTGTTGTTCGTTGATGATAAGCATGAAACCCCTCCTAAAAATATGCGCTTAAACGCGGCTTTCCTCGGTTACTAATGTAGCTGTTTTTTCTTGTTTTTGAGTGCCACTTAAATCTTTCACTGCCCAGATAGACAAGAGTGAAATAACGGCTGTTAAAACGATATATAATGCTACTGGTACGTAAGAGTTATCAAATGTCGCTAACAAGAATGTCGCAACTAAAGGTGCTGTTCCCCCTGCTAATGCTGCACCAATTTGGTAGCCTAGTGTTACTCCCGTGTAACGAACTTTTGCATCGAAAATTTCTGAGAACATCGTTCCAAGTACTGCTGTGATTGGCGCCCAAATAATACCCAACCCAATAATTGTCGCAACGATTAACAATAATACAGAACCTTGTTGCAACATCCAGAAATAAGGGAAAGCGAACAAGCCCATTGCTACAGCGCCAGTCACGTACATTTTCTTGCGTCCGACACGGTCAGACAATGCACCCATAATCGGGATCAAAATCGTCGTAATCACCGTTGCAATCATAACTGCTGCGAGTGTAGCTGTTCTTGAAAACTCAAGATTTGTTGTTGCGTAAGACACAACGAACGTACCAAAAATATAAAACGGTGCTGTTTCAACAACTTTTGCTCCAATGGCGATTAACACTTCACGCCAGTGATATTTTAATGTATCGACAATCGGCAATTTTGGAATTTCACCAGATGCTTTTACTGCTTTAAATTCTGGTGTTTCGTCGATGCCTTTACGAATCCATAAACCAAACAAAACAAGAAACGCACTCAAGATAAATGGTACGCGCCAGCCCCAGCTCATAAATGCCGCTTCTGGCAATAAAGTCATCAAGTAAAGCGCCAAAGTTCCCATGACCATCCCGATCGTAACACCCATTTGTGGGATGCTCCCAAAAAATCCACGTCTTTCAGGTGGTGCATATTCTGTCGCAAGTAGTAATGCGCCGCCCCATTCTCCACCAATCCCAAGTCCTTGGATTAAACGTAGTGTGATTAACAAAATTGGTGCTGCAACTCCAATTGCTTGATAAGTTGGCAATAACCCCATTGCAAACGTTGCAAAGCCCATTAAACTCAACGTGATAACCAATGTCTTTTTGCGGCCAATACGGTCGCCGATGTGACTGAAGATAATGCCGCCAAATGGACGAATAAAGAATGATAATGCAAAAGATGCATAAGCGAGCATTAACCCAACTGTTGGATCTTCGTTGACAAAAAATAATTGGTTAAATACTAATGCTGCCATGGTGCCATATAAAAAATAATCAAACCATTCAATCGAACTCCCCACAAGACTTGCCGTTAAAACTTTGCGTGTTTGCTTTTTATCCATCCTAACTTCCCCTTTACGAATAAATTGAAGTGACACTTTAATTCTCCCTTTTCAACAGTTTAGTCAGTTAGCAATATTCTGTCAATAACCTTCTTAAATTTTATTTTCAGCATATGTACGTTATGATAGAGGCAGAACATTTAGTAAAGAGGGGTTTCTGCATGTCGAACGGAACAATTGGGGTAACATTAAAAAATCTTCGCAAGGAGCGCAAATTGACCTTGAAAGAGTTAGCAGAGCAAACTAATGTCTCCATTAGCTTCTTATCGCAAGTCGAACGCGGAAAATCGAGCGTGACATTAGAATCGCTGCGTAAAATAGCAGATGCTTTGAATGTCGACCCTAGTCTTTTTTTCGCCAATGAAACCGAAAAAACCGATTGGGAATCGCGACTCGAGAAATTCCATTACAAAGATTTGTCACACGGCGTTAAAGAAGCAAATTTAGTCCCGATGCTGGTGACTATGAAACCTGCTGAATCCGAAGGTAATCCATTTGCTCATAGTGGGTATGAGTTTTTATTCGTATTGGATGGGGTGTTAACTGTCGAGGTGGACGGCGAACGCACCGAACTTACCAAGCGACAATCCATCATGTTTGATGCACGTAAACGACATTATTGGTTTAACTTAACAGAGCACGATGTACAATTTTTACTCGTATCATCCAAAACGAATTAAGGGGAATCTGTCTATGCATCCAGTCAAAGATCCGCAAGTAGATGAATTTATCGAAGGGCTAGAAAACCCAGTACAAGATATCGTTTCAGAACTTCGCACATTGGTATTCGAAGCTTATCCAGAAATGGACGAAGGCTTTAAATGGGACAAGCCGAGTTATGCCAAAGAAGGTCTCGTGTGCTATATGCAAACGGCTAAAGGTCATGTCAATTTCGGCTTTTACCGCGGCGCGGAACTTCGCGATGAATCGAACCTACTCGAAGGTGACGGCAAAAAAATGCGTCACATTCGCTTGAACCGGACCGACGAAATTAAGAGCGATGAACTGAAGCTATTGATTTGGGATGCGGTGGAATTAAACCGGAAATGATTAGCTGGTTTTATCGGACGTAAGGCAGGTCGGCATAGAGCCGAACTGGCTTATGTCCCAGGCATTTAAAGTTTCAAAATAAGAAAAACCGAGGCAGAATTCCGCCTCGGTTTTTCTTATTTTGTCGCTTCGTATGTGATGATGGAATTTGCGTTTTTTGGGTAGTGATCAATTTGATAGCCAGATGAAATAACAATTTCTTTAAAGCCAATGTTTTCTAAAATGGTACGGAATTCTTCAACTCCGTACCAACGCATCGGATAGCGTTCGAGTTCAGTTTCGATCAACTTCCCTTCGCGCCAGCATTCATAACGCCCTTGTGAAACAAAGGTTTGGTGAATCCAATCCACTTTGATTTTCTTACTTTCGACGGTTAACGTATCGCCGTTGAGCGCTTGCCACGTGCGTGTAGAAGTTTTCTCCAGTTCGACACCTGCTGGCACATCCAAGTCGACAATTAATCGTCCCCCTATTTCCAAATGATTGTAGAAATTCTGAAGCGCTCTAAGCGATTTTTCACGCTCATCGAGCAACAGAAATGTCCCAGTCGGAATCACAATGGCCGCATATGTTCTATCAACCGAAAACGACTCCATTTTTGCATGAAATAAATTCGGACGGAAGCCATGTTTTTCACAATTGGCACGACACACCGTCAGCATTTCCTCGGATACATCAAAACCGTCTACTTCAAACCCTTTTTCAAGCAATGGCACAAGTAAACGACCAGTACCAGTTGCTGGTTCCAAAATGCGACCTTTGCATGAACCGAGTCGCTCCAAGTAATATTCAATATCCCCGAATGAACTACCAATTGGCTTATCGAGATCGTACACTTCCGACGACAACTTGCTGTAATACCCTAACAACGCCTCACCCCATCCTTTTTATGAAATCATCGCTAAGTTAACGATCACCGCAATTATATTCGGCACAGCCACCATGACTGCGTTTTTCATTTTCGTCACGCGCTGTTGCTTTTCGCGACGCTTTTCTGAACTTGTCGTTCTGGTGGACTTGTTTTTACCAGTGCCCAATGCCAAAACGCCCCATATCAATGCAACACCAGCAACAATGCCGCTGATCATGTAAACCAATGACCAATCATTCAGTAAATACGCCACTAACACGCCAATTAAAGCAATCGCTGTTCCAGCTAAAAAGTATTTCATTATGTTCTCTCCTTTAGATACTGTATGTGGCTAAAATTCGCCTGCTCGTTAATTTTATCAAAAGTCACACGATAGAGGTAGTCGGAGAGTCGGAAATTTGTTTTCTTGTTATGAGTTGAGTAGATTTGCTGATGTTACATGAGGTTTTCAACTATTTGCATGGGTTGAGATTTTTACAGCAACTTTTGCGGCTTTTACATTAGTTTTTCGCTCTCTTACATGAACGTTTGAACTCTTTACATGAACTTTTCCACTCTTTACACGCATCACGATTTATACACGAACTTTTGATTCCCTTACACGAATTTTTCGCTCTCTTACATGAACGTTTGAACTCTTTACATGAACTTTTCCACTCTTTACACGCATCACGATTTATACACGAACTTTTGATTCTCTTACATGAATTTTTCACTCTCTTACATGAACTTTCGAACTCTTTACATGAACTTTTCCACTCTATACACGCATCACGATTTATACACGAACTTTTGATTCCCTTACATGAACTTTCGAGCTCTTTACATGAATTTCCCCGCCCTTTACGCGCATAGAAAATTTCACAACACCTTTCCACAAAACCAAAACCCCTACAATGCCTAGCAGTTCGCATACGCGAACTGCGCTACCCCCTAAACCCCATAGAAAAAGCTGTCCATAAAAGCAGACAGCTAAAATACTTTTATAATTTTCGGTAGCGCTTCAAAGCGATGATGTTCATAAAGATAAACACCACTGCAAAAGCAGCGAGTGCCAGCAGATTGCTCGAGATATCGGCCAATCCTTCTCCTCTATACATAATCGCTTTTAAGGCGTCCGCTGCGTAATATAGCGGCATGATGCGGCTGAGATTTTGCAGCCAATCGGCCATACCTTCAAGTGGGATAATGCCGGCAAAAAAGATTTGTGGAATGACAACAATCGGGATGAATTGGACCATTTGGAATTCAGATGATGCGAAAGTTGATAACAGAATCCCAAGCGACAACGCTACTAATGCCAGCATTAAATTGACGATAATAACATGCCATACTTGACCGATCATGATCATATCCAATACTTGGATCGAGTAAAATACGACGATAATGGTTTGGATAATCGCAAAAATGCCGAAGCCCGTTAAGTAAGCCATAACAATTTCCCAGCGACGGATCGGAGTCGCTAATAACCGCTCCAACGTTCCCGATACGCGTTCTTTTAATAAGCCAATTCCTGAAATGAGAAAAACAAAGAAGAACACGAAAAAGCCGACTAGTATCGGTCCGAGCACATCAAAAAATGCCGTATCTTCATCACCAAAAATGTATTCGGTCTCTACGCTCGGTGCGTTTCCGCCCCCTTGCATCGCTGCTATTTGAGTAATTTTCATTAGCAATGCACGAGATGTGCTTGGGTCATTATTTTCCAAAACCACTTGGAAACTGCCGTCTTTTATTTCTAACAAACCTGCTAGGTTGTCCGAAATGATGGTTTGATTATCGGCTGCATCATAAGAAATCACATCAATCGATGCGTTTTCCATCGCCGTCATGAGCGGTTCACTGCCTCCGACAACTGCGAGTCTCGGGTCTTCTGATTCGCCATTAAAGAAAAAATACATTAAAGTCAATACAATTAATGGAGCAAAAAACAGCAAAGCCATTGTCCGTTTGTCACGAAGTAATTGCAGCATGATGCGTCGAATCAGTGCTAGCGTTCTCATCGCGCCTCCCTCCCTGCTTGCAAAAAGACCTCTTCTAAATCAGCTGCGCCATATGTCGTTTTCAGCTCGTCTGGTGTTCCAGTCGCTAAAATTCCACCTTCACGCACCATGGCAATGCGGTCGCATTTTTCTGCTTCGTCCATTACGTGAGTGGTTACGATAATCGTCTTCCCTTGCTCTTTTTTTAGCGTCATCAATTCACGCCAGATGGATATGCGAAGTTCTGGATCGATGCCAACAGTGGGCTCATCAAGAATTAGAATTTTCGGGTCGTGAACTAACGCAATCGCTAATGACAAGCGCCGTTTCATGCCACCTGAATAAGCCGCGACTTTTTTTCCTAATTCGTCGGTTAACTCCACCAAATCTGCTGCATAAGCGATTCGGTCTTTCAAATTCGTCTTTTTCATTTTGTACAGTGATGCAAAGAAACTCAAATTTTCTTTGCCCGTCAATTCAGGATACAAGGCATCTTCTTGAGCCATATAGCCAATGTTTTCGAGCAGCGTTAAATTAGGGACTCGTTTGCCCAACACTTCTACTGTTCCGTTCGTCGCGGATTCAATTCCGACAATCATTTTAACTAGCGTTGTTTTTCCTGATCCTGATGGTCCGATCAAGCCAAAAATTTCTCCTTCAGCAATTTGCAAGTCAACTTCTTTAAGTACGCCTGCTTTGCCATACGCTTTACTAAGGTTATTGATGGAGATGCTATTCTTCATATGCATTCCCTCCAGTCGAATAAAATCTTCGTGTTACTTTGTATTGTACGCTCATTCCTCAAAAAACAAAGCATCCATTTTGCTGCTTTGTTCAAACTTCTTCTTATTTCCACTCTTCAGCCAGCATGCCGTAAACTACGTGATCGACGTAATGGTCGTATAGCCATTCAGCTTGGCGGATGGTTCCTTCTTCTTTATAGCCTAGACGCTCAGGGATGCTGCGGCTTTTTTGATTTTCTGCGGCTGCACGAATTTCAACTTTATTTAACTTGAGCTCAGTAAATGCATAATCAGTCAAAGCTTTTGAAACGCTCGTCATGATGCCTTTCCCTTGATATTCCTGTCCGAGCCAATAGCCGATATATGCGGTTTTGTTAGCTGCATTGATACTATTAAAGCCTCCAACTCCCACAATTTCGCCTTTATACAAAATGGCTGCGCCTAAAGATTTGCCTTCGACAAAATTACTGCTACCTGATTTGATAAAATCTCTCGTGTCTTCTACTTTTGTTGTAAAATCGAGCCATGGTAGCCATTCTCTTAAATACTCTCTTGATACGTCAGTCAAGCTAAAAATTCGTTCTGCATCACGCATCTCCAGAACTTTGAGTGACAAGTCTTCGTCGATTTTATGTATGAACATGGAAAGCACTCCTTTTATTGTATGCATCTATCGTAGCATAATTTCCAATAAAATCTTTCTATTAATGGATACTCTTGTCACCAAATATTTCCGTTCATTGCATTTATTCAAAAGGTGAACTACACTAACCGTAATGGTATGGTGTTATTAATTTTCATAAAATTAAACAATAAACATTTATAAAGAAAGCGAGTTGAAAGCAATGGGAGAGTTTTTCACACCTGGTAACCAGGCACTTGGCGTCACGATTGCTGTTGGATTTATCGTCATATTGACTCTAATTGGTGGCGCTTTATGGTTTACATTGATCAAAGCGCGCAAAAATGCAGCGCGCACCGAACCGCATGAATCAGATCATGCAATCGAATCATTACGTCAACGTTATGTGAAGGGCGAAATTAGTAAAGAACAATATGATGAGCAGTTGCGCTTGTTAAAAGAGTCATCCAAAAACTAATTGTGCAGTTTTTGTGGAGTTTCTTTTTTTCGTTTAATTTCCAGATTAAAGGGAAGCTAAAAAGAGAAGCAACAAAATCTGAAATTGGAGGTTTTATTGATGGCAACTGAACAACATGCAGAACTGATTAAGACCTTGCACGATTGCGCAGCAGCGTGCAACCACTGTTTTGACGCGTGCTTGCAAGAAGATGATGTGAAAATGATGGCACAGTGCATTCGTCTAGACCGAGAATGCGCGGACATTTGTACTTACCTCGAGCATGCCATTACACGTAATTCACCGTTTGTTGCAGAACTAGCGAAAGCTTGTGGAGCGATTTGTGAAGCTTGTGCAGAAGAATGTTCAAAACACGAACATGATCATTGCAAAAAATGTGCAGAAGCTTGTGCAAAATGCGCAGAAGCTTGCCGTAACGTAGCGTAATTCTCTCCATCAAAAGCCCGGTCGCAGGGAAATTCTCTGCGGCTGGGCTTTTGTATTGGCAGGAAGGTCCGCTTTTCTCCATAATAAAAGCAAAGGAGTGAATTCGGATGACTCGACATGTATTGGTTGTAGGTGCGGGTATTGGCGGTTTAACAGCGGGTTCACTACTCGCACAAGACGGTTGGTCAGTGACCTTGCTCGAAGCGTCTTCAGAACTTGGCGGCTGTGCTAGTAAATTCAAACGCCATAAGTATTTATTTCCAGTTGGAGCCACACTCGGCATGGGGCTCGAACCAGGCGGCATTCACGAACGCGTTTTTCGTTATCTCGGTAAACCGATGTCCGTCGAACCGCTCGCGCGCGTAATGGAAATGGTCCACCGGGATGCGACTTTTGTGTTTCATCAAGACCGGGCGCAACACGTTGACGGCATCGTTGCTCACTTCCCTTCTCACAGCGAAAAAATCCGAGCGTTCTATAAAGAAATTTTTGCTGTAGCCGCGACTGTCCGCACGTTGATGGACCCGCTTCCTGCCTTGCCTCCCGCTACCGCAAACGAATGGGCTTATTTAGTAAAATCAATGCGGCCACAACACATCAAACTGCTACCTTTTTTCAATCAAACCTTAGATCAGCGTTTAAAAAAGCATGACCTCAATGAATTGCATGAATTCCGTCATATGCTTGATGGGTTATTAATTGATAGCATGCAAACGGGTAGCGAAGATGTCGCGTATTTATTGGCAGCAGTAGCGCTGGATATTTATCATGAAGGAGCCTATTATGTACCTGGCGGCTTGTATCGTTTTGCTGAACTGATGGGTGACAGCTTAACCGAAAATGGTGGTGTGTTAAAAAAACGACGAACGATTGAAAAGCTAGAGCGCCAAGGTGATGGTTGGATTGCGACTGACCACCGCGGCAATACGTACGATGCAACCGATGTTATTTTAAACGTACCGATTCAGCAATTGACGAAAATTTTAGCACCGGAACTTGTCTCTAAACTGAAAGTGTCATTGCGGGACGGCATTGCTGGGGAAACTTGGGCAACGTTGACGCTTTATATGGCCATTGATTCAACCAAACTAGATAAGCCATTACCTGCATTTAGACAGATTTCCACTGGTGATGGACTTGCTGAAGGCGGCCATTTCTTTATGTCTTCTTCTCTTCCAGATGATGAATTGCGTGCGCCTGAAGGTTTTCAAACGGTAACGATTTCCACCCATTCGCGTATCGCAGAATGGGACAGTCAAGAAAAATATGAAGAAACGCGTGAAGTATTAACTGAACGTATACTGCAAGCGATTCAACAAGTGGTTCCTGGTTTTCGCGAGGCAATTGTCCATATGGAGAGCGGTGCCCCCAAAGCTTGGGAGCGTTTTGCGGGTCGTGTTAACGGCTTGGTCGGTGGATTTCCTCAAACTTTAGATGCCGCTTTGTTCCATTCGATTTCGCACCATTCTGGATTGCCTAATCTGTATGTATGTGGCGATCACATTTTCCCAGGTGGCGGTACGATTGGCGCTGCTGCAAGCGGCATTCACGCGGCACGCTCGGTTTCTGGAAAGCGATTAATATAAAGAAAACCACTGCAGAAAAAAATCTGCAGTGGTTTTTTAATGAACCCATTTATAGCCGATTCCCCATACCGTCAGGAAATGATCATCGACGGGAAATCCTGCTTGGCGAACTTTTTCTCGAATATTGCGGACATGTGAATCGACTGTTCGTCCTTCTGTTTCCGAATCATAACCCCACACTAACTCTAATAACCGGTCGCGTTCGAATACTTTATTCGGATTTTTCATTAACAGTCCGAGCATTGAAAACTCTTTTGGGGTGAGGCGAATCGATTTTTGTTCATAATTCAATTCGAAACTTTCTTCGTCCCATACTAAGCCTTTAAACTCGAGTCGTTTTGCAGGAGCACTTCGGCGCAATAAAGCTTCCATGCGCGCGAGCAACTCTTCTTCGCCGAAAGGTTTTGTCATGTAATCGTCTGCACCGAGACGTAGTCCTTTGACGACGTCTTCTTGTTGTTCGCGAGCTGTCAGCATAATAATCGGGACACTCGAAAACTTGCGGATGTCTCGGCATACTTCCCAGCCATCCATATCTGGCATCATAATATCCAGCAACACCAAATCGAAAGATTCTTTTTTCAATAACTCCAATGCTTGTTTGCCATTGTCTGCTTTTGTGCAAACGTAGTTATGTGGCCGTAAATAAAGAGCAACCAAATCGAGCATTCGTTTTTCATCGTCCACTAACAATACTTTATGAATGGTCTCCACCTCTTTTCAACCGAATGGTCACAGTCGTTCCTTTGCCAAAATGACTGTCGATGTTGATCTGCCCACCATGCGATTCGATGATTTCTTTAGCAATTGCCAGTCCTAGTCCAGAACCGCCTCTTTCCCGTGATCTCGATTTTTCCACGCGGTAAAGTCGATCAAAAACAAACGGCAGTTCGTCTTCAGGTATTCCTTGCCCTTCGTCACTAATTCGGATTGCGATTTTATCATCTTCCTCAGTGCACGTCGTCTTCACGCCTCCGCCTGCAAACGAGTGCTTACGGGCGTTGTCTAAAATATTGAGCAACACTTGTTGAATGCGTTCGGAATCGATAAACGCTTGCAAGTCTTCGCTGCAATTTACCGACAAGGTGAGTTGTTTATCATCAAATCCTGGTTTCACTAAAACAGCAACGGAATTTAACAATTCAGCTACCGAGACGTCTTTTTGTTCAATCGCAAATTGATTGCGATCCAATTTCGCCAAATCAAATAAATTGCCAATCAATGAGGTTAAATGAGCGGTTTCTTCCCGTATAATACTTAAATATTCTTCGCGCTCTCGCTCTGTAGTATCTCCACGCTCCAAAATATCAGCATAGCCTTTAATATATGTTAGCGGTGTCCGCAATTCATGTGAAATACTCGACAGAAATTCATTACGCGCTTTTTTCAACCGGTCAAGGTCTGTCGATAGTTTGGTAATGGCATTCGCTAATTCACCAAGCTCATCATTTCGTTCATTTGTTAAATCGACTCGATTATTGCCTTGGCTTAACTGTTCAGTTGCTTTTTTCATGCGAATTAAGGGCAAGGTAATAAACCGTGACAACAGTAAAATCGTAATAATCGTTACCACCAATGCGATCAGCGCTACTAACAGAAATTGGTTTTTCAAATGAGCAACGATGCGGTCAATATTGTCGGTTGGCGAAAACATAAAGACATGACCCGCATGTTGTCCATCAATCGTGATTGGGCTATCTGTTGCGATGTAGCGCTTGTCTTGCCAATCCTCCTCGACAATTTCACCTTGTAGTGGCATGTCTTCAAATTCTGCATGTTCAAGTACATCCACCATTTCTGGTTCCAATGCATCCGAATTAACTAAGATTTCACCTTCTTCATCGGTAATAACAACAATAAAATCAGTTGCCGCTTCCATCATGCCCACGTGACTCAAAGTAACTTCCTCAAAACTATCGGCTAACACTTTGCTATGTGTTTCACCACGCGCTAGCAAATTCTCCATCACTTCGTCTACCCGTTCATTGACCAAAGTCACATACAGCGTTGTAAACAAGAACGCTTCAATAATTAAAATAAAGATAAAAAACAGCATACCGATTTTCAAAGATAGTTTATTGAACATAAGAACCTCCGCTGTTATCCAGCATTTCTTTTTATTGCTCTACTTGTCCAGCGTTTAAAATCTGCTTCCAGTTATCATCTTCAAAAATAAACGCGTGACCGGCTGCTGTGTAAATGGTAAGTTGTTCTTTTTGTAGCGGGTTTTGAGCGATGTATAAAATCCCATCTTCCGGTAAGTCCGGCAAGTCAATTGACTGCTCATTGCCCGTTTCTAATGTGTAGTTGATAAGCTCTGCTTGTGTGCCGTACGTTGCGAAATACAGCGACTCTTCATTGAAAAACACAGCCGTCCCAAAAACACCATCTTCTGTCAGTGGCGAAAAGCTATCTCCGCCATCTTCTGATAAGAAAACGCCCTCAGTTGAAGCTGCAGCAATTAATTGCGAATCACTTGGATGTATCGCAAAAGCAGACACTTCGCTCGGTAATCCCGATCCACTTACTTGTTGCCACTCTTCCCCTTCATTTTCACTATGAAAATATCCTGGGCCCATCTGAGAATTTTCTTGAGGGTTCATGACGAACATGTGATGGTTACGATAACCTACCGCCATATGATGAAAATCTGTTTCACCCTCAAAGCCCATGTGATCGAGTGAACGACCTCCGTCTTTACTTCGTTGGATCCCAATTGGATTTTGCATCATGGAACCCGGTCCTGGGTGGCCAGATGTATAAAATCCATCCGCTACTGCGTTAAATCCCATGTAATCATTCGCGTGTTCAGTTGCTTCTAACCACTGTCCATCACGGTAAATTCGTAAGCCATTATGCGATGCCAAATATAAGCCTTCTTCATTTTCGATATAGCCCATGCCATGGACATGCTCGATGTTACCATCGAATGCTACTTCAAAATCCTCCGAATTTGATGTAGTTGATTCTTCGCTTTGTGCGCATCCGACAAGCAGCAATCCTGTCATTATAGGAGTTAAAATCCATCTTGCTTTCATTTTATTCATCCTCCGATCGTTATTTAGGTTTCATTGTACAGGAAAAGTTTTGAGTTTTGGTGCAGATTCTGCACAGCAATTGCACAATTTGAGGGTAAAGTACACTTACTAACAAAATGAAAGAGGGATTTAGATGATTAAAAAGAAATTTTTGCTATTAACGATGTCGACTTTAACAGCCATTACATTAGCTGCTTGCAGTGATACAGAAGAAGATATGAACCCAGCAGACCCAGAAACTGACGTTGAAATGAATGAAGATATGGATGAAGATATGAATGAAGAAGCGGATGCGGGACACGGAGAAATGGATCATTCTAGTTCTGGCGAAGTGCCTGAAGGATTGGCAGAGTCGGATAGTCCAACATTTGAAGTTGGCAGCCAAGCGATAATCAATGCTGATCATATGCCAGGAATGGATGGTGCTGAAGCGACTATCGTCGGCGCATACGACACAACGGTTTACGCATTGAGCTTTACACCAACTACAGGCGGCGAACCCGTTGAAAATCACAAATGGGTCATTCATGAAGAGTTAGAAGATGCTGGCGACATGCCACTTTCAGCTGGCGATGAAGCAGTAATTGCTGCAGATCATATGGAAGGCATGGACGGGGCTACTGCAACCATCGATATTGCAGAAGAAACGACTGTTTACATGGTCGACTTTACCACTACTGACAGCGGTGACGAAGTAGTTAATCACAAATGGGTAACTGAAAGCGAGTTATCTGCTGAATAAATGATGACATCCCCTGCATGTTGCAGGGGATTTTTTTGTGGGAGGATGTTCTGTGTGGTGCGTTGGGGGTTTACGCGCGGCTGGGTGGTGCTTGCGCGCGGTGTGGCGGTGCTTACGCGCGGTCCTGTCAAAATATGCGCGGTCCGCAATTCTTACGCACGCTCCAGCGAAAATACGCGCGAGCTCGAGAGTTACGCGCGGTGATGGAAAAATACGCACGGTTGCGCGATGGTTACGCGCGGTCCTGAAAAAATACGCGCGGCCCGCAATTCTTACGCACGCTCCAGCGAAAATACGCGCGAGCTCGAGAGTTACGCGCGGTGATGGAAAAATACGCACGGTTGCGCGATGGTTACGCGCGGTCCTGAAAAAATACGCGCGGTCCGCAATTCTTACGCACGCTCCAGCGAAAATACGCACGCACCACAAAACCTACCAAAAAACCAAACCCCCAATTACACAAAAAAAGCACGGCAGAAAAATCTGCCGTGCGCTAAACCTAACCCCTTAAGACAGCAACGAAATTCGCTCACTGTACGTGTCGATCAAGTTTTGATTATGTTCGTCGGACCCGTCGATATTGCCACTTAAAAATATCGGCGGCGCAAATCCAGCGTCTGCCATTTCTTTAATCGCTTCTGCAAAAATCGCATTCAAGATTGTGGCTCCGACTACTGTTGATGTCGGACCGAATGGAACATCAACGCCTTCGTACGATAAGACCGCATCTCCTGAAACAGAATGATTGTCGATTACCAAATCTACCGAATTGAAAAGATGTTTGCCGGTGCTATGTCGAGAGGCCTGACTGCTTGAATAAGCAAGCGAGGTAATGCCAATCACAAATGCGCCTTTTTCACGTGCTGCTAGAGCTACGTCTACCGGCACTGGATTGCGACCAGATGTTGAAATAACAAAAACCACATCGTCTTTTTGAAAATCCTGGTCTTTCAAGAAACTCGCTGCATAGTCATTTTGACGCTCTAGCTGAGATGACTGAACTGCGCCTTCGTGCAACATTAACGGTTCCACGAAAATCGGCTTGATCGGCACCAAGCCACCAGCACGGTAAAACACTTCTTCGGTCAAAATATGTGAGTGTCCACAACCAAATAATTGGATAATGCCACCCGATTGGATAGCAGTTGCAACTTTTTTAGCAGCGGACAGCATCGCTTGTGTTTCATTTTCTTCGACAAGTTCTAGACGTTCATGCGCTTGCTTGAAATAGCTTTTTAACATTGTGACTCAACTCCACATCAGATAGATACTTATGCTTCCCCAAGTCCTTCAGCGATGATTAGTTCGTCTACTTTTGCCATCAATGATTCTTCATCGCTACCGTCAGCTGTAATTTTAACCGTATTGCCTTTTGAAACGCCAAGTGACATGACGCCCATAATTGATTTTAAGTTTACTTCTTTTTCTTTATAAAGCATTTTTACTTCAGCTGCAAATGGTGATACTGCCCCTACTAATTTTGATGCCGGACGTGCGTGAAGCCCTTCGTCGCTTGTAATTGTATAACTTTTTTCAATCATGTCCATTTCTCCTTTTTGATTAACGTTTAATTTCGGTTGTGAATTTATAGCGATCTGCCCGGTACGTACTGCGTACCAATTCAAATGGCAAGTCGCCATCCAAATAGCTGATGCGTTCAATCATTAAGATAGCGGCTGGCACATCGATTTGTAGCAGTTCGGCATCTTCTTTTTTGACCATTCCAGCTTCCATCCGCTGGGTGGCATGACTGATTTTCAGCTGCTGATTGTTTTCTATCATCGCATACAGCGATCCTTGTAGCAAATCTCGGTGTAAGCCCGGAAAACGTTCGACCGGCAAATAGGTCCGTTCGATGGCCATGGTCTTGTCATCAGCAAAACGAATCCGTTCGATAAAGTAAACTTTGTCGCCGTCAACCAGCTGCAAATCGGCTGCAACATCAGCGTCAGGTTCCAAAATTTCAAAGCCGATGATTTTATTACTCGGTACCATGCCGCGAGCTAGCATGTCTTCTGTAAAACTCGTCAAGCCATTTAATGGCTGCTCCACTTTAGGAGCAGCAACAAATGTGCCACGGCCTTTTTCTCGATACAGCAAACCTTCATTGACCAAGTTGGTAACCGACTGGCGCACCGTCATCCGGCTGACTCCGAAGGATTCGGTCAACTCACGTTCAGATGGAATCGCCGTACCCACTAAAAAATCTCCTTGTTGAATTTGCTTTTTCAACTGTTCTTCTATTTGAATGTAAATCGGAATTGGCGATTGTTTGTCCAGCACTGTGATCACTCCTCGTTTGCCGCTACCAAGCTATATGCTTCCTTATCCACAATTAGTGTAACACGATTGTGTTTCCATAAAAACGACGCTGGAAACTCTTCACTAACTCGCCCAGCCAACAAACGCTTGACTGCCTGCGCTTTGTTTTTCCCAGAAACCAAGACGAGAATTTGTTTACTTTTTAAAATCGACTCAATTCCCATCGTAATCGCATGTGTAGGGACTTCATCACGGTCACTGAAAAAACGGGCATTGCTGTTTCGTGTTGATGGATCAAGCGATACGCAATGTGTCACACTTTCTTCTTTCGTGCCAGGCTCGTTAAAGCCGATATGGCCGTTCATTCCCATGCCGAGAATTTGTAAATCGGGTGGACCAATTTCATGAATCAACGCTTCGTAACGTTCGCATTCTGCTTCAACTGACTTTGCTTTGCCATCTGGAATATGCGTGTTTTCTAAATCAATATCAATATGGCCAAACAGTTTTTTATTCATAAAATAGCGGTAGCTGTTCGGATGAGTTCCTGCTAATCCTCGGTATTCATCCAAGTTTACGGTGTGGATATTCCGGTACGAAATACCGCGCTCTTTCACACCTTGAATAAGGTTTTCATACAGGCCAAGCGGTGTCGAACCCGTTGCAAGTCCGAGCACCGAATGATCGTTCCCTAAAATTTGTTGCTCTACTAACTCTGCCGCCTTGCTGCTCATCTCTTCGTAGTTTTCGACACGTATTAGTTTCATACTTAACTCTCCTTCTTATGAGCAATCGTTCCTCTGCAAATCGTCAGTTGAACAGTAAAGCTGTCGTCTACAATCGCTAGGTCTGCGTCCATGCCAGCTTGTAACTTGCCTTTTTTCGAAAGTCCCAGTGCTGCTGCTGCGTTGGCAGAAGTCATCGCCACTAGCTCATTCAAACTGCAACGCGTAATCGACTGGACATTTTGAATAGCCTTTTCCATCGTTAAAATACTGCCTGCTAACGTGCCATCAGCAAGTCGTGCATCTTTTTCAGTTACTTGCACATCTTGTCCGCCCAAATCGTAAACTCCCGCCGACAAACCTTTCGCGCGCATCGCATCCGTAATCAGGATGACGCGTTCCGCCCCTTTTTGTCGGAAAGCCAGTTCAACAGCAGACGAATGACTGTGAATAAAATCAGCGATTACTTCTACAGACAAATCGTCTTCTAACAATGCGGCGCCTACTACGCCCGGATTGCGGTGGTGAAGTGGACTCATTTGATTGTAAAGATGCGTCACATGTTTTGCTCCGCTACGCACAGCCTTTTGCACTTCTTCAAATGTAGCGTCTGAATGTCCAATCGATACCGTTACACCCCCATTTGCTAAACTTTGGATAAACGTTGAGTCAGTTGCTGTTTCAGGAGCCATGGTCACGACACGAATTTGATCGCCACTAAGCTTTTGCCATTTCTTAAATAGCGGCAAAGATGGCGCGATAATGTGTTCAATGGGTTGAGCGCCTGCGCGTTTTTCTGAAATAAACGGTCCTTCTAAGTGAACACCCAGCATTTCTGCTTGACCTTCTTGCGCTTTAAACGCTTGAATGTTTTGCAGCGCGGCTGAAATTGCTTCATCGGTTTGCGTCATTGTCGTCGCAAGAAAACTTGTTGTGCCTTCTTTCGGCAAAGCACCTGCTAAGCCATTTAACGCTTCGGGAGTGCCGTCCATCACATCATGTCCAGCAGCTCCGTGAATATGAATGTCGATAAATCCTGGAAACGCTGTCCAGTTTTTACCGGTTGCATCGATATAGCTATTTGCTTGTACCTCAAGCTTTTCAGCAACGTGTGTGATTTGTCCATCTTCCATAAAGATATCTCCTACAAAACTTTCTTCTTTAGCATCCGCAATGGTGATGCCTGAAATTAATAAACTTTTCTTCATTTGGACCACTCCTTGCGAAAAACTAGGAAAATCTCGGCGGATGTCCCTGGTTTTCAACTTTAGTTATTCGACTTTCAGAATGGAAGCTGTTCCTTGTTCTTGGAAGCCGTCTTTTATCATCGTCACTTTTTGTTCTGTTAAGTTTGTAAAAATGATAGGTGTCGCAATCGAAGGCGCATTTGCTTTTAAGAATTCCAGATCCAGTTTTAACAAAGCATCTCCACGTTGCACTAATGTGTCTTGTTCTACTAAGGTTTCAAAGCCTTGTCCTTTTAATTTAACCGTATCCAAACCAACATGGATTAACAGGTCGACTCCTGTATCTGTTTGAATACCGATGGCGTGTTTTGTTGGGAACACACTAACGACACGACCATTTACTGGAGAATAAAGAGTGTCGCCAGTTGGCATAATCGCAAACCCTTGTCCCATCATGCCTTTTGCAAATACTTCATCAGGCACTTCAGACAATGGAATGATGTCACCTTGAATCGGCATTTCAAAATCTTTCGCCGCAATCGCTTGAACTGCCGCCGCTTCGTTTGTTTTCTCTTCTTCTACTACTGATAAATCGCTAGGAGCAGGATTGCTACTTGCTAGGCGTGGCTTCATTGCATCTGCTAAAAATTCAACTGCCGTTCCGATTACTACTTGAACGTTTGTTTTATTTATTTTCATCACGCCCATCGCACCATGGCGTTTTAATTCTTTTTCGTTTACTAGATCTGAATCTTTAACTGTCATACGAAGACGCGTCGTACAATAATCGACTGCAACGACATTTTCAACGCCGCCAAGCCCTTCAATTGTATGAAATGCGCGAACATCAACTGCTTTGTTGCCTGACCCTGCATTTTCTGCACCATCTTCGTCTTCTTCTTCACGACCAGGTGTTTGTAGGTCGAACTTGATAATCAAGAAGTAGAAAATCACAAAGTATACTGCTCCAACAACCAGTCCCATGACGAGAAGCATTAGTGGATTCGTTGCCAGTCCGTAATTGAGAACATAGTCAATCGCTCCTGCAGAAAAACCGAAACCGTGATGAATATCTAATGCATATGCAACCATCATCGACACACCCGTCAATAATGCGTGGATCACATATAAAATAGGAGACAAGAACATGAACGAGAATTCAATGGGTTCTGTAATTCCTGTTAAGAATGATGTAAACGCGATACTGAAAAGCATCCCGCCAACAACTGCTTTACGCTCTTTTTTAGCAGCCACATACATTGCAAGACACGCTGATGGTAAACCGAACATCATAATTGGGAAGAAACCAGACAAGAATGGTCCTGCTGTTGGATCCCCTTTTAGGAAACGGTTAATCTCTCCGCGTACCACTTCACCAGAAGCATCTGTAAATGTACCAAAATCAAACCAAACAATTGTGTTGATGACATGGTGCAATCCCGTTGGTAACAATAAACGGTTTAAGAATCCATATGCGCCGACACCAAACATCCCGGCATTTAAAATCCACTCACCTGCACTATCAATTCCTTCTTGAATGGGTGGCCATGCATATCCAAGAACACCAGCTAAAATGGTCATCGTCGCTGCGGTAACGATTGGCACAAATCGTCTCCCCCCGAAGAACGCGAGCCATTGCGGGAATTTCACATTATAGAATTTATTGTATAAAAGACCCCCGACGATACCGGATAAAATACCGGCGAAAACACCCATATTTATCGTATCGTTAATCGTTACGATGGCTGAAGTTAAAACAAGATAAGCGACAGCACCCGCTAAAGCTGCTCCACCGTTACCATCATGAGCGAGACCCATGGCAATACCGATTGCAAAAATGATTGCCAAGTTATCGATAATTCCGGCACCGGCAGCTGACATAAACGGAATGCCAAGCAAATCATCTTGTCCAAAACGTAGCAACAAAGCTGCGGCTGGCAATGTAGCGATTGGGAACATTAATGATTTCCCTATTTTTTGTAGAAAACTGAACATAAATTTCCACCCCTTTTGTATATTCTTAATTTTCACTATAAACACAATAGGTATAGTTGTCTATACCAATTTAAGAACTTTTTAAAATAAAGTAAGCGTTTTCTTATGAATGCCGACAAACTCCAGTGTCTATGGCCTTTTTTACATACCGACACACGCAGCGAGCAAATTGGATTTGAGCGCACGGCAGGTTTTTCTGCCGTGCTTTTTTGTGTAATTGGGGTTGGGGGTTTTGCGTAGAATTTGCGGGGCGCGCGTAAGCATAGCTCAACCGCGCGTATTTTCCGAGGACCGCGCACAACCTATCCCGCACCGTGCGTATTTCTACAGAAACGTGCGTAAGTTCCGAGGTCGCGCATACTTCTGCTGGACCGCGCGTAAGCATCGCTCAACCGTGCGTATTTTCCGAGGAACGCGCACAACCTATCCCACACCGTGCGTATTTCTACAGAAACGTGCGTAAGTTCCGAGGTCGCGCATACTTCTGCTGGACCGCGCGTAAGTACCGCTCAAACGTGCGTATTTTCCGAGGACCGCGCACAACCTATCCCACACCGTGCGTATTTCTACAGAAACGTGCGTAAGTTCCGAGGTCGCGCATACTTCTGCTGGACCGCGCGTAAGCATCGCTCAACCGTGCGTATTTTCCGAGGACCGCACACAACCTATCCCACACCGTGCGTATTTCTACAGAAACGTGCGTATTTTCCGAGATCGCGCCTATTTCTGCTGGACCGCGCGTAAGCATCGCTCAACCGTGCGTATTCTCCGAGGAACGCGCACAACCTATCCCACACCGTGCGTATTTCTACAGAAACGTGCATATCCTCCCCCGCATCGCGCTTATCGATCTACAGCTAAAAACCCTCTGCGATTTCCCACAAAAAAACTGCAGCTAACTCGACTAGTTCGAGTTACTCTACAGTTTGAATAGCTAATTTCTTCTTCAATTCCATTCAATTTGAAATTTAACGCCACCTTTAATGGATGTCAGTAGCGCTAGATCTTCTTCTATCACTTTGCCAATCACATTCACTTTATCATCAGCTGGCAAATCTCTTTTCGTAATTTGCAGCTCGCCTCGATATCGTCCGTACCGTTCATTATCCACCGTGATGCTTCCTTTAATTCGAATAATGGTATTTTCGGGTTTCAATAAGTGAGTGCCGATTAATCCATATTGACGAGATTCTATTGATTGACTGCAAAACCGGACAGCAAGTTTCTGCTGTCCGGTCCATTCGTTTAAGATGCGGCTGTTGCGGTATTGTCTTTTTTGCTTTTCAGGAAATTGATTAGGAATATTCCAAGCACAATGGTCAAACCGATAATATCGGTATACGTTTCTGGAACAATTAACAGTAAAGCACCCGCTCCAAGTACGATACGGAATACAATATTAAGTTTCGATTGGAAATAGCCTTCTGCTGCAGAACTTAATCCAATAATACCGATTATAGCGGTTATGGTGATCGTCAATATCTCCCATATCGGAGGTAAAGCGAATTCTGTCGCATTGACTGCAATATTTGTCGTATCGATCATTAACATGGCTGGATTATAAACAAACAAATACGGGATAATAAACCCGGCGATCGATAAACGCAATGCGTTCAAGCCGGTCCTCATCGGATCGCCTCCTGATATTCCAGCACCTGCAAATGCAGCGAGTGCAACCGGCGGTGTAATATTGGCGAAAATACCGAAGTAGAATACAAACAGATGCGCAACTAGCACTGGAATACCGAATTCAGCAAGTGCCGGTGCCGTCATTGTCGCAGTAATAATGTAAGCGGGAATTGATGGCAAGCCCATACCCAATACAATAGAAGCAAGCATGGTTAGGAACAACGTCCAAAACAGCGAACCTGCACCAAAGCTTGTAATAGCTGAAGTCATGACTGTACCAAAACTAGTCAAACTAACAACTCCGATAATAATCCCAACGACCGCACAGGCAATCATAACCGAGAGCGATTGGCGTGCACCATTTTCCATTGCTTCAAGTATGTCTTTAAAGCCCATGCGCGTGGATTTTCTGAATCCTGCAACGACTACCGTTAGAACAATTGTATAGAATGCAGCATAAGCAATTGGCATGCCTGTATAAAGCATGAAAATCAAACCAACAATCGGTAACAGTAAATGACCTTTGTCTTTGAGTACTTCTTTTGTTCTCGGCAAATCCGCTTTCGGAATGCCTTTCAGGTTTTCTTTACCCGCACGAAAATGTACTTGCATAATAACACCAAGGAAATACAAAACTGCTGGTAATAAAGCAGCAAGTGCAATCGTACCGTAAGCGATGCCTGTGGTTTCCGCCATGATGAATGCACTCGCGCCCATAATCGGCGGCAAAATCTGCCCACCCACGGAGGCACTTGCTTCGACGGCGCCTGCGAAGTTTTTATTGTATCCGATTTTTTTCATCAATGGAATAGTAAAAGCACCGGTTCCGACAACGTTAGCAATTGCTGAACCGTTAATACTGCCCATAAATCCACTAGAGATAACCGCTACTTTAGCAGGTCCCCCTTGCTTGCTACCTGCTAAAGCCATCGCCAAATCGTTAAACAATTGACCCATTCCGGATTTGGCTAAAAATGCGCCAAACAAAATAAACAGGAAGATAAACTGCAAAGAAGCAGAAATGGCGGTGGAATAAAGACCTTCTGTTTTCAAATACAGTTGTCCAAAAATATCGCCTAGGTCAAACTGCCGTGTCATCAACATATCCGGCATCCAAATAAAGTGACTGATAAATGGATAAGCTAAAAATACTAAAGCTAAAATTGGTAAGATGATACCCGTTACGCGTCTAGCTGCTTCTAGCACCAATACAACCGTCAATATGGCGAAAATAATATCCAATGTATTTGGAATTCCGCCGCGTGTGGTCATGATATCGTTGTATTCATACATCAAATACCCTGCCGTGCCCAAACTGAAGATAAATAAAATCCAGTCGTAAAACGGTATTTTCGTACGATCCTGCTTTTTAAAGGTTGGATACACAAGGAATACTAAGCCCATCCCGACCGCTACGTGGATAGAACGCGCCTGCAAGGCTGGAAGCGGATTGAACGTGACATAGAGATGGTAAACCGAATAAGCAATCGCAATCGCTGCGATCAACCAAACCAGTTTACGGTTTTTTAGTTTACGAACTTTGGCATCAGTATCATACTTTTCCAGCACTTCCTGGCTGAGGGTTTTATCTTCTTCATGAGCTGAGACGCTTTCGACGTCCAAATCTCGGTTGTCTTTTGTCATAGTTTGTTCCCCCTTACATACTCCCAAAGATTGATCCATTCAATCGTAATCGTAACGAACTCATAATCTTTCGTATACTCATATAACAGAATTTCCTTGTTCGCTGTTGTAATTGTTGTTTGCGCATTTTGGGATACTGTTAAATTCATTTCCTTATAAGGATGGTTGATTTTCATATGAACAAACCCATCGTCAGAAGGAATGATTTCGCCATCTGAAGGAACACCAGCACCATAGGTTTTGAACTTTGTTTCTGTCAGAAGAAGTTTGTCACTCTTGCGTTCATAAAATTCCAACCATTCTTCCTTCTCGACAGAATGAATCCACTTTAACTGAAACTCTGTTTCCAATAAGTAATAGCGCTCGTCTTCAAAGTCAAATTGCACAACGGGCATCCGCCACAGCAGAAGAAAAAGGAGCACAATCGAACATGCTCCCCCTACCCAAAACTTATTGTTCATCGTAGTAGCGCTGTGCTCCTGGATGTAACGGTGCGACAAGGCCTTCTTGTGCCGCTTCTAATGAAATGTCCGAAGCTGCTTGGTGAGCGTTCTCCAAAGTATCTAGATTTTCAAAGAAAGCTTTCGTCAATTTGTAAACATCATCTTCACTCATATCCGAACGAACTACTAACGCGTTCATGATGGCCGCAGTTGGTATTGCTTCTTCGTTGCCGTAAGTATCTGCTGGAATTTCAAGTGGCAGGAAGTAAGATTTATCTGCTGCAACACGTTCAACATCTTCTGGTGAGATGGAAACCATACGAATATCTAGTGTTTCAGATAACTCTAGAAGTGAAGCGTTCGGTAAGCCACTTGTCAGGAATGCTGCATCAATCTGTCCGGCACGCAGTCCGTCAGCTGCTTCTGCATAACCTAAATAATCTACATCAATATCGTCGTATGTAATGCCATAACCTTCGAGAAGTGTACGTGCATTTACTTCTACTCCAGAGTTTTGATCTCCTACAGCAATTCGTTTGCCGCGCAAGTCTTCAAAAGTTTCAATTCCTGAATCTGCCGTCGTTACGATTTGAACGTAGTTCGGATACAAAGCAGCGATTTGGCTAATTTTATCCGTTGGCTCCGTAAAGCCTTCTGTTCCTTCTACTGCTTGACTCACAACATCACTCATCGTGAAAGCCATTTCAATTTTGTCTTCTTTGATCAAGTTAACGTTCTCAACAGAAGCACCTGTTGTTTGCGTTCTTGAATTGACATCATATGTAGAACTATAAGTTTCTGCTAGTGTCGAACCGATGATGTTATATGGACCCGATGCCCCACCTGTCGCGATTGTCACAATGTTCGCTTCTAATCCTTCAGCGTCCCCGCCTTCAGTTGGTGCTGCCTCGTCTTCTCCACACGCAGCTAACGCTAAACTGCTAGCAACCATTAAAGATAATGCGCTTACTTTCATTTTTTTCATTCTTCTACCCCCTATGTTTTTTTCATTATAGCGAAATTATACCATTAATTATATAGAATATTCGTTTTTTTCCGATTAAACCATTAATTAAAACAATTTTTTAGAAAGATTTATTTTGTTGACAGTTTCATTAAACAGGAATAGAGTAGGCTCATATTTTACTTCGATAGTATGAGGAAGTGTCTAGTATGCGGTCCTGGAAAAAAAAGCGGATGGCTGTTTCTCCGCCATTGGTGATATCCGGAAGTTTTCTATTTTTAATTATGTTAGGTACTTTACTTTTGAAGCTACCGTTTGCCACTACCCAGCCGATTTCTTGGACTGATGCCTTGTTCACTGCTACCTCCGCTACTACGGTGACGGGACTAAGTGTATTTGATCCAGGAACTGTCCTTACTGCTTTTGGAGAATTGGTTCTTCTTGTGCTCATTCAGTGTGGCGGCATTGGCTTAATGACGTTTGCGGTCGCGATTCTTATTTTATTCCGCAAAAAAGTTGGTCTACAACATCGAATTTATTTACAGGAATCGTTCACACAAAGTTCAATCGGTGGAATCGTCAAACTCGTGAAATTGATTTTGACGTTTGCTTTAACGGTAGAGGCTGTCGCAACAATCCTTTTGACCATTTACTGGATACCGCAATTTGGTTTTAAAGATGCACTCAATTACAGCATTTTTCATGTCATCTCTGCTTTTAATAACGCAGGGTTTTCTTTATTCCCTGACAACATGATTAGTTTTGCTGGCGATCCACTGGTGACGGTATTGATTTCTTCCTTGTTCATTATCGGAGGAATTGGTTTCACAGTCGTTATGGATGTTGCACAAAAGAAATCATTTCGCCGGTGGGCATTGCACACGAAGTTAATGGTAGGCGGTACCTTAATATTAAATAGCTTAGCCATGTTGGTGTTCTTTCTACTGGAATACAACAATCCCGGAACACTTGGCAATATGTCGTTGTTTGATAAACTGGTGACTTCTTATTTTAGTGCTGTAACGCCAAGAACTGCTGGATTCAATATGTTGGACTACGGCGCACTTGAAGACCCGACTTTGTTGTTCACCATGCTGTTGATGTTTATTGGCGGCGGCAGTGCGTCAACGGCTTCGGGTATTAAGCTGACCACTTTTATTGTGGTTATCCTAGCTACCGTTTCTTTTCTGCGATCACGGCGAGAACCGGAAATCTTTGGCCGCTCTATTCGACTAGAGACCGTCATTCGCTCACTTGCCATCACGACGATTAGCGTCTTGCTCGTTGTTTTATTCTTATTCCTATTAACCGTATCCGAAAAAATCCCGTTCTTGCCTTTAGCATTTGAAGTCGTCTCAGCGTTTGGAACTGTCGGCTTGTCGATGGGCATTAGCGGGGACATGACTAGCATTGGCGAAGTTTTATTAAGCATCGTCATGTTCACAGGCCGCATCGGTCCATTGACCTTGTTCTTTATCTTAATGAAACCGCGCAAAGAAAATTATCGGTATCCTTATGACCCAGTATTTACTGGATGAACGCAAAAAAGCGCAGTTCCGAATGTTTCGGAACTGCGCTTTTTATCAGTGCTTTTACAAATGAACAATCAATTATCCGATACTGTAACCATGCCGTACGATGTAATCAAATGCCACATGTTTTGCGGGATATCTAATGTTCCTACCATGTTTTGCTTGATAACGGGATTGATTTCCTGCTCTTTGCCTTGTTTGATTTTTTCTGTCCACTCAGGATCGATCAATGCTTGGCGACCCATCACGACTATATCGGCACCTTCTGCCATCGCCAATAAAGCATCTTCTGGTGTTTTCACACTACCAACAGCTACAAATGGCACGCGGCCTTTAATTTGATCCGCTAAAATACGAATGATGCTGTCGCCTTGTTCAGCGCCTTTTGGCGTTTTCTTAAATTCGAACAACGACACGTGAATATAATGAATACCACGATCGATCAATTCTTCCACCAATATTTTCGTTTCTTCGATTGTATAACCTGTAGTTTTTTCATTGTTTTCTTCTGGTGATAGGCGGTAGCCTACGATAAATTGTTCATCCGCATATTTAGCCACTATGTCTTGAACTTTTTTCATGACGGCAAGTGGGAATCTCATGCGATTTACAAGCGTGCCTCCCCATTGATCTTGACGCTGGTTCGTCACTGATGAAACAAATTGCTGAAGCAAATACGTGTTAGCACCATGAATTTCAACACCGTCAAATCCTGCTTCGATCGCTCTTTTTGTTGTTTCACCAAAATCTTCGATAATCGCGTAAATTTCGGCTTCAGTCAATTCGCGCGGAGTTGGCTTGCCAGCTTCACCCGGAACAGCACTTGGCGCTACCGTTTCGTTTGCTTTAATCAATTCAGGCTTGCTTTGACGACCACCGTGTTGCATTTGCAGTATAGCTTTACTGCCTTTTGATTTCATTTCTTTTGCTAGCTGTTTCAAGCGTGGCAATGCACTATCGTCAAAACCAATAAATTGATTTGGAAACGCAATGCCGTTTTCTGAAACCGCGATGCACGCCGTAACGTATAAACTGCCTAGACCCGCGCGGCGGTTGTAATAGCTTAACTCTTCATCGGAAACCGTGCCATCTTCATTTCCTGAATAAGTCGTCATCGGTGCCACACCAAGACGATCGTTTAACACGACGCCATTTGGCAAAGTGATTTCGTTAAATAAATCTTTATATAATGACTTCATGGAAGTTCCTCTTTTCTTCGTTCTCATCTTTTCCGAAAGGTATCGGTATTTCAAAATAGCATATGGATTTTAAGGAATCAAGAATACGCGCTCGCCTCGTTTTTTCGGTACATTATTTTTGACCACTCTTTATCTGAGTGGTACGCTTTTCTCGAATTCGTATCTAGAGGAGGAATTTTTCATGCCAGCACAATTACATAAAGAAATTCAGTTGGCGAACCGCCCGGAAGGCATGCCAACTAATGATGATTTTAATTTTGTCGAAAAAGAAATTCCGACACCCGCTGAAAATGAAGTTTTGTTAAAAACACTTTACCTATCCGTAGATCCATATATGCGCGGACGGATGAGAGATGTAAAATCTTATATCCCACCATTCGAATTAAACCAAGCATTAACTGGCGGCCTTTTAGCTGAAGTTGTTGAATCACGCTCGGATTTATTCGAAAAAGGGGACATCGTCAGCAGCAATCTTAGCTGGGCTGAGTACAATGTAGCAAATGCTAGCAAGCTGCAAAAAATTGACCCAACCGCCGCATCTATTACGGCACACTTGAGTGTTCTAGGATTGACTGGACTTACTGCTTATTTCGGATTGCTTGATATTGCGAATCCGCAAGCAGGCGAAACGGTGGTCGTTTCAGGCGCAGCCGGTGCTGTCGGTTCGATTGTTGGCCAAATCGCAAAAATTAAAGGAACTCGCGTTGTTGGAATCGCCGGCTCTGATGATAAAATCGATTACTTGATCAATGAACTCGGTTTTGACGCTGCCGTTAATTATAAAAAAGACAGCTTTAAAGAAGACTTGATCAACGCACTTCCTGACGGCGTTGACGTGTATTTTGATAATGTTGGTGGCGACATTTCTGACGCCGTTATTCGTCAGTTAAACAAACATGCACGCATTTCATTATGCGGTGCCATTTCTTCTTATAACAATGAAGAGGGAGACCTTGGGCCACGCATGCAAGGGCAATTTATACGGACGAGCACAATGATGAAAGGCTTTACGCTTGGCGACTATGCAAAAGAATTGCCAACAGGCGTTGCGGCATTAACGCAATGGCTACAAGAAGGAAAATTGAAATACGATGAGACGATTGTCGAAGGCTTTGAAAATACGCCAGAAGCATTCCTTGGCTTGTTCAAAGGTACAAACCTCGGCAAACAATTAGTAAAAGTCGCAGATCCTGAGTTTGCTCAGCTATAAAACGATGAAAAGCCGCCTAGTTTAGGCGGCTTTTTTCCATTTAATGGCGATACTGTCGAGATTGCGTGAAATACTGTCCGAATTGGATAGAATACTGTCGAAATCGAGCCGAATACTGTCCAAAATCGAGAAATACTGTCCAACAGTGAATTCCCGTTACAAGTCTCTAAGAAAACGAAAGACCATGCGCGGCAAGCCAAATAAAAGCTCCAAGCCCTCTACTATAAATTCCACCACATCAAAAATCCACCAGCGATTTTTCTTTTCTTTCTCTTTCGATTTGATTTCCACTCGCTACGCCTACCCTTCTGCTTTTTTACATAATACGCAGCAAAGCAGACATGGTTTCATTTTCCAGACAAATCAAATACTGATGCCAATAAACGCAATGTGTTCATGCGGTTAGCGGCACCCGAAATATTCGGGATAATGGTGATTTCATCGGCTTCGAATCGTTCAGCAAGATCTTCAATTTGCTCTTTTACTTGCTTCGCAGTTCCGATCAACATGCGCTGACGATTGCGATCCACTTTTTCTTGTTCACTTGCACTAAAGCCTCGCTTCCGAGCTGTTTCGGCCGACGGATAATAAGGTGGTGGTGAATCAGATTCAATAAACAACAACCACAAATCAAATGCAGTAGCTAACTCCTCAGCTTTTTCCACCGTTTCAGCAACCACTGCAAAAACAGCTAGAATCACTTTTGGTTCTTGTAAAAAAACCGATGGCTGAAATTCCGCACGATACGCTTTCACGACATCTACTGATTGTCCTGAAGGCTTCGCAAAATGTGCATAGGCATAACTCATGCCTTTTTCAGCTGCCAATTTCGCACTGCCAAGTCCGGTACCGAGCAGCCACATTTCGGGTGCTGTATTTATCATCGGCATCGCCACTAACGTTTGAAAGCGATGCTCACTCTTCGTATCATCGGAGAAATATTTTTGAAGGTCCGTTACTTGTTGATCGTACGGCAACCGTTTTGTTTTGCTTTCATTTAATGCTTCGTTAACGTTGCGATAGCTTCGTGAACGACCAATGCCAAGATCAATGCGACCTGGATGCAACGCTTCAAGCATACGGAAATTCTCTGCTACTTTATAAGCACTGTAATGAGGCAACATGACACCACCCGATCCGATGCGAATGGTTCTAGTAGAAGTTGCTAAATGCATCATCAACATTTCCGGCGTACTGCCTGCGACCGATTCGACTTTATGATGCTCAGCTACCCAAAATCGCTTAAAGCCAAGCGTTTCTGCTAGTTGCGCAAGTTTGGTCGTTTGTTCAAGCGCCACCACCGCGGTCTGTCCTTCATCAATTGGTGAATAATCCAAGACGTTCAACACAACCATTTGCCCGCCTCCTTTCCACAATGACTAAATCTTAGCACGCCAATCAAATCCCCTTCTACTCTACAGTCTTCCAATACTGAATAAATCCATTTTGTGACAAACACTTTAAATTATCAGTTTTTTTCGAATCGCCTCAGTACCGCTTTTATTGGCTAGTAGCTTAAACTTAAGATTAAGAACCGTTACGAAATCACTCCACCAAGAAAGGCAGGAGCTTTGATATGAAAACACTGACATTTGCAGGCTTTGTGATTTTATTGCTATTGTTGCTTTCAGGTTGTGGAAGCTCAAGTATCTCAGAGTCGAGCAGCGCTGATTCGGGGCAAGCAACAAAGACAAGCACGTCCAAATTTCCAGACAATCCAAACACAGACCTCGAGTTCGATACAGACAAACTGCAAGATATCTACTTAGCTGGCGGCTGTTTCTGGGGCGTCGAAGCTTATATGGCAAGAGTTTACGGCGTTTATGATGTGACATCGGGTTACGCTAATGGCAATACGGAAAACCCTACTTATGAAGAAGTGGTTCGTGAAAATACCGGACATGCTGAAACAGTCCATGTCCGGTACGACCCAGAACGCGTGGATTTAGAAGAAGTATTGAATCATTACTTTATGATCATTGACCCTACACTGTTAAATCAACAAGGCAATGATCGCGGAGAACAGTACCGAACAGGCATTTATTATGAAAATGAAGCTGACCGAACTGTGATCGATAAAGTGGTGACGGCCCAAGAAGATCGCTATGACGATCCAATCGTTACTGAAGTTGAAATGCTGGATCATTATTATTTAGCTGAAGAGTACCATCAAGATTATCTAGAGAAAAATCCAGATGGCTACTGCCACGTCGAATTTGATACGTTAGAAGATCAAAAATTAGGCGAAGACGCGCAGTCGTTAATCGACCCAGCGCTTTATCCGAAACCAAGTGACGACGAACTAAAAGCAACATTAACCGATATTCAATATGCCGTCACGCAAGAAGATGATACAGAACGCGCATTTTCAAGTGAATATGATGGCTTTTATGAACCAGGAATTTATGTCGACATCACAACAGGAGAACCACTTTTCTCTTCTGCCGACAAATACGATTCCACAACCGGATGGCCGAGTTTTACAAAGCCGATTGATCCCGACGTAGTGACTGAACACGATGACGGCTTGTTCTTTATGAAACGAACCGAAATTAGAAGTCGCGCCGGAGACAGTCACTTAGGACATGTTTTTAACGACGGCCCCGAAGACAAAGGCGGCTTACGCTACTGCATGAACGGCGCAGCGTTGCTGTTTGTTCCTGAAGCAGATATGGAAGCAGAAGGCTATGGCTTCTTATTGGATAAAGTAAATTAATTGCCTGTCATTAATAAATGAAAACACAAAATCCCGAACACCATCTATCAAATGGAGTTCGGGATTTTGTGTTTTCGAGGTGAATAATTCGCTACAGGCGGACGCTTTCCGCGGGCACAGCCTCTGCCGCTTCGTCAGTGAGTCTTATGCCCGTCGAATCTACACGGGCGCTTCCGCTTTTCTATCATCAATCCACAATAAAATATCTTGCATCTGGATGCGCAAAGACGATTGCGGACACTGATGCTTCGGGGTCCATCATGTATTCTTCGGTTAAATGAACGCCGATGTCTTCGGGTTTGATTAAGTTGAATAATTTGGCTTGGTCTTCTAAGTTCGGGCATGCAGGATACCCGAAAGAGAAGCGTTGCCCTTGGTATTTGGCAGCAAAGCGTTCGCGCATGGAGAAATCGGTTGCGTCTGGGAATCCCCATTGGTCGCGGATTTCTTGGTGAATGCGCTCGGCAAAGCCTTCTGCTAGTTCAAGTGCTGTTGCTTGCAGTGCATGGCTTTCTAAAAATTTGCCTTGTTCTTTCAAGCGTGTCGCTTGCTCACGCACACCAAATCCAGCTGTTACTTGCATAAAGGCCACGTAATCCATTTCGCCGCTGTCGACAGATTTTAAGTAATCGGACAAACATAAAAATGGTGGCGCTGATTGACGCGGGAATGTAAAACGCTCGATTTCCGTTTTGCCGTCTGTTGGATCGTAAACGATGACATCGTCTCCGTCACTTTGAGCCGGGAAAAACTGATACAGACCCGATGGCTTTAATACACCTGAACCTAAGAACTCAGTCGCCAGTTCATGAAGCTGAACAGCACGCGGGTCGCCATTTGCTAGTGTTTTTTCGCTATAGCCTTTTAACCCGAGGTGATGGCCAATCAATGTGCGCATATTGACGTATGGGTATAAATGAGCCACTGAATAATCTTTCAATACGTGACGACGCAAATCATTTGGCACGTAAACTGTAACATCTTCACGTACGGTTTTCACTGGTTTTTCAGCAACCGCAACAGCTGGTTTTGCGGCACGTACGGCTTCAGAAGCTTGGCGTTTTTCTTGCTGCGCATCTAATTCCAACAACAGCTCTGCTTTTCCTGCTCCGCTTTGCAAACGGTTTGCCAAGTCGAGTCCTTGCATCGCATCTTTCGCGTAAATCACCGGACCGTCGTATTCTGCTGAAATTTTCGTTTCGGTAAAGCGTCTCGATAACGCCGCTCCCCCTACCAAAATAGGTACATCTATGCCTGCTTCTTTAAAATCTTGCGCGGTAATGACCATTTGTTTTGCCGACTTAACGAGTAGCCCTGACAAACCAATCATGTCTGGCTTTTCTTTTCGAATCACTTCGATCAACGTAGCCGGTGTCACTTTAATCCCTACGTCAATGACTTTAAAGCCATTATTGCTCAAAATGATTTCCACTAAGTTTTTGCCGATGTCATGGACATCGCCTTTAACAGTAGCCAAAACGATTTTCCCTTTTCCAGAATCGTCTTCTTTTTTCTCCATAAACTGCTCAAGAAATGACACTGCTGCTTTCATGACGCCTGCACTTTGCAGCACTTCTGCCACAATCAATTGATTGTCGTTAAACAATCGACCCACTTCAGCCATCCCTTTCATCAAAGGTCCATTAATGACATCAAGCGGTTCATCGTACATATCCAACGCTTTTTCCAAATCGGGAATCAAGCCTTCTTTTGTTCCTTCTATAATATAGTAAGCTAACCGATCCGGTACCGTTTTCGGGATATCGTCTTCGGTTTTCTCTTTTTTCTTATCGCGATAAAAAGCCGTAAAGTCAGCTAACGTAGCATCTGTAGTGGTAAACAGCAGTTCATTGGCCATATCAATTTCTTGCTTCGGAATTGAGGCATAACGTTCTAGCTTTTCTGTATTGACGATGGCATAATCCAAACCGGCCTGTGTGCAATGGTACAAATACACGGCATTTAACACTTCACGACCAACCGGTGGCAAGCCAAATGACACATTGCTGACGCCTAAAATCGTTAACGTACGCGGCAGCTTTTCTTTAATGAGACGAATGCCTTCAATCGTCTCAACTGCAGAACCGATATATTGTTGATCTCCTGTTCCGACTGGGAACACGAGTGGATCAAAAATGATATCTTCTGGTGCAAGTCCCCATTTATTGACTAGCAAATCATAAGAGCGTTCTGCAATTTCAAGTTTCCGTTCACGTGTAACGGCCATTCCCACTTCATCAATCGTTCCAACCACAACAGCAGCTCCGTATTTTTTCACAAGCGGCATTACGGCCTCAAAGCGTTCTTCTCCATCTTCTAAGTTAATGGAGTTGATAATAGCTTTCCCTTGTGAAAATTTCAACGCCACTTCAATGACTTCTTCATCCGTGGAATCAATTACAAGCGGCACTTTTACTTTCTTCACGACTTCTTTCATGAAATGAGTCATGTCTTCCACTTCGTCACGGTCGGGGTTTGCCAAACAAATATCAATGACATGCGCCCCATTTTTCACTTGCGCACGAGCGATTTCAGCGGCTTCTTCAAACTGACCATCAATAATTAACCGTTTGAATTTACGAGAACCGATAACATTGGTCCGCTCTCCGATAAATAATGGACGCATTGTTTCATCGTATTGCAAAGGCTCAATCCCGGATACCACATGCCCGTGTTCGACAGGGTCTGGTTTTCTCGGTGGCAAGCCCTCCATTGCTTCTCGAACTGCCGCTATATGCGCTGGAGTTGTCCCACAACAACCACCCACGACGTTCAACCATCCTTTATCCGCAAAGCCGCGCAATTTTTTCGCAAGCGATTCTGGCGTTTCATGGTAATGACCGTCTTCATCGGGTAAACCAGCGTTCGGGTAACAACTAACATAGCCATCCGACAGCTCTGACAACGAACGAATATGATCGGTCATAAATTCTGGACCTGTTGCACAGTTTAACCCAACTGATAGTGGTTTGACATGTTCAATGGAAATGTAAAAAGCTTCAATACTTTGACCCGCAAGCGTCGTTCCCATCGGTTCGATGGTGCCGGACACCATAATCGGCAATTCAATGCCGGTTTCTTCGAACGCTTGTTTAATCCCAATAGTTGCGGCTTTAACGTTTAACATATCTTGACTGGTTTCCAATAAAATCAAATCGGCGCCGCCTTCAACTAATGCTTTCGCTTGCACATAAAAATTTTCCAGCATTTCATCAAAAGTGGCACCGCCTGTTACAGACAAGGTTTTCGTTGTCGGTCCAATAGCACCTGCCACAAAACGAGGCCATTCCGCTGTAGAAAAAGCAGCAGTCGCCTCTTTTGCAATTTCGACTGCTCGTCTATTAATGTCCGCTGCTTGGTCACCGATTCCGTATTCGTCCAATACGATTGGCGTGCCACCAAACGTATTGGTGCAAAGAATATCGGCGCCAGCTTCAAGATAAGCGATATGAACATTTTTAATAACGTCTGGACGAACAATGTTCAAGTATTCATTGCAGCCATCAAACTCTTCTCCGCCAAAATCTTCAGGAGACAAATCTTCGTTTTGAATCATCGTTCCCATGGCTCCGTCGATGATCAATATTCTTTTTTCCAGTTGTTGTTCAATAAGATGCTTGGACATGGCTGTGATCGCTCTCTTTCTGTTGATCTAGTTGACGAATATAGTGAATCAGTTCCACGGTCATATCGTACCGAACAAATGGTGTGATTAAGTAGATACCATGGAACAATTCGGCTGCAGTATCAATTAATTCTTTCGCAATTTGAATGCCTTCTTGAGTTGCAAGGTCTTTGTCATCACCGCATGCACGCATGCGCGCTAATGCATCATCTGACAGCTTAATGCCTGGCACTTCATTGTGCAGGAATTCTGCACTGCGAATACTGGTCAATGGCATTACCCCAATAAAAATTGGCGTTTCTAAATGTTTGGTCGCTTCGTAAATTTCTGTAATTTTCTCTTTCGTATAAACCGGCTGCGAAATAAAATAATCAGCGCCACTTTCGATTTTCTTTTCGAGTCTCGCTACAGCTCTGTCAAGCACACGAACATTCGGGTTGAATGCGGCGGCAACTGAGAAGTTGGCTTTTTTCCGTAACGACTTTCCGGAAAATGAAATGCCTTCATTTAACTTCTTGATTAATTGAATCAATTCCATACTCGATACGTCATAAACACTTGTAGCTCCTGGAAAATCCCCTACTTTAGTTGGGTCACCCGTCACGGCAAGTATATCGTGTATGCCAAGTGCATCGAGGCCCATCAAATGCGATTGCAAACCAATTAAATTGCGGTCACGGCACGTAATATGAGCAAGTGCACGAATGTCTTCTGTATGTTTTAAAATCGAACCCATTGCCATATTGCTAATGCGTGGTGACGCTAGTGAATTATCGGCCATTGTTACCGCATCGACGCCAGCTGCTTTTAACGCAACCGAACCTTCTAAAAATTTCGTAACATCTAAATGACGTGGTGTGTCGAGTTCTACAATAATCGTGCGTTCGGTTTTTGCTTTTTCGTGAAGTGGCTTTACTTCTAACGCTTCGGCTTCTCGAATAACGATTGGCTTTCTTTCGGTTACTTCTTTATGAACAATCGGCGCCAGCTGACCTAGATGCTTTTTCACGGCTTCAATATGTTTTGGCGTCGTTCCGCAACAGCCACCAATTAAGCGAACGCCTTCTTCTCTTAACAATAAAGCAGCGCGGCCAAAATAATCGGCCTCTGATTCATAAACAATTCGCCCGTCTTCCACATCCAGTAAGCTGGCATTTGGATAAGCTGATAGAAAAGCTTTTTCAGGCAATGTCACTTCTTCAAATGCTTGAATGGTATGGTGAGGCCCTAATCGGCAATTGACCCCAACAATGTCTGCACCGAGTGATTCTAATTGATGCAACGCATCGTTTAACGACATCCCATTTTGCAAAATTCCTGGGTCATGCATTGACACTTGGGCAATCAGCGGTGTATTGGTAATGCTCTTTAAATGTTTCACAGTTGCTGCGAGTTCTTCAAAATCGTAATAAGTTTCTAACAATAACCCATCTGGATTACCTTCTAATAAGTAGGTGGCTTGCTGGTCAACCATGGCAATGATTTCTTGCAAACTGGCATCGCTTTTTCGGATACCTCGAATTCCACCAATCGTTCCAAAAACAAATTGTCCACCTGGTGCTGCTGCTCGGTTTGCGATTTCAATAGCGGCTTTGTTAATCTCTGCGACTTGCGATTCTAAGCCGTAACGAGCTAGTTTCAGCGCATTCGCCCCGTACGTATTGGTTTGGATAATATCTGCTCCCGCTTTGATATAATCGAGATGGATTTTCTCAACGATTTCGGGGCGTTGTAAATTCAGCTCTTCGTTGCAATACTCGATGCCGTATGAATACAGCAAAGTTCCCATAGCACCATCTGCTGTCAAAATTTTCGTCTTCAACTCATCTAATAAACCCATCTATTAACCCCCTTAATATAAACAAAAAAAGCCTTCATGAAAAAGAAGGCTTTACGATATCAAACTCGTTCCTTTTCATCTGTCAGGCATTTTTTTGCCTGCTGGATTTAGCACCTTACCTTGCGGCTGGTTGCTGAAGTGTCGTAGGGCCAGTCCCTCAACTTCTCTCGATAAGAATTCACTATTCAGTTATTAAGTATTCTTAGTATAGTACAGGTATCTAAAGGTCAGGTCAAGATAATCTGTCAAAAAACCGTGAACTTTCTGTGAAATTCCACAAAAGACATTTTTCTTGGACGACTCTATATTAAATCAATACACAAAACCCTATCCAGAAGAAAACTTCCAGACAGGGCTTTTGGGCTTTCATGTTCCGCATTGTGTTAATTCATCAGTTGAAAATAAGCTTTGCAGTTCTTTTACCGGTCGTACATTGGGCTGGCCTTTATAATTCGTAAATTCGATTTCTCCAATGTGCATCCCTACATTGTATTCTCCAATAATCGTATCTAACAGAATAAAGGAAGCCGAAACAAACTCATCTTCATTTTCTTCGTTAAACCCTTTAATATAAAGAATCAAATTGAGTTCACCGTTAGTTTCTTCTTTTTCGTATGTACAAAAAAGATCATCCCATCCCAATTCGATATCGCCATATTCTACTGTAACTTCTTCTGCTTGTTGTTGCCGAAATGCAGTAATGTCAAAAGCACTAAGTGTAGGAGCGTGTTTAACTAATTCAATCACATCGTCAAAAGCTTCAACCATGCCATCTGCACTAATGATGAATTCCCGTTTACCATCCTTCCGAATGTCGCCCATTTCAAAAGCCAAGTGTTTATTTACTTTCTGCAACTTCTTTTCTAATTGGTTAAACAGTTTAACTTCACCTGTACCTTCTAGTTTAAGGTATGCCTGCTCGTTGACCACAAACCACTCCCAAAAAGCTGTCACCTTATTTTTTCTCCTCGGCAACCAATTCATCTCACTATCCCCTTTGCATCCATCTGTGATTACTTATTTCTATCATAATCATATTTACACAAAAGCGATAGTTCTTTTTATCTGTGAAAAAAAGACTATTTAGAAGTCACTTTTTTCATAAGTATGAAATTTCTACATTAACAAGATACTGATGATCCGTTAACATTTGAAATATCAATTCCGTTCCAAATGTCACGATGATAAAACCAATTTAAACAAATGTCGATAGCTTGGCCTCTATCTGATAAGTCAGACTCCAAAACTCTCTCAACTCGTGTCCTGTAAAGCTCGCACTAAACCAACAACTCTGCACAAATAACTCTGTTATCGATCCACACTAACGCTTTCTATTCTTCTGATGCTATTTCGCAAAACACACCCCTGCTAATGCGTTGTCTTTATCAGAAGTCAGCAAAACCTTCATAAATGACTCACATCTTTTAGTCTCATTATTTAGCTGCCTGTCCATAAACATCTGATTGTGTGTGAAAGCCATCTTTAATAACAGTGTCTTGCAGGTTGTCGATTGTTACTGGAATCGGTGCTAACAGGATCGATGGCACATCGACTTTGCCGTTATTGACAGCTCTAGCCGTCGTAATCGTGTCTCCTTTTGCCATTCTGACAGCTAAAGAGGCTACTTGTTCGGTCAATATTTGGATAGGCTTGTAGACGGTCATCGTCTGCGTTCCACCAACAATCCGCTGAACTGCAGCTAGTTCCGCATCTTGTCCGGCCACGGGAATTTTCCCTGCTAAGCCCTGTGCTGCTAATGCCTGAATAACGCCCCCAGCCGTTGCATCGTTCGCAGCAATAACAGCATCAATTTGGTTGTTGTTTGCAGCAAGAGCCTCTGTCATATTAAGAAAGGCCTTTTCTGGTGACCAGTCCTCTGTCCATTGATCATAGACGACTTTAATGTCGCCTTGGTCAATAGCTGGTTGAAGCACATTGAAAACCCCTTTTTTAATCAAGTGAACATTGTTGTCGGTCGTTGCACCTCCAATATAGACATAGTTCCCTTTTGGCACCAGCTCCAAAATCGCTTCTGCCTGCAGTTCGCCCACACGTTCATTGTCAAATGACACATACAAGTCAATCGACGCATTTTTTATTAAACGATCATAAGCAATAACTTTGATGCCTGCGCTATGGGCTTTGTGAACAATTGCTGCTGTTGCCTCCGCATTGTGCGGCACAATAACCAGCAGGTCAATGCCTTGCTGGATCAAGGTCTCAGCCTGAGTAATCTGGAGTGCGTCATCGCCATTGGCTGCCACAATTTCCACTTCCGCGCCTAGTGCTTCTACTGCTTCTTTAAATAATGCTTGATCCTTCAACCAACGCTCTTCTTTTAACGTATCCATGGAAAAACCGATTTTGACTGTCTCGTCGTTAGCTGCTACGACTGTTTTTTCAGGATTTTTTTTTACAGCCTGTTCTGCAGGTGCGCAAGCGCCAACGAATAAGCTGATGAATAAAAGCACCATAAGTCTCCAGCGATTTTTTTTAGTCATCGCGTTGTTTCTTCCTTTCCTTTTAATAGCGTTTTTCGGTATTCCTTTGGAGAAACATCATTCATTTTCTTAAAAACTTTGCTGAAATAATTGGGCTCGTGATAACCGATTTCAATGGAAATCTCCTTCAAACTTTTCTGTGGATCGCCCAATAGCTTTTTAGCTTTGTCGATTCGGCACGAAGTCAGGAAATCAATATAATTGATCCCCAGTTTTTCTTTGAACATCTTGCTGAGGTAAATGGGGCTTAACTCTACTTTCTGCGCTAGTGCATCCAAGGAAATATCTTGATGCGAATACTCTATAATGTATTGTTTGATTTGGTGGATTTTATCTACTTCTAAGCGATCGTAATGTTCCATATAAACATGCTTTAGCCGTTCAACAACTTGCCGTGTTTCACTGTATAGCTGTCGATGGTCTTTGGCTTGAATCGTGTAATAAGAAATCGGGGCATCAATGCCCATTTCACCCATGACTCGTGCAGTAACCCATAAAAATTCAAGTATTCGTTGCTGGGCCCACAGGATATTGGCCCCTTCATGCTCGAAGCGGCGGATCAAGTCCATCACGAGCTGGTCAATCGCATCCCATTGCCCTAAACGAATAAAATCAAAAAGCTTTTTCTCCTGCTTCTTAACAAAAGCAGCGTCTCCCGCTTTTTCAAGCGATGGAACATCGGATGAAAACCGGTACCTAGAAGGCAATGATAAGTCCATCGTAGCAATGAGCGATTTTTGATAGGAATTCCGAATGTCTTCCAACGATGTACATACCGGCCCCACACCGATGAACCAGCCTGGCTGCTGACTTGTTGAAATGGTCAAAATGGCTTTAACCAAGGAAATAGCTTGTGAACGAAACGATTTTTTCTTGTCTCGGAAAACAATAATCGGTAATTGGCGGCCATACAAGGCACCAATCCACGCATTTTCAGTCGTACGAATACGCTCTTTTAGCTGCGGGTACAAAGCTTCCAATCCCTTTGGTACGAGGATGGTCATAACAAATTTTTCATCAGTCGCTGGAATCTCCAGCATATCCACCAACAATTCAATATGGACATCATGGACATGATCAAATAGCAATTGAGTAACAACGTCTGTTTCGACAATGGCTAACGCTTTTTGAAAATCGGCTTGTTGCTGATGTTGCGTTGCTGAAACCTGCTCTTTGTATTGTTGCTGTGCCAGTAGCTTGCCAACAGTTGCGACAATTTCACTTGCTTTGCTCGGCTTCAGCAAATAATCCTTGACGCCCAATTTAATCGCTTGGCGAGCATAATCGAAAGTGTCAAAAGCCGTGACCATGACAAATTGAATGTCTCGGTTTTTGCGTTGAATTTGCTCAATCGCCTCTAGTCCTGTCATTCCCGGCATCATAATATCCATGAAGATCCAGTCCGGTTTCCAGCTTTCCGTCAATTCAATCGCTGTTCTTCCATTTTTTGCCTGCTTGATGTCGAATTCTTGGTAGGCGTGCTGCAAAATAGCCTGCATGCCATCTCGCTCAATCGGCTCATCATCTACTATCAACAATTTAATCATGGTTAGCCGTCCCCCTGACTTTCGGTAGTTTCAAGATAATCTTAGTTCCTTGACCAACTTCACTTTCAATGGTCACCAAATCCTCCTTGCCATAAAAGAGCTGCAGTCTTTTTACAACATTGGTAAACCCGATTCCGGTCGAGTGGCCTTCAACCGGTGTGATGGCTCCGTCAAGCAACTGCAACCTTTTTTCCTGGTCCATGCCTTTGCCATTGTCTTCAATTTCTATCCACACTTCTGCATTAACCTCTTTAATGCGAAACCAAATATGGCCGCCATCTTCTTCTGGTTCGATTGCATGAATCACTGCATTTTCAATCAGTGGCTGGAGTGTCAGTCCTGGAATCTGCAAATTCAAACAAGCAGCATCCAGTTCCGTAAAAAACTGCAGCCGGTCGCTAAATCGGGCTTTTTGAATTTCCATGTATTGACGCAAGACAAATGCTTCTTCTGCCAAAGTCACGGCTCGGTCCATACGCTTTAAGTTATAGCGCAGCAAGCTAGCCACACTGACTAACAAGTCACTGGTTTCTTCAGCCCCATCCAAATAAGCTTTTTTGGATAATGTGTTCAAGGTATTGAATAGAAAATGGGGATTGATTTGACTTTGCAAATTGAGTAACTGGCTCTGCTGGAGCAATAATTTGCTGTCTTGCAGCTCGCTTTCCAATTGTGCTTTTTGCTGAATTTCCAAAATCATCGCATTTATGTTGCCTCGCATATGGTCGAAAGTTTTAGCCAAAAACGAAATTTCGTCATTGGTGTCCACATGAATGGCTTGATCAAAACGCCCTTTGGCCAATTCATTCGCAGCTTTTGTCAATTGATGAATCGGTTTGGTAATGCTCAATGAAAACAAATACGTGAACAGTACCAGTACCGCTGTAATTAACAACAACAACCAGACTCCTAGTTTTTTCAATTCTGCAGATTGGTCAATAATCCCTCTGTAAAACCGTTCGTATGTTTTTAGCTCTGTATCAATAATAGTTAACGTCATTTCTGATATATACATGGAAATTCTGGTGGCTTCAGTAAATTCCTTTAAAGATGCTTCAGTGGCTTCTTGTTCTTGAAAACGGATGGAACGATCCACGGTTTCTACAAAACTGCTAATGAGGTGGCTGTAATTGGTTAATGCAAATTCATTTTCTACATTCCTCAATTCATAGACCGTCGACTGGACTTCAAGAAGCTGTTCTCTGCTATTTTCAAGTTGACTCTGCGTAGCTTGCGATGGCATCAATAAATAATTATTCAAATCGGTCACCATTTGCTGACTATCGCTGGTGACTTCATTCATCTGCAAGTATCGTTGCAGAATGTCATTGTATTGGGTCTGTATTTTTTGGTTGTAGAAAGTTAGCGTCAGCCAGATGGCGATCATCATCGCCAGTACCACGAGTGCCAGCATCCAGATTTTTTTCTGAATCGTATTCATGGTTGCGCTACCGCTCCTTTCACAATCCGGATATCTGTAATATATCCACCAGAGTCCAATGGCACCACTTCATTTCGTAACCATTTCATCATGAGCTCCACGCTTTTCTCCCCCATTTGTTCAGGAGACTGCTGAATCATGGCATCCAATTTCCCTTGCTCTAGCAAGGAAGCCGTCTCGGCGCCATCGTCAAATGAATATAGATGGTACGGCTCGAGCTCAGCGCGTCGGCCGATTTCTTTCATCATTGGTCCGACATGATTAGCGTTCAATGCGATAAATGCTTGAACCCCTGGGTTTTGGTTAAGTGCATTTTGAGTGACTGCAATAATATCTTCATCCGATTTTCCGCTTTCCACGTATACGGTTGAGATTTCGTCATGCTTCGCCAAAATTTCAGTGACACCTTGCAGTCGCTGCTGTTGGCTGTATTCTTGTTCACTGTCACCCAATAAGACGGTCTGTCCTCCTGCTGGCATGTCCTTGACCAATTGCTCCGCCAACATTTTGCCTGCTTGGTAATGATCCGACCCCACGAAGGTTTTTCGTAAACTTTCTTCAACTGGTACGTCATTGGCTATGATAATCACCGGAATGCCGTAAAACGCGGCTTTCTCTCTCGTCAATTGCTTGAATTCTTCGGTATCCAAGCCTTGAACAATTACTCCATCCACTTTGGAATGAAGCGCGATTTCAATTTGTTTCAAAAAATCTTCACGGTTGTTGCCATAACTTCCCCACACAGCCAAACTCACTTGCTCATACGCTGCTTGTGTCATAGCACCTGTACCAACTTTGTTCCAAAAAGGAGTTTCCAGTTCTTGTGTAATTAATACTAGACGGTATCTTTCTTTATCTGCAGGAATCGCGGCGGGCAATTGCCAATCGGACCGAAAAGCTCCCTTTGCCGACCATAGAGTGAAAAAACCAAGGATCACACAAAGAGAACAAAGAACCACAATCACTTTTTTTCTCACAGCATTTTACTCCTTTTCGGTTAGCGAACTCTTCCCATCTTACCACTTGGCTGAAAATTCACAATACTAGCTCTAATGAACAAAAAGCACCTCCTGTTAGGAGATGCCATCAGTTTTTCTATCCGTCAAAAATTGGCTCAAGCGCGCTGTCTGCGGGTCATGACATCGAAAATAACTGCAACAGCCAAGACGCCGCCACGAATCATGTATTGGTAGGAAATCCCTGTACCTAAAAGGTTCATCCCACTTGATAAAGAAGCCATTACAACAGCCCCGATAATGGCGCCTGTGACACGCCCTACTCCACCTGCCGCTGAAACACCGCCAACATAAGCCGCCGCAATGGCGTCAAGTTCGAACAACGTTCCGGCTGTAGTGGTTGCCGATTGCAAACGGGATGTAAACAACAAGCCCGATAAAGCAGCAAGCATGCCCATAGACCCAAAAACGATATAAGTAATTCGTTTCACATTAATCCCACTCAAATGAGCCGCTTCAGGATTGCTTCCCACTGCATAAATATTGCGTCCTAAAACAGTTTTTGTGGTCAAAAAATGATAAATAACAACTACCATCAACATGATGACCATAGTCCATGAAAATCCATTATATCCGGCCAAAATCCAAGTAATGTAGGCAATAACCGATGAAACTAGTGCTAGTTTCATCAGGAAAACACCACTCGACATCACATCAAAGCCGTAAATCATTTTGTTTTTACGCGTAGAAATTTCACTGTAAACATACAGGATAATCGCAGCAACACCCACCAATAAAGATAAAAGATGAAGTCCATTAACCAGCATCAGTGAAGGAATAAACCCGTTGCCGATTGCATTAAATTGATCGTTATTGATGATAATGGTTCCAGTGTCTTCAGTCACATTCAGCAATGCTCCCCGGAAAATGAGCATGCCGGCAAGCGTCGCTACAAAAGAAGGAATGCCCAGCTGAGCAATTAGAAATCCATTGAAACACCCAACTAGAATGCCGAGTAACAGAATGACCGGAATGGTAATCCACATTGAAAAGCCGAGCTGTGTCATAAAGATTGCTGCAACTGCTCCTAAAAAGCCGGCAACAAAGCCAACCGATAAATCGATGTGGCGAATAACGATGACTAAGGTCATCCCCACAGCCAGCACGGCAATATAGCCTGCCGAGTCCAACAAATTGCTAATATTCCGTGAAGAAATAAACAGCCCGTCTGTTCGGATAGTAAATGTCAGCATGATGACGATCAATGCGATATACATACCGTAATCGCGGATATTTGCTTTTACGATGGATTTAGCTTCCGTAAAAAGATTCATTGTTACTGCCTCCTATTGGGTCGCGAGCTCCATAATGGTCTCTTGAGTCGTTTCTTCGATTGCCAATTCACCTTTTATCGCACCTTCAGCCATTACATAAATCCGGTCACTCATGCCCATAATTTCCCCAAGTTCTGATGAAATCATGATAATGCTGAGCCCTTCTTTGATCAATGCATTCATGATGGTGTAGATTTCAAATTTCGCGCCCACATCTATACCTCTCGTGGGTTCATCCAAAATCAAGATTTTTGGTCCAGTAAACAGCCATTTGCCGAGGGACACTTTTTGCTGATTGCCACCGCTCAATTTGCCAACAACTTGCTCGAGCGAACTCGCCTTAATATTGAGAGATTTTTTATAATCTGTTCCAACTTTTACTTCTTCGTTCAAATTTAAGATACCTTTTTTGGAAATGCCTTTCATATGAGCCGCAGAGACATTACTTTTGATGTCTTGTATCAAAAACAAACCATCGCCTTTGCGATCTTCTGTGACGTAAGCGATTCCTGCTTTGATGGCGTCACTGGTATGCTTGAAGCTTTTCTTTTCTCCGTGTACTTCCAATTCACCTTGCAGCTTGTAGTTTTTAGGATTACCAAATATGCTAAGCGCAAGCTCCGTCCGTCCCGAGCCCATCAATCCTGCAATGCCTATAATTTCACCTTTTTTCAATTCCAAATTGACGTTTTTTGCGACTTTCCGTCCAAGTTGTGTATCATATGCCGACCAGTCTGTCAGTTTGAGCACTGTTTCTCCAACTTTTTTGTCCAGCCGTTTCGGAAAAATATCCTCGATTTCACGGCCAACCATGTTTTTGATGATAATGCTTTCCGTAATCTCGCCTTTTTGTGCATCTAATGTGCAAATTGTTTTGCCGTCTCTCAGCACCGTCGCTTTGTCCGCAATGGAAATGACTTCTTTCAATTTATGCGAAATCATGATGCAGCTAATGCCTTGATTCTTTAATTCTTTTAATAACTCCAATAAGTTCTCACTGTCGTTTTCGTTTAAGGCAGCAGTCGGTTCATCGAGAATCAGTAGTTTGACATCTTTACTAAGTGCTTTGGCGATTTCGACGAGCTGTTGTTTGCCAATCCCCAAATCTTTGATCAAAGTTTCAGGCGTAACGTTTAGTTTCACTTTTTTCAGCATTTGAGTTGCTTGAACGATGGTTTCATTCCAATCAACAAACGGACCTTTTGTAATTTCATTTCCGGCAAAAATGTTTTCATAAACCGTTAAATCTGGAAACAAGGCAAGCTCCTGATAAATAATCCCAATTCCAACCTTTACGCTGTCATTGATTTCGTTGAATTGCTGAACCTCATCCTCAAAAATGATATCGCCTTGATACGTTCCAAACGGATAAACACCACTCAGCACTTTCATCAAAGTTGATTTTCCTGCTCCATTTTCACCAATCAGGCAGTGGATTTCTCCTTTTTCCACTTTGATATTCACATCGGAAAGTGCCTTAACGCCCGGAAATTCTTTTGTGATGCTGCTCATTTCCAAAATATAGCCGCTCATGCCTTTTCCTGCCTCCTCGCTTCAAATACAAGTGAAACGGAAGAACAGTGATAGAAACTCCATCACTATTTTTCCGCTTCGCTGTGTCTGCTACTCTAATCCTGTAAATTCACTTGCTTCGTAATACTCGGAATCGATTAGCTCTGCTTTAACATTTTCCTGATCCACAACAATGACCGGTGTCTGTTTTGCTTTTACTTCCACTGATCCGTTGTCATAAGTTCCTGTTGTTTCAGGAGTGTTGCCATCCAATACTTCAATCGCCATTCCCATTGCATCTGTCACCAATGAACGGACATCTTTGAACACCGTCATGGATTGTTTTTCATCGATAATGTACTGAATCGATGCTTTTTCAGCATCTTGACCTGTGATCAAATAGCTAGATACTGCGCTATCTGAAGCAAATACGTCTGCGATTGAACGGGCTGTACCATCATTTGGTGCCAGAACCGCTACATCGCCTTTCATGTCTTCGCCAACAGACGTCAAATGCGTTTGTGCTTTGTTCTTGGATTCGTTTGGATCCCAGTTAGTCGTTACTTGACCAATGATTTTGCTCAATTGCTCACGTGATAAGTCGCTAGAATCTTTCAATGCTTCCGCCTCGCTAGAGTTGGCTACTTTAAACGTACCATCCGCAATTTTTGGCTGAAGTACTTTCCATGCACCTTCGAAGAACAAGAATGCATTGTTATCGGAAGAAGCCCCTGCGTATAAATAAAGTGGAATGTCTTGGCCTTGTACGTTATCGACTAAATACTGCGCCTGTGCTGCACCCACCGCTAAACTATCAAATGTTACATAATAATCTACTGCGTCTGTATCTGTGATTAAACGGTCATAAGCAATAATCGTCACGCCTTCTTTTTTTGCCGCTTCTACAGCTGCTGCTGCTGCTGGTCCATCATGAGGTGTGATGATTAATACTTTAATGCCTTTGTTCAACAAGGATTCAACATTTTCTTTTTCTTTTGCTGAAGATCCTTGGCTAAATAGAATTTCTGTTGAATAATCAGAGTCTGCCAACGCATCTTTAAAGCGCTGCTCATCTTGAACCCATCTCGGCTCGTCTTTAGTAGGTAAGACGATTCCTACATCAACTGAAGACGATGATGATGCACCCTCACTGTCATCGCTGCAACCTGCAGTCACTAGTGCAAATACCATAAGCATAACTAGAAACAGTACACCTTTTAAATTCTTTCTCATTATTTATCCCTCTCCCTTTGAGTAAAATAAGTACACCTTTAGTATAATTTCAGCACCACATAATGAAAGCGCTATCACTAGCACTCTTTTAATATCATCTGCTTTTTTTAAACTTATCAGTTAATTAAACAAAAAACAGCACATCTACCGATCGATGCTGCCGACCGGTAGATGTGCTGTTTTTATTTTCGGTACTTAATCGCCAAACCTTTAAGGAAATTCCGCGCGTAGCGATCGCCGCATTCCTTGTAATTTTTATGACCTACTTTTCGAAGCAATGCTCCAAGTTCCCCTTTTGTAACGGTCACTCCTGCTAAATCCCAAATCGCTAACATATCTTCACTGTTTAGCTGCAATGCGATTTTCACTTTCTTTAACAGTAAGTTGTTAGAGCGTTCATTGGTCAATGATGGAACTTCAGGTTGTCCAGGTTTAGGCTCTTGACGACCTCTTTTAAAAATAATAAAGCCATTTAAAAATGATTCAAAAAGGGAATCTTCTGCCTTAATATAATCCTCATGATCTTCGTGATCAACCCAGATGCTGTCGTCATCTTCTTCATCACTCTCGGGAGTTTTCGTCAAAACTTTTAACACTTCGTCTTTACTTAAATCGATGCCACCTAGTTTAAAAATTTCGACCATGTCTTTATTTTTTATATCCAACGCATAGCGTAGTCTGATCAATAAATCATTATTGTCCATCTAATTTCCTCCTGTTGCTTTCAATTTTCATTGTTGTCTACATTAAATCCTGTTTTAATAATAGCATATATCCTCATGTCCATCAGTCTCTTGAAGACAAGTAAAAAAGACAGCCTCAAACGACTGTCTCTTGTTTTTCTCTATTTTTTATTATTTTTAAACGTTCTACGTTTTTCTTCAAATCCTGGATTACCTTTAATGACTCTTCATCATCTATCGATTCCTTATAGAAAAAATCCAAATCTCGTTCTATATCTGCTAATCGTTCATTGTAATGCTTAAGCTTCTCAGCAAGTATTAACTGTTTTGCTGCTTCTATTCTCTTCATCTCATTCTACCTCCGTTTTGACAACGCAAAACTAATATGTTACCTTTTCCCGCTTCCACTAACTTCTAAACTTTTCAAGAAATATATTTTATGAACTTCTCTATTCCCTAAAATCGTCAACTAAGTTTACAATTTTAACCATGTGTGTTATAGTGGTAATAGATGAGTTATATTTGAGGAGGAAAAAAGATGTTCGCTATTGGAGATCATATCATTTATTCCACCCACGGCCTTTGTAAAATTAATGACATTTACGACATGACTGTTTCAGATGTCACAAAAAAATACTACCAATTACAGCCTTTAGAAAATACGTTAGTGACAATTAGCACTCCCGTTGATAATGACAAGGTTGTTATGTTAAAGCTCCTTCAACGAGAAGAAGCACTCGCAATTATTGAAGTCTTTAAGCACCCTGAAACAGAATCCGAGGTTCCACAAAACCCAAAAGCGCAGCCAAAGAAAATCCAGTCAGGTGACCGTATGCAAATTGCAGGTGTTATCAACGGATTATTGCGTAAGAAGTTTGATACTCAAATTCAAAAAGAGTCTTTATATGAACACGACTATAACCTTTTAAACAATACACAAATCATTCTTTTTAAAGAACTCGCACATGCACTGGACACGAGTTTTGAAGAAATCAATAAAATGATTAACGACTTGATCACGGATGAACAACCGCAATCAATTAGTTAATCCTCCATTCTAAAAAACGTTCCGCCTTCTCAAGTTATTGAGAAGGCGGAACGTTTTTTAGGTGACTACTAAATTCCCCATTCAGCTTTTAAAATATCCTTTAGGATTTTTAGCTGATTTGCACCAATTTTATCAGCGATTTGGCTTTCTAGCTGTTTCTTCAATACTTCATGTTTTTCATGACAACCTTCACCTACAGCTGTTAATCGAATGCATTTATCTTTTTTATTGTTCTCCACATTTTGTACTTCTACTAACCCTTTAGCAGCCAAATTCTTAATAAACTTATGCGTTGCTTGACGAGTAATATCTAAGTTCTTTGTGACGGATGCAATTGTGGGTTGTTGTTTGTAGATGTGAGCCATTATGGTCCACTCGGAATTCGAGATTTGGATTTCACTTTCTTTATCCCAAGCCTGCTCTGCAATTTTTCGTGCCGCTATATGACGTTCGCTTAATAAATCAATCAAATTCAAATTTTGCAACTCCACGCTTGGTGTCAAACGGTTCACTCCTATCATCTGCTTCGCCATTTAATATAACGATTCCCTTATGTGAAGTCAATTAGTAAAAATACTTGTGTGTTGCGGAGTTATAGTTCTAATTAAAAAGCCATCCCCAATTTTACTAATTGGGGATGGCTTTCACAAAACCAACTTCACGCATTTGTTTCTACTGAACTCTCCGCTTCATTTAACGCTTCAAATTCATCTAATAACGCACGTACTTGATCTGTTGTTTCAGTATACATCAATTGATTTCTCAATTCGCCAACACCACGCACACCTCGCACGTAAATTTTAAAGAAACGACGAAGCGGTTTAAATGCAATCGGTTCGATGTCAGTTGAGTATTTGTCATGCAAACCTAAATGCAATCTCAATAAATCAAACAATTCTTTCGGGCTGTGTTCTTTTGGCTCTTCTTCAAATGCAAATGGATTATGGAAAATTCCGCGTCCAATCATGACGCCATCGATGCCGTATTTTTCAGCGAGCTCTAATCCAACTTGGCGATCTGGAATATCTCCATTGATCGTCAAAAGTGTATCCGGTGCTATTTCATCACGAAGTTTTTTGATCTCCGGAATGAGTTCCCAATGCGCAGGCACTGCACTCATTTCTTTTTTCGTCCGCAAATGAATCGACAAGTTCGCAATGTCTTGTTCAAACACATGCGTTAACCAGCCTTTCCATTCGTCTAAATCCGTGTAGCCCAGTCGTGTTTTGACACTTACCGGTAAGCCACCTGCTTTAGCCGCTTGAATAATCTCTGCTGCATTATCGGGATAGCGAATCAACCCGCTCCCTTTTCCTTTAGCTGCAACATTCGGTACTGGACAACCCATGTTGATGTCGACACCTTTAAAACCTTGCTTTGCCATGCCGATACTCATTTCTCGGAAATGCTCAGGCTTGTTGCCCCATATATGAGCGACCATTGGCTGTTCGTCTTCTGTGAACGTCAAACGTCCGCGTACACTAAAAATTCCTTCCGGATGACAATAACTTTCGGTATTCGTAAACTCAGTAAAAAACACATCTGGTCTTGCGGCTTCAGCCACTACATGGCGAAACACTACGTTCGTCACATCTTCCATCGGCGCTAAAACAAAAAATGGTCGTGGTAAATCACGCCAAAAGTTCTCTTTCATATTCAACTTCCAATCCTTTCATGGTGAGATGATAACTCTTTTATCATCCAAAGTTCTTGTTGTATCTATAAGGCAAATCCATAACGAGTAAATGTATTTAGAGACTGTTACTTTTCTTAACCTTATACAGTTTACACGAATCCTCTGTTTGTGGAAAGAGACGTGCTTTAAACAATATATCCTTAGGCACCAAAAAGACGTCAACTCTAAAGATACGAGTTGACGTCTTTGAAAATAGTGGCTTACATGATTTATCCACTTGCAGAGTTATATGGCGAATTACAGTTCAAAAAATTTGTACGTGTTTTTCCCTGATGCTTTTGCTAGGTTTAAAGCATAATCTGCATTTTTCAGAAGCGTCTTTAAAGTTATCGCGTAATCGCCCGGATACATGGCGATTCCAATACTAGTAGACAGCTGATAGTTGGCATCCCATATCGTTAAATTCTCAAGTACTTGTTCCGCCAATCGACTCATTTTTTTGATATCCGAGGCGTGGGAAAAATGGATAACAAATTCGTCTCCTCCCAACCTGAATGCCAAAGCATTCGGATGCGCATTAGCAAACGTTTGAAGTCTTAACGCAACTTCTTCCAACACCATGTCACCTGCATCATGACCATGGACATCATTTACTTTTTTAAATCCATCTAAATCCAAGAAGAAAATCCAGCCTTCTGTTTCTTGTTGGTCTTCAAAAAACTTTGACAGGTAGCGTCTGTTGTATAAGTTCGTCAATGAATCCTTATAAGCAACACGCTCCAAATCCAAATAATATGAAAACATCCTTACGATTCTCTGTAGCAAATTAATGCTTTTGTCGTCAAAATGATGTTCTTCATCATTTACAGCACACAATGTACCAAATTTATCGCCATTTACAAAGGAAATCGGAATACCTAAGTAAGATTTGATATTGGCTTTTTCAAGTCCGTTTTTTAAATCCGCTAAACTACTTTCCTCTAAAATCTTCTCATAGATCAACGGCTGTTTCTTTTCAAAATCAATACCTCTGCAAATAGAGTCATTAAGATTTAACATTATTCCTTCAGTCGCGACAATACTTGTGGTCTCATTTGAAATCTTCAAAATAACTTGTTGTGTATCACTAATTGAGCTTATATAAATTAGTTGATTAGGTAAAATTTCTTTTGCAAGATCAAGCACATCCCTAGCCAACTCATCAAAATTTTTATACGTTTCTAATTCTTGAAATATTGTCGACATATAGCACCTCGATTATTTTCAAATTCATCTTTTCTATTTCAATCTCTTTCCTGTACAAAACTTCATTGTATCCCCTAAAGTTTAACATATGCATCGAAGAGTTTCTCTATCAATCATTTTTCTCTTTCCCTTATATAAGCATAACTTTTTGGTCCACTCTCCTCTTCCTGTACAATGAAGTTATTAGAGAGAGGAGATTGATTGAACATGACGACTTATCAAGACAACATAGCAGGTTTTGAAAAAATTGATTCTACAAAAGCACTAGAATTGCTTAAAGGCGATTCTGAAGCCGTTCTTTACATAGGTAAAGAGGTTTGTCCTTTTTGTAAAACGTTCGTAAAAAATCTAAAACAGGTGGCTGATGAAACAGCTACTCATATCTACCACGTAAACAGTGTAGAATCAGATGATATGATGGGTATTACTTCATTACGTAATGAATTCAACATTCCAACGGTTCCTGGTTTCATTTATACAAATGGCAACACAGTAAATGTGGAATGTGATTCTTCTATGGACAAAGAAGAAATTAAAGCATTTATGAATAAATAAGTTTTTATTGAAATTGAAAGACCGTCGATCCCAGATCGACGGTCTTTTTCGTCTTATTGTTAATAACTAACCCAGCTCAAGCCAGTCGTGCCGTCACCTGCATGAACGCCAACGCAAACACTTAAAGCCGCCACTTCTACTTTTAAACTCGGAAATTCTTGCAACAATTCGTTTTTCCATACTTCTGAGTCCGGAACATTGTTGCAATGAATAACAGCCACTTCTGGTACAGAACCCGCTGCCATATCTGCGCGCAATAGAGACATCACATGGTCTTTTGCACGTTTGTTTGTACGCACTTTTTCGGTCATTACCGGTTTACCATCTACAAAACTAATCACAACTTTAATGTTTAACAAATTACTTAAAAACGTTTGGGTTCCAGAAACACGCCCGCTTTTGTGCAATTGGTTTAAGCTAGATGGAATAAACGACAACTTCGATTTCTCTGTCATTTCGGTAATCGTCGCGACAACTTCTTCTATTTTTTTGCCATTTTCTAGAAGTTCATTGCCTACTTCAATCATTTTAACCATCGGAAAAGAACCGATTTTCGAATCGATTGGATAAACGTTGAAGTTGCTCATTTCAGAAGCCGCTTGTGCCGTTTCAAATGTCCCAGACAATCCACTTGATAAGTGGACAGCAATTGCAAAATCATAGCCTTCTTTTTCTAGTTTTTCATATAGAGCCAGCATTTCTCCGATCGCCGGTTGCGACGTTTTCGGTGAAACTTTCGCTAGTTTTAATTTATCGTAAAATTCTTCTTGTGTGAGGTCAATGGATTCTCTATATTCTCCATCTGAAAAAACAACACTAAGTGGCAGAACATAGACATCATGTTTTTGGATAAAATTATCGTCAAGTTGCGCAGCTGTATCCGTAATCCAAGCTATTTTCTTCATAAAAAAATTCTCCTCTAGGTGCAATTTTCACATCGGAATCAGCTATCTCCTAACGATAACTTACATGACAAACCCATGCAGCACTAGTGACAATTGTCATATTAAGTTGAAATATTGAAAGCGGTGCCATATTTTGAACATATATCACTTTCCTATTAAAAAAACAGCCAACATACTCACGGTGAGCTGCTGACTGTGTTGTAATTTTTTTATTCTTTGTTGCAAAAAATCATTTCTATTTATAAGTCTTTTAATGGGTTTGTCCCCATTGCTCTACTCTTCGATTTAGCACTTTTGCCAAACTGATCTTCAAACATAATTTTTGCAGCTTTTGGTGCTGCCCAGAACGTCGGCAATAACAGCAACGAAACGGGAATGGCTGTAACGACAATAAACGATTGAATCGCTTGAATGCCCCCTTCGCTAATCATTAAGAGCACGATTGCTACAGCACCCATAATAATTGACCAAAAAACACGCATAATTTTTGGCGGATGACCATCGCCTGTGATGGCAACCGAAATGGTATACGCCATCGAGTCGGCTGTTGTGACAACAAATAAAATAGTGACGAGTAAGAACAGCGGAGCTATAACTGAACTAAGTGGCAATTGTTGTGTAATGGCCACCATCGCAGCTGGCATACCCGATGTGTTTAATGCATCTGATACAATTCCTGGCTGAGCAAGTTCATAAAACATACCTGTTCCGCCAACAACCGTAAACCAAAATGCAGTAACAGTTGGCGCGATAATAGAAACAGCAAAAATCAACTCACGAATCGTGCGTCCACGTGTAATGGTGGCAATGAAAATCGCCATCATAGGTCCATATCCAAGGAACCAGCCCCAGAAAAAGACGGTCCAATAACCTAACCAATCAGAATCTCCGCGGAACGTACTCATTGCTAGAAATTCCTGAAGGTGAACTCCAGTTGCTGCAAGAAACGTATCAAAGATAAATCCGCCTGGCCCTAATACTAAAATGGCCACCATTAAAACGATCGTAATAATGATATTCAAATTACTTAGAAACTGTATTCCTTTACGCAAACCTGTAATAGCTGAAATGGTTGCAATCGCTACTACAGTGATGATAATCATCACTTGTGTAAACAAGTTATTCGGCACTCCGAATAATGCTTCCATCCCATACGCGGCTTGCAAGCCCAGAAAACCAATAGGTCCGATTGTTCCAGCTGCGACCGCAATCACAGCAGATGCATCGATGATCGTACCCAAAGCACTGTTTTTCATGATTTTTTCACCAAGCAACGGGTATAGTAACGTACGCGGTTTTAGCGGCATGCCTTTTTGATAATGAGCATACATTAAAACGATCGTTCCAAGCGTCCCAAGAATTGACCATGCAAGAAATCCCCAATGTAAATAAGACTGGGCAAAAGCAGGAACAATGGCACTCTCAGTACCCGACTCTACACCTGAACCCGTAAAATTAGGGGATACATCAAGAAAATGGTACATCGGTTCAGCAGCTGCCCAAAATACGCCTCCTGCGGCTAGTAAGGTCGTCATAATCATGGCAATCCATTTAAAATATCCGACTTCCGGCTTGTCCATCGCACCTAGCCGAACTTTTCCATATTTCGAAAATCCTAAAAAAAGTGCAATAAAAAATGTTCCCAATAACAAAACTTGCCAAAATGCCCCGAAATACTTCACGGCAAAAGCAAATGATTGATTTACACTATTCGACACCAACTCTACATTGATAAATGCTGCAAGTACAAAAGCGACAAGTAACCCACCACTGATGAACAGTACGGGCCAATCTGTCTTTGATCCATATTTCTTCAAAAAATAAAACCTCCTATTAGTAGCATGCGCATAAACACATACTTTAAAAAGTGAAGAAATCCCTCCACGATGATGATTTCAATCTCAATAGCTGTTCCGTGCGACAGCGTGCTCTGCACATCTACTTCTAAACAGTATGTTCAATTGTCTTTACCTTTTCTTTTGCATAAGAGAAGCACGATACTCAAAAGCTTTTTGGCAATAAGTATGTAATTGTATATGAGTTACACACAATTTGCCAACCCTTTCGACTCACTGATTACGAATTGAAGAATTTGAGTCAGTACACATCCATTTTCCGGAAAATCATTCATCCAAATGCCCAACACTACAGAGCTATTATAGAGATTTTCTACAAACAACAAAATTGAGCTCTAACCAAATAACCTCTATCATTAAGAACTATCAAATCTGATTTTCACCTTAAAGATTTGCAACTCCAACAAAGGATGCTGATACGTCAATGGTTCATTCAGAAACGCTAGATAACACACAGTCATTCGATTTTAAAAAGAACATTCCACTTTTAGCTGTATTGCTATCAGGTGCTTTTATCACCATTCTCAATCAAACACTCATTTCTACAGCTTTACCACCCATCATGAACGATCTCAAAATTAGCGAAAGTACGGTTCAATGGCTACAATCTATTTTTATGCTCGTCAATGGGATTATGATTCCCATCACAGCATTTTTAATCGGAAAATTTTCAACACGTAGTTTATTCTTAACAGCAATGAGCATGTTTGCGGCCGGTACATTGCTCGCTGCTATTTCTCCTAACTTCACCTTCTTATTAGGAGGACGTGTGCTGCAAGGTGCGGGGGCTGGTATTATGATGCCACTCTTACAAACCATTTTATTTTTGGTTTTCCCTGTTTCCCAACGCGGAAAAGCGATGGGCATGTTTGGTCTAATCATCGCCTTTGCGCCTGCAATCGGACCAAGTTTATCAGGTTATTTAGTAGACAACTATCCGTGGCGCAGTGTCTTTTATGTTGTTTTTCCAATTGCAATTGTTATTATCATCTCAGCGTATTTTTTACTAAAAAACGTAACCGAACAAACCAATCCAAAAATGGACTTTCTATCAATCGCTCTTTCAACACTTGGATTTGGGGGACTTCTTTACGGCTTTAGTATCGCAGGTAACGTAGGTTGGCTCAGCCCGAACGTACTCATATCACTAGTGATTGGTGCAGTGACACTTTTCTGGTTTATTACAAGACAGTTAAAACTAAAAGAACCCATTCTCGAATTTCGTGTTTTTAAATACAGTATTTTCTCGATTGCCACAGCACTCGGGATGATTGTATTTTCTTCCATGATTGCCACAACTGTTATTTTGCCTTTATTCATGCAAAATCTCCTTGGATTTAACGCTTTCCATTCTGGACTTATGTTATTGCCAGGGGCGATTATTATGGGGATTATGAACCCAGTGTCGGGTGCATTATTTGATAAATATGGAGCTAAGTGGCTGTTACGTCTTGGTTTTGCTATTTTGACAGTCACTACGTTTTTCTTTGCAAATCTTTCGCAAGATACAACGTTTCTATATCTAGCTGTGTTAAACGCAATTCGAATGGGCGGTATCGCTATGGTCATGATGCCATCGACAACGCTTGGGTTAAATCAGCTACCAGATCATCTCATTTCTCACGGTACGGCAATGAATAATACATTCCGCCAAATTTCGGGTGCTATCGGAACAGCGGTACTTGTGACGATTACCGTTACAGCTGCAAGTGGCAGTTCAATAGCCGGCGCAATACAAGGCGTAAATGTGGCCTTTATCGTAGCCGGATTTGTCGCAGCCATCGGATTCCTCATATCGTTTGCTATTAAAAGTCCAAAACCCGTCACGAAGAAAAACTAAAGCCACATAAAAAACTCACGCTATCTGTAAAAGATAGCGTGAGTTTTTTGGTTGTATTCAATTTAAACGCGTTGATGGTCGGCACGCCATAGTTTTATAGTCTTTTTAATAGCATCTGCTGATAACTCTTCAACTACTGCACGTTCAGCTAACGCTACTACTTCCGCATCAGGCGCAAAACGCAAAGCGATTAATTGGGACTTTGTTAGTCGTGGATCTAGACGATTTCCTGTCAGCATAAAATAGCGCAATTGTTCTTCCGTACAAATCAAACGATCTTGTAACGTAAGTGCGTAAATTCGCGCGAGCATTCCTGGAATAATCGCAAGGATAATAATTGCAAATATCAAAAATAATTGCATCGAAAATCCATTTTTCACAAATTGATAAATTCCATAACTAGCCGTTGTTAAAAGTAACACAAAGCTTAACGGTACCCAGAAAAAAAGCTGTAACCTTGGGTAACGCACATGTTTTTCATACGATTGTTCTTTCATTTTTTCACTCCTTAACTCTCTACAGGAGCATCATACTATACTGCAATACTTTCAGCTATTTTATTGCTTAACCGCTCCGTAAACTTTAGGTTGAGTTCTACATTCTTCATGTTTGCTTACACGACACCTGTCTTGACACATAACAGGACACGTACCATAATCTAAGACAAAGGATTATCGAGAGGACAATGCAATGTGAGAAAGCAACTAAAACTCGGAACCATGATTCACGGAGCCGGTGAGAAGATTTCGGATTGGCGACATCCCGCTATGCCTGCGGATGCCAGTGTCAGTTTTGATTTTTATAAACAGCAAGCGCAAACTTCTGAACGCGGCAAATTTGATTTTGTTTTTATTGCAGACGCTTTGTACATCAATGAAAAATCAAACCCCCATTACTTAAATCGCTTTGAACCGTTAACGATTCTTTCTGCACTCGCTGCGGTAACGTCAAACATCGGACTTGTCAGCACTTTATCCACCACCTATAGCGAACCGTTTTCTGCTGCGCGACAGTTTGCTTCATTAGATATGTTGAGCGGTGGTCGAGCTGGATGGAACGTAGTTACGTCCGGACTAGAAAAGACGGCATTGAATTTCAGTAAACAACTCGACGATCACCCCAGTCACGCCGAGCGCTACCGAATGGCTGCCGAGTTTGTTCACGTCATGAAAGGCTTATGGAATTCTTGGGAAGATGATGCATTTGTTCGCGATAAAGAGTCCGGACAATTTTTTGATCCAGCGAAATTGCATACGTTAAACCACCAAGGCGAATTCTTTTCTGTCCAAGGACCATTAAATATTGGCCGCTCACCACAAGGACAGCCGGTCATTTTCCAAGCTGGTTCATCTAAAGATGGCATTGCTTTTTCTGCCCAACAAGCAGATGCCGTATTTGCCATTATGCCGAGAATAGAAGAAGCCACGCAGTATTATAAAAACGTTAAAGAACAAGCCCATTTGAGCGGTCGTGAGCCTAGCGACGTACTAGTCTTACAAGGCATCAGCCCCATTATTGGCGAGACTGCAGAAGATGCCGAACGAAAATACCAAGAACTGGCAAGTTTAGTAACCACTGAACAAGCTCTCGCTTTTTTAGGTCGCCTGTTTGAACACCATGATTTTTCTCAGTACCCACTAGACGAACCGTTCCCGGATATCGGAACCATCGGCAAAAACAGTTTCCAAAGCGATACCGACCGCATTAAAAGGGCATCACTCAAGGAAAACTTAAGCTTGCGCCAAGTGGCTTTGCGCGAAGCAACTCCTCGCACACCTTTTATGGGCACACCTGAACACGTCGCTAATTTGATCGAATCGTGGTACCAACAACACGCAGCAGACGGCTTTATGATTATTGCCAATTTGCCAAGCGAACTCGAAGCGTTTGTCGACCGAGTGGTGCCGATTCTGCAAACACGCGGAATTTTCCGGGCGGAATACGAGGGATCAACATTGCGTGATCATTTGGAGTTGCCTTATGTGGCAAAGCAGCAATCTGTTGAACGGTAGTTTCTATGTTTACACAATAAAAAAGAGCCTCACACTAATTCGTTGAATTAGTGTGAGGCTCCTTTTTTTAGTTTGATGTCACGATTATAAGCAATAAGATGTTTTTAACACGTTAACCCTCATAAGTTAAGGTCAAGATGCTACTTACATCATGCCGCCCATGCCGCCCATATCAGGCATGCCGCCGCCTTGTCCTGCTGGTTCTGGCAAGTCTGCAACAACTGCTTCAGTTGTTAAGAACATTGCCGCAACAGATGCTGCGTTTTGCAATGCTGAACGAGTAACTTTCGTTGGATCCACAATTCCTTCTTCGACCATGTTCACCCATTCGCCATTAGCAGCGTTATAACCAATGCCGACTTCTTCTGTTTTCAGACGGTGAACGATGATTGATCCTTCAAGACCTGCGTTTGTTGCGATTTGACGAACTGGTTCTTCAAGCGCACGAAGTACGATGTTGATTCCTGTTGCCACGTCGCCTTCTTGTGATTCAAGAAGTTCTGCTACTTTGTTGTAGACGTTGACTAATGCTGTACCACCGCCGGCAACAATTCCTTCTTCTACAGCTGCACGAGTTGAGTTCAAGGCATCTTCAATACGAAGTTTGCGTTCTTTCAATTCTGTTTCTGTAGCCGCTCCGACTTTGATAACCGCCACGCCGCCAGCCAATTTCGCTAGACGTTCTTGTAGTTTCTCTTTGTCGAATTCAGAAGTTGACTCTTCTAATTGGCTGCGGATTTGTCCAACGCGTGCAATGATGTGCTCTTGGTTGCCAGCGCCTTCTACGATTGTTGTGCTTTCTTTCGTTACAACAACTTTAGATGCGCGACCTAGTTGCGCAATGTTGGTTGTTTTCAATTCAAGCCCTAGATCCTCTGTAATCACTTCTGCGCCAGTTAATGCTGCAATATCCTCAAGCATTGCTTTGCGACGATCACCGAAGCCTGGTGCCTTTACAGCTACTGCGTTAAACGTTCCACGCAATTTGTTGACTACTAATGTCGCTAACGCTTCGCCTTCAACGTCTTCAGCAACGATAAGTAACGGTTTGCTTTGTTGAACCACTTGTTCAAGGACTGGTAAGATTTCTTGGATGTTGCCAATTTTCTTGTCAGTTACTAAAATAAATGGATTTTCTAAAACAGCTTCCATTTTATCTGAATCAGTTACCATGTATGGTGATTGATAGCCGCGGTCAAACTGCATCCCTTCAACCACATCAAGTTCTGTTGTAAAGCCGCGTGATTCTTCTAAAGTGATTACGCCGTCGTTACCAACGCGCTCCATTGCTTCTGCAATCAGTTTGCCGACTTCTTCGTCACCAGACGAAATCGCTGCAACTTGTGCAATGGATTCTTTGCCTTCGATTGGTTTTGAAATCGCTTTTAACTCGCTAAGTGCACTTTCAACAGCTAGTTCAATTCCGTGTCGAATGCCGACTGGGTTTGCGCCAGCTGTAACGTTTTTCAAGCCTTCACGGATCATAGCTTGTGCAAGAACGGTTGCAGTAGTTGTACCGTCACCTGCGATGTCGTTTGTTTTAGAAGCAACTTCCGCAACAAGTTTCGCGCCCATGTTTTCAAAAGCATTTTCAAGTTCGATTTCTTTTGCGATCGTCACACCATCATTGGTGATTAACGGCGAACCGAATTTTTTCTCAAGCACTACGTTACGCCCTTTTGGTCCAAGCGTTACTTTTACTGTGTCTGCTAATTTATCTACGCCTCTCAGCATTAAACTACGTGCGTCTTCGCTGAACTTAATATCTTTTGCCATGTTTAGCTTCCTCCTGTGTCGTTGGTTTATTTTAGCCTAAAACTGCTAATATATCGTTTTCACGTAAGATCAAATATTCTTTGCCTTCATATTTTAATTCAGAGCCTGCGTATTTCGAGAAGATAACGCGATCGCCAGCTTGCACGTCTAGTTCTGTGCGCTGTCCGTTTTCACGAATAAGTCCATTTCCTACAGCGATCACATGGCCCTCCTGCGGTTTTTCTTGTGCTGATCCCGGTAAAACGATACCGCTTGATGTTTTTTCTTCCGCTTCGATGAGCTCAATAATTACACGATCTCCTAGTGGTCTTAACAAATGAAACACCCTCCTCAAATTATCTAAATGTTCTCGATTAGCACTCTCAACCTTTGAGTGCTAACCCATACCCAAGTTTAATAAAATCTTCAGTCTTTTGCAAGTAGGAACTATTATGATTTTGATTTCTTTGCGGTTATCTTCTGAAAGCTCTACAATAAGAGAGAGCTTAAAAGTGAAAGGAATTACATCATGCCCGATAAACAAAAAAAATTTATAGACAACTTCTTAAAAAATGAACGATCAACCAAAACGAAAAAAAGTAACACCTATCGTCCCAAATCCAAAGGCAAAAAAACCCCGCTTTATGTGTTATTAATTTTCATCGTCGCACAGCTTTCGCCGATCCTGTTTATTAGCCCTACCATGAGTTACTTTCAAGGGCAAGGCATGGACCGTCAAGCTGCTGGCGTTGCAACATCTGGCTGGTTAATCTTTTTGACCATGGGAATTGGCTTTATCTTAACGCTCATCCTCGTGTCGCGAGACAAACGCTTTTTCGATATTTGGAAAGGCAAAAAATCGTCTCTCCTTATGTCGATTGTATGGGGCTTTCTCGGCTTCTTGTTGTTACTTATCGGCCAATCAGTTGCCGCTTTAATCGAAATGAATTTTCTTGGCATAGATCCTGGTTCTGAAAACACCGCTTCATTAGTGAGCATTGCTGAAGTGGTTCCACTCGCGATTGTATCAATCGTCTTGTTTGGTCCAGTTCTTGAAGAACTGGTTTTCCGTCGCGTGTTGTTTGGTTCATTAAATCAGACAACCAATTTCTTTTTCGCCACTGCGGTGAGTGCCTTGACGTTCGCATTGATTCATTTCGACTTTACGCACCTGTTGCTGTATTTCACAACAGGATTGATCTTGGCGTTTTTATACCAAAAAACAAAAAGCATCATTACGCCAATCATCGCCCATATTCTTTTGAACAGTTACGTCATGGTCATTCAACTGAACATGGACAAAATCATGGAATTCCAAAAACAACTGGAAAATTTACAGTAAAAAAGCCTTCCCCGAATTAATTCGGTGGAAGGCTTTCTTGTTGGTCTTCAATCGCTTGTTGCTGCTCTGCTTTTAAGAATTTGCGGTATCCGACTTTAGCAATCATGACACTAAATTCGTACAAAATAATAAGCGGTAACGTGACGATCATATGCGAAACGATGTCGGGCGGTGTAATAAACGCCGCAATAATCACCAATCCAAGATACGAAAACTTACGATACTTGGTCATCAACATTGGTGTAATAATTCCAAGTCTTGTTAAAAACAACATCACTACCGGCAGCTGAAAAATCACGCCGAACGGCAACGTAATTTGGAACAAGAATTGGAAATATTCATTAATGCCGATTGTTTCCTGGATATTCATATTATCGGATATGTTCAACATAAATCCGATAACGTACGGAAACAAAATCAAATAGGCAAAAGCAATTCCACCTAAAAACAATAGTACAGAAAACGGAATGTAACTGAGTGTAGCTCTCCGCTCTTTATCTAGAAGTCCTGGGCTAATAAACGCCCAGAATTGGTACATGATTAGTGGTGAAGTCATGATTAACGCTAAAATCATTGTCACTTGCATAAAGATCTTTAATGGATCTGTAATTTTGAACGCATTCAACGTAAGATTTTTTGCTTCTTCGGTATACTGCAAGTACTGAATTAGCGGTTGTGCGAGGAAAAAGCTCACAATAATCGCTAATACAAAGAAAACGACTAAGATGGTCAGCCGTTTTCTGAGTTCTCCTATATGTTCAATTAATGTCATCTCATTTTCTGGCATTAGACAAACATCCTATCGTATTTCCTTTTGCTCTTCTTTCTTTTTCAAATCTACTTTATCGTCGTCATCGTCTACAAGTCCTTTTGTAGCGTTCTTGAACTCACGTAAAGACGAACCGAATGCTTTTCCAAGTTCCGGTAATTTTTTTGGACCGAAAACAAGTAAAGCAACAACACCGATAACGATGATACTCATTGGACCTGGCATACGTTGCACCTCCTGTATTATGGCTCTATTTTACATCATTCGAGCGGGTTTGGCTATTTCGAAAGGCTGTTGAAATGTGAAGGTTTTAAGTCATTGCTGCTTGATTTGGTAGATCAAAGTTTGCAGCTCTACTGACAAATCGATGGTCTGGACGCGAATATGATCAGGCACCGAAATTCGAACCGGTGTGAAATTTAAGATTCCTTTAATATCGGTTTTCGCTAAACGGTCTGTCACTTCTTGAGCTGACCGGGAAGGCACCGTTAAAATAACCAGTTCCACACCATATTCTTTAATCTTTTCCTCAATCATATCGGGGTGATACGTATCAATCTCGCTGATTCTCTCGCCTTCTAACGGACTATTAGAATCAAATGCGACGATAATTTTTGTATTGTGGTTGCGGTGAAAATTATACTTTAAGAATGCACTACCTAGTCCACCAACGCCGATCAATGCGACATTGGTCGCTTCGTCTTGGTCTAATGTTTTGCGGAAAAACAGCAGTAATTCTTGAACGTCATAGCCATAGCCTTTTTTGCCAAGAGCGCCTAAATGAGAAAAATCACGGCGAATCGTGGCAGAGTCAATTTTCATCGCTTCACTTAACTCCTGCGAGGAAATCCGTTTTTGTCCGGCGTTCGCGAAGTTTTGAAGAAAGCGATAATATAGCGGCAGCCTTTTTGTTGTGGCTTGCGGAATTTTAGAAGTCTCTTGTAACATACGCTTTCGCATCCTCCTGAGGTGTTGTCAAATCGCTTTCATCTTACAGTAGGAGCCTTGATATGTAAAGGCTTGTGCAATTGCGAACAACCGTCCTATCAGCTACACTTAAAGAGAATAGAGGTGACCTACATGATTGTTTTACAAGTAAACCAAGTCCATAAATCATTTGGCGCGGAAGAGATTCTCTCAGGCGTCAAATTAGAAGTACAACACCGTGACCGCGTGGCATTAGTAGGCCGCAACGGCGCAGGAAAATCGACCTTATTGAAAATCATAGCTGGAGAGATGTCATACGATAGCGGCGATATTAGCATGCCGAAAGATTTGACAATTGGCTATTTAGAACAACAATCCAATTTAGAGTCAGACGCGACTGTTTGGGATGAAATGATGAAAATTTTCCATCATTTCCGTGAACAAGAAGCGAAACTTCGTCATCTAGAAGCTCAAATGGCCAGTCCCGACATCTATAACAACCCTGAAGAAAACGACAAAGTGATGAAAGAATACGATCTTTTGCAACATGACTTTAAAGATGCAGGCGGTTATCAATACGAATCGGATACACGCGCGATTCTTCACGGCATGAAATTTTACCCGGACGATTACGACAAAAAAGTGACGTCTTTATCGGGTGGGCAAAAAACGCGCCTTATGTTGGCTAAACATTTGCTTAGCAAACCTGAGCTTTTAATTCTCGATGAGCCGACCAACCATTTGGACATCGAAACCCTAAGCTGGCTGGAAAACTACTTAAAGAATTATCCGGGTGCTTTGCTCATTGTTTCCCATGACCGTTATTTCCTCGACCAAGTGGTAACGCTTGTCTATGAAGTATCTCGTCACCGCATTAAAAAATATACTGGGAACTACAGCCGATACTTGGATGAAAAAGCGAAACAATACGAACTTGACCAAAAGCAGTTTGAAAAACAACAAGGGGAAAAAGCCAAGCTTGAAGATTATGTCCAGCGCAACTTAGCCCGAGCTTCCACAACGAAAATGGCACAAAGCCGCCGGAAAGTCTTGCAGAAAACCGATTGGATGGAAGCCCCCGATGGCAATGAAAAGTCAGCAAGCTTCGGATTCACGATTGGCAAACAAAGCGGTAACGACGTGTTAAATGTTCAATCGTTAGCTATTGGATATGGCACCGAACCTGTATCAAAAGACATTTCATTAAAACTATATCGGCAAGAAAGTTTAGCGCTCGTTGGACCGAACGGTGTCGGAAAATCCACTTTGCTAAAAACCATCATGAACGAGCTGAAACCACTCGAAGGAAATATCCATTATGGCACCGGGATTCAATTTGGCTATTACGACCAAGAACAAGCTAATTTAAAAGGCAATAAGCTGGTATTAAACGAGATATGGGATGACTACCCTCTGATCAACGAAAAAGACATACGTGGCATATTAGGACGCTTTCTATTTACCGGTGATGATGTGCTAAAACCTGTCTCTACTTTATCGGGTGGCGAAAAAGCGCGTGTGGCACTTGCGAAGTTAATGATGCAAAAAGCCAATGTGCTGTTACTCGATGAGCCGACCAATCACTTAGACCTCGACAGTAAAGAAGTATTGGAAAATTCATTATTGGATTATCCGGGCACATTGCTTTTCGTTTCGCATGACCGTTACTTTATGAACCGCATTGCCACAAAGGTCAGCGAACTTACGCAAGATGGCACGACCGAATACTTGGGTGACTACGATTATTACGTTGAGAAAAAACTCGAAATTGCTGAACTAAAAGCACTTGATGAAGCCGGTTCGGTCACTGAAGTAAAAGCGCCAGTTGCTGCCTCCACTTCGCAGATAGACAAAGAAGCGAAAAAACTCGAACGCCAATTGGTTCGACAATCTGAAGAGATTGAACAAACGATGGAAAAATTAGATTTACAAATTACTGATATCGAAGAACAACTATGCAAACCTGAAATCTTCCAAGATCATGAACGGGTGCTGCCACTTCAAAATGAGTTAGAAAAACTTAAATCGGCTCATGAAGAAGTTATGACGCAATGGCTTGAAATTCAGGAAAAAATTGAAAATATTTAATTAAAACCGGCTATAGCATAGCCGGTTTTTTTATTACTATATATAGGTCAATAGCTATTTGTGAAATATTTATTTCCACAGATTTTTCCACATTATCGATATTGTCTTATCAACTGTCAACAGACTTTTGCACATTATTCACAGGTAACTTAAATGTTATCCACAGAGTTTTCCACTTTGATGTACACAATATGTAGAATATCCACCCTTTATCCTCTAGTTACAAACAGTTTATTAACAAATTGTGCATAAGTACAAATGTTCTCTATTGACAGAACAATTATCATCATACGTATAAAAGTCTGAATTTTATGGTAAAAAAAAGCAAGTAATTTCACACATTCCAGTTCTCTGAAATGATGAAATTACTTGCTTTTATTAAATCCATGATGTTAATGGCATACCTGGTCGCCCATTCATCGCCATTGTACCAAAAAGTCCTTTTTCGTACATAACAGTTCCTGCTGCTGCAATCATAGCTGCGTTATCCGTACATAATGGCAATGAAGGAATATAGAAAGGAATTTCTTTTTCTTGGAATACAGATTCCAATGATTTTCTCAATCCTTTATTCGCTGCAACGCCACCTGCTGCAATCACTTGACGAACGTTATATTCTTTGGCTGCACGAACTGTTTTACCCGTTACCACTTCTACTACACTATTTTGGAAACCAGCCGCAACATGTTCAGGTGCTACAGTCTCTCCGCGCTGCGCTGCATTATGCATATAATTTAAGACCGACGATTTTAATCCACTAAAACTAAAATCATAAGATCCTTCTTCGAGCCAAATCCTTGGAAACGTTATGGCTTCTTCGCTAGCATGCGCCAAACGATCAATATGAGGTCCACCAGGATAAGGAAGATTTAATGTTCGTGCCACTTTATCATAAGCTTCTCCAGCTGCATCGTCGCGTGTTTCTCCAATAACGGTAAAGTCACCATGTTCTTTCATATAAATTAGCTCCGTATGACCACCCGAAATAACTAAAGCAAGAAGAGGAAATTCCATTTCCTGTTCTAAACGGTTGGCATATATATGACCTGCAATATGGTGTACCCCTACTAAAGGTAGTTGGTGAGCAAAAGCAAAAGCTTTAGCAGCGTTGACACCGATCAATAAAGCACCCACTAATCCGGGTCCTTCTGTTACTGCAACTGCAGCTAATTGATGCGGTTCTAGTTGTGCCAAGCGTAAAGCCTCTTCAATGACCAAAGTGATTTGTTCAACGTGATGTCTTGAAGCGATCTCAGGTACAACGCCGCCAAAACGTTTATGGCTCTCTATTTGAGAAGCTACAACATTTGAGATAATTTCAGTTCCATTTTTAACAACAGAAGCCGCTGTTTCGTCACAACTTGTTTCAATTCCCAATATATAAATGTCTTTATTCATCGAATTTCACCCACATAACTATGGCATCTTCGTAATTATCCGTATAATACCGCTTACGAATGCCACCATTTTTAAATCCTAATTTCCGGTAAAGATTTTGAGCTACTGTATTGCTGACTCGTGCTTCTAATGTCATTAACACGGCACCTTGCGCTTTCGCTGTCTCAATTGCCGCTTCCATCAAACCGCCGCCTAGTTTTTTGCCACGATGGTCAGGGTGAATAGCGATATTGGTAACATGTGCTTCATCCATTACGAGCCACATTCCACAATACCCAACAATACCTTCATCCGTTTCAGCAATTACATAGTACGCATGCTCATTAATATTCATTTCATTATAAAAAGCATCTTTAGTCCAAGGCAGTGTAAAAGACAATTTTTCAATTTCATAAACCACATCTATATCTTCGACAGTCATTTTTCTATAATTTACAATTTCACTCATACATTTTTGCCTTCTTGAGCTTTATTGTAGTTTGCTTCTGCTTCTGTGATGCGGCGATACTCAGGAACCGCGTGGTGAACTGCGCTTTCCTCAGATTTTTGAGCCAACATAATCAGATTTGATGCGCGTGGCAACCTGTTTGAAATTCCACTCCATTGTGCCTGTTCACCAAACACTTCTGTAATAAGTTCTTCGTGCAATTTAGCGTCTACTCCGGTAAACAGCACAGGTCGATGGAGATCTTTAATTTTGAGCAAGAATTCTTTTACGTCGCTATGCTGATCAGCAAAAACAGGCACTAACCCCACACCTTCATACAAGCCAATAAAAGCTGTTCCACGGCGAGCATCCATTATGGGACAAACTAGTCCTTCAAACCCCTGCTCATTTGCTGCAAGCACCTTTAAACTAGAAACAAGGTGTAGAGGGATTTTTAATGACCAAGCCAATGTTTTTGCAATGGTTAGGCCAATACGTACACCCGTGTAAGAACCCGGACCTTCAGCTACTGCAATATGCGTCAATTCAGCAGGTGTAATTTTTGCCTTTTTCATCATTTCTTCAATTGCAGGCATAGCTGTTAACGAATGGTTGATTTTTAAATTAGATGTTTCTTCTATTAAAACTCTTCCGTCTTCGATTAATGCGAGAGACAAAGGAGAATTTGAGGTATCAATTCCAAGATAGATCATAAGTTTAGCTCCCTGCAAAGATTTTCATACCGTCTGCCAATTGGATTTAAGGTCATCTTTCGTCCCTGTTCAGATTGTCGGTTGATGGTGATTTCTAAGCGTTCTTTTGGCAAATATTCTTCAATGAATCTTGCCCATTCTACAACTGACACCGCTTCGCTATTGAAAAATTCGTCAAAGCCGATATCTTCATCGCTATTCTCAAGACGATAGACATCAAAATGATTTAACTCTAAACGTCCTGAGTATTGTTTTAAGATGGTAAAAGTTGGACTGTTTACCATACGTTGAATCCCAAGACCCTTAGCTAGGCCTTTCGTGAAGGTTGTTTTTCCAGCACCCAAATCTCCTTCAAGCGTTAGCAAATCTCCGGGTTCTAATCGTTCTGCAAGGTCAATTGCAAAACTTTCGGTTTCTTCTGGCGAATTCAGCTTTTTTGTATATGTCATTGATCATGTCACCTCTATTGAGTCTTTACATAGTTTAGCGAAATAGCTGTCGTAAATCAAAATATATCGTTTTTCCCATAAGAGTTAATGTCTTTTCAACAAAAAAATGAACACAGCATGATCGCTGTGTTCATCATCAAAATTACGGTCCCGACCGGGATCGAACCGGCGATCTCCTGCGTGACAGGCAGGCATGTTAACCGCTACACCACGGGACCAAAAAAAAATAAAACAGACCAGCGACGTCCTACTCTCACAGGGGGAAACCCCCAACTACCATCGGCGCAAAAGAGCTTAACTGCCGTGTTCGGGATGGGAACGGGTGTGGCCTCTTTGCCATCATCACTGGACTATTTAGTTGAGTGCTTGTTCACTCAAAACTGGATAAACGACATTGGAACGTGCAAGTCTTCGCGTACATTGTGTTGGTTAAGTCCTCGATCGATTAGTATTCGTCAGCTGCACATGTCGCCACGCTTCCACCTCGAACCTATCTACCTCATCGTCTTTGAGGGATCTTACTTGCTTGCGCAATGGGAAATCTCATCTTGAGGGGGGCTTCGTGCTTAGATGCTTTCAGCACTTATCCCGGCCACACATAGCTACCCAGCGATGCCCTTGGCAGAACAACTGGTACACCAGCGGTGTGTCCATCCCGGTCCTCTCGTACTAAGGACAGCTCCTCTCAAATTTCCTGCGCCCGCGACGGATAGGGACCGAACTGTCTCACGACGTTCTGAACCCAGCTCGCGTACCGCTTTAATGGGCGAACAGCCCAACCCTTGGGACCGACTACAGCCCCAGGATGCGATGAGCCGACATCGAGGTGCCAAACCTCCCCGTCGATGTGGACTCTTGGGGGAGATAAGCCTGTTATCCCCGGGGTAGCTTTTATCCGTTGAGCGATGGCCCTTCCATGCGGAACCACCGGATCACTAAGCCCGTCTTTCGACCCTGCTCGACATGTACGTCTCGCAGTCAAGCTCCCTTCTGCCTTTACACTCTTCGAATGATTTCCAACCATTCTGAGGGAACCTTTGGGCGCCTCCGTTACTCTTTAGGAGGCGACCGCCCCAGTCAAACTGCCCGCCTGACACTGTCTCCCAAGCCGATCAGGCTTGTGGGTTAGAATTTCAATACAACCAGGGTAGTATCCCACTGACGCCTCCTCCGAAGCTGGCGCTCCGGAATCTAAGGCTCCTACCTATCCTGTACAAGTTGCACCAAAATTCAATATCAGGCTACAGTAAAGCTCCACGGGGTCTTTCCGTCCTGTCGCGGGTAACCTGCATCTTCACAGGTACTATAATTTCACCGAGTCTCTCGTTGAGACAGTGCCCAGATCGTTACGCCTTTCGTGCGGGTCGGAACTTACCCGACAAGGAATTTCGCTACCTTAGGACCGTTATAGTTACGGCCGCCGTTTACTGGGGCTTCAATTCGCACCTTCGCTTGCGCTAAGCACTCCTCTTAACCTTCCAGCACCGGGCAGGCGTCAGCCCCTATACGTCACCTTACGGTTTTGCAGAGACCTGTGTTTTTGCTAAACAGTCGCCTGGGCCTATTCACTGCGGCTCTCTCGGGCTATACACCCTACCAGAGCACCCCTTCTCCCGAAGTTACGGGGTCATTTTGCCGAGTTCCTTAACGAGAGTTCACTCGCTCACCTTAGAATTCTCTTCTCGCCTACCTGTGTCGGTTTGCGGTACGGGCACCTCCCGCCTCGCTAGAGGCTTTTCTTGGCAGTGTGAAATCAGGGACTCTAAGGGTAAACCCTCTTGCCATCACAGCTCAACGTATCAGGAATGGGATTTGCCTCATTCCACGCCTCACTGCTTGGACGTGCACAACCAACGGCACGCTCTCCTTATCCTTCTGCGTCCCCCCATTGCTCAAACGGCGGGGAGGTGGTACAGGAATATCAACCTGTTGTCCATCGTCTACGCCTATCGGCCTCGACTTAGGTCCCGACTAACCCTGAGCGGACGAGCCTTCCTCAGGAAACCTTAGGCATTCGGTGGACGGGATTCTCACCCGTCTTTCGTTACTCATACCGGCATTCTCACTTCTAAGCGCTCCACCAGTCCTTCCGGTCTGACTTCAACGCCCTTAGAACGCTCTCCTACCACGGATCTCTTACGAGATCCATCCACAGCTTCGGTAATCCGTTTAGCCCCGGTACATTTTCGGCGCAGTGTCACTCGACCAGTGAGCTATTACGCACTCTTTAAATGATGGCTGCTTCTAAGCCAACATCCTGGTTGTCTAAGCAACGCCACATCCTTTTCCACTTAACGGATATTTGGGGACCTTAGCTGGTGGTCTGGGCTGTTTCCCTCTTGACTACGGATCTTATCACTCGCAGTCTGACTCCCAAGCATAAATCACTGGCATTCGGAGTTTGTCTGAATTCGGTAACCCGGGATGGGCCCCTAGTCCAAACAGTGCTCTACCTCCAGGATTCTCTATCTTGAGGCTAGCCCTAAAGCTATTTCGGAGAGAACCAGCTATCTCCAGGTTCGATTGGAATTTCTCCGCTACCCACACCTCATCCCCGCACTTTTCAACGTGCGTGGGTTCGGGCCTCCAGTAAGTGTTACCTTACCTTCACCCTGGACATGGGTAGATCACCTGGTTTCGGGTCTACAACTACATACTCTGGCGCCCTATTCAGACTCGCTTTCGCTGCGGCTCCGCCTTCTCAGCTTAACCTTGCATGTAATCGTAACTCGCCGGTTCATTCTACAAAAGGCACGCCATCACCCATTAACGGGCTTTGACTACTTGTAGGCACACGGTTTCAGGATCTATTTCACTCCCCTTCCGGGGTGCTTTTCACCTTTCCCTCACGGTACTGGTTCACTATCGGTCACTAGGAAGTATTTAGCCTTGGGAGATGGTCCTCCCAGATTCCGACGGAATTTCACGTGTTCCGCCGTACTCAGGATCCACTCTGGAGGGGTAAGGTTTTCGGCTACGGGGCTGTTACCCGCTGCGGCGGACCGTTCCAGGTCGCTTCGCCTAATCCTACCTTTTGTAACTCCGTATAGAGTGTCCTACAACCCCAAGAGGCAAGCCTCTTGGTTTGGGCTGATCCCGTTTCGCTCGCCGCTACTCAGGGAATCGCATTTGCTTTCTCTTCCTCCAGGTACTTAGATGTTTCAGTTCCCTGGGTCTGCCTTCTCATGTGCTATAGATTCACACATGGATACTACTCGATTAAAAGTAGTGGGTTCCCCCATTCGGAAATCTCCGGATCACAGCTCACTTACAGCTCCCCGAAGCATATCGGTGTTAGTGCCGTCCTTCTTCGGCTCCTAGTGCCAAGGCATCCACCGTGCGCCCTTTCTAACTTAACCAATGGTTAATTAAAAAGTTGTGACAAAAATTGTCACGCGTACTTGAATTTCTTGCATATTGTTTCAATGTCGTTTTATCCAGTTTTCAAAGAACAAGTTTGAAAGTCACAAAAAAAGGCGTTGCCGCCTGAAGGTGAACCTTCAAAACTGAACGCAAAACGTCAACCCCGGAGCGCCTAGGGCGCCCGGTTCCGAATTTATCCTTAGAAAGGAGGTGATCCAGCCGCACCTTCCGATACGGCTACCTTGTTACGACTTCACCCCAATCATCCGTCCCACCTTCGGCGGCTGGCTCCACAAGGGTTACCTCACCGACTTCGGGTGTTACAAACTCTCGTGGTGTGACGGGCGGTGTGTACAAGGCCCGGGAACGTATTCACCGTGGCATGCTGATCCACGATTACTAGCGATTCCGGCTTCATGCAGGCGAGTTGCAGCCTACAATCCGAACTGAGAACGGTTTTATGGGATTGGCTCCCCCTCGCGGGTTGGCAACCCTTTGTACCGTCCATTGTAGCACGTGTGTAGCCCAGGTCATAAGGGGCATGATGATTTGACGTCATCCCCACCTTCCTCCGGTTTGTCACCGGCAGTCACCTTAGAGTGCCCAACTGAATGCTGGCAACTAAGATCAAGGGTTGCGCTCGTTGCGGGACTTAACCCAACATCTCACGACACGAGCTGACGACAACCATGCACCACCTGTCACCACTGTCCCCGAAGGGAAAAGTGTATCTCTACACCGGTCAGTGGGATGTCAAGACCTGGTAAGGTTCTTCGCGTTGCTTCGAATTAAACCACATGCTCCACCGCTTGTGCGGGCCCCCGTCAATTCCTTTGAGTTTCAGCCTTGCGGCCGTACTCCCCAGGCGGAGTGCTTAATGCGTTAGCTGCAGCACTAAGGGGCGGAAACCCCCTAACACTTAGCACTCATCGTTTACGGCGTGGACTACCAGGGTATCTAATCCTGTTTGCTCCCCACGCTTTCGCGCCTCAGCGTCAGTTACAGACCAGAAAGTCGCCTTCGCCACTGGTGTTCCTCCACATCTCTACGCATTTCACCGCTACACATGGAATTCCACTTTCCTCTTCTGCACTCAAGTTCTCCAGTTTCCAATGACCCTCCACGGTTGAGCCGTGGGCTTTCACATCAGACTTAAAGAACCGCCTGCGCGCGCTTTACGCCCAATAATTCCGGACAACGCTTGCCACCTACGTATTACCGCGGCTGCTGGCACGTAGTTAGCCGTGGCTTTCTGGTGAGGTACCGTCAAGGTACCAGTAGTTAGTTGGTACTTGTTCTTCCCTCACAACAGAGTTTTACGATCCGAAAACCTTCGTCACTCACGCGGCGTTGCTCCGTCAGACTTTCGTCCATTGCGGAAGATTCCCTACTGCTGCCTCCCGTAGGAGTCTGGGCCGTGTCTCAGTCCCAGTGTGGCCGATCACCCTCTCAGGTCGGCTACGCATCGTCGCCTTGGTAGGCCATTACCCCACCAACTAGCTAATGCGCCGCGGGCCCATCCTGCAGTGACAGCCGAAACCGTCTTTCCGTGCAGCCTCAGGAGAGGCCGCAAACTATTCGGTATTAGCACCGGTTTCCCGGAGTTATCCCGATCTGCAGGGCAGGTTGCCCACGTGTTACTCACCCGTCCGCCGCTAAACCAGAAGGAGCAAGCTCCTCTGGTTCCGCTCGACTTGCATGTATTAGGCACGCCGCCAGCGTTCGTCCTGAGCCAGGATCAAACTCTCCATTATAGAGTAGTGTTGATTGCTCAATACTGCTGGCGTATCGCCGTCCGAAGACGCACGATTCGCTTTGATCTACTTGCGTTGATCAGTAAGTTTTGCGCGGGCCGTTTTGCGCGACCGTTGCGTTTTGTTGACGTTTTGCTGTTCAGTTTTCAAGGTTCAAGTGTTTAAAAATTATGGAGCGGGTGGGGGGAATCGAACCCCCATCATCAGCTTGGAAGGCTGAGGTTTTACCACTAAACTACACCCGCGTTATTATATAAGGTTGAGAAAACATGGTGCGCCCGAGAGGACTCGAACCTCTAACCGCTTGATTCGTAGTCAAGTACTCTATCCAATTGAGCTACGGGCGCATTAGAGATTATATGGTGCGGCCGAGAAGAGTCGAACTTCCACGGGATTTCTCCCACTAGGCCCTCAACCTAGCGCGTCTGCCATTCCGCCACGACCGCTTGAATTAATTTTAAGGACAAATTCTATTATACTTCATCTTCATGTTAATGTCAATGAGAAATTAGAATTTCTAATTCATTGTCGTTTCGGTTTAATAATAATGGCTGGGGTACCTGGATTCGAACCAGGGCATGACGGGATCAAAACCCGTTGCCTTACCGCTTGGCTATACCCCAATAAATGGCGGTCCCGACCGGGATCGAACCGGCGATCTCCTGCGTGACAGGCAGGCATGTTAACCGCTACACCACGGGACCATTTGGTTGCGGGGGCAGGATTTGAACCTGCGACCTTTGGGTTATGAGCCCAACGAGCTACCGAACTGCTCCACCCCGCGACAATAGTATAAGAATGTTTTTCTTTCGAAAAAATCAACTTGTTTTCTTACAGTTGTTTAACTTATGTATTAGTGTAACACACTTATTATCTAACTATAACTTTTCAGATTAATTGTTTTTTAAAAGATGGTGACCCCTACGGGATTCGAACCCGTGTTACCGCCGTGAAAGGGCGGTGTCTTAACCGCTTGACCAAGGGGCCGTGAATGGCTCCGAAGGTAGGACTCGAACCTACGACCATCGCATTAACAGTGCGGTGCTCTACCACTGAGCTACTTCGGAATATTGTTTAAGTACTTGTCGACTTTTTCTATTATAAAGAGGTCTGAGAGAATCGTCAATACCTTTTTTTATTTTAATTTCACTTTTGTTTTTCATTGCTCAAAACCTTAAGCTATACCTCAATAAAAAAGGAGACAAACCAATTTAGGCTGCCTCCTTTTCGGATGAATTATTATTGCGCCACTAGTTTTCCAGAGCAGCGGCCACATCTATATCGCTCTGTATTCATTCGAATCTTGCGCTTGTAATTTGTTTCACACGCCACGCATTGGTAAACATAGGTCTTCGCAGAACGTTGCTGTGTTTTGTTTTCCAACAACGAACAAAAACGGGGTGATCCTGTTTTCTTTAGTAACTCTTTAAAGTCTTGGTCCTGGTGCTTATACCCTCTTCCTTCTATATGAAGGTGATAATGACATAGCTCGTGTTTAATAATCCCTTCGAGTTCGACATATCCAAACTTCTCGTAAGACTTTGGATTGATTTCAATATGATGAGAACGCAGCAGATACCTACCTCCTGTCGTTCTCAGTCTAGAATTGAAAATGCCTTCATGCCGAAATGGTTTTGCAAAACTTGCTAGCGAGATTTCTTTTATCAATTCCGTTAGTTCTTCATTCGTCATTGTAATTCCCCTATACTCAACGTTAAAGGGTTTGCTCTTTCGGCTGTAGCATCGTCAAGGCAATGCGCCCTTTATCTTTTTCTACTTTTTCAACCCATGCAGTGACAATGTCCCCAACTGCCACCACTTCTAGTGGATGCTTAACAAAACCTTTTTTCAGTTTCGAGATATGGACTAAGCCATCTTGCTTTACTCCGATGTCAATAAACGCTCCGAAGTCGACCACGTTGCGAACAGTTCCTTGCACTTCCATGCCCGGAAGCAAATCTTCCATTTTCAAAATATCATTTTTCAATAACGGTTGCGGAAATTCATCACGCGGATCACGGAACGGCTTTTTCAATGCATCCAAAATATCTTTCAACGTAATTTCTCCGACACCCCACTCTACACTTAACTCGGTTAGCTCGAGTGCTTCAAGTTTTTCAGAGAGCCCTGCTTTTCCAACAGTTTTTTTGTCTTCGCCTACTAGCTTCAGCAGTTTCTCTGCAATATCATAACTCTCAGGATGAATCCCTGTTGCGTCTAATGGGTTCTTGCCTTCAGGAATCCGTAAAAATCCGATTGCCTGTTCATACGTCTTGGCTCCTAGACGCGGAATTTTTTTCAACTGCGCACGTGAAGTAAAGCGGCCATTTTCATCACGCACTTTAATCACATTTTCCGCTACTGTTTTACTTAACCCTGCCACATAATGTAATAACGAAGCCGATGCAGAATTGACGTTGACCCCAACTTGGTTAACAGCTGTCTCAACTACAAAAGTTAACTGATCTGCTAATTTCTTTTGAGAAACATCGTGCTGGTATTGCCCAACACCTACCGCTTTTGGATCAATCTTCACCAATTCCGAGAGTGGATCTTGCAGACGGCGTGCAATCGAAGCCGCACTCCGCTCTTCAACTTTTAAGTCCGGAAACTCTGCACGCGCAATATCAGATGCCGAATAAACACTAGCTCCTGCTTCATTAACAATCACGTAAGAAATATCTGCCGATGTTTCTGTTAGGAAGTCCGCAACAAATTGTTCTGTCTCACGCGACGCAGTACCGTTACCAATTGCCATAATTTCAATCGGATATTTAGCTGTTATGCGTTCCATAATTTTTTTCGAGCCCGCTTGATCAGATTTTGGTGGATGCGGATAAATAACCGCGACTTCTAACAACTTACCTGTCTCATCGATAACTGCCAGCTTGCAGCCTGTACGATAAGCTGGATCCACACCGAGGACCATTTTGTTTTTCATAGGCGGTTGCAGTAAAAGGTTGCGCAAGTTCTCTGAAAAGATATGAATGGCTTGCGTTTCTCCTTTTTCACTCAACTCGGCGCGAATTTCCCGCTCAACAGACGGTTGGATCAAACGCTTATAGCTGTCTTCAATCGCTTCAGCTATCACATCTGTTGTTGAACGCGTTTGCTTTATCCAATTATTTTTCATCAAAGTCACAATGCGATCCACAGGCGGATTAATGGAAACTTTTAGAACGTCTTCTTTTTCTCCACGATTAATCGCTAAAATTCGATGCGGCACAATTTTTTGGATCGCTTCTTCGTATTCGTAATACATTTGAAAGACTTGTTTTTCGTCTTCGTGATTTTTTTTAGCTACTGTGGCAATGGTTCCATTTTTTCGAGTCATGTAACGAATTTTCTCTCGAACATCTGGATCGTCCGCAAATAATTCTGCCAAAATATCTTGAGCGCCTTGAATGGCTTCTTCAGCAGAAGCGATGCCCACTTCTTCGCTGACAAATGCTTGCGCTTTTTCCATCATTTTTTCATCACCAGGCTCTAACAACCAATCAGCTAACGGTTGTAAGCCTTTTTCTTTTGCGATAATCGCTTTTGTACGACGTTTTTGTTTGTATGGTCGATATAAATCTTCCACGCGTTGTAAAACAGTTGCACCGTGAATCGCCTTTTCTAGTTCCTCTGTTAGTTTTTCTTGTTCCGATATAGACCGAATCACTTCTATTTTCCGTTGTTCTAAATTTTGAATGTATGTATACCGATCATCAATTGCTTTTATTTGAACTTCATCTAACGAGCCGGTTGCTTCTTTTCGGTAACGAGCGATAAATGGTACGGTGTTGCCATCTTCGATTAAAGCGATAACTTGCGCGACTTGATTGTTTCGCACGCCCGTTTCTTTTGCAATTAATGTATGAATTTGTTGCATTTCCATCTAGACACTCCCCTTCAATTCTTTCTCATTTTAACACATAAAAAAGAAGCCTTCTCATTTGAGAAGACTTCCTGTTATGAATGTAGCGTCGTCACCCGTTTGGATCGACTCTACTATGTCACTGTATAATTGTTCAGGTACTGTTGCTTTACGCATCATAGATTTTGGATTTCTTAAATCTACTCCATCAGAATGAATCAAAAACAAATCATTTTCCACATACGTGTAAAGCTGAGTACGCAGTTTTTGCGGACGTCCTGACAAATACCCCATTACCGGCAATGGATAAATAATTTCATCTTTCACTTTGCGGTATAGATAAAATCGGATATTGCCAACACAACTGTATTCAAGTGTTTTGTTATTAAAATCAACTTTAAAAATTGCCACAGCGGCGCCTCGTTTGTGAATCATCAATTTATTAAAGCGTTGCATTAATTGATCCACAGTTTCATGATGATATTCCCTTAATATCTGAGGAATCACTTGAGACGATTCACGCGCTATGGGCCCACTTCCTAATCCATCAGCTACGGAGCAAATAAAGTAATCATCTGTCAAAACGGTGTGATAACTGTCGCCAGATTCATAATTCCCTTTTTTTGCTGCGTTGAAAATAAAAGCATTTATAAAATTATGCTGAATTTTCTCCACTAGGAAACTCCGCCAGCTGCTAATATTGCTTCTTGAAGTTTCTTAATCGCTTTTCTTTGCAAACGAGAAACGTGCATTTGAGAAATCCCGAGTTTATCCCCGGCTTCTTTTTGGCTCAGCTGCTCTATGTAGGTGAATTGGATGATCTGCTTTTCTCGTTCAGAAAGCACATTCATCGCTTCAGCTACAAGCATCCGCTGATCCGCTTTCTCATAACCATCGTCTTCTTGGCCAACTACGTCAAATAAAGTAATTGTACTGCCATCTGAATCTGCCTCTAAAGAATGATCCATTGAAAGTGCTTGATAGCTTTTGCCCATCTCCATTGCTTCCAATATATCGTCTTCTTCAACGTCTAGATATTCAGCGATTTCCCACACTTGCGGTGAACGTTGAAGCTCTGTTGTCAACACTTCAACTGTCGCTTTTATCCGAGGACCCAATTCTTTTATACGGCGCGGGACATGAATCGCCCATGTTTTATCACGCAAGAACCGTTTAATCTCACCGATAATTGTAGGAACAGCAAAGGCTTCAAAACTACGACCATATGTAGGGTCATAGCGTTTAATAGCTCCTAACAGCCCCAGCATCCCTACTTGCGCAATATCTTCATGATAAGATTTTCCATTTGAATATTTTCGTGCAATGGATTCTACAAGGCGTTTATAATTTAACACCAAGTTTGTCTGGGCTTCTTCATCTTCTGTTTTTTGATAAGCTTCAATCCAATCAAGCACCTGTTCTTTAGTAGGCTGATTAGGATGAGACTGTTTCGACATCCTTCTCCACCTGCTCTCCTTCAACATGCTTTGTCATGAAGATGGTTACTCCTTCTTGATGATGAACTTTAACTTCATCCATTAATGTTTCAATCAAATACAAGCCGAGACCTCCTTCACGGAGAAAAGCACCTTCTTCTTCATCATGATACGGACCGACTTTTGCTTTCGTTTCTTCAAAGTCAAAGCTACGGCCATGATCAGCTACCATAATCTCGATTTTGTCTTCATAAAGTGCGCAACCAATGACAACCTCGCCTTGCTCACCTTCAGTATAAGCATGTTGAACTGCATTTGTTACTGCTTCACTAGACGCAATTTTCAAATCCTCTATATCGTCAAACGAAAAACCGATACGACTAGCCAAACCTGAAATGGTAAGTCTTGCAACACCTACATATTGCGATTTAGCGGGAACTCGCATTTCTACATAATCGAAAGGGCGCATATCAGTTCCCCTCCTTCCCGACTGATTCAATGTCCATAATATCGCCTAAACCGGTAATATCGAAAAGTCGTTTCAATCGAACGGAGAGTCCTTTTAATTTTACATGCCCACCATTTGAATTGACCGATTTATAAAAAGCTACAAAAACACCTAGCCCTGTACTATCCATATAATTAACGTCAGAAAGATCCAACTCTGCTTCTAAACCTTGGTGACTTTGATAATCTTCTAATTTCCCACGTAAAACTGGTGCAGTATGTGCATCAATTTCTCCACCTATAGATCCTTCAAGAACATTATTCGATTCAGTTAAGTCTACTTGAATATTCATTGTAATTTGACACCCCGTTTTTTAAAATTCAATCTCGCTTTTAAAAAAGCTATTCTAAGCCTTAATACCACTCATAGCAACTCTTTAAACCTACTATCAGACTTTTTTATAAATCACTAATGTAAAGTCATCTTGAAACTGTGCATTTTGCATTCGTTCAAGCTCATCGTAAACATACTGTACAATCACTTGCGCAGCTTCTTCTTTTTTCCGTTCGATTAATTCATAGATAACTTCGCGCTCGATAAAGCCTTCCTCGTTCCTGCCTTCTGTTACGCCATCTGTCATCATAATGACCAAGTCGCCTTTTTCCAAATCGACTGCGTGTTCTTCGTAGACAGCAGCTGGTGATACACCAAGCAACAAGCCTTTTGCATTCAATTCCATAAATTCGTTGTCTTTTGCACGATATAAAATAGCCGGTTCGTGTCCTGCTGAACCATATGTCAAACGTGCTTTCTTCGCGTCATAATTTCCATAGAACATGGAAACGAACATTGAATCATCCACACTTTTCTCAACAATCCGGTTAATGATACTTAGCACATCTTTCGGAAGCGCTTGCGAGCTACTTAGACTATCCATACCAAATTTAATCATAGACATGCAAAGAGCTGCAGGAAGGCCTTTACCGATTACATCTGCAACCGCTACCCCTGCATAACCATCATGTTCACTAACAAAATAGATATAGTCGCCATTCATTTTTCGGGCAGGAATAGAAAGAAGGCCAATATCTAAGCCTTCGAGTAAAGGTAATTTTGTTTTTAGCAACGTCTCCTGTACATTCGCTGCCAAATCCATTTCCACTTTCAACTCTTCCTGTTGCTTTAAGAGACTTTGTCGCTCTTGAAGCGCCAATCCATAATTGATCATCATTTCGATTAAGAAGTCGAAAGAATGCCATACCACATCCGGCAACTCATCATAAAGTTCTTGGATTGCCCCTTTGTGCATACTGATGACTTCTTCGGGCGAAATATTTTCTAAGATGAGTTGTCGGCTGAAGTTTTGACCCACATACAAATTTTGTTCGGTTTGTTTTTTCATGTATTCATTTAAAATTTCTTTATACTGATTCTCGATTTCGTGAATCACTGGGTGTTCCCCCTAACGAAGCCACTTCGTAGCTCTTATATCTGTACCTTCGCCCACAATTGTTTCAATCTTAAAATCATCCATTAATCTCTTAACACCCGGAAGCCCTGCTCCCAATCCACCTGAAGTCGTAAATCCATCTTCCATCACTTGACGAATATCGGAAATTCCGGGACCGCTGTCTGCTGCAATAATTAAAATACCTTTAAGACCATTTTCAGTCAATTGTTGAATTTCGATTCTGCCTTTGCCAGCATATAAATATATGTTGCGAGCAAGCTCGCTTATAGCCGTTGTAATACGGGCCTGATCAACTGTGCCAAAACCAAGTTCTTTCGCGACATTACGTCCGAGTTGTCTTGCGGCAACAATATCCCATTCCGTTAAAATTTCTACCGAGGACTCATCGCTCATGGTTAAGCCTCCAATTCCAATTGAAGTTTATCCAGACCATTTTCTAAATCTAGCGCTGTCATAACATCTTCAAGTCGAATTCCTAACTCGATTAAAGTGATAGCAACTGCTGGCTGAATACCGGTAATAACTACTCTGGCCCCCATCAAGCTTGACATGCTGATGACGTCTCCCAGAACTTTTGCAATAAATGAGTCGATAAAATCGATCGATGTCAAATCAATTACGACACCTCGCGCACTTGTTTCATGAAGTTTTTTCAATAAGTCTTCCTGGAATTGAAGAGCTGTTTGATCGTCAAGTTCCCATTGAATCGAAACAATTAATGTATCTCTTAATTTTAAAATTGGAATTCTAAAATTCATCAGTCTTCAACCTCCACAATTTTCCGATTCGTCCAAGCTAGCGCCTGTTCTACGCCTCGCTGCAAAGTGCTTGTTGTTGTGAAATCATTTAAATTTATGCCTAACGTAACAATTGTTTGAGCAATTTCAGGTCGAATTCCGACAAGCATACATTTTGCTCCTACTAAACGTACAGCATCTGCCGCTTGGATAATGTGATGAGCCACCATAGTATCAACTACAGGAACACCAGTTATATCGAGCAAAACAACTTCCGCACGGTGCTTTACGACACCTTCAAGCAAATTCTCCATAATCAATTTTGCTCGTTCGGTATCAATTGTCCCAACTAAAGGCATAACGGATACTTTTTCAAATACTGGAATCAATGATGCAGATAGTTCCTGTAGCGCAATTTTTTGCAAACTTACAGTACGTTCCCATGTTTTAGAGTAAGCTTGTATTGTGCTCTCTCGAATAGGCGTAATCCACTTTGAAAATTCTTCTATATAATCAGCAAGATTTCCATCATTAATCATTTCTTCTTTTCTCATATCCTCATAAACGATTTCAGCAAAGTGTCCAATTGCCTTCGTCACAAATGTAATTGACCATCCGAGGCGAACAACTTTTTCAGCGAAATCATTTATACGACTTTCATACGCTTGATGGTTTTCTAGTAAATTAGAAATCATCAGTTCTGCAAATTCGTAACTTGTTTGATTCAATAGCTCTTCAGGCATAATCCGAAAAGAAAGTTCCTCTTCTTCGTTCTTCATTTTCCCTTGCCACTGCGAAATAATTTCGGTTAAATTGCCCTGTATATATTGAGCCATCTGTTTATTCATATTGACTAAAAACCCTCCCTGTCGAACTATGTATCCCTTTTTCGTTTACTACTCTTTATTGTAGCGGAAATTCGTTTTTTTCACATCTTTTTTGCTAACATATCAAACAATAAAAAACATCTTGAGAAAATTCTCAAGATGCCTTTACAGAAGTATGTATGCTTAAAATTTCACTAGGCCCACGCTGATTTCCAATGCTTCATCCACTTTTTCCATCAATGTGTCGTCAAGTTGAGTAATTTTGTCGGTTAATCTCGACTTATCAATTGTTCGTAATTGTTCAAGCAAAATAACAGAATCACGCTCAAAACCATATTTTTTGGCATTGATTTCTACATGAGTCGGCAATTTAGCTTTTTGAATCTGTGCCGTTATTGCAGCAATAATGACGGTGGGACTAAATCGATTCCCTATATCGTTTTGAATCACCAGAACCGGGCGGGTCCCACCTTGCTCAGACCCGACGACTGGCGATAATTCCGCAAAAAAAACATCTCCGCGTTTTACAATCAAGTTGTCACCCTCCGCTTACGAGTCGCACGGTCGTATGCTCCGCTTCGTACTCAGCGTGAGAACATTCACAAGCAATCGATAGATTGATTTGTGACATCTCCACGTAGCCCTTGATCATCGCTTCCCGAATATGATATGAGTCGTATAGATTTTTCGTCACCCGGTTTGTGGAAACGTAAATATAATCTCCACTTTCCTGAACATGCTCATTTGAATGAGTTGTCAACTCCGAAATAAATTGCTTTGGCATTTTCACAACCACTTCTTTTGTCTTTGACTTACCGTACACAGCCGACACCTCCGAAAATACCGTTCTTCTGTCTTAGTCTATTCTATCTTAACATCTTATTAGACTGCTGAAAAGAAAAATCGGTAAGCTCTGCTCTTTCTACATACACACGCGGCACTCGTTTTGTTAAGATACAAGGAATTTCATAAGGAATTGTTTCAAGCTTAACGGCCCATTCGTCAATTAAAATCCGTTGTTGCCCTTGTCGCCCAATCAACTGAACTTTTTCTCCAATTAGAGATCTCTCAGATAGTCGAACCATGCATTGGTCCATACAAATCCGACCAACGATTGGGACACGTTTTCCTTTCACCAAGACATCTTGACCTTGTAAACCACGTAACATGCCATCTGCATAACCGATTGGTATCGTCGCAATCCACTCGTCTTGTTCAGCGCGATATGTAGCTCCGTAACTTAATGCTTCTCCAGCTTTTAGTTTTTTTACTTGAATCATTTCGGTTTCAAGACTAAGTGCAGGTTGTAATTCAAAATCCATTTCCTCACCTACATAAGGAGAAGGCGCAATCCCGTATAACGAAATTCCAATACGCACTGCATCGCACACTAAGTCCGGATGCATAATAGCAGCTGCACTATTCGATATATGGACCATTACAGAAGAATCATCTAACTTATCTAGAATCGTATTCATTGCGTTTACTTGCTGACTGAAAAGTGGAGAATCTTTTTCATCTGCAGTCGCAAAATGAGTAAAGATGCCTTTAAAGTCAAAGTCATGATCGGCAATAAAACCAAAAGCCTCATCGATTTCATTTACTTGGACCCCGATACGTCTCATCCCGGTATCTACTTTCAAATGAATCTTTAATGCATCTAAATTCTTTTCTACGTGCATCGCTGCCATTGATAACCAGTCAAGCGAGATTGCAGTCACGATAATATTGTGCTGTTGCGCGATTGGAATAAACTGCGAAGGAGTGGCTCCTAACACTAACAATTCGGTATCTATGCCGTGATTGCGGAGAAAAAGAGCTTCATCCGGAGTCGCTACCGCGAGCATACGGACCCCATTTTCAATAACTGTTTTTACAATTTCTAGAACACCATGTCCATAAGCGTCTGCTTTTACCACTGCAATTACATCGGCATCACCGACTTTTTCTTGAAAATAAGTTAAATTACTTTTAATTGCTGTTAAATCAATGACCGCTTTAGTCGGACGGTAATTTTCTATCATCTCAACACCACCTGGTTATATTGTTTGTAAAAGAACTTGCGCCGCTGCAAATTCTTTCGAATGTGTAATAGACACTAACCCCGTTTCTATCCCTTGGAAGTAAATAGCAGGTTTTCCTTTAGTATCTTTTCTAATTTCGATGTCTTGAAAAGAACATTCCCTGCCAATTCCAGTGCCTTTTGCTTTGGAATATGCTTCTTTTGCCGCAAAACGACCGGCAAGAAATTCAGTTTTTCTTGTTTCTGTTAACTGATTGTATTCCGTTTGTTCATAGTCAGTTAGTACACGTGCTCTAAATCTTGGTGATTTGGTATCTAATCGGTGGATTCGTGACATTTCAACAATATCCAGCCCAATTCCTGTAATCATAAATGTTTCTCCTTTCATTCGCAAACAAGTAACAGGTATAATAAAACGTATGAAATAGAGGTGACAAAATGTTTATTCGAACAGAAAGTTTTAAGCAATACTTGCGTATGTATCCGGTCGTTTCCACTTTGATTGCTCTTAATCTGTTGGTCTATGTACTAACGTGGTTACCTTCTCTTGGTCAATGGATCTATTTTTATGGTGTAGGATCTAACTTTTACATTGCAGAAGGTCAATGGTGGCGCTTTTTTACCCCAATGTTCCTGCATAGTGGAGTGATGCACCTGCTGTTTAATATGTTTTCCTTATTCCTTTTCGGACCTGAGTTAGAACGATTAACCGGCAAAATTCGTTTTATAACGATTTACTTACTAGCAGGCTTTTTCGCTTCTGCAGCTACTTATTTCTTACAACCACTCGATTATTCCCACGTCGGGGCAAGTGGTGCCATTTTCGGCGTTTTCGGCGCATTTGGTGCATTGGTGTATTACGGGGGACGCGCTTTACCCCAACTTAAACAAATTATACTCCCAATTATCGTTATTAGTATAGTTATGACTTTCTTAACACCAAACATTAACGTGACCGCACACATCGCCGGAATGATTACCGGGTTCTTAATCGGTCTTAGTTATTTCCACCCAAAACGCATCGTTAGCTGGCGAGCTAAAAAATAAAGACAGCCGGATTTTTATATCCGGCCGTCTTTTTTTATACTCCAATTTTCAACTCGACTGCTCTTTTGCTCCAAACGGTTTATACCAAACTAGAATTTGGCTAGCATCTTCTTTTTCCATATGAGGGGTTGTTGCAGTGGCACCCATCATACCCGATTTAATAGTCACGTGAATCGAGGCAATTCCTTTGCGTCGCTCAAAATAACTTTGTGTTACTTGAACAACTTGAATTCTTTTCTTCAATATAAAATAGCGGTGCTTGCTAAGCCCTCTAAATTGAGCGGTTAATTGCCTTTCACCGAGCGCATACCCTACAGTTCGGTGTTGCCAAATACCAATAACGATAACCACCGGCACAATAAGCAAAGCCAGAAGTCCGTATGGATAAAAGAAATACCCTACAGCTGCAAACATCGGAGAAAGCCAAACTAAATTTAAGCGGTAGAAAAAATGAATGCTGCGCTTTGGCGCTCCAACCAATTGGGGCGTCCATTCTAACTCTGGAAACAATTCTTCTAGAATTGGCAACATCCGAGTTTTTTTCACCAAAGGAAATAGACGAATTTTTTCGTCCTTATCTCCCACTGACCCACCTGCACTTTCGACTACGACTGTTGCATAACCGAATAGTTCCCTCAAAGGATTTTGGCTTATTTTAATTCCTTGAACACGCTTTAACGGTATTGAGACTTTCTTTTTCTCTAATAAGCCTCTAGTAATATATATCCGATCTTCGTCGTACTGAATCGTAAATTGGTAATTCGCTACAATCGTCATTATAACCGAAATGACCCATGCCATTACTAAAACAACAAAGATGGTTAGCGCAACTATTAATGCACCAAAACGTAAAAATAAGATGATTTCTTCATAAACAGCATCGTACGGGATAAACTCAGAAAACTGAGAAAGAAAAATCGCTACGGCTGAAATGACAACGCCAATTCCGCTAGAAGTTGTAGCAAGAATTAATAGTTCTTTGATAGACATATGATAAAGCGTTTTGGTCGTTTTTTTAACAGGAACTTCAACAAACTCTACAGGTCCGATTATCGGAGTTTTTTCTCGCGACAGTTGATGTTTGGCTTTTTCCATTTCTTTTTCAATACGATCCGCATCTTCTCTTGAAATTGCCGTCAATTCAGCTTCAGCTTGCCCTACTTTTCCTGAACCTGCTGTTTCTACTTTCACTTTTACTAGTCCAAGCGGTCGGTGAAAAATGCCTTCTGCATAATTTAAACTTTGAATTCGTTCGAATGGTATGTACCTTTTTTTCTTCACAAACAAACCGTATTCAATACGAAGTTCTCCATCTTCAAACCAATAAACAAAACGTTTCCATTTGATAATTCCGGAAATCAACAGAAATAACAACATCGCAACGCCCACGATTACAGGAATCATCCCTTGCCAACCTTGGTTAAACATCGAACTGATGCCATCACCTCTGAAAATATTGACGCCAAAAATGATAATAAACGGAAGAAGTAATTCTTTCATTCCTTTAATAAAGTTTAAAAATGCCGAAATCGGATGCAGTTTATAACGTCCTTCATACATCATCTTCCGCCACCCTTGCCAATACAGAAATTCTCGCTCTCAACTCATCTGCTTCTGCTGTTACCAATGCTGGAATTGTGTGAGTGGTCGCGGCTGTTGAAATGGAAATTTCCGCTAAGTCATACTTTCTTAAAATAGGTCCTTGTTCAGTATCTACGTGTTGGACACGCACCATCGGCACCAAAGTTCGCGTAACAATAAATAAGCCGTGCTGCAGTTCGATTTCATGTTCTCTTACTTCATAACGCCACCGTTGCCACCTAATTTTTGGAAACCAAAAAATCAGCACGACGCCAAATAGCAGAATGACTGCTCCGTAAATCGCATAAAGCCATTGTGGCCAGTCAAAAAAATAAGTGAGAACGCCAGCTCCAATTGCTATTAACGCAATAACCGCTGTCTCCATACTGCCGTATACACGCCAGACTGTTAAGCCTTTTCGTGAAATTTGATTTTTCGGTTGGTTATCCATTGTCTTCTCTCCAATCGTCTACCTACTACATTATACGATTTACTCATCAGAACGTTTCACTTCATTGTAACTGATATTCAAACAGCAAAAAAGGACGTACGCTAAACAGTTTCCTGTTTTGCGTACGTCCTTTCAATTAATCGGTATTAAGATTCGCTACGACGAGTCGTACGTCCTGGACGTCCGCCGCCGCTTCCGCCTTCACGACGTCGGCTTGCGCCTGAGCTTGCTCCACGGCTTGATGATGGACGAGCTGAACCTGATGAACGGTTACCTTTGTAACCGCCGCCTCCGCTACTGCGTCCGCCTCCGCCGCTTTTACCTTTATATCCGCCGCCTCCGCGTGATGGCAAAGGACGTTCTTCGGAAATAGAAACTGGAATATCTTCCGGTTCTTTAGTCATTGTTTTAAGAGCTGCTGCAATCAAGTCAACCGCATCATGCTTATCAAGCATTTGCGTCGCGAATTCGCGATAATCGCCAAGATTGTTTTTCTCTGTCATTTCAAGCAATTGTTCCATAGCAACGCGTTTTTGGCCAAGTACAGCTTCGTTCGCAGTTGGAGGAACCAATGCTTCCATTTTTTTCTTAGTTGTACGTTCAACGATAGCTAAGTAGCTCATTTCACGTGGTGTTACAAACGTGACTGCGACTCCTTTTTTACCTGCACGACCAGTACGGCCGATACGGTGAACATAGCTTTCAGGATCTTGTGGAATATCAAAGTTGTATACGTGTGATACGCCTGAGATATCAAGTCCACGAGCTGCTACGTCTGTTGCAACTAAAATATCGATTTTGCCGGCTTTAAATTGTTTTAAAACTGACATACGTTTTGCTTGGCTTAAGTCACCATGAATACCTTCAGCAAGGTAGCCGCGGATATTTAAAGCTTTTGCTAATTCGTCAACACGGCGTTTTGTACGTCCGAAAACGATCGCAAGTTCCGGTTGTTGAACATTCAAAAGACGTGAAAGGAAATCAAATTTCTCGCGCTCTACAGATTTTACGTAGAACTGCTCAATGTTTTCAACAGTCATTTCTTTTGATTTGATTTTAACGATTTCTGGCGTTTTCATGAATTTCTCTGCAATACGGCGGATTGCATCCGGCATAGTTGCTGAGAACAACAATGTTTGACGCGTGTCAGGAACACTTGCCATGATTGTTTGAATGTCTTCGATAAAGCCCATGTTCAACATTTCGTCTGCTTCATCAAGGATCAATGTGTTTACATTATCCAATTTAAGAGTACGGCGGTTGATATGGTCTAATAGACGGCCTGGCGTACCAACGATAATTTGCGGACGATTTTTTAGTGCACGGATTTGTCGGCTAATTTCTTGGCCACCGTATACTGAAAGAATACGTACGTTTTTATCTTGACCCAGTCTGTAAAGTTCTTCTGAAACTTGGATTGCCAATTCGCGTGTTGGAGCGATGATTAATCCTTGAACGTCACCGTTTTTAGTGTCAATTTTTTCAATCAAAGGAATACCGAAAGCTGTAGTTTTACCAGTACCAGTTTGCGCTTGTCCAATGATGTCTTTACCTTCCATACCAAGACGAATTGTTCCCTCTTGAATTGGTGTTGCTTCTTCAAACCCCATGCGTTTTACGGATTTTAATGTTGTTTCGCTAATATTTAACTCTGAAAATTTTACCAAATTTTTTCAATCTCCTTTTGTCTTCATCTGATTTACAAATGGTGTACATTTTAGATGAATTAGTGACAAGGTCGAGCCTTTATGAGGAAGTTTCACGTCGAAAATCATACTCTGTAGTTTTAAGTCAGAGGGGATGTGTGAACAGGAAAAGCTCGGGCTTTGCCGAGCGGTCTGATCGGCGGGTGTTTGATGCCCTATCTATAGAACAAACCGTTTTGCTCAAAAAAATACTCTTCACAGGGAAGAGTGTTTCAAAAATGTATCCATTGCTATCAAAAGAATAACATGTTTTTTTTCCATTTGCAATCAATACGCAAAGGTTCTAATAATCAGTTTACTCTAAGCCTTTATTCATAAACGCAAAAACTTCACTAAACCAATCTTCACTATCTTCGCTATAACAGATTAAATGCTTGCCCTTTTCTGAACGAATCAAGTACTTTTCTTCCGATCCGATATGATCATAAATGAAGTCTGCTGCAGATACTGGCACGATGCCGTCTTTTTCTCCTTGCACAATGCAGACAGGAACTTTAATCTTATCGTAATAAGGTTCAACCATTTTCACTACGCGTAAAAATTCAACTGTCGAACTGATGGGAGTATTGGTTAGCTTGTATTCATAGAGATGAAAAAGCGCATTTTCCGTTATTTTTCCCGACACCGCATCTTTTACGGCTTCTTGAACTTCTTTAAACATTTGCACAGGACTGATGTATTTAGCAGCCGCGCTCAATAAAACTAAACGGTCCACTTTATAACGCATTGCTAAATACATGGCGATCAAACCACCCATTGAAAAGCCCACAATAATGATGCGGTCCGCCGATTTTTTCAACCTTTTTAAAGTTAACTCGGCTTCCATCATCCAACTTTCAGCAGTAATTCTTTTTAAAGCAAGCTTTTCGCCATGTCCTGGAAGTGTCGGTATTTCCACAATCCAATCGGTTTGCTCGATTAAAAAATCGGCAAATGGTTCTACTTCAAATGGACCTCCTGTAAAACCATGAATACATAGCACGCCGGTCTTCAAATCGGTTCCTTCTTTCTACTAACTAATGCCTTAAAACTTTTTACTCACTAACAAAAGGTTCGATCACATTTTCCAATGCCATACCACGAGAGCCCTTCACTAAAATGACCGAGTCTTTGTTGGTATGTTTTTTCAACAAGTCAATAATCGGGCCATAATCCGCTTCACTCCACAACAACTTCCCACCATAACTCGGCTGCAGTTTATCGTAAAGCCATTTCATACGCGGTCCATATAAACAAACACCCACTAAGTTATCCGAAATGAATTTGCTCAATGCTTCGTGATAACTTTGCTCGTCGTCTCCAAGTTCAAGCATGTCGCCTAATACAACCCACTTCTTATCTTTCATCGTTGTTTCACGAATAAAATTCAGCGCTGCGTTCATCGATGAAGGAGCTGCATTGTAAGCATCATTAATAAAAATCGCACCATTGTCCGATTGAATCATCTGCATACGCATATCCGTTAATGCTGCATCTTTTAAAGATTTACGAATTTGCTCTTCTGATAATCCTGCTTCAAGAGCTACCAATATTGCAGCCAGTGTGTTTTTCACTTGGTGTTCACCCAATACAGGAATTGTAAATGCTGCATCTATAATGCCACTCACCATAAAACTGCTACCACTTTCAGTAGCTTTAATGTCTGTTACTGTTAATTCGTTATTATCGTCGAATCCAAAAGACACACCTTGCGGAAAAGTTTCCATAAATGGCTGTAATAATGGTTCATCACCATCATAAAAAAGTTTGCCGTGTGGTTGAAGGCCTGCAGTAATCTCAAATTTCGCTTCAGCAATCGCTTCACGCGAACCCAAGTCCTGCAAATGCGCTTCGCCAATATTCGTAATGATCGCGTAATCTGGACGTGCTAGCTCAGACAAAAATTCAATCTGCCCTTTGCCACTCATACCCATTTCCAAAACAGCAACTTTCGTGTCTTCTTCTAAAGATAAAATCGTTAAAGGAAGACCCAATTGGTTATTAAAATTACCTGGTGTTTTTTGCACTTTAAAATAAGGTTTTAGGACACTTGCGACTAAGTCTTTTGTAGAAGTTTTTCCATTAGACCCAGTGATTCCAATAACCATTGCTGATAGTTCATCGCGATAAGCACGAGCCATTTCTTGCAGAGCCACTTCGCAATCATCTACAAAAAGTAATGGCAAATCTTCTGGTGCTCCAGGTTCATCGCGCTGCCATAGAGAAACAGATGCACCTAGCTCAATCGCCGAGCGGACATACTTATGCCCATTTACATTTTCACCACGAAAAGGGATAAACAAATCACCTGGCTTGAGTGTTCTCGTGTTAATTGAGACTCCCGTGACGTCAATGCCTTTTAAATTAGTTTTGATATCCAGCCATTTGGCTACTTGTTCAATCTTTTTTTTCATTTGGCTTCTCCACTCATTCTATTTTAACTTGCAGTAATTGTTTTTCTTCATGTCGTTCAATAGCTAATGTAATAAGTCGTTCAATTAATTCCGGATATGGTAGTCCTGTATGTTCCCACAATAACGGGAACATACTGAAAGGTGTAAATCCAGGCAATGTATTCACTTCGTTAATCAGGATTTCATTGTTTGCTGTCACAAAAAAGTCTGCTCGAACAAGTCCTGAACAATCCAAAATTTTGAAAGCTTTTTTGGCGTCTACTTCTAATTTCGCATAAACCGTTCTGTCTAGTTCAGCCGGAATAATCATTGCTGTATTGCCATCTTTGTATTTCGCTTGATAATCATAAAAAGCTTTTAATGGTTTAATCTCACCAGCTACTGAACACGCGGGCTCATCATTCCCGAGAACACCCACTTCGATTTCACGCGCAACTACACCTTGTTCAATGACAATTTTGCGGTCAAATTTTAATGCTTCTTTTACAGCAGCAATCAGTTCTTCTCGATTATCTGCTTTGCTGATGCCGACACTCGACCCTAAATTGGCTGGTTTCACAAAAACCGGCCATACAAGTTCTGCTTCAATTTTATCCAACCAAAAGCCTTGATTTTTATCCCAGTCTCTTCTTATAAAATACACATATGGCGTTTGTTCTAAACCTGCTTGCTCGAACAACTGCTTCATTACCACTTTGTCCATGCCTGCGGAAGATGCTAATACGCCATTTCCAACGTATGGAATGTTCATAACTTCAAGAAGACCTTGAACCGTACCATCTTCTCCGTTCGGTCCGTGAAGTAGCGGAATGATGACGTCTAATCCTTCACTCGCTTGTGTAGGAAGAAAACTAGAAATATCATTCGGCTTTCCAGAGCCTTCTGTTAATTGAAGCTGCTCAATTGTTTTTGCTGATTCTTCAAGACGCTGACCTTTTCTCCACTCACCATCTTGCGTGATGTAAATTGGATAAACTTCATATGCATCAAAATCAATTGCCTTTGTCACTGCTAAGGCTGTAGACAGAGAAACTTCATGCTCTGCTGATTTGCCTCCATATAATAAACCAATCTTTTTTTTCATTTAAGAAACCTCATTTCATTATCCATATTGCTTAGTTTATCACGAACCTGCATTGACTAATAATTTTTTAATGTCAGCCACCGAATATTTTCAATCCAGCCACTCCAGCAATGATGCAGGACAGGAAAAATAATTTAGCCAGCTGTCTACTTTCATTAAAGAAAATCATTCCGACCAAAACACTACCCGCTGCGCCAATCCCCGTCCATACAGCATATCCTGTTCCCAACGCAATGGTTGTTAAAGCCAGCGATAACAAATAAAAACTGAGCGCTCCAAAAACAACCGTTAGAACTGTATAGCGCTTCTTTTTAAATCCTTCTGATAATTTCATCGTCGTGACAAATGATACTTCAAATAACCCCGCAACAATTAAAATCAACCACGCCATCATGATTTCACTTCTTTACGAGAAGTTTCTTTTCCATCCACTACTTTTAAGCCAATAATGCCAACTAGCAATAAACTCAAAAAGAATAATTTTTCTATACTAGCATTTTCACTAAATAATAAGATTCCGAGAATCGCTGTCCCAGCAGCACCAATACCTGTAAATACTGCATAAGCTGTACCAATTGGAATCGTCTTCATCGCGAACGCAAACAACAGAAAGCTGATACCGATAAAGACTAATGTCACAAGAGAAGGAACAACATTTGTAAAGCCATCAGCAAGCTTCAAGCCGATTGCCCACACAACTTCAGTCATTCCTGCAATCACAAGAAGAATCCATGCCATGTAATTCCCTTCTTCCTTATTAAATTTGCCTCTTGCATTAACTAAGTTAAAAGCTAGTCCGAAAAAAATGATACCCGCTTACAGGTATCATTTCCATACTTTTTGTTTTTTATCGTAAACTATTTTCCGGGAAATCCCTTGTTTTGTGTATTCTTCAATATCAGACCAAAATTCATCTAAAAAAGAAATTTCTTCTACTAGACGAACATGTAGTTCAATTGTGTTTTTTGTTTTTTCAGGATCAGCTAATGATATAAGGACACCTTCGCGGTAATTCTTTTTTAACGACTGAAGAATTTCAGCAGGCAGTTCCGGAATTAAGTCTTTAGATTTCCGTCTCCAGAAATTTTGTCCATTTCCCTCTCGGCGAATGAAATACGTAAAGTAATTCCCGACAAGCTCATTTAGACGATCTAATTTGCGGAAGTATATTTTCGTCGTCTCTTCTTCTTCGCTAGATAAATAAACAAACTCGTTTTGTAGAGTTGAAAAGAAAGGTGTCTTAACCGGTTCTTTCTTATGACCAATGTATAGCAATTCCGCTTGTTCCTGGGGCGTCAGGGAGTTTAATTGCTTTTCACTTTTAAAATCAACCCAACAAAATTCACTTTTTTTATTTGCACGCGCTTTTCTTAATTGACTAAAATCTTCTTGTGTCGCAAATTCCATATGAGTATGCATATTAAAAGAAGCTTCTTCATATGGATGCTTTAATAACAACAGGTTTTTAGGTAACTTCATCGCATCCAAAAAATGGGCAAAGGTCAGTCCACTAAATAAAGCAAATTGATCAGACTCGTTTAAATATATATATAAATGCTGTATGTATGTATCTGTGTGCAACGGTTTTCTTTCCATTTCCCCCACTCCATTCCATTTCTTATTATACGACCAAAAAGAAGAAATATGAAACATCCATACTCCAAAAGCGTCATTACTTTTGTCATGGGCATATTACAGATATATACGTTATAATATATTCCGACTCATAATAATAAAAAGTACAGGTGGAATCACATGCAAACTAATAAAAGCTTTACCGACCGAATTGATTGGTCGCTAGCTTTCATCTTATTTCTGTTTTTTATCATCAGTTTGGTAGCTATTTCTTCTGCTCAAACTTCTGGTCAGTATTTAACGAATTTTGTTCCGAGACAAGCTCTATTTTACATCATTTCTGTCATGATGATTGGTGTTCTTATGTATTTCGATCCTGAACAATATAAAAAGATGGCCTACTATCTATACGGATTCGGTATTCTCTTACTGATTCTATTAATGATCGCACCAGATGGCGTCGGTCAGATAGCTGCGCCCGTTAACGGTGCTAAAGCCTGGTTTCACACGCCCTTTGTCAATATTCAACCAGCCGAATTCATGAAAACATTCTATATATTAGCATTGGCAAAAATGATTTCTTCGCACCATGAGCATTATTTAATAAAAACACTAAAATCTGATTTTTACTTACTCGGTAAAATCGGCCTTTGTCTCGCCATTCCTCTTGGCTTTATCCTATTACAACCTGACTTAGGTACTGCACTTGTTTTTATCGCCATTACTTTGGCAGTTGTCGTGGTTTCAGGAATCTCTTGGAAAATCATTGCTCCTAGTTTTGGCGGGGTTGCTGTGATTGGGGCAACGTTATTGTGGATGACCATTAATGCACAAGACTTTCTATCTAGCGCATTTGGCTTGAAGCCATACATGTTCGAACGCATCTACACCTGGCTTGATCCTTATTCCTATTCTGAATCTGGCGGGTATAACTTGATTGCCGCAATGAATGCCATTGGTTCAGGAGAAGTTTTCGGCAAAGGCTATAAAGGAAGACAAGTCTATGTGCCCGAAAATCATACAGACTTTATCTTTACTGTTATTTCGGAAGACTTCGGATTTATCGGAGCCAGCACTGTCATCATCTTATTTTTCATGTTGATTTATCATTTGACCAAGATTACGCTTCAATTCAAAGATACGTTCAGCACTTATGTATGCGCAGGTATTATCGCGATGGTGACATTCCACGTATTTCAGAACATCGGCATGACGATTCAACTTTTGCCTATTACCGGAATTCCATTACCCTTTATCAGTTATGGCGGTAGCTCGTTAATCGGCAATATGCTGGCGCTCGGAATTGTCTTCAGTATGAAATTCCATCACAAAACGTATATGTTTGATAAAAACAAAAAATAAAAGCTCTGGCGCAATGCGCCAGAGCTTTTATTGTTGTGACTGTGCTTGAATTGGTTGTGGTAACGCTAATGCTTTTATTAATTCGACACGAGATTTTGTGATTTTTGCTTGGATTCCAAGTTTCGATAAATTTGAAACAATGTTGCGAACATCTACGTTTTTCGCCATCCAGATCACCTCTTTATCTTATTCATTACATATATAAACGTATCTCACCTTGCAATGTTTCATCTGCAAAGTGCAGATTATTGACTTTTTTATGTCTACGTATATAATACCATCATTTCAGGGTTTTAAACTTATCATTTTGATGACAATTGTGAAGAAAAGATAAATCAATTGATTTGCATACCCTATAGAGGTATATTATAGTAAGAAATATGAGGGGAGAATCTTCAGATGAGCGAATTAATCGAAGAAACCTTAGCATTAGATACTAGTTGCCGTAAAAGTCACCATCCTCTCTCTGTAAAAAGAGATTTAACCAATCGACTCAGTCGTGTTGAAGGTCAAATCCGTGGTATAAAGGGTATGGTGGAGAAAGACGTTTATTGTGATGATATTATCACACAACTAGCAGCAACTCAGTCTGCATTAAACAGCGTGACAAAAGTTCTTTTAGAGGGCCATTTAAAAGGATGCGTCAAAGACCGTCTCGAAAATGGCGAAGAAGAAGTATTAGACGAACTACTCGTTACTATTCAAAAAATGATGCGTAAATAATAAGGAGGAATTTCGAATGAAAGAACAAATCAACTTACAAGTAAGCGGCATGTCTTGCCAACATTGTGTGAAATCTGTAGAAGAAAGCGTTATGGCGTTACCAGGTATCGAAAAAGTAGAAGTATCTTTAGAAAGTAATTCTGTTGACGTCGCATATGACGCTTCTGCAGTAGATGTTGGTCAAATTGCTGAGGCAATTGAAGATCAAGGATACGAAGTTGCAACTTTAAGTGAATAACTGCGGAAACGCGGTTATTTTTTTCACTACTCCATACCCCCTATAGGTATGTATTTTTTAAAAAAAGGTGGGAATCACGATGAGCACAAAACAAACGGAAGTAGCAATTACCGGTATGACTTGTGCGGCGTGCGCAAACCGCGTAGAAAAAGGGCTTCAAAAATTGCCTGGCGTATCAGAAGCAACCGTTAATTTTGCTACAGAAAAAGCCAATGTTGTCTTTGATAGTGATCAAGCATCGATGACAGAAGTACAAAATAAAATCGAACAATTAGGATATGGCGTTCAGCAACAAGAAATTGATTTTTCCATTCAAGGCATGACTTGTGCAAATTGCTCTGCACGCATCGAGAAAGTATTAAACAAAATGGAAGGTGTTCAACTAGCCAATGTGAATTTGGCGATGGAAACGGGACATGTTTCTTACAATCCTGGAACTGTTACACCTGAAGATTTTGTAAAACGAATTCAATCACTTGGTTACGACGCAGTTCTTGAGCAAGAAAGCGAAGAAGCAACTGATCACAAACAACAGGAGATTAAAAAGAAAACACGCTTGTTCTGGATTTCCGCAGCCCTTTCTTTCCCGCTACTTTGGACAATGTTTAGTCATTTTTCGTTCACGTCTTGGATGTATGTGCCTGAGATTTTGATGAACCCTCTTATTCAATGGGCATTAGCAACACCGGTTCAATTTATTATTGGTGCGTCTTTCTATAAAGGTGCTTATTTTGCTTTAAAAAATAAATCCGCCAATATGGATGTGTTAGTATCACTCGGAACTTCAGCCGCCTATTTCTATAGTGTTTACTTAGTTCTTTCTAATTGGAACACAGGACATACTATGGGTTTGTATTTCGAAACGAGTGCCGTGCTAATTACGTTAATTATTTTAGGGAAAGTTTTTGAAGCACGTGCAAAAGGCCGCTCTTCTGACGCTATTAAGAAGTTAATGAAATTGCAGCCTCAACATGCACTTGTCGAGCGCGGAGATGAATTTGTCAGCTTGCCAATTTCAGAAGTCAAAACCGGTGACATCTTATTGATTAAACCCGGTGCTTCTATTCCAGTTGATGCCGCTGTTCTTTCAGGTAATTCAGCAGTGGATGAATCGATGCTAACTGGTGAAAGTTTACCGGTTGATAAAGAGACAGGCGACGCTGTCTTTGCAGCGACCGTCAATTCTAACGGTTCGCTTCATGTACGCGCGGATAAAATCGGTAAAGATACTGTATTATCGAATATCATTCGTGTTGTTGAACAAGCACAAGGTTCTAAAGCACCGATTCAACGACTTGCTGACCAAATTTCCAGTGTCTTTGTTCCAGTCGTTGTTGGGATTGCAATAGTCACGTTTATCGCCTGGTACTTCTTAGTATCACCTGGAAACTTTCCAGCCGCTCTTGAAAGTACAATTGCAGTTCTCGTAATCGCTTGTCCTTGCGCATTAGGACTAGCTACACCAACATCTATTATGGCGGGATCAGGTCGTGCTGCTGAACAAGGCGTATTATTTAAAACAGCAGAATCGCTTGAAAACACAAAGCATATTGATACCATCGTATTGGACAAAACAGGCACCATTACAAATGGCCGCCCTGTCGTTACAGATTTTATTCCGGCTGATGGAATCGATTTAAATGAATTAAAAAACTTAGCGGCTAGTGCCGAAAATCAATCTGAACACCCAGTTGCGCAAGCCATCTCTGATTATGGTGAAGCAAATTTAGCGGTTAGTCTTTTTGAAGCTGTACCAGGTCACGGCATTCGTGCCACTGTAGATAATCGTCAAGTCGTCATGGGAAATCGTCGTTTGATGGACGGTCTTGCAATCGATGAAGCGCAAGCTACCGCTTTAGAACAAGACGGCAAAACGGTTATGTTCATTGCTGTTGACGGCCGTTACAGCGGACTCGTTGCTGTTGCCGATACTATGAAAGAAACAGCTAAACAAGCAATTCAAGAAATGAAAGATATGGGATTACATGTGGTCATGTTAACAGGAGACCAAGAACGCACAGCGATGGCAATCGCTAAACAAGTTGGCATCGACGAAGTATTTGCTGGCGTCTTACCAGCAGAAAAAGCCGATGTTGTTGTTAAACTTCAAGGGCAAGGTAGACATGTCGCCATGGCTGGAGACGGCTTAAACGACGCTCCGGCTTTAGCTAGTGCAGATGTTGGAATGGCTATGGGTACCGGAACAGCTATTGCAATGGAAGCCGCCGATATTACGTTAATGCAAGGTGATTTAATGAGAGTCGTCGACGCGGTTCAAATGAGTCGATTGACCGTTCGTAATATTAAACAAAACTTATTCTGGGCACTTGCATATAACTCAATCGGCATTCCGATTGCGGCAGTTGGTTTGTTAGCTCCTTGGCTTGCAGGAGCTGCCATGGCATTTAGTTCCGTATCAGTTGTCATGAACGCTTTACGTTTACAACGTGTTAAATTAAATAAATAATTATTTTTTATGAGGACCAGAAATGGTCCTCTTAATTTGCAGAAAAAAGAATGCTTACTCATTTTTTTGTATGTATATGGGATTCTCCACACCTAGTGGACGCTTTCCGCGGACTCCGCGCTGAGCCTCCTCGTCGCAAGCTCCTGCGGGGTCTCACCACTTCGTTTTTCCGCTGGAGTCGCCACTAGGTGCTCCGAATCCTAGAGTGAGTAGAGGAAAAAACTTTTCATAAGTTACTTTTATGATGAAGCGTACTAAAGAATCTTACTTTGTTTGTAGCAAGAAGCCTTCAATTGGGTTGGCCACGAAGCCTCCTGTGGGAGCAGCGAAGCGACGAAAGCTGAAGACCCCGCAGGAACGTCAGTGACGAGGAGGCTGAAGCTGAGCCCACGGAAAGCGAAGTGGCCAGCCCAGTTGAAGAATATGCATCACTATTCAGTTTAATAAGACTTTGTCTCCAGTCTAAGAGGACCAGAAATGGTCTTCTTTTTTCTGGTCATTGTTCTACTTAAGAAACAAAGGTAAAATGAGGACATATTCTTTTCAGAAAGTAGGAATTCTTCATTATGAAAAAAACCATCTTACTGCTGATGTCCGTTCAGTTTTTTGTGTACTTAGGATTCGGCATTATTATCCCTATTTTACCTGAAGTCATTGTGCAACAAGGTTACTCGGAAATCCATGTTGGCGGATTAATCACCATCTATGCCTTATCTTCGTTTTTCACAGCACCGCTATGGGGAAAACTTTCCGATAACACTGGGCGTAAAAAACTTATTCTTATCGGGCTAGCTGGGTTTAGTTTAAGCTTCTTCTTATTTTCGTTGTTTCTTGATAATTTAATGTTGTTGTATTTTTCACGCATTGTAGGTGGTCTATTTTCCGGTGCACTTTACACTGCTGTAACAGGGTATGTAGCAGATATCACTTCAAACGAAGACCGCAATAAATACATGGGCTTTCTTGGCATGTCAATTGGCTTAGGGTTTATTTTCGGACCTGCTATTGGTGGCTTGCTAGGATCGATTTCCTTATCGCTGCCATTTACGACTTCTGCAGTACTTGTACTCTTATTGATGGGTTATGCGAGTATCGTATTAAAAGAGCCTGTTCGTAAAGGTGAAGCCGTTAAACGTGCGCTTTTGCCAAAAGGCTCGAGTACACTTTGGCAGTTCCGCATTCGCTATTTGTTTTTAATGTCCTTTATGGTAACTGTTTTACTAGCAGGATTGGAATCAACTTTTCAATTGTTCCAAATCCAACAAATTAGCATTACACCGCTTCAACTTGGCTACTTGTTTATCGCGAGTGGGTTTGTCGATGCTACCATTCAAGGCGGAGTTGTTCGCCGCATTAAAGATGGTGCCGAAACAAAGTGGATCATGGGCGCACAAATCGTTACCGCTCTCGGGTTGTTCCTCCTCCCTTTTACAAACAGTTTGTTTTTTGCTGGTGTTGCACTCAGCATCTTTACTGCCGGGAATGCTTTGTCTCGTACAGCATTAGTGTCGTTAACTTCAAAAGAATCAGGTGGCAAATATGGGACAGCCGCTGGGTTAACTTATTCTATGGATAATCTTGGACGCATTATTGGTCCTCTAGCTTTTACATGGCTCCTCACTATTCAAGCCGGCAGCATTTATTATTTATCTGCAGCGCTGGCAATAGCGAGTATCTTGTTAATCGTATTGTTTAGAGCTTCTAACAAGACCTTAGCAACGACAAAAAAAGCAAGCGCTTCTGCCTGATAGACAATAGCAGGAGTTCTAGCATGAGCATCGCTTTTAGCGGTGTTTTTTTATATTCAAGAACTCATTGTTACTAAAATGACTAGCCAATACACATGAAGAAGTAAGGTGAGTGAATAAAGAACATTTACCATCACAAGCGTAAAACGCCAGATGCGGGATTGAATCTTGATGAAAGGTGTGAAGAGAAAGCTAAAAAGACAAAGGGATAAAAAAAGCTTCGTAGCTAAGAGGGCTAAAGGAGAAAGCGATACTAACAAAGGGTTAGCTTCATTTATAGCTCCAGTAGAAAGCCCTATGTATGTTAACAAGCCATCTAGGAAATTTAAGATGACTAAGCTCCAAACATATTTTTTTAATGGCTCAGCGGATTTTTCCGAGCTCATAATCTACACCCCATTCACTAAATATAAGTCCTTAGTAATGGGTTACCCTTAAAATACAGAATACAGACAATAAAACAAGGTATTTATGCATAAATTATTTTAATTTTCAATAAACAAAGAAAACTTTTCACCAAAAATACTGAACAACTTTGGAAATAAAGTTGTTCAGTATTTTTTTGACCATTATATTTTTTGAAGTGATGGCATTGCTTCCTCCATAATTGATGAGCGCATTAAATAACTTGTTAGTGCAATCAAGCAAAGACTGCTTGCTACAACCACATATTCTGCAGGCAGCATGTCATATAACAAACCAAATAGTAGATAACCTAGTGGCATCATAGCCATTGCCATCGATTCCAAAATTCCAAAGACGCGACCACGGTATTCTTCTGCTACGTCCTTTTGCATCATGACACCAATTGGCGTATTGACAAAGACATTGCTGATACCAAATATCAACATAAGCAAAAGGAAATAACCAACTGTTACGTTATAGGACATACCAATAATAAGTGGGATACCCATTCCGGCAAGCAAAACAGACATCGCCAATATCCCTCTTTTAGCAACCAGTAACGGAAATTCTACATCTTTGCTGACGGAAAAATAAATCGACGCTACTAACATCCCGATCGCAATCATGGCTTCAATCATCCCAAAATGCGTCGCATCAATTTGCAATTGCTGAACTGCAATAAACGGCAAGCCAATCATCATTGATGAAAAAAAGAAGTTAATACCTACAGCCGTCGTGACAATTACCATAATGACACGATTGGATTTCAAGTAAAAAAATCCTTCTTTCATTTCTTTCAACATGGAATTTTTCGAGCTATCACTTTGTTGTTCAGTTCGATTTGTAAAAAGTTTAAAGTTCATCGTAGACTCTAACAACACCGCTAAGGCGTATGCAGTAACTTGAATCACTAGAAAAACATTCATCGAAACAAACCCAAAAAGAATCCCCCCTACTACAGGACCTCCAATTGCCGCAATTGAAATTGCTGATTGGTTAAAACCCATTGCCCGTTGAATGCGATCTGGATCAATCAGGTTGGCAATCGACGAAGAAAACGTAACACCGGTAAACATTGTACTAATGGATAATAGCGCGGTAGTCGTATAAATAGCTGTTAACGACAAACCATTCAGTAACACGAAAACGAGTAAACCTGCTACTGCAAGCATACTGGCTATTTGAGACAAAATGACGATGGCTTTTTTTGAATACTTATCTGCAACATACCCAGCAAATGGGGACAATATCGATCTTGGCAAAATACTGCAAATTAAATTAATCGCAAAACTAGCAGCTGAACCAGTCAAAGCCAACACATACAAACTAATACCAAACGCGTAAACAGAGCTCCCAAATGTGGAGATTAACTTGCTAACCGTAAACGTATACAGATGGAATGTGGCTTGTTTGATACGTAACTCCTCACTCATCTTTTCAACCTCCTAAATAAAAGTTTAATTTAATTAAACAAAATATATCATAACCGAATTGACATGACAAGAAAAAGTTTAATATAATTAAACTAATGAAAAGGCGGGTGATCCAATGGCTACTTTAGGCGAACGCATCAAGACTTTACGTAAACAGAAAGGGTTAACGCTGCAAACTTTAGCAGGTGACCAATTGACTAAAGGAATGCTTAGTTTAATCGAAAATAATAAGGCCAATCCTTCGATGGAAAGCTTAGCCTATATCGCAGAGCAGCTACAGGTAGATCAGAATGAACTCCTTGAAAGCCTACCCACTCACGAATTGAGAAGCTTACTCGAAAAAATCGAAAAGCTTTATACAAAAGAGTTGTTAAGCGATGAATTGATTGCAAAGTATAAAAACATCGTTAAGATTCTAAAACCCTATCTCGAACATCTTCCCTTTCGTTACGAATCTGCAAGGCTCTTTGAAATTTATGGATATTGCAGTTATCATTCAAAACAAAGCGGCTGGGAAGAAGTGTTAAAAAAAGCAGAAGAAATATACGAAAGCCTGCATATGATTAACCAAAGTGCGGACCTTCATACTTTTAAAGCGATGATGGCATTTACGGAACATCGCTATAAAGATGCACTAGTCTTAATTCAAACATCAAGAAAGACCCTTGAAGAACGTGCTGGAGTTTTGGATCCATTGAAGAAATTGGATTTTGATTATTACGAGTCGATTCTTTATTCCGCTATCGGAGATGGTGAAAACGCTAAGCGTTTAATGGAGGAAGCTATTCAATACTCCAAAGAGCATCAAGTATTTTATCGAATTGACGCTCTTTATCGTCTGGCAGGTTTTCAAGCCATGTTGGAAGAGGATACAGCAAGAAAAGATTATTACATTTCGAAACTTCACTTGTTTGCGGATTTTACGGATGACGATGAGGTGAGCGCATTCGCTGATGCGATTGAAGTTCACTATTTAAATTCTTTTGCTCATGACTACCAAGCCGCTCTTGTATTAATTGACGAAAACTTAGAAAAATATCCAGAAGACAAAATCTTTATGTTTACTTTAGAAAAAGGAAAAGCTTTATATGGTCTCGGACAATTTGAAGAAGCGTTGACATGGCTGAAAAAGCACGAGCTTTGGGAATTTCTACATCATCCTTACGATTTGTCGTTGCATTATGAAAAAGATGCCTATATGGCACTCATTTACTTAGAGCTCGGCGACAAAGAGCTCGCAATAAAACACGCTACGATTGCGAAAGACTTGATCAAACCTATGCCTGACTTCCCTTATAAGACGTTTATATTAGCGGCGCACAAAAAAGTACTGGCATAACAAAAGCCCGTCACATTGAGTGACGGGCTTTTTCTTTAGCAACAAATCGCTCCGGTCGCTTTGGGGATGGCTCTCGCGAGAAGCCAGAAAGACCATCTGTCTTCTCACTCCGCCTACCCCGTGGACGCGCCTTCGCTAGTATGAAGTACTCCTTTTTCAAAAAAGGAAATAAATTTTTTTATACTCTTAACTCTTCACATTGAGTGACGGGCTTTTTCTTTTACATGATAGCGATGGTAAACTTCATAAAATTCTATGAAGTGCTCCCAGTCTTTTTCAAATTCTGGTTGAATGCAGGAAACTTGAAACAATTCCCGCACTTTTAAATAGCCACTTGCTGAATGTAACTCGAAACCGGAAAGATGGGCATCTTCAACAAGAAAACGAATATCTTCTACTACTTGAAAAGTTCGAGCGGTCGGGTAACCGGCCGCTAAAGTTGGCCAGTTTTGCGTATCTTCTTGTAATTTATGGAAGCGCTGATTTAACAGTTCATAGCGTGCAGGATATGCCTTTAATGTAAGATGTAAGCTTTCCAGTAAACTCGCTGAAAATGTAAACGGGATGTCTGTCGCATAAAGCCCAAGATCTAAATAGCTAGGCACGTTATCGTCTGACTCTATTTCATGATCTGCAAAGACAATGGCGACACCACTTAAAGTTCCGATGGCCTTGCCACTTGTTGCTGTTGCGAGCCAAACCTCTTCAAGCGAAAATGGCACAGCCCCAAAGCTACTAATGCAATCCAAGCAAAGCTTAATGTCACGCTCCTTACAAATACTAGTGAGTTCGTGAAAGTTATTTAATTGCCCCGTAGAAGTTTCACCATGAACCATGAGAATCCAATGAAAGTCTTCTGTTTCAATGCGCTCTATTATTTCTTCAAAATCGAAAGCTTGTCCCCACAATTCTTCCACTACTTCATAATCCACGTTAACACGCTCCGCTTGGCGGACTAAACGTTTGCCAAATTCACCATTCACCAAAATTAATCCTTTTGAATTTAGCCGCTTTATTTGCGCGAGCATGGCTTCGTTCGCCAAAGTCCCACTTCCTGCTAATAGATGAGGAGTCATTCCTGTCATATCCTCAAGTAATCGGTCAACTTCCTGTCGCACTTCCCGAAAAGCTGCTGATCGATGAGAAATAGGTGGTTCTTGAAAAGGAGCAGCGAGTTTTTTTGTTAAAGCAACTGGGCCAGGCACAAACAGTCTGCGTTTTGCTTGCAACCTCGCCGCAACAGAATCCATGTATTGGCGACGCGTCGTAACCATTGGGATGAAGATAGCTTCTCCTGTGCCCATTGGTTCTGCAAACGCGCGAAATCCGAGCTGGCCATATAGTTTCATTTGACGTGTTGTTCCAGAAATAACAGCTGAATCAAAACCTTGCTCTAAGCAAAAATCAGATAATGCACGGGCTAAAAGGAAAAACACACGTCCGTTCCGATGCGCTTTACGTATCGCCAGTAAACGGATTTCACAAACTTTACCCGCATTCGGCAAAAACTCTTCAAACTTCCCGATTTTCAGATCTAATGAAAACGGACGTTCAGAACGCAACGCAATCATGCCAACCACTTCCATTTCTGACAATACAATTAAATACGTATTTTGTTCATGAAAAGGATCGACACGTGTACCGCTGTCATTTGTTTGATGTTGAGGAATTTCTTCTACAAAGGTGTCATAGTTTAAGCGTGCAATTTCAGCATATTCTGCCTCTGTCCGGGCGATTTTGCACCAATACATATTTCCACGCCTCCTTTTCAGCTCCTGAACGCATCTTCTACTCGGTAAAGACTCAAATCGATACCGACAGGTTCCCCGAGTGCTAGTTTTGCCAACTGTGCACCTAAATACGGACCTGCAGTCAAACCTGAAGCACCCAATCCGTTAGCCGCAAAAAAATTCGGATATCCCGGAACTTGACCGATAAACGGCAGTGCACTTGTTGTAGCGGGACGAAAACCAGTGGCAGCCCCTGCCATTTCTGCTTTACCAAGTCCGGGTGCCGCTTCTAAAGTTTTATCAAGAATATGATGAATTCCTGCTGCTGTCAGCTTGTCATCAAACCCCACTCCATTTTCATGCGTTGCACCGGCAACAATTTTGCCATCCGCAAACGGGACTATATATTGACCATAAGGAACCATGGCAACCGGCCAATCTCCCGTTGCTTGAGATTCAGCACGTAAATGAAGAATTTGGGCTTTTTGTGGCACAATGTCTAAATCCAATCCCAATGGTTTGAATAACTCTGCTGCCCATGCACCTCCTGTTGAAATAACTCGGTCTGCAATAATTTGTTTACCAGCTACCTTAGCACCAATAACTTGCCCTTCTTCAACCAATAATTCTGCATCTCCCGTTACGCGTTCTGCTCCAAGCTTTACTGCACCCGAAATTAACGCATCTCGAATAGCTCTTCCATCAACCCGAGCCGCTCCACTTACCCAAAGTGCTCCATACTCTTCCGTTGCATAAGGAAAAACTTCTCTTGTTTCTTCTGACGATAACCTTTTAATGTCACCCATTTCAGGCGCATCAACTCTTCGCTCATATGCTTTTTGTTCCATTTTATCTAATTTACTGTCTTCATGAATGCTAACAATGCCTACTTGTTTATAGCCTGTATCCTGTTCGCCTAAAGCTTCGAGCTCACAAATCAATTCTGGATAATATTTAGCTCCACTTTTGGCTAAATTGTACCAAGCTTTGTTTCTACGTTGAGAGATCCATGGACAGACGATTCCAGCTGCAGCTCCTGTTGCTTGTCCTTTATCGCCACGGTCTATTAAGACGACAGCTGCTCCAGCTTTTGCTGCATGGTATGCAGCAGATGCGCCTAAAATTCCTGAACCAATAATAATTAATGTTTTCATGTAAACACCTAGTTTCCAAAAGTCTTGTGACTTCATTCTAATGCAGTGAACCAAGAGACTCAAATTCATTTCTTTAAAAGTGGAATATTGTGGATTATCTTTTAGATTTATGGGGTAAAGCTATATTACTGTTTTTCTCGTTACTAAGAATTTCCACCAGTCGAAAAGAACCAAATCTCTAAATAAATGATTAAAAATTCTAAAATCCGGGTAAACATTCATGATGCCTTTTTTTAAAAAAGTAAAAAGGAGCTGAGCTTGATGAACAAGAAAGCATTATTTATTTCGGATCATGGCGATCCTTTAGCTAAGCTCGGTGGTAAACAATCGGGCGGCCAAAACAATTATGTTAAGCAATTAGCACTCGCATTAGAAAATAAAGGTTGGCAAGTTGATGTCGCCACTCATTGGTGTGACTCTTCAGAACCTCAAATAGAAACGTTCGGCGCTACATGCCGTGTCGTAAGATTAGAAGCTGGACATAAAGGATTTGTTTCCAAAGATGAAATGTATTCTATGCTTCCAGCATTTTACGAAGAGTTGAAAACTACGTTGAATTTAGCGTCTTACGATATTGTTCATACCCATTACTGGTTATCAGGATTAATCGGAAAGAAATTAAAAAAAGAATTTGGATTGCCTTATGTACACACAACCCATTCACTTGCTTGGGCAAAAGAACGGGCAACAGGCATTCATGATCAACGCCGGATAAATGCAGAAAAAGCAATTTTGAAAAACACTGATTATGTATTAGCAACTACTAATAACGAAAAACAATTAATCGAATTTCACATAAACTCGCCCTCTCCTATACAAGTTGTTCCAATTGGAGTAGACCAGGCGTTTAAAGTACGAGGTAACCGAACACATTTGCGCAAAAAATTCGGTTACAGCAATCCCCTCTTTGTTTTTGCGGGTAGACTAGAAGTTACGAAAGGAATTTTCACTTTATTAAAAGCGTTCCAATTGTTGGTTGAAAAAAGTAAATATACAGAAACTCCACACTTGGTTATTGCCGGCGGAGACATAGAAAATTTTGATTTAGAAACAGGGTTACCTAAAGATGAAAAACTTCGGGCGGCTATTAAAGGCATCGAAAATCGAGTAGAGTTTTTAGGTCCTCAAAGCCAAGAAGAGTTGGCTCTATTATTCAATTCGGCTACTGCTACAATTGTGCCGAGTTTCTATGAATCTTTTGGAATGGTTGCTGCAGAAGCGCAAGCTTGCGGGAGTCCCGTTATTGCTTCAAATGTAGGGGGATTAAAAAATGTCGTTCAAGATGGCATTTCCGGGCTTTTAGTTGAGACGAAAAACGAAATCGATTTAGCTATTGCCATGGATGTTTTGTCAGCAAATACACTTTTGACAGAGAGATTAAGTCGCCAAGCTGAAAAGATTGCTCGCAAAGACTTTGATTGGGATACTATTTCTTCTCGCATCAATTCATTATATGAGGTGATTATTCGTGCACGCAGCAACGCATTTATTAGCAACCGATCTGGACGGAACACTCGTCGGTGATCAAAACAGTTTGCAAACACTACTCAGTTTTTATAACAATCAGCCGTACAACGTATCGTTAATTTATATTACCGGCAGGCATTATGAATCTGCTCTATCACTTATCAACGAGGAAAATTTACCGGTTCCTGACGTACTGATTACAGACGTTGGAACAGCTATTTATATAGGAGACACATTAGAACAAGACTTAGCATGGTCACAGCATTTAGAACAATCTTGGATGCCTGAAAAAATAGATGCCATTGCTTGCCAAATTCCTGATTTAGTTTCTCAAAAGCTTCCCGTCACAAACCGTTGCTCTTATTATGCAACTGACGTTAATATCGTAGAAGCATTTCGCACAGCGCTTGATCAAGCGGGAATTACGTACAAGTTAATATATAGCGGTGGACGTGATGTCGATATTCTTCCGGCAGGTAGCGGAAAAGGACAAGCGCTTCAATACATCTTAAATAAGTATCAGCTGAATAACGCTAAATTACTAGTAGCTGGTGATTCTGGAAATGACGCAGAGATGCTAACTATGGGCTTTCCTTCTGTTATCGTTGGAAACGCGCAGCCTGAATTGCTCGAACAACAAAAACATCCTTCAATCTATCGGGCTATGAATAGCTATGCTGGTGGAATCCATGAAGCTTGGCACCATTTTTATACGAAATGAGTCTTCCCTTTTAAGCATAAAAATTTGTTTAAAGGGGCTTTTTTTGTACAAAGTTTTAGCTTACGGGGTATTTGTTTGTTTTTTCATCTAGATGGTTTATATTTAGTAGGAAGCCATTTTTTCATTAGAAGCGATGTTATACATAAAATTATGTACTATCAATACACACAACAGGAGGGAATTGAGATGAGCAAAGTTTCGAATTTACAAAAAGAGTCCTTAATGATGCTAAAAGAAACGAGCCGGACCTTTTTCATCCCAATCAGCTTTTTAGATCCTATTTTAAAGAAAACTGTCGGCTCTGCTTACCTTTGTATGCGAGCGATTGATGAAATTGAAGATCACCCGAAACTGGATGATCAAGCTAAAATCAAATTGCTGAGCACGATTCAAAAAATGTTGGAAACAGGTTTTGATGAGCAGTCTTATTTGGACCTTGTTACTCCTTATAAAGAGTTTCTACCACCTGTTACGATGCGCTTAGCAGACTGGATCCATGTCTGCCCTGAAGAAATTAGAGGCAAAGTAATGGAATCCACAGCTATTATGGCCGGCGGTATGTCCAAGTGGGTAGAAAAAAATTGGGTTATTCTAACAAAAGAAGATTTAGATGAATATACGTATTACGTGGCTGGTCTTGTTGGCACGATGCTTTCCGACATTTGGTACTGGCATGATGGAACGGTAACAGATCCTGATCATGCTATTGCCTTTGGTCGCGGGTTGCAAGCAGTCAATATGCTTCGAAATTACGATGAAGATTTCGAGCGCGGCGTAACTTTCGTACCGGAAGGTTGGACACGTGAAGATATGTTCAACTACGCTAAAAACAATTTGGCAAAAGCAGATCTCTACGTAAAACCCATTAAAAATAAACGGATTTTAATGTTCTGCAAAGTTCCATTAGCATTAGCTCATAGTACGCTCAAAGCATTAAAGTCAGGAAAAGAGAAGATGAGCCGGGTAGAAGTTGAAGGTATTGTAGAGCAATTGAAACAAGAAGAGCGATTAAGCTAACTATCTCCAGCCTTATCTTTTAAGAGGCTGGTTTTTTTGAATCACTCAATTGTTAGGCGTTTCACGCTATTACACTTTCAAATAAATCAGCTATTTTTTTGCCGGATAGTATAGCTAAAAACTTCTATGCTTACGAATTTCACGTTAGGAGAATTCCAATGACTGTAACTATTCTCAGCTTTTTAACTGCATTTATCTTTATTTTGAACGTCCTTCTTGCTGCAGCTCTCGTTTTTCTTGAAAGACGCGACGCTTCAAGTACATGGGCTTGGTTATTGGTATTATTCTTTATTCCTATTTTTGGTTTCTTTATTTATTTGTTTTTAGGCAGAAGGTTGCGCAAAAAGACGCTCTTCAAATGGGAAGGCACAAAACGAGTCGGGATTGAGAGCTTGATTGCTCATCAAATGAACCAATTACATGATGAAAACTTCGAATTTAATGATTCCGATACGAAAGACTACGCGGATTTGATTTACCTTCACTTGCGGAATAATGGTGCGCTCCTGACTGAAGATAACAGCATTCAAATCTTCAATGACGGCCGAAAAAAATTCGATGCATTACTTGAGGACATTGAAAAAGCAACTAATCATATTCACGTACAATATTATATTTTCCGCTTAGATGAACTGGGCACTCGAATTGTTGATGCTCTAACTGCTAAAGCAAAAGAAGGTGTCAGAGTACGTTTACTTTACGATGATATGGGTTCACGTAGTTTGAGAAAACGACATTTTAAAGAGTTAATGGCTGCAGGAGGGGAAGTCGAAACCTTCTTCCCTTCTATTTTACCTATCATCAATCCTCGCCTGAATTATCGGAATCACCGCAAAATTGTCGTGATTGATGGAGAAGTTGGCTATATTGGTGGCTTTAACGTCGGCGATGAATATATTGGGCTAAGTCGGAAATTCGGATATTGGCGAGATACTCATTTGCGCATCGAAGGTGGAGCACTCCACCCTTTACAGACTCGCTTTATACGCGATTGGAATCAGGCATCTACACGCCACGATATCGAACATGATGAATTTTTCTTCCCATCTAAAAAAGCTAAAGGAAACACTTCCATGCAAATCGTCTCTAGTGGTCCCGATGAAGATTGGGAGCAAATCAAAGATGGATATGTAAAGCTCATTAACTCAGCAAAAGAATATATTTATGTACAAACTCCTTATTTTATTCCGGATGCTACTTTTTATGACGCCATTCGCATTGCTGCTTTATCTGGAATAGATGTTCGAATTATGATACCGAATAAACCTGATCATCCGTTTGTTTATTGGGCTACTTATTCGTATGTAGGTCAAATGTTAAGAGCTGGAGCACGCATATTCACTTATGAAAATGGCTTTTTGCACACTAAAATGATTGTAACGGACAATAAAGCGTCTACTGTTGGTACCGCTAATATTGACGTAAGAAGTTTCAAATTAAACTTTGAAGTAAATGCCTTTATTTATGATCAGAAAGTATCAACAGATCTTGCGGAACTTTTCCACCAAGATATGAAACTTTCAACTGAATTAACGTATGAAATGTACTTACACCGGACCAGTTGGGTTAAAACAAAAGAATCTATCGCTCGCTTGCTGGCACCAATTTTATAATTTTTTCCATAGGAAAAGCGTCTTCGTAAAAATAACGAAGACGCTTTTTGTTTACTTGGCCTCTAAATATTCCTCTAGTGTAATGCCTTTTTCATAAATTTGCGTGGCCACGTCTTTTCCAACATACCGGAAATGCCAAGATTCATACATATATCCTGTGATTTTCTCTTTCCCATCAGGATAACGAAGAATAAATCCATAGTTATGAGCATTAGTCGCTAACCACTTGCCACCTTCAGTGTCGCCGAATGAGGCAGAAGCCCAATGCTGTTCTTGTCCTGATTCACCAATATCAAACGCTAAACCGGTTTGATGTTCAGAATATCCAGGTCGCGCACTGTAACGATCCGCTGCTTGTTGGCCATCTTTCGCTACGTAACTTTCGTATAACTGCTTTTGTCGCGCGAAATTACGATACGTACTGAATGCATTTAAGTTAATCCCTACTTTTGCCGCCTCAGCTTTCATTTCTTCAAAAGCTGTGCGCGCTTCTGGTACTTCTCCAGGAGCATACGTGTCGGGAAGCGGATGTTGTTTATTCGCCACCAGCACGCCGTTAATGATTGTTGGACCTTTTGGCAATTCCTTATCTTGGGGATAGACAGTAGCATCGGTTATTATTTCTTCTACAGGCTCTTCTGTTACCGGCTTTTCTTCTACAGGTTCTTCTACTACCTTTTTAGATTCAGGAACTTTTGTAACTTGCTCTTTTGGCGCTTCTGTAGCGGGTTCTTCAATTTCCACTGCCTCTATTAATGCGTTCATGCTTTGCCGAGTGTCCCAATCATTGATGTATAACCAAAATGCTACTAGCGCTGCCATAATTGTCGACATACCAATCACCGTCCATTTTATGTAAAACTTTTTATTTTTTTGTTTGAATTGATCTAAAAACTTCATAATAAGCCTTCCTTCTATTGATATCTTTCTTATTCTACCATTTCTATGATTGAAATTCTTTGTTAACCTGTGGCATTTTCTTTTAAAATCCGCATTAAATTCCAACCTATTTTTCAGTTTTAATTTACTGTCTCGCCTATATTTTAGTATTTACTTCAACAATTACATTAGACCCCCAAAATAAATTTAGCTTTCAAAACTAAATACCCCCATAAATTCGATTGCATTTCGAATAACTCTGTATAAATACCTAAGGAGCTGTCGACAGTGAATCAAATATCAGAAAATGATATTCAAGCATTGATGAGTCAATTGGATATATTACTTGAAGAACGTATGAAAGAAAAATATGAATATACACAAAAAGCACAATCTCTATAAAAGAGATTGTGCTTTTACTTTTAAAAAAGGATAGTTGCTAACACAACAAAGAACAATACGCCAAAAGTGACGGACATCCCTAGCATCCATTTGGCTTCTCGGTGCATTCCTTGTGCTTTCATCTGACGATAGCGGAAGCTATTTGTCATGGCGAAAAGCACAGTCATAAACAGTACAGCCACTTCTAAATAGCCAAATATTAAACAAGTAAGTGAAGTAACACTTAAAAGCGCAATCGTTACTCCTTGCACTAATTTCATATTCATCTAAACATCTCCCATAAAAAGAAAGCCGGCAATAGTTGCCGGCTCCTTATTATTCTTTTTTCTCTTCTACTGACTCAAGTGCTTTTTCTGGATGATTCGAATAGAATTTACGACCGATAAAGGTTTGGATAATCAAAAGTATCCCTCCGACTGTCCAATAAACCGGTAAAGCCGCCATCGATGTAAATGAAATGAACATAATCATAATTGGTGAAATGTAAATAAACAATTTCATCTGCTTTTGTTGTTGTTCTGGCATTGTCCATAACGAAACTCTTGCTTGGAAGAAATAAACCGCTCCAGCAATCAACGTCATGATGATGTCTGGAGAACCTAGACTAAACCATAAAAATTCATGGGCTTGAACATCCGGTGAGTGCAGAATGGCAAAATACAGACCCATAATGATCGGCATTTGGATAACGACAGGCAAACATCCCATATTCAATGGGTTTACTTCATGCTTTTTGTAAAGCCCCATCATTTCCTGCTGCAACTTCATTTGCTCTTCTTTGTCTTTTGTTTCTTTTATACGTTTTTGAATGTCTTCCATTTCGGGACGCATTGCATCCATTTTGACTTTCATGCCTTGCTGACGTTTGTAAGTACGCAACATAAACGGCATTAAGACTAAACGAATAACAATAGTAATAACTACAATAGCCAAACCGTAACTTCCACCAAACAAGTCACCTAAATAATTCAATGACACGTCGAACGGTTTAACAAAAACAGTATAAAACATGCCTTCTTTGTTTTCTACTGCCGAACATCCACTCAGCAAAACAACGGCTAATGCCATCATCATTAATAATGTAATTTTCTTTTTCAATTTAGTCACCTTCACCTTTTTTAACTACTATGAAGTATAACGATAAGCAGAACAAAATTCAATCCATGGAGAGAACACGAATAAAGTTTTTAATTTTTGTGACAAAATTACGGCATTCCTAAACAGAACAGCGATAAAAAAAGTCAAAAAGAAAAGGAGAATTTCTTCTCCTTACTTAGCGTTTGGTAATGTATACCGGAAATATGGAATGTGCTGACTGTCACGAAATTGCTTTGGCGTAACTTCCGTATACTTTTTAAAGATTCGCGTAAAGTAACTTTGATTGCAGAAATGAAATTGCTTGGAAATCTCTGAAATGCCTTTATCCGAATGGCGCAGATAGTACTGCGACTCTTCTACTCGGCGTACATTCAAATATTCAACAAGTGTAATACCAGCATGTTCTCTAAAGATGCGTGACAAATGACTTGTTGAGATATTGAAGTGTTTAGCAATTTCTTCGACCGATAAATCACGCTCTACTTCATCGTTGATGTAGATCACAACTTTATTGACCGTTTGATGACCAAAAGAAGGTTGCTTGCGCTCAGAAATAATCGATACAAAAAACTCAATCAACTCGTCTGCAACAAACATAAATTCTGAATCATTCATATGCTTATCTACTAACTCTACACAAGCAGAGTTAAAAGCAAATGCTTTTTTCGGTGGAACGCGCATTTCATAAAGTTTTCGCGCCATAACAGAAGATAAGATGATGTAATAATTACGAATAGATCGAATGATATCTTTTTCCGAACGGAGTGACAGCATATCAATTAATTCTCTCAACGTCTCTTTTGCACGCTCTTTTTCAAGGTGATGAATTTCGTACATTAATTGTGTCTCAATTTCAAAAAATTTATCCAAACCATCAATTTGGTTTAAATGTTCTGTTTCACTCATAAAAATTTTCGAAATGGTTTCTTGAATAGTTGGCGCAGTGATAATATTCATGGTTTCCCCGTCTTTCTTTGTACAAGTTTTTCTGACATTATCTCAACTATATACTGAAATAAGCTGAAATAATAGAGTAAAACTGCTATTTTTGTATTTTTTTCGTGTCATTTGTTCTATACATGAACTTTACCCGTGTGCCTTCAGTAATGTTTTAATACAAAATTTATACTATATAAGACGATTTCACTAGGGAAAAGTTTCATTATTACTTCATAAAACTTAATTTTAACAGAAAAATAAAGCAAACCCTAATAAACAGCTTGCTTGCTGCGTCTTCGTTCCTAGCTTTATATTGAGTAAAAGAAGACAATACAGTTATTCGTCTTTATCTGGCGGAATGAGCGCACGGATATGACGGGGTAAGACGTCAATCACAAATGGAGTTGTACAACCTTCATCGCCATCAATATTACTAGACAACGGTTCATTTGTTTTAATAGACACTTTCGTAGTTTGAACTACTTCGACAGCTGGATCTTCTTCCAGTTTCCCTCTGATGACCGATGTAGCAATACGAACAAATCCAGGTAAAGCAGCATTTTTCACAATATAAAGATGAAGCAACCCGTCATCTGTCAGAGCTTCCGGTGCTAGTTTTTCAAATCCACCTACTGAATTAGTCAATGCGACTAATATTAATTTCGCTTCACCAGACCATATTCCATGGTCATGTTCAACTTCAAAATACGTTTCAGTATCAGCGGAAATTGCTTTTACTCCTTCGATAAAATAAGCTAGTGCTCCTAATTTAGTTTTTTTCTCAGGATCCACTTCATATGTGGATTCTGCAACATCTCCGATTGCTAATATATTCATAAAGTAGTAGTCCCCAACTTTAGCAATATCTACTCTTTTTTCATGACCTGTTTTGAGTGCTTCGATTGCTTCTGGTGGATCTAAAGAAATTCCTAAAGCGCGCGCAAAATCATTAACAGTGCCGAGAGGGATTAATGAAAACAAAGGCTCGTGTGGCTTTTCTGCTATCCCAGATACAGCTTCGTTAATTGTGCCATCGCCTCCCATTGCTACGATAAAATCATATTTTTTTTCGCAAGCTTCTGCTGCAAAACTCGTAGCATCTTTCTCTTTTTCTGTTTCTCTTGTATCCACTTCGTATCCCATTGAGGCAAGCGTCTCTTCTACTTGGCTGCGGTATTCAGAAGCTCGTTCTTTTCCAGACGATGGATTTAATATAAACATGGCTTTTTTCATCATAAGACCTCCGATGGTATAATGTAAGCAACTATAGCTGTCTTTCCCCCTACATCAGGGTGACCAAACCCGAAAAACTGCAATTTGTTAGGAAAGTAGGAACTGTCTTGCGTATTTTCATTTACCTTATTATCTTTTTTTCTTTCTTTGACTTGTTTGCTCAACTTCCCATTATAAGTCCTTACGCGGTATCGCTAGGCGCAAGTCCTTTTATCGCTGGATTGGCGGTCGGTATGTATTCGTTATCTAATACATTTGGCAATATCATTTCAGGAATTTCCTCAGATCGTAAAGGTCCATTTGCTATTTTAGTGATTGGCTTATTATCAACAAGTTTTACGTTGTTTACCTATTCGTTAATTGATGGACCCTATAGTTTGTTAGCAGTGAGATTTCTTCATGGTCTAGCAGCTGGATTAACAGTTCCTGCTGCTTTCACATACTTAGCCAACCGAACAAACTCGGATAAGCGTGGTAAAGAATCCGCATTATCCGGTGCTTTTATTGGCTTAGCGGCAATTCTTGGACCTGCTTACGGAGCCATTTATACAAGTCGGAATAGCGTTCCAGAAACGATGCTCATAACTGGCGTCTTGATTTTTTCTATTGGCATCGCCGCGTTTTTACTATTGCGCCGAACACTTATAAAAAAAGAAAGCATCACTAAACATCCTTCTTCTTTAACGGATATCTTGAAAAACATTGGCTTACTCCGTTCTTTTTCAGGTGCTTTTTTCTTGATGTTTTCACAAGGAGTGTTAGCTTATATGCTTCCTCTTAAAGTTGAAGCACTCGGTTTAGAATCTCAACTCAGCGGCTTATTGTTAAGTGCCTTCGGAATTTCTGCTATATTGGTATTCTTACTTCCTATCAATCGAATTTTTGATCTTGTTAAACCGATTTATACCTTAATCGCAGGATTTACTGTTATGGGTGCTTCTTTATTTTATTTAAGCGCTATGTCAACTGAACCTTTACTTTATGTTGGCATGTGCACTTATGGAATAGGCTTTGCTTTATTGTTTCCTTCAATCAATTCTATTTTAATCGATTCAACCAATATCACTTCCCGCGGACGTTCTTACGGTTATTTTTACGCGTTTTTCTCTGCAGGTGTGGTTGTCGGTTCTGGTATCACCGGCGCTTTAGCTTTAAACCCCAATCAAGGATTTATGGTTAGCGGCTCTATATTACTTATCGCCGCTATTACAAATGGGCTGACTTCTAGAAAATAGATAGCAAAAAAAAGAATGGTCTAGGACCATCCTTTTTCTTATAAGTTATCCGTATTTATTTTGTTTTCAGGCGTTGCTGAATCGGTATGTTCAGCCTTTTCTTCGCTGACATCATTTGATGATAGTTTTACATCTTCTGATTCTGTGTCTTTATTTTTTTGTTGTTTCTCGTTGTAATACTGAATAGTTGTTGTGGCTCCGCCTTCTGCAACCATGTCCTCTTGAGGATCTTGTAAACTGTCTGATGGTTCATCGGCATTTGAATTTGTATTTCCTGTCTTATCTAGATTTTGTGATTCCATATAAGAGTTCACCTTCACTTTCGCATCATTGAAAGCCTTTGTGGCTTTTTCACGATTTTCAGGGTTTTTGAAATATGCATATGCTCCGGCAGCTAAACCTGCCATTAGGAGACCTCTTCCTCTTGCCATTTTGCAGCACTCCCTTTTCTGTTTTCATTTCATATTTGTTTAATACCAATCTTTACCCTAAATTTTATGCTGTTAATCCTTTTTTATATGTCAAAAACATTACAGTTACGCACGAGTCCGTTTCATATCCACATGAGGAATTCCGTCTTCATCATAACTTTCTGATATCGACTGGAAACCAAAAGATTCGTAGAACTCCTTCAAATAAACTTGTCCTTGCAGTTTAATCGCCTCAGCATGCCATTCATTTGAAATATAATCAATACTGCGCTCTAGCAACTCTTTTGCTAAACCACGTCCTCGAGCATCTTTATGTACAATGACACGACCTATAGAAGGCACTTCATATTTGGCACCAGCCGGCACTAAACGAGCATAGGCTAATACATCTTCCTTTTCGCTACACAGAAGGTGAACCGATCGCTGATCTAAACCATCAAGTTCTGGGTAAGGACAATTTTGCTCAACTACAAATACATCAACACGCAACTTTAGCACATCGTATAGTTTTCTTGCGCTTAAATCGTCAAATTGATAAACCTTCCAATCCATATTACATCCCCCTTTTGTTGTTACTTATTCTACATTAGTGGCTATTCACCTCTTTTTTTGTTATGATTGCATAAAGAATTTTAGAGGTGATTGCATGATTCGCACCGGTACATCCGCAGATATCACATCTGTTCAGGAAATTGCCAAAATTAGTTGGAATGACACATATGCTGGAATCATTCCCTCAACAGTCCAAGAAAGTTTTCTAGATAAATCATATTCTACTCCAATGATGGAGATGCGTTTAAAGAGAACGATTGTTTTGCTCGCAGAACACGAAGGAGAGCCTGTCGGTTTCGCCAATTTCACGAAAGTGGACGAGGATGGCGATGCTGAACTGATTGCTATTTATATGAAACCTGAATTTCAGCGTTCAGGTTATGGCAAGCAATTGTTTACTACGGGCTTACGCCATTTACTTAATGGCAATCAACTATTTGTTTATGTTGAAAGCGAAAATAAGAAAGGCCGTAATTTTTATGAAGCAAACGGCTTTCAGTTCTTAGAAGAATTCGAAGAATTATTTGAAGGGCATCCTTTGCAAACAGCAAAATATGTTTTCGATTTAAAAACCGCTACCTTATAGGTAGCGGTTTTTTGTAAACTCATGACTTTTTATAGTGGACGATAAGGCGTGTCATCGTCTTTATGCGTTGTAGTATCGTTATTAAACGAATCTTCTTTACGACGGAACTCATCTTCTTGGTACTTGAAATCCTCGTCACGCAAAGTTTGCGTGTGTTGCACTCGCGGTTTGCGAACGAAACACATAATAGCGGCAATATAGAACAAAATAGAAGTTAATGATAATATGCCTGCAAACAAACCTGCCAAGATGAATAGTACACCAGCTGTGGATGCATTTCCTTTTTTACGAAGGTTTACAATAGCAATAATTGCTAATAACGTGCTGAGTGCCAACACGGCAATCATAACCCACCCCATCACACCAAAACCTGAAGACATCATATTCATAATCATTTCCACATCTTCAGGATTCGCCATAGTTGGATCTGCTCTAATTGCATCTTCAATAGACTGTCGGAATTCTGGTGCCCTTGAGTAACTTGCCATCGCAAAACCAATTAATGCCATTGCTAAAATATTAAAGACGATTCCGATAATACCAAGAACTTTTTCTCCTGCTCTGTTTACGGTTTCTTGATTCATTCTCCTCACCCTTTCTGTTTAATTATTTATAGTCAATATATAAGGAAAATACTCCTTTCTTATTCTTTTCCCCTAATTAACTTAATAAAACCTGTTTAGAAAGCTCATTAGCGGGTAAATTATTAATAACAAAGATTTGAAAGGAGTTCTAAATAATGGAAAAAAACCTAATTTTTAGTCAAGCAGATTTTATGTACGGTGTAGGTGGAGCTTCAATTTTAACAGCCATCGTTTTCTTAATGACAACCATTTAAAACGGAGGTATCCAATGAAAAACTACATAGTAGAGCATTAGCAAAAGCAATCCACTCGATTAACAGCGGATTGCTTTTTGTGTGCTATATTTTTTTAAATTTTAACGTCATCATAATCGCTGTAACGATCAAAAGCAGATACTGCGTAAGAACAAACAGGTTCTAACTTATAACCATGTTCACGAGCAAAATTTGCCGTTTGGTCTAAAAGCTTTTTAGCCAATCCTTGATGGCGTAACGATTCTTCAACGAAAGTATGTTCAATGACCATTACATCTGCCAATTTTGTCCAAGCAATTTCACCTTTCGTGCCTCCTTCATCTTCAAGGCGATAAGCAAATTCATCACTGCCTAATTCAACTAATTTAAAATCCATTCTCTATTCCCCCCTATTCTACTCGGTGTCCAATAGTTGCAAAGATGCTTCAATTTGACTGCGTTTTGTTTCTAAAAATGGCGGTAGTGCAAGCCCAGCTCCTAAACGGTCAACCGGTTCATCTGTTGCAAACCCCGGCCCGTCTGTTGACAATTCAAAGAGAATCCCATTAGGCTCTCTGAAATAAATGGCCTTAAAGTAATAACGGTCGATTTCTCCTGAAGTCATCAAACCATTTGAACGCAAATGTTCATCCCATTTGCTATATTCTTCATTCGTTTTGATGCGGAACGCAACATGATGGACACTTCCTCTACCAGGACGTTCCAGAGGGAGATCCGATCGCTCTTCTAAATGTATTTCGCCAGCAGGACCCCCATCTCCTGTTGAAAAGACTAAAATATCTTTTTGTCCCTCCACAGTTGATGGATATTCCCCAATCTGTTCAAACCCCATAATAGTAGTCAAAACAGCTGCCGTTTTATTGCTTTTTCGGACCGTCAATCGCACGGGACCTAACCCAACAATCGCAAAATCTTCGGGAACCCCGCCTTTTGTCCATGGGATGCCGTATTCAATTCCACTGCCATCATCAACTACCAACATTAATCTAGAACCTTCAAAATCTTGAAATGTTAAGGTCGACCGGTTGAAGCGTTGCTCAACTTTTCCATGAGGGACGTTAAATTTATCAAAACGATCCACCCAATAATCTAATGCCTCAACGTTTTTCACACGAAATGCTGTATTGCTGATACTCGATACACCAGGATAAGTACGTCCTGCCATAGGGATATCAAAATATGTCATATCAGTACCCGGAGTACCAACAGCATCAGCATAAAATAAATGATAAGAAGAAGGATTATCTTGATTGACCGTTTTTTTAACTAAACGCAATCCAAGAATCCGAGTAAAAAAGTCATGGTTGGCAATAGCATTTGCTGTTATCGCTGAAACGTGGTGAATACCTTCCAATTTCATTATTAACCCTCCTCATTTACCTCTAATTCAAGATATTAACTTTATACTATCACTGACTTTTGATCTCCTCAAGATATTAAGCTTTCATAAAAAAAGGCAAACCCATTTGGTAGTGACCCCTTAAAGTTAGAGTTCAAATCTAACTTTTGGGTTGCACTACCTTTCCAAGGTTTGCCTGTTTTCATTTAATTGAACCAACCACTTACAGTGTCCGCTATGTTTTTAAAGAATTTTTTTACACTTGCCCAAAATCCTTCATCATTAACGATCGTGGTAATTTTATCTTCAATTGTTTTACTCAAATCTTCTAGTTGCGTTGACCATTTTGAAAAATCAATATCAAGTTGACGAATACGGTCCATCAAATCTACTAGTAATTGACGGTCTTCTGGACTCAACTCGATTTGTAGCTTGTCTAATTGCTCTTCAACAATTTGTTCTACCTCATCACGCGAAGCAGGTTTTTTTTCAGCAATTTGTTTTTTAATTTCTGTTAATAACTCGCTAACTTCATCGTCTCCAACGCCACCGTCTACAAGCTCCGTCGCAACTGTCAATTCATCATTAGCTACGTCAGTGCGCTCCGGATCTAGTGCTTCTCCGTTCACTTCGTAAGCTTTATAAATTCCAACAAGCGCTGAATGACCCGTAACGGCTTTTGGTGCTGCTACTTCTACTGTTGCATTTTCAATACCGGCTGTTAACATCGCATTGGCATACATTTCAGTTGTTACTTGCGTAATGTTTACAGGCGTCACGATTTCAATGACCAACCCAGCACCTTCATCTTTACGTGTGATTTTGGCTGATGAATACATATTGGCACGTGAATCGCCGTCTTTAATGTACTTAATCAAATCTTGACCCGTTACTTCAATTTCTTCTACATCTACTTCTCCTGCTACGTCTAAACTCTCAGCCACGGATGCTTTTTCATCTGCTGATAAATTGCCTCCGTAAACTACGATTGGCAACCCGAACTTTTCATTGATGCCGACATTTGCCGAACTGTATGACGGTAGCACAATAGATAATGTAAACAGTAATGCTATTACAGTAATTATTTTTCTCATTTTAACTTGCCCCTTTCTTCAAATTAATACGAAATTAACTTGAAAAGGTTCCTTTACTTCGTCGACATTGTCCATCCCTCTTCTTGGATGATCTGACGGTTTTTGTACAATTTACCGAGTGCTCGTTTAAAAGCAGCCTTACTCATACCGAAAATTTCTTGGATTTCGTCTGGTGAAGATTTATCCGTAAACGGCATTTTTCCACCTGACTGTTCTAAATAACGCATAATTTCTTCGGCATCATCTAATAAGCGTTCTTGCTTTCTAGGAAGTAAAGAACCGTTCAATGTACCATCATCTTTTACATCGATAATACGTACTATTTTTTCTTCACCTAAACGTGGCTCTTCTTTACGTTCTGTTTCGTGGATAAAGATTCGGTGCATTTCTGGTACTGACAGCATAAACGTCCCAACAGGCAATAAACGATATGCACGTGCTTGTACGTTTTGATTGAAAAGAGTTTCTGGTGCTGGTTCCATCAATTCCAATACTTTTTCTTCTGTAGCTAAACGTCCATATAAATCGCCGTGGCGATCTGTGCGAAGCGTCATAAAGATATGATCGCCTTGTTTTGGCCATAACTCTAAAATTTGTGGAAGATCCGCTGGTAACAAATAAACTTCGCGTGTTGTGCCGATATCGACTACTGCGCCTTCACGCTGTGATACTTTCAAGACTTTCGCCCAGCCATACTCACTTGGCAAAATATGCGGAATCATCGGTGTTGCCGAAACGCCTCCTTGGCGATTGCGGTAAAGGAATACTTCAATTTCTTCTCCGATTTCTTGCCCTTCTTCGATTTCTGATGCGTTCATCATTACTTCATCGCCTGAACCATCTGACAAAATCCATTGTGACGTCGTACGATCTTTCACTTGCAATACTGCTTTTAACCCTGGGTGTAAAGCCATAATTAGTTCCTCCTATTTTCTTTAGCTTTCTTTTCCTGCTGTTTTCATCTGTTTAAGTTTTTCCGTAAAATCCGGGCTTTCTTCCAGTAGTTGGACCAAATCAGCAATCCGATCGATTGAATTCCAGCTCAAATGATGTTCGATACCTTCAACATCTTCATAAATCCGTTCTTCATCCACGCCGATTAATTGTAGAAACTGCTCCAGTAAGCCATGTCGTTCTAATAGCCGTTTACCTAGCTTTTGGCCTTTCGGCGTCAACACGAGACCTCTGTAGCGTTCGTATATCAAGTATCCGTCTTTATCTAGCTTCTGCACCATCTTAGTAACAGAAGATGGCAATACGGATAAGGCCTCCGCGATATCTGATACTCGCGCATAGCCTTTTTGCTCAATTAAAGAATATATGATTTCAATATGGTCTTCCATACTTGGAGTAGGCAAAATTCTTTCCTCCCTCACTTAGCTATGTTCAGTTTACTATACCGCCATCATTGAAACAACTGGACTGAGTTTAGCTTAAAACAATTCGTTTTTTCAGAAAGGTTTAAGCTAATTATCACCGGGGTAAGTATTACTATAATCAAAATAGTTATTACAGAAAGGTTGGGTGAAAAACATGGCACGTATTCTTTGGATTATTCTTGCAGTTGTTATTGTAGTATGGCTTATCGGATTCTTAATGGACGTAGCAGGCGGTCTAATACACATTCTATTAATTATTGCTGCAATCATTCTAGTTATCAATTTGGTTACCGGTCGTAAAGGTTTATAACCATAGCGTGATTTACACATAAAGGGTTGTCCCGAAAGTCGTGATAAATGACTTTCGGGACAACCCTTTTTTCTATAGTTGATCAGTCCATAAGCAAAAGCAGGAATGGGAATTACGCAATTTCCATTCCTGCTTTTGTAAAACGCTATTATTCTCGGATTTTGGCATAAACACATGTATCGCGTAGTTTGCCTCCAACACGAGAAATTGTATCGTTGCGCAAAATGCCTTCCAATTCGAAATGGAGTCGGTTCGCTACTGCACGACTGCGAACATTGTCCGGGTCACAACGAATTTCTACACGGTTTGCACCTAGCTCCTCAAAAGCAAAACGGGTGATCCGGTCGACGGCTTCCGAGACAAATCCTTTGCCTTCATAGCGGCTGTCTACCCAATAGCCAATTTCAAACTTGCGCACTTCCCAATCAATGCGATGAAGTCCTGTAGAGCCAATAAACTGTCCGGTTTCTTTCAAGAAAAAGTGTAGACGCAAATCTTTACGTAATTTAAAGTTTGCTTCCGCTTCAATTAATGTTGCCTCTATTTTTGCAAGCTCCGGCTTTTGCTGCGCAAATTGTAACCACGGTCGAAATGACTCTAGCGAATGCATGACTGCCTCATAATTAGCCTTTGCATCCTCTCTTCTAGGTGCACGAATCAGCAATCGCTCTGACTCAAATTCTTCAGGAAAATCGAGTAAGATTGGATTGAATGGTGGTGCTTTCGTTTCAATTACAGCGTCATCCCAAAGAACGGGTGTTGTAATCCCTGCCTGCCAGTCTTCACGTGTCATGCCATAAATTACCGCATCGTAATACCGATTTTCTCGCGGCGAAAACCAAGCTTGCCGTAGATGAGCTTCTTTAACAAAGCCAGTTCGTTCAAACGCTTTACGCATCGCAAAATTATCGTGGCGCGTATTGCCTTCTAGCCTAATTTTCTTTTCTGGTAGCGAAAAAACATAATCTGCTACCATTTTCAAAGCTTTAGGACCATAACCTTTGTTTCGGTAAGGATCAGCAATTCTCAGATCAAACAATGGAATGTCGTCTTGCAGATCAAATATTTGTACTAAACCTACTTGTTTTTTGTCTTCGTTTTCAATCCAAAACGTTGTAACTTGGTCCGATTTATAACCGCCTTCTTCAATTGTTTTTTCAATTAAAGCCCGGACTGGATGTTCATGACCATGAAAAGGCCAAGAATTTGTTGTCATAAAATGAATTAGCTGTTCCTGCTCTTCCATTGTCCACTCTGTTAATCTCAATACAAAACCTCCAAACGTACCTCACTTCTGAACTTTCACAAGACGTAACGCATTTAATATTACCAATAGCGTGGCACCCATATCCGCAAAAATCGCGATCCATAAAGTTAACCAACCAGGAATAATTAATAACAATGCCATTACCTTGAGCCCTAACGCAAAGACGATGTTTTCTTTTATTATACGCAATGTCTTTCTGCTGAGTCGAATCGTATAAGGAAGTTTTTCCAAATCATCAGCCATTAGTGCAATATCTGCTGTTTCGAGCGCCGCATCTGTTCCTGCTCCACCCATTGCAATACCAATACTTGAAGCAGCTAAAGCGGGTGCGTCATTAATGCCATCTCCAACCATAGCAACTCGGCCATATTGTTTTTGGAGCTCTTTTATCGCAGCTAATTTGTCTTCTGGCATGAGTCCAGCACGAACATCTGTCATACCGATTTCCGAAGCAATGGCAGTTGCCGTTGCCGGGTGATCTCCTGTAAGCATGATAGTATGATCGATGCCCATCGCTTTTAACTGCTTAATAATGGATGGACTTTCTACGCGAATAGCATCGGCTATTGCGATAATGCCTAGCAGAACTTTTTCTGAAAAGACCGCAGTGACAGATTTCCCACTCTCTTGAAGTTTACGCGCTTTTTCAGGAATGCGTAAGCCCTTTTCTTCTGCCCAACTTAAACTGCCGACGTAAATGCTTTCTTCGTTAACTGTGGCATATGCTCCTTTTCCTGTAACCGAATTAAAGTTTTCGGAAGGATAGGTGCTTGCTGCTTTTTTAGAAATAGCTTTTGCTAAAGGATGCTGAGACATGGTTTCTACCGATGCCGCTAGTTTTAATAACTCTTCTTCTGTAATAGCATCTTGTGCAATTACGTCTGTTACTTCTGGATAGCCTTTTGTTAAAGTTCCGGTTTTATCAAAAGCGACAGCTTTAATCTGTCCCGTTTCTTCTAAATGAATACCACCTTTAATCAGTACGCCTTGTCGTGCAGCATTACCAATTGCCGTGACAATTGCTACTGGTGTTGATACAACTAAAGCACATGGACAGCCTACAACGAGCACTGCCAAACCTTGATAAACCCACAGTTCCCAGTTGCCCGTTACAAAGCCCGGTACGATGGCTACTAAAAAGGCAATAACAATAATGGCCGGTGTATAGTATTTGGCAAATTGGTCAATGAACTTCTGAGTTGGCGCTTTTTCAGCTTGTGCTTCTTCTACCAAATGAATAATTTTGGCGATTGTCGTATCTTCCACACGCTTCGTGACAGTAACTTCTAACGCACCTTCTTCGTTCATGGTGCCGGCAAATACTTCATCCCCTACAGTTTTAACTGCAGGAATCGACTCTCCTGTGATTGCCGCTTGGTTAACAGCTGACTCTCCGCGTAGAACTGTTCCGTCCATCGCGATTTTCTGTCCCGGTTTAACGATTAAAATGTCACCGATGCGAATTTCTTCTGTATCCAACTCGATCAATTCATCAGCACGTTGGATTAACGCTCGTGCCGGAGCCAAGTCCATCAAACTGCGAATTGATTGACGCGCTTTGTTCATTGAAAATGATTCTAATGCTTCACTGACAGCAAAAAGGAAGACAACAACTGCGCCTTCTCGCCATTCACCAATAATGACCGCACCTATAATAGCGATGGTCATTAATGTTTTCATATCAAACTGGAACTCACTTAAGTTTCTTAAGCCTGTCCAGAACATATGATAACCACCGATTGCCATGGATCCCGCAAATAACGCGATGGCAAAAGGATTTGTTTCGCTCGTTTGAAACGAAACAATGATTCCGGCGATTAGTAATAATAGTGAAAAAGCTGTTTCCATTGTTTGTCTCCGCTGATAAAACGGAACGACTTTAATTTTTTCTTTTTCTGGATAAACCCGGATATGATCGAATGCCCCTGCTTTTTCAAGTGCTTCAATTGGTACATCTCCGTCAATTGTTAATTTGGAAGCTCCAAAGTTCAAATCCACGTTTTTGATATCCGGTAATCCTCGAATATTTTTTTCGAATTTAGCTGCACAACTTGTGCAAGACAAATTTTCTAAGCGATATGTTTTAACCAATTTCTACACCTTCTTTCGTATGTTCGTGAGCGATTTTCACCAATTGACGTACATGGTTATCCGATAAGGAATAATAGATTTGCTTTCCTTTTCGTTCAGACTTCGCCAATGCCCGCTCTCTCAAATACCGCAAATGATGAGATGCAGTTGCTGTTGAAGAGCCAATAACCGCCGCAATGTCACACACACACATTTCTTCTTCTATTGTTAAGGCATATGCAATGCTTAATCTTGTTTCGTCTGCCAATGCTTTAAATAGATTTGCTACGTCCCCTAGGTCGGTCATATTTTGTTGTACACGCTCGACAACTTCCGGATGGACTTTTGTTACTTCACACAACTCTTTCATATGGCACCTCTTTCATTCAAATAAGAGTTTGATTGTTCTCTTCAGTATATTCGCTCAAACCTCTACAGTCAAACCTCCGTTTGAATGAATTGTATTTACATCTAAAAAAAAAGGTGATACAGTTTTATAGCCTATAATTGAAAGAACCAGGAATTATACTTTCTAGATATTTTCGATTAGTTGAACAACAGTTTATGGGATATGGTATCAATACAAATTACAATAGAAGGAAGTGGGAATTTTTGAATACTTTATCTTACAAAGAGCAATGGTTCGGTAACATTCGCGGAGACATTTTAGCCGGAATTGTTGTCGCACTTGCTCTTATACCGGAAGCGATTGCTTTCTCCATCATTGCTGGCGTTGACCCAATGGTCGGCTTGTACGCATCGTTTTCCATCTCCGTTATTATCGCCTTTGTCGGCGGTCGACCGGGTATGATTTCTGCAGCCACAGGTGCTATGGCGCTTGCGATGGTATTATTGGTCCGCGATCATGGACTGGATTATTTATTGGCAGCTACTGTATTGACTGGTGTGCTGCAATTGATTTTCGGCCTTTTAAAGGTTGCTCGTTTTATGAAATTTATCCCCAGAGCGGTTATGATTGGTTTCGTAAACTCATTAGCCATTTTAATCTTTATGGCGCAAGTGCCGTTCATTTTCGGCATCAACACGATTACTTATGTTTTTGTCGGCGTGACATTGGCGATTGTTTATATTTTGCCTCGTTTCTTCACAGCTATTCCGGCTCCACTGATTGCTATCCTCGTATTGACAGGTGTTGTCATCTACACGGGCATCGATATGCAAAACGTCGGTAGCCTCGGTACGATTTCGCAAACTTTGCCGAGCTTCTTCATTCCCAGCGTACCGTTTAACTTGGAAACCTTGCAAATCATTTTCCCGACTGCATTAGCGTTGTCTGTGATTGGTTTACTAGAGTCTTTATTAACAGCATCGATTATTGATGATGCAACAGAAACAGGATCGGATAAAAACCAAGAAGCACGCGGACAAGGTATCGCGAACATCATTACGGGCTTTTTCGGCGGAATGGCAGGTTGCGCGATGATCGGACAATCAGGCATTAACGTTCGTTCAGGCGGTCGTGGACGATTATCGAGTTTTGTTGCAGGTGTTTTCCTAATGTTCTTAATTATTGTTTTGGGCAACTGGGTTATTCAAATTCCGATGCCAGTTCTAGCCGGTATCATGGTAATGGTTTGTATCGGTACTTTTGACTGGGGTTCGTTCAAGTATTTAGCGACGGCTCCAAAAGCTGATGCAATCGTTATGTTGTTAACGGTTGTTGTTGTCGTTTATACACATGATTTATCGAAAGGCGTATTCGCCGGTGTTATTTTAAGCGCAATGTTGTTTGCTGCTAAAATTTCCAAAGTGGAAGTGCGCAAAGAAGGATTGGAAAGCAATGTGTCGAATAGATATACGATACACGGACAATTGTTCTTCGCTTCTTCTCAAGACTTTGTCTCTGAATTCGACAACTTAGAAGTTTCGAAAGAAGTTGTTTTAGACTTTACAGATGCTACCGTTTGGGACGACTCAGGTGTTGGTGCCATCGACCGAGTTATGAACAAACTACAAGCGCAAGGACAAAGTGTCACAATTGTTGGGTTGAACTCTTCAAGCCAAAAACTTGTCGATAAGTTAGCAACCTATAGCAATGCTGGTAAAGGTACATCATAAGGAGGATGCTCTATGTATGAGAAAATTTTAGTTGCAGCAGATGGCTCGGATCATTCAAAACGCGCTGCTCACGAAGCAGTAAGAATGGCTAAAGCCAATCCACAAGCATTCATCACTTTGCTTTATGTGATTGATTATGAAAAAGCTCGTACTGAGATTCTTCATGGCCAAAGCAGTGACGAAGTTCATTTGGAACGTCGCAAGCATTTAGTGCCACTCGAAGAAATTTTTCGTTCTGCCGATATTAATTTTGAAACCAAAACGCTTCACGGCATTCCAGGACCCACTATCGTCAAGCATGCGAATGAAGTTGGCTATGACGTTGTGCTAATCGGTAGCCGCGGATTAAACTCACTTCAAGAAATGGTACTTGGCAGCGTTAGCCATAAAGTAGCTAAACGCGTTCAATCACCTGTTATTATCGTTAAATAACCTATAAAAGAGCCCTTCGCGATTTTCGCGAAGGGCTCTTTCTAAGTTATTGAAGAAATATCCATATTTCCATTTCGCTTCAGGCGGACGCGTTCCACGGGCACGGCTTCTGTCGCCGCCTTCCGCTTTATTAAAAATATCGAAAATTGAGAAGTATCTGCCTAGCCCCTCATTAGTTACAATGGGATTTTTATTGTATTAACATATAACCTAAGCTGAATAACGCAATTCCCGAAGTTAAAGTGGCCATAATATAGAACCCAGCTGCCAGCCATTTGCCGTCTTCAATATCTTTCACAACATCTAAAGCCATCGTTGAAAATGTTGTAAAAGCGCCTAAAAATCCAGTCATCCAGAAAACCGATAAGCTTCCCTCACCAATTAATAAACCTAAAACAAATGAACCCAGACTATTAACAAGCCAAGTCGCAACTTTGGGTTGCCAAACACGGCTTTCGATTAACAAATAAAATAAATAACGTGTAATCGCTCCTAAAAATCCACCGATTGCGACACTAATCACGGTGACACCTCTTTTCTACCGACCCATAATCCAGCTCCAGCTGCCGCAACGCATGCAATCGTCATGCTCATAGCAAATGCTATGCCTAGCCAAATAGAAGATTCAAGGTAATAAAACCATCCCGATGAGAATGCTGAAAATGTGGTAAAAGAGCCCAGCAGACCAGTCGAAATCAACAATCGCAGTTCAGCTGATTGTTGAGACAAGCGAATAGCTGCCACGCCGATTAAAAAACTGCCGATCACATTAACAAGCCAAAGCCCCAGACCATCGGCAGCTACCATGTATATTCCAGAACGTAAAAGTGCACCGATCATGCCGCCAAGTCCTACAGCTAGTATTCTTGTCATTGATTATTCCTCACATCCATTTTTCACCAGTATAACTTATTCGGCATTTAATATTAATGTCGAACCTTTAACTTCTTCTTCGATCTCTGTTTCATGAAAATCCCCTTGTGCCCAATCGTCTACTTGGTTATGGAAGTAATCCGATTTCATGTGACCGCTTAATCCCGGTCCTACGATGTGATATGCACTCGACAAATCAGCAAGGTCTGCAACAAACCGCCAAGATGCACCGTGGTCGACATCGCCATCCGGTGTTGATGCCGCTGCTTGAACAGTGATATTCGAACCTCCGATTGGCACAGGATCCGGATTTAGAAACTCAGCAAAAATTGGAGACGCCCCCGCTAATGGATGCGGGAAAGTTAATTGATGATCTTCTCCCCAACTCCAGTCAGACAAGTCATTTCCTTGTTCTTCTTCAATTTCAGCGACAACTGTTTCCAATGAATCCACAAGCCATTTTTCTGCTCCGCCGTATTCACTTACCCAAACACCTGCGTTTCCAGCAAAAGCATCACGCATCATTTCATCGGTGATATGGTTTTTTCCATCCAGCATTTTATAGACGTCTTTTGGAAATTCATCAGCGAGTAAAGTTTCAGGTAATTGCTTTATCCATTTATGAAAGACTAATGGTGCACCTTGTTCTTTACTATCCACTTGGTCCCATTTTTCTAGCAGCGAAAGAACTTCGTCGTAATCTTTTGTACTATCACGTACCGTAGCAATCATGTCTTCTAAAAATTCTGCTGCATATAAATTCTTTTGATCCATTTGTAATTTCATCATATCTTCTGCCGTAAGATCATCTGATGCTTCTAACACTTCGGCAATTCGTTCATAGCGATATGGCTGTGCCCAAAAATCCGTAATATGGTAAGGATAAGAATCATCAATAACTTCATTGTTTGCTGTCGCAATAAACCCATTTTCTGGATTTACTGATCGCGGTAATTCATCAAAAGGCACATAACCTTCCCATCCATAGTCTGCCGAATTTCCTGGAACCGGCAATTGACCATCTCCAGACTTCCGAATTGGAATACGGCCATTCGCTTTATAAGCAATGGTGCCATCTGTAGAAGCAAAAACAAAGTTTTGTGCAGGTGCTTGGAAATCCTCGAGTGCTAGTTCAAACTCTTCCCAATTAGATGCTTTATTGAAATTTAAGACTGCCTGCAGTTCGAGTGTTGGCTCTAGAGCCGTCCATTGCATCGAAAATACTGCGCTTGGTTGTTCTTTGTCATAAAGAATATTCGAAACAACAGGTCCGTGCCTTGTTACTAGTACCTCGAAATCTTCTGTCTCACCATCTTTTATTTTAATCGGTTCTTTTCTTACTTCTGCTTGCTCCCACTCTCCCTCGTACTCAAATTGGGTAGGGTTTTCAGGATTTGGTGTTTCAATGTAAAGATCTTGAACATCGGGCCCAACATTCGTTACACCCCAAGCAATTTCTTCATTATGTCCCAGAATAATGCCTGGAACACCAGCAAAAATAACGCCACTGACATTTTGGTCAGGAGATTCCAAATGCATTTGGTACCAAATAGAAGGAGTGCTAAGACCAAGATGTGGATCGTCTGCAAGTAAGGGCTTGCCACTTGCCGTTTTATCACCCGACACTACCCAGTTATTGCTGCCGTTAAATTCTGGAGGAATAACTGATGCATCAAATTCACCAGCGACTTGAACTTGTTGCTGTTTGTTTGCCGCTAAAATTGCCGGTGCGTTTTCAGGGTATTCAATAAATAACTCACGCGCTTTATCTTCTGGAAATTCGTTTAATGTCCAATGACGAACGGCGAGTGTATTCCAATGTCCACCAAGGTCATAGGCCATAAACTTGCCAATCGTCAGCGAGTCTATGGGTGTCCATTCAGTCGGTTCGTATCCAAGAATAGAAAATTCAAAGCTCAAATTGCCATTTTCTTTTGCTTCTTCCATATAGGCATTGACGCCTTCTGCATACCATTCTAATACTTGTTGAGCTTGCTGATCATAACCATCCCAAGATTTTTCAGCCGCGTCACGCAAACTAAACGTTCTAAAAAACTTATCTGTATCGACTGCATCAGCTCCAATGACTTCTGCCAATTGACCACTTGCCTGTCTACGAGATAAATCCATTTGGAACATACGATCTTGCGCTTGGACATATCCTTGTGCTCTGTATAAATCGGCATCAGTGTTCGCCTTAATGTGTGGCACTCCTATCTCATCACGGATAACCGTTGCATCATTGTCCAGTATTTCTACCGCTACCTCTCCTTCGATAAGCGGTTTAGACTTATTTAGGAAGACATTTATAAAAATAAGCAATGCCACTATTATTATGACAAGTACACCCAACGTAGCGATTAGCCATTTTAGCCATCTTTTGTTTTTCACTTTCTCCCTCATGAATCTTCCCCCTTTTCCTTAGTGTTTCATTCGACTATCGAAAGATAAATACCTTTTCTAAACAAAAAAAGATGCCCTATAAAAGGGCATCCACTTTACTCATATTCAGTCTTCTCCGACAATCTTCACTTCAAGTTCTAAATCAATACCGAAATTGTTAAACACTGTCGTTTTAACCATTTCAATAGTTTTAATGTAATCGTTAGCTGTCGCATTATCCTTATTAACGATAAATCCAGCATGTTTTGTAGAAACTTCTGCACCGCCAAATCCTTTTCCTTGCAAGCCACTATCTTGTATTAACTTTCCTGCGAAATTGCCAGGTGGTCGTTTAAAGACACTGCCTGCAGAAGGGAATTCCAATGGCTGTTTTGATTCACGCTGATACGTCAATTCACTCATTTTGGCATCAATGACCATTTGATTGCCAACTTCTAAGTCGAACTCGGCTGATAACACATAAAAGCCTTTTTTCGTAATCACACTTTTCCGGTAACCGAGACCTAAATCTTCCTTAGATAAAACGAGCAAATCTCCTTCTTTCGAAAGAACCGTCGCTTGTTTAATAACGTCTTTAATTTCTCCGCCGTAAGCACCGGCATTCATCGCCATCGCCCCACCAATCGAGCCTGGGATTCCACAAGCAAACTCAAATCCAGTTAATTGTTTTGCTGCAGCGGCTTTAGAAACTTTTTTAATGTTCGCTCCGCCTTGAGCATAAACTTTTGTACCTTCTATACGGATTGTCTGTAACCCTTTCAAGGTCAAGACAATGCCACGAAATCCTCCATCTCGGACAACCATATTCGAGCCATTCCCAAGAAGTAGTAGAGGTATATTATTTTTATATGCATACTTTACAGTGAAAGCAGTTTCTTCTTCAGTTGTTGGTGCCACAAAAATATCAGCTGGCCCACCCATTTTAGTTAGTGTATGAAGGTATAGCGGTTCATCCACTTTGACGTGATCGTCTGTTAAAAAACTGCGTAAATCCGTCAACCATTGTTGTTTCGTCATTAAATGCAAATCCCTTCTTAACTTATAGCTTCTATTAGTATCTAATTTTCATCTTGATTTGACAAGCAATAAAGTAAAGTTCAGTACAAAAGACTAGTTAAATTAATCTCGAATTAAAGAGTTTTTAATTAAAGAGTATTGACTTCAAGATTTAATCTTGTTATATTTATTTTAGATAATAAATTTTAGGAGGAATTCAATATGAAAAAATGGACAGTAGATACAGCACACTCGGAAATCGGATTTTCAGTAAAACATATGATGATTTCAAAAGTAAGAGGTACTTTCACATCTTATGAAGCAACCATTGAAGCAAACGAAGAGGATTTACAAGGCGCATTGATCGATTTTAAAATCGATGTAGCAAGCATCAGCACTAAAAACAATGACCGCGACAACCACTTGCGCTCTGCAGATTTTTTTGATGCTGAGCAATTCCCGCATATCACATTCAAAGCAAACGAAATCGTTAAAAAAGGCGACGAATATACAATGACCGGTGACCTAACGATGAAAGATGTAACTCACCCAGTAACTTTCGATGTAGAATATAACGGTAAAGGCACAAACCCATGGGGCGTTGAAGTCGTAGCTTACAATGTCGATGGTAAAGTAACCCGCAAAGATTTTGGTCTTACATGGAACCAAGCTCTTGAAACAGGCGGCGTAATGGTTGGCGAAGACATTAAAATTCATCTAGAAGTTCAAGCAAATCCAGCTGAATAAATTCTAATAAAGCAGTGAGGAAAATTTCCTCACTGCTTTTTTCTATTGCTCCGTTTCTATTTTTTTGAGGGGTTTTACAGCCGGTCCATTTAGCACTTCTCCAGTATACGAAAAACGTGAGCCGTGGCACGGACAATCCCATGACCGCTCTGCATCATTCCACTTAACATCACAGCCCATATGGGTGCAGGCCGTATCCACTAAATGGACTTGACCGTATTCATCGCGGTAGCCCCCCGCTTTTTTCTTACCGACTCTGACTAGCGAACCTTCGTCTTTCCCCAAATCATCAACTGTCTTGGATGCTCTTTTTAGTTTTCCTGTAACTAGCGACTTTGCAACCGAGGCATTGTCTTTCGCAAAGCTCACCGCATCTTTAGTTTTTACTTTCGTACGTGTTGGATCAAACACTGGCGCATACCGATTTTCGTTACCAAGCACTTGATCGCTGAGCAGCATTCCAGCTAATGCGCCGTTTGACATTCCCCATTTATGAAATCCAGTAGCGACTAAAATATTGTCATAACCTGCTGTGATGGTACCGATATAAGGGATTGTATCAAGCGTTGTCATGTCTTGCGATGACCACCGATACGGAACTTCCTCAATCCCAAAATGCTCGTTGCCGAATTTTTCAAGATTGTAATAATGTTCTATCGTTTCGCTCGAACTTTTACCCGTAGCGTGGCCGTCACCACCAATTAGCAATAATTTTTCACCATTCTCGCCTGGTGCGTAACGCAAAGACCGAGAAGGCATATCTCCACTAATGTACATATCGTTCGGAACATTGCCCTTCACTTTAGCAGCGATAGCATACGAGCGATTGACCTTTAAACGCGAAAAATACATGCCATCAAAATCATTAAAAGGATAATGACTAGCGACAATGACTTTATTGCACGATAGATGCGACAGATTTTCAGTTTGAATGACCGGATCATTTTTGCTTAAAATTTTCATAGCTCGCGTTTGTTCGTAAATTTTGCCACCCAATCGTTCAATTTCTTTTATCAATCCTGCTAAAAATTTCACTGGGTGAAATTGCGCTTGATTGCGCATGACAATGGCTTCTTCCACAGAAAACGGCAATTCCACTTCGTCTTTTGCCAGTTCACCGTCTATACCTAGCTTCATATAAGCCTCTGCTTCTTTTTCAATTTGCTTAGCTCCAGCGACAGTGTTGGCATAGACAAACGCATTATGATGAGAAAAATCACAGTCAATTGAAAGTTCTTTTGCAGTGTCTTCAATAAATTTCAACCCATCCATATTTGCTTGGTAGTAAAGTTTCGCTTGTTCTTCTCCCACTATTTGAATTAAGGAGTTATAATACAAGCCATGTTGTGCCGTTATTTTTGCAGTGGTTCGTCCCGTTACACCATCAACCAATTTTCCTGCCTCAATTAACGCAACTTTTTTACCAGCTTTAGCTAATAAGTAAGCACTAATGACGCCGACCATTCCTCCACCAACCACGGCGATATCAGTCGACTCATTTACCTGTAACGCTGGGTAGCTTGGAATATCCTTATATTCTCTCCAATACGATTTCTGTTCATGTGGAATTTGGCTCTCACGATCATTTTGCACCTCGTCATTCCTCCTCGACTGCTTTTATCTCCTATCTACCCCGATTGGAAATTCCTAATCAAAAGCCGATGGTTTTTCCAGTTATTTGGACACACTGTCGAAATCGATGCAAATACTGTCCAAATTTCTGAAATACTGTCCGATTCAGATGATTTACTGTCCAAACCGACCAAAATACTGTCCAACCTCAAGATTTAGATGTTTTCAGCGGAAAGCGCGACTTCGCGCTTTCCTGGACTTAGGCATTGAGGGGTGGTTGATTCGAGAGGGAAAAATTGGATATACTGTCCAGTTTGAGTTGAATACTGTCCGATTCCACTCTTTCACTGTCCAAATCACACTAAATACTGTCCAAACGAAAAAAAGGACAACCAATTAAGGTTGTCCTTTCCCGCAAAAATTATGCGTACACTTTAACTAGCGAATTCGCTGCTTGTTCTACGCGTTTCATGCCTTCAGCTTTAATTTCTTCTGCACGATCAGGGTACATATTATGTCCTTCAATGATGACTTCTTCAATATCTGTAATTCCGAAGAAATCCATGATCAAGCGAACATAGTTAACGCTCATTTCAGCCGGAGCCATTTCTGGTGTTGAATATACTCCGCCGCGTGCATTTAAAATGATGACTTTTTTCTCTGGTACAAGACCAACTGGGCCTTCTGCTGTGTATTTGAATGTCACACCTGCACGGTAAACGTAATCAATAAAGGTTTGCAATGGTGCTGGAATGGTTTTATTCCATAACGGAAATGCGAAAACGACGATATCTGCTTCCATGAATGCATCCATTGCTTTGTTTGCTGCAGTCAAGATGCGTTGCTCAAGCTCATTCAATGGTTCAGCTTGAGCTGATTTTTGCATAGCGTCAAAGAAATCTTGACCAAAATACGGCATATCTTCTTTAAATACATCAAACGTATTAACGTTAAGTTCTGTGCCTAAACCAATTGTGTCCATGAACACTTCATACATTTTACTTGAAACCCCTTCAGTCGCAGGGCGGTTATTAGCTTTTACTACTAATAGATTTGTCATTAAATGAACACTCCTTTAATTACTCTGAAAATATTTATCTCAGTTTAAAACTACTTTGTTATCTTAATAAAAAAGCAGAGTAAAGTCAATTACTCTGCTTTGAATCACTAATTCCCATCACATGAATCGCCTGTGCAAAAACTCGTTTTCTTGCCCATCGGTTTTAGCTTAGGACGAATGCCTTCTTCTTCAGCGATTTGTTCTAATGCTTCAACAAACGCTTCTACCGGTTGCGCACCAGATATTGCGTATTTACGATTAACCACAAAGAACGGTACTCCTTGGACACCAATTTGACCCGCTTCAGCGATATCTAACTGAACTTGCCCCATAAACTGATCGGATTCAAGTACTTTTACTGCTTCCTCTTTTGGTAAATCAATCGATTCAGCAATCGACACTAACACTTCATGATTGCCTACGTTTTTTGCTTGGATAAAGTATTCATCCATCAGCTTTTCCGTAAGCTCTCCATCTTTGCCATGTGTCTCAGCCCATTTCACTAAACGATGAGCTGCTAACGTATTCGCTTCTACCATGTTATCAAAATCATATTCCAACCCGACCGTGCGAGCATGTTCTGCCACGCCTTTAGACATTTCTTTTGCCTGTTCAACAGTCTGTCCAAATTTTTTCGCTAAACTTTCATATGTCGGAACATCCGAATCGATCGGCGTATTTGGATTTAACTGATAAGCCTTATATGAAACTTCTGCCTGACTGGCAAAACCTGATTGAGCTAATGCTTTCTCTAATGTTCGCTTGCCTATATAACAGAATGGGCACACATAATCTGACCAAACTTCAATTTTCATATATTCCACCTCGCCATTAACTATAGCAACGAAAACAATAGCGCTCAATTTTTTTGCCTATAAAAAGAAAATCGGGGGTGATATCCCTATATACACAGGGTTTACAAAATACCAATAAGGGAATATTATACCCTCCGCTTATATCGTACCCACAAAAAAACTGACTCCCAATAGGAAATCAGCTCAATGCTTCTGTAATAACAGGAACGATTTGTTTTTTGCGTGACACCACACCTGGCAATAAAACGCGGTTATCAACAACGCTTGATTTGAAAGCAGCTTCCACAACGTTTGCTTTTTCACCAAGAACGATGGCCACCGAATTATTATTGAGGATGTCTGTAACAACAAACATAAACAACCCTAACTCTTTAGTTGAAATGGCATTAGCCATTAAGACTTCAAGTTCTTTTTGACGGATCATAACTTCTTCGATATCAATAGCATTGACTTGCGCCACTTCGAATCGATAATCGCCTGCTTCAAATTCTTTTGCATCTAATGAAATTAAGTCTTCTAATGTTTTATTGCTTAAATCAGCTCCAGCTTTTAATAGGTCCAAACCATAGCTTTCTGCATCAATATTGGCAATTTTCGCTAGTTCAGCTGCAGCATCAATATCTTGCTGTGTGCATGTTGGCGATTTAAAAAGAAGTGAATCTGAAATAATAGCAGATAACATCAATCCTGCAATATTAGCAGGAACTTCTACACCGTTTTCTTTGAATAGTTTAAGGAGAATTGTCGTCGTGCAACCCACCGGCTCAGCACGGAAATATAACGGATCTGTGGTTTCAAAGTTTGCGATGCGGTGATGGTCTACAACTTCAATCACTTGTACTTCATCAATATCGTCAGCACTTTGTTGGCGTTCGTTGTGATCTACTAAGATTACTTGTTCCACTTCTTTAGCAACTTGTGTCACAAGTCTAGGCTGGTCGAACTTAAAAGTCTCTAGAGCAAACAAAGTTTCGTTGTTAACTTCACCTAGACGAATGGGTTCAGCAACCATGCCCATTTCATTTTTTAAATATGCATATGAAATAGCCGAACAAATAGAATCGGTGTCCGGATTTTTATGACCTAATACTAAAACTTTTGACATAAATAATAGCCTCCTGAAAAACATAGTTTCTGTGCTTATTCTATCATAATATTAGCATTTGAAAAAATTAGACCTTTCAAATTGTTAACAAATATGAAATAGGTTAAAGTTTATAGAATTATCTGTATATTTAAAATTTATTGTGTACTTTAGCATAGTTCAATGGTATAATATGACTAACTAATTCTAAGTTATGCGGAAGGAAGAGAAGCCTGTGACTATTTTACTGGAAAAGAAATACATTCCTCTAGCAAATTATTTTTCCGGAGCGACTAATGCCTCAATAAAATTAACGTTTTCTGAAATCGAACAAATTATGGGACAGAACTTGCCCAATGCCGCTTACTTAAACAAAAGTTGGTGGAAAAAGGTAAAAGCACCCGCCAAACATTTTCATGCCTGGGTAGATGCAGGTTACTTTGTCACGAATGTAGAACCTGACCGGTTTGTTGTATTCGAAAGAATTGATTCTACTAACGGTACAGGCACAGGCACAGATGAAGAAGATCAGGATATTTTATTGATTCGAACAGCAGAGCATGGGGATGCACGCTCTCTTGCAGCTTTACAAAAAACAGTAGAGTCTGAATCTAATTATATGCTCTACGCTAAAGACGAGCGTACACAATCTACGCAAAAAGTTCGCAAGCAAATCATTGAATGGAAACAAAGTGGTCACTCTACTATCATTCTCGCTATACTAAACGGTCAACATGTAGGCTTTTTAATGATTATTGGCAATGACGCAAAACGCGCTGCGCACCGTGCTACTATTGAGCTCGGCCTACAAAAAGATGCTCAAGGCAAAGGGATTGCCAAAGCACTTCTGAAAAAAGCGGAAGAATGGTCTAAAGAAAAAGGTATTTCTCGACTCGAAGTATCAATTGTCGAAGAAAACGAAGCTGCACGTAATTTATATGAAAAAGCTGGCTTCAAATCAGAAGGCATTCGTGAAAATTCGATGATGATTGACAACAAACCTCATAATGAATTATATTTAGCCAAGTTTTTGGACTAATTAAAAGGAGCATGCCGAGGGCAAGCTCCTTTTTCATGTTTTTAAGTTAAAATCGTTAACCACAAATACAGTCCTGTTAGCGTAATAAACAAAGTAGGTACTGTTAAGATAATCCCAATCTTAAAGTAATACCCCCACGAAATTTCTACACCTTTCGTCTTCAGAACATGTAACCATAATAATGTCGCTAATGAACCAATTGGCGTGATTTTCGGCCCTAAATCTGAACCAATTACATTGGCATAGATTAACGCTTCCCTAACCACACCTGTCGTATTGGTTTCAGCAATTGCTAGCGCATCAATCATGACAGTCGGCATATTGTTCATAACAGAAGAAAGAATTGCCGCGATAAAGCCCATTCCAATAGTTGCAGCGTACAAGCCATGACTTGATGTCCACTCAATTGCCGTGGCCAACACCGACGTAAGCCCTACATTTCTCAAACCATAAACAACTACATACATACCGATAGAGAAAAAGACCACTGCCCAAGGTGCTCCTTTTAAAACAGTCATTGTTTCTACCGATTTACTGTTTCGAGCAATGGCTAAGAAAATAATCGCTACTGTTCCAGCGATAAAGGATACCGGAATCCCTAACGCTTCACTACTAAAATAACCAATTAGTAAGATAACGAGCACTACCCAAGATATACGGAAAATACGGATATCTTTTATAGCAGAAGCCGGTGTTTTTAAAATACTGTCGTCAAAGTGCTTCGGAATATCTTTTCGGAAATACAAATACAGTACGAGCATACTTGCAGCAATACTGAACAAATTAGGAACAACCATACGAATCGCATATTCGGTAAAGCCAATATCAAAAAAGTCAGCAGATACGATATTAACCAAATTACTTACTACAAAAGGAAGCGATGCCGTATCTGCAATAAATCCACTAGCCATAATAAACGGCAAAATCATCGCATCTTTAAATTTCAATGCGCGAACCATCGCCAAAACAATTGGCGTTAAAATTAACGCTGCTCCGTCATTGGCAAATAACGCTGCCACAAACGCCCCTAACATCGTTACGAGGAAAAACATTCGCAAGCCGCTGCCTTTCGCGAAGCGTGCCATATGTAATGCTGCCCATTCAAAAAAACCAATTTCATCAAGAATTAATGAAATAATAATTAATGCAACAAAGGTTAATGTTGCATTCCAAACAATTCCAGTTACGTCCCATACGTCACCAAAATCAACAACTCCAAACACTAACGCAACAATTGCTCCTGCAATAGCAGACCAACCGATCGACAAGCCCTTCGGCTGCCAAATTACAAAGATTAACGTCACAATAAAAATAAAACTCGCTAACCATACATCCACTTTTACACAACTCCCTATTCTTCCTTTTCTAATCAACAACTCTGTAAATGAGTTTAAACTGATATCGAAAATGCTTTTTAACGATTTCTTTCCAAATAAGTAGCAGCTGAAAATTCTATATCCTGCCGCAACACTTACCTATTATATAAGCACCCACTTATGTATTCAAGAGAAAATCGAATTCCTTTAACTCCCATTCCTCACAAAAAACCCGAATCAGCCTTACTGATTCGGGTTTGAACTCGAGTGTTTATTTGTTTAATTGTTCAAGAACACGCAGTGACTCTTTGTTGAACGCTGGAATATCATCCGGCTGACGACTCGTCACCAGTTGATCTTGGCATACCACTACTTCTTCATCGAGTACTGTAGCACCTGCATATTCCATATCAACTTGAATCGATTTATAACCTGTGGCTTTACGGCCTTCTAACGCTTTAGCCGTAATCAGTAATTGAGGTCCATGACAAATGGCAAACACCGGTTTTTTTGCATCCATGAATGTTTTGGCGAATTTCACAAATCGCTCATCTTCACGCAATAAATCTGGTGAAAATCCACCTGGTAAGAACAATGCATCAAAATCCTCCGGGTTTACATCGTCAATGCTTTTATCGATTGTAACAACAGCTTCACCTTGTTTGCCCGTCACTTCTTTCCCTGCTTCTTTTTCGATTGTAAAAACTTCGTGACCTGCCTCATTAAATGCTTTCGAGGGATCTATATATTCCACATCTTCAAACATATCTGTAATTAACGTTGCAATTTTTGCCACTATCTTCCACTCCTTCTGTTTTGTTCACTCTTTTACAGTATTCCACGAAAGAGTGAACTTAAACAAAATTTAGCGGAATTTCGAGACAAATGGATTTTCTGTTTCCCAAAAACGATAAGGATAATGCACTGCTTCTAATGAATTTCCAATGCCCACACGTGGCCCAACTGATACATCTTGAACCGGATTTCCTCGAGCAATATACAAGGGTTTTTCCGTAAAATGATGGCCGTAATAATCCATCGTAATGGCCATTGCCTTAGTCAGTTTACCCGGTCCACTCGTCCATTGCTTTATCGGCATATGTCTGCCTCGCAGTTCTCCCATTAGTTCAATACCTTCTACCGGTTCAACTGCACGAATCAAAATCGCTCGCGGAGTGTCTTCAGCTTCAGCAACGACATTGATTAATGTATGAGTATGCATTTGATACGTATAGACAAGTCCTGGTTTTCCGAACATAACTTCTGTGCGCTTTGTACGACGGTTACCGAAACTGTGAGCGGCTCGATCTTCCGCGCCCAAGTAAGCTTCGGTTTCCACAATGCGTCCAGCAACAATTCCTTCTGGTAATTCATGAACAAGAATTTGGCCAAGCAAACTACGAGATAGCTCCAATGTTGAAGTGTCAAAGAAGTCTGCGGTTACTGGTGTAAACATCAAATTCCCTCCTAGCGGTATTTTACCGATTAAGCGGTTGTTACTGCACGGATGAGGGGCTCAATTTCTTCGATTTTACCAGCATTAAAAGCTTCAACAATCGCACTACCTACGATAAAGCCATCGACATCATCACGCAGCATATCCACGTGACTGCTCTTTGAAATCCCAAATCCTGCATAAACCGGAACCGGACTTTTCTTGCGGATTTTTTGCATAAACGTTTTTACATCTTGCGATAATTCATCGCGTGATCCTGTAATTCCTTTAATGGTTACTGCATAAACAAACCCTTCTGCTTCGCGCAAAATATCATCTAAGCGTACATCCGTTGTCGTTAACGTCACTAATTGAATCAATTTGATGTTTTCTTTATCCAAATATGGCTGAACCAATTGTTTATGTTCATACGGAAGATCTGGAATAATCACACCAGAAATTCCGGCTTTTCCACATTCAGTCGCAAAGCGCTCTACGCCAAACTTCAGCACAGGGTTCAAATAGGTCATCACTAGCAAAGGAATTTTAATATCAAATGTCCAGCTTTTCAGTTCTTCTAGAACTTTTTGCAGAGTAACACCTTGTTTTAAAGCACGATTACCCGCCGCTTCAATGGTAGGACCATCTGCTACTGGATCCGAAAAAGGAATACCAATTTCAATAGCCGTCACACCTGCTCCTTGCAAGTATTGAACTTGCTCTCTCAAGCGTTCAAGACCTCCATCTCCTGCCATAACATAAGCGACAAACGCTTTATTCCCTGAACTTTTTAGTTGTTCTAATCGATTCATGACAGACCCTCCAGTTTTTCCGCATATGTCGCCATATCTTTGTCACCACGTCCGGATACACAAATAACCAAAATCTGATCAGCCGTCATTTGCTTCGCTTGTTTTTGGGCTTCTGCAATGGCATGAGCCGATTCAAGCGCTGGAATAATTCCTTCGAGACGCGACATGCTAATAACTGCAGCTAATGCTTCATCATCCGTAATTGAACGGTATTCCACACGACCCGTATCTGCTAAATGAGCGTGTTCTGGACCAATGCCCGGATAATCAAGACCCGCTGAAATCGAATGCGCTTCTTGTACTTGACCCGCATCATCTTGCAATAACTTCATAAATGCTCCGTGAAGAACTCCATCTGTTCCTTTTGTTAATGTCGCAGCGTGTTTATCCGTATCAACGCCTTGACCAGCCGCTTCAACACCAATCAATTCGACTTCTTTATCTTGGATAAACGGATAAAACATACCAATCGCATTACTACCGCCGCCAACACAAGCTAAAATCGTATCAGGTAAACGTCCTTCTTTCTCCAAGATTTGGCGCTTCGTTTCTTCACCAATGACACTTTGAAAATCACGAACCATCGTTGGGAACGGATGAGGTCCTAATGCCGATCCGATCAAATAATGGGTATCTTCGACATTCGCTACCCAGTAACGCAAGGCTTCATTGACCGCATCTTTTAATGTGGCACTGCCTTTTGTGACACTTTCAACGCGTGCTCCTAATAATTTCATACGGAAGACGTTTAGTTGTTGGCGTTTAATGTCTTCTTCACCCATAAAAATAACGCAATCTAAATCGAAAAGTGCACAAATTGTTGCTGTTGCAACACCATGTTGTCCAGCTCCCGTTTCTGCTACAATTTTGCGTTTGCCCATACGCATGGCAAGTAGCGCTTGCCCAATGGCATTGTTTACTTTATGAGCGCCTGTATGATTTAAATCTTCTCGTTTCAAATAAATTTTAGGACCGCCATACGCTTCTGTCATTCGCTTCGCAAAAGTAAGAGGTTGTTCACGTCCAACATACTCTGATAAATAATGGTGATACTCTTTATGAAATTCCGGATCTTCTTTCACTTCGTTATAAGCATCTTCTAATTCTTTAACTGCTTTCATCAAAGTTTCAGGTACAAATTGACCGCCATACTTGCCGAAAAAGCCCACTTTCTCTATTGTCTGTTCCACCGAATCATCCTTTACTTGTTTAATAAACTCTTGTATTTTCACTGTATCTTTACGGTTATCGGTTTCGACACCACTTGAAACGTCTACCATATAAGGAGTTGTTTGTTCGATTGCAGCATGAACATTCCCTGGATTCAAGCCACCCGCTACAATAAGTCGCGCAGGATCAATATCTACCCCTTCAAGCAATGACCAGTCGAAGACATTGCCACTACCTCCGCGGTAATCGGTACCTGGTGCATCTACTAAAACATAATCAGCTAATGATCGTTTTAACTTCGCGACATCTTCTTTCGTGCGAATCGAAAAAGCTTGAATAACTGGAACTTTAATCGCCTTAACTAACTCATCAGGTTCGTCTCCGTGAAGCTGAACCATCGTCAGCGGAACACCAGCTACTGTGTCTTCAATTTCTTTTAAAGAGGCATTTACAAACACCCCAATTTTATCAGTATCTATCGGAACATACTTTGCTAGCTCAGCTGCTTGTTCAATCGTTACTTGGCGCTTGCTCGGAGCAAATACAAACCCAACCGCATCTGCACGACTTGCCGCTTGGACGTGCTGTTGTTCTTTCAAGCCACAAATCTTTACTTTAGTCATTTTAGCGCCTCCTCACTCGTCGCTTCACGAATCCAATTGCCTGGATCCTCAGATCGCATTAATGCTTCACCAACTAAAATACCAGAAGCTCCTTTAGCGTAAGCAAATTGCGCATCTTCTTTTGTATGCATACCACTTTCACTAATTAATACCCGACCTTCGTCAAACGGAAATTGTTCAGCTAGTCGCGCAGTACGTTCAATCGATACTTCAAAGGTCTTTAAATTGCGATTATTAACACCGATTAATTTGGCATCAAGCTCTAATGCTCTATGTAACTCTTCTTCATCGTGAACTTCTACCAAAACTTCAAGTCCTTTAGAGAGAGCATAAGCATTTAGGCTTTTTAGCTGTTGCTGTTTTAATGCCGCTACAATCAATAAAACAATCGTAGCTCCCGCTTGCTTAGCACGATCAATTTGAATTTCACTAACCATAAAATCTTTGCAAAGCACAGGAATCGAGACAACTTGCGCGACTTCGTGCAAGTCATGAATGGATCCTTTAAAATACGTTTCATCGGTTAGCACTGAAATTGCTGCAGCCCCTGCTTCTTCGTACTTTTTCGCTTGCGCTACAATATCTACTTCTGTTTGGATATCTCCTTTAGAAGGAGATGCGCGTTTAATTTCTGAGATGACACCATTTCCATCTAATAGACGTTGTAGCAACTTTGATTTTTTTGGAAAAGCATCAGTTAAAACAAGTGGCGTATATCTTTTAATTTCTTCGTGTTTCGTCGCAATAATTTCATCTAATATCGTCATACAAATACCCCCGCTGCTAACCGGTGCAAGTCAAAGACCCGCGCGGTTTCGCCTGATTGAATTGAAGTTCTCGCTTGTTTCACACCTTCAGCAACTGTTCCTGCTTTACCGCTAACGTATAATACAACACCTGCATTTAATGCCACCGTATCTAAATACGGGCTGTCAGCGCCTGATAATACATCCATGAAAATTTCTGCGTTACGTTTTGGGTCGCCACCGCGAATCGCTTCTACCGGCGCAACTTCTAAACCAACTTCGTGCGGATGAATCGTCATCTCTCGCTTGCCCTGTTCATCGAAGACGATCAACTCATTCGTACCTGCAAGCGACAGTTCATCTAGTCCGCCTGCCCCGTGAACCAAAGCGCCTTTTTTTCGACCCAGTCGAATTAAAGCATCTGCCATAGGTTCTAACATATCGCGGCGGTAAACACCGGTCATTTGAATTGTAATTGGTAACGGGTTGGCTAAAGGTCCCACTAAGTTGAAAATAGTTGGTGTTCCAATCTCTTTGCGAATTTGGCGTAATCCTCCGAGCGCTGGATGAATCGCTGGTGCAAAAAGGAGCGCGATGCCAGTTTGATCAAGCATCGTCGGAATTGATGCAATATCCGTTTCAGTGGAAATCCCAAGTGCTTCTAACACGTCCGAACTGCCTGTTTTGCTTGAGACACTTCGATTGCCATGCTTCGCGACCGTTAAGCCACATCCTGCTAAAACAAAAGCCGTCAATGTACTGATGTTAAAGCTATTCGAACGATCGCCACCCGTTCCACAAACATCCACAAGTTCTCCTTCAACTTTCGGAAGAGTTACAGCTTTTTCACGCATCGCTTTAACCAAACCGACTAGCTCGTCTGCTGTTTCACCTTTCGCGTGCAAACCCGATAAAAAACTTTTTACTTGTTGCTCATTTATATCGCCATTCAATATTTTCATTGATTTTTCATACATCATTTGTTCACTCATATTCTCTGCTCTGCTCATGCTAATCTCTCCTCGTCTCGTTTTTTGGATACAAAAATCCCCGCAATCAGATAGCTATCTGATTGCGGGGACGGGTTAAAACCGCGGTACCACCACGCATTAATGCAGAATTATTCTACATTCACTTAAACAGGCTCTTCACCTTTCCCTTTAACGCAGGGCTTACGTCTCCCTTACTCGCTTCCGCTTTCAGGTCAGCTCTCCTAAGTCCATTCGCGCAGTTTATCTAATCAGCTTCCACCAGCCGCTGACTCTCTAAATAGATTCCCCTGCCTACTCGTCTCAATCCTCGATTTATACACTCTTCTATTCTCGTCTTTTCTAGGCTCTACTCTCAAACAGACTTGTTTCCGTTCAACAAGTTGTCCCTTATACTAAAAGGTTTTGTATATTCTGTCAAGTATAAAGAAAAGCGTAAGCGCCCGTGGAGATTCGACGGGCATAAGACAAACCAACAGAGTGGCGTTCTTTGCCACACAGCTGGGTTGGCTTATGACCCTAGAATCTGGGCGCTGGAGCCTGGACACAGAAAAGCGTAAGCGCCCATGGAGATTCGACGGGCATAAGACAAACCAGCAGAGTGGCGTTCTTTGCCACACAGCTGGGTTGGCTTATGACCCTAGAATCTGGGCGCTGGAGCCTGGACACAGAAAAGCGCAAGCGGTCGCATAACTCTGACACATAAAAAGCGCAAGCGCCAAAAACTTTGGACGCTAGCGCTTTCAAACTAAACCTCACTGATAATAACCATCCAACTCTTTCCGCAACGCGGCTTTCAGGAATTTCCCAACCGAGGTTTTCGGCACTTCTTTCAAAAAGACCACATCGTCCGGAACCCACCATTTGGCGAATTGACTTTCAAGGTAAGTCAATAATTCCGCTTTCATCGCTTCATCTTCGTTATACCCTTCTTTCACAACCACACAAGCAAGTGGACGTTCCATCCACTTTTCATGAGGAATGGCGACAACGGCCGCTTCAAAAACAGCTTCATGAGTCATCAATGCATTTTCTAAATCAACAGAAGAAATCCATTCGCCCCCACTCTTAATCAAATCTTTCGTGCGATCCGTTAATTTAATGTAACCATCTGGATTGATGACGGCGATATCACCGGTATACAGCCAACCATCTTTAAACGCCTCTTCTGTTCGTTCGTCTTTGTAGTATTCATCAGCAATCCATGCACCTTTAACGTTTAGTTCACCCATCGTTTCGCCGTCCCACGGTGCGTCACCGTTTTCGTTGACGATACGCACTTCTAGTCCTGGCATAGGCAAACCTGCCATCGAGCGACGTTCAATGCGTTCGTCCATCGTCATGTCAGCCATCGCAGACGTCGTAATCGCCAAGCTTACAAGTGGAGCCGTTTCTGTCATGCCGTAACCTGTCACAAATGGCACATTATACTTTTCTTCAAACGCTCGGATTAATCCTTTAGGGGATGCCGAACCACCGCAAATAATCATTCGAAGCGTTTCGATATTACGCGGATTGGCTTCTAATTCTTTTAATACACCCATCCAAATCGTCGGCACACCAGCCGTCAACGTTACTTTTTCCGATTCAATCAAATCCAATAGCATACCAGGCGCAAAGCCTGGTCCTGGTAAAACTTGAGTGGTACCAAATAGAACGCCCGCGAACGGCAATCCCCACGCATTCGCATGGAACATAGGAACAATGGATAACGCGATATCCCGTTCTGATAAGCCCATTGAATCCGACATACCTAACGCATAACTATGAAGCACAAGGCCGCGATGCGTATAAACAACACCTTTCGGATTACCCGTTGTTGCGGACGTGTAACACATGCCTGCTGGCGTATTTTCATCCAAGTCTTCTGGAAATTCAAAACTGCCGTCTTCTGCAGCTAACAACTCCTCGTAAGAATGAACATTTTCAAGTGTTGTTTCTGGCAAGTCTTTTCCGTCTTGCATGATGACAAAATGCTTAACAGATTTAAGCATCGGTGCCAATTTTTCAATTAACGGAAACAAATCATGATCGACCAATAAAATTTCATCTTCTGCATGGTTAATAACATACGCAATATGTTCATGTGATAAGCGAATATTAATCATGTGAAGAATCGCACCTGCACCAGGCACACCAAAATACAATTCAAGATGACGATGATGATTCCAAGCAAAACTGCCAACTTTCGTACCATGACTCATACCAAGTCCAGTTAAAGCAGCAGCGAGTTTACGAGTTCTCACTGCAAATTCTTTATAAGGAATTCGGTGAATCATATCTTCTCCAGTTCGTGAAATAATCAATTTCTCAGGAAAATAGCGTTCTGCTCTTTTTACGAAAGACGATAATAATAACGGCGAATCCATCATGTGACATCCAGCTCCTTTTTCTCTCTATTTTTCCCTCATGAAAAACGGGTGTTCATGTCTCTCGTGCGCTGTTAACACAGGAGCTAGACAAGCATCCACCTGCAGTGATAGTTGATACCATTCACACCAATCTTTCGATTTAAAAAAATTCACTATTTCCTGATGTTCTAGGCTTTCCAGAGACTTCTCTCCCCACTCTAGCCATTGGGGATTGCCTACAAATTCACAAAAATTCCGCCAGAACTTCTCCTCTAACGCCCCTAACGTTATATAGCGCCCGTCTTTTGTTTCGTAAATAGCGTAACTGACTCGGGTTCCACCAATTTCCGGAATCCCATTTTCAGAGATACCCACCGCGTGGTAACGATCATGATTCCCGAGAAACTCCGCCATTACTTCAACTAAAGCAATATCCAGGTATTGACCATGTCCTGTTCTAAATTTCTTCAGCAAAGCAGCAAGTATTTGTTCTGTCGCCATCAACCCACCCGTAAAATCAGCGAACGTATTTGTTGGATGAATAGGTCTCCCTGACGCATCTTTTAATTGGTCTAAAGCTCCCGATAATGCCATATAGTTTAAATCATGACTGCCTAACCGCGCCATTTCACCGGATTGACCGTACCCCGATAACGAACAGTAAACCAAATCAGGCTTCAAGCTCTTTAGGCTGTCATAATCCAACCCCAATTTTTTCATCACACCTGGACGAAACGTTTCAATGAGTGCATCTGCACTTTTTACTAATTCCAACATTTCCATATGACCTTCGGTTGTTTTCAAGTCGATACGGATGATATTTTTACCCCGATTATTCGCTTGATGAACATGCCCCCCACTCATATAACGAGCAGGATCGCCTTCAGGTGGTTCGATTTTGATGACTTCTGCACCTAAATCAACAAGACGCATACTTGCATATGGACCCGGAAGATAATAAGTCACATCTAGTATGCGTACGCCTTTTAAGGCATCTTTCATTTAAAGGCCCATCCGTTTGGCAATAATGGTTTTCATTATTTCATTAGACCCAGCGTAAATCGCAGCTACTGGAATATCTCGGTACCGTCGTGCAATTTTGTATTCTTCCATATAGCCGTATCCACCATGTAGTTGCATGCAGTCACCAGAAATCTTTTTAGCTGTATCGGTTAACCAATATTTCGCCATTGATACTTTCGAAACGATGTCTTTTCCAGCCATATGTTCTTCAATTAATGATTCTAAAAACGAGTGACCCAATTCAATTTCTGTTGCCATTTCTACTAATTTGAATTGAGAGTTTTGGAACGAACCAATCGGCTTTCCAAAGGCTTTTCTTGATTTCACGTATTCCAAGGTCATATCAAGCATGTCTTCTGACGCAATTTGCGCTGCCAGGGCAACTACTAAACGTTCTTGCTGCAATTTTTCCATTAAATACGTAAACCCTTTGTTTTCTTCACCGATCAAATTTGCCGCCGGCACGATGCAATCCTCAAAGTACAGTTCGGATGTATCTTGTGCATGAAGGCCGACTTTATCAAGTTTCCGCCCTTTCTCAAAACCCGGCATTCCTTCTTCAACCATTAATAACGAAATTCCACGGTGCTTCGGCTCTGCTTTCGGATCTGTTTTCACAACAACCAACACCAATGTCGAATTTATGCCATTTGTGATAAACGTCTTTTGACCATTCACAATATAATTGTCACCGTCTCGAACAGCAGTAGTAGAGATGTTTGCTAAATCAGAACCTGCTCCCGGTTCTGTCATGGCGATAGCTGTAATGTGGTCACCTGAAACACAACCTGGTAACCAACGTTGTTTTTGTTCCTCGTTTCCGTAAGCTTCAATATAAGGAACTGTGATGTCGTTATGTAGTCCCACACCCGTCAAACTCGCACCCACGCGTTCCATTTCTTCTCCAATCACCACCGCATATCGAAAATCCAGACCAAGCCCACCGTATTGTTCATCTACTTGCGGACACAGAAAGCCCATATCTCCAAGCTTTTTCCAAAAGGATTTTGGAATGAGGCGATCTTTTTCCCATTGATCGTAGTTCGGAATCGCTTCTTTTTCTAAAAACTTACGCAAAGATTTACGGAACATGACATGTTCTTCTTCTTCAAAACGGTATTTCACCATCATTTTCATCCTCCTTATTTCGGTTGCATACGGATTGCACCATCTAATCGAATCGTTTCACCATTTAACATGGGATTTGATACAATGCTTTCTACTAATTGCGCATATTCATCAGGTTTTCCAAGTCGTTGTGGAAATGGTACTGCTGCGGATAATGATGCAATTGCTGCATCTGGTAATCCTTCAACCATCGGCGTTTCCATTAAGCCAGGCGCTATCGCCATCACACGAATTCCATCTCTTGCTAGTTCTCTAGCAATCGGCAACGTCATTGACACGACGCCACCTTTTGATGCGCTATAAGCAGCTTGTCCAATTTGCCCTTCATATGCTGCGACAGATGCTGTTGAAACAATAACGCCACGTTCTCCATCTTCGTTCGGCTCATTTTTTTGCATCGCTGCCGCTGCCACTCGAATTACGTTAAAGCTGCCGATCAAATTGACTTTAATGACTTTTTCAAATTGATCTAACGCAATTGGCGTGCCTTTAGACAGGACTTTTCCGGGAGTTCCGATACCCGCGCAATTCACAACCAAATTAATACTGCCCAATCGCCCTACTGTTTTACCGATATTTTGTTCGACTTGAGACCCGTTCGTCACATCAGTTTCCATGTAAATGACGGATTCTTCACCTAACTCATCAATTAGCTTTTTTGCACGTTCGGCATTCAAATCAAAAATAGCTGCTTTTCCACCATTTTTCACAATTCGGCGCACAGTTGCTTCACCAAGTCCAGATGCTCCACCTGTGACTACCGCTTTAACTTTTGAAAACTCCATTGTTCATCCCCCTTTGTTTACATGCTCATATTCTTTCTATAATGGTTGCGTTTGCCATACCCATCCCTTCACAAATTGCTAACAATCCATATCGTCCATTTGTTCGCTCTAGTTCATGCAGCAGTGACACAAGTAATTTTGTGCCAGTTGCACCGAGTGGATGCCCTAATGCTATAGCACCGCCATTAACATTTAACTTTTCAGAATCACCGCCAATATCGTGCAGCCATGCAAGCGGTACTGGTGCAAATGCTTCATTTACTTCATAACGATCCATATCGTCAATTTCAAGACCTGCTTTTGCGAGAACTTTTTTCGTTGCAGCAATAGGGCCTGTCAACATCAAAGTTGGGTCAGAACCAACCACTGAACGTGCGATAATTCGCGCTTTAGGCTTTAAACCAAGCTCTCTTGCTTTTTCAGCTGACATCAACAAAACAGCAGAAGCACCATCACTCATTTGACTCGCATTTCCTGCAGTAATGACACCATTTTCATCAAATACCGTTTTCAAACTCCCTAAAACTTCTTGAGTTGTTCCAGGACGTGGACCTTCATCTTCGGACACTACTATCGCTTCACCATGTGGCCCCTCAGTTTGTATTGGTACAATTTCACGCTTGTAGCGACCTTCTTTAATAGCATGTTGTGCCCGCTCATGACTTTGTACTGAAAAAGCATCAAGTTGCTCGCGGGTAAATCCCCATTTTTCGGCAATACGCTCTGCTGATAATCCTTGGTTGATAATCTCGTATTGGTCCGTTAGTTTCTTACTCGGTTTTGCTCCTTGCATATTGGAAAACATCGGAACGCGCGTCATACTTTCTACGCCTCCTGCGATGACAATATCCATATCCCCCGCTAAAATTGCTTGGGCACCAAAATGGACAGCTTGCTGACTTGAACCACATTGACGATCAATCGTAACGCCTGGAACATAGTCCGGAAATCCTGCAATTAATGCAGCCGTCCGCGCAATATTACCGCCCTGTTCACCAGCTTGCGAAACACAGCCTAAAATAACGTCTTCTATATCACTCTTCGCTACTCCAGCACGCGATACTAACTCGTCTAATACGACAGCCGCTAACTCATCGGGTCGCTCGTTGGTAAAACCGCCTTTTCTTCTACCTACCGGTGATCGTACACCTTCTATAATTACAACTTCTCTCATTTTATCCACCCCACCATTTTATTGAAACCGCTTACACTTAACAGAATTGAATGACTATTCACTCATTTATTCTATTGTACAAGAACCATTTCCTAAATGCTATAAGAAAAGCGTAGAAGTTAAAGCTTGGACTTTGAACAATGTCCATAAAAAAATTCCGCAGCCTATGCTACGGAATTTACTACTACTCTTCGATTAACCCTTTTTCAATCAAGAACTCACGAGCTACATCACTAGCTACTTCTTGGTCTACATCTACCCGAGAATTCATCGCGAGCATTTCTTCTTCAGAAATTTTCCCAGCCAATCCGTTCAATACATCTTCAAGCTCCGGGTACTCTTCGAGAGTTTCCAATCTTACAACAGGAGCTGCATCGTATTTCGGGAAAAACGAAAGATCATCTTCAGTCGTTGCTAAATCAAACAATCCAATGCGACTATCTGTAGTGAAAGCCGGAATGACATCTACTTCTCCACTTTTAACAGCCTCATACATAATAGCTGGGTCAAAGCTTTCTGTTGCTGCAAACTCAAATGGATATGTCGTAACTAAATCGTCAAAACCATCACCCTTCCGTTCATAAAAAGGATGTGGCGCTCCAAAACTCATATCTTCTGATTTCGAAATTTCGGCTAAGTCTGAATAAGTTTCTGCATCGTAACCACTATCTTTTGAATAAGCGAGCGTGTAGCCATTTTCAAAACCAAGCGGTTCTAACCAAGTTGCTCCCAATGTCTCTTCATATCCTGCTCGAACAATTTCTAATACTTCTTCAGAAGTTTGACCTGGAACTGATTCTTCTTTCAATACGTCTTTCATTCCGGTACCCGTATATTCAACATACATATCGATGTCGCCTTTCTCTAAAGCAGGCGTTAAAATCGATACTTCTCCTAATCCGTCTTCATATTCTACAGTATAATCTGAATTAGCCTCAATATATTCCCCAAGAATATAAGGCAAAATATACTGCTCAGTCCACGGCTTTCCACCGATAACAAGTGGATCTAATTCATCTCCACCTGACCCACATCCTGCAATAACTGTTGTTGCTGCCAAAAAAATTCCTAATGTTGCTTTTTTCATCTTATTTCCTCCTAAGTTTTCAACCCTTTTGGTGTCGCTCTTTTTTCAATCCACTTTAATATTTGGTCAAAACCGATTGCTAGAAGCGCAACCGGAAGCGCACCCGCTAACACTAATGAATTATTATATGATTGCAGTCCACGATAGATGATATCACCTAAACCACCTGCTCCAACAAATGTTGCAAGTGTCGCAATTCCTACAGTTAATACCGTGGCTGTGCGTATACCCGCCATAATAAATGGCAACGCCAGCGGCAATTCGATTTGTCGAAGAATTTGTGTACGCGTCATGCCCATGCCTCGACCTGCTTCAATAGTAGATCCATCGACCCCTGCAATTCCTGCATAAGTATTCCTTAAAATCGGCAATAATGCATAAATGATAAGTGCGATTAACGCGGTAGGCGATCCAATCCCTAGTATAGGAACTAAAAACCCAAATAAAGCGAGACTCGGAATCGTTTGGAACACAGCCGTTACGCCAATAATCGATTCAGCATAGCGACGGTAGCGCGTTATTAGTATCCCTAGCGGCAATGCAATCGCTATACCAACTGCTACTGCCACAAAAGACAAATACATATGTTCAATAAGAGCGCTAATAATCATATCTTGACGACTGACAAGTGTATCAAAGAAATTCTTCACGTTAATACCCCCATTTCTTTAGCAAGGGCCGCTTTCAATAAATCACGTTCGTTAGCATAAGCTACAATTTGATCGTTATTAATAATAGCTAAATAATCTTGATCGCTTTCATCTAATGTCGCAAACGCTTTTTCAAACGTAGATTCAGCTGATATTCTCTCAAACTCCCCTGACCAATCCGATGTAAAAATATCCAAAAACTCCACTAATTTTCTTTCGCCAAATGTGCGTTTTTGACTGATGCGCTCGATGCCAATAAAGTTTTGAACAAATTCGTTTGCTGGATTATCGATTAGTTGTTGCGGTGTTCCCGTCTGTTCAACTTTTCCAGCTCGCATGACGATAATAGTATCGGCAATTTTTAATGCCTCATCCATATCATGCGTTACAAATACGATGGTTTTATTGATGGTTTGTTGAAGGTTCCGAAGTTCATCTTGCAGTTGTTCTCTGCTGATGGGGTCGAGTGCCGAGAAGGGTTCATCCATTAGGACAATATTAGGATCTCCAGCGAGCGCTCGGACTACTCCTACACGCTGCTGTTGCCCTCCACTCAATTCAAGTGGGTAACGTTCCATATAAACTCCAGGATCCAAACCAACTAATTGGAGTAACTCACGTACCCGTTCTTCCTTTTTTTCTTTAGACCATTCAAGTAATTTCGGTACTAACGCCACATTATCCGATATGGTCATATGAGGGAACAACCCAATGCGTTGAATAACATAACCAATTGAACGCCTCAACTGAACTTCATCCATGTCATTAATAGGTTTTTCATCAATATAGATGCTTCCTTCAGTTGGCTTCTCTAATTTATTGATCATTTTCATCAAAGTTGTTTTCCCACAGCCGCTAGGACCGATGATGGCAGTCAATTGATGGGTTGGTAAAACAAGTGAAATATCTTTTAATGCTTCCGTGCCATCCGGAAAACGCTTAGTGACATTTTCAAAACGAATCATAGTCCTCACTCCCCCCTGCTTCTTTCAGCCTAGCCTTTTTATACCCTATAAAGTACCTTTTTACTCCTAAAATTACTTAAGGACATTTTATTCTTCTTTAAAAATGAGATGAACCGGATTGGCAATTTGCTCGTAGCCGATTTCTCTGTATATTTTATTGGACGTTGGGTTGGCAAGGTCTGTATAAAGCATAACAAAATCATACTCTAGCAACAATTCGTCTGTGACTTCAGCGACTAGGGTTCGCGCATAGCCCTTCGTTCTATAAGGCTTGGGTGTAAAAACAAAAGAAACGGTTATGCCATTTTTTGAAGGTCGTCCTTTTTTCATACAGGATACAATCGATCCCTCTACTTCCCACACATAGACTTCTTTCCTTTCTAAAAAATCCTCAATTCGTTGCGTAGCTTGTTCCTGTGTAGAATGACGATCGATCCCTGTTTCATCTTCAAATAATTTATACCACTCTATTAAAAGTTTCGCATCCTTATTACTTGCAACCCGCCAGGAGCCTACACTTTTTTGTAGACCTTTATTGACCGCATCAATGCGGTACAGACCTTGGTCCATTAACACTTTCACTTGTTCTTTTGTATGATTGGTCCAAGCTTTAGCGAATAGAAGAGACGTTTCTTGTTCGCCTACGATACCACTGACTTTGACACCAAGGTTTCGCAAATGATCGGCAATTTCTTTTTCAATTTCAGACCACTGTCGAAATACCACTAATTGCAATGCATGCGGTGGCGTCATTAAGCACGCTGCGACAATTTCATCATTTGTTTCTGCGAGCGCTAGAAAATAATCGTCATATTGATTGGCTTGAATCTGTCCAAGTATACCTAAAAATAAACTATTACTATCTTCATTCCGATTCAACAAAGGCGCTACCCGCTCTCCAAAAACGGATGAATCCGAGTAAATGATCAATTCCATATCTCCACGTCCATTTCTACCATGTTTTATCTCCATATAAAGGTATTAGCTATATTACGAACAATATCCTCTTTTTATTTCGGATAAAAAAACAACGTTCTTCGAGTTTACACTGAAGACGTTGTTTTTTAAGTTATTCCAATTCCATTTGTTTTGTTTCGGTTCCAAGAAAAGCAACAGCCATAGCTCCAATAAGGATGGCCCCACAGAAAATCGCGAAAATCACATTAATACCGATTCCAGCTGTTAGTAGAAACCCAACTAGTAGTGGTCCGAAAATACCACCGACACGACCAAATGCTGCAGCCATTCCCGTTCCAGTCCCACGGATAACCGTTGGATACTGTTCCGGAGAATAAGCGTACAGCGCACCCCAAGCCCCTAAATTAAAGAAGGACAAGAAAGCACCTGCCACAATCAATAAGGTAATTGTATCAGCATTACCGAAAGCTAAAGCACTGGCTGCTGTTCCGGTTAAATAAGTGACTAGCACAAATTTCCGCCCAATGCGCTCGATCAACCAAGCTGCTGTGAAATACCCTGGTAACTGCGCAAGCGTCATGATCAACACATACTGGAAGCTTTTAATAAGCGTGAAGCCTTTCAATACCATTACACTCGGCAACCACAAGAACATTCCGTAGTATGAAAAGACAACTGTAAACCAAACGATCCACAACATTACAGTAGGTCGTCTGTATTTTTTTGACCACACTTCTTTAATATTCGTAGAAATCGAACGTAACACGTCTTTTTTTGCGGAAAACTGTGGTGAATCCGGCAAATTGATGCGCAAATACAATGCATAAAATGCGGGTAAAGCGGTCAACAAAAGCGCTACGCGCCATCCGAAAGACGGAATGATAAAATACGAAATAATTGCCGCAACTAACCAGCCAGCCGCCCAGAAACTTTCTAGTAACACAATCACGCGACCACGTTCTCTCGCCGGCACACTTTCCGCTACCAAAGTAGAAGCTACCGGAAGTTCACCACCCAATCCCATTCCTACGAAAAATCGTAAAATCATAAATGCCGCAAGCGTTGTAGTAAAAGCAGAAATACCACTTGCAATTGAAAACAGTAAAAGTGTAATAATAAAAATTTTCTTTCGACCTACTCGGTCAGCATAAATTCCGAAAACAAATGCCCCAACCGCCATCCCGATCGAGTTCACACTCCCAATCCACCCCATTTGATTAGAAGTTAATCCCCAGTCTGCATGAAGAGCCGCAATTACAAAAGCTAAGATGCCGACATCCATTGCGTCAAAGAGCCACCCTAGCCCAGCAATGCCCAACAACTTATTTCGTGATATCGTACCTGGTTTTTTCTCAACTGAAATTGACATCATCATTCCCCTTGTCTTTACACATGTATAGCTATATCTTTACACCACTATACTCCGATGAAAGAATGGTGACAAGCTAAGAAATAAAGTCTATTTTTTCAAGCAACCGAAAGAGGAGCTTAACTCATTTCTGGCACTCCTCGTTAAGTGGATGAATTATTAGTTGTCGAGATAATTGCGGCATTAATACTGACCATCATGGCTGCTTGTTGCGCCTGCATCAACGCTTCCAGTGATGTTGAAAAAGCCATATCGACAATATCTTGACCTTTTATATTATCAGCCATCGTCTGTTGAACTGCCGTTGAAAATGCCATATCTTTGTACCAACGAAAAATTTTGTTGCTTTCAAGTTCACGAGTGTTTGACACAATTTCGTTTAGTCCATTGCCACCTACTCCTGTTACTGCCAAAAAACCGAGGGTAGGATATTGCGCATACTTAATTTTGATTTTTTCATCTTTGAAGAATTTCTGAATCGCTAATACTTTTCCGACCATTCCTGGACTGTAAACAGGGGATTCAAACGTCATAATTTGAGACAACCATTGAAGGTCATTGCCCATAGAAAATCCATGTTCACGCAAGTCTTTGTAATACATATTCATAGTCGCCGCTCGTTCTTCAAGCGCTCCTTCTCTGCCTCCCAATAAAGCTGCGTAAGGAATATCTTCATTCGATGTTAGAAATTTATGATGTTTCTTCATTTCTTCGTATAAAGCTCTTGCACGTTCTGCTTCCTCAAGATTTTTCATCAATAGCGCAGCTAAATACGTATAAGATGTTTTCCAAAATCCTGCATCGTTGAGTGCTTGTTGATTTTGATTAACCAATTTCAAGGAGCTTTCTATACTTTCTTCTTTTAACACCATAAAAGCAGCTGCAACATGGAGTAAATGGGATCGCAATGGAGATGTCCATCCTTCATTTTTTTTAATAACGTTGACGGCTTCCGTATGCAATCTTGCGTCAAATTTTTGTCCACGCCCTAAGTATATATTGGTGACAGCTAATGATATTCGCTTGTCCACTGCCCAGCCAGTAGTTTTTGACACTTCCGAGAAAGTTTGTTCAATGTGCTTACTATCCATCAAAAACGCCTCCTTTTCTCTTTATTACGAGCTAGGGAGGCGTTAGGTTTCACTATTAAACAATCAACACTAAACTGACAGCCATAACAGCCATGCCGGCTACTAGTCCATAAATAGATAGATGCGCTTCATCATAACGTTTTGCAGCAGGTAATAATTCATCAAGCGAGATAAAGACCATAATACCTGCAACACCCGCAAAAATAACACCAAACAACGTGTCACTTAGGAATGGCATTAAGAATAACCACGCCGCAATCGCTCCAACCGGCTCTGAAATACCCGACAGAAAACTATATTGTAAAGCTTTTAAACGACTTCCAGTTGCGTAGTAAATGGGGACTGAAACCGCGATACCTTCCGGGATATTGTGAATGGCTACTGCAATCGCAATCGCGATACCAAGAGCTGGATCTTGCATGGCCGACATAAACGTAGCAATGCCTTCAGGAAAATTATGAATACCAATCGCTAAGGCTGTAAAAATACCCATTTTCCGCAGTCGGGCATATTCATCATTCGTTGGTCCTTCATCCATATCCTCCACTTTTTTTACTTCATGCGGGTTTCCCAACTTCGGAAGGATTCGATCGATCATCGCCATGAAAATCATCCCACCAAAAAAACCTGCAAGAGTCAGCCAATAGCCAACAACTTCTCCTTGTGCGTTCGTCAACGCATCTTTTGCTTTGAAGAAAATTTCAATCATCGAAACATAAATCATAACTCCAGCTGAAAAGCCCAATGAAATCGACAAAAACTTCGTATTCGTACGAGACGCAAAAAATGCAATTAAACTGCCGATTCCTGTAGCCAATCCAGCAAAAAGAGTCAAACCAAGTGCAAATAAAACAGAACTATCCATAAATGAATGCGCCTCTTTTCTCCCTCTAGTGAATACAAATAGTATACGCTAAAAAAATTTTCACTAAAACTTTTTTCAATAATTTTTGAATGTTTCATTTACATACTTATTTCACTTTCCCTAAAAGCTCTTTTAACCTGCGCCAATCGTCATCTTTCAATTCTCGAACAGGTGGATTATAAAATACGCTAGCCGGGTGGAAAGTAGGGAAAATATGATAAACCTCATCAGTTTCTTTAAAGCAATCGTTTTTATCATCCCAGCACAATATCGGCGTTTCGATTAGTACTCCATGAAGTTCTGTAACTTTTGCTTTCGATCCAATCAATCTCTGTAACCCAACATTTCCTAAAGTTACAATTAACGGCGGATGAATGTCTCGAATTTCCGTATCCAATATGGGTGCGTGGGCAATGATTTCTTTTTTCGTCGGAGCTCGGTTATATTTTCGTTCGATTATCTCACCATTACGTTTCTTTTTAGTCCCCCATTTATAAGGCCTACTGCGAACAGCACTTGTTATATATACATCTTCTCTTGCCAAGCCAACACTGTGTAAAGAAGCCATTAGTTCTTTTCCTGCCCGTCCTGTAAAAGGAATCCCTGTTTCTACTTCATTTTCTCCTGGCGCTTCCCCAACTAGCATAATAGCCGGATTTTCAGGACCACTTCCCCACACAAAGCCTTCCACCGGATATCCATTGATTCTTTCTTTACCAAGTTCAGCTAATTCTTTTGAAATTTGATACATATAAAATCACTCCTAATTTTCATCTACGTGAGGAAACCTAACATTTAATAAAAAAACTTCTTGCATTATCAGAAAATATAAACTAATATGTTAACAAACCTAACACAAGGGAGAGAAAACCATGAAAAAGATTGAAACGATTATTCGTCCTTCCGTTTTTGGAGACGTTCGACAAGCTTTGGCACTTGAAGGAATAGACGGATTGAGTGTAACGGAAATTGCCGGAATCGGAAAGCAAGAAGGTCGAGTCGGCTTATTCCGAGGAAATTCCTACACGATGGAATTTTCTCCAAAACTCAAGTTAGAAATGGTAGTAGATGATCATAAAGTCGAAGATATCATTCAAGCTTTACTGGAATACGCATCAACTGGCCAAGTCGGGGATGGCAAGATTTTTATTTACCCTGTCGAAGAAGCTATTCGCATTAGAACTAAAGAACGCGGCACAGTCGCAATTGGATAAGGAGGAGATTGGATGGAAGCAGTTCAAAGTTCAGTAGATATGATATGGGTGATGCTCGGGGCTATGTTGGTATTTTTCATGCATGCAGGATTCGCTATGGTGGAGTCAGGATTTACACGTTCTAAAAATACGTTGAATATTTTAATGAAAAATATCATTACCGTTTCACTTGGTTCGATTCTTTATTTCATTGTTGGATATGCTCTTATGTTTGGTCCATCTTCTTTTGGACTAATCGGTACCCAAGGATTTGCATTATCCGGGGTTGAAGACATTGGTTTCTTCGTCTTCCAGGCAGTTTTTGCCGCTACTTGCGCAACCATCATTTCAGGAGCTGTGGCGGAACGGATGAACTTATCCGCATATATCCTGTTGACTATCGCCATGACCGCAATCATTTACCCGGTTGTCGGACATTGGGTGTGGGGCGGCGGCTGGTTGTCACAAATCGGCTTTATTGATTTTGCCGGATCAACGGTTGTCCATTTAACAGGGGGAGTAGCTGCATTTGTTGCCGCTTGGAAAATCGGTCCTCGCCTTGGCAAATATAGCGGGAAGTCCATCAACACAATTCCAGGTCATAGTTTACCTCTAGGCGCGTTAGGTGTTTTCATCCTTTGGCTAGGATGGTTCGGTTTTAACGGAGGCAGTACGCTTGCAGCTGACCCCACTCTAGTACCAGTCGTCATTGCCAACACATTATTGGCAGCTTCTTCCGGTGTTATCGCTACTGCAGGATATACACGACTGCGTTATGGTCGTATTGACGCTTCTTTAACTATGAATGGTGCACTTGCTGGTCTCGTCGGAATTACCGCAGGCGCAGCGAACGTCTCTTTTGTCGGAGCAATTGCTATCGGTTTACTGGCAGGTGTCATTATGACTGAAGCCATCCGCTTGCTAGACTCAAAAATCCGTATTGATGACCCGGTAGGCGCTATTTCCGTTCACGGAATCGCCGGTATTTGGGGAACACTTGCTATTGGTTTATTCGACACTACAGGTGGATTGTTTTACGGTGGTGGAGCAGAAATTCTTGGCATACAAGCTGTTGGCGTCTTCGCCGTCATTGCATGGGCTTCTATTTCTACCGGTGCTGTGTTATTGGCTATCAGCAGCTTCGTTCCACTTCGAGTTACTGCTGAAGACGAAGAAGCTGGGTTGGACTTTTCAGAACACGGATCACAAGCTTACTCGATGCAAGATGTTTTGCACGGCTCACCTGCCGGACACAACAATTCATTTGCGCACCGATTGAACCAGCTCGGCGAAGCACCTACTCCTTCTCCTAAAAAATCAATTTCTTGATACAAAACAAAAAGAAGTTCCTGAACTAGTTCAGGAACTTCTTTTTGTCATTTTTTATTCAAATGCAGATTGAACATCTCTTACCATTTGAGCGACAGACTTCAATCCACCACCTGACAAGTACCAGTAATCTGGATCTAAGTAGATGATTTTATCGTTTTTATAAGCGTTTGTTTTTTGAACTAATTCGTTTTCAAGCGATTCAGCTGCATTTGTCCCATTTCCGACTACTGCATTGCGGTCAACCACAAACATCATGTCTGGGTTCGTTTCCAAAATATATTCATATGAAATGCTTTGTCCGTGAGTAGAGGCTTCAATGCCTTCATCCGCTTGTTTTACACCAAATACATCATGGATCAAACCAAAACGCGAAGCTGCACCGTACGCACTTACTTTCCCTTCATTTGCAAGCGTAATTAATGCTTTTTCATCCGTCTCACTTACCATCGCTTTCACTCCTTCAATTTGTGCATCTATCGTTGCAAGTTCTTCACCCACTTGATCTTCTTCCCCAAAAATCTCACCAAGTGTTGTCATATTTTCTTCAAATGACTCCATGTAATTCTCTGTGTCTACAGCCATATAAATCGTAGGCGCAATTTCAGTAAACTCTTCGTACATATCTGCTTGACGTCCAGAAATAATAATCAAATCTGGATCCATTGCATGGATTGCTTCAAAATCAGCTTCTTTCAACGTCCCGACATTCTCGTATTTTTCCGCATCCTCGTATTTTTCTAAGTAAGCTGGTAAAGATTCTTGAGGCACTCCAGCAACCGCTTCAACGCCTAACTTATCTAGTGAATCAAGAACACCATAATCAAAAACCACTACTTTTTCTGGATTCTTGGTAAAAGTTGCTTCACCTAGTTCGTGCGTTACTGTCATTTCTTCTGTGTCTGCATTTGCTGTATCGGATTCTTTGGTTTCTTCTGTTGACCCACAAGCAGCTAAAACCGCTACCATCATTAACGTAAATGCGATCAATAACCATTTTTTCATATTGTTTCGAGCTCCTCTTTTTTAAGAATTAAAATACACACAAATCCTACAATTATTCATTTGTTGAATGGGAATATCCATATCATAAATTTCTTTTAATGCAGCACTTTGAATAATCTCTTCGGTTGGTCCGTCTTTTACGACGCGACCATTTTTCAATGCCACGATGCGATCCGAATAAACAGAAGCAAAGTTAATATCATGCAAAACAATGACTACTGTTTTGCCAAGGTCATCGACTAAGCGGCGTAAGATTTTCATAATTTGAACAGAATGTTTCATATCCAAATTATTTAACGGTTCATCTAACAAGATATAATCGGTGTCTTGCGCAATCACCATGGCGATAAATGCACGTTGGCGTTGCCCACCTGACAATTCATCAAGATAGGCGTTTTCCATTTCCTTTAAATCCATATAATCAATTGACTGATCGACCATTTTCTCGTCTTCGTCATTTAGGCGACCTTTCGAATAAGGAAAGCGACCAAACGAAACAAGCTCACGAATCGTCAAGCGGACGTTCATGTAGTTAGATTGCTTTAATATCGATACGCGTTTTGAGAACTCATTGGATTTCAACTTTTTGGTATTGGTTGAATCAATAAGCACTTCCCCAGTATCTGCATCTAACAAACGGCTGACCATCGATAGCAATGTAGACTTACCCGCACCGTTCGGTCCGATGAATGACGTAATTTGACCGCGTTGGATATCAACTGAGACATTTTCGACAACTTGTTTTTTTCCATATAGCTTTGTCAATTCACGAACTTGGATCATTTAGATCGACTCTCCTTTAATAGTAGATAGATAAAGTAAATTCCACCGATGAAATTGATGATGACACTCAATGTCGTATTGAAAGTGAAAATCCGCTCTACTACCCATTGGCCGCCAATTAGTGCAACGACACTGATCACAATAGAACCTGTCAGTAAAACCGAATGCTTATATGAACTGAAGAATTGATACGCTAAATTTGCAACGATTAATCCAAAAAAGGTAATGGGTCCAACAAGTGCAGTCGCAATCGCGATTAAAACGGCTGATAACACAAGCATTTGTTTAACTAATGCATCATAATTGACCCCTAGATTAATGGCTGTATCACGACCTAGCGTCAAAACATCTAAAGAGGCATTTTGCTTCCAAGCAAAAGCGATTAATAAGGTGATGATGACGAGCGACGTCCAAACCAAATCGGCGTTGACGTTGTTAAAGCTCGCAAACATTCGGTCTTGAATAATTGAAAATTCGTTCGGATCGATGAGCACTTGCAGGAAAGTTGTAATGCTTCCGAAGAAAGTTCCACAAATGATACCAACCAACAAGAGAAAGTAAATCGGACGATCATTCTTTTTAAACAGTAAGCGATAAAATAACAACGCGAAAACAACCATGACGGTAATCGACAACATGAAGTTCACTTGCTTGTTCACAATCGTCACGTGACTTGATCCTAGGAAAAAGACCAACAAAGTTTGAAGCAACATATAAAGTGAATCCAAGCCCATAATACTCGGTGTTAATATCCGGTTATGGGTAATGGTTTGAAAAACCACTGTTGCATACGCAATGGCTACACCCGTTAACACCATCGCAAAAACTTTCACGCCGCGTCTCGGCAAGGCATAATCAAAACTCCCGTTTAAATCTTGAAACAAGTACACTCCACAAGCTGCTAAAGCTAAGCCAATTAGTATGAGCATTTTATGTAAATCACGCATATACTTTCCTCCTAAACAATAAGAAGAGGAAAATAAAGCTTCCGATTACGCCCACCATCAAGCTGATGGAGATTTCGTACGGGTAAATTAGTACTCTTCCCAAAATATCGCACACTAATAAGAAAATAGCGCCAAACATTGCCGTATGGGGCAATGTTTTTTGAAGATGATCTCCTTTAAAGATCGAGACGATGTTCGGGATAATCAACCCAAGAAACGGGATAACCCCTACCGTCAAAACAACTGTCGCCGTAATCAAGGCTACGAGTGTCAATCCGATGTTTACAACACTGCGATATTTCATGCCCAAATTCTTTGAGAAATCTTCGCCCATTCCAGCTACCGTAAATCGGTTAGCATAAAGATAGGCGATAACAAATACCGGCACACTGATGTAGAGAAGTTCATAACTTCCTTTCATAACCATGGAAAAGTCACCTTGTAACCAAGCAGACATGTTTTGAATAACATCTGCTCGATAAGCGAAAAATGTTGTAATGGATGACAAGATGTTCCCAAACATCAACCCAACTAAAGGAATAAATATCGCATCTTTAAATTTGATGCGATTAAGAATTTGCATGAAAAGAAATGTTCCAGCAAGTGCAAAAGCAAAAGCTACTGTCATTTTTTCTAGCATCGACGCATTTGCGAACAAAAGCATGGATACGAGAATACCAAGCCGAGTAGCATCTAATGTACCTGCTGTTGTCGGAGACACGAATTTATTGCGACTTAACTGCTGCATAATGAGTCCTGCCATACTCATTCCTGCACCCGCCAGCAAAATCGCAACCACCCGCGGCAGACGGCTAATTAAGAATATTTGTGTCTCTTCCGATTGGAAGTCAAATAAATCAACTATACTGATACTGCTCACACCGACAAACAAGGAAATGATCGACAGTATGATTAATATTGGTATTAAATAGCGTTTTTTCATAGCTGTCCCTCATCTGTCTTCAATAATGATTATTGATTAGTTGATAGTGATAATCATTATCACTGACTTACCTATTTCAGTATAGCATCCACTAAAAGTCAGTCAATGATTAAATGAGAATAATTTTCATTTAGATATAAATTCGTACTAATTCATCAAATTTATAACATTGTTATCACTAGAAAAAAGAGCCTACCAAATTGGTAGGCTCTCTAACTTTATTCATTCTGTTTTATTTTCAGGTCCACTTTTAAACACCTAGTCATCTTCAACCATTCATTTCTAGTGCTTCTTCTAGTACTTCATCCGGTACAGTAATGGCATCAATCTCATTGTACTTGCTGTATTCAGCTTGTACATCTGACTTAATGTTCATGACTTCTCCTTCAATATTCATATCCATGTCCATTGTCATATTCATCGTGTTCGTTAAAAAGGTTTCTTTATCGATATAGATTGTGTAGTTTACCGAATGAATGGTCATGTCTTCAAGTGCCATTTGAGCTTCGATTTCCATTTGCCCTAATGTTTTGTCTAGCTGTTGATCCATCAATTCTTTAAATTTCTCTCCGGAAGCATCAAGCGTCAAAATATACTCATCTGCAGTTTGCTCAAAAGTGAAATCATTTTGAAACTCACCTAATTCTTCTAATTGCTGTGCAGGATCCGCAGTTTGTTGATCAGCTAGCTCTTTCAACCCTGTAATACTTTCATCTGGCATTTTCAACCACATCGTCATTGTGTTTTCATACATATACATGCCTTGATCTGTGAAATACATTTCCATATTCATCGGATTGGCATTGTCAATATCTTCCGACACAATAGAAGTTTCTGCCGTTTGATGAAATGCTAGTGGTTCAGTCACCATATCCATCGCTGAATCCATTTTCATATTAATCACCATACCATCCGACTGCATCTCCATTACTTGATCGGTTAGGATATCAGCGTGTAAGCTCGTAATAGCTTCAGATGCTTTTACTGATTTTGTATACAGTTCTTGAACTGTCAAATCACTATCTTCCCCTTTTGCCGACTCATCACCAGATGCTGGTTCCGCTGGTTCACCACAAGCTGAAAGTCCCATCGTTAAAGTTGCTGCACTCATAAACAGTAACCATTTCTTCATAATAGTGATCCTCCTTTTACTCGTATTAAGTTTCCTTTTTGAGTTGCTTCTCTCTATATACGGACCGCACTAAAAATTGTTTCATATTCTTTGTTTACCCGATTCTAGTCGTTTATTTCAGTAACTTCGATTATACTTTTCATTGCGAGTATAAAATGAGGTGAAAGTTTTGAGATTGAAACAGTTTTTCAACTATTATAAGCCGCATAAACGGCTATTTATCATCGACTTTTCCAGTGCTGTTTTTGTAGCTATTCTTGAATTAGCATTTCCAGTTGCTGTTCAATGGTTTATCGACGATTTATTGCCAAGCGGAAATTGGAATACCATTACTACCGTCAGTTTCTTACTGCTCATCATATTTCTTTTAAGTACATTTTTGCAGTATATTGTCAGCTATCTTGGTCACAAGTTAGGGATTAATATTGAAACCGATATGAGGGAAGAATTATTTACTCATGTCCAGCGTCAATCTTTCCGCTTTTTTGACAATATCAAAACTGGTCATATTATGAGCCGTGTCACTAATGATTTATTTGATATTGGTGAACTTGCTCATCACGGACCAGAAGACTTCTTTATCGCCATCATGACGTTCTTCGGAGCTTTCGGCATTATGTTTTGGATCAACCCGAAACTAGCACTGGTCACATTAATTGTCATTCCGTTTCTTATTTGGTTGATTACATTTTGTAACATTAAGATGAACCAAGCTTGGAGCAATATGTATGGGAAAATTGCTGACGTTAACAGTCGCGTTGAGGACAGTGTATCCGGAGCACGAGTAGTGCAATCTTTCACAAATGAAGAATTTGAAATCGAACGCTTTAAAAAGGATAACGACCATTTCCGTCTTGCGAAGATGGTCGCTTATAAAGTAATGGCAGCGACACATTCCAGCATTTATATGATGACTCGCCTTTTGACTTTAGTCGTCTTAGTTTATGGCGCATGGCTCAACTTTCAAGGTCAATTATCTTACGGTGAACTTGTCAGTTTTGTTCTCTTTCTTAATGTCTTGATCAAACCAATTGATAAAATCAGCGCATTACTTGAACTTTACCCGAAAGGCATGGCTGGTTTCAGTCGTTTTCGTGATTTAATTGAACAAGCCCCTGATATCAATGATCAGAAAGGCGCTGTAACCGTAGAGACATTAAACGGAGATATCAAATTTGATAATGTTTATTTTGGTTACGATGATAGTAAAACGGTGTTATCAGGAATTGATTTAGAATTACGTGCTGGCGAAACCATTGCATTTGTTGGTCCTTCTGGCGCTGGGAAAACGACCATTTGTTCGTTGATTCCACGTTTCTACGATATCCAACAAGGTACCATCTCGATTGATGGCATAGATATTCGAAATATGACAAAGCATTCATTACGTTCACAAATTGGCATTGTTCAACAAGATGTCTTTTTGTTTACAGGAACCATACGCGAGAATATCGCTTACGGAAAAAGATATGCGAGCGACGAAGAAATTTTAGCAGCTGCGAAAAAGGCACATTTAGAAGATTTTGTTCAGAAACTGCCACAAGGGTACGATACACAAATTGGCGAACGCGGATTAAAACTATCTGGTGGTCAAAAACAACGTTTAGCAATTGCACGGATGTTCTTAAAAAATCCGCCGATTTTAATTTTAGATGAGGCGACATCTGCACTTGATACGCAAACCGAGCGTGTTATTCAAGAAGCTTTAGCGGAATTAGCGGAAAATCGCACAACACTTATTATCGCCCATCGTCTCGCCACCATACGGGATGCTGATCGTGTTGTCGTGGTTACTGAAGACGGCATTGCCGAACAAGGCGGATATGGTGAGTTACTCCAAACGGATGGTGTTTTTGCGAACCTCCACCGCATCCAGTTTGAACAATAGAAAAAAGGTGCATCTCATCAAATGAGATGCACCTTTTTTACATTTTAGCTCCCGACAACAAACTGCTCATAGCGGTCGTAATCTGCACGACTCAGTTCTACTTTAAGTAAAGTGCCGTCTTCTTCGTATTCGGTTTCATGAATGCTCGCATGTTCGTTAAGGTATGCAACAATGTCTCCACGACTAAATGGAACAATCATTCTGCACGTCACGTAATCTGAGAAAATTTGCTTTTTGATGACTTCTAATAATTCATCAAGACCAACGCCTTCTTTTGCCGCAATCCATATACCATCATTATTCATCGCTGGATAGCTTACTCCTGCTAAGTCTGATTTATTAAAAACATACAAAGTTGGAACATTTTCTACCCCAACCGCATGTAAGGTAAGATTCGTCACATCCATCATATAACGATGTTCCTCATTGGAAACGTCAACGACATGAAGGAGTAAATCTGCATTTCGTGCTTCTTCTAAAGTAGAACGGAACGCTTTTACAAGGTGGTGAGGCAATTTACTGACAAAACCTACTGTATCGGTCAGCAAAAAGCTTTTATTGTCTTCTAATCGAATTTGGCGGACAGATGTTTCCAACGTAGCGAACAACATATCTTTTTCAAATACTTGTTTTTCCTCATTTTGCCCTGTCTTAGTTAATAAGCCATTCATCACCGTCGATTTCCCTGCATTCGTATAACCAACTAATGATACGACCGGCATTCCTTTTTTAGTACGTTGTTTGCGCTGTGTGACGCGCTGATCTTTAATGTGTTCTAGTTCTTTATGAAGCTTCGAGATCTGTTCTTCAATTTTACGACGATCTAGCTCTAGCTTCGTCTCACCGGCTCCACGGTTAGCAACACCACCGCTACTACTACCTCCTTGACGTCCTAGCGAAGCTCTTAGTCCGATTAAACGTGGTAACATATATTGAAGGTGTGCCAACTCTACTTGCACTTGTGCTTCACGTGTTTTTGCACGCCTCGAAAAAATATCTAAAATCAGCATTGTACGGTCTATAACTTTACACTCTAAATCTTCTTCCAAATTCCGAATTTGCGAAGGAGACAACTCATCATTGAAAATTACTAAATTGGCATCGGCTTCTTCATAGAAAGCTTTTATCTCTTCTACTTTCCCGCTCCCGACATAATGCGAAGGGTTAATCCGTTCCAAGTTTTGTGTGACTTCTCCGACAACCTCCACATTGCATGCCTCTGCTAAATTACGCAATTCTTCCATTCCATAGGAAAAATGAAGATCTTTTTGAAGTTGGACACCCACTATGACTGCTTTTTCTTGTAATTCATCCATTTATCTTGTCCTCCTATTTCAGGAAAAGAAAATTCCCATTCAATCTATCCATTTTAACATAGTTTATCTTCCACCTAATGATAGAGGGGGCAACCAATAAAGACCTTGTTCAAATTCGAGCTTGTTTGTACCATTCATAAAGTAAACTTCTTCTAGACGTTCTTGTGTCTCAGTTGTTTTTCTGAATTCAATGCGACAATTAGTTAGCTTCAGGCTACCACCTAAAATTTCCCGCCATGTATTTTCAACTTCACTTGGATTCCATACGCCAAAAACGCAGCGGTCAATTGTTAGTACCTCATTAGCCGCTTGAACAATACCTTTATCTCTCAGCTTTTTGTAACGTTGTTCATCCGTTTCCTGCCATTCGATAAAAAATGGCATCGGCAATTTCGCAGATACGGATTCTTTTATAAATAGCATTTTCCACTTGATCAACTCACCGTCTGCCGTTCGACGCTCAGCATCTAGAATACCCGTAGTCTCATTTCCGCGCTCTCGCAAGTCCTTATTTAACTCTACGATATTTTGAGTTCTCACACAAATTGTTCCAAACCCTATTTGGTCGTGCAGTAACAAGCGCGTTAACGGATGTTCGGCTTCTGTTGCAATTTCTTGTTTTTCTACCGACAACCACTCGATATAACAATTTTTTAAATACAACAATACATTTTGCGTTCCCCAATTGATATGTTGCCCCCCAAAAGACGCAGGTAAACCCTGCATTTGCCAATCAGTTACAGTTTCCTTTGGATTTTTCTGTACAAAATGAACAATGTGATCTAATTCCATATAGCACCTCACTCAATTTCCTTCTTAAATCTTAAGTTATATCGTTCGCCACTCTGCCCCCAGTCTCCTTTAAGCGTTTAAAAGAAGCTTCCGAGGGAATGGTTATATAACTATACTATTTGCACTACCATCCCCGAAAATGCATTAGTGATACCTTGGCAAAGCACCATTTTCTGAAAACCACCGATTAAACATCATCAATCCAATTTATACAGTTTTTTAGCATTACTTATGTTTTTCTACTAAAACTGTGGTTTTCTCCCCTTATTTTCGATAGGCTAAAGTATAGAAAAAAATTGAGGAGGTTATCATGAATAAAGAATTATTGAAAAATCCTGTATTTATAGTATCCGCCGCAGCCATTCTTGTTCTTGTTATTTTAGGTGCGGCTACACCGGTGAAATTTGGAGAAGTGGCAGGACGTTTGTTTAGTTTTACTACCTTGAATTTCGGCTGGTTTTACTTACTTGCCGTCTTTATTATTACACTTTTCCTTATAGTAATTGCATTATCCAAATTCGGACGTATTCGACTTGGCACTGATGACGACCGGCCAGAATTCCCTTTCTTCACTTGGATTGGTATGTTGTTTTCAGCTGGATTCGGAGCCGGCCTCGTATTTTGGGGAGTGGCTGAACCAATGAGCCATTTCTTCACCTCCCCTATGGGGAACGAAGCACTAACACCAGAAGCGGCGAGAATTGCCATGGGCTACTCATTTTTCCACTGGGGTGTCAGTCAATGGTCAGTATTCGCTATTGTTGGACTGGTCATCGGTTTTTTGCAATTCCGCAAAAAGAAACCAGGTTTGGTTTCTACAGCTCTTGAGCCAGTATTAGGAAATAGGCCTTTAGTTAAAAATTCCATCGACTCTCTAGCTGTCATTGCTACCGTAATGGGAATTGCTACCTCTCTCGGATTAGGAGTATTGCAAATGAACGGCGGACTCAATGCCGTATTCGGTATTGAAAACGCCTTCCCGGTTCAATTAGGTATTATTGCGGTAATGTTTGCGGCTTATACCTTATCGTCTTCTACGGGACTAAAAAAAGGAATTGCCTACTTAAGTAACTTAAATCTTGGACTGGCATTAATTTTAATGGTTTTCGTTTTCATTGCAGGACCGACTGTTTTCATCATGGAAACTTTCACATTAGCACTTGGGGATTACATTACAAACTTTGTGCCTTATAGTTTACGACTAGAGCCTTATGCCAATGGCCAGTGGGTGCAAGGATGGACAATTTTCTATTGGGCATGGGCTATTGCTTGGTCTCCATTTGTAGGCGCATTTGTAGCGCGTGTATCTAGAGGTCGGACAATCCGTGAGTTTGTTATGGGTGTGCTAGTTATTCCGCCTGCTATCGCCTGTTTATGGATCGCCGTCTTTGGGGGCACATCACTTTGGTATGATTTAAACCAAGGGGCAGGCATTGCAGAAGCCGTTAATAATGATTTAACATCTGCTTTGTTCCAAACTTTCGGCGTTTTACCATTGACGACGATCATGTCGATTCTTGCTATCTTGTTGATTTTCACTTTCTTAGTGACTTCGGCTGACTCAGCAACTTATATTCTGGCATCGATGACGAGCTTTGGTAGCTTGAATCCACCAACAGCCTTTAAGATTGTTTGGGGTGTGTTAATGTCCGCGATTGCCGCAGTTCTCTTGTATGCGGGTGGATTGCAAGCTTTACAGACAGCGTCACTCATATCCGCCTTACCATTTACTGTGCTACTGGTGTTAATGCTTTGGTCTTTCACTAAAATCATTCGTAAAGAATCACCTCCTATTCGGGAGTCTGAATTGCAGCGATTTAAACGCATGGACCAAGAAATGAAAAAGCAACGCAATAAATAATTTAAAAAGGCGTACAGCACTTCCTCACGGAAAGAGCTGTACGCCTTTTTGATTGTCTTATTATTTATCTTCGTTGATCAAACGAACTGTTTCATCAAATTCTTTCTCGATCTGTTCATCGCGTTTGTAAGTAACAAGACTCACAAGCCAAGTAACAAGAAGACATAGGAAGAAGCCTGGAATGATTTCATAGACACTGCCCATGAAATTCGTTAGTTCCGTTGCGCCAGGATCCTCTGCAGCTGTGCCCATAGAATCCCAAACGATAACTGTAACAGCACCGACGATCATTCCGGCTAATGCGCCTTTTGAAGTCAGCTTACGCCAGAACAGTGACAATAGAATAATCGGCCCAAATGCAGCCCCAAATCCAGCCCATGCATAAGCAACCAAGCCTAAGATGGTGTTATTTTGTTCCCATGCTAAGTAAGCTGCAATAATAGCAATCAATGCTACAGCTACTCGACCAAGTGTTACATAACCTTTAGCAGATGCTTCTTTTTTGAAGGCAATTTTGTATAAATCCTCAATAAGCGCCGAAGAACTTACTAAAAGCTGAGAAGAAATTGTACTCATAACAGCTGCTAAAACAGCTGCCAGTACAAATCCTGCAACTAATGGATGGAACAAAATTTGACTCAAGTCAAGAAAGACTGATTCTGGATCCACTAACGTTGCTGAAGGATTTTGCTGGAAATAAGCAATACCGATAAGCGCAGTTGCAGTAGCTCCAATAAGACTGAAAATCATCCAGCTCATCCCGATACGACGAGCAATACGTACTTCTTTCAACGTTTTAATCGCCATAAAACGAACGATGATATGAGGTTGGCCAAAGTAACCAAGACCCCAAGCGGCTGCAGAAATAACACCGATTGTAGAAGCTCCTGAAACTAAGCTCAACATATTCGGATCTACTTCTCGAATACTTGCAGCAGTATCACTAAATCCACCTGTAGCGAAAATCCCTACGATTGGCACTGCGATTAAAGCGAGTACCATCATTACGCCTTGAACAAAATCGGTATAACTAACAGCTAGGAATCCACCGAACAAAGTATAAGCTACGACGACAATCGAGCCCAAGACAAGTCCTAGATGGTAATCCATGCCGAACGAGCTTTGGAAGAACAATCCAGAAGCCACCATACCGGATGAAACATAAAATGTGAAAAAGATTAAGATGATAATACCCGATACAATTCTTAATAACCGCGATTTGTCTTTCAAGCGGTTTTCTAAGAAACTCGGGATCGTAATCGAATCACTAGTAATAAATGAGTAAATTCGTAAACGTGGTGCTACAAAGAACCAGTTTAAAAAGGCACCAATTGTTAATCCGATTGCAATCCATACCTCAACTAGTCCTCCAAGGTAAATCGCACCCGGTAAACCTAGTAAGAGCCATCCGGACATATCTGATGCTCCTGCACTTAGTGCGGCTACTGCTGGTCCAAGCCCCCTACCACCAAGCATATAGTCAGATAAGTTGGCTGTTTTGCGATAAGCGTACCAGCCAATATAAAGCATTGCACCTAGGTAAACGGTTAAAGCAATGATTTGATACGTTGTATCTGTCATTTTATCCCCTCCTTATTTAACATTGTAACATTCTTGACATATATTAAAAGTCTTCTTAAGGTAAGATTCTAGACATTTGCAAAAAATCCTCTTTTTTAGTTTTATAATAATTTCAAATGGGAATGCGGTGATAAGGAGGCGATTTTTGATGCCATGGAACCAAAAAGACTACCCAGCTTCGTTTAAAAACCTTACCGCTGATGTCCGTGATAAAGCAATCGAGATTGCTAATGCATTGCTTCGCGATGGCTATGAAGAAAGTCGCGCGATCCCGATTGCTTTAGAACAAGCCAAAAAAACTGAAAACAGTGATGAGGAGCGGCCAATCTACGAAATAAAAAAACACGATGAAGGATGGCAGTTAAAGAAAAAAGATAGTAAAAAAGCCATTTTAAGTGAAGAAACGAAAGAAAGTCTTATGGGAGAAGCCAAGCGTTATGTCAACAAAAACCACGGTGAACTTCACATTTATACGGAAGACGGCTCTTTGTCAGATACGCTTTATGAATGATTAAAAAACAGTAAAATGCCGCTGTCAGTCGACAGCGGCATTTTATTTAAACCAGCCTTTTTCTTTGAAACGAGAAATGGCTTCAATTCGATTTCCAACTTCAAGTTTATCCAAAATGGTTGAAATATAGTTTCTCACTGTACCCGTTGTTATAAATAATTCCTTTGCAATCTCTTTTGTGCTGCGACCTTCGGCAATCAGTTCCATTACTTGCTTTTCCCGATCGGTTAATGGATTTTCGTCAGCATAAGCCAAATCCACCAATTCTGGGGCATAAATTCGGCGACCAGACATAATTGTACGAATCGAAGTAGCCAAATCTTCACTTGGACTATCTTTTAATAAGTATCCACTGACCCCAGCTTTTCTAGCGCGCTCAAAATATCCAGAGCGGGCAAACGTAGTCAAAATAATGATTTTGCACGTATGGTCTTTCAAAATTTCCGCAGCGTCTAATCCACTTTTTAACGGCATTTCAATATCCATGATGCAAATATCAGGCTGTAGATTTTCGACGAGCTCGATTACTTCTTCTCCATTAGCCGCTTTACCTACTACTTCCATATCTTCTTCTAAATCGAGTAATGAGCCTAAAGCCCCCAACATCATACGCTGATCTTCCGCCAATACAATTCGAATCATTTCATATCCCCCTTTGAACTATAGAGAATTACATTCGGAACTCTAATATTTAAGGTAGTACCATCCATTACTTTAATATCCACCGATCCGTTCACAAATTCTAAACGCTCTCGCATTCCTGCCAAGCCATTCCCTTGTAAGGATGTATTTCCTTCTGGAAATCCCTCCCCGTTATCTTGAACTTGAACAAGAAGCTCTTCAGGGTTTTGCTTGATTAATATACTGCAGCGTGATGCGCCACTGTGTTTCACCACATTTGTTACGGCTTCTTTCAAACACATACTCACAACATTTTCCACTAAGAGCGGCGTATTCGTTAACTGTGTTGAACCATAAAAAACAAAGTCAATTTCTGCAGCTTTTAAAATCTGTTGCACACGCAAGAGTTCTTCATCGAGTTTAGTACCACGCATATTCGAAACGAGTTCACGTACTTCTTTTAATGCTGTACGGGCTGTTTGTCTCACATCGTTTATTTCATTTAAAGCAGATTCTGGATTGCGGTAAATCAGTTTTCCAGCTAAATCACTTTTCAAACCAATCAATGATAATTTTTGCCCCAATGTATCATGTAAGTCACGAGCAATTCGCTCACGCTCTTCAATGATTACCAGCTGGGAAATTCGTTTATTAGCATCTTCAAGCTGACCTTCGAGCTTTTCACGCTTATTACGATTATACGTATTGAATGGCAAGAGAATAACACCCAATATACTCAGCACAATAAACGGTAACTGGGAAATGTACAATTCACTATGCTCAAAAAAGCCAAATACCACGGCCGTAATCGTTAATCCAATATGGAGACCATAAATAATGAAAAAGCCTACCTTATTGCGTAAATTCCCTATGAAAAATGCCACAAAAATGGAAAGGTACACATAGCCAAACAGAATTATCATTCCGATATTTATGGCCATCTCAAAACTCACCCATACGAATACAAAGCCAGTTTTAGAATTAAAAGACAATCTATACGCAATAAAGAACATTAATAAGAGCAAAATGCCAAAAATAAAATCCGTCATCGATGAAGAACGAAAGATAAAGAAGAAAGGCAAAATACAAAAGATAACCCAGGCGTATAGACTCAACCATGGATTTTTAGGGAATATTTGATACCAACTTTGCATAAGGTCCTCCTCTTTCTTAGTTATTCAATCATAGCAAATAATGCACAAAAGAAAAAACCATTCAGTTAAGAATGGTTCCCCCTCATTTCTTTATTGTTCAACCGTTTTTGACTCACTTAGTAAATGTTTGATATCACCAAATGTAACGAATGTTTTATTTGGTGCATCGTACAATTTATAGCTCAACGATTTAAGACTCGATTTAATATCAATTGTAGTTGCTTGTTGAAGTGGTGGTGAAGATACATGCGCTTTTTCCAAGTTGTAGTTTGGCACACGCGGGCTCAAGTGATGCACGTGGTGGAAGCCGATATTTCCAGTTACCCATTGCAATACTTTTGGAAGTTGGTAATATGAACTTCCTTCTATTGCCGCTTTTACATAATCCCACTCGTTTTCATCTTCAAAATACGAATCTTCGAATGTGTGTTGTACATAGAACAACCAAATTCCGAAAGCTCCAGCTACAAACATAGTCGTACCTTGTACGATCAAGAATGCCTGCCAACCAATCGCCAAAATTAATAGTGAATAAATGACTACTAAAGAAATATTGATCAAATACGTGTTATTGCGTTCTTTTTTGCGTGCATCTTTGCGGTTGAAACGACTTGAAATCAAGACAAGGAATAATGGACCAACTCCGAACATAACTAGTGGATTGCGGTACATACGGTATTTGAAACGTTCCCATTTTGATGCTTCTACATATTCTTCGATTGTCATAACCCAGATATCGCCAACTCCGCGCTTATCTAAGTTCCCACTTGATGCATGGTGAATCGAGTGTTCACGTTTCCACTTTTCGTAAGCGAAAAGAGTCATGATTCCTGTAATCGTACCAACAATAGCATTCGCTTTTTTATTTTTGAAAAACGAACCATGTGTACAATCGTGGAAAATGATAAACGTACGAATAACGAATGCTGCTGCTACTGTTGACAATGCGATTGTCAGCCAAATTGAAACATCAAGTGCTTGATAAGCTAAAAACCAAGCTAAGATAAAAGGGGGTATTGTATTTACTAATTGTCTGACACTTGCTTTTACATCTGCTTTTTCAAATGGGGCGACAAACTTGCGTAATTGTGCTGTTTTTTCTCTGCTCATGTCTTGTCTTCCTCCTTAGACGGACTTTTTCGGTCCGAATAACTTATTAACCTTATCTTAACGAGAAACACGCAAGCATATAAGACACAAACGTCTATATTTCTATATGACAGTTGTCATGTATTTCTTACTATCTCCTTCTTTAAAATCACAAGCGATACGCGTATAATATGAATAGACAGAAAAATCAGAACGGAGTGAGGCGTATGACTGGCATGATTGCCGTTATTATGGTCTTTTCAATTCCACTAGCTGGCATTATCACTGCCCACTTACAAAGCCAAACAAAGCTTAAAAGTAAGATGATTGAAAATGAGTTGGAGTTGGAGAAACTAAAGCACGACAACTTTGTTATTGAAACACAAAAAATGCGCCTAGAGCTTGAGCAAATGAAGTTAGAAGATGCTAAAAAAGATGAAAACCTGCTATTGAAGTAAAGTTAGTGGATACTAAACGAGATATTAAAAAGCCCCGTCGCGAAAAATGCGCGACGGGGCTTTTCTACTTTTCAGTCTAGGCTCCAACAGCCAAATTCTCGGGACATAAGCCATTCCAACTACGTGGCAAAAAACGCCACTCTGTTGACCTGTCTTATGCCTGTCGAATCTAAACGGCTGTTTCTTCTTTTCTGTTAAGAAAATACGCTATTCTCAATTGCTTTAAGTTGATAGAAGTAAGCTTTTTTCTCCATCAACTCGTCGTACGAACCACTTTCTACGATACGCCCTTTTTCCATAACGACAATCTGATCCATATTTTCAAGTCCTGCTAAATCATGACTGATGATGACAAACAAATCGCCTTTGTTTTGCTGAAACATCTGTTGATAAATGACTTGTGCTGTCAAACTATCTACAGAAGATACCGGTTCATCCAGAAGCCATAGTGATTTCCCTCTTAACATAGCACGTGCAATTGCTAGCCGTTGTTTTTGGCCACCAGATAAATTCTGACCTTTTTCTTCCACCGTCATAGTCAAAGGAAGTATATCTAGTTGAACTTTAGTTAATACTTGAATCATTTGCTCATCTGTTACCGCTGGATTCGCAATCAATAAATTGCTATGAATTGTTCCATAAAAGAAATGGTTTTCTTGCAAAACAATATTCATTTCTTGCCAAATCGCTTCTTGTTTGAGTGTCTCGACAGGTTTTCCACCGATTGATAATTGTCCTTGGTTGAGCGGGAAAACATTTAGCAGCAATTGCATTAATGTCGATTTCCCTGAACCACTTGGTCCGACTATTGCCGTTTTTGTACCTGGCTTTAAGCGAAGAGATACGCCATCGACTGCCAAGCTATTTTCGCCTGGATATTGAAAAGATGCGTCTTCTAGCCTTATATCAAGCGGTCCACTCGGCATCTGGCCAGCTCCTTGCGACAAAGTAGGTTCAGCTACAATCTCTTCTAAACGAACAGCCGCTTTCCGACTTTCTTCAAAGTATGTCGGAAAAGCTGCCATTGGTGCAACGTTTTCAAAAGCCGCAATCGAAATCATCACAAGCATTGCCAAATACAAGCCATTTAGTTCACCAGCTGCGACAAAATAAGCACCTACACCTAAAACAAAAAAGGAAACGAGTAAAGCGACAAATGCATTAATGGACTGTGCCAAGTTTTCTTCTAGACCTTCTTTTCGTTGTCCTTCGTTGTATTTAACTGCGTCATTATTCAATTGCTGTTCTTTTGCATCAAGTTGTTGATGAATTTTCAAATCTCGGAATCCATAAAGAAACTCAGTTGCTTCAATTGCCAAATTTCCTCGCTGTGCTCTCACTTGTCCATCTGCACGACGTTTTCTACTAGCGAAAAGTGCTGGAACCACTACAACAGTCAACAACATTCCGATAAAAATCACTATCGCAATACCTAATGAGAAGAACGAAGTAAAGAAAACTGCACTTAAAAACACGATGCCGAGTACCACTGGCGGGTAAAATACGCGCAGTAAAAAGTTTTGTAAACTTTCAACATCCCCAACAATTCGCGACAATAAATCACCGCTTCGATACTTACTAAAAATCCCTGGTGCAAGTGGGGACAAGCGTTCAAAAAACGATACTCTTAAATGACTCAGCATGGTAAATGTCGCTCGGTGAGAATACAAACGCTCTCCGTAACGGCTCAACGCCGATGCGAAACCAAATAATTTCAAACAAGCTGCCATGACTACGAGCGTCGTCATTTGAGAGGTTAAGGCGGCTTTTGAAATCAAATAACCACTTGATCCCATTAACGCGACACTTGCAATACCTGCTAAAAACCCGAAAAAAATGGCAATTAACACATCCTTTTTTTCAAGAAGCGTCAATTTCAAAATATCTTTTAAATCACTCATTGCAAGCCACCTCCTTGCTGTGCTGCAAGCATTTCTTCGTAAGGCATATAAGTTTCCAATAGCTCATCATGATTTCCGGTCGCATCCAGTTTGCCATCATCTAGAAATAAGATGATATCCGCGCCTTTAATGGTGTGCAGGCGATGAGCAACCGTAATAACGGTCGAAGTTTTTTGCAAATCATGTAGTGAATCTTGCAAAATTTTCTCGGTTTGTAAATCTAGTCCCGTTGTTGGCTCATCAAATAAAATAAGCGACGGCTTTTTCAAGAAAGCCCGTGCAATTGCAATTCGCTGCTTTTCTCCACCAGACAAACCGCGGCCAGCTTCACCTATGGGGGTTTCAAATCCTTTTTCAAGCGTCGATACCATTTCAGCAATACCTGCTTTTTTTGCGGCTGCTAGCACTTCTTCATCACTCACGTCACCTGCGACACCCATTTTTATATTTTCCCGAATGGTGCCGGCAAAAAGATACGGGTGTTGCGAAATGTAACTTAATTGATCGAACCAAGATGTTTCACTAATATTTTCTCGAGCGACACCATTTACATAGAAACGACCTTCGCTTTGCGGTAAAAGTCCCGCTACTAGATGCATTAATGTCGTTTTTCCTGAACCACTTTTCCCGACAATCGCCACTTGACTATAAGGAGGAATTTCTACATTGAGCGGAGCTAACGAAAATCCTTCTCCGTATTGAAAAGATAGTTGTTCTAATGATAAGTGAGGGGGCTCTTGCGCCATCGTTTCTTTTCCCCAAGTCAAATCAACATTCGGTTTCTCTAGTTCAGAAGTTAATTGTTTTGCGGCTGATACACTCCCGCGCGCCGTATGAAAAGCACTACCGAAATCTTTTAATAGATTAAAGAAATCGGGCACTAAGATCAATATGAAAAATGCTGTGAAAAAGCTAATATTATCGAATACAACGAGTCGAAGTCCTATTTCTAGTGCAACAATTCCGATGCTTAACATGGAAATATACTCAAGCATTAAAGAAGAAAGAAATGCAGATTTTAATACCTCCATCGTCGAGTCTCGAAAACTCAAACTACTTTTCTTAATAGCTTGCTGCTGCTTTTCAGCTTGTCCAAACAGCTTCAGTGTTGAAAGTCCTTGTAAAACATCTAAAAAAGTACCAGAAAAACGGTTGAGTTGCTCCATTTTTTCATCGGCTTTTTTCTTCGTTCCTTTTCCTACCAATGCCATGAAAACCGGAATAAATGGTGCGGTAATTAAAATAATGATCCCACTTGTCCAGTTTTGCGCAAAAATTACACCTAGCAAAATTACAGGGATCATATACGTTTGAATCATCTGAGGAATGTATTTACTAAAGAAACCGTCTATTTCATCTACAGAATCCATTAACAAACTGACTTTCTGACCCGACTGACCTTGAGCTGCCGTGAGCAATGGATTTCTAGCAAATGATTGGATTAACGTATTTCGAAATTCGTTTTTTACATCGGAAGCTAAATTGACTCCCGCTTTACCTAAGGCATATCCCGATCCTGCTCGCAGCAAAATCGATATCAATAAGCCACCAAAAAGTGGGATTAAACTTTCAAAAGTAGCGTTCTGAAGAAAAACCCGATCTGCAATCATCACGAAAAACAAGGCCTGACCAATTGTGGCAAGTCCTTTTAAAATCGACATCACGACTAAAAATGTCATTGTGTTTTTTCGTTGAAATGCCAACTGTTTTAAATCGTTCATGCCATTCGCTCCTCTGCTTTATCTCCCTCTATTATAAAGCATCCTTTAAGGAAACCCCCGTCGATTGCCCACGTTTAAAGGATTTTCAAGATGTTTTGTTACAGCTCTGTTCACAAATCTATATCTTTTGTCCACAAAAAAATCTGCTAGCAATAATACGCCGCAGATTTAAAATCACTAATTTTCAATGGTTTGTTCATAAGAACCTGTTGAAAAAATGACCGTCTTTAACCAAGCCATATCTTCTTGTATTTTCTTTTTTAAAGACTGATCCACGCATTTTCGATATTCTTCCATTAACTTTGTCAATTCATACTCGAAAATGGCTAATTCTTCTTCAGTAATCATTATAAACACCCTTTAAGGTAAGCCGTTTTAACACATGCTTTATTACCTATTATAGTGAGTATATTATACCAAAAGATTCTCTTATTTGTCATTAAAATATTTTTTCACTTTATAAAAGCAATAATAAAATTGAATAAGAAATTAACCCCGTACAAAAGGCCAGTAAGCTGCTTTCTCTTTCTTCCGGCAACTCTTCTTTTAAGACATTCAAAATAACGCCTCCAACTAAGAAAGCCGTGAGCATTGAGATTATCCATTCATGAACTTCAGTAAAAGCTCCGATTCCCCATCCAATCAAAATTGCAGCAGCTAATAGCCACCTGCCGTATCGATCGTAATCTTCTAGATGAGTCGCACGCAACCCTTTGTCATTCGTTATAAAGTGCACACCCATCGCAATAAAAAACAATGTCATACCCCAAGAATTTTCGTACTCTTCTCTGACCAATAAATAGCCAATGATACCGTTGTAAAGTGTAAAAGAGACAATATGAAGCCAGAAAACACCTATTGCCGCTTTCGGTTTTTCTACATGCTTGCTTTTCTTTTTTGAGACTTTAACTGAATTTTCCAAAGCATAAAAAACCACTAAGCCAATCATAGCAATTAAATAGATATGACTCTCTATAAAAAGTAGTCCACTGTTTTTAAGCTCTCCTTGTAAATTCTTTTGAAAGACACTCAATTCTGGCAATAAATGCAAAAAAACATAAGCAACCGATATTCCACCTGCTACTGAGAGGAAACGACTTCGCGGCAACACTTTCATTAGCTTTAAGCTTTTTGAAAATAGATGAATTGAAACAAATCCAAGAGCAAAAATAAAACTCAGCCAAATCATCTGCAAACTCCTTCCTGCACATTTTACATCTATTTCAAGATAGTCTTTATTTTATTAATGTCCCCGTAGACGAATACAACTAAACTAAGACCATTAAATGAAATAAAGGAAAGCGCCCGAGAAGGCGCTTTCCTTTTATACCAGTTTCTTTTAAACTTGTGCTTTCTCGCTATGTTCGATGGATAATTCACGCAGCTTAAATTTTTGTATTTTCCCGGAAGCTGTCATTGGGTATTCTTTCGTGAATTCAATATAGCGTGGAATTTTATGGCGAGAAATCTTCCCTTTACAATAAGTTCTCAACTCTTCCGCACTGAGTTGCTCATCTTCTTTTAAAATAATCCATGCCATCAATTCTTCTCCGTATTTTGGATCCGGCACACCTATTACCTGAACGTCTAACACTGACGGATGCTGGTAAAGAAACTCCTCAATTTCACGTGGATAAATATTCTCTCCTCCACGAATCACCATATCTTTTATCCGACCTGTAATGTCGATATAGCCTTCTTCATCTTCAACCGCGATATCACCGGTATGAAGCCACCCTTCCGAATCGATGGCCACTTTTGTGGCATCTTCATTTTTATAGTAACCTGACATCACATGGTAGCCTCTAGTACAAAGCTCTCCCGGCATGCCTATTTCCACCGTTTCCCCAGTTGCTGGATCAATGATTTTCACTTCTACTCCGGCATGCGGCTTACCAACTGTCGACACTCGCTTTTCAATATCATCATCGGCTCTTGTCTGAGTAATTACTGGAGACGATTCTGTTTGTCCGTAAGCAATGGTAATTTCAGACGCACCCATATCATTGATAACTTTTTTCATCACTTCAATCGGACATGACGAGCCTGCCATTATTCCCGTCCTCAATGTTGAAGTATCAAACGACGAGAATTCCGGATGGTTTAACTCCGCGATGAACATCGTCGGTACTCCATGAAGACCTGTACATTTCTCGTCCTGTACCATTTGCAAAATACGTTTTGGTTCAAATTGCTCCGCAATGACCATTGTCGTGGAATGCGTGACTGCCGCCATTGTTCCGAGAACACAGCCAAAGCAATGAAAAAATGGTACAGGAATACACAAGCGATCTTTTTCCGTTAACGCCATCGTATCGCCAACTATTTTGCCATTATTGACGACATTCAAATGAGTTAGCATAACACCTTTCGGAAATCCTGTTGTGCCGGATGTATATTGAATATTGATGACGTCATCAGGATTCATCGAATCGAAGCGTTCTTCAAACTCAGCATCACTAACTTTTTCAGCAAAAGCCTCGAATTCTTGCCACGTGTAAATTCCAGGATAATTGTTATTGCTCATGACAATTACCCGTTTAAAATGCGGCAGCTTAGTACTATTGATTTGTCCTTTTTCAGCGGTCGCCAATTCTGGGCATACCGTTTTTAAAATATCTATATAACTCGTTCCTTTAAACTCTTCTCCTAATATTAAAGTCGTCGCGTCCGACTGATTCAATAAATATTCAAGCTCGCTCGATTGATAACTAGTATTGACGGTTACCAATACTCCCCCCATTTTACCTGTGGCAAACTGACTCAACAGCCATTCACGTTTATTGTCTGACCAAATGGCGATATGTTCTCCTTTTTCAATCCCAATGCCCATAAATGCTTTTGCTAAACGATCTGTTTCTTCGTCAAATTCTTTATACGTTTTTCGGATCCCATGCTCCGGATAAACGTATGCCTCCGTCTTTGGATTTTTTGCAGCTTGTTCTTTTACGATTTGACCAACTGTCTTATGTAAAATACTCACAATGCATCCTCCTAGTTGAAAACGTTTTCACTCAACTTTATATTATCACAAAATTCCCAATTAACGGAACTTAATCGGTATCGAAAAAAGACGGGCAACTCGCTCTTACGTATGCTGCATGATAAACTAAAACCATTACACAGAACGGAAGGGATCGACAATGGACTTACAAAAAATGCACGATCAACTAGCAGAACGAATTTTAGATAAACAACTTGTTTCAGCCACAATTAGCCAACCCCGGTTAAAGTCAAGTGACGTCAAACGAATCAAGCTAAAACCCGTTGAAATAAAAAAAGATTATTTCATTCAATTCGAATACCAACATGAACATGTGTTAAAACACGAAAACTTATCTCCAGAAGAAACTGTAGCGAAATTAACTTCCTTATTCATCGATTTTCGACAAGCTCTTTTTCAATTTACAGAAGAAAAAGTTCAAATTCAGCTGTCGAAAAAATCAAAAGTTAGCTGGAAAACAGAGCAAACGGGCACTCAAAAAGTTGAACTTTCGCACAATCGTAAAAAGCAGTATTTATTAGAAGATGGCGTTCCATACCCATTTCTTGTGCGCCTTGGTGTTCAAAATTCAGATGGCAAAGTCAAAAAGCAGAAATACGATAAATTTCGCCAAATCAACCGCTTTATCGAATTTATCGATGACACGCTCGCTTATTTGCCGCAAGACCGTACCGTCCGTATTCTTGATTTTGGTTCTGGAAAATCCTATTTAACTTTTGCACTTTATCATTATTTACGCATCGAAAAAGGCTTGGACCTCCGAGTTACCGGACTCGATTTAAAAAAAGAAGTAATCGAAGAATGCCAGCAGATTGCCCAAGACTTGCGCTATGAGCAACTTGAATTTCTAGTGGGTGACATTAACGATTATAATGACGAATCCGCAGTAGACATGGTTGTCACGTTACACGCATGCGACGTAGCAACCGATATGGCGTTATCACGTGCCGTTAAATGGGATGCCAAAGTCATCTTGAGTGTTCCTTGCTGTCAGCATGAATTGAATAGTCAAATCGATGCACCTGAACTCGGCATTATGCTTCAGCACGGTCTGATAAAAGAACGTTTCAGCGCACTGGCTACCGACTCAATTCGTGCAGAACTGCTATCGCTTGTTGGCTATGAAACGCAGTTAATGGAATTTATCGATATGGAACACACCCCTAAAAACATTTTGATTCGCGCCTATAAAACCGGTAAAAAACCGAGCACCGGACAATTTGAACGTTATCAGCAATTCACTTCTTTGCTGTCAGCTAAACCCTTTTTAGAAAACGAATTAAAGGAGTACCTATGAAACGAAAAAATTTAGTTAATGGCATTATTTTAGCTTTTTCCGTCGTGTTGATCCGTTTTATCGACGTGCGTATTTACGATATGAACTTGGTTGTTACGCTACTGATTTTAGCTGCTCTTATTTACGGAGCCATGCGAGTGGTCGAACGATTTCCATCACTTGATCAGCCTGTTAGCAAACGTTCTTCGTATATCGTGAACACATTAGTCATTATCTCTATCTTTCTGGCATTCTTTATATTTAAGCTATAAAAAAAACTGACTCGGGATCTCCGGGTCAGTTTTTGTTTATCCATGTTGTTATCGCTTCTACTACTTGGTCTTGTTGCTCAATTGGTGTGATTTCGGCTGAATTATCACCTTTTTGTTCACCATATAAACCAAATTGGGCGTGATTGCCACCTTCTATTTCTACAAAAGAACGATCTTTAGCAAACAATTGTTTACTATCTTCAATATCTTGAACTTTGGATAAGCCATCCAATTCACCGTAAATCGACAGCATCGCTAAATCGCTTTTCGAAAAATCACTCGTAGGATACGAACCTAAAAAATACAGTCCCTTAAGTTTTCGGGATGGGTCTTCTGCATAAAAAGAAGCGGCGACGCCTCCTAAAGAATGACCGCCAACGAACCACTCTTCTACTTCTGCATGTTCGTCAATGACGTCATCTGCCGTTCCAGCACCCAGAATTCCAAAATTCAATGGCAGTTGAGGGATCGATACAGCAAAGCCTTGTTCACTTAAAGATTGACCCAAATAAGCATAAGCTTCTTTTTCAACTTTTGCCCCTTGATAAAGGATTATTCCTTTACCGTTTGGCGATCCCGGTTGAAAAAACAGGCCTTCTTCATCTTTTTCAATTGCAGTCAAATCCACATTTTTAGTTAGCACAGCACTCGGGCCATAATCAAATTGAGCATAAATGATAAAACCAACAACGACAATCACTAGTAATGCCAAAACACTTACCACAATACGCAGCAGCCATTTTTTCATCGAATCACCTTATCGTTGTGCATATTAATAAGCCAACCCGACACGGCTTTGAATAAATTCTTTTGAGTTCAGTTGACGATAAGCAAATTCTGCCGTATCTCCTACTGTTATTTCTTTGCCTTCTAAAGGCAGGAAATCTTTTTCTGTCCGATAATTGCCACGTGCTTCGCCGTCTGGCAAATAGGTAGGGCAAACAATTGTCCAGTGAAGAGATGTTTTTTCAAACAAGCGGTAAACCGCTTCGTGTTCTTCCGCGGCAAATGTCATTTTGCGTTTTGAGTCGCCACCTTCATAGCGAAGAAGCCCTGGACTCAATCGGCTATTTAAAATTCCAGCCGTTCCAATGGAAATGATTCGTTGAACATTATTTTTCTCCATTAACTTGACGATTAAAGGGGCAGCGTCTGACAAAGTGGTCGTGCGGTCTGTTCCAATCGCACTGAAAATAGCTGTCGCGCCTGCGATTGTTTTTTCAATGTCTTCCGCATTTCGCACATCGCCAATTACCACTTCCAAATTCGGGTGTGTTTCTAGTTTTTCTGAACGAACCAATGCTTTTACTTCGTGACCATCTGCTAAAGCTCGTTTTAGAATTTCTCCTCCAACGCGGCCTGTGGCTCCAAATATCGCCAGTTTCATTGCTTTCCCTCCCACAATTCCTGCTAAATGTTCAAGTTATTTAAAGCGATAGCCTTTTTTCGCCAATACTTCTTTTAAATCTTGACGATGTGGCTTGCTAAGGAATTGAGTCATTTGCTGTGTCCACGTAGCTGATTTTTGGTTTGAGCCGCGGCTTTCATAATAAGATTGAATTGTCTGGTCGTATTCTGGCAATATCGTTTCGTATTTAGCTTCATCGTATTCATTTTCATGTAAAATGGCTTCAACTGGCAAACGTGGTTTCACTCCATTCGCTTCATTAGGAACACCAATGGTTAAGCCGTAAACAGGAAAGACGCCTTCAGGTAAACCAACTAGTTCACTAATGGCTGCCATATCATTACGAACGCCACCAATATAACAAATGCCATATCCTTTAGACTCTGCAGCAAGTGTCAAGTTTTGTGCTAACAGACCAACATCTGTTACAGCTACTAGTAAGTTTTCTGCTTGATCAAAGACGATGTCTTGTCCATGCAATTTCCCTGCGTGCTGCAGTCGATTATAATCTGCACATAACAGAAATACCGCTCCCGCTCCTTCCATTTGTTTCGCATTTTTCGATAGCTCGCCTAATTTTTTACGTTTTTTTGGATCCGTGACCCAAACGATTGAATAGGCTTGGACAAAATGTGAAGTGGCAGCGTGTTGTGCTGCTTCTATAAGTTCACTAACTTCCTCCCGCGTTAATTGTTTTTCTTTATAATCACGGACAGAAGCGTGTGCTTTCATTAATTCGATTACCATTCTATTGTATCCCCTCTCTGTTTGTTTCTTCTATCCTACCAAATTCTTCCCCACGATACTCTTATAGTGATTTTTGCTACAATAGAACCGATAGAGGTGAATAATTTTGAAAAATGTAAAGACCGCTTTTTCCATTGTGTTTCTATTGGTTACTGGCGTTTTTTTATTTATATGGATTGAAAACGAACTAGCATTTCGTGAAGATTTGGAAAATCGCCCTTTGCCTTCTGGCTTGCATCCCATCGTAGAAGAAAAGCGCGATTTACTGGTAACTAGAGCTGCTGAAATAGGTATTGATATTTTAATAACAGATGGCTATCGTTCCCCCGAAGAACAAGAGGGCTTGCACAATCAAGGACGTAATATGCCTGGCGCTATCGTTACTTATGCAGCAGCTGGTGAGTCTTATCATAATTATGGTTTAGCCATTGACTACGCATTGAGACTAGACGACGACTCTGTAGTTTGGGATATAGAGCGAGACGACAATGGCAACGGTAAAAGTGATTGGTTTGAAGTGGCAGCTATTGGAAAACAGTTAGGGTTTGATTGGGGAGGAGATTGGCAACGTTTTAAAGACTACCCTCACCTTGAAATGACTTTTGGTTTGTCGATTCGTGATTTGCAAAAAGGGTGGCGTCCAGAAGATAAAATTGAGTGACTTTTCTGTAACGGATATATCCTTTGTTTCGTCTGATTTGTAAAGGAGGCACAATTGTCATGAAAACTTTTTCGATTGCAGGAATTATTGGTTTGGCTTTATTGCAATCCGCCTGTGGAACTGATTCAACACCACAGGACGACTTAACCGACTTTCATGTAACGAGCCCACAAGCTGAAACAATAGAAGGCGACTTTACTTATCGTTTAATAACAGAGAAAGAACAGTATACAGAAGGTGAGAATGTAGAAGTATATGCCGAGTTGGAATATACCGGCGAGTTGGAAAGCATTGAAATTTCCCATGCCGCTTCCCCTTTTCATTTCCCGATTTACGAAGAAACAAGAAATTATTCTGTGGCATATGCCATGAATGAACCGTTACTGATTACAGTATTAACAAAAGGCGTGCCTATAAAAGAATACTATTCAGGCAGCGGTGGATACAGCACTGAAGACGATGATGCTTATATTGAATTTGTTCAACATATCTCAGACAATAAGTTTCCTTTTGGTTATTATAAAATGTCCGGATATGCAGATTTTTTCATCGAAAACACTGATGACTCTAAAACGTTCTATAATCTCAATGCGTTAATTGATTTTAAAGTGAGTAAATAAAAAAGCCGATAACATCTCCAGTCGGAGAACTTATCGGCTTTTGCTATCGGTTTTATTTGTGTTTACAAGCTCTTCTCTACTCTTCCCCGTGTGCCCAGGTAATACGCGGGTCAACTTGCCTTGTCATGCGAACCATAATTGGTTGAAAGCCCATTCGCGGCCAGAAATAGGACGCTAACTGATTTGCTGTACGCCAATCCGCATAAATATAGTCAAATCCTTGGTTTTTCATTTCTTTAAAACAATGGTTTGCTAATGCACGCCCAACGCCTCTTCCACGAAGCTCTGGGTTTGTTGAAGCTGCTGGCAGTTCTACACATTTCTCCGGAATCACTAAACTTAATCGCTCTTCTTTCCGAAAATACACATGGAATCCAGCAATTCGATCTCCTTGGTCGGCTAACCATAAATAAGCGGCTTGGTCTTCTGCCAATGCTTCATAGCTTTCTTTAACATTTTCCAACGTTTCTCGTGTGATAGGTAACCAAGAAGGAGCTGTTGACTGATGAATACTATTCCACATGGCCATTTTCTTTAAGAGTGGTGAATCTTCTTTGCTGCCTTTACGAAATTCCAACTTCGGAATAGTGCCGTTTGTAGCTTCAAAATGATTTAGTGAAAGAACTCCATATTTTTGGTCAAACGCAAATGATTGATCTAGCCATTGGTCAATGACTTTTTCGTCGCCGAGAGGTGCCATCAACATATGTTGGAAATAGCCATGCTTAATCCATTCAGCGCCCGCATTTGCATACAATAGTCTTAACAGTCGCGGATGTTCATGTTCGCTAATGGAGATTGATTCGTAGTCCATCCAAACATAACGCCCGTGTCTGGCGTCTTCTTTGAATTCATACAGCAAATAACCAATAACATCAATTTCTCTAACTGCTACAATGCCATTAATATAAGGACGTTTTAATACATTTCGCAATACTTCTTCTGCGTCATCGATTTCTTCAAATCTTTCAGGTAGAAAGTTAAAAATTTTCCGTTCTCGTTCGTGTCGCTTTGCTAGCAACACAGACATTTGCCGAATATGCTTTTCTTCCATTCCCATAATTCGAATCATCCACAATCACTCCTCCGAATGAAGTTTCACTTCCAATATCGCGTAATTTCCAACGTGTGTCTTTTCACCAAATCGAACAGGAACTGGTTCTACAAAGATAGGACCGTCGACGATGATTGTATGGAATTCCCCTTTTTCACCACAAGCGTCAACACCTTCCGCTTCTAGCTCATCGATTAACTCATGTGTAAACTCACGCCCTAAAAAGTGTTCGTCTAGTCGACTTGTATCGACAACAGTTATGACCGACTTAAATCCTTCTTCGATTAACTCTTTCAACAATGATTTGCGTGGTTCTTGCCAAAGCGGATGAAGGACGCCCATTTCTGCTTCAGAGCTAACCTTTTCGACCCAGTCTAAATGATCTTGCAAATCGATATCGCCATACACACCCATCTCAATACCTTGCAATTTAAAGGTTTTTAGCTGTTCGATAAATTCTCTTTCATATCCCGACCAACTAGCTTTACCAATAATTAAAGGCAAACCCATACGTTCAGCTTGCGCTTCCATTACTTCAATGGGCAAGCCGTGTGACCGTGATTTAGTTCCGTCTTCTTCGAACATTGTAAATAACGCTATCGGTACATGTCCTTTTAATACCGCTCGGTAATAAGCAAGGGCTGAATCTTTTCCACCACTCCACGACATAACAAATGATTTTTGCATAATACACCTCTTTATTTTGCTGTTAATGTAACTAGTTCGCCATGGCTAGATCAAAACCCTTTTACACGGCGTCATTTTGAAGTGGTTCAGTTGTTCAGCATGCTGTTTTAAGCGTTAAAGTTTTCGTTCTCTCTTTGTGAATCTGTAATTGTTGGCGCATTTTCTGTTTAATACACTAAAGCATAGGGGAAACTTTAATAAAGACAAAGGAGGCATATCCATGCAGCAACATAAATTATATATAAACGGCGAGTACACAGATTCTGCAGGTACCGAGTGGATCGACATCATCAATCCTTCAACTGAAGAAACTATTTCACAAATTCCTAAAGGCACGAAAGACGACGTTGACCGCGCAGTAGACGCTGCATTCCAAGCACAAAAAGCTTGGGAGCTCACACCTAATATCGAGCGCGGTAAAATTGTTCGCAAGCTTGGTGATAAAATTGCTGAAAAACGTGATACATTTATCGACCTGTTGCAGGAAGAACAAGGGAAAAGTTACGAATTGGCTAGCGGAGAAATCGACCTTGCCATAGATTATTTTCACTACATGTCTGAATGGGCAAGACGTATCGAAGGTGAAATTTTACCAAGCGATCGACCAAACGAAAATATTTTTGTTTATAAAAAACCTATCGGTGTTGTAGCTGGTATTATTCCATGGAATTTCCCAGTCTTCATCCTTGCTAGAAAAGTAGCAACAGCTCTTGTAACTGGCTGTACGATTGTCATTAAACCAAGCCAACAGACACCAAATACTGCCATGGAATTCACTAAAATCATTCACGAGATGAGCGAGCTCCCAGCAGGTGTCTACAATGTTGTAACCGGCACGGGTTCTGAAATCGGCAATGCTCTTGCATCGCACGAAAAAGTTCAAATGGTCACTTTGACAGGTAGCGTTCCAGCAGGAACAAAAGTAATGGAAGCCGCTGCAAAAAATATTACAAAAGTCAATTTGGAATTGGGTGGTAAGGCGCCAGCCATCGTTACTCAAAATGCGGATCTTGACTTAGCAGCTAGAGCCATCGCTACTTCTCGTTTGGCAAATAACGGACAAGCCTGTACAAATGCAGAACGCGTCTATGTTCACGACAGTGTAGCAGATGAATTTACAAGCAAGCTTATCACTATTTTCGAATCAAAAGTAATGGAAAATCCACGTCTGAACAAACAAGCTGACGTAGGTCCACTTGTTAGTCAGGATCGACTTGATACTGTTCACGACATGGTCGAAACAGCAATCTCAGAAGGAGCTACTGTCGCCATTGGTGGTGAGCGTGATAAGAGTCAATCTGGCTTTTTCTACAAACCAACTATCCTGACGAACGTAGAGCACGATTCAACTATTATTCGTGATGAGATTTTTGGCCCTGTCTTACCAATCACAACGTACAGTACATTACAGGAAGCAATTGAAAAAGCCAATGACACGGAATTTGGCTTGTCGTCTTCTGTTTATACAGCCGATTTAAACGAAGCGATGCAAGTCGTAAACGAAATGAAGTTTGGTGAAACTTATGTGAACCGCGAAAACTTTGAAGCAGTCCAGGGCTATCATGCGGGCATGAGAAAATCTGGACTTGGCGGTGCAGATGGCAAACACGGACTGGAAGATTTCCTCGTCACACAAGTGGTCTACATGCAGTATAAGAACAACAACTAGAGATATCGCTTGAACGCAAAACCCCCACTTCCTTTTTAGGAAGTGGGGGTTTTTAATACGTTTTCCTTATTTTCCTACCATGTTTTCTGGTTTAACCCATTCATCAAACTGATCAGCAGTTAAGTGTCCGCTTTTTACAGCTGATTCTTTTAACGTTGTACCATCGTTGTGCGCTTGTTTCGCAATCGCTGCCGCATTTTCATATCCAATATGTGGGTTTAATGCTGTAACCAACATTAAGGAATTGCTAACGTGGTTTTGAATAATATCAAGGTTTGCCTCGATACCAATTGCACAATGATCGTTAAAGCTATTTAAGCTATCTGTCATAAGGCGGACAGATTGTAAGAAGTTATAGGCAATAACGGGTTTAAAAACGTTCAACTCAAAGTTCCCTTGGCTTGCAGAAAAGCCGATTGTTGCATCGTTACCCATTACTTGAGCTGCAACCATCGTCAATGCTTCGCTTTGCGTTGGGTTTACTTTACCTGGCATAATCGAACTTCCTGGCTCGTTTGCAGGAATGGTAATTTCGCCGATTCCGCTACGTGGACCACTTGCTAACCAACGTACGTCGTTGGCAATTTTCATTGCATCTGCAGCTAATGCTTTAATCGCACCGTGCGTGTAAACCATTTCATCGTGGCTTGTTAGTGCATGGAATTTGTTTTCTGCAGAAGTGAAATTAGTACCTACAGCTTCGCTAATGAATTCAGCAACTGAAGGACCAAAAGTTGGATCAGCATTAATGCCTGTTCCTACTGCCGTACCGCCGATTGCTAATTCGCGCATATACTCAACGCTTTCACGGATCATGCGCTCACTCTTCTCAAGCATATGTCTCCAACCACTAATTTCTTGCCCTAATGTTAGTGGTGTTGCATCTTGTAAATGAGTGCGTCCGATTTTGATCACTTCGTCAAATTTCGTCGCTTTTTCATCTAATGTTGCTTTCAACTTTTGAACAGCAGGGACAAGGTTTTCTGTTACCGCCAAAACGCCTGCAACGTGCATCGCAGTTGGGTACGTATCGTTAGAGCTTTGAGACATGTTCACATCATCGTTTGGATGAAGTTTTTCGTCAGAATTTTGTTCTGCCAAAATTTCGTTTCCGCGGCGCGCTAGAACTTCGTTCATGTTCATATTAGACTGAGTGCCGCTACCTGTTTGCCATACGACTAATGGGAAATGATCGTTCCATTTGCCTTCAATTACTTCGTTTGCAGCAACTTCTACAGCTTTCATCTTCGCTTCAGATAATTTCCCAAGTTTATGGTTAGCTTTAGCCGTCGCTTTTTTCAGTTGGGCAAAAGCCATAACAACTTCATGCGGCATACGCTCTGTACCAATTTCAAAGTTCTGCAAGCTGCGCTGTGTTTGAGCACCCCACATTTTATCTGCTTCAACTTGAATTTCACCGATGGTATCTTTTTCTGTACGATACTGCATTCCATTCACTCCAATTCTGATATATAAGTAACCTTCTCTTCTATTATAACCATATTCATCGCTCAAAAAGTGATTTTTGTGGTTATAAATCGCTGCTCCTCTTACTGAAAAACTCTTCAATAATTGCTTCGTCAGAATGCGGAATATATTCTCCTTTGACGATTTGCGCACCGTTAATTGAACCGCTAGATAACAAAATAATATCTTCTGGTCCACTTTCCTTTAAAGCTGCTACCACCGCTTCACGCCGCGAATTAGCTGTGATGACTTGTTGTTTGTAAGGCACTGTGAAGCCTTTTAACACAGCATCAATGACAACGCTCGGTTCATTATCTCCGGGGTGATCCACAGTTACGACAAGAACATCTGCTTTTCCTTCTGCTGCTTTCGCCATTTTCGGCATTTTCGAGAAATCCCGTATCCCGATTCCTGCGATCAACGCAATCAATCGATTATGCGATAATTTTTTCACTTCATGTAGGACCGCTGATAACGCAACTGGTGTATGAGCGTAATCCAAAATAACTTTTCGGTTTTCAGGACCTTGAATTACTTGGAAACGTCCTTCGACTTGAGACATTTTTGGCAAGACAGCTATAATAGCTTTAATATCTTGACCTGATAAGAGAGCTGAACCAATCGCTGCTGTTAAGTTGGCTGCATTGTATTCACCGAAAAGAGGTACATGAATTGGCCAACGTTCCCCTTGGTAATACAGATCAAATTTCAATCCTGTATCAGAAGACTCACAGGCGGTCCAAATTAAATCTGCACCAGACTCTGGTCGACTGCTGTATGTTAAATGAGGATAACTGATCACTTCTAATATTTCTTTTGCCATGCCTTCATCATCTATATTGACGACTGCGGCTTTAGATTGTTTGAACAACATTAACTTAGACTGAAGGTAATGCTCAAATATCTTATGATATTCCAGATGTTCTTCTGAAATATTCGTGTGAATCGCTACATCAAAACGAATTCCTTCTACTCGCATTTGGTCTAAAGCAATAGAAGAAACCTCCATAGCTACTGCACGGTCTCCTTCTTCTACAAACCTTGCAAATATTTTGTGGAGGTCAGATGAAATCGGAGTGGTAGGCGTACTCTTATAGAAGGGAATCTTACCATCCATTCTTAAAATCCCGGTTGTCCCGATAAACCCACAGCTGATTCCAAGAAGATTAAACAAATTATAAACATATGTAGCTGTCGTAGTTTTTCCGTTTGTTCCTGTAACACCCACTTTGATCAATTTTTTTTGAGGTGAACTATAAAAGAAATCGGATAGGTAAGCAAGTGCTTCACGAACATTCGGTACGACTGCAAAAGAAAGATCCGGATGCTTTTTTGCGTATTCAGCCAATAAAGACTTATTAGACCCGATAATTGTTGTCGCTCCGTTAGCAATAGCTTCACCGATATACAAATGTCCATCGGTATTTTCTCCAGGCACACAAAAGAAAGCGCAATCCTGGACAACTAATGTTGAGTTGTAATCGATTGAAGTAATAGTTGAATATTCAGGTCCGAATTGTAAAGTAATAGGGAAAAAGGGGATGTTTCTGAGTTGTATATCCATTAAAAGGCTCCTTATTGAAAATTATGTCAAATACCTATGGTTTCACAGGAACGTGTATCATTATTCTATCATTTACCTATGCTTGCGGAAACACTTTTAAATTAATCTTTCTGAAATGACATTCTTTTCTATATTTTTCAGAATACGAAAACCCTACCTTCAAAAACATTTGAGGATAGGGTTTTATATTTCCTTTAATTTTCAATTCTCGTTAACATCTGACCTGCTATTTCAAACCCCATTTGCCCGCTTTTCTTTCCCCCTATATTTCAGGACGCACAGACTTTCACATACACAATATCCTCGCTCACTTCGACAATCATTACTTTTTCGTCCTTAGCAATTGCTTCATTGTTATAACCCGTTGCTGACTTCGAAATCACCCCTGAATAGGTTTCGATTACCACTTCTCCACACCCACCGCCAGGAATTGGAATGACCACCTTGGCCAATTGCCCAGGTAGCGACTCTTCTGAATGTATAGTTGAGGCGGAAGAAACTGGCAATAAAATGACAAAATACAGTAAAAGATCTAATATAGCCGCAGCCAATACAACCATCACTAAAACTGACCATTCGTTAAACTCTGTCGCTGTTTCCAACAGGAAACCAATCGCAGATCCAAATGTAAAAAAGGCAAGGATGACAATTGGGTTGAATATTGGCCAAGTACCTTTAAACTCTGTAACTTCTCCGAAAAAAACGCATAGGACCGTTAATGCTCCTGCTGCGAGCAAAGTATACATATAGAGTTGTTCCATCGGCATACCAAACTCTCCCATTCCAAAACCTCCCATTCTAGTAAAACGTTTTCCATACCACTTATTAGTACGCTAAACTTCACAAGAAGTTTCAGAATCATAGAAATACACAAAAAAAACCCATCCTTATTATAGAATGGGTTTTGCAAATTGAAGTTCGTGGAAACCATGTACGAGTTGAAATCCAATTCCTACGTATCCTTCGCTGAGCAATTGTTTTTGTTTTTCCAAGTCATCCAATTTCACTGTAACATGTCCGGTATATTGTACATCCGTTTTCTCCAAGTCTTTCATCAGTATATATCGCTTTAAGCCTTCATATTTTTCCTTTAAAGCTGCAATATGCATTGACTGAGTAAACTTATCTTTCAAACTTGGAATATTCATTGGGGCGACAGTGCAACAAATATAACGGAACTTCACTTTAAGGTTAGGTAATTCTTTCATAATGACTTCGGCCAATTTCTGTTGAAGACGATTTCCACGATATTCAGAAAGTACTACTGAAATTTCTTGATAAATGACTTTCCCTAACTCTTCTGGTGGAAGTCCGATATCCCACCCTAAATGTTCTTCATCAATATCAGGGATTAACAATGCTCTAAAACCAATCAACTCATCTTCAACAAAAGCTCCTACCATGAGTCCTCGTTCGTTTAAGATAAACAAGAATTCTTCAGTTGTTAAAGCTTGTAGCGAAGCCTTTTCAGAAATAGACTTCATTACTTTTGCTTGAACTTGTTCAATTATAGGTAGGTCTTCCAAATACAAGCGCTTCATAGAAAAAGGTAGCTTTTTATGAAGCACTTGATTCGTAATCGTGCCTTCATACAGCAACGTCATCACTCATTCTCCTCCGTCTGTTTATGTAGCTTTAGAATACCACTTCCATCTATGAACGTCTGTAAGTTTTTCAAATTACTCATTAATTAAAAAATATTCATGAATGTAAATCATTTTTTACAATTACTTCATTAAAAAACTGATCTATTTCTTTTTGGTTGCGTAATACAACAACTTGATTGTTCGGATTTTCTTCTTTAAACTGCTCTATTCTTTTGCTCATCTTTATTTTTCTTTCATAATATGTAGAAACAATAAACTTTAAGAACGCTTTGTCCAACTTTTCCGGACACCCTTCTCCTAAATCGGGACGAGTTTTCCCGTGATAGATGATTCTTCGTTTAACTACACGATACAAACAAATGATTAAAGGAAGCTCTAAGTAAATGATGGTGTCTGCTCTTTGCTGCCGAATACTGTAAGTGCTTGAATAGTTCCCTTCAATAATCCAATGCTCTTTCGCTACGAGCTTTCGCTGTTGAGCAATAAATTCTTCTTCACTGTTTTCCACCCAACCAGGCTTCCAAAAATACGCATCCAAATGATAAACTGGGATCGCCGTCTTATCTGACAAATTTCTTGCAAAGCTTGATTTACCAACGCCAGCAGACACTCCGAGCACCATGATTCTGTTCATACCTCGTCACCCCTTACCCCATTTTTCTATAGTTTTTTCTTTATCATACACAATCGATTCAACCCATATCAAAAAGAATATTTCATTTTCACTTGCAATATATGTATCCCCGTGTTATTCTAAGGAAGAATTATTTTTGTTCGGATAACTTTTTACGAAGTGTCAGATGTTCATCTGCAAGATTTGAGCAAGGATAGTAATACAATGTATGCTCACGCATACGAGGAGGAAATACACATGGAACAAGGTAAAGTAAAATGGTTTAACTCAGAAAAAGGATTTGGCTTCATCGAACGCGAAGGCGGCGACGATGTATTCGTACATTTCTCTGCAATCCAAAGCGAAGGCTTTAAATCACTTGACGAAGGTCAAGAAGTAACGTTTGATATCGAACAAGGCCAACGCGGTCTTCAAGCTACTAACGTACAAAAAGCTTAATCTAAAGCTAAATTATCAATGAGCTCTTCTTCGGAAGAGCTCATTTTTTATTTACTTTAAAAGCCACGACTAGGATTTTTCCTAATCGTGGCTTTTTTCTTAGTTCAACCAAAAATATAGTTGAAAGACCGTAAAAATTAAAATACTAAAGCCCACGGTGCTGAAAATAATAGCCAGCACTAGTTTTTTTCCAGTCATGCTTTCACTCCTTATCAATTTTTAATTCTTCAATGGTTTTAGCCAGTCCGTAAGCTCCATCGCTTTTATTCGATAAAACAGTTAATATACTTCCCTCCGCTGGATAAAACGCCGAATGAAAACTAACACCCGGGTCATAGCCCATAATATGATAGTTTAAAGCACCGGTTCCTTGCTTTTCAATCCATAGTCCATAGCCATAATCGCGATTTTTCTCAGTGGCTTGAACTTGAAGCATCTTTTCCAGCATGTTTTCTGTTAATAATGTCTCATCCATTAAACAATTCCAGAAATTCGCCATATCACTTGCTGTTACATAAGCACCTCCATCAGCCCCGCCGCGAACAGGTATGGCATATTGATTGGTGCGCCAGTCACCCTCATCTTCAATGTAGCCAAATGCAGTATGACCCGGTAAGCAGTCTAAACGGAAATATCCGGAATTCTGCATCTTAGCAGGCATAAAAATACGTTCTTCTACTGCATCCACAAACTCTTTCCCTGTGACATTCTCAATAATTAACCCCAGCGCAATATAGCCTGCATTATTATAATGGAATTTTTCACCTGGTTCGAACATTATGGGCTGATCTTTAAATAATGGGATAAAATCTGAAGCTGTTTGCATCCCATACATCGGTCGCTGTTTCCATAAATCTTCGAAATCGTCCATGACCTGTTCATCAAAATAGTCCGGGATGCCTGAAGTATGCGTCAATAATTGGTGAATCGTAACGTTAAAATGAGGAAATGTCTTCGGTAGTAGTTGAGATAATTGATCTTCGAAACTAATTTTTCCTTCTGCTACTAATTGACAAATAACTACTGCCGTAAAAATTTTACTACCTGAGGCAATACCAAATCTTGTATCAATAGCATTGGGTCTCTCGTTGGCACGATCAGCGAACCCCTTAGCCATTGCCCATGGTTCTTTTTTAGCTAAATACGCAACTCCCGAAAAGTTTATTTCTTCCATCTTATCTAGTATTGGATTAGCTGACTTTTCTTGTCGGAACCGCCCTTCTTTAGTTATGTTAATTCGGCGACCATCACTTAATTCGATTGATAACGGATGGGTTTCGCTTTTTTGTTTAGAAAAATACCAAATACGCTTTGGTGCCACTAAAAGAATAAAGGCATGTCCACTGCCAAGGAAATTCAAGGCTTTTACATCAATCCCTTTACTGCCACGGACTGGGATATCCATGTCTTCAATTAATTCACCAACTTCTTCAACATAAGGGGTGGTAATACTTACTTCACTAATGTTAAGAATTGAGTCTACAGTGAAATTACCCATACGATCGACGCTACGACGCGCAATAAATTCTACTACATTCCCCGCCGGATCCTGAAAATAAAACGCATCCGCGTCGAAATTAGCGTAGAAGACTTCATCCATGCCTTCTTGGCGATTTAATGTAACGCGTTCACTGGTCCAAGATTTAGCTAGAGTAAATTGGTTTCCTGGTATGTTCAGCGCAAAATGATAAACTGCTGCCCTCTCCGATTCCTGAAAGACCATTTGAGATTCCCCCATCGACAATGTAAAACTGGTGTCATCTTCTTCAACAATTCGGAAGCCTAGCTGGTACTCATAAAAGCCTTTCATGTCTTCTAGTTGATTTGTATATAAGATCACCTTTTTAAACATAGCCCTCACTCCTTGCCCTAAGCATACCGAAAAACCAGATCTTTTTCCTCTTTTAACCACAAAAAAGAAGCCCTAAGGCTCCTATTTTTTATCGTTTCTATGCGTACTCGGAAAATCATTCTTTTATCAGTCGACTACTTATTATTTCTTTTCTTTAAAGCCTTGCTCGATCAAGTAGTCTTCAGCGTTATCAAACGTTCCGAAGCTTTCTTCTAAGTTTTTGCCTGTGTAGACATTCCAGAACGGCTCTTCGTAAACCAAATCCAATTTTTCATTCTCGCGATTCGTCCACGTTTTATCATATGGTGGTTCTGGTTCTAACGACAAATAATCCAACGAATCGGCAAGGACACTGCGTAATTCTTTTTCAGAGAAATCACGAATGTTTACAAAGCCTTTTTTGTCTACTTCATAGTGTGGCAAGTTGCCGACATAAACAAAACCGTTACCTGTCGGATGCAAATGATAGACCACAATTTTCTTGTCGTACAAGCTTTCTTCAAAATGAAAGTTCACACGTTTCATCGATACGTCTTTTCTCGTTAGCTCTGGAAAAGACTCAATAATTTCAAGCTTTTGTTCAAATGTTAACAATTTCATTACCTCTTTTCGTAGTTTCGTTTATTTCATCAAAAATTTCAGGAAATTCTAAGACATAAACCTGCATAGCGTAACTGCCACTTGCAGAAATATATAAGTACACCCAGGTCGCATTTTCAATTACCATTCAGTATACCACGCTCAGCCTAATCCCACACCCATAGAAAAAAGCTGCGCGAACGCAGCATATTTTCTTTTTATTATATTAACCAAGCCAAGACTAATCATACTTCAGCTAGTTATTTCTTTTTGCCAAACGGCCACCAAACACCGCGGTCAAAGGATACGGAAATTGCCGGGATTAATAACGGCAAAACAATCAAACCGTACAATAATAAGCCGGTAATAACAATGGTCGCAATTTGCACAAGGCTCAAGACACCCGATGGCATCATAGCACCAAATGTACCTGCTAGGATGATGGCAGCTGTAATGATAACTGTCCCCATTTTCGCCATTGATGTACGCATGGCATCGCGAACCGTAACGCCGTTAAAAGATTCTTCACGGAAACGATCAAGCAAGAAAATCGAATAGTCTACGCCTAGTGCTACTAACATAACAAAGCCGAAGAACGGCACTGCCCAGCTAATGCCATCAAAGCCTAAACCGTTCACAAAGATCAACTCTGCAATAGAAACCGCTGTGTAATACGTCAGTAATAACGAGCCAATCATATACAAAGGCATGATTAATGAACGGAATAAAATCGCCAATATCACAAATAAGCTAATCAACATAATAATGACTGTAGTTGTAAAGTCACTAGAAGATACATCTAGTAAATCACTGTTAATACTTGAAATCCCACTAAATGCGATTTCAGTTTTTTCCAACGGCGTCCCTATTTTAACACGCTCTACCGTCTCCTTAATTTCAGTTGTAACGTCAATAGCTTCAGGAGAATAGGGATCTTCTGATAAAATCACTTCCATCATCATTCCTGTACCATCTGCAAAAGAATAACGATCTACTACTTGTTGAAAATCTTCACTTTCTAATGTCCCTTCCGGTATATACAAACCTGTATCACGTAACGCGTTACTGTCGCTCATTTCTTGCATCATATCAACTGCTGCAGTTAAACCAGATTCAATCTCAGAAAGACCTTGGTTTGATGCGCCTACACCTTCCGCTAATTGCGTTAAGCCCGCACTTAGTTCAGCCGTTTGTCCAGCTGCTCCAGCTAAACCTTGTTGAATTTCAGCCAAGCCTCCGCTTATTTGCGTTAATGCACCTACTGTTTGAGGAATATTCCCCGTTTGTTGAAGCCCTTGTGAGACTTGCCCCAGTTGTTGATTGATCTGACCAAGCCCCGCAGCAGCTTCCGTTAAACCTGCAGAGTTTCCAGCTTGTTCACTAATAGCCGTTAAGTTGGTTTGAACTTCTGCCAGCCCTGCTTGTACCTCACCAAGTCCATCACGTGCATCACCAAGCCCGTCAGCTAACAGACCCAACTGTTCGTCTACATAAAGTTCGTTAATGACGTCGCCTGTTGGACGTGTAATTGATCGAACCGTTTCGACACCTTCAATTTTTTCAATTTCTCTACTTAAAGCTTCAAAATAAGGAACTGTTTCTCGGCTAGTCAAAGTTTCGTCCGATTTCACGATTACTTGAACCGGTAACGAATCTCCTTTTCCAAAACCTTCTTCAATCGCATTTAATCCTTTTACCGATTCATACTCTGAACCAATTTCATCCACTGTGTTAAAAGATAAAGAATTATCATACGTAAACAGCAATGGCACCGTGATTAAAGCTACAACAAATATAGATAGCAATGGACGATTGATCGACAATTTGCTCATCCAAATCCATAACTTGCTGTCTCTATGGGAAGCCGATTTTTTCGCTGGCCAAAATAGTTTTTCTTTTAATAGCGCCATAAAGAATGGAACGATTGTATAGAGCACGATCAGCAAGACGAATATTCCAACTGCGACCGCAACAGCCGATTTGAAAATCGGGAATTCCGCAAAACCGATTGCGAAGAACCCGACAAATACAGCTGCTCCACTAATCAACAACGTTCTACCCGCAGTTTTGTATGTGTTAACAATCGATTGTTCGACATCGTGTCCAGCTGCTAATTCTTCTTTATAACGGCTTAATAGCAAAATACAATAATCTGTCCCTATACCGAACAAAATCGCTACGAGAAAGATTTGCGTATAGTTTGAAACAGGGAATCCAAACCAATCAATAAAAAATGCTACCAATGATTGGCTCAATAAATAAGTAATTCCAACTGCTACAAGAGGGATAAACGGTGTCACAATCGACCGAAATACCGCTAGTAGCAAACCAAAAATCAGCACAACTGTAATGATTTCTGTCCGTTGCAAGCCTTCTTGCGCACTAACATTTACATCATTACTAATAATAGCTTCCCCTGTTATATAAACCGTTAACTCTTCAGGGATAATGGTTTCTCTAATTTCATCTGCAACAACATTCACTTCTTCATTGTTACCATCAACCATAATTGGCATTAAAACAGTTTGTTGGTCTTCCGAAATTAATTGTTCTTCGAGTTCTTTGCTCTCAACAGGATTTAATACACTCGTTATCGGATCACCCAATGCTTCGATGTCTGTCACCATTTGCTCGAGAGTTTGACGCGTTTCATCTGTAACTTTACTTTCTAGCGGAATCACAAGTGATATCGTTTGTTCAGCAGCATCCGCATCACTTAATATTTGTGAGGCAATTTGCGAAGAGGCTTCATCCGATAACTGAAACGAACCTGCTTGTTCTGCTTGCTCTGTTAAGTTAGGCGCTAATAAGAATAAAGCCACCGTTAATACAATTAAACCAATCGCAATCGGCCATTTAAATTTCAATATGCTATGCATGCGTCACACTCCGTCCATCTTTATGATTGTTTTTAACTTGCGAAAAATCGTTAAAAATTGTTCGATTTCCTCATCTGCGATATTTTCAGACAGTAGCTTCTCAAGATAATCTGCCAACACTTGATCTAGCTCTTCAATAATCTCCTGTCCTTTATCCGTAAGCTCTAACAATTTCTCGCGTTTATCTGTAGTTTGTACAACTTGTATCACATTTTTTTGAAGCAGTTTCTTTATTCGACTGGAAATTGCACTTTTATGTACAGCCTGTAATACAGCCAATCTCGCTGAAGTAATTTGCTTTTCCGATTCAATCAGCTTCAACATTTGAATTTGCTCAGGTGAATACTCTTTCCATAGTGGATGATCGACTGATTTGATCACCCTCTCCGTTCCATATACCAATACTTCTTGAAAAAGATCTACGGCTTCTTTTATTCGTCCATCCAAAATAGTATACCCCCTCAACTAGTAATTATAGTTTAGGGGGTATACCTTTTATCGTCAAGTCACTTTGTTTACTTCATAAAAAAAACCTGTGAACAAAGTTCACAGGTCAGACTATTCAATATCACGCGTAGCTGTATTACGGATTTCAATGCGTCGTGCATAAATATTTTTCGCGATGGTTTTAATAACAGCATAGACTGGAATCGCTAATATGATTCCCCATAATCCTGCAATATTCCCTGCCGCTAAAATCAGCGTAATAACCGTTAACGGGTGAACATCGAGCGATTTCCCCATTACGTTTGGCGTGATGAAATTACTTTCAATTTGCTGTGCAATAAGCATAATAATCCCTACGTAGACGGCTTTAATGGGATCTTCCACAAGAGCAATAAGAATGGCTGGAATAACGGCAATATATGGCCCTAAAAATGGGATGACATTCGTAGCCATACCGATTAACGCCAATAGCAGCGCATAGTCTAGACCGATGATTAAGTAACCAATGAGCAACATAATTCCAACTAAAAAGCTGACAAACAACTGACCTTGAATATATGCTTGTAACGTATCATCGATATCATGCAATGTTTTACGAATCCATCCTTTTCGTTCTCCTGAGAAGAAACCAGAAACAAATGGAACGAATTTTTTATGGTCAACTAATAAATACACAAGGAAAAACGGAACTAACACTAAGGTAATGACGCCAGACACGAAACTACCGATAAAGGAAACGACCCATCCCCCAATAGCACCAAGTCGATCCCCAATTTGACCCGTAATGCCATTTAACTGTTCTTCAATTGAATCGGGCAGGCGTTCGCGTTGATCGAATATATATTGAGCCGACTCTTCCACACTTTGGATGATCTCTGGTGCATTATCTACCAATGCATTGATTTGCCCTGTCACAATTGGACCAATCATGATGAAAAACAGATAAAATACTAAAACGATTGATAGTAGAACTGTCAGAACCCCAGCCCATTTTGGAAACTTTCTTTTCATCAAGAAATTCAAAACCGGTCTCGTCAAATAGAACAAGACGCCCCCTAATAATAGTGGGACAAAAATCGTTCCCGCAATAATAAATAACGGATCGAAAATTCCTTGTACTTCAATAAACAATCGAATAATGACTAAAGCTAGAATAACCCCTATCCCTACTTGAAACCAAAGCTTGTTCGTCAAGCATGCCACTACCTTTCTTTTCATTAATATACACAGTTTACCATGAAAATATGGTATTATATTTTTTATGTTGTTTTGAATTTATTGAGCGGAAAGCTCACTGCCAGATAACTAGATGAACGAACATTGGAGGATTTATATAAATGGACCAATTATGGCTTACTATCAAATTTTTGCTTCTTGGACTATTCCAAGGACTTACCGAACCAATCCCAATTTCTTCAAGTGGACACTTATTGATCGCACAATATTTTTTGGATGTACAAATTGAAGGAAGCGTTTCAACATTCGCGTTACTCGTTAACAGTGCATCATTAATTGCAGTCTTAATTATTTACCGCGAAGACATTCAACGTCTTGTGATAAACGGTTTAAAATATTTCACCGTGAAAAATGCCGAAACAAAACGCGATTTCATGTTTATCGTTTACCTTGTTGTTGCAACGATTCCTGCAGCAGTTATCGGTTTGTTATTCCAAGACGCAATTGATGATAACTTATCAACTATCGTAACAGTTGGTTTAACCTTAATCGTCACAGGTTTTGGTCTGTGGTGGATTCGCAACATGCGCGGACAACGAAAAGATGGCAGCATGACAATGAAAGACGCCATTATCATTGGCGGGGCTCAAGCTATAGCACTTATTCCAGGCATCAGTCGTAGTGGGGCTACAATTGTCGCCGCGATGGCAAGAGGCATTAATCAAGAAACAGCGTTGCGCTTTTCTTTCTTATTATTCATCCCAGTTAGCCTTGGTGGTGCGGTTCTCAGCATTACGGACATCCTTAACGATGATAACTTAGCTACGATGGCGATTCCATACGTAATGGCGTTTCTCGGATCTTTAGTTGCTTCATATTTCTCATTAAAATGGTTTATGAACATTATGGCAAAAGGGCAATTAAAGTATTTCGCGATTTATTGCTTTATCGTCGGTCCACTTGTTGTATTGGCATGGCTCATATTAAATTAATCAAAAAGGCAGGCTGTCAATAAACTGACAGCCTGCCTTTTCTATCGATTAAAAAAATTAGCCGTATAATACGGTTGATTCTCTTCGTTAAATGCAGTTCCTACTCCTAAATACCCGAAATCTGGTTTCACAATATTTTCGCGATGACCTAACGAATTCATCAAGCCTTCATGAGCAAAAACACTACTGTACTGTCCATACGCCAAATTTTCACCTGCTACATAAAAGGTAATTCCGTCTTCTTTCATGCGATCAAAAGGAGATTGCCCAGCTAGATTCGTATGGCTGAAGTATTGATTTTCGGCCATATCTGCACTGTGCTTACGAGCAGTCGTTCTGGTCTCACTATCCCATTTTAATAGCGGTAAACCTCGTTGAATGCGAGCTGAGTTGGTCAATTCGAAAAGCAAATATTCATAGCCCTCTTTCAACTTCTCATCCGATTCCGCATATATTTCTGGCCGTAGTTTTTCCAACTCTTCATGAATTACTTGTACAGCTGTTACGGTATCTTCTTCGTGTATATCATAAAAAATGGTTGTATACGTATTATCCGTTTTAAACACATCATATTCATCACGGGTATCGAGTATATATTGAACATTTCCTTTTTGGAGGCTTTTTAGTGGAGTGCCAAGTGCAGAACGGACTTCAGATTTGGTGGAATCCATCGTAATCCCTTCTTTCGAAGAAAACAAATCTTGGTTAGTAAACATCCCATTCACTATTCCATCCTGATCATAAGACAATAAAACATAGTTCTGAAAATCTTGATGATAACTATGCCAATCGGTTCCATACTCGTTACGCATCAAACGGAGCGGCAAACCCACTTTTTCCTGAGCTTCTTCTTTCCTCATTCCAAGAGTTACATTATGAATGGCAAACAAAGAATCAGTTTCAACTAGTTTTGGTTTGGCCACTGCCTCTGGTAGCTCTTCTGATTGAGAAACGATAAACGACTGCAGTTGCGCACCAACGCGCACAGTAAAGTCTCGTGCTTCATCTATAACTTGCGTTACTTCTGAGTTTCCTGCGATGTTGTCGACTGCAACGTCAACTGAATCCAAAAAACCTAAATCGACATATTTACCAACGGGCTCTTGCCAAATCGGGCGCGCAAAAAAAACCGCCAGCAACACAACAAACCACCAAAAAATCTTTCGCACACGCATCACCTCTTAACTTATAGTTTAAAGGCAAACCTACCATCCACAAAGCAAAAAGGCTTTGTACAAGAAAAGCGCAAGCGCCCGTTTAGCTTCGACGGGCATAAGGCACTCTGGCGAAGCGGCGGTCTTTGCCGCACAGTCGGAGTGACTTATGACCCTAGAAACTGGGTGCTGGAGCTAGACAAGAAAAGCGCAAGCGCCCGTTTAGCTTCGACGGGCATAAGGCACTCTAACTTCGTCCATTCAAAAAGAGATGCCATCATTAATGATGGCATCTCAGACTGTAGACAAATCGCTCTGGTCTCTTTGTTGATGAGTCCTCTTATCAGATAAAAAGGACTACTTTTATTTCATTAAACTTCTTCTGTAATAGCAGTTTTCTTAGGTGAACTGAATAGTAATGTAAACGAAAGTCCAAGTCCGAACGTTACTAGACTAGTAATCAATGTGGCTGAATCTGACGAAAACCCAGGGAATACGACAAACAAGGATCCGATAATCAGTCCGATAATAGCAGCATAAGTGACATAAGTAAAATGTTGAAGCAAATATTGAATTGCTTTACTGCTGACGATAAATCCAACAATCACCCCAGCACCAATAGCGAAAATAATAGGAATATTTAAAGTGGATAAAGCGTCGATGGCGGTTGAATAAACACCCAGTAACAACAAAATAAACGAGCCACTAATTCCTGGTAACAACATCGCCATACTCGCTAGCCAACCTGAGAAAAACAACATAAAGAAAAAAGGCACAGTAAGGGATGTAATTGGCGCTAAGTCTTCCTCAGTCGGAATAAAAGCAGTAACTGCCAACGCCGCTCCAATAACCAATAGAATAATCACGTGTCGCGCAGTGAAGTTCTTCTTAACTTCAGCTTGCTTCATAATATATGGAATAACTCCGATGATTAACCCCATGAAAAAAAATTGAGTCGCTTCATAATGTTGTTCTAGTAAATATTCAATCACTCGGCTAAATAACAAAAGCGTGATGACAACTCCTATGCCAAGAGGCACTAAAAATCCAAGCTGCTTTTTCCAGTTGCGACTAAAAAAACCGCTAATGGCTTCTAACAAACGATCATAAATCCCTAAAATAAATGCAATTGTGCCCCCGCTTACCCCTGGAATCAAATCACTGATTCCCATCAAGACGCCGCGGTATATATTCTTCCATTCCATTCGTCTAATCTCCTCGTTTTAAAAATCACTTGTATTAGTATAGCATGTGCTTATTGGAAACTCGAGCTTCACTCTGATCATTTTCTAGTCTAAAAAGCTCAGATAAATACTTCATTTGCTTCTTTCACAATCTCTTGAACAATTTCAGCAGCAGCTTTTTCTTCAGTTAAACTGCGCGTAGACTGGCCTGCCCACAATGACATAAACTCTGGGTTCTCAACTTTTGCAGCAGCGGCACGAATATCTTTTGTAATTGTATTTTGAGAAGGAAAAGGCAAAGGCTCAATACCACTTTGTTCAAATTCACGGATAAAGCGATTATTGATGCCACGTGCGGGCCTTCCGGAAAATATTTTTGTCACTACTGTACTTTCCTCACTACTGCCAAATATTGCTTGCTTATAAACTGCATGCGCTCCTGATTCTTTAGCGGTAACAAACCGGGTCCCAATCTGAACTCCTTGTGCACCAAGCACAAGCGAAGCAATTAATCCTCGACCATCAACAATTCCCCCGGCTGCAATAACCGGGATTCTTATCGCATCCACTACTTGTGGAACTAAAGACATCGTACCAACCTGTGCACCTGATGAATGTTGATCCAGCGAAAAAGTACTGCGATGTCCTCCCGCTTCACTTCCTTGGGCTACTACAACATGTGCCCCAGACGCCTCAGCTAGTTTTGCTTCTTCTACCGTTGTAATCATAATGATAGTTTTAACCTGTTGTTTTTTTGCAATAGTCATTTGCTCTCTAGATAAGCAACCAAAAGCGGTACTGATAATCGGCACGCCTTCTTCAATACAAATATCAAATTGTTCTGCACTCCAATTAGGTGACGAATATGCGGACTGAAGGTTGCTAATCTGTAACGCTGAACGAAAAGGATTTAATGCTTGTTGCACTTCTGATAAGCGGGTAAAGTCGTCTTGTTCGGTAGAAGCGAAAATATTAACAGCAAATGGTTTTTTGGTTTTCGACTGAATCGCCTTAATTGCTTGTCGGAGTTCATCTGGTGTCATGTATGCCGCTCCTAAAGTTCCAAGACTACCTGCATTACTGACTTCAGCTACTAACTCTACAGTCGTTGGACCACCTGCCATCCCTGCTTGAATAATCGGATATTCAATTTTAAACAACTGGCAGATTTCTGTTTTTAATGAAATCATCCTTACTCCCCCTTTTCAGTTTCGCTAAACATTGCTATTGTTCTCAGTATCTCGTAAACGTCTATTTGCAGCAACAAGGAACTTTTCTATAGGGCATGTCGTTCTTCTTTATAATAACTAAACATAAGAAGGCGGGATTTACTATGAAGGGATTCCTTTCACTTTTAGGTATCACTTTAATCGCAGGGGCATGTGGATTAATCCTCTTAACGTTTTATAATAACCCTTTAGAAAAAGCAATCAGCCAAGAAAGCATGCACGCATATATCGAAACACGCCAAAACAATATTTTGGAAATCCCTCTGAAAAATCAAGTACCAACTGAAATTCCAGAGCAAGCAGCCTTTACGACTACAGCCTACATGGCGATAAATAACAGTTGCGAAAGCATTTCCTCCAAATAATAAAAGCCGACTCGTAAATTGAGTCGGCTTTTATTATTAAACACATAAACGAACGGAATTTCCTGAAGGGTCTTTAACTTCCCAATAATCATCGCGATGGACAATCTCCGTTCCTATTGAACGCAGATTTTTAGCGATTTTATTGCGATTTTCATTTTCCATAACTAATGTGTAATAATGCAATCCTGCTTCTTTTTCAGGCAAAGCTGGAATCCCTACACCATTCCAAACGTTCATACCAATATGATGATGGTATTTTTGATCTGCTAAAAATATCGCTTGTCCACCTAAACTCGAAACGACTGCTAGACCAAGTCCATTTACATAGAAATCTTTAGCTTCGTCTAAATTAGACATATGTAAGTGAATATGACCTATCACGGTTTCAGCTGGCAGACCATTCCAAGGCTCTGAAGATTTTTGGGCTTCGTCAACTAAGCCTTGAGCATCAATTGGATCTACCGCCATAGAAACTTCATCGTTACTCCAGTTCCATAGTTCAGGTTTCCGGTCCTGATAAATTTCGATGCCATTGCCTTCTGGGTCTGATAAATACAAAGCTTCGCTAACTAAGTGATCTGCAGAGCCTAATTGTATTCCTTGCTGGTGAAGATGAACTAGCATCTTTCCTAAAGATTCTCTCGAAGGCAATAATATCGCGAAATGATACAGCCCTGCATAACGCCCTTGTTTTTGGGTGAGTCCTTCAACCACCTCAAGTTCCACCAACACTTCACTGCCAACACCTAGACTGACTTTATCTTCTTCTTCTGAAATAACTTCAAACCCAATTACGTTTTCGTAAAATTTTTTCATTTTTAGAAGATTCACTACTTTTAATCCCACTTCTCCTACGTGAGTAACTGGTTTTTTATGAAAATTCATTTATATCCCTCTTCCCTTTAAGTTACTTTATGTAACTTATTATATTTAGTATACTTTACGTTGTCAAGTAACCTAATTCTTTTAAAACATTACTTTTGTATGCTATTATTAAAGAAAAGGAGTGATGAGTATGGACACTTCCATCATTTGCCCCCGTTTTGAAACAGCAATTTCTCTACTCAGTCAGCGTTGGACTGGACTCATTATTTATCAACTGCTATCTGGTCCCCAACGTTTCAGCCATTTAACAGAAGTAATTGGCATTAGTGGTCGTTTGTTATCCGAACGTCTCAAAAATTTGGAAGTGCAAGGTTTGGTCACACGAACCGTTTATCCCGAAACACCCGTGCGAATTGAATATGCTTTAACCGAAAAAGGACATTCCTTGAAACCGGTTATGGACGAAATCCAAAATTGGTCGCAAACTTGGATAGATCCTGCTTAAATAAGTTAAGAATAAGCACATAGATAGCTACTCAATTTCCAACATCGCAATTCTATTTCATAAAAAAAGCTTATCCAGTAAACTGGATAAGCTTTTTTTATTGGTTTTGCAAATGGATAATGTGCTTTAACCCTTCATGGGTTGTACTAAAAATCGGGGTATTACTATCTAACTGCACAATAGACATAGCTAGCTTCGGACTGATGCCTACTAGAATACATGTAGCTCCTATTAAATCTAACGTTTCGGTCATCATTTGAATTTGATGTCGAATTTGATCTTCAAATTCTTTAATACCACTTAAATCTATCAACACAAACTCTATTTTTTCCTCAGCGCATCTCATTAAAACCGTAGCGATTAGGTGATCTGTGCGACTTTTATCAAACGCGCCGATTAACGGTAACGCAATCGTTTTGTCCCAAACATTTAAAATAGGAATTGATAACTCCTTTATTAATTGTTCATTGCGCTGTTGTTCTGCAGCTTGTGTGGTGACATCCATTAACATCACGATATATCCTTCTGGTTCATCGTTATCGCCCATAATCGGCGTTACCACAATGTCCGCCATCACTTGGTTGCGAATCGATATGCGTGTTCGGTGGGTTCCGGTTAATTTTTTCATAACCGTTTTTTGATGCTGCGGATTTTTGTGGAAAGCATCCATACTCTCCCCAATCATCTCTCTACAATCTGACAAACCATACATCGGAGCTACTTGGTTTAGTAATCGACATGCTTCAGAATTCATCCATCTAATGATATAGGAACTATCCGCAATAATGATCGTTTCCCCAATAACATCAAGGGCATTTAATACGTGTATATTTTCTGGGATTTTCCCGATAGCCGGCATTTTCTTCCACCTTATTTCTTAATTTTCACAAATTTATGTTTCTCTATTATGCCATAGCTTTGCAAAGATTCGTCGTCCTTATTAAATTTATTTTATAGAGACTTCCAATTTTTCTCGAGCAATTGAATAGCCTCCATCAAACCGTTCGATTGTTTCATTTTTGAGCCAATAAGTGACTGGAAATAACTTATCTAAAAAATAACGATCATGTGAAACCGCAATAATCGTTCCTGGAAATTCACTTAACGCCTCTTCCATAACTTCTTTTGCTTCTAAATCTAAATGATTGGTCGGTTCATCTAAAATTAGCAAATTATGATGTTGATGCATGAGTTGAGCGAGTCGCAACCTCATACGCTCCCCGCCACTAAGTTGTCGTACAGGTTGAAATACCATATTGCCGAAGAATAAAAATTGAGCAAGCATGGGCCGCGCATCGTATTCCGAAACAGCGATCGCTTGTCGAAATTCTTCGATAATGGTTCTGTCATTATTCATCTCCAATGTATGTTGAGACAAGTAACCAATCGATAAACCACTTCCAAGCTTCACATCTCCAGCATCAACCGACTCTTTTCCAACCATCATATTAAGCAAAGTTGTTTTCCCTGTCCCATTTGACCCAACAATCGCCACGCGTTCACCGTAACGAATATGCATTGAAATGTCTTGAAATAACATACGCTCCCCGAACTCTTTCCAAATCCCATCGAGGTAAACAACATCTTTGCCGCTGCGTCCATCTATTTTCAAGTTTAAAGCCATTTGTTTTTTCGATAAGACTGGTCGGTCAAGAACTTCAATGCGGTGCAACGCTTTTTCCATACTTTTTGCTTGACGGTGCATGCCAGCATTGGGCGGATTCGCTCGATTTGCCCATTCTTTCAATCGTTTAATGGTTTCTTTCATCTTTTGAATTTTCTTTTGCTGGTCTTGGTATTGCTGGAATTCAATTAACAAGCGAGCTTCCCGCTCCTTTACATAACTTGAATAATTTCCAGCGTATTGAATTAGCTCACCTTGGTCTAGTTCCCAAATATGTGTAACGGTTTCATCTAGAAAATAGCGATCATGAGAAACCAAGACGATTGTACCTTTGTAATGACTAATAAATGAACCAAGCCATTCAATCGCATCTAAATCCAAATGATTTGTCGGTTCGTCTAACAGCAGCAAATCTGGTTTTTGTAGGAGTAATTTCGCTAATCCCACTTTTGTTTTTTCTCCACCACTCAAATGTCCCCATTGTTCAAGTTTTAACGACTTAATCTTTAGCCCATTTAACACTTGGTCAATTCTCATATCGATATCATAGCCACCACGTTGGATGAAATCATCTTGCATCGCTCCGTAGCGGAGGAGCAGATGCTCCATTTCTTCAGGATCGACATTTTCCATCTGCTTTTCCATCTTCGTTAACTGCTGCTGCAAAGCGTTTAACTCTGAAAAAACAGCTTTTAATAATTGTTCTACTGTCTGCGTTTCCTGTTCATCCGGTGATTGCTCTAACAGACCGATTTTACTGCCTTTTTTCCACGTCACCACTCCTTCAGTAGGCTGTAAAGTTCCTGCGAGTACATTTAATAACGTTGACTTTCCTTCTCCGTTTCTTCCGACAAGGCCGATACGCTGACCTTCCATGACCTCGCCTTTTATATGATTGAATATCTTTTGCGTTGCAAAATGGCACATTAATTGTTGAAACTGGCTAATAATCATTTTTCTCTTCCTTTCTAATGAAGAGACAAGCATACAAAAAAAGGCACGCCAAGAGGCATGCCTTTGTCAAAATCCGATTGTAGGCAGACGTCTCTTACTGGTAATCTTCACTCAATTTTATTGGCTGAAAAAGGACAGACTCTTCCCGTCCAGCTACTCCAGTGAAAGTAACGCCATGAAGAATGTAGAGATATTCTTGACACTCTGTCATGCGCTTACCAGTTTGATTCATCTTACCCACCCCCTTTATATAGTCTCTATATCATACAATTCCAACTAAACTGCGTCAATACATTGACGGAATATTCTTTTTATATAAGCTTGTCTTAAAAAGAAGTCTAAGCTTTTTGAAATCGGGGTAATAATAAATTAAGAACCATTTAGTTGAAAGGGGAATCAGATAATGTCTATGTACTCTAAATTGACTTTTGACAACGATACCCGAAGAGTAGAAAAAGCATTAAAAAAGTACGAAGCTAAAAAAACCGAAGCTTTAGTACTGCTTGCTGAAATTGACATGCTCGAAAAAATGGAAGATGTTCAAGACGCTGAACTCTGGAAACGACAGTCCATGAAAGAGAAACTTGTGGCAGTCGAAAGACAGCGAAGAGATTTGAAAGAATTAATCACCGATTATATTGAAAAGCACGGAGACCAAGATTTACATCCTTATACTGAACTATTGCAAGAACTTGAGAACGATAAAGCACGATAAGACGAAAAGGGATCCACGAGGTCCTGCTTTCGTCTTATTTTTTCCTAGATGCGTTTTTCCCAATCGACTGCAAAATATCCCCCATCCACCCTTTTTGCTTAAGGTATAAGTAAAGAATAAATGTCGACCCTAATATGATTAACACCGATCCGAGATATCCGAACTTCCATTTTAACTCAGGCATGTTTTCAAAATTCATCCCCCATAAAGCTCCCCAAGCCATAACCGGCGTAAACAAAGTAGTTAGGACCGTTAAGGTTTTCATGATTTCATTGCCTCGATAATTGGCGACTACATTTTCGATATCGACCATATTATTCACTTCATCTTCGTAGGAATTTACAAGCATTACACAGCGCTCAATACGGGTAGCCGTTCGTCGGTATTCTATTTGTTCTGTAACGTCTTTCCCAAAGGTTTCTTCGATGGCCATTTTAATTTCTTGAAACCCCATAATTAGATGCTTCCACAATAAAATTTCATGACGAATATTTTCGATTTCTCCCAATGTCTTTTTATTGTTCTGTTCTTTAATCGCCCATAACAAGTCATGAAGACGTTCTTCAAACCGATCTATTTTATGCAAAATGGATGCAACCATTTCACCAAGAATAATCATCATGATTTCTACTGAAGATGCTGCACTTTCCATTTGTTTTAAAATTTCACCTTTATCTAAATCTGATTCTTGTTCAAAGTCAATTTTACTAGTGACAAAAACTTCTTTAGACAAATAGAAGTGAAAGACTTCACGAGAACCTTTTGACGTTGCACTTTGTTTATATATTAGTGATCCCCACAACGACTCATTTCCACGGGCAACGGTATGTGTATGAAGAATGTTGACCGCTGGATTTTTCGATTTATCGATCCAATTCTGCATTTTTTCACTTTCTGGAAGGTATTTGCGGAAGTTTTTCTCTTCAACACCTTCTTCTTCGTGCCAGATTGCATGGTTGAAAGCATATCTTGGCATGTAACTATCCCCTTTCAGCAATTGTTGCGATGTAAAAGGCAAGCCAACAACCGGCTTGCCTACTCTTTCTCGTGCGTATTGTCTCTGTATTTTTCATTCGAGTTTTCTTTATACTCTAAATCTCTGTCAGGCATCGGGTCCATATCTTTTTCAGGGGGCATATTGCGCCGTGGTTCAACTTCTGGAATCAGTCTTTCGCCTTCTTTGTTTTCACGATTTTTCTTCATCCAAAACACCTCCATGGATTGTTGTTATACCGTAATTACCCGTTCTCTCTATTTGTAATCACGACCTAAAAAATCTAATCACTGAATTACTAAAGATTCAATTAGCTCAGCATCGTCTGGATAAGCCATTTCCAACTCACGAATTTCAGAAACGGGTTTCCACACCACATCAGCAATCCACTCATCTTCTTCATGAAGAACAATTTCTCCACCGGTCACTTCTACTTTAAAATAAACGACTTCAAAAGACACTTTCGAATCTTCGTATTCTCCTGCGCGGGTGTTTAACGTTTCCACAACTCGTACCGTCAATCCAGTTTCTTCGAAAAATTCTCGAACACAACACTGTTCAACCGTCTCTCCTTCTTCAACTCCACCTGCCGGTACTGTCCACTTTTTTTCTTCTCCAGGAACTCCCTGCAAGACTAATAGCACTTCGTTTTCTTGATTGACGCAGACACCTGCAGCGCCTTTCCAATTTGACATTTCCATGCAATCGCTCCTATCATGCTTTCAAATTAATCAGCTCTTTTTACGTTACCACACATTTCACCAAACCGTACCGGCTTCTCTAAATAATTCTAGACATAACAAAACGGCTTGCAGCTGCAAGCCGTTATTCTGAAGGTGTTACTCTGCCTTTTTTCGTTGTTCCTGTTCTAAAACGATGCCATGAGTAGCTTCTGGTAATCCAAGATCTCCCGAAAAGCCATTTGCTCTATAAAAAGCATCGGCTGCTGAAGAATCTGTTCGGACGACGAGTTCATGGAAATGACCTTTCGCATCTTCAACAATTTTTTGTAATAACTTTGTGCCGATGCCTTGTCTGCGAGCATTTGCAGAAATATAAAATCTCCGAAGTCTCCCTACACCATCTTTACTCGAGTAAGGGTCACGATTTAATCCACCGATTGCTACCAAATGGTCATGATGATCCCATACTCCGTATAATACTTCCGCCGGCTTATTAAAGGTATTGCTACCATCTTCATACTGGTCTACAAGCCTTCTTAAAAAACGATACCCTTCGGCTTCACTTTCTTCTACTAGTTTTGAAACGTTCAGCTTCTTCAAGTCTTGGATTTCTTTAATTTCTACTGTCATGTCGCATCCTCCTCATAATGGATTTACACTTTCCACTTACGGATTTTCTGACGATCACCTGCTCTTTTAGTGTATAGCAGTTATAGTGTAATTGCTATTAAATATCAGAATCTTCTTTCAACTAAAAAGAAGCCGCAAATTTGCAGCTTCTTTTGTTCTTTATACTACGGTATCTTCGATTGCCTCTTTTCGTTGCTCTGTTTTCTTGATGATGAAAATACTGGCTTCATAAAGTCCCGCCATCGGAATCAACACAAGCAACTGACTCAAAAAATCCGGCGGGGTTATCAATGCCGACACAACAGCTAGCGCAAGATAGGACCACTTTCTCACCTTTTTCATCGACACAGAAGTTAAAACGCCAATTGATGATAAAAACAAGGCTATAATTGGCATTTCGAATAACAGTCCGAGCGGAACTGTTGTCATGATAAGAAAATGAATGTATTCATTTGCTGAAATCATCACATCAAAATTCGCCATCCCCATGCCAATTAAAAATTGAAAGCTTAACGGATTAACAATAAAATACCCAAAAGCGATTCCCAAAATAAACAACAAAAACATCACGGGCGAGTACAAGCCGAGAAAACGCGCTTCTCTTTCTTCAAGACCCGGTTTCACAAATTTCCAAATAAAATGAATCAGAAATGGTAGAGATAACCCTAAAGCTAACGTTGCCGATATAGAAGTATAAAATTTAATCACTTCTAGAGGCCCTAAAATCACCAAATTATTCCCTTTCACAATAAAAGGAAACCAAAAATTCAAAGTCGAAAAAACCACTACTAGGAAAAACAAAAATACTATTGCGCTTTTAATAAGCTGTTTTCGTAGTTCTCCCAAATGGTCAACTAAAGTTTCAACTTGCACCTCTGATTCTTCCACCGGTGGTTCCGGTTCATTAATAGGAGTTTCGGGCATGTTTTCCGAAACCTTTTCCGCAGGCTCCTCTAGTTGTACCGCTTTTTTGCGTAACGGACTTGTTAACTTTCTGTCTCCGTACGGATCCATTTAACCACCTTCATAGTTTCTCAGATTTTTTTAAGTCTTTCTCTTCAACCGTGTCTTTTTTTACCGTCTCCTCGTCATCATCATCCATCAACCCTTTTGTTGATCGCTTGAATTCAGCGAATGTTTTACCAACCGCACCACCAATTTCCGGCAATTTTTTCGGTCCAAATATAATTAGCACAATTACCAGGATAATGATTAAGCCCGGTACCCCTATTGAAGCTAATCCTCCCATAATGTTTCTCCTCCTTTATTAAGCAAGTGAGCCACCTTCACGACTATAACGAATAACGCCTTCTGCACAGCGATAGGCCAAAGCTCCAACAGTTCCCGTTGGATTGTAGCCTCCATTATGAGCAAAGTTACCCGCTCCTACGACAAATAGATTTTCCGCATCCCAATGCTGCAAGAAATTATTGACGACACTAGTATCTGGGTCAGCTCCCATAATCGTTCCGCCCGTATTGTGAGTCGTTTGATAAGGAACGATGTCATAATCCGAAATCGAACCTCTTGCCGCAACTGTTTTCGCCCCCATTTCCTTAACTATATTCGATGTTTTTTCAGTAATATAGCTATGCAGTGCGCGATCTTGATCTGTGAAATTATATGTCAGTTGTAACAGCGGTACACCGTAAATATCTTTATACGTGCTATCAAGCGCTAAGAAGTTCTCTTTATGCGGCATCGAAGCACCTTGACCACCCACCCCTAATGTACGAGTGTAGTTTTCAATAGATGCCCGTTTAAAGTCTGCTCCCCACGATGGTGTATCTGGAGGCGTTGGATTTGAGAGAATTGGACGAGATCCAGTTTGTGTCATGGATAAACTAGCACCATGGATGAAGTTCAGGTCCCCATGATCGAATGCGTCTCCATTAAAATCATCTACGCTCATCCCAAGAGCCCCTGCACCCATAAAGGTATTCATTTGTTCTTCAAAGAAACCAGTCGCTCCCGGTAAAATCTGATACGCATAATTTTTGCCTAGCGTTCCTTGTCCGGTTGTAGGATCATATTGTTGACCAATGTCAGAAACCATCAGCAATTTGGCGTTATTCATGACGTAACTAGTTAAAACAACGACGTTTGCAGGTTGGATAAATTCCTCAAAAGTTACGGTATCGTAATACCTTACTCCTGTAACCTTGTCACCTTCTTTCATGACTTCGACAACGTTCGCATTAAATTTCACTTCAAAATTCCCCGTTTCCTTAGCTGCTGGAACAACAGTAATTTCCGGTGATGTTTTTGCTCCATACTCGCAACCGAAACGCTCACAAAAACCACAATATTGGCAGGCGTTGATTTTCTGACCATCTGGGTTTTCATATGCTTCTGACAAGTTGGCAGAAGGCAACATAAAAGGTGTCAAACCAAGATCTGTTGTCGCTTTTTCAAAACGCTGTAAAATAGGTGTTTTTTTCATTGGCGGTGTTGGATAACCATTTGCTCGTTTGCCCCAAAATGGATTTTTGTCTTCTCCTGAAATACCGGCTGTCTTTTCAAATCGATCAAAATAGGGTTCCAATTCATCGTAAGTAATTCCCCAATCTTGGATTGTATAATCAGCCGATAGTTTATTCGCTCCATATTTTTTATCTGTCATTGTTTTTATTTCAAAATCATAAGGAAGAAAACGCCAAGTCTGACCATTCCAATGCGTCCCCGCTCCCCCTAATCCTTCGCCCAACAAAAAAGAACCCAACTGACGCATCGGTAAAGCACGTTGTTTTCGATTGTTTCGGAACGTAATGGTTTCCTTAGATAAATCCTGCATCAGTTCATAACGGACGGCGTATCGGTATTCGTCATGAACCATCGTAAAATCTTCTGTCCCACGTTCGCGACCACGTTCTAATCCAACTACTTTAAGTCCTTCTTTTGCACATTCAGCGGCAATAATGCCACCGGTCCACCCTACCCCCACCGTTACAACGTCCACACTCTCCAAAGTTGTCACCATAGCGATTCCTCCTTTTCATTTAATGCTCCATACCAATTGATTTAGGATCCATTTCCACAAAATCTTCGCTTTCAATGTCATTAATATAAGCCAGCTGATGTCCAGGGAACCCCTTCATCCGCCAGCCATCCATATTAGTATTGCCACCGTAGATTGGATCCGCATATGCACCTTCTAACGTTGCCTGTCTTAATAGACGGAAGAAAAATTGAGATTCCACACCTCTCATTTTGATCTCATTATCTTGGAAAGCTGTTAAAATCTCATCCATTTGTTCGCCATTTAAATCAACAAACTTCGTGTCAAACCGACTTTGCGCTTCTTGTTGCATAAGCTGAATACCTTGTTGGAACATTTCATTTCGTTTTAATCGACTTTGATACCCTTGAGTAGGTTCTCCTTCGAAAAAAGGCCCTTGCATGTATTCTTTTGAATTTTCACCGTAACTGCCTGCTAGTTGACCATCAATAAAATAAGGCACACTTAAACCGATTGCACCTGGCCCTAAATCATCCTCAGGGAAAATTCGTTCAGTAGCTTGAGATAAAACTTCAAATTCTGCCATACTTTTAAAAAATGTTAATCCTCTTACGCTACTAGAAGAAGATTCCTTCGTTCCACCCGAAGTTCCAGGAGCATCTGTTCCCGTGTCTTTTGTATTCGTGTTAGCTCCGATTAAGCCACCAATAATTCCTCCACCGATTAAAGCACCAGTCGCAATACCTGAAGTTTTTAAGAAGTCTCGCCGTGAAAAATTCTTATCTTTTTCCGCCATTTTGCAAACCTCCCTTTTAAAATAAATATTAATTCTGAATATTCAATACTATACCTCTTTACACCCACTTTCCGCAACTCATCCTTAATATATTCTGAATTTTATGCCAACTAAAAAGGGCAAAAAAAGAGCCAAGGGAATGAACACCTCGGCTTTGTAGCAGTATTATTTTAGTTTAAGACTTTAATTGTAATGTTTTTGCGACCCCATTGTAGAGCTTCGCCTTGCGTTGGAATAAAGACATCAATCTTGTTACCTTTGATTGCGCCGCCAGTATCGCCAGCGATTGCTTCTCCGTATCCTTCAACCCAAACTTTAGAGCCAAGTGGAATAACAGTAGGATCAACTGCGATTACTTTTTGGTTTGGATTTGCACGAAGGTCGATACCTGTCGCTGTAGTTCCAGAACATCCTGCACAATAAGCTGTATAAGCTGTCGCAGAAACTGTCATTGTTTTACCAGATTGCGTTGAAGCCTGTGTTGGTGCTTTTTCAGCAGGCGCACTTGCTGGCGCTGGTGCTGGTGCTGTAGATTTCGCTGGTGCTGGTGCTGCAGTGCCGCCTTTAACGACAAATTGTTCACCAGGATAAATTAGATGACTTGAAACATTGTTCCAGCTCATCAAGCTGTCCACTGAAATTCCGTGAGCACTTGCGATTTTAAATAATGTGTCACCCGATTTTACTGTATATGTTGAGTTGTCTGATGTTGTTTTTGATGTTGCTTGCCCATCAATTTCGAGTGCTTGGTTTGGGAAGATTAAATCTGATGATAGATCGTTCCACCCTTTTAAGCTTTCTACTGATACGTTATTATCTTGCGAAATTCCCCATAGAGTGTCACCTGATTGAACTGTATATGACGATGAAGCGCTAGCTGTAGTAGCTGCTCCCACACTTAATGCTGCAATAGCAGTTAGTGTAACGATTTGCTTTTTCATAAATTGAAATTCCTCCTTTTCACTAACAGGAACGATCATAACACCTCGACATGTCAAGAACATTTCAAAACGACAGATAAAACATAACAATTTCATGACACAAAATTTCACTTTATTACAAAATGTAATAAAACTGATAACGTGTAGAAAAATTCAAAAAATCGACAGTAAACCGTTTAACTCCCAGAAATCAGTAAACATGAAAGAAACGAAAAGGAGAGAGATTGTTGAAGAATGTGACGATTTTTTTTTGGACTTCATTATTACTTTGTTTAGGCATGCTCGCTTGGGGTCTCGCTTCGCCAGAAGGTTTTAACTTGCAAACTTGCGAATGGACCTCTGCTATTTCAAGTACATTTGGTTGGTACTATCTTTAAACCGTATTCTTAATTTTGGTTGTCTGCGTATATTTGATCTTTTCTGGATTTTTGAATTTGAAGTTAGGTAAACCTAGCGACGAGCCAGAGTTTTCTCTTATCTCTTGGTTTGCGATGTTATTTAGCGCTTGAGTGGGCATGGGGTTAGTTTTTTGGACAACCGCTGAACCAATCTCTCATGCTTTCATCAAAGCTCTCAAGTCTGAGCTCGGATCAGATCAAGCGATTCAAGAAGCAATCCAATTCTCTTTTTTTCACTGGGCTTACACGCTTGAGCAATTTACGGCATTGTCGCATTAGTTTTAGCTTATTTTAAATTTCACAACGATGCACCGGGTTTGATTAGTGCTACACTTATTCCTTTATTCGGCAAAAAGTTAATGGCGGGTCCATTAGGAAAACTGATTGATACGTTAGCAGTCTTTGCGACTATTATCGGTGTTGCTTCAACACTTGGATTTGGATCTGCACAAATAAACGAAGGCTCGTCCTTTCTTTTCGGCACTCCCAATACATTTGCCTTCCAATTGGTAATTCTCGCGGTCACGACCGTTCTTTTCATCGGGTCTGCATGGTCAGGTAATTGGACGCGGGATAAAATATTTGAGTAACATCAATATGATTCTTGCTTTTGTATTGCTCCTATTGTTATTGATTGTTGGTCCTACACTTTATATTTCCAATTCATATCCCGATACAATTGGACGATATTTAACAAACTTCTTTTCCATGAGCTTTAATTTGGAACCGGTCAATGAAGAACAACGCACTTGGATCAATGGCTGGACCGTATTTTACTGGGCTTGGTGGATTTCTTGGGCTTCGTTTGTCGGAATCTTTATCGTCCGTATTTCTCGCGGCCGTACCATTAAAGAGTTTATGCTTGGTGTTTTATTGGTTCCTTCTTTAGTATGCTTTATCTTTTTCGCAGTGTTTGGCGTGTCTGCATTGAATCTTGAGCAAAACGGCATCGCTAAAATTTCTGAACACAGTATAGAAACAGCGGCTTTTGGCGTTCTGCAGCATTATCCACTTGGAACTTCGCTGTCATTTATCACAATGATTGTTATCGCGATTTTCTTTATCACTTCTGCCTATTCAGCAACATTCTTACTTGGCATGCAGACAACCGGAGGCATGTTAAACCCACCTAACCTCGTTAAAATTACGTGGGGTATTATTCAATCCTCGGTTTCCGCTATCGTCATTTACACAGGCGGTACGCAAGGTTTTCAAAATGCCTTGATTATTGCGGCTTTGCCATTTTCAGTTGTTATCCTCTTAATGGGTGTGTCCTTTCTTAAGGTTGCTGCACAAGATCCACTTGTTAAAAGTTCTAAAAAACAATAAAAAATCCGTTGCCTATTGAAGGCAACGGATTTTTTGGTTTTATTTAAATACGCTCGTACTGTGTAATGGTTGAACTTTTGACTTTGGATCTAAGTAAGATTTTGCGTTGTTGATAGCTGTTGGTGCTTCACCAAAACCTACTGCGATCAGTTTAACTTTCCCTTCGTACGTTGCAATGTCTCCCGCAGCGTAAATGCCCGGAATGCTTGTTTCCATTTTAGAGTTAACGATGACTGAGTTTTTATCCATCTCAAGACCCCACTCTTTAATAGCACCTAGGGAAGTAATATTGCCATAGTTGCAAATTACATGGTCTACTTCAAGACGTTCTTCATTTCCTTCTTTGTCAATTAGAACAAGCTCACGGACTTGACCGTTTTCGCCGACTAATTCTTTTACGCCAAAAGGTTTTTTTACTTCTACTTTTGATGCCATCAAAACATCGATATTCGCTTCGTGTGCAGTCATTTTCTCTCTGCGATGGCTTAACGTTACATGCGAAGCGACGTTTTCAAGCATCATCGACCAGTCGACTGCTGAATCACCGCCACCTAAAACAACCACTTTCTTATCGCTGAAGACCGTTAAATCTTTTACTCCGTAATGAAGCGATTTCCCTTCAAAAGCTTCGCACCCATCAACTGCTAGTTTACGCGGTTGGAATGCACCGACTCCTGCTGTTAACAAAATCGCTTTTGAATAATGAAGGCCTTTGTCTGTTTGTATCACAAAATGATCTCCGTGACGCTCAGCAGCTGTTACGGTTTCCTCTAAACAAATTTCAGGGTCTCCGTATTTTGCTTGTTGGACTAAGTTGTCTACTAAATCTTTTGCTAATACTTTGGGAAATCCACCAATGTCGTAAATGAATTTATCCGGATATAATTCAGTCAATTGTCCACCTAGTTGTGGCAAACTGTCTATGATTTTAACTTTCATTTTGCGCATACCGCCGTAAAAGGAAGCAAACAAGCCCGTTGGCCCGCCGCCGATAATCGTTATATCAAAAACTTCGCGTTCTTCCATTTATAACACTCCTAATCTAATCAGTAACTATATCCTATCATATTCCCCCCGGTTTCACGCCATTGGACTTATGACGGAAATTAAAAAAATAAAAGTTTGAATACTCTATCTTTTATCTTTAAACTAAAGCTTGGGTACATAGGAAAGGATGAATGCAGTGGACTTAGGAATTAAAGAAAAAGTAGTAGTTGTCATGGCTTCTAGTAAGGGACTCGGCAAAGCGATTGCACTCGAGTTTGCTAAAGAAGGCGCAATTGTCATTATCTCTAGTCGAAATCAGCAGACGCTTGATGAGACGGCAGCTGAAATCAAAAAAAATTCTAGCAATCAACAAATATTCTCACACGTTTGCGATGGCTCTAAAGAACAAGACATCCTCAATTTGTTTCAATTTGTAGCCGATCAATTTGGCCGTGTTGACGTTTTGGTCAACAATACAGGTGGTCCAAAAGCTGGTGGGTTTGATGCCGTTGAAGATGCTGACTGGTACCAAGCTTTTGAACAAAATTTATTGAGCTACATTCGCGCGTCTCGCGCAGTTCTTCCTTATATGAAGAAACAACAATTCGGACGCATCATTAACGTTTCCTCTTCTTCCGTTAAAGAAGTCATTGATGGATTGATCTTGTCGAACACTTTCCGTGCAGGAATGGTTGGTTTTGCAAAAACTTTGGCGCGTGAAGTTGCAGGCGATAATATTTTGGTCAATACTGTCGGCCCTGGGCGATTTGCTACAGACCGCGTCGCTGAACTCGATCAAATTGCTGCAGACAAACAAGGTGTTTCAATCGAACAAATTGTTGAAAAAAGCAAAACAGCGATTCCAGCTGGACGCTACGGGGAGCCTGAGGAATTTGCCAAAATCATCGTTTTTCTTGCATCTTCGGCTAACTCTTTTTTAACGGGACAATCGCTCGTTGTGGAAGGCGGATCATTAAAAGCATTGTAATGTGCCAAATGATTATACAGCCACCTCAAAAATCGATATACTAGAAAATGAACCTATTATAAAGGAGATGTTTTAACATGGCTAAAAAAGGACACATCCACATGGAAAATGGCGAAATCATCGAATTCGAACTTTTCCCAAATGAAGCACCAAACACTGTTGCAAACTTTGAGGACCTTGCAAACTCAGGTTTCTACAATGACGTAACATTCCACCGCGTAATTCCTGGCTTCGTAAGCCAAGGCGGCGACCCTACTGGTACTGGTGCTGGCGGCAGCGGCAAAACAATCAAATGTGAAACTGCAGGCAACCCACACAAACACCAAGCAGGAAGCCTTTCAATGGCGCATGCAGGTAAAGATACTGGCTCAAGCCAATTCTTTGTCGTTCACGCACCACAACCGCATCTTGACGGCGTTCACACTGTTTTCGGACAAGTGACTTCAGGACTTGAAACTGCTAAAGCGATGAGCAATGGCGACAAAATGACAAAAGTTCACGTTTTTGACGAAGAATAAAAACAATTGAGCTCGACCGAACTGGATTTTCATCCAGTTCGGTTTTTTGTTTGATGTTTTATTCCATATTTTTGAAATACTGTCGGGTTTGCGTTGAATACTGTCCGAATGGAATGAAATACTGTCGGATTCGAATAGAATACTGTCCAAATCATAGCAAATACCGTCCAAACGCAAAAATCCACAAAAAAAATACGCCCGCAGGCGCATCTTTTATAACACTTTACTTAAAAACGCTTTTGTTCGTTCATGTTGCGGATTGCCAAACAATTCTTTCGGCACATTTTCTTCCACAATATAACCTCCATCAATAAACAACACGCGATCGCCCATTTCAGCAGCAAATCCCATTTCGTGTGTCACAACGACCATGGTCATACCTTCTTGTGCTAATTGCTTCATAACATCTAGCACATCGCCTACCATCTCAGGGTCAAGTGCAGAAGTTGGTTCATCAAACAACATGATTTTCGGATCCATCGCCAGTGCGCGAGCAATCGCCACACGCTGCTTTTGACCACCAGAAAGTTCACCTGGATAAGCTTTTGCTTTTTCACGAAGTCCAACTTTGTCCAACAGTTCATAAGCCTTTTTCTCCACAGCTTTTCTGTCGCCTTTTTTCACTTTCATTGGTGCTAAAACAATATTTTCCAGTACCGATTTATGAGGAAACAAGTTAAATTGTTGAAATACCATTCCAACATCTTGACGAATTTGGTTGATGTCTATTTTCGGATCTGTAATATCCGTTTCTTCAATAAAAACATGTCCTCCTGTAATTTCTTCAAGTCGGTTTAAGCAACGTAGAAACGTACTTTTCCCCGAACCAGATGGACCAATGACACAAATGACTTCTTTTTCTTCCACAACCGTACTGATGTCTTTTATAACTTCCAAATTGCCGAATGATTTTTTTAAGTTCTCTACTCGAATCATAGTCATCGTAATACAAACTTCCTTTCTACATAATTCGCCAGCATGGAGAGCAAGTAAATAACGACGAAGTATATAATTCCTAGGATTAAGTACACATTAAAAGCGTCAAACGTGGCGCTGGCCTGAATCCGACCTTCTTGCGTCAAATCTGCTACGCCAATGACCGACAGCAAAGATGTATCTTTTAATGAAATAATCGCTTGGTTCGTAATCGTTGGCAGCATGCGTCTAAAAGCTTGCGGCAATACGATATAGCGCATGTTTTGTGTTGAATTCAAACCTAGCGAACGTGCTGCTTCTGTCTGTCCTTTATCAATCGATTGAATACCTGCACGAATGATTTCCGAGAAATAAGCACCTGCGTTAATCGCTACTGTTACAATTCCTGCAGTAGTATTATCCAAAGAAATAAAAGCTAAAGAGTTCAAACCAAAATATATAAAGAATAACTGGACGATAAATGGTGTACCTCGAATAGCATCAACAAAGATTTTTGCAATCCAATTTAAAATTTTCAAAGGTGCTAGTCTAAACAGCGCAACAATTAAACCAATTAAAAATCCAAGAACAATAGCAATTGCAAATATATATAACGTTACTTTCAAACCTTCCATTAAATACGGAAAGGCATTAATAATTGTATCCATTTTTACATCTCCTTTGAATAAAAAAATGCAGCGCGCTTATGCGCGCTACATTTATTTTTTATTCTGCAATATACTTCGCTAAAATTTCATCGTATTTACCGCTGTCACGCAATTCTTGAAGACCTGTGTTGATTTGCTCAAGAACTTCTGCGTTTTGACCTTTTAATACAGCAATTCCGTACTGATCTCCAGTTAAACGATCTCCTACTGTTTTTAAAGAAAGTCCACTTTCAGCAATTGCATAAGCGATAACTGGGTAATCTTCTAACAATACTGCTGCATTGCCGTTTGAAACTTCTTGGAACATAGATGGGCTATCTTCGAATTGTGCTACTGTGTAACCATATTCTGCTTCGTTATCACGAGCAAATTGAGCACCAGTTGTTCCACTCTTAACCGCTACTGTTTTGCCTTCTAGATCGTCTAAAGATGTAATTTCACTGTTATCTTCTGCTACAACAAGAGACAAACCTGCATCAAAATAAGGATCAGAAAAGTCTACTACTGCTTTACGCTCATCTGTAATACTCATACCAGCAATTGCCACGTCCAATTGATCTGCTTGCAAAGCTGGGATAATTCCGCCAAAGTCCATTGGGCTGAATTCAATTTCGAAACCTTGGTTTTCAGCAATCGCTGTAATCAAGTCAATATCAATTCCTGTATATTCACCGTCTACTTCAAACTCGAAAGGTGGATATGTTGTATCGATTCCTACTTTATACGTTTTTGCGTCACTTCCGCCGTCCTCACTTGTTGTATCTTCACTCTCGTCGGATCCACAAGCAGCGATCACGAGCAGCATTGCCATAAGTAGTGCTAAAAGACTCCATTTTTTCATTTTAGTTCCCCCTTGTTTTCTATCATTGACCTTACTAAATCTTAATATATCATAATTTTCTCAATTTCAGAACCTTTGATAAAAAATAACTGAAATATTACGAAACGAATCAGTACTAAAGTTCTTTCTTACTAGAAACTTCTCTTTTTTTACGCAATCGATTAAACAAACGGAAGTTATGAACCAAGGTTTTCAAAACTGCATATGTTGGAATTGCAATTAAAATTCCGACAAACCCATATAATGCCCCAGCAATCATTAACAGCAAAATAATTGTCAAAGGGTGGATGTTTAAGCGATTCCCCATAATGTTCGGCGTGACTAAATTCCCTTCAATTTGTTGAACAACTAGCAACACAAGGATAACCTTCATCACCATCCACATATCTCCGCTTGTTAATGCTACAAACAATGCGGGAATAATCCCAATAAGCGGACCTAAAAACGGCACAATAATTAGAAACATCGCAAAAATCGCCAAACTCAAGGCATAGTCCAAGCCAATAATAAGATATCCGATATACATCAAAGTTCCCACTACTGCAGCTACAAAAGCTTGACCGAGGATAAACGAAGACAAAGTTTGGTCGACATCTTTTAGTATCTTTCTGCCTTCCGATTTATGCTCTTCTGGCAAATATTTAGTTAAATGAGGGATAAACTTGTCATCGTCCTTTAATAGAAAGAACAAGACAAAAGGCACAACGATTAAGACAATCACGATATTCATAAGCATGGTTAAAATGTTCATGACGTTATCCAATAAACCTTCTGAAAGATTTTCTAAATAATCCAAAGTCCATATCCGAATTTCTGAACCAGTCACTCCCGCAAATTGAAAATTAGCCAAAAAATGATCCGATTCTTCGGTCACTTCTTCAACTGTTTCTGGCGCTAAGTTTACCAAACTATCAACTTGTTTAGTAATAACAGGTCCAAAAAAGTACAGCAAAAGAGTTGCGGTTAAAGCAATGATTGTAAAAATGATTCCGATTCCTGCAATTTTCGGTACAAACCGTGATAGCCAATTTACAAAAGGTCGCAATAAATAATAAAAAAGACCACCTAACAAGACTGGAGCAAAAATAGTCGCAATAATAATTTGTATAGGTTCTAAAGCATAATCAATTTGCCCTAAGAAAAACAACGTGATAGCAACGAGCAATATAGCTGTTGTGTATTCAAAAAACGGCTTTCTAATCCACATATTTTTTTCCTCCTTTCCTTATTTACGCCTTAAATTTCAGCATATAAAAGCGAAAGCAAAACTCACTTTGCTTTCGCTTTCGGTTATCTCTTATTTATCTTCTTCAAGCTCACGCATTTCTTTATGAGTTTGTGGAAATCCATTAGCCTGCCATTCATCGCGGTAAATAGAATCCAATTGCGATAAGCCTTGTTCAGCAGAGTCATCTAATGCATCGACACTTTCACGTTTGTCGATTTCCGCGCTGTTGTACATATCTATGTCTGGTTCCACACGAACAGTATTTTTCTCCTGGTAAGCTCGGTAAACAAAAATACCTGAAGCAGCTGCAAGTGCACTACCAATCAATGTGTTCATTGTTGATTTTTTCATGTAAATTAATCCCTCCAAAAAATATATACTCGCTTCCTCCTTATATACCCCTTTTTTGTTTTTTAAACTGGCTCAGCTAAACTTGTACTTGGCGCTATAAAACTTACTTGAAAGTAGCTTTTTCATCATTCGTATACCAACGCATAAAAATAATAATTTATTATTTTTATAACAATATTTTGTTACAATATCCCTTTTATTGTGGTAAAATGAGATCAAATAGGGAGGGATAAATATGAAGACTTTTTTGTCTTTAATTGCAGCTGCCATCCTGATGTTCAGTATGTTTTTAACTCCCGCCAACGCGATTGTTTTGTTTGATGATGTAAATGCCGACCACCCGTTTGCTTTTGAAATTGCTTACCTTTATGAAGAAGGCATCATCAATGGTTATCCCGATGGCACCTTCAGACCAAATGACCCTGTCACTCGTGCTCATGCCATTGCGATGATTGGACGAGCTGTGTATTTAGACGACACTGCCCGCTCGACCGGTTTTAGAGATGTTCCTTCAAGTCATCCGTTTTCCGGTTATATTGCTTCAGCTGCTGAAAAGGAAATCATTTTTGGTTTCCCGAATAACTATTTCCGTCCTAATTGGACTGTTACTCGTGGACAGACTGCCGCCATGCTAGACAGAGCTTTCTATTTCCCAAAAGCTCCAGCCAATACGTTTACAGATATGACGAAAAAACATTTTGCATTTAATGCCGTATCACGTCTTGCTTATCAAGGCGTTGCACGCGGATATCCGGACAACACGTTCCGGCCTGACGTTCCAGTGACTCGTGCACAATTTGCTGCATTTCTGGCTCGTGCTGTTGATCCTGTATTCATCCCTGAAAAGCAGAAATTGCTTTCTACAGCCAATAAAATTTTGGCTGAGCTAAAAGCAAAAGACTTTGCTGACGTAGCTACTTATGTAAGTTCTGCAGACGGATTGACCTTCTGCCCTTACAGCGGTGGATGTCTCGATAGCGGCGGTGTTACTTTTACTAAAACACAGCTTCCAAACTTCATGACCAACTCCAATGATTATTTATGGGGGTACCAAGACGGTAGCGGCTTTGAGATCAACTTAACGCCTGCTGAGTACTATGATCAATATTTGATGAATGCGACTTATACCGACAAAGATCGGTATGGAAGAACGACTCAACCAACCGCTCATGAGTTTATCCATCAGCTCTATCCTAGTGCGATGATTGTTGAATACCATTACCCAGGAACAGAACAATACGATGGAATGGACTGGCAAAGCCTGAGTATGGTATTCGAGAAAAACAGTAGCGGTAAATGGATACTCGTAGCGATTATCAATGATCGCTGGACCATTTAAGCGCTAAAATAAAAAATGCCTGGCGACTTTATTTGCCAGGCATTTCTTCGTTTTCTTTAGCTTGTATTAACAACTGTGTTAAAGCAGCTTGGAACTTCTCATTATCTTCGGACTGCCGTTTTTTCGGTCCTTTCATCCTGCCGCCGCCTTGGCGAATCTTCTTCGCGACATGGCGACCGTGAAGCAATTGTTCGATATTTTCATCCGAATAAACGCGACCGTTTTGATCAATCGGTATCCCGCGTTTGGCAAGAACCATTGCTGCAAGCCCATAATCTTGCGTCACCACAATATCGCCTTTTTTCACTCGGTTTACAAGAACAAAATCCACAGCATCTGCCCCTTTCGATACTGTGATGGTCTCTGCACCTTCTCTATGCATTTCGTGGGAAGTATCGCAAATCAAAATGACGGGTAAACGATAAACTTTCGCCAAATCAATTGTTTGTGACACAACCGGACAACCGTCTGCATCAATTAGAATTTTACTCATCACGCTTTACCCCCTCCACCATTTCATCCACTAGTTTTTCAGCCGCTCTTCTATAAAGATTGCTCGTGTGCACTAGTGATGCAATTAGTAGGACACGCTCTAATTCTTCTGAACCCTCAAAGCCGGCTACTTGTTCGGCAGCTTTTTCCGCTTGTTGTGTTAGTCCAGTCTCAAAAAATGTTCTATTGTTTTGCTGAAGGTTTAAATAGCTTTGATAAAACTGTTCAAGGTCTAGCTCTTTTTGTTCTGCTTTTTCATTGATGCCATCTAATACTTGCTTGACGTCATTGATCGATAATGCGCTTTTCATCTGATAAATCAAGCTGATGAGCATAATGTGATCCCGACTGTACTTTTTGTTTTGAATGGGATAAAACAATTTTCCTTTTGCGTAATTATTAATCATGGTTTTAGTGAGAATTTTTTCATCTGGATGTCGTTTTGTTTCTGCGAAACTGGATTCAAACAATTGAATTACTTGATCAATATACAAATCAATTTTTGGAATGTCTTCTGGCAAAACTTGATTGTGAAAAGCCATTTCTTCGATTAGTCTATTTGCGTTTCCGATATGCACTCACGCTCCCCGAGGTATTTCATACTCGCTATTTTACATCATTATCAATAATTCTCCAAACTTGACTACATTATATAATGCGAGTATCTTTATAAGTAGTTTCGATAACTACATATAGTGAGGAGCTTTTCATATGAACACATACATTCGAGAACCATTTAACGCTTTATCCCATTTAGTAGGAGCTTTATTGTCTTTGGCTGCCTTATTGGCAATGGTCATTAAAACTGCTTATGCCGATCAACCGGCTTTACACGTAGCAGCTGTCTCCATTTTTGGCATTAGCTTAATCTTTTTATACAGTGCTTCAACCATTTATCATTCAGCCCTTTCTCAGCCTTACATTATTGCCTTTTTACGAAAACTCGATCACTCGATGATTTTCGCCTTAATCGCAGGATCTTATGCACCTTTTTGTCTCATTGCGCTTGGCGGTACACTCGGATGGACCTTGTTTTCGCTTGTGACTGTGTTAGGACTCAGCGGAATCTTCTTTAAAATGGTTTGGTTCCATTCCCCGAGATGGCTATCTACTGTGATTTACATCGCAATGGGTTGGATTATCATTTTTGCAGTCGTGCCATTAGCAAATACCCTTTCTTTAACAGGCTTACTTTTACTTGTTGCTGGCGGAGTTTCTTATACAGTTGGTGGTATTATTTATGGCATTAAACCAAATTCCCTGTCTTCCAAACATTTAGGGTTTCACGAAATTTTCCACCTTTTTATTCTTTTCGGTAGCCTTTGTCATTTCTTATCCGTTTACTTTTATGTGCTATAACATGAAAAAAGGGTGCACAAATTTCTTTGTGCACCTTTTAGCTTATTAAGAAAATCTATAAGTATTGTTAATTAGGCTGAGTCTCTTGTTTTGATGCAATCCACATATAGTAAAACACAACGAGAATCACAAACACTCCAAGCATTAAGTAGAGATTAGAATAACCGGAAATTCCCGCGATTAACCCAAGCAACACTGAGCCAATGGCAATCCCGCTATCATAAAAGGCAAAGAAAGTACCTGTAGCATAACCACTACGATGCTTATCAGCCGCCTGTATGGCAAGGCTTTGAAAACTCGGCAATAAGGTTCCATAACCAAGACCAATTAACGCTCCTGACAATAGCAGCATCCATGAAACTTCTGTAAAGCTTAATGTGATCAGTCCCACACCAAAAATAACAATCGAAGGAATAATGACAACTTTAGGTCCTATAGCATCAAACAACCTCCCCGTAATTGGTCGAACAATTAGCATCGCCATTGCATATACAAGAAAGAAAAAACTTGCGGTTTTGATGAGCCCTAACGATTCCGCATAGACAGAGATAAATGCGATAACACTGGCATACGCAAATGCGATTAAAAAACCAACAGTTGCAATTGGCATCGTTTTTTTCTCTAAAAAGTCGTTGATCGACAATTTATGTTTTGGTTTTTTACTATAGGGTTCTTCATTTACTTGAACAGCTAACGCACATAAAAATCCGATAATGATAATAACCGCAAGGACGATAAAAATAATGTGTGCTGATACATATTGTTGCAAGGTTAATACTATAAAAGGACCAACAACTACCGCTAAGTTCATCGCAATGCCATAATAGCCCAAACCTTCACCGCGTCGCTCTGGTGGAATAATGTCCGCCGCTATCGCTCCTGCTACAGTCGTTAACAAGCTAAACCAAATACCGTGGAAAAACCGCAGCCATAAAAGTGACGTGAAACTACCCACAAATAGATAGAGTATCGTACTAACAGCAAACAGAAGTACTGAAATTAGCAACATTCTTTTTTTGCCGAATTTCTCCAAAATCATCCCTGACAAGAAACGCATAATGATGGCAGACAGCAAGAATACGGATATTACTAATCCTGCTTCTGTAGCTGTGCCTTTTAAATCGTTTAGTACATAAAGTGGCATATATGTTAGCAATGCATAAAAAACGACAAAAACAAAAAACGTGCTGATTGAAATATTAACAAAACTTTTTGTCCAAATTGGTCTTTTTTCAGTCATTCATTACATCTTCTTCCTAAAATTATTGTCCGATTTTTTTCAGTAACGAGAGGAGCTGATCTTGCTCTTCCTCTGAAAGACTCGATACCATCTCTTCCTCTACGTGCTGAATCCGCTTTTCGATTGCTGGTAAATTTTGTTGCGCAAAAGGTGTTAAGTGAACAATTCTTGCTCGCTTATCGTGACCTTCTTCTCGAAACACCCATCGGCTTTCCTCTAGACGAGCGATAGTCCTCGTAACGGTTGGTGCTTCCACATTCAAATACTGCCAAATTTCTTTTTGTGTCATCGCACCAAATTGCTTTAAACAAAAAAGAATAGACCATTGCGAACTATATAATTCAAACTCTTTTAAAGCATCATTGACCTCTTTAATCGATAAGCGGGATTTTTGGTGAATTTCATGAAACAGTAAATTTTTCATCAGTCTCATCCTCAACTATTATTTACCTAAGTAAGTATATTCTCTTTTATTGGACTAGTAAAGAAACTTGGTTTGGAGACCGAATAAAAAAAGCCGTTTTCAAAAGCACACGGCTTCAGAGTCTAGACAAAAAAGGCTATTTTTCTATCATAAAAAAAGGGAGTTCCACACTAGCGACGGCGCGTCCACGGGGTAGGCGAAGCTAGAAGACAGGTGGTTTTTCTGGCTTCTGGCGGGAGCCATCCCCAAAGCGACCGGAGCGATTTGTTTCCAACAAAAAAGCCTGTAGTGTCCTCGAATAAATCGAGTTCATCTACAAGCTAAAACCGTTTTCAAAAGAAAACGGTTTCTCTCATTATTAAATTAACAACCCTTGTTTTTTTGCATCAAATAGTAATTCTTCACGGAACTTAGGATGCGCTATTGCTGCTAGACGTTTAGCACGTTCTGAAATGGAAACGCCGTGTAAGCGAGCAACGCCGAACTCTGTAACAATATTGTCCACATCATTTTTGCCAGTCGTTACGACAGACCCTGGCGTAAGATGAAGCTTGATACGGGATAACGTATCGTCCTTAGCAGTCGACGGCATACAAATATAACCTTTGCCATTTTCAGCAAAACGAACACCGCGCGCAAAATCAACTTGGCCTCCACTTGACGAATAATATTTACCTCCAACAGTTTCAGAAGCACATTGCCCAAACAAATCAACTTCTGTCGTTGAGTTAATGGAAACGATATTTTTTTCTTTCGCAATTTCTCGCGGATCGTTCACCACACTAACTGGCAAAAATTCTACTGCCGGATTATTGTTGATAAAGTCATACAAATTTTTAGATCCAAAAGCGAAAGTGGCAATAATTTTTCCAGGGTTCGTGAATTTCCGTGTGCCATCTACTGCTCCTGCAGCTACCAAACCTGCAACTCCATCTGGCAACATTTCTGTATGAATTCCTAAATGCCGATGATCTTTTAACATGCTAATAACGGCATTGGGCACAGAACCGATTCCAATTTGTAGTGTGTCTCCGTCTTGAATGTCTTGAATAATGTTAGATGCGATCAATAAATCCCGATCGCAAACTTCTGGAATTATTTCTTCTGAAAGAGCTCCATGATGCTCTACATAACCTGAAATTTGGCTAATGTGGATTTGGTTGCGACCAAATGTCCGCGGCATGTTTTTGTTTACTTCTAAAATAAACGGCACTTTGCCTATAAATTCAGCAACATAATCAGCCTGTGTTCCTAACGTGAAATATCCGTGTTCATCCATCGGCGACGCGACTGTCAAAATCATCGACATTTTCGTCGTTTTTCGGAGCAGACGAGGCACTTCATGAAAGTTATTCGGAACCAAATCTATTTTTGCTTGTTGATATACTTTACGTGTGGCACCACTAAGAAAATACGAAACATGTTTTAATTGCTCGATTTCACCTTGAATGTATGACCGTGATCGTAAAGCCAACATTTGATGAATTTTTACTCCCTCTAGTTGCTCAGCGTTTTCTTCTAATATATCTAGTAATCGGATCGGTTCTCCGTTGGCGATTGGAATAATCAAATCCGCATTTTTATCGATTAAATTTACAACTTCTTGTGGCGTTAAGTGCTTGTCCATCTTATAACCCCCTGCTTTTTCACTCTATTCTAACTTTACCATATATTCTGCAGGGTCATTTATTACTTAAATTTATAAACTATTTCGTTTCAACCAAAAATAAAAACCGTCAGTTTTTCTGACGGTTCCGTCTTTTCAAAGCGTACCCGATCCCTGCCAAGCCAAACAATGCCATAATCGACCATAGAATCACGAGCGTAATAGAGCCTCCCCCGTTAGATCCTTGCATTACAGCAGTAAGCTGCAATGCTAAAAAAGAAAGACTGATTATAGCAATTGCGCCAAAATAGATAACTCGCGCTTTAAAACTAAAATCTTTCATCTTCTAAACTCCTTTGGTTTTCGTTGGTTCCCCCGTAATGCGAAGTGCAATCCGCGTCTCCAATAATGTAATCTCTTACTTCTATTATTCACTTTTCCCAAGCACTTCAAACACATATGCCCTTACTGCCGCGCTTTATTTGATGAGAAACTTCGTCCGACTATAACCTTCTCTTGATTTTTCAACTTGCAATATCGCAGGAATTGCGGCTTTTAGTTCTTGTACATGTGAAATAACACCAATCATCCGCCCAGATTTCTGTAAATCAATCAAGGTTTCAATCGATTTGTTGAGTGACTCTTCGTCGAGCGATCCGAACCCTTCATCGATAAACATTGTATCGATTGAGACATTTCCTTGAAAGCTTTGAATCACGTCTGCCATACCGAGTGCTAAGCAGAGCGACGCATTAAATTTCTCTCCACCTGACATGGTTTTAACATCACGCGTCTGTCCGGTATATGCATCATAGACGTCTAACCCAAGACCACTTTGTTTGCCTCGCGCTTCTTGTCGGTCGCTGCGAATCAAATAAAATTGACCATTTGATAAATTTTTTAACCGTTCATTTGCAGATAAGATGATTTGTTCCAAATACTCGATTTGCAAATAGCGTTCAAACGAAATCTTTAAACCATTTTGCCCTCGAATCATATTATACAGATCCGCAATTCGATTGAGATTTTTCTCTGCTTCAAGCGCTTTTTCTATCACACTTTGAATGCTATCGATTAACTCATTACCTATCTTCTCGAAATCTCGAGAACGATTCTGTTCTGCAAAAGCACTTTCATAATTCGCTTTAAGTTCGGATAACTCGATTTCCGCTTGACTCAAATCTTTCAATTTTTTGTCCGCTAGCAATTCTTTTAGTTCGGTTACTTGTTGCGTTAACGTATGGCGATGCTGATTGAACTGTTGAATATCTTTTTTCAAAGTGATAAATGCTGCTTCTGTCATTTTTGCTTGCTGATAAGCTTGTTCAGATTCAAATGATGACTTTTCCAGAGCTTGAACAAATTGTTGCTGAGCGTTGGCTCTCTTTTCTTCTACTTCTTTAGCTGTATTTGTAGCATGACGGACAGATACTTCCGCACTAGCCAACTGTTCTTTCGAATTCTGAAATTGTTCTTGGGCAGCTTTCCAATTTTGCTCGTACTGTTGTTTTTGTAAGGTTACTTGTTGCAATTGCTGTTTCAAGACAGGCAGCTCACGAAGTTCTTCTGGAACTGCAGCCAATTCATTTTCAAAAACTGCTGCAGCTGTTTGATAAGAGGAACTATGCTGCTGCACTTCTGCTGCTAAGTTTTGCTTACTTTGCTCTAGTTGTTCCATTTTCTCATAACAACTAGCTGCTTGCTCTTTCCATTTTCGCACCTCAAGTTTACGGGCCTGCTGTTCTTTTATCTCTTTAGTTAACTGACGTTTTCTTTGCTCTAATTCGGTCGAGACTTTTTCGACTTGTTCAACTTCTAGTTTTAGTTTCGTTAATTCCCGCGCTTTGTTTTCCTGTTGCTCTTCTACAGCAGTCAGTTTCGCTGACACATTTCGATATTCTCCATCCACTTGATCAAAGCCAAATTTCGCCACTTCCACTTGCTCTTTCGTTACAACCTGCTCTGGGTCTATCAAATTTGCTCCAGGGTGTTCGGTACTTCCACAGACAGGACATGCATCCCCGGCATGCAATTGACCGGCAAGTACATGCGCTTGGTTGGCAAACCATTGAGTTTCTAATTGCCGATAAGAAGTGGCTATTTCTTCGAATTCTACCTTTTTTTCTTCTTGTGTAGCTTGCAACTGCTGTTTTTTCTCTTTCAATAAAACATAGTCGTTTAGTACACGAGATTTTTCAGTTACGACGGTTAACTCTTGTTGCATTTCATCAGAGGAATCCAGAATTTTTTCTAACTCCGTGATTTTTTTATCCAGCTGTTGTTTTTGACTTTTTTGTTCGCTGAATTCTTTCTCTGCTTGCTTTAACCGACCTGCCGATTGTTTTGAGGTTTCCTCGAGCTGTACTAATTGTTGTTTTTTCACAGATATCTCTTGTATCGTTGGCAATAAATTTCCCAAATATATAAGCCGCTCGCTTAACTTGTCACGCTCACTCTGAAGATCCTGTTGCGCATGAAATGTCTGTTCTGCTATTTGCTTTGTCTGTTCTGCTTGTTCTTGCTGATAGATAGCCTCTTTTAGCAATTTGTTTTTGTCGATTTCATTGTTACGTAATTCAATGACTAAGCTTTCAATATTGGCGATATAACTCGCTCTTTCTGCCGATTGCAAAGCTGTTTCCTTTTCTGCATATTCCGACTGACGTTGTACAAGCTGGTCAAGTTGGTCATTTTTCGTTTGGAGTTCCTCGAAACGGTCATTCCACTTTTTCGCCTCGTGATAAGCCGTCATTTTGTCCGCATGAAGCTGATAAGCCTTCTCGTACTTTTGCTCATCTACGCTGATTTTCTCTTTATAATAAGCCGTCTCTTTTTCAAGCCCATCAAGTATTTGGTTAATGTTTTTATGGTCGCGGCTCAACACTTCAAAAAGTTCCGATTGTCGTTCTGGTAAGGAAGAGCTAATCCGTTGAAGATGAATAGTCAACTTGTGATGCTCACGGTCAAATATTTTCTCTGCCGCATCTTTCTTTTGCTTTAATCGTTCGCTGATCAGTTTATATGGTTCTGTTTTGAATATTTTCCGAAGAATCTCTTCTTTATTGTCAGTTTCCGATGTCAAAAGTTTACGGAATTCACCTTGTGGCAACATCACAATTTGGCTGAATTGATTTTGTGTCAAACCAACAATTTCTTCAATGCGACGATTGATTTCCGAAACAATTTGGCGTTCCACTGCAGGTTTTTCGCCTTCTGCTGTTACCTCAAAAAATTCAAAGCGCTCTCCGGTCGGGCTTTTATTGCCTTTTTTCACATGACTCATTTGGCGCAGTACACGGTAGTTTTTTCCGTGAATTTCAAATTCCATTTCGACTGCCGTATGCGTTGTGTCATCCGCAAAATCACTTCTCAATATACGTGATTCACTTCGGTCAGAACCGCTAGCAGAACCGTATAAAGCGAAGCAAATCCCATCAAAGATAGTAGTTTTTCCAGCGCCTGTACTGCCCGAAATAACAAATAATTGATTTCCTTGCAAATCAGCAAAATCAATTTCTTCGGTATTTTTATAAGGACCGAATGCAGTCATTTTCAATTTTAACGGTCTCATGACTTCACCTCTTCTTTTATAGCCGGTTCCTCACGCAAAAATTCATCAAGTACATCTTTAAAAATATCGATTGTTTCTTCTGTCGCTTTTTCACCTTTCACTTCTTCATAAAAAGAATGGAATAACGACAAAGAATCCATTTTCCGTCGTGATCCCGTCTCGCTTTGCAACATGCTCCCTGCGAAATTTTTACGTCCAACATGCATAGCGTTTGGATACACGGAACGTACTTTTTCCATTGGAAATAGCACCGGTGCATCATCCAATAACGTGACAAAAACGTAATCATCGCTAATTTCATGACTTAAGATTTCATCAATAGTCCCTTCAACTGTACGCATATTGCGTTTTGGCGAAAATAAGCGCTTTTCTACAGTTACTTCGCCTTGTGCGTCTAGTTCAACAATGTGAAATCCTTTTTTATGATGTTCCTCTGAGATTGAATATTTTAAAGGAGATCCCGAATAACGAATGGTTTCATTCAACACATAATGGGCTTTATGCAAATGGCCAAGCGCTGTGTAATGAAATCCATTGAAATGATGAGCATCCACATGTTCTGCTCCACCAATCGATAATGGTCGTTCCGAATCGCTCGTATTTTCTTCTTGCTCACCATGAGGCGTCACGAAGGCATGGCCAACAAACACGTGACGCGCCTGTGGATTATAGGTAGATTTAATATTTTCCGTAATGGCCTTCATGGCTTCATTGTGTGTGCGAATCGTATCATCTTCAAATTCATAACGGACCATCGAAGGGTCGGCATAAGGGATCAAATGAAAATGAACTTCCCCAAATTGATCATTTAAGACAACCGCTTGGTGATTTTTATGAACATGACCTGCGATATGAATCCCGTTGCCTTTCATTAGACGGCTACCGAAATTCAATCTCCCTGGACTATCATGATTTCCTACTACTGATAGGACGGGCGTTTTCAGTTCCAACACAATTTCTGCCAGTAACTCGTCAAGTAAATTGACAGCGTCTGTTGGAGGAACTGCTCGGTCATAAAGATCGCCAGCAATAATGATGGCGTCAGGTTTTTCCTCTTTAATTGCATCTATAAATTGCGCTAGCACAAATTGCTGATCTTCTGTCATGTAAATACCTTGCACGAGCTTACCTAAATGCCAGTCGGCAGTGTGAAAAAACTTCATCAAATTACCCCTTTCGTTTGTTGCAAAAGAATATATGTTCGTTCCATTATACACGAGATGCAATGCTTGTTTTAATCGGTCTTTCGTTCTATAATAAGAACAAACGTTCTTATTACAAGGAGGGTTACTCATGAAAGTACAAATTCAAAAGGCTTTTAGTTACCAACAGCTAATCGATATGATGTACATCGCAAAAGATGGCAGCATTAGCAAGCGTCGTGTTAAAATTTTATCGATCACAGGAGATTCGTTTCAAGCCTATTGCTTTCTTCGTCACAAGAAACGCACTTTCAAAATGGATAATGTGCTTTCAGTGATGCCCGTTATCCATAGAGAGCGCCACATCATATAAGCATAGCCCCACCATTATGATACACTTGAAGAAATATCTTGTGGAGGGTGACATGATGAGATTAACTGTTTATCTTGCTGGAGAAATTCATAGTGCGTGGCGCGAAGAAATCAAGAAAAAGTCGGCTGCATTGGATTTGCCAATCGATTTTGTAGGACCGATGGAAATTCACGAACGTTCAGATAATATTGGTGAAGACATTCTTGGTGAACAATCTGATGCAATCGCTAAAGACCATGCAGCTTCAAGCTTCAATAATTTGCGTACCGGCGTTCTGATGCACAAAGCCGATTTGGTGATCGCGCTATTTGGTGAGCAGTACAAGCAGTGGAACACGGCAATGGATGCTAGCACAGCGCTTGCTTCAGGTAAGCCGGTCATTATCATTCGCCCTGAAAAATTACATCATCCGTTAAAAGAATTGTCTCGAAAAGCGAGTGCTACTGTAGAAACATGCGACCAAGCAATCAAAGCTTTATCTTATATTCTTGAGCAATAAAAAAAGCCCCGAGGGGCTTTTTTTATTGGTACCAGCTTCCGACTATTGGGTAGTCGAAATATTCGTTGTTGAGGGCTTTGATAATTCCCATGATTGGTACGATGACGCCCATCAGTCCAAAGACGATTAGCATCGGAATGCCGATTAGGAAAATAACTAGCCAGCTGGAAATGAAGAGCAATGCTCCTATTACTAGTTGGAACAGTAATGCTTGAATTGATAGCTTTTTAAGTTCTTTGTCTTCTGAAATTAAAAACACAATGACAGGGACAAGAAATGGTGCAAAAAATGCACTGGCATGGACAAGTACTTTAAAACCTGTGTTCTCCATCCTATAAACCTCCAGTCAATTCTTTCTTATCCTCTATATACGATTGACTGTCCGGAAAGTTTCACTTTGTATTAATTAATACGTAGAACAACTTTACCAAATTGATTGCCTGACGCTAAATGATCAAACGCATCTTGCGCTCTATCCAATGAAAATGTTTTATCTACGATTGGTCGCACATTGTGAGCTTCCATATGCTTCAACATGTTTCTTAACTCTTCTCGACTGCCCATAGTTGAACCAAACAACTGGTATTGTCCGTAAAAGAATTTGCGTAGATTGAAATCAACAATATCGTCTGTAGTAGCACCGAAAATAACAATTCGACCGCCTTTTTTCAAGACATCAAGTGAACGATTAAAAGTAGCCTCCCCCACACTGTCGATGACCAGATCAATCGTTTCACCTTCAAGCTCTTTTACCCAATCACTATCTGTTGGAATGGCCACATCAGCCCCAATTTTCTTAGCGTATTCACGCTTTTCTTCACTGCGTGAAGTGACAATTACACGTGCTCCACAGTTTTTCGCAAATTGAATGAGAAACGTGGCAACTCCGCTCCCAGCACCTGGGATAAACAAAGTTTCTCCTTTTTTCAATCGTCCTTTAGTAAACAAAGCTCGATATCCAGTTAGTGCAGGTAAAGCTAAACTTCCCGCTTCTTCCCAGCTCATATGAGCAGGTTTTTTCTCTAATTGCTCAACGGAGATCGCAATTTTCTCTGCAAAAGTTCCATGATCCGGCATTCCTAAAATATCAAATTCTGCAGGTGGTGCTTCGCTGTTTTTGTACCAGCGTAATGCCGGATTAATAATAACTTCGTCCCCATAAGCAAAGTCGACTACATCTTCTCCAACTGCCTCCACTACACCTGCTCCGTCTGATCCAACGATGAGTGCTTCTGGATTTTTTCCATAGCGTTTTATTAAACCTAAGTCTCTGCGGTTTATGCCTGCCGCTTTTAATGACACCAACACTTCTCCCGATTTCACTTTCGGCTCTTCTATATCTTTTATCTTCCATTCACCGGATTCCATTACAAATGCTTTCATTTCAGTCATCCCTCCTTAAAATATTCACTAAATAACTCCAGTTGTTTTTTGCTAATAATATCCTGTGAAAATAGCGGTACGTATACTAGCTTTTGAGTAGAAAACGTTTCTTCTATTTGATGCATGTATTTCTTTTCATGTTTTTTCCGCTCCATTAGAAACTCGCCATCCGCTTCTTCTGGTAACACTTTATTAATAATGAGTGTTTTGACATGAAGTTGATAATTATGCAACAACTCCAGAGCTTTTTTTGTTTCCAAAATAGGAAGTCGTTCAGGGTTTAGCACAAAGATAAACCCTGTTTCTTTTTCATTTAGCAAAAGGTCCCGCGCTTTGGAAAATCGCTCCTGACGTTCTCTTAACACATCATAGATTGGATCTTCTCTTGGCTCCCCGTCATTTAATAGCTGGGAGTAATTTTCATTGGTTTTGCGCCGTTTCTCAAGCAAACCATCAATCCAAACACCCATTAATTCCGGCAATGTTAACAACCGAATTGTATGACCGGTCGGAGCCGTATCGAACACTAATTTATCAAAATTCTGACGCTCTTCTAAAATGATGTGAATGAGCTTATCAAATAACGCTGCTTCGTCTGCACCTGGAGAAGCTTTTGCTGTATCCAATTGTCGATTTACTTCTTCCATCATGCTCGAATGAACGGTTCCTTTAATATTAGCTTTTACAGTTTTAATATAATTATCCGTTTCAATTTCCGGATCAATTTCAAGTGCATATAAATTATCAGCAATCTCTTTTGTTTTACCACCGATTTTTTCGTTAAAAATATCTCCTACATTATGGGCAGGGTCTGTTGAGATCAACAAAGTTTTATGCCCTTCTTTAGCAGATCTCCAAGCAATCGCTGCAGCTGATGTCGATTTCCCAACACCACCTTTTCCACCTACAAAAATAATACTCTTGGCTAGTACATCCATGTTTTCTCCTCATTCCTAAACAAAACTAACAGCATCGTATGCCGGTTAAAGGTGATTTATCCATACCCATGCGTAAATGCCAATCATGAAATTCTTCAATCATATACGGATACAATTCCAGCGTGTAATAGTAGACCGGGTTGGGAATCCCCAACATTTCCGAATAAAGCATGAGTAAAAAGAGATCATCTTCATCTCGTAGTTCACGTGCAATTTCAGTGCGATGTGGCAATTCAAGGACAGCCTCATAAAAAGCGATCAATTGTTTTAATTTATCGAACACCAACATATCGACACCTCTTTCTAAGATAAATGGAAGGGGTCACAAAAATTCATGACCCCTTACCCATTTTGTATTTTATTCATCTCCTGAAAAATCAGGGTCTGTTTTATTCAACAATGCTTGGACTGCAGTGAGGATGATCCATAGTGTAAAGACAAAAATTATGGCTCCAAATATGAATAGCAACATACTTGGCTGTTTTGCATACCATGCCCATTGCAAGAACACTTGCTGGAACATTGCCCAAAGCGTCATGAACATAAGGAAAATCATCGGGACGATGGTAATGATGTAATTTCGTCCAAGTTTCTTCAGCCATATGGAAATCAGCAATAAACTGATACCGGCTAGCAACTGATTGGCTGTTCCGAATAATGGCCATAACAAGTATCCACCTGAACCAAAACCGTTTGGTCCTTCAGGGAGTAATACAAGTGCAGCACTTGCTCCAACCGCAATGGTCGTTGCCACATGCTTTTTCTCAAGAGATGGAATTTTGTATTCGACTCCAAGTTCTGAAATAATGTAACGCATTAATCGAACCGACGTATCTAAAGTTGTCGCTGCAAATGACACAACAATAATTGAAACAATGGTCGAAGCCACTTCTGCTGGAATCATCAATCCTTGTGCTAAACTTGTAGCACCTTCGATAAAGGCACCTAAACCTGCTCCGTTAGAAGCTTGGAAACTACTATAAGTTGCAAAGAACGACTCACGGTCGGGGAATAACGTAATAACAGCAATAATCGAAATTAATGCCAAAACCCCTTCTCCGACAGCCCCTAAATAACCGACAAAACGAGCATCGGTTTCTTTATCTAATTGTTTTGAAGTTGTTCCAGACGAAACAAGTCCGTGGAACCCGGAAATCGCTCCACAAGCAATGGTAATGAACAATAACGGGAACCAAGAAATATCGGCATCTGGATTCGTCATCGGTGCCGTGATCTCAGGGTTCGTGAATAACAACCCAAGATACAAAATACCAAGTCCTACAATTAATTGGTGCGAGTTGATAAAGTCACGCGGTTGTAGTAATTTCCAAACCGGTAACGTAGAGGCGATATAAACGTAAATCATCAAAACAATGATCCAAATAAAGAACGCTGTTGAAATTGGATCAAGTCCGAATATCCCTGTTCCGTTTTCTCCACCCATATATTGAACAAGATCAATTTGTAGAAAACTCACTTGGCTCGCGACAATGGCAGTTATGTACATGATCGCTAAAGCAAATACTGAAGGAATAAGCATTTTCTTATTTTTCTTATAAACAGCATGACCAATCCACAACGCTAAAGGAATTTGGATAAATACCGGTACCACACTAGCAGGATAAGAAATAAATAGTTTTGCAATAACCCATGCGAATACTGCATTGACCATTAAAACTAATATTAAAATGATAAACAAGAACAATACCTTTCCACGTTGCCCAATCAAACGGTGCGCAAGTGTTCCAACTGACTGTCCTTTGTTTCGAACAGATAGCACCAATGTTCCAAAATCATGAACACCCGCTGCAAACACAGTCCCCAGTACTACCCATAATACTGCTGGTAACCATCCCCAATACACAGCAATGGCTGGACCTAAAATAGGTGCAGCTCCAGCGACTGACGTAAAATGATGACCCCACAATACAAATTTATTGGTAGGCACAAAATCGACACCATCTTTAAAGCGATGTGCAGGTGTAACGTAATTTGGATCCAGCTTAAAAATTCTTTCTGCTATAAATTTGGAATAAAAGCGGTAACCAAGTATAAAAATAAAAATTCCAATAGCAGCTAATGCAATCGCATTCATTTTTCCAACCCCTTTTTCTCATCTTAAACAAGCGCTAGAAAGCGCTTGTATGTTCATCATAGATGACTGTCAAAAGAATGTAAATGTTCTGACAAATATTTCTTTTTTCTTTTCAAAAAACTCATTAAATAAGTGATTAGTTTACCCAAAAAAATTAATGCAGGCTACGCATTTTCCATTTGTTTATTCATCGCTATTTTTAATTCATACAACTTTAATTTCGTATAAATCGTTTCCAAAATCGGAACTGGAATCGATACTTCTTTAGCTTGAGTAAGTAAATAGCCTTGTAAATGTTCAAATTCAGTAGGCTGTCGTTTTTCAACATCCCGCTGCATAGACGACTTCATCTCTGCCGCCATACTATTAATTCGTTTTAACTGAATTTCAGCAATTCCTTGTTGAATGGGTGCCTCTATTTCTTCCATGACAGCGACCAATTCTTCTAGAAATGCCTGGATGGTGCGCTGTCCTGATTCAAGATCTCTGATTGGTCCTATAGGCATCTCCATCAGTGAAGTAATACCCGACATTGCGGTTATGAACAAATATTTATGCCACATGTCCTGATTGATGTTATCGCTCTTAACAAATTCTGCTTTCGTTCCGCTAAAGCATTCCTCTAACTTTTCAATACGTTCCGTTGTTTCACCGGTCCGTTCTCCGTACACCAATTGATTGACCGGACTTGTTTGAACAACTGCACCATCTTCCGATAGTGTCGTTTCTACAAAGCACAATCCGCCAATCACGCGTTCTTCTCCGAATGCCTCAACTAAGGTCTCTACGTGAGCTATGCCATTCAATAGAGGTAAAATCATCGTTTCTGGACCGACAAATGATTGAATATCTTTTATCGCATGTTCAAGATGATAAGATTTCGTTGACATTAATATGACATCAAATAGCTGACTGTCGTCATTTTTTGTGATTAACTTCGGCGTCAATTGAAGATCACCATTTTTGCTCCTAATTTCTAACCCTGTTTGCTGTAGCTTTTCTTTTCTTTGTTCTCTTACTAAAAAAGTAACGTCTTCTCCTTTTTCGAGTAACCGTCCTCCGAAATATCCACCAATTGCTCCGGCACCCACCACTAAAACTTTCATAAGTCCACTCCTCTAAACTTTTTCATATCGCCAAATTCCATCAATCATTTCACGCGAGCACTCTTTTTTATGACGTAAATATTCTAAATGGGATAATGTTTCGCCAACAGCGAAACGCATTTCATGAACAGTTAATGGTCGTTGAAACAACTCATTGCATGCTTCGTAAACCGTCAGCGGCTCTTTGATAGTTTTTAATGTCTCACCTAGTCGCTCTTCGTGATGAGCTAAAAGTTCATCAATCCGCTCATTTGCTCCAAAAAATGGTTTTCCATGAGATGGAATAACAAATTCCACATCTAGTTTTCTTATTTTGTGTAACGACTCTATATAAGATGCTAAAGGATTCGCATCCCCATGAAACCAATAGGAAATGTTAGGCGTGATTTTCGGTAAAATATGATCCGTTGCAAACAACGTGCTTTGCTCTTCATTGTATAAGCAAATCATGCCGTCCGAATGTCCAGGCGTATGGATCACTTGGTATTCAAAATTGCCCACTTGCACTCTATCTTTTTCTGTTAAATACTGTCCAATCTTCGGTAAAGGTGAAACAAGTGGTTTAAATTCTTCCGTATTTCTAATCATTTGTGTAGCTTGTTCTTCAGGAATTCCCGATGCGCGGTAATTTGCTGGAATCTGATCGATAAACGAAGGTTCCCAAGCATTCATCCCCGCTTTGGCATCAGTTTCTGACATCCAAATTTTTGCTCCTGTTTTTGCTTGCAACCCACCAACGTAACCGAAATGATCTGGATGATAATGAGTCACCAAAATGTCAGTGATTTTTTTATCATTCAGTTTTTCTTCCCATAAGTCTCTCGTAAGTTTGTTGTTCAGTCCCGCGTCGATGACTGTCCATTCACTCTCGTGTTCGGCTATAAAGCAATTCACATGATTTAAACGAAAAGGTAAATCAATTCGGACAAGTTCGACACCTAGCTTCTTTAGCAACGCTGTAGTATCAAGGTCTTTGTTTGTGGAAATATGCGTCATGGTCTCAACACTAGTTTCCCAATGGTTTTTCTTCCCTGCAATGAATAATGTGCTTTTGCAGCTTCTGCTAATGGATAAACTCCACCAATCGTTAATACCAATTCCCCGCTCTTCATATAAGCGAGTAACTCATCAAAGCTTTGTTGGATCAAGTCGGGATACCGCATAATTTGTGGCAGGAAAAAACCAATAACAGACTGATTTTTCCGCATTAATTGTCCAGGACTAAAAGAAGACTGTTCTCCACTAGCAGCACCGAAAACGACAACCCGACCAAAAGGAGCTAAACATTTTAATGTTTTATTGAACACTTCACCGCCGACCATTTCCAGTGCCAAATCTACACCTCTACCACCAGTAATATTTTTGACTTTGTCGACCCATCCTTCTTCTGTGTAGTTGACTAAATGAGTTGCTCCCATTTTCTGTGCATGAAACAGTTTCTCTTCCGTACTGGCTGTCGCAATAATTGTTTCAGCGCCAAAAATCCTTGCCAATTGTACGGCAATCGCGCCAACTCCCCCTGCAGCAGCATGAATCAACACCGTCTCTCCTTTTTGAATCCGCCCCATCGTTTTTAATATATGATAAGCACTCAATCCTTGTAGTGGCAGTGCTACAGCTTGATCAAAATCGACTCCTTCTGGGATTTTGGTCAAAACACTTTCATCGACTGCAGCAAATTCTGCATATCCTGCAGAACCGATCAATGCAACAACACGATCCCCTGCTTTGAAATTCTCTACATTTTTCCCGCTCGCGACAATTATTCCTGCCACTTCTGACCCTGGAATATAAGGCAGTTCGGTTTGCACGACGTATTTCCCTTCACGTCTAGCTGTATCTGCATAATTGATGCCAATCGCTTTTACTTCAACAATAACTTCTGTGTCAGCAAAATCCGGTTTTTCAACCTCTACAAATTGCAAGACATCAGGACCACCAAACTCTTCGAATTTTATAACTTTCATCAATACTCCCCCTAAGAAATATACTGGTTTGCCTCCAATAATTTTTTGGCGATTTGTCGTTTCACTTTATCTAGCCCACTATTTTGTAATCGACTCAATTCACTTGTTACAACTGCCGTGTTAGGTGCTAATTGATTTTCTCCAGAAGCAGCCTGCAGTATTTTACGTGCAATCATTTCTACTTTAAGCAATGTATCACCTGTCATTGCTTGCGCCATTAATTTCTTTTGTGTTTGCTGCTCTTTTGTTTCGGATTCGAGCGCTTTTGCTGTTCTCATTACAGCAGATTCCAAAGAATATAGTTCGATTCCGATATCTGCTAATGCCATTAAGACTTCCTGTTCTTCTACTAGTTCGGCACTAAAAGCTTCATAACAAATTCCGATGCAAAAAAGAAAGACACGACGAATTGCATGTACCGCTTCTATTTCTTTGGAAAGGACATGATCAGTTATAGATTCTGGTGTCTTCAATTCTTCCACGGCGGATGCTGTCAGTTGTTGCAACGGAACTTTCCCTTTGGCTGTCTGTTTCAGCAAGTTTCCGACGATTAATAACCTGTTTACTTCGTTAGTGCCTTCGAAGATTCGGTTAATTCGTGAATCTCGATACATTTGTTCGATTTTGTATTCTTTAATAAACCCATAGCCACCGTGTAATTGAAGTGCTTCGTCTACTATAAAATCCAATGTTTCCGAACCGTGTACTTTGCAAACTGCGCATTCAACTGCGTATTCCATTAATTGATTCGCAATTTCATGATGATCTTGCGAATCGTAAAGATCCCCTAATGCATTTTCAAGATAGCCGGCTGTTCGGTATTGTAACGATTCTGTAGCATAAACCCGAAGAGCCATATGAGCAATTTTTTCTTGTGTTGCTGTAAATTCTGCAATCGCTTTTCCAAATTGACGGCGCTCACTTGTATATTTTAATGTAAGCTCCAAACCGTATTTTGCCGCACCCATACAAGCAGAACCCAAATTATAGCGACCTAAATTTAAGACATTTAACGCAATGACATGCCCTTTGCCAACTTCACCAAGTAAATTTTCTGCTGGCACTTCGCAGTCTTCAAAAATTACTGCACGCGTCGAAGACCCTTTAATGCCCATTTTCTGTTCTTCGGGACCAAGTGATAAGCCCGGATGGTTTTTTTCGACGATAAATGCTGTAAAAGCCGTCCCATCTACTTTTGCATAAACGATAAATGTATCTGCAAAATCCGCATTGGTAATAAACATTTTTGTTCCATTTAATACGTAATGAGTCTTTTCCTCATTGAGTTTCGCTGTCGTCTTTGCAGACAACGCATCCGAACCCGCTCCCGGTTCTGTCAGGCAATATGCTCCGATAAATTCTCCAGAAGCAAGTTTTGGCAAGTACGTTTCTTTTTGCTGTAGTGTTCCAAAATAAGTAATCGGCAAAGTTGCTATACACGTATGATTGGAATGCGCCACCCCGTAACTCCCAGCTGAACCAAGCGATTCTCCGACTAACCCTTTACTAATTTTATCCAGACCAAGACCACCATAGGCTTCTGGAACACTATGACCAAGTAATCCTAGTTCGCCAGCTTTTTCAAACAAAGTTTGAACCAATTCGAAATTTTGTTTTTCAATTTCCTCATTATTTGGCCGCACTTCTTTTTCTAAAAAACGTTTTGCTGTTTTTGCAATCAATCGGTGTTCTTCCGTAAAATCTTCTGGAGTAAAAAAGTTATCAGATGCTTGGTATAGAAAAGCTGCACCTTTATAGGCTGAAGTTTTAGTTTCCACTATGGCTTTCCTCCACAACTAGATATTTTTCCAATTTCTGACGTTTATCATCAGACAAAGCTTCACTTTTTTGTGTATCAAAATTAAATTGCACTGCACTTGCTTCACCTTTCGCAATCAATTCGCCACTCTTTGCATCTTTAATTTCGTGCACAAGTTGAAAACTCGAATTTCCGATATGACTCACTTCTGTCAGAACGATTAATTGTTGGTTGTAATGTCCTTGTTTAACAAAATCACATTTGATAGACGCCAAAATGATGTTCCAATTATTAATATCGCCTCCAAACCCTAACTTCGCAAAGAAATCAGTGCGCGCTTCTTCTAAGTAAATAAAGTAACTAATATTGCTTATGTGACCTAATGCATCTGTTTCACAAAACCGCGCTTTCACTGGAATTTCAAACGCCATCTTTCTTCCCCCTTTCCTTATTAAGCAATGCCATTAAGAATTAAATCACTATATATCCGTGCTAATTGATCTGCTGAAATCTTACCTGAAGGGTTAAACCATTGATAACTCCAATTCGTTACACCTAAAATAGCAAAAGCGACCATTTCAGGTTCAAGTTTATCTCGGAATTCCTTTTGAGCGATTCCTTCACTTATAATTTCCGCCAAGTTTTTCCGGAATATTTCACGTTTCTTTTTTACTTTTACTGCATTGTCTTCACTTAGATGACGCATTTCCCGAAAAAACACTTTGCCGCTTGGTCCGTGATTTGCAATATCTGCAATTAATAATGCGATAATTTGTTCTAGTTTCATACGACTGCTGTGGTGTTCTTGCCGAATAGCTCTTTGCCGCTCTAATAGTTGGTCAATATAACTCATATGAATATCCATTAATAACTGTTCTTTACTCTCGAAGTAATAGTAAAAAGTGCCTTTAGTAACCCCTAACGATTCGACAATATCTTGAATGGAGGTTTCAGTAAAACCTTTTTTCTCAAATAGAAGGATGCTTAATTGCTTGATTTTGTTTTTCATAAGTATTCTCCGCCATTCGTTTTCCTATCAATTAAAGAACGTGCATGCCACCATCCACGACAACGACATCTCCCGTTATGTAATCCGATGCCTTAGATGCCAAAAACAAAGCAGTTCCTTTTAAATCTTCTTCTGTTCCAAATCGATTCAAAGGTGTTTTGGCTAGCAAACCTTCCTGACCTCGTTCCATTACCGCTTTAGACATTTTAGTCGGAAAGAAGCCCGGTGCTATCGCATTTACATTAATATTATGTTGTCCCCATTTTGCAGCTAAATCTTTTGTAAAAGTGATGACCGCACCTTTGCTAGTGTTGTAACCAATGGTGTCCATCAACGTCGGATCAATTCCACCCAACCCGGCAACCGATGCAATATTAATGATTTTCCCACTGTTTTGTTCAATCATTGTTTTTCCAACTTCGCGACTCATTAGGAAAGTGCCCGTTACATTTACATCCATTACTTTTTTCCACGCATCTAGTGGCATATCAATAACAGGCGCTCCCCAAGTTGCACCAGAATTATTCACCAAAATATCAATTGATCCAAATTTTTCGAGCGTTTTTTGAATCACATTTTCTACATCTCTTTCATTCGTCACGTCACAAGCTAATGCTAAAGTCTTCACACCCATTTGCTCGAGCTTGTTCGCCGTTTCTTGGCAAGCTTCGATCTTTCGAGAACAAACGACAATATTTGCGCCCGCTTCAGCAAAAGCTTCAGCCATCATTGCCCCAAGTCCTCTGCCTCCCCCTGTGATAATCGCAGTCTTTCCATCTAACTTAAATAAATTCATAACAGTCATTTTTCTTCCTCCTTATAACTAACTTTACTTTATACTAACTAGTCGGTATGTTCAGAATACTTAAACATCATGTTAGCCCTTTCAATTTCTTATTGCAATAAGCAGACGACAAAAAAACAAGCGGATTTATTACCTGAGTAATAAATCCGCTTGTTTCTTACTTATCATCATCTTTGTTTTTTTGTTGATCGTCCTCTTTGGCTGCTTTATCCGCCTTTTTAAAATCTTCACTGTAATGTACTTCTTGTGCAGAGGTTAAATCTAAATCTTTATCTGTCAATTTTTCATGCGGTTCTTTTTCTTTACTCATTTTCACCAATCCCTTTCTGATTTTATCTCTATACTTCTTTACTGCCTTTTTTCCCGCTCAGTTCATCGTTAAACATTTCGTTTTTTAAGAGTGTCGAAATTTGATAGAGATCAACATTTCCACCAGACAAAACAACAGCAACTTTTTCATTTGGCTTCCCAACTTTACCGGCCATTACAGCTGCAAGAGCCGTCGCCCCTGATGGTTCTACTAACTGCTTGGTGCGTTCTAAAAGAAATTGAAATGCCTCTTTTATTTCCTCTTCAGAAACTAAGACTAGTTCATCTAAATGCTCGCTTATAATAGGGAACGTCAAATTCCCTGGTTGCGAAGTGCGTAGTCCGTCTGCAATGGTTGATGTTCCTGAAATCGCCGTAATTACTCCATCTTGAAGCGATAGGTACGTATCATTTGCACTTTCTGGCTCAACGCCTACTACACGAACTTCAGGTTTCGATTTCTTGACCGCGCATAAAATTCCACTCATCAACCCGCCTCCCCCGATCGGCGCGACGATTACCTCAATATTTGGCAACTGCTCTAAAATTTCTAACGCAATTGTTCCTTGTCCCGCGATCACAGCCAAATCATCATAAGGAGGAATATAGACACCGTTTCTTTCTTTGGCACATTGTTTAGCTCTAGGTATTCGCTCAGCAGATGTTAATCCACAATATTCGATTTCTGCGCCATACCCCTTAATGGCCTCTACTTTAGCTCGGCTCGCATCCTCTGGCACTACAATTACTGCCGGCACACCTAATTGACCAGCAATATAAGCTACAGCCTGTCCATGATTTCCAGATGAAGCGGCTGTGATAAAGCGTGCACCTTCTGCAACTGCCCGCATCACAGCATTTGTCGCTCCTCGTATTTTAAATGATCCCGTTTTTTGTAGATGCTCAGCTTTTAAAAACACTTCCATTTCACAATGCTTATTTAATTGGGACGAAGTAATGATTGGCGTCATATGGATACTATGCTGAATTTTTTCGTGTGCTTTTTTTACGTCATTTAAACGGACCACTCTATCTACTCCTTTAACTTTTAGTATTCCGGTACATTCACCATATCTTATCATGTCTAACCAAATTAAATTAATTATTCCGAAAACTAAAGTGAGTATTAAAGCCATTCTCTTTCCTGTAAACTAAAATTGTATGAGTTGAAAGGGGTGGGTTAATTGTTAAAAAGACTGGTAGTTACCGGTTATAAACAACATGAACTTGGCATATTCGACGAAAAAAATCCAGGCATCCGCTTTATTAAAAAAGCGATAGAGAACCGGTTTCGCGCTTTGTTAGATGAAGGGTTAGAGTGGGTTATTTTAAGCGGACAGTTAGGTGTCGAAACTTGGGCTGCAGAAGTAGTTCTCGATATGAAAGAAGAATTTCCTCAATTAAAATATGCAGTGCTGACACCATTTCTTGAACAAGAAAAAAAGTGGAACGAAACCAAGCAGGAAAATTACCGGATGATAGTTGAAAATGCTGATTTCCATCGAAGCTTAACGAGCAAACCATACGAAGCACCTTGGCAATTTATCGAGAAAAACAAGTTTTTTTTACGCAACTCTGATGGCATCTTAATTCTTTACGACGAAGAAACAGATGGCTCTCCTAAATTTATTAAAAAAGAAGCAGAGCGTTATGCAGAGAAATGCGACTATCAAGTATTGACCATAACAGGGGATGATCTGCGGGTTGTGACAGAAGAAGAACAAATGAATGAATGGGACTATTAATAACGAATATACCATCATCCTTGGTTGACTACGTAGCTTCTTTTAGGTAACCTTAACAACTATGTTAAAAAACTATTACCAGGAGGAACTATGAAAAAAGCTTCGAAAGTCTTTTATATTACATTTGCGCTAATCATCTTGACTGTCGCATTTGGAGTCATTGCACCTGAAACATTTGAATCTGCTTCTGGCAGTATTCGCAACTATATTAATACAGCATTCGGTTGGTATTACTTAATGATTATGGGGATCTTGATGATTTTTGTCGGCATCATCATAGTCAGTCCATATGGGAAAATCCGTCTTGGGAAAGACTCAGATCGCCCAGAATTTTCAACATTTAGTTGGATTTCTATGCTGTTTTCTGCAGGAATGGGTATCGGTCTTGTCTTCTATGGTGCTTCTGAGCCGTTATCTCATTTTGCTGTTCAACCACCTACAGCAGAACCAGGTACCGATGCAGCGTTTAAAGAATCATTACAACGAACCTATTTTCATTGGGGTATTCACATCTGGACAATGTATGGAATGGTCGCTTTATCTTTAGCCTTTTTCCAATTCAGAAAAGGAGAACCTGCCTTAATTTCTTCCACACTGAAGCCGATTTTTGGAGACAAAATGAATGGACCACTAGGGACGCTCGTTGATGTTCTTGCTGTTTTTGCAACAGTGTTTGGTGTGGCAACTTCACTCGGCTTTGGTGCTGCTCAAATTAATGGAGGAATCGCCTATCTGTTCGGCGCACCACAAGAATACTGGGTGCAAATGATTATCATTGGAGTTGTCACCATCCTATTCATCATTTCTGCATGGTCAGGACTAAACAAGGGCATCAAATACCTGTCTAATATCAATATGATTGTCGCCGTTGTTCTATTGGTATTAGTTTTGATTTTAGGACCCACCCTTTTAATCTTGAATATGTTCACTGAAACTTTCGGAGAGTATATCCAAAACCTCATCAGCATGAGTTTTACATCTGCCCCACTGGATGCGGAAAATCGCAGCTGGTTAGACGGCTGGACTATCTTCTACTGGGCATGGTGGATTTCATGGGCACCTTTTGTCAGCATGTTTATTGCTCGCATCTCAAAAGGCCGTACGATACGTGAGTTTCTTACAGGGGTGGTAATTGCGCCAACAATTTTTGGCTCAATCTGGTTTGCTACTTTTGGAACAACCGCTATTAATCTACAAAAAAGTGGCATCGACTTGACTGCTTTCCCAACTGAACAAACCTTATTTGCGATGTTCAACGAGCTACCTTTTGGATTTGTCATGTCGATTATCGCCATTTTGCTCGTCAGCACATTCTTTATCACATCGGCTGATTCAGCTACTTTTGTGTTAGGAATGCAATCAACACGCGGCTCATTATTGCCAAGCAATCAAATCAAGATTTTATGGGGAGTTGCTCAATCGATGATTGCTGCAATCTTATTATCAGTAGGTGGTTTGGCAGCCGTACAAAATACAATCATTATCGCAGCATTGCCGTTCTCTTTTGTTATCATTCTAATGTTGTTTGCTTTAGTTAAAGCACTGAACCTAGAACTACAAATGATGAAAAAATAAGAAAAGCCGTCTTCAGGAAAAATTCTGAAGACGGCTTTTCTTATAGCTTAACTCAAAAGGGTTGGAGTATAGAATAACTAACTGGTAGACTCAAAGGTGTTTTGTACATGCATACAGAAACCCAAAAAATCATTCAAGAATCATTAGACGCCTTGTATGAAAATGACTCATTTTTGTCCGATATACCAAATTGAAAACAAGCCTTTACTTCACTAAGTGCAGTTCTATCCACGGCCAATAATGTACATAAATCTTTTCTCAGGGTGCCACTAGATGATGAGAGTGTGGTAAGAGTCCCAGCTTATCGTGTACAGCATAATGATGCACTCGGCCCCTAATTCGGTTTCACGAAAGTGTTGATGAAGAAGAAGTTGTTAACCTCGCCTTTTTGATGCCCTTGCACACAGGCTGTGCTTTTTAAGTTTCTAAAGTTCTCCAGTCATGTGAAATTTGATAGGCATGGTGACGAAAATGTAATATCCGGTCTTCTGAACATTCAATTCCATCTGTTACAAGAGTTGGATCAAAAAAAATTTGGTCTGCTTTTTCTGCAGCTTCTATAATTGTCAAAGTTCCCAAAGTCAGTTTCTCTCGATCCTGTGGCCATTCTTTTGTCGGGTCATCTGTGGAATCTTCTGGTTGACCCAATATGACATCCAATCGGAATTTTACAGGTCCTTTTGGGACACGTTCTTCTATCTCCCTTTCAAAAGTACCTGAAGACAAGAAAATTGCATCGAGTGGAGACAAGGTATCTACTTCTTCTGGTTCCTAGAGATATTTAATGGGTTGTCGTCGCCCCTCTTCATTAATAAAATAAAAGGCATGAATAGCATAATATTGACCCGTAGCAAAACTAGAAGGATCTTGCATTTTCTGGATATTAGTAAGCACGGCTCAGCTTTCGGGATAATCCGCTAACAACCCTGCCAACTCTTTAAAGCTAGGTTTTCCTTTTTTAAAAGACTTTACAACACCGAGCATCTCACTAAAAATTTCAGGTGTTTTAGCAAAGAAGATAGGTGAGGTGACGCCTACAATATTTGTTACTTTTCCATTGGGTAAAAGGAATTGAACAGCCAATCCTTTTACCGGAGACATCGCATCGGTCCATTTTGGATCTGGAGAAAAATGCAAAAAACGTACAACGGCTTCGCTTTCTCCTTTTTGAAAATGCGTCGCTTTAGTTAAATGATTAGCTGATCCTGTCGCGGTAAAGCGAGCATGATAACTCTTCCCTCTTGCATGAGCTCAGCGGGTACCCAGCTGGAACGTCAAACAACCTTTTCAATTCGATCAATCGTTGTTTTGCTAATTCATCCATTTCATCACCTCTTATGGTCATTCATACACATTTCCTCCATATTAACATCGTTATTTTAAAAGTTTAACCTAAAAAAGGCGACCCCCAGAGGTCGCCTTTTGCTTATTATTGTCTAAATTCACCATCATTGATGTTGTATAAGTAACTCCAGTTATCCGCTTTGTACAATTGATGGAAAGTAAGACGATCTCCTGTACCAAGAACTACTTCTTCTTCAACAATTGCTACTATCATCGCAGTACCTGTGTTATCCAAATTCAAGTAAACATCTCCAATAGAAGGGCGAATTGCACTCTTTTCACGCAACACTTCTTCTAATTGAGCGTCTTGCTCCAACTGTTCAGCTGAAACTTTGGATTTATCAAGGTAGATGATATCATTGCTGCCCGCTGCTTCTTCAGGAGACATAACGAGAAACTCTTTTGCTTTCACGGTATTTTGACGCGTCGTAATTACATTGTTTCCTTCAACAGACTCTACTTTTTCGAACTCATTCAACGAATAATGATCCATATAATCCGGGTCTGGTTTCGTGATTAAGATATAACCGCCTTCTTCAGCTGGTTGGTTCTCAAGTAACGTATACCGAGATCCGAAAAACAAGAAGGAGTCCATATGCTTCGGTTTGTAAAGTGTAATTTCTTCCGCTTTGCAGTCTACTTGCTCCATATCTTTGACACGGAACATTAACACTGACTTTTTAGCCAATGGTTTTACAGAGTACACCTTGTGTAACTCATTTTGATAATAAACAAATTGCCCTTTTCTTACTTGAAGTAATTTCATCATTAACCCTCCGATACTATCATTGCCATGGCTTTATTCTAGAGGAAAAATCGACAGAAGTCCATGCAGGAACTCGAATTGTTTGGTATGCTACTTATCATTAAACTATTAATGGTGGTGGCTCTAGACATGAATAATGAAAATCGAGATGAATATATCATCAAAAGATATCAACAAGATGAGCAAATTATGGTTCAGCTTTTTGTTCAATGGTGTATAAACTATAACTTAGACCCAGCTGAACTATATCAGCGTGCATACCCAGGCCAACTCCAAAGCCCCGTTTTGACTCATGCCATTGAGCAGTCGGATGCAGAGGAATTAGCTATTGACCATCACACCTTATTGGACGTTCTACAGCTTTTTGGCAATGATGATTTGGCTTTTGTTGTTTCAGAAGAAATTGAAAAACTTTAAAAAAGTAAAGGTCTAGTGCTAACACACTCGATCTTTTATTTTGTTCGTTTTCTCAACTCTTTTGCTTTTTGTTCAATATGGCTAGTTCGTAAGTTTTCATATCGATTAGATGCAATATTGCTGTAAAGTTTATCGAAGTTCGACTCTTCTTTAACAGGTTCAATTTCCGGCTCAGGTTCAACCACTTCTGCTGCTTCTGGATGTTCAACTTGTTCTGCTTCGTTTTTGTTCTCTACCATCATCAAGCACTCCTTCTCTAACTTTGTTCAAATTATTTCGCAAAGGAAGCTGGCATAACCACCGCCGTTACTTCGCCTGTTGCACAAAGTGTATCGCCAGCGTAAACCTCTATTCTCACTTTGAATTTCTTTGGATGAATTTCTTCGACTTTTCCTACCGCTTTCAGCTCGATGCCTTGAGGCGTCGGTTTTAAATAATCTACATGTAAAGAAGCGGTAACAAATCGCGGTGGAGCTTCGCCACTCCCTGGTTCAAAACCATTTTTTCGGTGAAGTGCTAAAGAAGCTGACCCTGTTCCATGACAATCTACTAACGAGGCAATTAAACCACCATAAACAAATCCTGGAATAGCTGTGTGCTCTTCTTTTGGTTTATACAAAGTGACCGTTTCCTCGCCATTCCAGACAGTCCGAAATTGATGTCCCTCCTTATTAAGTCGTCCGCAACCATAACACCATGCAAAGTCTTCTGCATACTCGTCTTGTATAGCGACTACCGAATGTTCTCCCATGACTGATTCCCCTTTTATAAAATTAAAAGTTATCTAAATGCAAAGTCGTTTTGATAAAAGCTTATACAACTAGACTACACTAAAGAATCTGATAGTTCAAAATCCAAAGAAAAAAGCATGATCCTTTTCATCAGATCATGCCTTTTCCTTTTTACATCTCTCGAAAATCCTGAGAGACTTTTTGCACGCGGAAAATCTTATTAAATTCTTTCTACAAACTGAAAATCTCTGACGAATACGAAACTCTCGTCATTGCAGTTTAGTTACGCTGACTGTCATTTGCCAATAAGGCAATTAGGTTCACATCTACTTCTCAGTGAATTTTTGGTTCTGCAGTCAGGCTTTCAATTGCACTTCCACAAAAAACTTACAACTTACTGTTTGAAACACTTTCCGGATAGAAACCCGATTAACTATGGTTCCTGACAAGAGTGAATATCGTCAGTAAAGCAAATTTCCCGCCAAGGCTGTGCAGTTTCTCGTTAAAAGGCGATTCTGAATCGAATCCAGTCGTGTCTTTCAACGGTAATTCCGCCTTGTATTTATATAGTACCCACCCTTATGATAGACTTAAACCTATTTTTTAAATTTTTTTTATATTCTTAATTATTTTTTTTACATTTCTTCAATTGCCTATTATACTAATAATTAGTTCGAAATCCGTAATATATAGAGGAGAGATTTATTTGGTTAAAAGTTTGCCTGTACGCTCAGCTGTTCCTGTCGAAGAAACATGGGATTTATCCAGTCTAATTAGTAGTTCACCTGACTTCAATCAACAATTAGAAGACATAGAACAACAAGCAGAAGCTTTAAACAAAAACTTTCAAGGCACAATTATGGATACCAAAACAATTACTCTGGTCTTAACAGCGTACATGACGTTTATGGAAAAAATGGTTTTATTGAGTACTCATGCAAATTTAACAGCAAGCACAGATCAAACCAATGACGAAGCTCAATTACAAGCGAGTAAATTCGGAACTACTGCCGCTAAAATCGGGAGTCAATTGTCTTTTATCACAAGCGAGCTTCTCGCTTTGCCAACTGAAACACTCGAGCAAGCGATGGAACAATCAACGGAATTCCGTATATTCTTAAAAAAATTACTTCGTAAAAAACCTTATCAATTACATCCAGAAGCTGAAAAAAGTTTAGCCGCTTATTCTTCTACTTTTAGCGCACCTTATGGACTTTATAATACAACGAAAATGGGCGATATCGATTTTGAAGACTTTGAAGTAAATGGCCAGAAGTATCCTTTAAGCTATGGCTCTTTTGAAGGGGACTGGGAAGCAGAAACAAATACAGAACTCAGACGTGCAGCATTTGATGCTTTTTCTAAAAAATTAAAAGAGTATCAACAAACAACAGCCAAAACTTATGATATGCAATTGCAGATGGAAAAAACCACTGCCGATTTGCGGGGTTATGACAGTATTTTTGACTTCCTTTTATTTAATCAAGAAGTAGACCGTTCTCTTTACGATCGTCAAATTGATTTGATCACAACAGAACTGGCTCCACACATGCGAAAATACGCGAAATTATTACAGAAAGTTCATGGTCTTGATCAAATGACTTTTGCTGACTTAAAAATTTCTTTAGATCCAAGCTATGAACCTGAGATTACAGTAGTTGAATCTAAACAGTATATTGATGATGCTCTTTCGATTATGGGACCTGATTACTTAGAAATGGTTGATCGTTCTTATTCTGAAAGATGGATTGACTTTGCACAAAACAAAGGAAAATCAACAGGTGCTTTTTGTTCAAGCCCTTACGGAGATCATCCCTATATTTTAATTTCTTGGACAGGTCGTATGAATGAGGTCTTTGTGCTAGCTCACGAACTTGGCCACGCTGGACATTTTTATCATGCACATCAAGAACAAAATATCTTTAACGGAAGACCGTCTCTTTACTTTATCGAAGCACCTTCGACAATGAATGAAATGCTCGTTGCTAATCATTTATTGAAAAACTCAGAGGATCCGAAATTTAAACGTTGGGTCATTTCATCAATCGTTGCCAGAACTTATTACCATAACTTTGTTACTCATTTGCTTGAAGCCGCTTATCAGCGTAAAGTTTACGAGCGCATTGATGCAGGACAAAGTGTGAATGCCGGAATTTTGAACTCGATCAAACGTAAGGTATTAGAAGATTTCTGGGGAGACACTGTCGAAATAAATGATGGTGCGGAGTTAACTTGGATGCGCCAACCGCATTATTACATGGGCTTATACCCTTACACGTACAGTGCTGGTTTAACTATCTCCACACAAGTATCTAAACGCATTTTAAAAGAAGGACAACCTGCTGTCGATGAATGGCTAGAAGTTCTTAAAGCTGGTGGTACTAAAAATCCAGTCGAACTAGCACAAATGGCCGGCGTCGACATCACGACCGAACAACCGCTCCGTGACACCATCGCTTATATCGGCGAACTGATCGATGAACTCGTGAAACTAACAGAAGAAATCGAAGCTGAATAGAAAAGCGTAAGCGGCTGTGTAGTCCCGACAGGCTTAAGACAGAGCACGCAGGAAATCCTGATTTCCGTAGTGGGATGACTTAAGACCCCGAGGGACTAGCCGCTGGAGCTAGACAAATAGAAAAGCGTAAGCGGCTGTGTAGCTCTGCCGGGCATAAGGCAGATTGGCGAAGCGGTGTTCTTTGCCGCACAGCCAAAATGGCTTATGACCCAAAGAGCTAGCCGCTGGAGCCTAGACAATAAGAAAAGCGTAAGCGGCTGTATAGTCCCGACAGGCTTAAGGCAGAACATGCAGGAAATCCCGATTTCCGTAGTGGGCTGACTTAAGACCCCGAGGGACTGGCCGCTTGAGCTAGATAAATAACAAAAGCCGGATGCATTTACTACTCGCGTCCGGCTTTTGTTATGTTGTCTTTTTCCGCAACAATAACTGTTCTACAAAAATCGCAATAATGGTTCCGGTGATCAATCCATTTGATAATGTCGCTGCGACAACCGATGGCAAGTTGGCCATGCTTTCTGGGGAAACAAACATAATACCAACTCCACTCATCAATCCGAAAGCTGCCACTTTATAAGAATGTAGCCTATCTTTTTCATTTTCCAATTCAACAAAAGCCATCTCAACCATTTTGGTAAATACCGCAAAGATAACAGCATAGGCTACCGGAGCTGGAAGAGAAGCAAGAATTGCCATGAGTGTCGGAAAAAAACTAATCAACACTACTAGCATGCCTCCGAAAATAAAAGGTCTAAGCGTAGGTGTTCTAGTCGCACTAACAAATCCAGCCGCTCCTGAAATCGGCACGGGTCCGATAGAAGAAAACAATCCTGCTACAATATGATTAATACCCGAGGCTGCTGATGCTTGTTTAACTCGGTCAGGCGCATGAATCGAAAAGGAATTCTTTAGTACACTTTCCATAACGCGAATCGATGCCATCATATTCGCAAGCAACAAAATCGTTAAAAACAAGGCAGTTACAAACATGCCACTGTCCCAGATTAATGGCCCAAAAACGAGCATCTCTGGCAAGGATATTAATGCACCTGTGCTCTCTGCAGTTTCTGGTAATTTGCCAAGAATCCAGAAAATGAACCAACCTGTGGCAATTGCAAACAATACCGAGTAACGGCTAATCCATGGCATTTTATGATTCATGAAAAAGAAAGTTAATAAGATAACCATTATACTACCTAGCAAGACCGTGACATCTACTGGATCTCCTTCTGTTACGATGCCCAATAAACCTGCAATAATCGACTCACTGATTTGAAGGACCAATAACAAAAGATAAACAAAAGTGATAGTTGGGGTAAACAAAACTTTTAGCTTATCAACGAGACCTGTATAGGCAAACACGATAAACAACACGCCACTGTATAATAACCCGCTTTGCAAGGCTTGAAGAGATTCTTCCATAGTTGCATACATAATGCCGACTAATCCAGCGTAAACAATAAATATTCCCCACCATAAGCCGGCCGGTCCTTCATTAATCGGCATACGGTGTCCGATAAAGGCTTGTACTAAACAAGCAATTCCTAAAACAAACATCGTGCGTTGTAAGAAGAGAGCGGTATCCGTTGTATCCATGCCAAAAATACTGGCAATTGCGATTGGTGCTGCGATGGAAGAAGCAATTAGAAAAACCGCCCATTGCACTCCGCCAAAGATATTCTTCATAAACAATGCCCCCATCTCTTCATTTTTATCAAGTGATTCCAGTATACACCTAGTGAAAGAACCAAAAAAGAGACCTGACAGCTGTCAGGTCTCTTTTTTCTCACGTGTTTTCTTCTCGTTTGCGTAATCTGCTGCTTTTTGCGGTTCTAAGATTTCTTCTGTCTGGCCTTCGTCAAAACCGTCTTTATAAACAACGGGATAACCTTGCTCTTCTAAACTTTTAACTTGCTTACGTGAAGCTTTAACTAATAACCAGACAATCAGTACGGACAATATGAATATAATTACGACAGAAATAATCCCAGGGATGTATTCCGATTTGTCTTCAGGAAAATATAAAAAATCCATTGTGTTGATTCCCACCTTTAAACCTCAAGTTTCATCTTATTATACATGATTCAAGTCGTTGTTTAATTGAGGAACGTGAACATTTCATGGCAGATGGTTTTCAATAGTCGATCACTTTACGAATAGAAAAAGCCGGCTTTCTTAGAAACCGGCTTTTTTAAACTATAGATGATTTTCAGAAACAACGGTAAACCGTCTATTTTGATGCTCCCCACTTTCGATTTCATCGACAAGCGCAATGGCGTAATCAGCATAACTAATATAACTCTTGCCTTTACTATTGACGATAAACCCATCATCGCCTTTTTGATAACGACCTGTACGGTGACCTTTTGGATCGAAAAATGCTGCCGGGCTCAAAAATGTCCAGCGAATTCCTTCTGCTCTTTCCAAATCAGCTAAATTTTGCGCTTGACCATTAGCAATTGATTTGAATGCTTCAGGAAACTCTGGGGTTTCTGCTAGACGAGTTGTTCGTGCTTCATCCACAAATAAACTGCCAGCACCCCCGACTACGATCAAGCGAGTATTTGGTGCACCTTTAAGTGCATCAATTAAAATTTTACCTGCTTCAATATGTTGTCCAGCTTTTTCAGGTGGTACACCAAATGCATTGACGACCACTTCAAATGGAGCTAAATCTTCCGCCGTTAAACTAAAAACATCTTTTTCGATAATCGGCACATTTAGATTTTCTGCTTTTTGTGAATCTCTAATAATCGCAGTTACTTCATGGCGCCTTCTTAGCGCTTCTTTTAATATCAAATTACCCGCTTTTCCTGTTGCCCCGATAATCCCTATTTTCATCTTATTCTCCTCCAGTCTTTTTTCTCTAGACAGACAATAAAAGAATCAGTTTTCTCCTAAGTAAATAAACAGCAGCGTTTTCTTCAATTTTCTTACCAGTTACTTAAAGAATAGAATGAACCTATTAGGTATACAAACTATCTGCTTATATCTGCAACATCAAATGTGGTAGGTCTTGCCAATTACCGCAAACTCGACTTCACCGGTGTAAGTAGATTTTGCAGATTCTAAAATTTCATTTAACTCGCCGTATTGCGGAAGGTGTGTCAACAGTAATTGCTTAGCTCCAGACTGTTCGGCAAGTTTCCCTGCTTGGCTACCACTCATGTGGCCCCCAATAATACCAATATATTTTTCGTATAGATTCGACTCTGCGACTAAAAGATTCGCTCCCCGTGAAAAGTCGACCAATTCATCTTTCCAAGCGGTATCTGCAGTAAATACAACCGTCTGACCATTTGCAGTAAATCTCATAGCCAAACAATAGACAGGGTGAATCGTTTCACAAAAAGTAACTTGCCACGGTCCAAGCTCCAGTGTTTCTGAAGCTTGTATCGCACGACCTTCTGTAACGCCTTTATAAGAAAGCTTGTTAAATTCTTCTAGATCTTTATCATGCGCATAGATGTGTAGTGGCGTATTCCACTCTTTCAATTGCATACCAACCATGGCAGCATGCTGCAACACACCAATATCAGCGACATGATCCGGATGGTAATGACTGATGATTACCGCATTTAACTCACGTAATTCCGTATAATTTTGAACAGCTCCTAATACACCACTGCCACAATCCACTAAACAACGAAAACCATCTTGTTCGATTAAAAATGCGGAAGTCGCTTCATTTTTATTGGGATAACCTCCCCAGACACCTATCGGAATAATCTTCAAAATAACCACTCCTCACTTCACTTTTCTTTAGTATAACTGATTATTAGACACTTTTTGTTTAAGCTTTAATCCGCTGTGGTATGCATAGTAATAAGAAATTAATTGGAGGGATTACATTGACTTTGAAAATGACAGTCGAAAACGCACTTCAAGCCAAATCGGAAATTGAGAAATTAGAAACACAAGGCTATACGCACGATGATATCTACATTTTTGCACATGATAAAAAACGTGGAAAAGATATTTCAAAAGCATTGCACACAGAAGAAGTAGGCATGAAAGAACAAGGCTTTTTAGACAGCATGAAAAACATGACTGTTTCACGAGGCGACGAATTACGCGCTAAAATGGAAGCAGCTGGTTTATCTACACAAGAAGCAGCAGAGTACGAAGAAGAGCTTGATAAAGGAAAATTAGTTATTATCGCAAACAAAGATTTAAACTAGTTGTTTGTTCAAGCATCGCCAGTTGAAACTGGCGATGCTTTTTTGTGTACTTCTCAGGCCATCTTTCATTATTCTTAACTATTTAATTTCACGTACTCTAATCCTTAAATTCACCAAACTATTTATATTACTACTGCTTTTTCAATTGTACTGCTTCACTTCTTTTGTTATATTTAAATAAGAATTTTACAAATTTTAAAAAACTTACCCATGCACTAACAGCATCTAGGAGGAACATCATGAAAAGTTTAAGAATGGGTAGTGCCTTTGTTGGCATCATCGTCGGAGCCGGATTTGCTTCTGGCCAAGAAATTCTCCAATACTTTACAAGCTTCGGCTATATGGGAACCGTTGCAGCAATTCTTGCAACCGCTTTATTTGCCTATTTAGGAATGAGTTTAACTCGGCTTGGAAGCCGGATGAAAACAACGTCACATAAAGAAGCCATTTTTGGAATCAGTGGAAAAGTAATTGGTTCTATCGTTGATTACATAATTATCCTAACTTTATTTGGCGTAGGCGTTGTTATGATCGCGGGCGCAGGTTCAATTTTCTCACAGCAATTCAATTTACCAGCTCCCCTTGGCAGTACAGTCATGGCGATTTTAGTTGCTTTGACGATTATGTTAAACGTAAAAAAAGTAATCGCCATCATCGGCAGCATCACGCCATTTTTAATCATTGCCGTTATCGGTCTAGCCGCCTACAGTCTGTGGACGATGGATGCCACTTTCGCATCATTAGACCCAATTGCAAACGATCAAGATTCGGCTTTGCCAAACTGGTTCTTATCTGCTATTAATTATGTATCGTTTAATATTGCCGTCGGAGCTTCAATGGCAATTGTAATGGGCGGAACTGAAAAAGACGAAAAAGTTGCAGCACGCGGTGGCTTGATCGGTGGTCTCATTCTAGGTGGCCTTATCATCTTGAGTCATTTGGCGATTTTCTCACAAGTCGATGTTGTCGGCAGCTCAGCAATGCCATTGCTACTAATTGCCGATAACCTTTCACCTATTCTCGGTATTTTTATGTCTTTCATTCTTTTCGGTATGATTTACAATACCGCAGTCAGCATGCTCTTTTCATTCTCGGCGCGCTTTGTGGTAATGGGTACAACAAAATCTCGAATTTTCATTACTGCTGTTGTGTTTGTCGCCTATATACTGAGCTTTTTAGGGTTTAAAAACCTGGTCAGTCTTTTTTATCCGACCATTGGTTATCTCGGCCTATTTCTCGTCGGAGCTTTAATCGTTGCCGACATCCGAAAACCTCATAAAAAGAACCTTAACTAACTAAATACCTTCTCCAGCCGTCAAAGCCTGATCTACTGCTTTGACGGCTTTTTTATGGTACGGTAAAAAGAAAAGCGGAGGCAGCCATGTAGATTCGACGGGCATAAGACACACTGGCGAAACGGCATGTTTTCAGCCGTACAGTCGGTGTGACTTATGACCCCGAGAATCTGGCTGCCGGAGCTAGACAACAACAAATGCGGAGGCAGCCACATAGCTCCGACAGCCTTAAGACAGAAGGAGTCTAGTTTATGAATCAATTTATCAAAACACCTCAACAACAACTACTAATCGATCAAATTCGTTCCTTGCAACCGCTTTTCCAATCCCGTGAGCCAGAACTGGATGAGCGTGGCTCTTTCCCTTTCGAAAACATCAACGATTTGAAAAAAATGAATTATCATACCTTGACCCTTCCTAAAGAACACGGCGGGCAAGGGTTTGGACTATATGAATACGTATTAGCACAAGAAGCGATAGCGGAAGGTTCTGGAGCGACCGCTCTATCAATCGGATGGCATGTTGGCATTATTTTGGAATACACTGAAAATCACCATTGGCTTGAAGAACCTGCAGATTGGCTAATGACCGAAATTGTAAATGGCGCATTCATTAATACTGCTGCAACAGAAGCTAATGCTGGTAGCCCTGCTAGAGGCGCATTGCCTCGAACCACGGTCGTTAGCGACGGTGACTCATATATTGTCACCGGGCAAAAAACCTACACTTCCATGGCACCTGCACTCGATTATATTTTTGTAACGGCAACTACGGAAAATGATGAAGTCATCACAGTCGTCATTCCACGTCAACTGGACGGCGTTTCAATAGACGAAACATGGGATATGCTAGCGATGAGAGGCACCGCCAGCCATACTTTACTACTCGATCATGTTCGGATTCCCAAAACCTATACGCTGAAACGTTCAGGAGTTACAGCTCCCGCTAAAGGCTGGCTGCTTCATATTCCTGCTTGTTATATCGGAATTGCTGCCGCTGCAAGAGCTTATGCAGTGGAGTTTGCAGCTAACTACAAGCCAGCATCACTTGGAAAACCTATTGCCGAGACACCTGCTATCCAACAAACGATCGGTGAAATGGAACTACAGTTGGCCACCGCTCGGCATCTTTTATATGGCACTGTAGAACGTTACAATTTAACAGACAATAAAGCAGAAATGGATGAAGCTTTAAATATAACTAAAATAGCCATAACCCATGCCGCCATGGAGATAGTAGACAAAGCGATGAAAATTGTCGGATCTCGTGCGCTATCAGAAGCCAATCCGATGCACCGCCATTACCTAAATGTCCGTGCTGGCCTTTACAACCCACCTATGGAAGATATGGTTAAAAGCCAATTGGCTGCACAAGCAATCCAGCAATTCACTCAACAATTGGAAACCGAGGTGAAATAAGTGACGAAAACAATCGTTTGGATTGATAATACCGAGATACACGCTTCTAACTTTAAAGAAGAAACGAATGAACAGCATAAACGAAAAATCTCTTTCGACTTTAAAGTGACGAGCAAAGAGTACCACGACATTGCTACACTTTTGTATAAAATGTCTTTCCGAATCCGCATACCGTCTCTAGAGGCAGAATTTCAAGCGTCCATTTCCGATTATTCCACATCGATTACAGATTTGTACAAACCCAATCAAATAGCTGATTACCATTTAGAATTGATTGAAGAAAACTAATTAGGAATCAGAAAGTGAAGAAATCCAGATCCTCATAAGAGAATCTGGATTTCTTCTACTTCCGCTTAAAGCGGCTACCTTTTTTCTTTTTTCTTAGTCTTGCCATCAATTCTTCAGTCTGCTTTTCTCTTATGAAGGATGTTTCGTCGTCTAATGTGACTGCTAACTGACCGTTTTCTGCATAAATGGTAAACCAGGAATTGACTTTACTCCCTGCTGGCAATCGGTTGGCAGGTAAGATCAATTCAAGTCTTTCTTCTTCTACTAAAATGACTGCATATAGGTCATCTTCAATACGGTCCAAAATCCCTTTCATCCTATTACCCTCCTATGCAAGCTAGGCCCTGTTCTTGAATAGCATCTAGCGTGCCTTGCCCAATTCCTTTAATATCGATTAATTGTTCTATATTTTCAAATGGCCGCTTATCGATAATCGCTTTTGCATACGTTTCGCCTATTCCTGAAATCTCCTGTAATTCTGCTGAGGATGCAATGTTTATATCAATGCATCGATTCTGTCCTTCTGTAGGCACACCTTCTTGTTGCGTGTTAACGTTAAACGCCTTTCCGTCTGTTTCCACTACAATCGTGCCATTTACATCTGTTCCATACACTTCCGCTCCTGTATTTTCCACAGCTGCAATTACTTCTGCATGCGGGTGCCCATACGAATTATCAGCTCCAGCACTATAAATCGCAATTTCAGGAGTCACGGCCTTTAGAAATGCCAAACTTGTTGATGTGTTAGAACCGTGATGCCCTAGATGTAGGATTTCCGCATTGAGATCAATGCCTGTATCAATCATTTCTTGTTCATCTTTAACCCCTGCATCTCCAGTAAAGATAAATCCGACATCTCCATATGTCATTTTCAATGATACGGATTCTTCGTTAGGGGAACCGGTGATTTCGCTCGGATGCAGCACTTCGATTTGAAGAGAACCGACATCAAAAACATCGCCCGTTCGCGGTTCCACATATTCTGTGTCACTCGCTTCGATTGCCTGCAACGCATTTGTGAACGTTGCAGAGCTACTTGAATTGCCAGACATCCATACTTCACCAACATCAAATTCCCCAATCACCTGTGCCAGCTGCCCAATATGATCAGCATCTGGATGAGTCCCGACAACAATATCAAGATTCTTAATCCCTTGCTGCTTTAAGTAATCGATAACTTCAGTTGATTTCCAATTTCCTGCATCAATTAATATTGAAAACCCTTCAACTTCCAACAATGTGGAATCCCCTTGACCCACATCGATATAATGGACACGCATGACTTCTTCGCCATTTTCGATGACCATTGGCTGTTCTGACTTTTCTTGGTCTTTTTGATTGTCTTTGCTTTCTTCTTTTGGTTGCTCAGCTATGTCCTTACAAGCTGTCAGCAACCCTAAACTAAAGGTTATCAGTAGGAAGATCCATGCAATCTTTTTCAAAAACTCACTCCCGTTCTTCAGTGAATTTTACCATACACAAGAACATATGAAAAAGCAGACCAAGAATGACCTTGGACTGCTTTGATTAAGTAGACATATAGTCTCCGCCGTTCATATGCAGAAATTGCCCTGTCATATACGAATTTTGTGGATCTGCTAAAAACACATAGGCTTTCACGAGCTCATAAGGTTGACCTGGACGTCCTGCTGGCACATCTTCACCAAAATCATCTCCAACATTCGGATTTAAATCACCAAAAGTTTTAGTAATGAGCGGCGTCCAAATGGGCCCTGGCGCGATACCATTTACCGCAATTTCCTCTCGTACCAAGCGACGTGCCAACGAGCGTGTCATAGCTACCATCGCACCATTCGCCCCAGAATAATCAATCAAATCTGAATGGCCACGATATGCATTAATAGATGCCGTATTGATGATTCGTGAACCTTTTTTCAAATGAGGAAGTGCCGCTCTCGTCAAATAAAACATAGCAAACGCTTTGATCTCAAATGTTTTTAAAAGTTGCTCGTCAGTAATATCGAGTGGGGACGTTTGGGGATATTGGTAACCGGCGTTATTGACCACGATATCTATTTGGCCAAATTCCGCTAAAGCGAATTGTACGAGTGCATCACAATTCTCCGACTTTCCCAAATCGCCACTTAACGCTTTAGCCTCACCACCATAATCTTCAATCAAATCAATGGTTTTTTGAGCACCTTCGTCATCTCCAAGATACCCAATGACGACTCTCGCACCTTCTTTTGCATAAGCTATTGCTACAGCCTGCCCGATGCCACTGCTGGCACCTGTGACGATTGCGACTTTACCAACTAACGCACCACTCGCTTTATAGTCTGTTAAGTCGGTATTATCAAATTCGTGATTTGCCATATTGCCACCCTTTCAACTTCTAATATATACTGGGAACTTTCGTTAAATGCCAAACATCGTCTGAATATTGCTGAATGGTACGATCACTTGAGAAAATACCTGAAGCGGCAATGTTTTCAACACCCATTTCTGCCCACTTAATCGGATTTTCATAGGCATCTAAAATTTTCTCGTGTGCTTTTGCATAACTCTGAAGATCTTTTAATACAAAATAAGGATCTCCTTCGTGTAACAGCTGCCCCACAATAAAATCAGCATTCGCTTTTCCTTCTGTCCAGTCGCCTTTAACCAGTTCTTCCATTAACTTCTCGATTTCTACATCCGATTCAATTATTTCTTTCGGATTATAGGAATGATTTTTTTCATAGTCCATCACTTGCTCTGCTCGCATTCCGAAGACAAATGCGTTCTCTTGACCAACTTGTTCAAATATCTCAACATTTGCACCGTCAAAAGTGCCAATTGTCAGCGCACCGTTCATCATAAATTTCATATTCCCAGTCCCTGAAGCTTCTTTAGAAGCCGTGGATATTTGTTCACTCACATCAGCCGCAGGAATTAAGTATTCCGCTTGTGTCACATTGTAATTTTCAACAAAAACAATATGCAAATGCTGTCTTGCTAAAGGATCGTTATTCACTTTCGTTGCTACTGTATTAATCATTTTAATCACTTGTTTTGCAAAGTGATAACTTGGCGCAGCTTTCCCTCCAAAAAAGAAAGTTCGGGGATATGGTCGGTAAGTAGAATCTCGTTTGATCCGGTCGTATAGCATTTGGATATGCAAAATATTCATCAACTGCCGCTTATAACCATGAAATCGTTTAATGTGAATATCAAAAATAGAAGATGGATCCACAATAATATTTTGATCTCGCTGAAGATGGTGAATTAACTGCTCTTTTTTCAAGCTTTTAATTTCTTGGAAGTTTTGAAGAAAGCTTTGGTTTTGAGAGAAATAATGCAGTTCACTCAAACGTTCAGGTTCCTTCATCCACTGTGAACCAATCGCTTCTGTCACCAACCCTGACAACTCTTGGTTCGCTTTGATTAACCATCTTCGGTGTGTAATTCCATTGGTTTTGTTGTGAAACTTGTTTGGAAATTGCTCGTTCAATTCTTTCATTTCACGTTTCTTTAAAATCTCCGTATGCAACTTTGCTACACCATTTACTCTGTAGCTTCCTACTACCGCTAACACTGCCATCTTAATAACCCCATCTTCAATGATGGACAATTTGCGAAGAGTTTCATCATCTTTTCCTTGATTTTGCAAACTCTCTTTAAAACGCCGATCAATTTCTTCAATGATTAGAAAGATTCTAGGCAATAATGATTGAATTAAATGACTGTCCCACTTTTCCATAGCTTCTTCCAAAATCGTATGATTTGTATAGGAAATAGTACGCGTTGTGACATCCCACGCTCTCTCCCAATCCCAAGAAAAATCATCGATTAAAATTCGCATTAATTCGGGAACAGCTAAAGCTGGATGCGTATCATTTATTTGAATGGCAATACTTTCTGGTAGTTTTTCTAAAGAAGATTTATGATTGCTTATAATATTTTGAAGAGAGGCACTACAAAGCAAATACTGCTGTTTCAAGCGCAATATTTTCCCCGTTTCTAGAGAATCATCAGGATAAAGCCGGTCTGTAATATGCGCTGTCTCACGTTCATAAACTGCGTACTCTTTACCAACCGAAGATGAACGATTGGAAACTTCCGCTTGCCATAATCGAAGTGTATTTACCGTACCACCATTTGCTCCAACAATTGGTATATCATATGGTACCGCCTTTACCCATTCTGGATTTTCTATTTTTGTCCGCATTCCATCAAGCCCCATAACTAATTGAACTTCTCCATAATAAGGAATGTCCACTGCTAGGTCTTCTCTACGAGTATCTACATTATTCTTATCTTTAATCCAATTTGTAGGTTGCTCTGTCTGGTTACCGTTTACAAAATGCTGTGTAAACAAGCCGCCTCTATAACGCAAGCCATAGCCATGCCCAGGTAATTCCAATGAGGCAAGAGAATCCATAAAGCAAGCCGCTAATCTTCCCAAACCACCATTTCCGAGACCTGGTTCGATTTCAAGTTCTTCTATTTCAGAAAGCTCAATTCCCAGTTCATCAAGACCTTCTTTGACAAGATTATAAAAGTTTAAATTTATAAGGTTTTGCCCAAGTACTCGCCCAATTAAAAATTCAATAGAGATATAATATAATTGTTTTTCATGATTTTCTTCGTACAATTGATTTGTACGTTTCCAACTTTCTTGAATCCAATCATTAGTCATTTCCCACAAAATTTCATGAGCAAGTTCCAGACTTTTTTCGGTTCCTTTCGATTCTATTCGATCGGTAAAAGTTTTCTTAAACTCTTCTTTGGAAGAAAACATAATTGGCACGCCCCTTTAAATTAGCGATTCATAAAGTTCAGCGTATTCTGCCGCAGAACGCGACCAAGAATAATCACCTTTCATGCCGTTTTTCTTAATAGCTTCCCAATGATCAGACTGTTGGTAAAAAGTTAGGCATCGCTGTAGAGCAAGATCAAAGGAGCTGTCCTTTGAAAAATCACTTAAAAATCCATTACCTGACTTCAAATCCTCATCGTACTCTAGTACCGTATCTTTTAGTCCTCCAGTTTTATTGGCTACAGGAACAGTTCCATATCGCATTGAGATTAACTGACTTAATCCACAAGGTTCGAAATGAGAAGGCATTAAGAAGATATCCGCTCCTGCATACAGTAAATGAGCAAACGCTTCATCAAAGCCTATATTGATTGAAACTTGTCCTGGAAAATCAATATCTAGTTCTTTAAAAAATGTCTCGTACTGTTCTTCTCCAGATCCCAATAACACAAATTGGACGTCTTCATTTGATAGTAAATCTGGAAGCACTTCTTGTAAAACATCAATACCTTTTTGTCCTGACAATCTCGAAATCATCGTCAACAACGGGACATCCCCTCGCTCTGGCAGCCCCGCTTTCAACTGAATTGCCCGCTTGTTAACTTGCTTTCCTTCCATGCTCATTACATCAAATTCCCGTACAATAGATAAATCCGCAGCAGGATTATAAACTTCTAAATCGATACCGTTTAAAATCCCGATTAAATCCTGCTCTTTTTCCTGCAGAAAGCTATTCAACTTTTCTCCATAAAAATCGGTTAGAATTTCATCTCGGTAAGTAGGACTAACAGTCGTTACTTTATCTGCATAGAAAATACCAGTCTTTAACGAATTGAAATTACCATCCCACTCTACCAGACCTTCGTCGTAATAACGGGCATCCATTTCGAAGTTTTCTAAAAATGTTTTTTTCGAGTACTTGCCTTGGAATTGCAAATTGTGAATGGTTAAAACGGCTTTTGCTGACTTAATAGATTCGTAACGCGAATCTTCCTTCAATAAGAGCAGAATTGCAGCCGTATGCCAATCATGAACATGAATGATATCTGGCTCTAAGCTGCGCTGCTGAACAATCTCAAGAACTGTCCGGTTAAAAAAGGCATAACGTTCCGCGTCATCTGACTGTCCATAAATCTGGTCTCGTTTAAAATAATCATCATATTCCATAAAGAGGTAGTTCACACCAGCTTGTTCATATTCAAAAACTCGAAAGGTTTTTTGTTGCCCTTTAAAAAACAGTTCCATCGTTTCTTTGAGAACAAATTCTGACACATATTTATCAGCTATCAAACTATATTTCGGTATAATCACAGTGATTTCATGGCCTAATCTGCTAAGCTCTTTTGGTAATGCTCCAAGTACATCAGCTAATCCACCAGCTTTTGCAAAAGGTGCACATTCTGCTGCTGCCATTACAATTTTCATCGTAAATCCTCCTTCGACACACTCGCCCCTTTACGTAAAACAATCGGTCGCTCAGGAGTCCCATGTAACAGTACCCCTTCGCCGATATATACCTCTTTATCAGCAATTACATAAGCTAAGTCACAATTTTCTTCAACTGTACTTTTTTGCATGATAATGCAATTTTCTACATGTGCACCTTTTTTAATATAAACTCCCCGACTAATAAGACTATCAGTTACTGTTCCCATAATTGTGCTGCCGTTCGCGATTAGTGCACGCTCGACATGAGAACCACTGACATAACGTGTTGGCGGTTCATCTTTTACTTTTGTGAAAATCGGTCGATCTGCAAGAAACAGTTGCTCTCTTTTATCTTCATTTAGTAAATCCAATGAAGCCTCAAAGTAGCTTTGAATCGAATCGATAACGGCAAAATAGCCCTCGTATTCGTATTCGTTAAATGTATAAGGACTTTTCTTCAAGTTAACGACATCTTCAACACTTACCACTTGTTTATCTACATAGCTTCGAAGTAGCTCGACTAACAGATCTTTGGATAAAATATACGTTTTTAATTGGACGCCTTTACTAACAGCTTCCGTGAAGTCTGCCCCTGATTTGATATGCTTTTCTAGCATGTCTTTATAGTCTAGTTGGGTAACGACAAAACTATTCGTAACGATTACGTAAGGTTGAATGCTTTTTGTGAAAAATTGCAAGTGCTCTTCTAATCCTGCAAATGCTCCCACACTCGATATTCCGCCATCGCGCTGTGTAACTGGAAGAAAATACAATCCATTCTTTCTTCTATCTAAATCCCAACTCTTGCCTACACCAATATGATCTAATAGAGAAGCAAGCGGGTAGGATGGAAATACGCCAACCGTACTAACCCCTGAATTGACAAGGTTCGATAATACAAAATCGATTAGTCGATAACGTCCTGCGAAAGGAACAGACGAAACAGTTCTTTTCATCGTTAAATCTTGTAATCCTTCTTTTTTTATAGAAGCATCTACTACCGCAAGTAAATTCATTGTTCGCCACGCTCCTTCCATTTTTCTACTTCTTCGTCTGTTAAGAGAACCACTTCGTCTTGCTGACCAATAATCTCGAACCCTTCTGGTACTTCAAATTTAGGCGGGACAATAGCACGGTGAAGTTTGGCACCTTTATGAATAGTCGCCCCACTCATGATGACACTTTCCGAAATTTGAGTATTTTCTTCAATGACTACTTTTTGGAAGATAATAGATTTTGTCACTTCCCCAGAAATTACACATCCCTCGTTTACCATAGAGGATTGTACGTTACCCGTTTTGTTAATGAATTGCGGAGGAAGCTGTGGATTTGACGAATAAATACGCCAGCCGGAATCATGCAAGTTTAAGCCCGAATTCAAATCAAGCAAATCCATGTTCGCTTCCCAGAAGCTATCAACAGTTCCTACGTCTTTCCAATATCCTTTAAATGGATAAGCAATCATTTTTTCGCCATTTTCCATCATCGCCGGAAGAATGTCTTTCCCAAAGTCATGGGACGATGCTTCAATCACATTATCTGCTTCCAAATATTCTTTTAGTTTTTTCCATGTAAATACATAAACACCCATTGAAGCTAAATTGCTTTTTGGATTTTCTGGTTTCTCGTCAAACTCCAAAACTTTCATGTCATCATCGACGTTAATAACTCCAAACCGACTCGCTTCTTCCCATGGCACTTCTAGTACCGAAATGGTTACATCTGCATCATGTTCTTTGTGGTAATCAACTAATACTTCATAGTCCATTTTGTAAATGTGATCACCAGATAGAATCAATACATACTCCGGATCACATGACTGAAGAAAAGTGATATTTTGATAAATTGCGCTTGCAGTTCCTGCGTACCATTTATTCCCATCTATTTCTGCGAAAGGAGGAAGCATCGTTACTCCGCCATTGCGTCGATCTAAATCCCACGGCGTGCCAAGTCCTATATAGGAATGCAGAACATGCGGCTGATATTGTGTCAAAACGCCGACGGTATCGATTCCTGAATTGGTACAATTGGATAAAGGAAAGTCGATAATTCGGTACTTCCCTCCAAACGGAAGTGCTGGTTTAGCTATTGTGTATGTTAATGATTTTAATCGACTTCCTTGTCCGCCTGCTAAAAGCATCGCAACTACTTTGTTATTCATTATGCTTCACTCCCATTCTTTTTTGTTTCCATATACTCATCGTAAATGCAGGCAAATTCATTCGGATAGAATATGGTAAGTCATCGCTCGGTTCATCTACCGCATCAACAATGAGTTTCTGGTCACTATCGCTTGTGGTAAAAATCTTTTCATAATCGGCGTATTTCGGAACACCTAATTGAAAGTTCTCATAATTACGGTCCGAGAAGTTACAAACGACGATGCATTCGTCCTGTTCCATTCTTCCCCTCCGGATAAAAGCAGCCACACTTTGTCGATGATTATCCGCATCAATCCAGGAAAAGCCATCTGGATGGTCATCTAATTCAAAAAAGGCCATTTCTGTTTTATAAAAAGCCAATAATTTTTTTGTGAAATCTGCCATTTTTTTATGATTTTCAGTTTCTAAAGATGCCCAATCCAATTCGGGTTTGAATTCCCACTCTTCGAAATGACCGAATTCTTGACCCATAAACAGCAATTTTTTACCAGGATGAGCTACCCAGAAACCTAGCAGTAATCGTAGTTGCAAAAATCGCTCATCGAGTGTTCCGGGAAGTTTGTTTAGTAAAGAAGCTTCACCATTTACCACTTCATCATGAGAAAGTGCAAGAAGATAACGTTCTTCATACTGATACATTAAAGAAAAATTCATTTTCCCATGTACTTCAGAGCGCTTTGAGGGCTGTACTTCCATATAGTCAAGTGTGTCTCGCATCCAACCGAAATTCCACTTATAATGAAATCCGATTCCTCCTTTTGCAACATCATGTGTCACTTTCGGATAATTCCAGGCATCCTCTGCAATTAATATCACTTCAGGATGAAATTCTTTTAAGTTATTCGTTAATTTCTGTAAAAAAGCAGTTCCTTGCTGATTGGGTTGCCGCTCTTCTACGTTCGGAACAAATAACAAACAAATTAGCGCATCCATCCGAAAGCCATCAAATTTAAATTCTTCTAGCCAGTAATGACTACTCGATAGGAGAAAACTCGCAACTTCTCCTTTTGTTACATCAAAATTTAAGGTGCCCCAATCCGGATTCATACGTCGGTCCTCTATCTCACTTTCATACAAATAATTCCCGTTAAATCGTGCTAAAGCATGCTCGTCGACACAGAAATGCCCTGGAATCCAATCTAATATCAAGCCGATCTTATTTTCTGCACACTGGGCAATAAAGTATTTCAAATCATCACTCGTACCATAACGACTCGTTGGGGCAAAATATCCCGTCGTTTGATAACCCCAAGATTCATCTAATGGATGTTCTGTTATCGGCAAAATTTCTATGTGAGTAAAGCCCATTTCCAAGACGTAGGGAATCAGTTCCGCTGCCAATTCACGGTAGTTCAAAAAATCACCTTGAGCGTTGCGTTTCCATGTTCCGATATGTAGTTCATATATAGCCATAGGTTTTTCAAAATGATTTTTGTTTTGAAGTATTTTTTGCTGTAATACGGCTTTTGACCATGTATGCTTAGAGGCTTCAACTACGATCGACTTGGTTTCCGGTCGCTTTTCACTCGCTTGAGCATAAGGGTCCGCTTTCCTCAAAATTTCTCCGTCTGGCGTTTCGAGGATATATTCATAGGCATATCCAGTTAGCTTTCGCGGCACTTGGACTTGCCAAATTGTCGCATCTAAAGGGTGCTGCTCCATTTGGAATATCTCTTCTGTTAAACTTTCTGGTTCTGTATAAGCTACTGATACTTTAATCACTTCTGGAACCCACAGTGTGAAACTTGTTTGACCCGCAGATGTATGCGCCCCAAAATAACGATATGCATCTTTCATCTGTCCAGCATGGAACACTTCCAACTTGTCCTGTGTAAGCTGGATTATCGATTTATTCATTTTCACACCTCCAGAATTTTAACGGTTCCGTTGCCGTGTCTCTTTTAATTCTACAAAAGATATGTAAATCCCTTGTTAAGATACTTGATTATTCAAAAATTTAGTTAAATTCAAAAATTTCAAAGTCTATCTGTTCGAAATGTCTACACATTTCTTTCTACTTATGCTCTTGTTTGAAAAGAGAATATCCACTACGCTTAGGAAGGTAACCGTTTATCGAAAGAGAGGTTGACGTTTTTGCAAAAATATAAAAATCTATTATTAGCTGTATTGTTCAGCATTTTTCTGGGCGCATGTAGTCCGAGTATTGAAGATCCGCTTGAATGGAAGATTGACGATTTTACATTTACTAACCAAAACAATAAAGAGTTTGGTTTAGCCGACTTAGAAGGCAAAGTATGGCTAGCCGATTTTGTCTTTACTAATTGCACAACTGTTTGTTTGCCGATGATGTCAAATATGACAGGTTTGCAAGAACAGTTAAAAGAACAAGGGTTGGACGTTCAAATTGTTTCATTTAGTGTTGATCCTTTGTTTGATAAACCCGAAGTTTTAAAATCCTATGCTGAAAATTATGGGGCAGATTTATCGACTTGGAACATGCTGACAGGCTACACGCCACAAGAAATTGATGATTTCGCGATGCATAATTTCCAAACTTTAGCGAGAAAACCTGAAAATGATGATCAAGTGATTCATGGCACTTATTTTTACTTGGTCAACCAAGAAGGTGTGATTATGAAATCTTATGAAGGTTTAAATCCACCAGTAGAAGAAATTCTGGCGGATGTGGAAATTTTACTGACGGAGGACTAACTTTATGAAAAAGAAAGAAATTTGGATGAGTGCTCTGTTATTAGCTGTCGCAGTGTTGTTGCTCTTGTTTTTTTTACCAAGAGAAAATGAACCAGCACCGGAAAGTCGTGTAATACTTGAACATACGTACAGAACGTATATCGCACCTTCTTGTTTTGAAGAGGCTGACGCTACAAATTTTTTAGAAGAAGCCACGTTAGAAAAGGCTCAAGAGCTTAATTACCCCCCCCATTCCACTTGCACTGAAATCGCTTTTGCAGGAAATCGCGATAGTGGTTTTACGCGCCTTATGAAAGAGCTCGGCATTATTGAAAAAGAATCCAAGGATTGGTAAAAAAGAAACACCTAAATTCGTCAGGTTTTAGACCTTCGATTTTAGGTGTTTCTTTCGTCTTATGATACCTTTATTTAATTACTTTGATACAAACAGGAGCTGTCGTTTGGATAATATTTTCAACTGCGCAAGGTGTACCCGTCTGCCCCATCTTTAAAACGGTTAGCGTATGTGAATTTTCATTCGTTACAATTAACCAATCATTTTCTGGCATAATACCAAAGTGTCTTGGTCCTTCTCCACCAGATCCTGCTAATCCTAAATTTTCTAAAGTTCCATTAGCTTGAACGGCGAAAGAAGCAATACTGTCGTGTCCTCGATTTGATGCATATACAAAACTCCCATCGCTCGATACTGCGATTTCTGCACTCGTATTTTCCCCTTCATAGCTATCTGGTACTAACGGCAATAATTGAATAAATTCCAATTGCCCTTCATGACTAATTTTATAGACCATTAATGTAGAATTCAGTTCATTTACTGAATAGACGAAAGGCATTGTAGGGTGAAAACTTAAATGACGCGGTCCTGCACCTGCTTCTGTTTGTACTATATACCGAAGCGTCAACTCTCCTTTATCAGCATCTAATTTATAGGTGGTGATGGTATCCGTTCCCAAATCGGATACCAGAAATAAATTTTTGCCTGGAACTTGAATAATTGAATGGGGATGAGCCGCATCTTGTCTTTCCTTATTTGGCCCAGAACCTTCGTGCTTTATAGAAAACGCTAAATCACCAATTGCTCCATCTGCCAAGAGAGGGTGAACATTAATAGTTGCTCCTGAATAAGTAACGGACAATAGCCAATTTCCCGTTTCATCGATGGTAACATGAGCTGGGTGATCACCATTCGAAGATTGCCGATTGATTTCCATCATTTTTTTTGTAGTTGGATGAATCCAATAACTAACAAGCTCACCATTCCCCACTTCGCTTGTCGCAACAAAACTCGTACCATTTGGATGGACAGCGAGAAACGAAGGACGTTCAATGCCTACAATATTTGTTAACTCGATTAACTTACCGTTGTTCTTTTCAAATTCCCACAGTTTAATACCTGGCTCGCTTTCGGATGCATACGATCCTGTCAATATATAACTCGTTGCCATCAAACTACCTCCTCGACTAAATACTTCTTCTACTTAACAACATTTCAGGACCATTCTTTTAAATACATTTGAATACGACTTTAGCGATAAAACTTATATATTCAACTAACCCGATGAATTTTTAATACAGATAAGGTAAAGTAGGCTATGAACCCGACTAATCACTCCAAAGAGAAAGAAGGTTGTCCATGAGAAACTTCGGTTTATCTATCCGCGAAAAAAGTATTGTGTGTATCGGTTTTATGGGTGTTGGAAAAACTACTGTCGGAAAGTTACTAGCCCAAAAACTTTATCGCAATTTTGTAGATATCGATGCTGAAATCGAGAAAGAGTTTGCTATGCCAATTCCACAAATATTCGAGCACTATGGCGAACAGGTTTTTCGTGCTAAAGAAAAGGAACTGATTGAGAAATACAGCCAACAACCTCTCAACATTATATCTGTTGGTGGCGGTGCCTTTTTACAAAAGGAAATTCAAGATATTTGCATGAACAATTGCATTGTCCTATTTCTCGATATTTCATGGGAATCTTGGAAAGACCGCATCCACATCCTTACTGATAACCGCCCTCTTTTAAAAGGACGATCTCTTGAAGATATCAAATCGCTATTTCTCGAACGACAAAATAGTTACTCACTAAATCATTCTAAATTTCAAATCGATAACTTTAAAGCTGAAGAAGCTGCAGATTATTTGGCAGATGCGCTGAAATTATCTTGGGAGATTCATGCGCCTCAACCAAAATAAAAAGGAAACCGCCACGTTTAAGTGGCGGTTTTTATCGTTTTAGGACTTCACCTTTACTTTTACCCATTATACACGCTCGACATTTTTAATATTCAGTTATTTCGAATTATACGCCATGGGTAACAGGCTTTCAATGTCTCTTCTTTTGAACTTTTAAAATGCACGTAAAAGCTTGGAAAGACTTTTACGTGCATTTTAAATTTCACTATAAATGAATGACGGTTTGAATAAATAATTGGACCATCACATAAAAAGCAATAGCGAACTTTAAATTGAACTGGAGACCGTTGCGAACACCACTTAATCCGTTGACACTACTTAATATAATCACCGGCATGACAAAAGGCGATAAAATAATGGAAATCACACTTCCAGACGTAACTGCTAACACGACCAATTCCGGCGGGTATGGAAACGGGATAGCTTCTAGTATCCCTGTTACTAATACGATGACTGGTAACGGACCTAACCCGATAAAACCAAGTAAAATCACAATAAACGGTAATAGAAACAATATATTTAGCAGAGGAATTATCCCAGTCAAAAAGTTCATGCCATTGATAACATACTCCCCAACATTCGACTGATTTAAAATATAAATCAGTAAGCCTGCAGCAACTAAAATACTGTATTGTTGAGCTTGTTTTGCGATTCCTTTTGAAAAATAATACTGGCTTTCCCTAACAAAACTCGGCATTCTTCTTTTAATAAGAAAATAAAGAAAGGTCCATATGAGTATGACTAACGGGATGGTTAGCAAAAACTCGAGCCCTGTAATTTCGTGAATAAAGAAAATGGTTCCGAACAAAGAAATAAACAGAAAGACAAATTCCGCTACATCTTTATTCCACTTTCCCTGATTCCGAGAATTTTTCATAGCCTTTTCAATTTCATCTCCTAAAATACCTGAAAAGTCTACTCCGTATTTCTTTTCTTGATAATAAGAAAAGATTACCGATAAAACGGTGCCCGCTAACGCAAAGACAAATCCCAGCACCATGGACTTCCAAAGTGTCGCATCCAACGCCTCTACCGCAAAAATGAAGCTCGGAATACTAATTACCCATAATGTAGAAAGTCCAAAACCACGGAGAATTGCAGTTCCTTTAAAGTTTTCCCACGCTTCTCCTTTATGATCCTTTAAAAAAGTATCGATAAAATGATACATCATCGGCACAACGCCAAATAGTAGGAAATGAGAAATCACTTGCGTCATTGCCATAAGACCAAAATAAAATTTCTGGCTTTGATTTAAAAAGTTATGAGCGTAACTCATAATTTCTTCTATATAAGGCTCTTCTTTTAAAACCCAGCTAATCATTGGCACAACTAATAACAGACCAACCAAATTTCTCATTTGTTGCAACCCTTTGACTAAGTCCCCGCCAAACGAGTCGCTCGTGAAAAATAACACAGCTATAGCCATAATCACTAACCACATTTGTAATTGAACCTTCTTAAAAGGCAGTAGGATGGCAGTGAAAATCAGGAGCACCACACCCAACACTGAAAGCATTAAAGTTAATAATGCACTTTCATAAAAATAGGTGATAAAATGCACCAAACCATATCCTGTAACTGAGAATATAAAGCTTGTGGCAGCTTTTCGATTCATTTTATCCTCCTCCATTTATCTTCAATCGCTTGTTCTATTCTACACTTTTTTGCATCCTTATATTTTCTAATTTCATATTTTCCAAGTAACCTTAAATTGATAAACACAGGGCTTTTGTAAAACCCTATATTTCCTCATATTTTTAGTTTTCAGTAAATATGTGATATGCTCTGAGATAACAAAGGATTATACATGAACTCCCTTGGAATATAGACGATCTTATTAAACAGGACATTCCTGTATGAAAGCTTATCTGAATGCAAAGCGCTTTAACAGTATAGGGGGAATTAAAAGTGGGTGTAACAAAAAATTTCTTTATTGCATTGTCCAAAAACCAACCACTAAATAGTGCAGCCAAAAAATGGGGACTGAAATTAGGGGCCGGAAAAGTCGTCGCCGGAACTGACATCGCCAGCATGATGCAGTCAGTAAAGGAACTGAATGCCAATGGTATTAGTGCAACAATCGATAGTCTTGGTGAATTTGTTCACACAAAAGAAGAAGCAACAAAAGCCAAAGAGGCTATAATCAAGACACTTGAATCCATACAAATTTACGGAGTAAATGCGCATATGTCTGTGAAACTGACTCAGATTGGGTTGGATGTGGATTTTGATTTTTGCTTAAAAAACATTCAGGAAATCCTAGCAGAAGCTTCCCGCTATGACATCTTCATTAACTTAGATATGGAAGATTATGATCACTTACAACAAACACTCGATATACTTGAAGCCTTACGTGCAGAGTATGAGAATGTGGGTACAGTTATCCAAGCCTATTTGTATCGATCTGAAAAAGATTTGGAAACCTTAAAAGACGTTCGACTTCGCCTAGTAAAAGGTGCTTATAAAGAAAGTTCAGAAGTTTCGTTCCAGGAAAAGCACGAAGTCGATGAAAATTATTTAAAGCTCATTAAGATTCATCTTCAATCTCCTGGATTTACTTCGATTGCCACACATGATCACCATATTATTGAAAAAGTAAAAGCATTCGTAAAAGAAGAAAACATTCCTCTGAATCGCTTTGAATTTCAGATGTTATATGGTTTTCGTTCTGAAATGCAAAAAGACTTAGCCAAAGAAGGTTATGCTTTTACAACCTATGTTCCTTTTGGACAGGACTGGTATGCATACTATATGAGAAGACTCGCTGAAAGACCTCAAAACATCAATTTGATGTTAAGAAGCATGATTTCGAAATAACCATAAAGAAGCACCTCTGAGACAAACTCAGAGATGCTTCTTTTTTATTCATCCAAATTCCGTACTTGAATAGGCGGTAATAGACGTTGAATATTTTTTCGATGCTGTACATACTGTTCCGGTAGCATCAAGTTTTCCCCTAACGAATCCGGTGATTCATCTATCGCAAATCCTGGTGGGTCTGTCGCAATCTCAAATAAGATGTCTCCATATTCACGGAAATAAATCGCGTTAAAATACTGGCGATCTTGAACCGGTGTCACACCTAATCCGTATGTTTCTATTCGTTCTTTCCAATCCATTTGGTCGGCATCGTCTTGTGCACGCCAAGCGATGTGGTGAACCGTTCCAACTCCCATCTGTCCTACACCAACAGGAGATAATTTCACATCAATCATATTTCCAATTTCACTCGCTGCCCGGAAACGCAATAAGTCATCTTCTTCCTCAACTCTTTCTAGACCCATAACCGTTTCTAATAACTCAGCCGTTTTTTCTGCGTTAGCTGTGTACAATGTTGCGCCACCAAATCCTTTAATCGCCACATTTTTTGTTACTCCTTGAGTTTCCCAACTATTTGACTCTCCCTCTTGTCTTTCAACTAATTCCAAATGGAGTCCATGTGGGTCATCAAATGCTAAATACTGTTCTTTAAAACGTGTTTCTTTTGAAAAAGGTACGTTGAATTTTTCCAGTCTCTCTTCCCAGAATGCTAAAGCACCAACGGGAACCGCATAAGTAGTGACGCCAACTTGACCATCACCAATTTTCCCTTTGTATGCATTTCCCCAAGGAAAAAACGTAATAATAGTCCCTGGTTTTGCTGTTTCGTCACCAAAATACAAGTGGTACGTTTCTGGATCATCAAAATTAACGGTTTTCTTTACTAGGTGCAAACCCAATACACCTGCATAAAAATCAACATTCTCCTGTGGATCTCCCACAATTGCAGTAATATGGTGGATTCCCATCGACTTCTTCGGCATTGTACAGCACTCCTTTGTCATTAAAACTCTATGGGTATCTTACCATTGTATTATCTTGAATTAAAAATATTGATTCCAATTCCTCATCTGGACACTAAAACTTCAGTCAGGCTTGTTGTCTTCATATTCTTCCAACTGTTCTTTCCGTTGCTTTTTAATTTCTTCCAAGTCTTCTTTATTGTCCTGTTTGTCCTTTTCAATTTCTTCTTTTATCTCCCGTTCTTCTGTTTTAGAGATATTTGAATTCTCTTGTTCTTCCTCTATCTGATCTTTTTGATGCTCTTTAAGTTCTTCTATTTTTTCCACATCCTCGTGATATTGTTCTTCAACTTCAGAAGTCGAAGGAAGGAAAGGTTCGTCGTTAAAATCCGTTCTTTTGCCATAACGAAGCATTTCATAAATAATCAATCCGTTATTCGGCATTCCGTTAGCGGTCTTCATGGGAATAACATCAAATAAGACAAAGTAAAATGCATAAAAAACAAACCGATTGAAAAAAGTTGCGCGTTCTTCAAACATGCCGTTGGCCACCATGGCGTTTAACGTAATAGCCACCACTGTATTTAATAAAATCGGGCTTGCGTAAAGTGCGATGTAAGCAATCTTTCCTTGCCGTTTTAGCGAATCGTATGAAAACCAGCTATATAAATGGTAATACTTCCGTATATCAAACAAGCCGATTTTGATAATTCTTGTACCTGATCCGACGGTTAATCTCGGGTTTTTCACACCTAAAATCAAGCTCATCAACAAATAACCCGATTGTCTCAGAAAGACCACTACCGGTAAAATAATGAATGCAGATATTACTAATGCTATTAAATCGGGTATCCCAAACATTTGCTCACTCCTTTCAAAAGTGCAAAAATATTACCTCTTAACTTACCCCCTTTGTGTTGCAATCTTGCTCGTTCAGTATTACAAATATATTTCAATTCAGCGAATTTAATCCGTTGGTCATTGGCGGTTTTCGTGTTAGCATAGCAAGTATATAGATAGATAATTCAGAACCGACGAAGTAATTAGCTCCATAGCTCCATAGCTCCATAATCTAACCTATACCCGAATGATTAAGGATTCAACATACTTCAACGAGTGAAAATTTAATTTAAAGGATGGATAGTGTGAGTGCAAACCGTAAACGTGGAACTCAAAAAAAATGGACGCTTGCCACGCTCTTTATCGCTTTAGTCTTTGTGATGGTTATTTTTGAAGAAACTACCGCTCCTCCTGACGTTTCGGCATCTATTCATGTTTCAGGTTCTGCTGCTTTTAGCGCACCTCCCAATTTTCATGAAATTACGAAGCGAGTCACAGTCGTGAAGAACTTGTCTTACCATGATTCTCCAAATAGCCTCTTGGATATTTATTATCCTAAAGAAGCAGTTGATTCAATGCCTGTTATCTTATGGATACATGGGGGCGGGTATGTAGGAGGCTCTAAAGAAAGTCGACAAGATTATGCAATGTCACTTGCAAATGCGGGTTACGTCGTAGCGAATATTGATTATTCGTTAGCTCCAACAGCTCTTTATCCAGGTCCCGTAGTGCAGGCAAATGAGGCTCTTGCTTATATGAAAATTCACGCGAGTCAATACGGAGGTGATATGGAGCGAGTGTTCATCGGTGGAGATTCAGCAGGTGCCCAAATTTCCAGCCAAATTGCGGCTCTTATATCAAATGTGGAACTTGCTAACAACATGGCTATTCAACCTGCCATATCTAGCAATCAACTTCAAGGAGCATTGTTGTTATGCGGTATATACAACATGGATACACTAAGAACTACAGCATTTCCAAATATCGATTTTTTCTTAACAGCCTATACGGGCGCAGAACCTTTTGAGTCGTTTGCGAAAATCGATGAGCTTTCTACAGTTCAACACATTAGCTCTGACTTCCCACCTGTTTTCATAACCGCTGGTGATGCGGATCCTTTTGTTTCCCAATCTATTGAACTGGTTGATGTTTTACAGGCTTACGACGTTCAAGTCGCTTCTGTATTCTTTAAAGGCACTCAGAAAAACTTGAAACATGAATATCAATACGATTTATATACAGATGATGCAAGAGAAACACTCAAAAAAACACTCGACTTTCTTGCTGTTTATAGCAAATAAAAAATGAGCAAGCCGCGTATACTTGGCTTGCTCATTTTACGTTAACCTTGGTTTATGGCACTTTCTTTTACAACTGCCGCAGCAGATTGACGTCTTCTAAAAGGCACCATATTGAATAAGATATTTAAGGCAATAGCGGTAACACTGCCGGCAACAATTCCGTTGCTTGTCAAAATTTGAACACTCGATGGCAATTGAAGAAATAAATCAGGAACTACTGTAACGCCAAGTCCAATTCCAACAGAGCAGGCAATAATCATCGAATTGTCTTGTGAATCAGTAATGACCGCACTCAACATTTTAATGCCTTGTGCAATGACCATACCAAACATCGCAATCATCGCTCCCCCAAGAACTGAAGGGGGAATAATAGTTGTCACAGCAGCAATTTTAGGCACAAATCCAAGCGTGATCAACATAATTCCTGTAATGAAAATGATTTTTCGTGACTTTACGCCAGACATTTGAATTAGGCCGACGTTTTGTGAAAAGGCCGTGTACGGAAAAGAGTTAAAAATACCGCCAAGTAAAATGGCCAACCCTTCTGCACGATATCCTTTGGCTAAATCTTTTTCGGTGATTTTCTTTTTCGTAATGTCTCCGAGCGCAAAGTAAACACCAGTAGATTCAACCAATGACACCATTGCGACTAAAATCATCGTTAATATGGCAGGCAGTTCAAATGTTGGCATTCCGAAGTAAAACGGCTCGACCATATGGAAGTAAGAAGCATCTGCAATTGGAGAAAAATCAACTTTCCCTAGAAAAGTTGCTGCTACTGTTCCAACAACTAACCCTAATAAAATAGCAATAGCTCTCATAAAACCGCTAGAGAATCTAAAAAGAACTACGATAAACAAAAGTGTTCCGAAAGCCAAACCAATATTGCTGAGCGAACCAAAATCACTAGCTCCTTGCCCGCCCCCCATATTATTAATCGCAACAGGAATCAGCGTGATTCCGATAATAGTAACGACTGTTCCCGTAACAACCGGCGGGAAAAACCGTACAAGACTTCCAAAAAACCCACTAATTAATACCACAAACAAACCTGAAACAAGAATAGCCCCGTATATAGCAGATATGCCATACTGTCCGCCTATAGCAATCATTGGTCCAACTGCAGTAAATGTACAACCGAGTACCACTGGAAGTCCGATACCAAAGAAACGATTGCTGACAATTTGTAGAATGGTTGCCACTCCACAAAGTAAAATATCAATTGCGACCAAATACGTTAATTGTTCTGGCGTCAGTCCAAGTGCCTCCCCAACGATTAATGGCACCAATACCGCTCCTGCATACATCGCTAATACGTGCTGAAAACCTAAGGCTGTTTCACCCAACATTTTTTTCATTGAGCGTCACCTTCCCCTAAAAAAGTAACTTGACCATTTTCTAAAGACGCAATATGCGCCAAAGTCTCTACACGAATACCTTTATCGCGAAGCAAGGCACCACCTGGTTGAAATCCTTTTTCGATCACGATGCCGATTCCCGCTAATTTGGCACCTGCTTGTTCCACAATATCCAACAAACCTAGAGCAGCTTGGCCATTTGCAAGAAAATCGTCCAAGATTAATACGACATCATCTTTGTTAATAAAATCTTTCGACACAGAAATATCATTGGTTTCATTTTTTGTGAATGAATGCACGCTCGCTGTGTACATATGGTCGATCAATGTTAGTGATTTGCGTTTTCTTGCGAATACCGCCGGAACACCTAAAACGAGTCCCGTCATCATTGCCGGCGCAATCCCTGAAGATTCTATCGTTAAGATTTTTGTGATGCCTTCGTTTTTAAAGCGCAAGGCAAATTCTTCTCCAATCGCTTGCATCAAGGGTGGATCAATTTGGTGATTTAAAAATGAATCTACTTTTAATACCGATTCCGACAAGACTTTGCCGTCCGATAAAATTTTGTCCTGTAACTTTTTCATACTGTCAGCTCCTTTTCTGTCACGACTGAAGAAATGAAAAAAGCCCTCAGAACGTGCATCCATCCATACCATGAGTGGAGCAATGTCCTTCGAGCTTGAATTCGAAAGGAAACAAAAGAATTATCGCTTAAAAGCGCCATTCTCCTGTTTCGTTGCTTCTCATAGTCAGTTTGTTTACGGCAAACCGGTAGAAACTTGCGGGCCATATTCCCGCTATTATATGAGTAAATCGTATTTGAATGATCTAATTATAGCATGCTCTTTTTGCTTTTCAACCGCGTGCCTTTTTTAAAAAATATTCATTTTATTCAGATATAAAACTGACTTGTTATTACATTAAAATAATAAAAAAGGTGCTGCTAAGTCTAAGTAAGCATACACCTTTTTAAAATGATTTTTCATTTTAAAATAAACCATTCAATTGTTAATATATTTTTCAAATACATCTCCAAAATCTTTTACGTGGTATTGATTGCGGACGGAAGTCATCCAAGTAAAGCCAAAATCAGTCAGTTTTGAATATTGATCATCTAATGTTACATCACTCGTTCTAGAATTCTGCAAAACGCTGACCGCCTTATTTAAACTGTCATTTGCCATGTTCGTAATAATGGCATTTTCATGCATAATTTCAGCAACTCGTAACAAAGACTTATACAAATTCGTTAAGCGACTTGCTTGCTGTTTTTGAACATCGATTTTAAAATGAACGGCTCCTACAACAAAGGCTAACTCTACATCTAAATCGATTTTCCCTGCAGTTTCAAGCACGACACTTGAAATGGTATGCTGCGAATAAGGGTAACGCTTTAAGATCCGTTTAGATGACATTGCGCTATCTCCATCTACATGGATGATCGCAAGATTAGTAAAGCAATATTCGTCCGCTTTTGTCTTAATCAAAAAATAGATTTTCTCCCCATCTTCATGCATAACGTAATCATCTGAATCCGTTTTATCAAAGTCTTGTGGATCGATTATTTTCCCAATATCTGATAATCCTAATGCTTCTGAAGCCATTTTTTTGAACATGTCTCTTCTTCTCCTTTACTATTAAAATACTTACTTCTCCCATTTTATTTTATCAAAATTTTTTTAAGCTATTCTTCAGTTCTTCTATTTACTTTATAAGTAAACTCTACTTCCACTTTTTTCCCTGGAGACATGTGTACACAAAACTCTAATTCATTTGATTGTTTTAACTCGTAATCATGACTAGATGATTCCATCTCCCACATTTGTTCGAAAACTTCGTGTTTTACATCCACTCGAACGTGCGCCGATTTTTGGTTATGCACTTTGTAAATATACGTAATATAGTCAAAGTGACCGCTTCTATCCCGCTTCTTTTCCCAGCTTTCACTGACAATATCAAAAGCTCGACCTACCGTTAAAGATACTTTTTGCTGTACCGCCGTATTTTTGACAGCATCTTCACCGATAAATTCCATTTCTCCATTGTCGTCTTGGTGATATACTTTTAAAACTCCTTGAGGCAATGGCATTCCTAGCTTGTTAGCCGCAATGTTATCGAATTCAACCACAACTTTCGCTTGTTCACTGTGCGCATCTATTTTATACAATCTTCGAAAAGCAACTTCTTGTATATTTAAGAAACTTATTTGTTTAGTCTGTTTGTTTAAAATGGTCACTGGGCGACCCATGCTATATACATAGGAATCAGCTAAACTATGCTCTTTGATGCCAAACTTTGGTTCCTCTGCTGCAGAAAACAAGCTGGACTGCGTAACTAATGGCAAGTTATTCTTATACCGATTCACTTTACCAGCAGCTAACTGGAGCTGACTTTCGGAAAAAATCATGCCGCTATTATTGGAAATTTGAAACCAACCGATAAAGTTTAACGTAGAGCCGCTAATTTTCGCAACATAATTTGCTCGCCATTCTACTCCTTCTGTCAAATAGGAAATGTCTACTTTAGAAGCGGATTCGATAGCCATGACTTTGCAAACTAATGCTGGTTTTGTCAGTAACTCTTTTGGCAACCCAGGGAAAATCAACTGCCCAACTGGATCAATGAGTATCTCTCCTGTATCCATCCGCTCAGCAATAATATGATCCGAAACACTCAGCAAACGAACTTCCCATGCCTTATTCAACTTTTCATTTTTTATAGTTATGATCTCATCAATATACTTTTCCAATAATGTTTCTTTACTGACCAAGTCAGAGGTATAGCTTTGTTCCACGATGTGAAGTCCTTCTATCAAAATAGAATCTACTTCAATTTTAGGAGAGACGTTCATAAACCGGATTTCTGTCACTTCTTTGTTTGCTGGGACTTCTCTCATTTCTTTGACCAACCCAAATCCATCATTATAAATGGTTATGCTTTGAGATAGTAGATGTTCGTGTGTTGATTGGAATTCCATCCAAATCCCTCCTTATTTATCGATCAAAATAAGATTTCAAATAAGCAATTGTCTCCAGTCGACATTGTTCCGTTAAAGGAGATTTTTTTGTATGCACTAAATCACCGTATAATAAATCACCTAGAAACCGTAATTCTTCTTGATACCGTTGATTTGTTTGCGGGTCATAAACTTCTACTTGCATATAAATCGCTGTATTTTGTTCTACAAAATCCGTAACTGTAATTTGGCAAGTCATCTTTGTTCCTCCTGTAACTTTAGCTAAACTATCTATCTTGTTCACCTTGATTTTCTATATTCTACCACCCATTTTCAGATCGCGTCTTATTTTACTGATTATTCACTTACATTAAATTTTGTATGATTTGAAGCACGCGGGAACAAAATACAAGTTAATTAGTAGAAAAACAAAGAGGTATTGGAATGATTTCATTCCAACACCTCTTATACGCTGACTTATTGTTAAATCCAAGCCTTTTGTTTACTTAAAATAGGCCAATTGCTTTTCCATCTGCAGTGACATCCATATTCAGAGCAGCAGGATTTTTAGGAAGACCAGGCATGGTCATAATATCACCCGTCAAGCACACCAAAAATCCTGCGCCTAATTTCGGCATAATCTCTCGAATGGTAATGGTAAATCCTTCAGGACGGCCCAATAATTTAGGCTGATCTGATAACGAATACTGTGTTTTGGCCATACAGATCGGCAATGAATCCCAACCGAATTTTTTCAATTCGACAAGCTGTTTTTGTGCAAGGTCAGACAATTGGATATCTGCTCCCCCATACACTTTTTGAACGATTGTACGAAGTTTTTCTTCAATCGAATCCTCTTCTTTATAAAGAAATCGGAAATTTGTTGGGCGTTGCAATTCTTTTTTCACAAGTTTAGCTAAAGCTATTCCACCTTGGCCGCCTTTTTCCCAAACTTCCGTTAAAGCAATCTCAACTCCTTGTTGTTTTGCCCAATCTAGTACTGTTGCTAACTCTTCTTCACTATCACCAGCAAAGCGATTTAATGCCACAACAGGCTCAATGCCAAATTGTTGAATAGTATCTACATGTTTAGCCAAATTGACCATTCCACGTTTTACAGCATCTGCATTCGCTTCTGTTAATTGATCTTTTTTTACCCCACCGTGCATTTTAAGAGCTCGAACAGTGGCTACGATAACAACAGCATCTGGATTGAATTCACCTTTTCTCGACTTGATGTGCATAAATTTCTCTGCACCCAAATCAGCACCGAAGCCAGCTTCAGTTACAACGATATCAGCTATACGTCTCGCTGTGTTTGTCGCAATTAGCGAGTTACAGCCGTGAGCGATATTCGCAAACGGACCTCCGTGGATAATAGCAGGTGTCCCTTCAATCGTTTGAACTAAATTTGGTTTAAAGGCTTCTTTTAACAATAAAGTTAAAGCTCCTTCTGCTTCAAGGTCTCTGACTGTAACTGGCTCTCTGTCATACGTGTAGCCAATAACCATTTGTGCTAATCGTTCTTTCAAGTCTGAAAGGGAAGTCGCTAAACATAGTACAGCCATGATTTCCGAGGCCACCGTAATATCAAAGCCGTCCTGACGAGGGATTCCTTGTCCAGGTCCACCAAGACCAATCGTCACTTGGCGTAACGCACGGTCATTGATATCCAATACTCGTTTCCAAGTAATACGTCGTGGGTCAATATTTAAAACATTCTTTTGGTGCAAATGATTGTCTATTAACGCAGCTAGCGCATTATTCGCTGAAGTAATGGCGTGAATATCTCCTGTGAAATGCAAATTGATATCTTCCATTGGTAAGACTTGTGCAAAGCCTCCGCCTGTCGCACCGCCTTTCACACCCATGACTGGACCTAAAGAGGGTTCACGAAGAGCTACCGCTACGGATTCTTTCAATTGCTTAAAAGCATCTGCTAATCCTACAGTTACTGTAGACTTCCCTTCTCCAGCAGGAGTTGGACTAATTGCTGTAACTAATACTACTTGCCCTAATTTTTGAACAGGTGGCAATTGATCTACATTGATTTTCGCTTTAAAGTTTCCGTATAATTCCAAAGCCTCTTTTGAAATGCCCGCCTGTTCTGCAATTTCCAGAATCGGGTGTATAGTTGCTTTGCTTGCAATCGATAAATCCGTAAAAGCCATGAATAAAATCCCAACTTTCAATTTTTTCTTTAGTATAACCTGTTTTCTTTTAAAAATCAGCGTTCAATTATTAGCGCGATGTAAATAGAACATTAGAACCGCATATCACCAATAATCTTTAGTTCTGGGAAATCTTCTTCGATTACCACCAATAAACCATTCTCTTCTAAGTGATCATACAATTCTTCTTCATCAACTTTGCGAATTGCTTCCAATCCCTCAGTTCGGCCATGAAATTTCAGAATGTATTTTTTTTGATCACCTTTGGTCAGTATATAAACATCAACTGGCTCATATCTTTTTACGTTAGCCAACTGCTGATGCTCTAAGATTGATGCGGCATCCAGTTTATCAAAATGCGTAAAAAGGAACGCTTCAGAACGTCTTTCTTGCGCTGAGATAAAGCTCATTTTCCCATGATGCCGATTGATAAAGCGCTCAGACAAAGACTGGTGAAACGAGATTGTTTCCCATTCAACACGATTGCTATACTTTTCGATAAAGCGTTCGGATAACACTTGATAACGCGTAACTAAAGTCCAGTCCACTTGATGAGCATGACGATAGATTAATGGCATCGGTAAATGCTGGTAGCGACTAAGTTCCGCCCAATCTAATTTGTTTTGGTGCTTTTCGATAAACATCGGTGACAACCCTTTTGCATTTGCTAATTGCTGTTTTTTTGAAACAAGCTTCCAATAATATGTCGCATCAAATGCCCGGCTTTCTTTTTCAAAGGTTTTTTGCTGCTTTTTACTCAACTCTTCAATAGCAATTGGTTGCCATTTCTTTTTATTGGCATACTTCTCAATGAAACTTTCCGAAAGCTTTTGCGTTTTAATAATTTCATCCCAAAACAAGCGATTTCGATATTTCCGAATAAAACCTTCCGATAGTTCCTGATGACCGGAGATCAATTTCCAATTTACTTGGTCTGCATTTTCGTTAATAAACTTCTCGGACAATTGTTCTTCCTGGCAAATCTGATTCCAAGGTATCGAGCGTTTGTCTTTCAGGCTCTTTGCTTCCATTAATTCGTTTAAGGAATTGAACATATAAACCACTCTCACTTTTCATTTCTTTATTGTTTATACTAACATGCCTGTAAATGAAAAACTCATTATAGGCAAAGAGAATCCCTTGCTCAGGAGAGCAAGGGATTCTCTTTTCTTCACTACTTTTTCTTTTGAACAATCGCTACCGTACACCTCGACACACAAATCAATTTCTCTTCTTCATCAACAATTTTCACATCCCAAACCATAGTGGTTCTTCCTTTATGCAAGGGTGTGCCGATAGCCGTCACTATTCCGTCTCGTTTGCCACGTAGATGATTGGCATTAATTTCGAGACCTACTGCCATTTCATTTTCTTGATCGATTAAATTCCAAGTGCCAAAACTGGCAACTGTTTCAGCTAATACCACGGATGCACCTCCATGAAGTTGACCAAAAACTTGATGCGTAGGTCCATGTACAGGCATGGTAGCCATTGCTATATCCGAAGTCATTTCACCTAGTTCGATTCCTAATAGGCCAATAATGGTTTCATCCATTGGCTTCATATTCATGAAAACATTCTCCTTCTCAACTTTCATCCTTACTTTTTGTCGTGTTCTTTTAGTTTTTTATCCGCATATAGTTCTCGCAACAAGAATTTCTGTATTTTGCCACTGGCGTTACGTGGCAATTCATCAACAAAGCGGTACGTTCTTGGTCGTTTAAATCGCGCTAAATTTTCGTTATTCAGGCAATATTCTTCTAATTGCTCCTCCGTCAACAAATCATTTTTTACGACGATAAATGCCATTACCGACTCTCCCCACTTTTCATCAGGGATGCCTAATACGGCAACATCCTGAACCAATTCATGTCCGTGGAGTGCATCTTCTACTTCGCGCGGATAAATATTTTCTCCACCGCTAATAATCATGTCGTCGACTCGGTCGGCCACATATAAATAGCCCTCTTCATCCACATATCCTAAGTCGCTAGTATGGTACCAGCCTTTATACATCACGCGAGCTGTAGCTTGCGGACGATGGAAATACCCCAACATCATACTTGGACCTCGAACAATAATTTCTCCAACCTCAAACGGCTCTACTTGATCATCGGGTTCTGAAGGTCCATGATCTTGGGGTCGAACGATTCGAATTTCATGATTAAAAGCAGGTTTTCCAGCAGATCCTGCTTTAGTTAACTGTTCGTCTTCAGCTAGAAAAGTAATGGCTGGTCCCATCTCCGTTTGGCCATACGCTTGGATTAACTCAACTCCAAGTACTTCTTTAACTTGTCTAACTAAAACAGGCGCCATTGGAGCTGCTCCATATAATCCACGCTGCAAAGTTTTCACTTTCGAATTGGCCCCAGTTATCTCCGTCATCATGCTCCACATTGTAGGAACAGCAAACATGACTGTAACCTTTTCCTTTTCAACAGTGTCGACTGCTACTTGAGGATCAAACTGATGCATAATGATGCTTGAAGCACCTGCCTGAACACGCGGAATGATGCAACAATGTAATTCAGCACAATGAAACATCGGCGCAATTACCATGCCCACATCATTTTTTGTATATTTCAGCATCGCAATACACATCATACTTTGTTCTGCCATATTGCGATGAGAATGGATAACGCCTTTTGGTCGTCCAGTTGTTCCACTCGTGTACATGATGGCATATATATCGGTTTCATCCACCTCTACAAGTGGGTCTGTCGAAATAGCTGCAGTAACTTGCTCTTGATAACTCACTGCATATTCTGGAACACCTTCGTCTATAAACCAAAATTGAATACTCGGAAATTGCTCAACCACTTTTCCAACTGTTTCTTTTAAAGCTTCTTCAAAAAGAACTACTTCGGGTGTTGCATCATTTAATATATATGCTAGTTCTTCAGGCTTTAAGCGGAAGTTGATAGGATTGAAAACAGCTCCAATTTTTGCACAGGCAAACAATACAGTAGGTAATTCACTATTATTGAAAAGAAAGCTTGAAACACGATCCCCTTTGCAGACACCTGCTGTAATAAGCGCATTCGCTAAACGATGAACCTCGTCACTCCATTGTGAATAGGTCCATCTCTTTTCTCTTCTCATATCGACTAGCGCTTCTTTGTTCGGATACATACTTACTGTCTGATCGAAGATCTTCCCAAGTGTTGCGTACATTCTTTGCTCCGCCTCCTTCTAATTTAGCCGCATTATGTCCCTTCATAATGTCAGAAAAAAAGCAATATTGCAACTACTTAAAGTTTCATAAGAAAGATACGAACTTACTATTAAAAAAGAGCTCCACACATTTTGATTAAAAAAACAATAATTTAGCATAAACTATTAACTTTTATTTAAAACTGCCGATATAGTATTTATGAGATTATAAAATCCTTTAATTTCCCAATATTTTATTATTTAATAAAATACTAATTAACATTTTAATGACTTCTATCTTTGTAACACAATTGTAATATTGAAACTTATTGCCTATATTGTATTAATTATATAGAATTAAGTAACTCGGAGATAATAGACAGAATTATTGATAAATAAAACAACAAAAGGGGCTTGAGGATGAAAAAGATTATTTTTACGTTATTTGCAGCTACAGCATTGTCAATGGCTATCGGTACGTCAAATACAGAGGCAAGTAATTACACAGTACAATCAGGAGATACGTTATGGAAAATCGCATCTAGCAATAACATTTCGGTTAATCAAATACTGTCATGGAACAATCTATCGTCAAATTCAATTTATCCAAATCAAAAGATCAAAGTTTCAGCCGCTTCAACGACAGTTGCTACTCCAACAAAGCCTGCTGTTTCTAGCACACCAGTAACTTCAGTAAATACATATACAGTAAAATCAGGAGATACGTTATCACGTATAGCCCGACTTCACAGCACAAGCGTTAGCTCAATTCAACAATTAAATAAGCTTTCTGGAAGCAACATTTTTCCTGGACAAAAGTTAACAGTTAGTGGAAAAGTAATCGCTACTCCAACAACAACAGTTAAAGTCCCAACAGCTGCACCTACAGTTTCTAGCACGAGTACGTATCGCGTAGTTAGCGGTGATACACTAACTAACATTGCGAAACGTCACAATACATCTGTTTCACAATTGATGAGCTTAAATAGTTTGAAATCTAGTTCGATTCGCATCGGGCAAGTTTTGAAAGTTGATGCGAAATCAGCTACTGGTTCATTAGTAACTGTTTCAAACCCAGTGATCACACCTCCTGTCAATTCTGGAGCGATTTCTACATTAGTGACATCAGCAAATTCTTTCCTAGGTACACCTTATAAATGGGGTGGCTCTGCACCAGGCGGGTTTGATTGCAGTGGCTATATTTATTACGTTTATAACCAAGCTGGATTTAGTGTACCAAGAACGAATACAACAGGCTTTTATGCGCTATCTTCTCCGGTGAGTTCTCCTCAAATCGGTGATTTAGTATTCTTTAAAGATACTTACCGCCCTGGAATCTCTCATATGGGGATTTTAATTGGAAATAATAGTTTTATTCACGCCGGTGGTGACCGCGTTCAAATCACAAGTTTGAATGATAAATACTGGAGTTCAAAATTCGATAGTTACCAACGTTTAAATGTCATGAAATAAAAAAATACTAAAAAAAAAGAAAAACTTCTTTGATAATATTTTTTAAAAATAACCTTTCTTCTTAAGCCTTTTATCCAATTGGATAAAAGGCTTTTTTCTATATACACGAAAAAAAGAGACCTCAATAGGTCCCTTTTCACTCTTCATTTCTTTCAGATAAGTTATTTACAATAATCTGCGCTAAGTCAGCACCATTTTGAATACATGCACCAATTCCTACTCCGAAGTAAGAGGAACCTGCTAGTTTAATACGTGGAAGCATTTCTTCCATTTTCAGCTCTAATGCATTAATCGCATTTTTATGTTCCATATGATAATTAGGCATTAAATTTTCCCAACCTGTTACTTCCGAAGTTAACGGCATGTCTTCAATCCCTAAACTCTTTTGGATATCGCCCATTGCCACTTTTATCAGTTCTTCTCTAGACAAATCTTTTAGCTGACCATATGATGGGTGCGAACTTTTGTAAAATAATCGAACTAATAACTTTTGGTTTTTTGATGTATGTTGCCATTTCCGGCTAGTCCACGTACAGGCATTACAATGTAAATCGCTTTCTTGTGACACGATAAATCCGGTACCGTCTTCTGGCAAGCGGTCATCTGGAATATCATAGCCAAGATAAACACTAATCAACGATGAATTCAAAAACTGATCAAATTCAGCGTCTAGCTCAGGCAAGTTCAATAGCTCTTGTGCCACTTGATGAGGAGTGGCCATAATCACATAATCAGCTTCTAATGTCTCACCATTTTCAAGCTCTATCAGATAGCCGTCTTTTTCTTTTTTAATAGACGTTGTTCCGACTCCTTTGATGATTCTATTTTTCTTTAATTTATTTTCTAATGTATCAATCAACACTTCCATACCGTCATCAAATGAAATGAATTTTTTATTTGAGGCACCTTGGAAAAATTCTTTGTTTTCTTCAAAGCCTTTGATGATACTGCCATACTTATTTTTATAATCAACTAAATAAGGCAATGTCGACGACAATGTTAACTCATAAAGATTTCCCGAATACACTCCAGATAACACCGGGCCAATTTGGTTTTCAACCAATTCTTTGCCTAAGTAAGCTTCAAGAAACTCTCCAATTGAACTATCACGTGTATAGTTTTCGTTCGGGCTAGTAAAATCTTTCAACGCTGCCTGTTTTCCTTCTTCAGAAACAAGCGTTGAACTAAATAACGATTCTTTGCTCATTGGAATACCAAAGACAGTGTCTTTTGGAATGGCATGCAGCACATTATTCGCATATAAATAAGAAATTCCCGTACCGTTAAAAACCATTTGCTCTTTTAGTCCCAACTCTTCGATTAACGGCATAACACTGGCATGACGTGCAACAATTGAATCTGCCCCAACTTCCATGATGAACTCTTCGTTCTTTACTGTCTTGATTTTGCCTCCTAGTTGATGCGAACGTTCAATCAAAACCAACTCTAGCCCGAGGTTTTCCTGCATGTTTAGCTTTTGCAAGTAATACATAGCGGAAAGACCTGTAATGCCTCCCCCAATGACTACAATTTTCTTCAACTTAATCCACTCCTTGCTTATGCTTCTATTCTACCAATATTTCCGTCTGACTACATTGTTCTTTTTGTCTGTTTTAATACGTTTTGTCTCTAAGCCATGGTAGGATAAAAGATAAGTAGCCATAGGTTTTATATAGAAGGGAGAGCTGTTTACTAATGAATTCTATTGATCAAAACATTATAGAGAGACGCTCAATCAAAAAATTTAAAGTTGATGCGATTGAAGTTGAAGAAATTATCGAATTACTGAATGTCGCCAAATGGGCACCTAATCATAAAGTCAATGAACCTTGGCGTTTCCAGCTTTATACCGGCGCTGGCAAAGAAAAATTTGTTCAAGCATTTCTAGAAGCTATGAAAACAGCTGATGGAGAAACGCCTGCAAAAGCGTTTAACAAAGCTGATTATTTCCGCAGTATTCCGCTTCACTTAGTCGTGATCATGCCTGAAGATCCAAGACAAAGAAGATGGGATGAAGATTATGGCGCAATTTCTTCGATGCTTCAAAACTTCCAACTCGCTGCCTGGGAACGTGGCATCGGTATGATTTGGCGCTCAAACGATTGGATTTACAACCCGGTTTTCCGCGAAGCACTTGGTGTGAAACCTGGAGAAAAAATTGTTGCGACGATGATGATTGGTTATCCTGCTCACATCCCAGCAAAACAAGAACGCACTGATATTCGCGAGAAGTTGATGATTATTAGCGAATAGTTTTTATTTCAAGAGATGTCGCATACAGCGATATCTCTTTTTCGTTTTAAAGGAACCAAATAGCCCCAATTCAGTCTAATTAAGCAAGAGGTGAAATTCGATGAAAACAACTTGGTTAGCTCTTGTATACGTAATAATTTTCGGATTGTCTGTGTACGTATACGTCACACAATTAAATCGCCCCGACAATGACTTGCATCAGCGACTTTTACCTGTAGAAATAAAAAAAGTAACATCTGGTATGACGGATAAAGCACTTCAAAAAATTGTTTATGATGCTAAGAACAACGGAGATGTTCTTTCAATTGCTGGTATGCAACATAGTCAAGGCGGTCAAACCGTTTACCCCAATGGCATTATGATTGATATGAAACCTTATAATCAAGTTTTGGAAGTAGATTCAAAAGACAAAACTGTAACTGTACAAAGCGGTGCGACATGGGCAGATATTCAAGAAGCCATCAATCCATATGACTTGTCGTTAAAAGTCAGTCAGTCGCAAAACATCTTTACAGTAGGTGGCTCACTCAGTGTCAATGCGCATGGTTTAGACATTCGACATGGCGGAATAACAGATACCGTTTTATCTATGCGTTTTATGAATGCCAATGGTGATATTCTTCAACTCAGCGATTCAGAAAATAACGAGTTGTTTTATGCTGTTCTTGGTGGCTATGGACTGTTTGGAATTATTTTAGATGTCACATTTCAACTAACAGATGATGAATTGCTCGAGACAGAAACAGCGAGTATGTCGTACAATGCGTACCCTTCTTACTTTAACGAGAAAGTTAAAGAGAATCCTCAGGCCAAAATGCACTTAGCACGCATATCCATTGCACCCGATTCTTTTATGGATGATATGTATGCCATAACTTACAAATCGGCTCACGATCAAAGTAAACTCGCGAGCTACCAAAAACTGAAAACTGAAAACTTGGTTGCCGTGCCAAAATTTTTTCTGGGTCTTTCACGCATTAATGACGCAGGAAAAGACAGCTTTTGGAATGCACAAAAAGTTTATACCCAACAAATCAATGGAAACCTTGTATCTCGAAACAATGTCATGCGTTCAGATTCAGAATTTATGGAGTATGACAATAGTCGAAAAACAGAAATTTTACAAGAATATTTTGTACCTGTGGACCAGTTCGAGCAATACATTCCCGCATTAAAAAAGGTACTCGAAAATTATACGGATTTTAATTTATTAAATGTTACCATTCGTTATGTTGAACAAAATGAAGATGCCGTTTTATCTTATGCGAAAGAAGATATGTTTTCACTCGTTTTACTAATTAATCAAGGAACCGATAAAAAAAGTGTGCAGGCAACACAAGATGCGGTGCGTGAAATGATTGATGTCACGCTTGCACATGATGGCAGTTATTATCTTCCTTATTTCGGCTACCCAACCAAAAACCAAATGCAACAAGCTTATCCAAAAACCGAAGATTTTTTCGAGTTAAAAGAACATTTTGACCCAGAGCATCGCTTTATGAATCTTTTTTACGAGGAGTACCGGCCATGAATTATAAACGCTTTATTTATTATCAGGGCATTGTAGGGATGGCTTCGAGCATGATTTTCCCGTTCTATATTTTGCTCATTCGAAACGTTGGCGATAGTTATGCTCAGTTTGGTTGGGCGTATGGTTTATTTGCTTTGACAGCGGCACTTTTTTATCCAGTAATTGGAAAGTATGCGGATTATGTTGGGGATAAATCACTACTAGCCATATATTCTTGGGGGATGGCCATTCTTTTATTATTCTTTCCACTAGCTTCTGAAGTTTGGCATGTATACGTACTGCAAGTAATCATGGGAATATTAGGTGCTGTACAGAAAAATTCAGAAAAAACGATATTGGCGCGCTACGTCACAAAAGAAATTGCCGGCGCTCAAATCGGCCGCTATCATGTTTGGACATCTGTTGCTGCAGCAATCGCTGTAATTGCTACCGGCTATCTTGTTGACTTTTTAACGATTGCTAGTATTTTTTATGTTGCTTCACTCATCTTTGCTGGGAGTGGAATAATAGTATTAAAATTACAAACGATCAAACAATGACAGAATCAAAAAAGACTCACTTGATCTGCAATAGATCAAGTGAGTCTTTTAAAATGGGCAATCATACTGCTTTTTTAGTTAAAGCCGTCATCGCGCCCATTGCGCCTGAAAATTCTCCGTTATCAGGAAACACGGGAACAGAACCGCGTAAAATGGTATAGCTTGTCACAACTTCTTTGAGTAGTGGATTATCGATAAATGAAGAACCGATGTAAACAATAGTAGAACTTCTACATTGACGAGCCGCTTGAACACTTACTGTGCTAACCGTTTCACCTACAAGACCTATCACTGCTGCTAACAACTCTTCTTTTGTCAGTCCATCTGAAATTGCAAACAAATTCTGCCCGAAATTACTGGCTGTCAGTTCTCCAGAAATCGGTGGCTCTTTGTCTTCGTATATATCTTTGACTTTCAAGTCGAGACGATCACGTGAACCTTTGCTTGCCAACCCCACGATTTCGTCGTAACGAGTAACCCCAGTCAATAAATGACTTAAACCAATTAACGTACCTCCACCAACACCCGTTCCGCCTAATCGTTCTTGCATATTATCTTGTATACAATGAATAGATGTTCCAGTTCCAACGTTTGTCACTAAATAAGCATCTTCTAAAGTCCCGTTTTTCTCAAGAAGAACTTGTACACCAAGATGCGTAGCTTCAAATTCTACCATTTCTTGTGCTGGTTGATCGAGTAACGAAACAAGCACTCCTGATCTTCCTCCTGTTACACAAACTTTGCAGTCACCCAGATTATTTACCCAGTCGGCAACTTGCTCGATTTCAGCAATTGGATACTTCTCAAAATGGACCTCCCCTTTTTTGGTATACGCCACTTTGATCAATGTACCGCCTGCATCTATTCCGACAATCATTTCCGCACCTGCTCTTTCTCACATTTTTAAAAATGCCAGATAATTTATACATATGTGATAAAATTCTACCATACTCATTTACATTATGGGAGTTGTTTGCTGATTAGCAAACTCTCAAGACCTATTCCTTCGATTATGTTAATAATCGAAGTTTTGCGGGTATAGCATATTCAAGACATCCATAAAAAAGAGGAGGAAATGGCATGGACTCTACAACATGGCTATACATAGCACTCATCATCTTCTTAGCAGGGCTGATTATAGCAATAATTGGAGTTGTTCTACTAATAGTAGGGATGAAAGAACCCATGAAAGAAATAAAAGGTTCTGCAAACAACTTGAAAGAACGTGCAGGTAAACTTCAATTAGAAGCATCAAGCTTGTCTCATCATGCTAATGAACTTAAAGAAGACATTCAAATGAAATCCGAAAAAATCACCGTACTCGTCGATGCCGCAAAAGGCACAATGAATTCAGTCATCGACTTGAACGCTTCCGTTCGCTCAATTACAGGGAACATCGCTTCAAGAGTCGATCATGACCGCGAAAACATTGCACAAGTTAACGAATGGAGTAACGGTGCCATTAAGCTTCTCACATTATTGGAAAACCAAAGACGCATTGAGAGCAATCGTCCTACGTATTCTTCACCATCTTTACATGATGAAAAACAGTATTAGTGCATAAAAGGCAGCCTAACCGGCTGCCTTTTAGTGTTCCTTTATTTTATAAGGGTTATTGTTCTACAATGCCACTGTTTTTTTGAATATTTACTTGATGTGGGAATGGAATTTCAATTCCTTTTGCATCAAGTGCTTCTTTAATGGCTTTGCGCAATTGTCGTTCTACCGCCCATTGCTCTCCATTTTCCGCTCTTGCGATGACTCGCAATGTAACGTCTGATGCACCAAATGCTTGCACACCAATCACATCAGGTCCATCGACAATCCCAATATCTTTTGATGCCATTTGTGTACAAGCTTCTTGTATAACGGCCATTGCTTCGTCGATATTTTCATCATAAGAGATACCAATATCCACAAGCGCGCGCATATTGCCTCGCGAATGATTGCTGACTGTTAAGATGTCCCGGTTCGGAATATAATTCAATGTGCCATCAAAGCTCCGAATTTTAGTTGTTCTTAAACCTACTGCCTCAACAATGCCATCAATGCTACCAACGGTTACATAATCGTTCACATCAAGCTGTTTTTCCAATAGTAAAAAGAAACCCGTTACGACGTCACTCACTAAGCCTTGTGCACCAAAGCCTATTGCCAATCCGATAATTCCAGCACCCGCAATCAAACTTGCCACGGACAAACCGAATATATTAAATATCGTTGTAACAAGGATAAAGATCAAAATATAAGAAAAAATGTTTTCCGATAAGCTTTGAAGCGTTAGGGCGCGCCCCTTCGTAACATCTTCTTTTATCAACAACTTTTCAAAAAATCGATTGATTAATCTCTTACCAATAGCTCTTACTAAAAGAAAAGCAATTAAAATTCCAATTATTTGTGCGGCAATGACTCCTGCACCAATGAGAAGCACTCCCCATTCGAAATTTCCTAAATCTAACAAAAAAATCATCCTTTCCATTTTTTGTGGCAAACCAGCAATAAAACTTAGTCACCACAAACACATTCCATATTCCTTTATAACATACATGTTCGAGTGATTTCATTCATGACACGGTTTTCTGATTTCCTCTGCTTTTCAATTTGATACAACTCATAGAGAACTCTCTTTTTTAGAGACAGCCATTTTTTATTTCTTAAAGCTATCATTCCTTTAACTTTTTCATATTATAATATTAAATTGGGGATATTTTAAAGTTTTTAAATTTCATTGGAAGGTAATGGAGGTATTATTACATAAACTTACCTCTCCTATAGAAAGATGATGATTGTATTGAATGCACATATTAATACTTTTTTATCGATTGACCCAGGCATCAATGAATCGATATTAAATTCACTAAGAGATCCTATCTGTTTAATGGATGCTACTGGAACCATCTGCTTTACAAATAAAGAATAGAATCAATTTGCGATTCATAATGGTGGTGATTTATCGAATTGTGGTATCGGCGCAAATTATTTTCAGCACTGTGAAGAAGAACCTACTGTTCAACAAGGATCACAAGATCTTCTGATACGATAGCACGGATTGGCGGAGACGAGTTTGCTGTGCTTTTGCCTAATACTGACAAAGCGGAATTAGAACTGATCGCTAACAGGTTAAGCCAAGAAATTCAGCAACTGAAAATCCAAGGACAAAACAGTGAAATTGATATTACCGTATCGATAGGCGGGAAAAGTTTCACAAGCAATTTTTCTCTAACTTGTATGATTGATTGGGTAGATGATGCATTGTACTTAGCAAAAGATAAGGGCAAAAACCAAGTAGTTATCACTTGAACTTTTATTTTCTCAAACTAAGTAATGAATATACCAATTCTAAATAAGCATATATTAAATGAACCCCTAATGATTTCACTTTTTAAAGTGTTTATCATTAGGAGTTCACCTATACCTTTAGTTTATTTACACAACAGCTGAATTTATTTCTTTTTCAACAGTCGGAACACAATAAAGCCGATCACCATAACTGCTAAAATAAGAAGGATGGTGATGAGCATATTGCCTCCATCTTCTTCAGTGGTTTCTGTAGCTTGAGCAGACTGCTCTTCTGTAGCTGATGCTTTTTCAACAACTGGCTCGCCTTCAGTTTTAACTTCAGAATCTTCAACAACTTGTACTTCTTCTGCAACTTCAACAGCTAGTTCAAATGGAACTTCCCCTTCAATCGGATGACCATCTACTCCAATGATCTTCCATTGAATTGTATACGAGCCATTTGGAAGCTCTTCTTTTATAGCTCCGGTCATGACTTCACTTGAAAATGTAATTTCTTCAAAATCATAAGTTATTCCTTCACGCTCCAATGTCATCGTACTTCCTTGTTCGATAACCGTCCCAAAAGTTAAAACTACTTCTTCTAACGTCTCAGCGACAACAGATCCTTCTGCAGGTGTCGATGAGGATAGTGTCGTATGTGCTTGCCCTACTACCGGCAAGGCAAAAATAGCTAATACCAATAAAACCATTATTTTTTTCATACAGCTCATCTCCATTTCTTTTTCGATTTTACAATAATTTCTTTCGTATTCTTCTTTATATTTTTTCTAAATCCAAAACTTTTATCCATTTCGCAAATTCCGACACAATATAGATAAAAATAAATCCTATTAAATCGTAAAACAGGCAAACAAAAAGCTAGCCAGGAGGGCTAGCTTTTTGTAAAATCTCTAGTTATTGTTTGCGTGTACGAACTGCTACAACTGTAGTCAATGCAGCTAACATCAAGCCTGCAAGAACCCATAAGAATGGGAATGACCCTTGGTCAGCCATGCCGCCCATGCCTGTTTTCGGCATTTCAGATGGCATTTCTGTTGCGCTAAATTGATCTGGGAATTGATCAACAATCGCGGCAGATAGACCTGCTGCTGGCATTTGCATATGTGCATAAGCTTCACGAATCGAGCTGTAAGCAGCGTCAAAGTCGCCTGCTACATACGAATCAAATGCGCCAAGTAGTTGTCCAACGTGTGCTGTTAAGCCTTCTTCAAGTGCATCTGCTGGTACGCGACCTTCTGTTGCTGCATCTAAGAATGCTGCTTGGTCGACAATGTATTGATCCAGTTCAGCGCGTGCTTGTTCTTGGCCTTCTTTGTTGCCTTCACCTGTTGCTGTTACGTAATCCACAAAGTAGCCAATGTGTGACTTCCATGTTTCTTCAAATTGAGCACCGGCTTCTTCGCCGTATACTGAACCAACTGCTGCAGATAAGTCATCTGCGTTCGCTAGTAACGCGCCTGCTGCTTGGTCAAAGCTTTCCGCGCCATCGGCACCGTCTTGCATTGCCATCACTGCAAGTCCAGCGTGTTCTGTGAACGTTTGGTTCAATGTTGCACGCAAGTCAATCGCTGGTGTATCGGCACTTGTGTTATCGAATTTGTCTGGGAATTGAGTTGTGATCGCAATTGACAAGCTTTCTGCGAACATGCTCATGTGTTGAATCCCTTCACGCTCTAATGAGTATGCTTTTTCGAAATCGCCGGCAACGTATGCGTCAAACGCGTTGATCAACTGATCTACGTGCATGTCCAATCCTTCTTGAACAGCTGCCGCTGGCAGTAAGCCACCCGTTGCCGTATCAAAGAACTCAGATTGTTCCACTTTGTATTTTTCCAGTTCTGCTAATGCTTGGTCTTTGCCTTCTTGGTTGTCTTCAGCGGTTGCTGTCACGTAATCCACGAAATAGCCGATATGTGATTTCCATACTTCGTCAAATTGCGCAGCGCCTTCGTCACCGTAAACTGAACCAACTGCTGCAGACAAGTCATCTGCATTGGCTAAAAGTGCACCCGCTGCTTGGTCAAAATCTTCTGCGCCGTCGACGCCTTTACGCATCGCTTCGATTGCGAGGAAGGCATGCTCCGTTAATGTCGTGTCGAGTGCAATGCGTAATTCCGCAGCTGGTGTAGCTGTTGCCATTTCCATTGATGCTTCGCTCGCTGTTGAATGTCCTCCGTGGCTGTCGGCAAGTGCCGCCGTTGGTACCAGTAATGCTAGGCTAAGTGGTACGGCTAAAAGTACTTTGTTTAATTTCATCTAAAATCGCTCCCTTTTTTTCTTTTTTATTTTTCGTTATACAGGCATAACGCAAAGGGATTTTCTTTAGATCACTTTTTTTGAAATTAAATTGAAATTAATATTTTATATTGAGTAATGGTTTGTAAAAATAGCAACAAAAAAACCGAGTGCGTAATAAGGGCACTCGGTTTTTATACTTTTCACGTATCTAGAAAGTTTTTGCCGATCAGTTCTTTTGAAGCAAAAATAAATTCCTCCACTAAACGAACTGAGTTTTCGAGATCATCCAAGTCGATAACTTCAATCGGTGTATGTGTGTAACGCGAAGGAATAGACACCACTCCTGTTGAGACTCCTGTAGAAGTCATATGAATTGCTCCAGCATCTGTTCCGATGCCCATAAAAATTTCTTGTTGATAAGGAATGTTTTTTTCTACAGCAACTTTTTCTAAAAGACCTGTAACAAGAGGATGAGAAATCAATGACTTGTCAGCTACTTTAATACATGGTCCTTCTCCAAGTTTTCTTGTTCCTGTCATCAAGACATCGTACGTATCACTTGTTGGCGTCGTATCGACAGCCAATGCAAAATCTGGTTTGATACCTTGTGACAATACAGATGCACCTCTTAATCCTACTTCTTCTTGAACCGTGAAGACGCAGTAAATGTCGCCATGTTTAGCTTCTTTGTTTGACCGAAGATTATTGATCAGTGCAATTAACACTGCGCAACCTGCGCGGTCATCCAAAGCTTTTCCGATTACTCGATTTCGCTTTTTGTCACCCGCCAATTTCAATTTGCTCCCATAGCTTATTGGTTGGCCGACTTTAATCCCCATTTCTAGAACTTCCTCTACCGAAGATGCGCCGACGTCGATGTATAAATCACGATGAGAATCAATTCGCTTTGGGTCATCCCACTTTACATAATGAACGGCCAAAGCACCAATTACACCTTCGATATAACCTGCTAAACTTTTGATGGTAACCGGTTGCGCTAGCAAGATCCGATTATCAAATCCTCCGAGCTGTTCAAAGCGCAGTGTGCCATTCGGTTCGATTTTCTTAACGATGAAACCTATTTCATCTGCATGTGCTGCTAGTAAAATAGATGGCATTTGAGAATCTGTCGCTTTTACTGTAGCAATCAAATTGCCAAGCGGATCAACTTCTAGTTGATCTACTTTATCTTGTATTTCTTTTTTGATAAAGCGTTGAACATCTTGCTCAAAACCACTTGGTCCTACTAAATCACACAAATCTTTCAATAGTTTATACAAAGTCCATCCACCTCAAATTATTGATTTGATAAGTATACATCCGTCATTAAATCGTTGCTCATTGGATGTGGTTTATAACCTTCTACATAGTCACTTTGTGCAAGTGGTGGCGTTGTATATGCCAACATCACCCAAGGCGCGTCTTCTTGAAATAATTGTTGTGCTTCCTTATAAAGTTCAGTTCGTTTATCCTGATCAATAGTTTCACGGGCTTCCGTGATCAAAGAAGTAAATTCGTCACTCTTATAGAAGGCAATGTTTTGTGCAGGTACTTCTGCATTCGTTTTACTCAAGTTCGGATATAAGAAGTTATCAGGGTCCGCCATTACACCTGTCCAACCATACATCGCCATACTATGTTTTCCGTTCTTAGTGTCTTCTAGATACGTTGCCCACTCCATCGAAACAATCTCTGCTGTAATGCCAATTTCGGCTAAATCAGATTGGATTGCTTCAGCGATTTTCATCGGTTCAGGTAAATACGGACGTGGATTGCTCATCGTATATAATTCAGTCTCAAAACCATTTTCGAAGCCAGCTTCAGCTAATAGTTTTTTCGCTTCTTCGACATCGTAATCGTATTTTTCCAACTCAGCATTATGACCCCATAACGAAGGAGGTAATGGACTCGTTGCCGGATCTGCTAATCCATTATAAAAAGCATCAACGATTTCTTCTTTATTGATGGCCATGCTAATTGCTTTTCTCACCAATGGATCATCAAATGGTTCTTTTTCCATATTAAAAGCCATGTAACCAATATTGAAGCTTGGACGCTTCTGCAGTTCAAGTCCTTCCGTTTCTTCTACAATATTAGTGTCCCCAGCATTCATCCCGTCTAAAATATCAATTTCTCCGGTTTGTAATGCATTCAAGCGAGCTGCATTTTCAGGGATTACTTGATAGATAAGCTTATCCAAGTAAGGTTTTCCTTCCATCCAATAATTCGGATTTTTTGCTAGTGTAATAGTACTGTTCCGGCTCCACTCCTCAAATTGGAAGGGTCCTGTCCCTACCGGATGCTCATATAATTCCTCACCATATTGCTCAATGGCAGCTGGGCTGGCAATTCCGAACATAGAAATGGCTAAGTAACTAAGAAATGGAGCAGTTTTCCGTTTTAGTTTTATTTCAAGCTCATAATCCCCTGTCGCTTTAACATGTTCGATCAAATGATTTTCGTCTCCTTTAAATCCTCCATAGAGAAATGGATAGTATGGAAAGTCTCCTTGGTGATATGGATTTTCTGGATCCATCCATCGTTCAAAGTTAAAGACAACAGCTTCTGCGTTAAAATCAGTTCCATCATGAAATTTAACGCCCTCGCGTAATTGGAATGTCCAGGTCAAGCCATCTTCGCTAGAACTATACTCTGTAGCCAGTTTCGGTTGTAACTCTAAATTGTCATCGTACTCCAGTAATGTTTCAAAAACATTATGGGTGATTCGGATGGATTCACCATCCGTGACATTGATTGGATCTAAGCCGACTGAGTCAGCCCCACGTCCGTAAATCAATGTGCCACCTTGTTTATCTTCTTCCGTCATTTCTTTCACATTGTTTTCTGAGCTTTCTTCTTTCGTGCTTTCCGAGCAAGCAGTAAGCAATATCAGCAACATTAATAAAAGATACATTGAACGCTGTAAATTTCTTTTCACTCTTTTCCCTCCAATATGTTTTTCGTTAATTTCTTCTACATAACGGAAGTAAATTCCGAAAATAATAGACATTAAGAAGATAATTACAAGTATAATCATGTTAATGTGAAATATCAAATTAATATTCCAAATTTTAAAAATAAATAAATTACTTGGAATTTCCCAATAGAAAACCACCCTACTTGTTTTCCGTAGGGTGGCTCGCAACATTAAAGTTTTCTTACATCCATTTTTTCATCTGTGTTATACGATTGATTGATCACTTTAACTAGTTGTTCGATTTTATTCAATATATCTAATGCCAGTACACCATTTCCTTCTGCGGTTTTCGGGTAGCCAATAGACATGGTTCGCCGAACGAGTTGAGCATATAATTCAGCTTCTGTCAGTTCACGAGCAAATTCTTTTTCGGCAATGTTCTTAATTAATGCTAACGCTCCTGAAACATGAGGTGTCGCCATTGAAGTTCCTGAAAGGCTGGCATACTTGCCACCAGGAAATGTTGAATAGATATCCACTCCCGGAGCTACTAAATCGATTTCATCATTCGTATTGCTGAAATTGGCAATGCGACGATTAAAATCCACAGCCCCTACTTGAATCACTTCTCCGTATGCTCCCGGATAAGCATATTCGTTTGTATCGTATTTATTGTCTCCTTCGTTTCCTGCTGCACACACTACTGGAATTCCTGCATCCACAGCCCGTTTCACTACCGCATGCAATTCTTCTACATCTTCTGGACCACCTAAAGACATGGAAATGACATGGACACGCTCGCCATTTGGCCCTCTCCAATCAATTGCATACTGCATACCGTCGATAATTCCTTGATACTCCCCGCCACCTTCACCGGACAATACCTTTAAAATAAGTAGCTGAGCTTCAGGAGCCACACCTGCTATTCCTCCACTTTCTCTATAAGAAGCAGCAACTGTTCCCGCAACATGTGTCCCATGACCATTGTTATCATCAAAATTCGTCGCATCTCCATTGTAATCAGGTGTGAAGTTTTTGCCATCTACAATTCGACCTTCTAAATCAGGATGATCTGGCTGGCATCCCGTGTCTAGAATCGCAATGATCTTCCCTTTTCCTCTCTCTGCCCACTGCCATACTTCCGGCGCTTGAATCATCCGTACCCCTCTAGGAATTCGTGGTGCCTGATCTGCGATTTCTTCTATTCGGTAAGGAATTAAATTTAACTTCGCCATTTAGTTCACTCCCCTTAATTTCCAGTTTTTTCTTACTTCCCTAATTCGTCGTATCCTTCTCGAATCCTTTATTATTCCATTGAAAAAACCCAATGCTTATTAAGCACCGGGTTTTCCATTTTTTATAATTGTCTAAATCCACCTGTGTTTGCACGGACATTGACCTCTGAATATTTCTTGATATCGAGTTCTTTTGATAGCATCGTACCTACCCATCCACCAATAAATCCAAGCGGTACAGAGAATAACGCCGGGTTGGTTAATGGGAAAATTGGATCTCCTACGAAAATTGCCGCACCCGCCACCGGATTCATCACACTCGGACTTAAGGACACCAGTACTAACGCTGATATCAATCCTGTTAGAATTGCCGATACTGCCCCTGTAGTATTAAATCGTTTCCAGAAAATCGTGTAAAGAATGACTGGTAAATTGGCACTTGCTGCAATACAAAATGCCAGAGATACGAGAAACGCCACATTTAAACTTTGCGCAAAGATAGCCAACAAAATTGAAAACGCAGATACCCCAAGCGATGCATAACGAGCTGCCAACATTTGCTGGCGTTCTGTCGCTTGACCTTTTTTAATAATTTGTCCATAAATATCATGAGCAAAAGCCGAAGCACCAGTCAACACCAGACCCGCTACTACAGCAAGAATCGTCGCAAATGCGACTGCAGAAATAAACGACATTAAAATATCGCCACCTAAGGCTTGCGCCAATAGAGGTGCGGCCATATTCCCAGCAGGGTTTGTTGAAGTGATTAAATCAGACCCAACAAAAGCTGCGGCCCCGAAACCTAGGAAGATGGTCATTACATAGAAAATCCCAACAATCCAAGTTGCCCACATAACTGAGCTTCGTGCTGTTTTCGCATCTTTTACTGTGAAAAAGCGCATCAAGATGTGCGGCAGTCCTGCAGTTCCAAGAACCAAGGCAAGCATGAGTGAAATGGTATCCAATGGCATTTTGTATTTCACTCCAGGACTTAAATACGCTTCTCCATGAGGCGTCGCCGTCTTCATCTGTGTGAACATGTCTAGAATATTAAAATTGAAATTCTTGAGCACTAGGAAAGATAAAATAACTGTACCAACCATCAACAGCACGGCTTTGATAATCTGTACCCAACTTGTCGCTGTCATCCCTCCAAATAATACATAGATAGTCATCATGATACCAACTAGCAACACAGCCCATATGTAATCAATGCCAAACAGCAATTGAATCAATGCTCCTGCTCCAACTAATTGAGCAATCATATAGAATATGACAATTGTGATAGAACTTAATGCCGCTGCTCCACGAACTTTTTTAGCATTAAAACGTGCATTGATCATATCAGCAAGCGTGTATTTCCCTAAATTACGCAATGGTTCAGCAACGATAAAAAGAACCACTAAATAGGCCACAAGATAGCCTATAGAAAATAAGAAACCATCAAATCCAAACAACGCGATAGCTCCGGCAATTCCTAGAAAAGAAGCTGCTGATAAGTAATCTCCTGCAATGGCCAAGCCGTTTTGCCAGCCAGTCAAGCCCCCACCAGCTGTATAAAAGTCACTCGCGGAATTTGTACGTTTTGCTGCAAAATAAGTAATGACAAGGGTGATCCCCACGATAAAAATAAAAATGGATATAACCGTAGCATTCATTTTGTTTCCTCCTCGTCATAATCAAATTCTTTTAACGTAGCTTTAGCCATTGCATCAAACTTTTCTGCTTTTTTCATGTATACGGTTACAAGAATCCATGTCATGGCGAATAAAGAAAAAGCGAATACCCACACCCATGTTATGTCTCCAATGAAAGGCGCGTCCAACCAATTGGTATAGGAAATCACAATATTAAATAAGAGATACAGCCCTAGAAATAATGCCGTCGTCGAGATAAGAAAGGTCTTCTTTTTACGCATCAACTCTCTGAAATTGGATGAGTTCTCGATTTTTTGAAAATCTGGCTCCTTAACCACTGGCCTTTCATGCGTTGCCTCTTTCTCTCCCCTTGCATCCTGCTGTGAGCCATTTTCTGTGATTACTTTCGTCACGTCTTCCACCCCTCGTTTTTAGACTTTTCTGAATCTAAAAATAATTAAAGCACTTTTAATTTTCCACGTCAATCATTATTAGTAAAAAAATGTAAGGATAGTTCTTTTAACTTCATTACATAAAGGTTTTTATAGTAGTTTAGAGAATACAGTAGAGTAGCTTAAAAGCGAGGAGTCGATAAAATGAAGACGTGGATGATTTATGGTGCAAATGGCTATACAGGCGAACTGATTGCTAGAGAAGCTGTGAAGAGAGGATTATCACCTGTACTTGCAGGACGTAATGCAGATAAAATCAGACCCTTAGCCGAGGAACTGTCGCTGGCATTCCAAGCATTTCCGTTAAATGACCATGCAGCAAAACAGTTGAAAGACATAGATTTGGTTCTTCACTGTGCAGGTCCTTTTGACCTGACAAGTAAACCGATGATTCAAGCTTGTCTGCAAGCAAAGACGCATTACTTAGATATTACAGGAGAAATTTCTGTATTCGAATACACTCATTCACAACATGCTCAAGCAGTAGAAAAAGACATTATCCTTTGTTCTGGAGTCGGATTTGATGTTATCCCGACCGATTGCACCGCTTTAAAGTTAAAAGAAGCATTGCCCGATGCGATTGAATTATCTCTTGGTTTCGATTCGGATTCAGGCGTTTCACCAGGTACGTTTAAAACGATGATTCAAGGTATAGGATCAACTAGCATGCATAGAAAAGACGGTGTGCTAGAACCTGTCACACTTGGCAGTCAACACCGAATCATTGATTTTGGGCGAGGTTCACGTTCTGCTATGGGAATTCCTTGGGGTGATGTTTCGACCGCTTACTATACAACTGGTGTACCGACCATTTCCACTTGGATTCCGATGAGCAAACCAAAAATTCAAAGCGCTCGTTTGATGAAAATAGCGAGTCCATTGTTTGCGTCCGATTGGGTAAAAGAAATGTTACAGAAACAAGTAGAAAAACGAGTAAAAGGTCCGAATAACGAATTCCGAGCTAACACGCCTGCTTATATTTGGGGAGAGGCAAGAAATGCGGAGGGCGTTCTGAAAGTCGCTCGCCTTCAAACCGCGAATGTTTACGATTTAACCGTTTATGGCTCACTTGATCTCGTTCGTCGTCTCTTGAGTGAACAAATCGATGGGGGCTATTATACACCCGCTGGACTCTTCGGTTCGAGTTTAGTAGAAAAATTACCAGGATCAGGAGCATTTGAAATCGACACATTTTATCCTCGATAAAAAGCGCCAAATTCGAGTAACTCGAATTTGGCGCATTTCTTAATGATTATGAGTTTCTCATTAATTGCATCCGCTGATTGAACAACGTAGGGTACGACAAGAAACCAAGCATAACACTTGTCACAGCAGCAGTTGTCAGTAGTAAGAACATGATGAGCAATTGAAATTGAACAGCTTGAATCGGGTCTGCCCCCGCAATAATTTGGCCGCTCATCATCCCTGGTAACTGAACGAGTCCTACCGTTTTCTGGCTTTCAATCGTTGGAATCATACTGGCTTTGATCGATGTGATTAGTTGCCGGTGAATCGCCTGTTTAGGCGTTCCTCCGAGCGATAAGATCAATTCGGTTTGATCTTGATGTGATTCTACTTCCGCTGTAAAGCGATTCAAGAACAAGATGGACAAGACCATCGAGTTTCCGATAACCATGCCACTAATCGGGATAATGTATTGCGCCGTCGCTGGTGTAATATTAAAGCCCAGTAAAATACTTTGCGTAAGTACTTCTACAGAGATTAACGTAACCGCCACTTTGGTCGTGATGCCTTGAATCGCTGCTCCTTTTTTCTGCGCGTTATGCGTAGCTGCGACGACCATTAAACCAACCATCATGAAAATATAAAGCAAGCTGTCTGAATCAAAAACGAACTTCAGTACATAACCGACTGCCAATAATTGTACAATCGAACGTAACGTTGCAATGATTGTGTCTTTCTCTAATCCAAGCTTTAAGGTTTTAGATAACACGAGAGGAATCAATACGAAAATTAAAGTAATCGATAACGTCAGGTAGCTCATTCTGCTCCCCCCCTGACAAACCGTTTGACTTTATCATTTACCGGATCTTTAAGCAATTCACTTTCACCTGTTTCAATTACTTCGCCGTCCATCATGACCCATGTATAATCACCAATTTCAAGCGCTTGTTGCAAGTTATGAGTAATCCAAATAATCGTGGTATGGTATTTCCGGTTGATTTTAACTATTAATTCTTCAATTTCTCTTAAAGAAGTGCGATCTAAAGAAGATGTAATTTCATCAAGTAACAAAACTTCCGGTTTGTTGACGAGTGTTCTGGCAATGGAAACTTTTTGACGCTGCCCACCAGACAAATCTTTCACTTTCCGCTCAAGAAGCTCTTTTTCCAATCCGACATCATGCAATAACTCAAGCGCATCGTCTTTCGACAACGAAGCTCCTTGAAGTTCTAGTGGCAGTGTTAAATTTTCATACACGCTGCCTGCAATCATCGGCGCACTTTGAAGTGCGATTCCAACTAAGCGGCGCAACTCAACTGGCTCATAGCTTTCAATCGCGCGATCTTTAATATACACTTCTCCCGATTGTGCGGATAATAGCCCATTGCACAATTTCAGTAAAGTCGTTTTTCCCGCTCCAGATGGACCGACTAACGTGGTAATTTTCCCTTCCGGAAAAGATCCGGTAATGCCTTTTAAAATCGGGTTTTGTCCAAATGAAAAATCCACATGATTAAAATGGATAGCCGGTTTATATTTTACAGACATCCATGTCACTTCCTTTCAGGCAGAAAAACAGCACACGTTTTATGGTGTGCTGCTTGGCTTGCTATTAATCTTCTAGTTTACGCTGTGCAAATTCATCATCCATTTTCAAGAAGTATTCTCCGCCTTCTTCAATGGCTTTTACTCTTGCAATAATATCGCGGAATGATTTTTCTTCTTCCATTTGTTCTTCGATAAACCAATCTAAGAACGATAATGTCGCATGCTCTTCTAATTCACTAGCCAATGTGACCAATGCATAAATATTGCTCGTTACGCTTTTCTCTTGAGCCAATGAATTTTCTAAAACATCCAATGCGCTGTTAAAATGATTTTTCGGTTCAGTTAATGCCTGTAATACTGGCTTTTCATCCATTGTTACTAAATAATGATAAAACTTCATCGCATGGTAATGTTCTTCTTTAGATTGGATTAAATAGAAGTTGGCAAAACCATGGTACCCTTTTTTCGAAAAATACGCTGCCATTGCCGTATACGCATGTGCCGCTTGTAATTCATTATTGAATTGATCGTTTAACGCATTCGTTAGTTTCTCTGATAACATGTTTTATTCCTCCTATTTCTTATTTAGAATTATTATAATGTAGTTAATATAACATAGCCTTGTTAAACAATCAAATCAAATGAGAATAAAGTATTTTAATTGATAATGTATATCACTTATGGAAAGGTTATACCTTTTTCAGACGATAATTATTATCATTTAAAACCTCTCGAGACTAATAACTTATTTTTAGTAACAAGATGTAGTACGATATTATGTAGATAGTCATGTAGGGGGAACTAAAATGACAACCATGAAGCTAGATCCGAAAGTATTTGCGATATTAAAAGAGAAAATTCAAATGATCCAAACTGAAGAAGGCGCCGTGTACTTAGTGGGTCCAATCCGGCTGCCTGTCAATTTATATGAAGAAACTTTTGTATTCAATTGGTATTGCTGGTTGAGCCTTGACGAAGTTACGGAAGATTACGAGAGCATCATCGAAAAACTTAACTCAGCTAACCTTGCTGAATATCAACAATCGAGTGTTCTTGTATATGGAGACTTCGAAAATAATGAAGAAGCGTTAATCCGCATGCACTCTATTTGTCATACAGGTGATATTTTCGGCAGTAAACGTTGTGATTGCGGCTACCAACTAAAACAATCGATGAAGCGAATTACCGACCACGGTACAGGTGCATTGTTTTATTTAGCAAATCACGAAGGGCGCGGCATTGGCCTCTTCAGTAAAGCAATGGCGTATGTTCTACAAGAAAATGGCTATGATACCGTTGAAGCAAATGAACAATTGGGATACGTGGATGACTCCAGAAATTATGGGGACGCGATCGCTGTACTACAAGCACTTCGCACTAAGCCTGTCACGTTAATGACTAATAATCCTAAAAAAGTCGATGCCATCGAAAAAGCGGGATTGCAAATTGCATCCAGAACTGCTCTTTGGGGAGACGCATCCGAATACAATAAAGACTACTTGCAAACAAAAATCGATCGTTCTGGACACCTAAAGGACGAGGAGGATATTTTTCATGTCAAACCATGATTTTTATATGAACCTTGCTTTGACGAATGCGCAAACGTTAAAAGGGCAAACAGATCCTAACCCTCTCGTTGGCTCTGTTATCGTTAATGACAACCGAATTGTTGGCATTGGTACGCATCTAAAAGCAGGTGAACCCCATGCTGAGATTCATGCACTCCGCATGGCGGGTGACATGAGTCGAGGCGCTACTATCTATGTAACACTTGAACCTTGCTCTCATTTCGGTCGTACCGGCCCTTGCGCGCAAGCGATTATCGATGCGGGCATTACAAAAGTGATCGTCGCAACTTTAGACCCCAACCCCATCGTTGCCGGAAATGGGGTACGAATGCTAAAAGAAGCAGGTATTGAAGTAATCGTGGGAGTTCGTGAGGAGGAAGCTATAAAGATCAACGAAGTCTTTAATAAATTCATCGTAACGAAAACTCCTTTTGTGACATTAAAAGCTGCGTCTACACTAGATGGCAAAATCGCCACCCACTCTCTTGATAGCAAATGGATTACAGCAGAAGAAGCACGATTAGATGTTCACTTGATGCGTAGTCAGAACATGGCCATTTTAGTTGGCGTTGGCACTGTTATTGAAGACGATCCTGAATTGACGGCGCGTATTTCGAACGGTCGAAACCCGCTTCGTATTGTACTAGATTCTACATTACGTATTCCGCTTGATTCCAAAATTGTTACAGATGGCATTGTCGATACGTGGATTTTCACCAGTAAAAATTACAATGCCGATAAACGACAGGCATTAGAAAAATTAGGCGTTTCGATATTTGAAACTAGTCATGACACGCAAGTCGATGTCGTCGACGTTGTTCGTACGCTCGGTGAAAAAGGCATTTCTTCACTCTTTATCGAAGGTGGCGGCACGATCAATGCGGCGTTTCTAGAAAACGACTTGATCGATAAAGTGGTATTTTATTTTGCACCTAAACTTGTGGGCGGGACAATGGCACCGACTTTTATTGAAGGAACAGGTGTGGAATGGATGAAAGATGCTATCGATTTGCGTGATGGTGAATTCAGCAAAGTGGGGAAAGACTTTAAATTTACAGGCTATCCTGAAAAGCGAGGCAGCAGCACATGAAATTCGGTTTTGATATAGACGATACATTGATTAATTTGCGGGAATATGCCTTTCATTATTACCAAGAACAATTAGACCAACCAGTAGATATCGCTGTTTTCCACGATTTGAATCGTGTTGAAATACATGAAGCATTCGGTTTAAGTGACGAAGAAGGTAAAAATATGTGGAATCGTTCGTTAGACTTTTTGTATTTCACTAACTGTCCGCTCTATTCTGGTGCACTCGAATTATTAAAGCAGCTCCAGTCAGATGGACACGAAATCTACTATATAACGTCACGCCCAATCGAATACACGGAGAATACATTCAACTGGATGGTTGAAAAAGGCTTTCCTATCGTAAGGGAAAACTTTTTCTGTGGTATGAAAGATTCGGAAAAAGTGGAGATCATTAAAAACTTGCAGTTGGATTATTATTTCGATGACAAGCCAGCTGTCTTAAATACATTAACGGGTGAATCTGTGAACGTAATTGTTAAAGATCAATCGTATAACCGCCATCTCGATTTGCTCCGCGTTGAAAATTGGGATGAGTTGGGCGATTTGATCAATAGTGAAATAAAGTAAATAAATGTAGTAGATGAAACAAAGGAAAAATGCTCTAGGTAGGCATTTCCCTGGGTTCTCTCGACATTAGAAAAAAGGACGGAGAAATTTCTCCGTCCTTTTCTATTCAACTAAATCTTCTTCACTTAAATGACATTCTCCGAAAGCGTCATCTAATGTGTCGTATCTCCCTAAACGATGAACTTTTCCATTTCTCATTTGCATGTACGTGTATATCGTGACATGACCACTTTGGTGTTCCCACGTAGCTTTTTGGACACAAATCACTTCGTCACCTTTCGCGTAGTAGTCTTGTGTTTCCATATGAATGCCTGACTGTTCAATCCACTTCCGCAAAATATCATGACCTTCTGCGACACCTCTTGGTCCGACCAATTCAATATGCGGATCTGAAACTTCAAGTACAGCTTTAATGTTTTTGTCGTTCACTTTTTCAATCCATTGATTTGCAATGTTGATGGTATTCTCCATTTTCTCTTCTCCTTTCCTATAAAATGCACACACGTCTCCACGTAGCTCTATAAAGTCGAAAAAGAAGATAGGAAAAAACCTACCTTCTTTAGTAATTCTCGTTTTTCAATTTTTTAAACGTCTTCACGAATTTATCTGGGTCTGTGTAGATCATATACGTCAGTACACCACGGTGTGTATGAAGGTATAACAATCTAGCTTCTGAAGAAAACGATTTGTAAGAGATATCCCATACATTCGCAACATGAAATTGTGTGCCTGGTGTTATCAACGTATCTCTATATAAGTCAATATTGCGTTCAGTTTCAACGATTTTCATTTCGCCAGCTTCTATGGAACGTTCTGTGTCGATGTACGTGATGGATGACAATAATTTCAAATGATCCACTGGCATTCCTCCTAAGGAGCTTTTAAAGCAGTTTATCGTAGAAAGAGCCGTTTAAGCAAAACATCTGTTTATGTTTGTGTGAAACTACCAGCTTAAAGCTACTTACATAACCAATTAATGTTAAACTATTCTCACAATATATTCGGCATGGGGAGGGATATTATGGAAAGTTGGTTTGGTGCGACATCTACTCATTATTTTACTCTTTTTTCTACGAGCCACTTAATCGTACTCACTATCGCTCTTATCGGAAGTCTTCTTCTTTTTTCGTTTAAAAATAAGTTGAAAGAAACCCAACAAGGGGTCAATTGGTTACGCTGGACATTGTTAACTTTACTCTTAGCATCGGAAATTTCTTATCATTACTGGGCTATCACCAATGACGTTTGGCGCTTTCATAACCAAATGCCTTTTCATCTATGCGGTGTCGCTTCTGTTGTTTCGATAATTGGTTTACTGACTATGCGCCCCTTCTGGATTCAACTGGCCTTCTTTTTGGGAGTACTGCCCGCTTTTTTAGCATTAGTTACTCCAGAATTACCTTATGACTACCAACATTTTCGTTTCTGGAAATTCTTTATTCACCACACCGCTATAACATGGGCCTGTTTGTTTTTAGCTTTAAGCCGTCCTCAAGTTATTACGATGCGTTCTTTTTTTTCTGTTTATAGTTTACTGCTTGTGTACGCCGCCGTGGTCGGCTTTTTTATCAATCCATGGACAGATTCCAATTTCCTCTTTTTAATGCAACGCCCCACAACTACTTCTCCTCTAGATTTTTTTGGAGAAGGTCTGTGGTATTACATTAACCTTTGCTTAACCACTTTCGCGTTATTTTTCATTCAATACTTACTGTTTCGTAAATTCGTTAAGCACTCGTGAATTGACTTAGTAATCCACTAAGTCTAACGCAAGGTAATAGTACATATAAAAAAAGCTTCCGAAATCGGAAGCTTTTACTGTAGACAGAGTCTAACTAAAATAAATAACTGTGTATACTCTCCAACTGGACTGGCCACTTCGCTTTCCGTAGGCTCAGCTTCAGCCTTTTTATCCACTCACTCCAGGATTCGGAGCACCAAGTGGCGACTCCTGCGGAAGAACGGAGTGATGAGACCCCACAGGAGCTTGCGACGAGGAGGCTCAGCGCTTCGTCCGCGGAAAGCGTCCACTGGGTGCGGAGAATCCATATAAATACGAAGGAAAATGTTATTATTCTTTTTTCTACAAGCTGAGCTTCCGATTTCGGAAGCTTTTTTCTCTACGCTTGTTTAACTAATAAGCTTGTTAAAGCATCGATGAAGAATTGGTTTTCTTCTTCTGTCCCAACGGAAACGCGCACGTAATCAGGCAGTCCCCAAATTTTCCCGTGGCGAACAATGACACCTTTAGCCATTAATTGTTTGTACAGGTTTTCACCATCTTCACCAATTTGTACTAACACAAAATTGGCCATACTTTCAATATACGTTAATCCCAGTTCGTCAAAAGCTTTGTATAATTGCTGACGTCCTACTTTATTGGTTTCTTGAGAAGTTTCTACATGCTCAGCATCTCCAATAGCTGCGGTTGCTGCAATTTGTGCTAATGTATTGACGTTAAATGGCTCTTTTACTTTCAAAATCGATTGAACAATCGCCTCAGGAGCGATACCAAAACCAACGCGTACACCCGCAATACCGTAAATTTTCGAGAAAGTTTCCAATGTCACAACTGGGTACCCTGCGTTCACGTATTCCACACCATTTGTGTAATCTGCTGCATCTGCAAAATGATCGTAAGCCGCATCAATCACTACTAATACATCATCAAGTGCGTCTACCAATTTATCCAAATCCGATTTCGGGATATACGTACCCGTCGGATTGTTCGGCGTACAGATGTAGATAATCTTCGTTTTTTCCGTAACCGCAGAAATTAATGCGTCTACATCATACTCAAAGTCTTCTTTAAATTTAACGGGTACAACTGTAGCACCCATAATATGTGCACCGAAATCGTATTCACTAAAAGATGGAGATGGAACAATTACTTCGTCCCCCTCTTCTAGAAAGGCTTCAGAAATCAACGTGATCAATTCATCCGCACCATTTGTTGTAATTACTTGTTTTGGCGTTACTTGGTATTTTTCGGCAATAGCTTTCTTTAATGCGCTAGCATCTGCATCAGGGTAACGGTTTAACCCTGCTAAGCCGTTTTGGATGGCGGCCACTGCTTTAGGAGAAGGTCCTAACGGGTTTTCGTTAGATGCTAGTTTGACGACACGATCCAATCCTAATTCTTTTTGCACTTCCCAAATTGGTTTTCCGGGTGAGTACGGCTGGATTTTCTCTAATGTTTTACGTGCTGTAATTTTGCTTGAGCTTGTCATAGGGATTCCTCCAAAAAGTATAAGTGATGTATTATTATCTATGTATTTTTATAATGATACCATTGTCATAAAGCATTTCAAATCCAATTGGTTTTTGAGCTATCTCATGTATTAATGGGTATAACCACGTCCTACCTCATTATACAGAATTGCAACATTATTTGCACAAGCATATCCAACTATTTGTGCCGGATAAAATAATGTGGTTAACTGTTAAACAGACAGATTGAAAGAGGAGTTTTAATATGATTAAGAAAATGACATTCGCCTTCGCCCCGTTCTTATTACTACTAACGTTGAGCGCATGCACTGATAAAGAAGAAGGTGCATCGACAGAAAAAGAAGAGCCCGAAACAACTGAACAATCAGGTGAGCCAGCTCCTGCAGAATATACGCTTGAACTGCCAGAAAAAGAAGAGGTTGTTGTCATAATAAATGGAGAAGAAATTTTAGGGAAAGTTTATAATAGCGTGGCACGTCAGCTTGAAACTACATTAGCTGTCCAAGGTCAATCGGTTTCCGACGAAGAAAGTGCAGACCTTATGAAAGAACAAGCTATGTCTGTATTAATTGGCAATAAAGTAATTTTGCAAGATGCAGAAGAAAAAGGCTATATAGCTGACGATGAAACAGTTAAAGAACGCTTGGAAGAGTTGAAAGGTCAATTTGAAACAGAAGAAGCAATGAACGCAGCATTAAAAGAAACCGGCTTTACAATAGAAGAAATGGAATTGCAACTACGCGAACAATTGGTGTATGAACAATACGTTGCAGAAGAAATCGAAGTCGCTAAAGTGACCGACGATGAAGTCCAAACAGCTTATGATGGCTTTGTTGAATCTTCTGAAGCAGAAGCTCCGCCTCTAGAAGAAATGGAACCAACAATCCGTCAGTCTCTAGAAGGACAAAAAACACAAGATGCGGTATTCACCCAAATTGAAAAGCTAAAGAAATCAGCTGACATCGAAGTCAAACTATAAACGAAAACATCCTGCTCAAATTGAGCAGGATGTTTTTTTACGCTAGTTTTTCTGAACAGTAAGCAAGGATTTCTTCTTCTTCCTCGTCTTCAAGTCCAAATTCAAGCGCACTTCTTGTTTGTTTATCGATAAGGTTATAATGTGCGATACGGGCTCCAGCTTCTTCTGCAGCGATAATGACGCGTATTTCTAAGCCGCCTTCCGTATATAATTCATCTTCTTCATCCACTTCAACGTTTAACAAGAATTCATAGCGATCGCCCACCATGATACCTGTTGGGTCATTAATTTTGTGAAACACGTAATCTGTAATTTGCATTGTAACACCTCCGTTCTTCTATTCTAGCTTGTCTACACCTTTTTGGACAGTTCCACGACAAAATAAAACGTTTATTACACTCTTAATCGGGAACATAAAGAAAGTAAAGACAATTAAAGGAGTGGAATCGAATGAACGTATTAGTTATTGGAGCAAACGGTCAAGTCGGCCGCAACATTGTCAAAGAGTTAGCTGAAACAAACCACAAAGCAACGGCAATGGTTCGCAAAGAAGAACAAATAGATCAACTAAAAGAACTCGGTGCTACTAATGTAGTGTTAGGCGATTTGGAAAAAGATTTTAGCGATGCTTTTGAAGGCATAGATGCTGTTATTTTCGCAGCAGGATCTGGCCCCAAAACAGGCGCTGATAAAACATTAACCATTGATTTATGGGGCTCAGTAAAAGCCGCACAATATGCACAAGAAAAAGGTGTAAAACGCTTTGTACAACTAGGATCGGTTGGATCAGACAATCCGGATGCCGGCGGTGAAGCGATGAAGCCGTATCTTGTCGCTAAACGCACAGCGGATGATTTATTGAAAACAACCAATTTAGATTATACAATTGTCCGCCCAGGTGCACTTTCAGATGAAGAAAAGTCTGGCAAAATTGAAGTGTCTCTCGACGGCTTTAGTTCATTAGAAGGCAGATCCATTCCAAGAGCAGATGTGGCACATGTACTAGTCGATGTACTAGATCGTAACAACACTTACCATAAAGTATTTGAAGTGCTTCAAGGCGATCAGCCAGCCAGCGACCAATTAAATTCCTTATAAGAAAGACTGGAATCTACAGTAAAAAAGAGCGAATGGATTTTCGCTCTTTTTTGTGTTAAAATAGGCAATACGATAACTAGAGGACGTGATAAGCATGATTAATATTCAACCACCAAAAGCTGATGTGACGATTACACAGCGCAAGCAAGAAATTATAGGTGACGAAGCTGTCATTAAACCATTATTCGGCTTTATCGATTTGTACGATATTCCACGCGATAAAGGCGGCATTATTCAATTTTTCAACCATAGTGGCGAGCTATTGTTTGTCGGGAAAGCCCGCAAACTACGTCAACGTGTGAAAAAGCATTTTGAAGATTCAGTATCACCATTGAAAAATCACCGTGAAGAAGTTTACCGTATTACGGTTTCTTTCGTTGAAGATCCAATGGAGCGCGAAATTTACGAAACGTATTTAATCAACGCTCATAAAGCTAGATACAACGTAGACAAAGTGTTTTATAAAGACCAAGAATAGTAAAAAAAGGAAGCCCGCGGGCTTCCTTTTTTTTATTGGTTGAAAAGTTATTCCTTACATCCATTTCGCTTCAGGCGGACGCGTTCCACGGGCACGGCTTCTGCCGCTTCCTTCGCTTCGCTCAGTTCAGTGGCTCCAGCTCGTGCTGCTACCGTTGGAGTCGCCGCCTTCCGCTACATTCAATAAATTTTGAAAAAGCAGCCAGTCATAAAGCCCATACTTGAAAATTTCTAGATATATTGAAAAATTTCCAAGGCTCTTTTTTATTGCTTTTTAATCTCAGTAGGATCAACAAGCCACTTTTCAAAATAATGATGGCTATGTCCTTCTGGGTGATCGTTCACTCGACCAAATTCTGCGAAACCTTGCTTCTTATAAAATTCAGGTGCTTGAAAACTGAAGGTATCAACAATCATCACTCTGTACTTTTTACTGCGTGCATAAACTTCGACTTGAGCCATTAGCTTTTCCGCTACGCGCTGACCTCTAATTGAAGGCTCTACCCATAAAAAATCGATATGTAAGCTTTTCCAGAAACTTGTAGTCGTTAAGCCCCCTACAACCTCCCCTTCTTCATTGCGCACAATAAAATTCATTTGCTCAATTGGAGATTCTACTTCTGCAGCTAAATTAGCCATGTTGTGTTCAATCACTTTTTTTCGTATAAACTCACGGTCTTCTGACGCATTTTGTTGAATAATTTCCACGAAGTTATTCCCCCTTTGTTAAACTCATTTTATTTTCTCATTTTCTACAGCTTTTGTGCATCTTCTATTAATAATCATGTTTTAATTCTCTTTTCAAAAGGAATAGTAAAGTACCAACTATGTTTTTTTGGAGGAAATAATATGGCTACAACAACAAAAGAAAGTTTATCCGCTCACAGCCAAAGTGAATACGATCCGCTCCGACGGGTTTTGTTATGTCCCCCTCGTTTTATGGAAATAAAAGATGTCATCAATGATGTTCAAAAAAGATACAAAGATGAAAATATTGATGTAGACAAAGCACTCCATCAACACAGTACATTTGTTCAAGCATTAATCGAAAATGGCGTTCACACAGATTTGATTGAGCCAACGGAGAAGTATCCTGAACAAGTTTTCACACGTGACATCGGCTTTACCATTGGTGATACGGTATTCATAAGTGAAATGGCTTCTGATATTCGCCAAGGTGAAGAACAAGAGCTTGAAAAGTGGATGGAAACTCATCACGTTAACTTCAAACGATTAGCGGGTCACAGAATTGAAGGCGGCGACGTCATCATTGACCGAGATACGGTCTTTATTGGGGTTAGTAGTCGAACTTCTAAAAAAGCCATTCAAAAACTGCAAGCCGAACTACGCGATTTCGAAATCGTTCCCATTTCTTTTAATGAAAAATACTTACACTTGGATTGCGTCTTTAATATCTTGTCTCCAACTGAAGCGCTAATTTTCCCGGAAGCACTCGATGCAGCTACGGTTCGCATGCTCGCTGAACGTTATACGTTAATACGCGTTAATGAAAAAGAACAGTTTGCATTGGGTACGAATGTACTATCAATTGGGGATCGAAAAGTGTTCAGTCAACCGCAAAACGTGCAGGTGAACAAGCATTTGACTGCTCGCGGTTTTCACGTCATTGAAGTCGATTATTCTGAAATTATTAAATCCGGCGGCGCTTTTCGTTGCTGCACAATGCCATTAATTCGTTCTTAAAAAATAATACCCCTTAAGCCGTTTAGGCTTAAGGGGTATTTATGTTCTATCGCTGATTCGTCGCTTCTTGACGACTTTGTACAATAAATTCTTTCATCAATTCGACTCCGTCTGGCGTACCGATGGATTCCGGGTGAAATTGAATTCCGTATACCGGGTATTCCTTGTGTTTTACGGCCATAATGGTATCGTCATCGAGTGCTTTTGATTGGACTTCTAAACAACTAGCCAATGTTTCCGGCTCTAACACAAGTGAATGGTAGCGCATGACTGGTAGTGGCAACGGCATATTTTTAAACAATCCTTGTTGACTATGCGATACATCCGATACTTTGCCATGGCGGATAAACGGTGCTTCAACAACGTTCCCGCCAAAAGCAGCTCCAATTAATTGTTGACCCAGACAAATCCCCAAAATTGGAACAGACGTGTACAATTCTTGAATTAGCTCAATCGATTCGGGCAATTCTCGCGGGTGGCCAGGCCCTGGCGATAGAATAATTGCTTGAGGATTTTTTCCTTTAATTTCATCGAGTGTTAAAACACCATAACGCACTACTTCCACTTCGACGTCCATTGCAGCGACAGCTTGATAAATATTATACGTAAACGAGTCATAGTGATCGATTAATAAAATCATCCGAACACCTCCGTAAGTGAACGCGCTTTGTGAAGAGTTTCCTCATATTCTGCTTGCGGGTCTGAGTCAAACACAATGCCTGCTCCTGCTTGAACATGAACCATTTCATCTTTAACGACAAAGGTCCGAATGGCGAGTGCCACATCAAGATTTCCATTAAACCCTAAATAACCGATAGCCCCACCGTAAACACCTCTGCGCTCTTCTTCAAACTCCTGTATCAATTGCATGGCGCGAACTTTAGGAGCTCCTGAAACCGTGCCAGCAGGTAAACACGATACCAATGCATCGAGTGGGTGCATCTTCGGGTCGAGTTCTCCTGTTACTTCTGACACCAGGTGCATCACATGTTGATATTTCTCAATGACCATATACTTTGGTACGTCTACCGTTCCAATTTGCGCGACGCGCCCTACATCGTTACGGCTGAGATCTACAAGCATTTTATGCTCAGCTTGTTCTTTCTCATCGCCAGCCAGCTCTTCTGCTAAACGATTGTCTTCACTATCCGTTTTTCCACGTTTACGTGTGCCGGCAATCGGATTTGTAATCATATGACTATCACGTATCGTCAAGAGGCTTTCTGGTGAAGCTCCGACCACTGCATATCCATCGAAATCAATGAAAAATTGATAAGGCGATGGATTTTGCTTACGCAATTTACGGTACAGTGTAAAAGCATCTCCTTTGTAACTGGCAGACAAGCGCTGCGACAATACCAATTGAAAAACATCACCTTTACGGATGTGATCTTTTGCTTGCTCTACTTGGTTGCGGAAAAAAGCATCGCTCGTTTTGGAATAGAATTGCAGTGATTGTTGGTCTGTTGTCTCCGAATTTTCAGGAACAGCTAATTGCTGCTCAATTTCATCTAACTTATCTTCAAACGATAAAATGGTCACATCATTTTTTACGTGATCAAATACTACAATCGTCTCGTAAATCTGCAGATGGATATCCGGCATTTGAAGACTGTCTTTTTTTGGCGCTTTAATTGGTTCATAAACTTGAATCGCATCATACCCAATATAGCCAAGAGCTCCACCTGTAAAAGGAAGCCCCTCTACTTCCGCGTCATAACGCGGCATTAATTTCTTGATAAGTTCCAACGGTTTTCCTTCATGTATGTTTTCGGTACCTGTCTGAAAATCAACTTCTCGTAATTGTTGGCCCTGTCCGATATAACCGACCGTCGGGTTTGCTCCAATAAAAGAATAACGACCTGTCATACTGGTCTTTAATGAACTTTCAAGCAAGCATTTGCGTTCTCCTGTTAATCGATTAAACACAGCAATGGGTGTTAACGAATCCCCATCAATTTTTCTCGTCTTCATTTCTTTACTCATCTCAACTCATCTCCATTTCTGAAAAACGCCGTTAGTCTTGCATTTTTCCTACCTGTTAAAAACAAAAAAGTCCCCTGCAAGAAACAGAATTGTTCCTTGCAGAGGACGGATTAACCGTGGTACCACCTCATGTTAAAGCTGTTACAGCTTTCACTCTATCCCCGATAACGTAGGGAAACGGACTCTTCTACTGCTTGTTCAAAGAATCACTCATAAGCCCATTCACTCAGACACCCCACCAGTTTCCACCTGCCACTGGCTCTCTTTGAGAGGTTGATCTGTGCTACTTTTCTTATTCATCGATTTAGCTCTACTATACTCTTCTCAACTAGAATTCGGCGATGTCGCTCCCGACACCTTCTACCGCAATCCGTACAAAAAGGTTGTGCTCATCTTATTAAATCCAAGCAGGTTTGTCAACTGTAAGCTAATTAATAATAGATAATTCCGTCTACAAACGCCAAAAAGGACGACCCCATAGAGCCGTCCCGTTTCATCACCATAACAGTGGCTTATCTACCATAAACCACATCATCAGTACTAATAAAAAGATATAAATCCATAAAGAGCGATTTAACTTTTTAACCAATGTTAAATGATTAAATTTCTCGTCATTAAACTTACGAAGGGTTGGTGTAAATGCACGTGCTAAGAAAAACACGGAAGCCACCATAACTCCTATAGTGCCTAGTATCCACGAAGTTCCCCATCCCCACGGGCCTTGCCAAATCAACAAAACACCCGTTGTTACTAATACATGCCCCGCATGTTTTACAAGGCGTGTTGCCGATTTAAACGTAATAATATGTGCCAGAAGAACATCGCCGGAGGCAGTCTCCATTCGCTTAACTAAAGGAAGAAGCACAAAGAACGGTCCAATCGATAAAACCGCACTTAAGATATGAGCAAACAAAATGAGTGTGTACATCTCGTGCTTACTCTTCCGTTAAATGAAATTCGTGAACCCAGACAGTCATCTGTGGCAACCAAGGCATACCCGCATGAGTAGACAATATCGCTTGTTTGTATTCCTCAACAGTCGCATACCCTTCTCCTGCTACGATTTCATCCGTTAACTCCCCAAGTGTTTGTTGGTATACACGGTCTACTAAGAATTTCTTATCTTCAAGTACCATAATTTCTCCAACATCTGCATAGCGGCCATTTCGACGTGTTGCTATTTTCTTACCGAGCAATACTTTTTCTACGTCTTGTTTATTCGTTACAAGTCTTTCAATGCTACATGTTTTTGGCGCCAATTGCGCCGCATTATTTTCAGTCATTTGTGTTCCACCTCTCGTTAGTTCCTAATTCAGTATAGCCTTTTCTACATGCTAATTCATCCCATAAAAAAATCGCTCTGTTTTGACAGAGCGATTCTTTTATTTATTTTGCAAATACATGTTTGCCGATTTTGGTAATCGTTGTACGTGAGAAAATCCAAGTATCTGTAACGCCTCTTGGATTGTAATAATAAGTTGCTCCTAAAGAAGGATCTGATCCTTTAACAGCAGTCTTTACAGCTTGATAAGCCGAAGCGTTTGGCTGGTAGTTGAATTGGCCATCATTTACAGCCGTAAATGCATTGCGCTGAAAAATAACATTGTATGTATTGTTCGGGAATTTAGACGAATCGATACGGTTCAAAATGACAGCTGCTACTGCTACTTGTCCTGTATAACTTTCTCCTCGTGCTTCTCCGTTTACAACATGTGCCATCATATCAACTTCCGCAAGTCTTGCGCGTGTTAAAGGACCCGTGAAGCCCGTAGCTGATACATTAAAGTCACGCTGAAATTCGATCACTGCATTTTTAGTTACTGGCCCATAATAACCAGTAGCTGATGTATTGAAGTAACCCAATTTTTTCAATTTAGTTTGAAGTTCTTTTACATCTTCTCCAGACACCCCTACATGTAAATTTGGTGCATGCGCTTCAGCAGTGGTTTGAGAAAACCCTAGAAATAACATTGTAAATAAAGCAAATACCAATACTTTTAATTTTTTCATACTCTCTCCCTTTCTTTTCCAATAATCAACAAACATTCTTATTAACAGTATATAATTGGAATTATATGAATTCAATCCATCATAACTACTTTAATCTTGTAGAAAACTAGCAAATACCAATACTTTATTGATGTTTTGCAAAAAATACGGTTTTTATCTTTCTGAATAACAGGTCTTTTCACTCATGAAAATGAGAGTTGAATCTTTTTGACAAACTAGTATCGAGAAACTAGAGCTAGATTTCGACCTTGAGGTATTTATTTGGTAAAGTGAAAGAAACTGACTGGAGGCGTTTAGATGAAGAACATTGTTATTGTTTCAGATACCCATATTCCATTCCGCGCCAAAAAACTGCCACAACAATTAGTTGAAGCATGCGAAAAAGCAGATTTTATTATCCATGCGGGGGATTGGCAAACACTGGACGTTTATCACGAACTGGCTGCATACGCTGAAATTGATGGAGTCACCGGTAATGTTGATCCCTGGGATATTTTAGAAAAATTCGGACGCAAAAAGATTTTCACATTTGGCCAATTAAAAATCGGCGTCGTTCACGGAGATAGTGACCGAAAGCCTACTGAACAACAAGCTTTTGATACATTTGTTAACGACGATGTTGACATTATTGTCTTTGGACATTCTCATATCCCTGTAATGAGAGAAGTCGATGGTGTCACATTGTTCAATCCAGGTTCACCTACTGATAAACGTCGACAAGCACAATTTTCATTTGGCTTGTTGGAAATCGGCGACACTTGGGAACTCAAACATGTCTTTTTTGATAAAGAAAGCTAGTAGAATAAACATAAACAACCTTTCAACAAAATATAAAACCAGACTTTCTCAACGAAAGTCTGGTTTTTCTTTGCATTCTTTTATTAATACAAATCCAAGTTTTTTTAATGCTGCTTCGAGGTTTGCTTCTATCAATACATCTTTTAAAGCTGCCGCAAAATGCGGAACCTTTAATGCCATAAAAGGTTGAATACCTGTAATAACTGGCGTCACCCCTATTATTTTTAAAATACCGACAAGCTTTAGCAAGTATTCCCCAACGACAGTATTGATTTGCACTATTCCCGAAACATCGATAATTAAATAGTCCATATGCTCATTACTACATTTTTCAAGTATGTGTTTAATAATAACTTCTGCTCGAGCAGCTGTAATTTCACCAATCACGGGCACGATTGCTACACCTTTGGTTATCGGAACAATCGGCGCAGTCAATGTTTGGATTTGTTGATTGGCTTTTTCAAGTTCCAACACATAGGTCAATAATGTCGACATCACTTCAAAAGTATAAAGATCTTCCTCGGAAAGTTTGTGATATTGATCGTCTAATCCACAAATCGTTCCATATATTGTGTTATCGCTATAATAAACTGGAACACCTACAAATGTGCCTTGTCCGTAATTTTTAGTGATTTCCATACTACGGGTTAATTCGTTTTTTGAAACATCGTCTATAATTAATGGAGATGCACCATGATTGATACTCAAACTACAATACGACTGAATAAGAGGCATCGAACTACCTTCTTCTACAAGTTTCTTGTTAGTATTATGTACTTTAAGGATATTATTTATCTGTCCATCATTTTTAGCAATAAACAAAGAATTGATACCGATTTGTTTGCTTAACAACTGCAAAATATACGTTGCTGCTTCATCAAAATCACCAAAATTCTTCATCGGTTTAGTATTGTGCATTGAAATTCCTCCACATCTATCTGACCTTACTTGCATATATTTATTATACAGTGAACTTTTCTAATTCTATACAAATTACGGGAAAGGGTTCATCCGCTTTTCAAAAAGGGTATATGCCTAACAATAGCATGCGGAGGTGGAGAAATGATAATTGATATTCTTGTATTAGAGCAATCTGATACATTAATTTATTTTAGATGGACAGCAACAGAAGCTGTATGCCGAGTAAAGCGTGGCTCACAAGTCGTTTATACAGGCACTCAAAACTACTTTAAAGATGAAGGATTACAAGTGGGGCATTTGTATACATACACAATCGAACGCTTAGATGTCGCAGGAGAATGGACAGACAAAATCAAAATACAAACTGGGACCGAAAACAGGAACGTCGATAATGACAATCGTCTTGCTGAAATCGTACTAACTACCATCGTTTCTGAAGGTCGCGTTTCTTTAGCTTGGGGAAAAATTGATGGTATTTCCACATTTGATATTTATCGCAACGGTCAGTTTATCGAATCTATTAAAAAAAATCAATATACCGATGATAAGATTTTAAGTGACCAACCATACACGTATTGGATTCGTGGCAAACGTCCTGTCTCACTAGCAGGCAAAAAGGGTAGCGAGAAAAAATTCTCGTTACATAAAATATTCGGCGCTTTGCAGCAAAACTCTTCTAAAGATAAAGCTTCCATGGAGGATTTTTGGCTAACCCAAAAAATAGCTCCTTTACATTCGCTCTTATCGGATCAACCTAATACAGCGCCTCAACCTGTGTGGCATTTCCGCTATAACACCTTTTTACCAGATACTTTATTGAAAAACCCAAATCTCCTCTCTCCTTTCCATTATTTTAAAGGAGATAATCGATCATTTGATTCTGATTCACTCGAGTACCGAACACATGTCAATTTTACTGTGTCATTTAATGAAAACGAACCAACATTATCTTGGGATAAGCGCGTTGGACCGACGATCGGCTACAATTGGCGAAAAAAATTCAGCAAAGAAGATGTCGCTTCAGCTAATGAAATTGACTTAATAAAGACAGCTGAGTCCGATCAGAAAATTTCTATCGCTTTAACACATGGTGTTGGAAATCCACTTACCACTTCACCGAATATCGACTATCATTTGTCTGCTGACTTTTATCACGATGGCACCTATACAGTTCTAGGCGTGCATGATCAATCACCCAACCACGAAGTTTATTTAAAGTACAGCGAAGATCGCCAATGGACGGAAATTCATCAATCAGAAAGTGAAGGACTAAGTTATATGGCAGGACCAACCGCTAATAAGTATTGGAGGCTATCTAACTTTTGTTGATTTTTGAAGCCTTAAATATGAAAAAAGCCCGAACTGGAGAATTTCCAGGTTCGGACTTTTGCATTTACTTATCCAAAAATCGTTTTCGAATGTGAGGCGGTGGCAACATGCAACTATCTAGTTTCCCAAACACTTTGTAACGATTTTTGGCGATGACATCATACGCTCCGTCTCGCAGTGCTCGAGGAAAAGGCTTCAAGTAATGCGCTAGTTTCCAAAGTCCCGTTAAGTGATTTGAAATCATTAAAGCCCCTTCAGATTTCACATAAGCTTGACCGTCTTTTATCAACACTAAACTGTCTACATCATCCGGCACATTGTGCTTGTTAGAAAGCTCTTTGCCGATTTCACTTTGCAGTGAAGCAAATTGATAATAGCCTGCCGGATCATGATTTATGATAAATTGAACGCTCGAATCACAAAAATTACAATCTCCATCAAATAATACGATGGCGTGTTCCATATCGTTTCCTCCTTCGCCAATAATAGTACTGTTATGTGAATAGCCTCTTAAGCGCTTATTCAAACACGTCTCCATTCGAAACCGTTCCTTGATGAAAAAATAACTTCCATCCATTAGATCTTTTTTTCCATACTGAACTTCGATTCGTCAGTCTTCCTGTTTTGTGATTATGTACTTGGTAAGTCGTCAAAACAGCGGCTGGTCCTAATTCATGTATAGTGAAAAACTTAATTTCCATCGGATCTGGATTTAATGGATGATCGCCATTGTAATCTACTCGTTTGAAGGCGCCACCTGAACTGCCAAACTCAAAAAATTCAACGTCTAATACATCTCCAATTTTTTCAGCAGAAACTCGGACATCTGGCTTTAAATGACTGCATTCTAAAGCATATATCTCTTTTTCTAACGTACTCATACGCATTCTCCTCTGCTCGTATTTCCCGGGAAATACGATTAATGCTCAAATCCCCTTCATACCCGTAGGCAGAAGGGGATTTACTATTAGTTTTCGTCTTTAAAAAATTTCTGTGGATCTTCATTTGGCTGATCTTGTGGCGTATCTGATGAGCCGAAATCCTCTACATCTTCAAAGCTATCTTCGTAATCACGAATAGCACCGTCTTCTTTTTCAACGGGTTGCTTTGTAGAAGCTTGCAGAACATCTTCTTCTGATGGACGGCTTTCCAAATCAGGTTCTTGGTCGGCATGGTCGATACATGTAAGCGCTGTTGGCAATGCCTCCAACCGTTCGAACGGAATGTCCTTACCGCAAACCGCACACTTTCCATAAGTACCTTCTTCAATTGCCGCCAGCGCTGCTTTTGTTTTTTCCAGTTCACCTTCTTTAAATTGCTCCATCGCTAAGTCACGTTCTTGGTCGTATAACTCGGTTGCATTATCAGCTGGATGATTATCATAATGGGAAAGCTCAGTTGACTCAAACTCTTCTGTTTGCTCAACCCGTTCTTCTAATGATGCTGCTTGTTCTTCTAATTGTTTTTTTAATTGATTTAATTGGCTATCTGTCATTTAATTTCCTCCTTAAAAAACTCACTTATTGTTGTATATTGCCTTTATCGGAGAAATCAAACCTGAAATTCTATTGAACTGCTTTATAAGGTGGCTTACTAATCATCAAATCGATCCAGTAAACTCAATAAATAATCATCTAACCGATGACGAACTAACTCATTAGATAAACCTTTCATCCCGAATGCTTTCCAGCCCGGGTACACAGTAGGTGACCCATCTAAAATATCCGTTAGCGAGACGAGATCCCAATAAGGATCGTACGTAAAATCACTACCTGCATGACGCTCATAAGCCGCTAAAAAATCATTGGCAACAGAAATTCCATACATTTGCGCCAAGTTTACGCGACAATGTCCAACATCAATTCCTGCTGGGCCACGGCAAGCATTGACCCAATCGACGATGGCACTCACTTGTCGATTTTCCCACAGCACATTAGCCGGATGAAAGTCGCGGTGGATCAAACATTCTCGAAAAGCTGGACGGCTACCAGAAACAATATAAAAAGCACGCATCCAATCATTTTGAACTTTCGACCAGGTTGGCTTTTCTAGTAGAAACGCATCATTGTAAGGGAAATATTCATAAGGAAAATCTTCTGCACTGGTTTGATGCAGCTTAGCTAGATTAGAAGCCAGTTCGTCTACCCATATTTCATCATTCGAAGGTTGAAGAACAACAGATCCAGGCATTTTAGACATCAGCACTGCAGGAACGCCACTTTCTTCTCCAGTTACGTCATAAGCAACTAAATGCGGAACAGTAAGACCCATTTGTTCTGCGTATTGAAGGCTAGCTGCTTCATGTTGTGCCAAATCGGGCTCTTTCTCCAGCCAATCCGTTTTATGAAAAAGCCGTAGTACATAAGAACGCTCCGAACTATTTTTAGTAACAACTAGTTCAAACAAAGTTGAGGAAGTTGCACCGGTTAACGGCTGAACGTTCGTAATTTCTACAGGTTCATCAAATTGTGCTTTTACCCACTTTACTGATTGTTCCTGCAATCCATGCCCATTATTTCCTGCCATTCCTGCCGCTCCTTTCTACCTACCTTTTAACTTTAGTTTACCACGAAAAAGTGCAGGTTCCATCCATTCGCAAAGAACATAAATGCATCTGTTTTTCTTTGTATAAAAGCCTTCTTTATAACAAATTTATACCTTCAATGAGGAATGGTGAGTGTCTGCTTTTTCAATTTGGATGGTGGCATGCTCAATGTCGCAAATATCATGCACCAACTTTAACGCTTGTTGCAAAACTTGTTGTTCATCTACGTTTTCCTCCACATCAATATGACATGTAAACTGATCTAACCCAGACGTGATGGTCCAAACGTGCAGGTCATGAACACCCACGACTCCATCAATTTTAAGGAGGCGGGCTGTTATTTCTTGTAAATCGAGGTCTCTCGGTGTTCCTTCCATTAAAATGTGTAAACTATTTTGGAGAATGCTCCATGCACTTCGCAAAATCAGCAGGGCAACTGCAACAGAAATAATCGGATCGGCTATTGTCCAGTCAAATAGCAGGATTAATAGCCCGGCAACTATCGCTCCGACTGAACCGAGTGCATCACCAATAATGTGCATATAAGCACTTTTCATGTTCAAGTTGCCATGAACATCTGCACCCCGATTCAGTACCCAAGCACTCAATAAGTTGGCGACAAGACCAATTGCCGCGATGACGAGCATCCAGCCTCCTTGAACTTCCGATGGCTCGTATAAACGCTTGATGGCTTCATAAATAATAAAGCCTGCCATGATAAATAACGTAATCCCGTTAATAAAAGCTGTCAGAATCTCAAAACGATAATAGCCGTACGTTTTCTTGGTAGAAACTGCTTTTCCAGCAAACCAAATCGCCGACAAACTGAGCACTAGCGATACCGTATCGGACAGCATATGACCACTATCTGCGATCAAGGCTAGGCTGTTCGTAAAAAGTCCACCGAAAAATTCTAGCAACATGATTCCTGCTGTTATGACGAGTGCGATAGTCAATGCTTTCCGATTGTTATTTCGCGTTGTTTCAAAATGATCGTGATCATGACTCATGCTATCCGCTCCTCTATCTTCATGCTATTATTTTACCAAATTTGTCCGATTGACAACGAATAGTAAGTCTTATAAGATAAGTTAGTAAAAAGTAAATACCCCGGCAACGGGAGAGGTTCATAGCATTTCACCCTCTATAAAAAACTATGGATTGTCGAAACTCCGCCAAATCCACATGCGATTTGGCTTTTTCTTTTGTCCGTTTTTTATAGTCCTCTTCTCAGTCGGTCATCTAAAAGGAGGCCGTTTATTATGGCAGGAAGAAACGAAGATACACTCGATCATTTATCATTGCTCGGCAATCAAAACACGAAGTATAAATTTGAATACGCTCCAGAGATACTAGAACCAATTGACAATCTGCACACTCGCGATTATTTCGTGAAATTTAATTGCCCTGAATTCACATCACTTTGCCCACAAACTGGACAGCCTGATTTTGCTACGATCTACTTAAGTTTTATCCCTGATAAAACATTAGTAGAAAGCAAATCGCTCAAGCTTTATTTATTCAGCTTCCGTAACCACGGAGATTTCCATGAAGATGTTGTCAATATCATCATGAATGATTTGATCAAACTGATGGATCCTCGTTATATCGAAGTATGGGGGAAATTCACACCACGCGGTGGTCTTTCGATTGACCCTTACACGAACTATGGCAAACCTGGAACAAAATACGAAGAAATGGCATCGTACCGGATGATGAACCACGACTTAAACCCTGAAACGATTACTAATCGATAAAGGGGTCTACACATGTTACTTTACTTAAACGGCGCATTTGTCGGTCTCTTAATCCTTTCAAATATTTTAGCAGTCAAATTATTTAGCATTGGAGAATGGGCGGTGTTACCGGCCGCTGTAATTGTTTATGTCTTCACATTTCCGATTACTGATACCATCGCAGAAGTGTACGGCAAAAAAGCCGCACGGCAAACCGTTACAGCTGGATTTATCACACAACTTTGCGCGTTGGCTTTTATTTTCTTTGCGATTCATTTGCCTTCTGCACCCTTTTTCGCAAATCAAGAATCATTTGAAACCATCTTTTCTGCAGGCTTCCGCGTAACTTTAGCTAGTCTTGTTTCTTATTTCATTAGCCAAAACCTAGATGTCACTATTTTTCATAAACTGAAACATAAGCATGGCAATTCTCGGTTATGGTTGCGCAATAATGCTTCGACAATGGCAAGCCAATTGGTGGATACGAGTCTTTTTATCACCATCGCTTTTTACGGCATGATGCCGACAAGTGTATTATTGGGCATGATTTTAACGCAATACATCTTTAAATGGATGGTTGCAGTAGCCGATACTCCTGTTGTTTATTTACTCGTAAAGTTATGCAGACGCCAACAAGCAGACCCACAAATTTACGGATACAAAAAACCGGAAGCTCTCCTGTAGAGCTTCCGGTTTTTTTAGTTATTCATATGGTTACTCGTGCTTTACGTGCGTATACTTGATCGCTCACTTTAACATTAGATAAGATCATATCTACCGCTATCGGTAAATGATCGGAAACCGCAGTTTCGATGACTGCTGCTTGTACGACGTCTAAATGATAATCTGCAAAAATATAGTCAATGCGCGTAGCCGGTCGAAAAACTTCACCCGTTTCTTTGTTTACGTAAGGAGCAGGATACGTATAAGCATCGCCCCTCTTCATTTTCAGAAAAGCATCCCGGAAATGCCTAGTGAACTTTTGCACATGCACGTTTGAAGCAGGGGCATTAAAGTCGCCTGTAATGATTCGTGGGAAGTGACTTTTTCCTGTAATGGCTAAAATTTCGTCAACACTCACTTCTAACTCATCATCTTTGAGCGCTAAATGTGTATTAAAGACACTCACATAATTGCCATCCACTTCGATGACGGTTTCTAATATGCCACGCTGTTCATTATTGCCAAAAGGACAATACACCTGCGTTAATAAATGATTTTCGCTGTATCTGATTGGGTATTTGCTTAAAATGACGTTGCCGTATTGCTGATTAGGGCGCTCGGAATCTATCGGTGACACATCCATATTGGCACCATAAGCAGCATACATACCTAGTCTTTCACTCAACCAACCTACTTGGTCCACAAACGAACTGCGGACTGAAAAGTGACGATCTACTTCTTGCAAAGCGATGATGGTCGCACACGAATCTTCAATCACTTGCGCGGTCTTCTCTAAATCGACGATCCCGTCCATCCCTAATCCATGAGCAATATTAAACGACATGACTTTTACAATCGGTGACTTCTTTTTCTTCCCGTCCATGCAAACCTCTCCTTTTCGACTAAAACGAATCGTTGGCAAGCTGCTTAATTGATTTTAGTATAACAAGCGTTTATGAAGATGCTGTGACACACGTGTAAACAATTGTTAAAGGTTTGTAAACGCGAAAATCGGAAGCAGTCTAAGCTGTTTTTGTAGCATTTAAAGCCATACGCGCGCTTGCGGGAATTTATGCGCGTTCCGTAAAACTTATGCGCGCTTGACGAAAAATACGCGCGACACGCCGAACTTATGCGCGGTAAAAAAAATTTACGCGCGTTCCAGGAAGTTTACGCACGTTCAGCGGAAATCACCACACACAAAAAACAGGCAGCCCGAAACATCGGACTGCCTGTCTATCAATAGACTACGAAGTATACACCCTAATCGCATCTCGCAAAAATTGTGCTGCGCCCGGTTGGACTTTGTCGTAGTATGCAGCAAATCGTTCGTCTGCTACATACATTTCTGCAAGTCCTCGGTGTGCTTCTTTACTATATGTCGGCCATGTAAAACTCAACCACTGACGATGCAAATCGGCTATTTGCTGTGCCGTCTCACTCGTTTGGGCGCCCGTTTTCATCGCTTCAACCAAACCACTTAAAATTTGTTGCTCGAGACTCATAAACTTCTGATAGTCTTCTTCACTGAGCTTCAACATTTTCGCATTGGATCGATCGACTAGCTCGTCGCCGTATTTGCTGCGGATTTCATTGCCATACTGCTGTTCGTTGTCGTCGACTAGCTTTTGCTTAAAGCCTTGGAATTTCTCGGTATCTGCCATCATGCTCGCTCCTTCTTTTGCGGAAATGGTTTTTTCCACATTGCTAATCAAGAGGTCTAGTTGCACGCGCTTAGCGAGAAGTTTTTCTCGGTGTTCTGCTAAAGCTTGCGAACCATCAAATTCGGGATCATTGATGATGTTTTTGATCTGTTCGAGTCCAAGTCCGAGTTCACGATAAAACAAAATTTGCTGCAGCTTATCGAGTTCCGACTGACCGTATATACGGTAGCCAGACGAATTTTTACGTGCTGGCTTTAACAAATCAAACTCATCGTAATAACGCAAAGTTCTCGTACTAATTTCAGACAAATTCGCAAGTTTCTGTACAGTGTATTCCATTTCGCCACCTCCTGATAAACCCAGCTTACACCTTGACGTTACGTCAAGGTCAAGTTAATTGCTGCGCTGCAAAATCTCGGTAAAGGGAATGCGTTGCAATCAGTTCTTGATGCGTCCCGACTCCGGTCACGCGTCCTTTTTCTATAAAGACAATTTTGTCAGCATCGACAATCGTCGATAAACGATGCGCGATGACTAAAGTGGTGCGCCCTTCCATTAAGCGACTTAATGCTTGCTGAACGATGCCCTCTGACTGACTATCCAAACTTGCGGTCGCTTCGTCCATCATCAAGATTTTCGGATCTCGTAAAAAAGCACGCGCAATGGCAATTCGCTGACGTTGTCCTCCCGACAACTTGACCCCACGTTCTCCAACTTCTGTGTTGAGTCCATCCGAAAATTCGCGAATAAACTCTTCTGCATACGCCATACGTGTAACGCGCCATAGCTCTTCGGTTTGAATCGTCTCAGCGTTTGGCAACCCATACGTTAAGTTTTCTCGAATTGTCCCGCCCATCATGGCACTTTCTTGTGACACATAGCCAATTTGATCTCGCCATGAAGCGATAGAGATGTTTCGAATCGGCATGTCTCCAATCAAAATCTCCCCTGATGAAGGTTCGTAAAACCGTTCAAGCAAACCAAATACGGTCGTTTTTCCACCTCCACTTGGCCCTGCAAAAGCAATCATTTCACCAGGTTGTGCTTTAAATGATACGTCTTGCAAAACAGGCTCTCCTTGATCATACGAAAAACTCAAATTTTCTATACTCAAGGTTTTGCTAGCAATATCGATGTCCGCTTGTTTCGCCGGTTCTTCAAGCGGCAATTCTAAAATGCCAATAATGCGCTCTGTCGCTCCTTTGGCTTTTTGAAGCTCTGTAAAAAAGCGAGCAAACGTCGCCATGGGGACGATGATTTGGAATAAATACAACAAAAAAGCAACGAGCGACCCGGTCGACATTTCTCCATTCGCTACACGAATTCCGCCATAGCCGATAATCGACACGATAACCACCATAACGACCAAGTACATGAGTGGTGCGATTAACGCATAAATTTTTGCTTCTTTCATGCCTAACTTAAATAATTTATCAATGCCTTCTACGCCTCTAGTTTCTTCCGTATCTTCTGCTGTTGAAGATTTCATTAACCGAATTTCACCTAAAGTTTGTTGAACGTGTCCTGTAAAATGAGCCGTCTCGTCTTGCAAATTCCGAGAAATCTTTGACATTTTGCGCCCTAATGGGAACATGACGGCAATCGTTAATGGTACCGATATCATCATGACGAGCGTCATCTTCCAATCTAAAACAACTAAAATGATGACTGCACCAATAATCGAGATGATTCCGGTAATAAACGACGGAAAATGATCGGTGATTAAATTCCGTACAATCCCTGTGTCATTTACAACACGGCTAACCGTTTCCCCGCTCGAATGTTGATCAAAATAACCCACACGTAGTCGGATTAACTTAGCCCACATTCGTTCTCTCAATCCTGCGACGACTCGCTGACCTACCATGCTGAGCAAGTAAATCGAAACCCCATTAATCACAGCTTGCACAATAAAAGCTACAGCAATTCCTACCATTAAAGGCACACTCAGCGACTCTAACGAAAACCCATCTACTAAGTTTTTTGTCAGCAACGGTACGACCAAGCCGACTAGTGTCGTGATTAAACTGGCAATCAGCCCAATCGCGAGTGCCAGCTTTGGAATTTTCAACGTTAATAATAAAGACAAAAACGGCTTTAAACCGACTTCTTTATTTTTCTTTTTCATTTTAAAAACTCCTGTTCTTCTGTTCGCACACACCTAATTCATTTCAATAACTCTATTATAGAGGAGCTCATTATATTTCCATAAAATAAAACACTTGCGGAAAATTCCACAAGTGTTTGGATCAGGCGACAGAAGCTTTAAATTGCTGCCATTGCTCAAGACGCTTATCTAAAATGAAGTTTCCAAAAGGCAAGAACGCAGAAATCACAGCTCCTACTGAGAAACGAAACGGCCATTTAAAGACAAACGTCATATAAATTGTAAGTAAAATATAGAGACTAAACAATGCACCATGAATCGGTCCGATCATACTAACCGCTTCCGGAAAGTCAAAAAAGTATTTTAACGGCATTGCGATGAAAAGTAAGATTAACAACGAACTTCCTTCAAGAAGTCCCATAAAACGAAATGTACGTAAGGCATCTTTAAACATCAACTATCCCTCTCAATCTGCTATCAATTATAGAAGTCATAAAGGACGCTGTACAGAGATTGCTAAAACAATTCGACTGTTTTTACACACCTACAATACATTTCGTCACAAACTATTCGTATTTATTTCGGATTAGCCCAATTTCACAAAAAGCACTTTCAAATAATCGCCTTCTTTAAATTCTTTTTGCACACGGAAATCACTTGGCAATGTAAACTCCTCCACAATGCTATACTTCCCGCCAATTTCTTTAAAAGCTTTATCGATAAACCCTTTGAATTTTTTCATCCCGAAAGAAGCACTGTTTGTTGATGCCACAATGACGCCATTTTTTTCTGTAATAGTGATCGCTTCTTTCATTAAGTTTGTGTAATCTTTTGATGTGCTAAATGTGTACTTTTTCGAACGTGCAAAGCTTGGCGGATCCAAAACAACTAAATCGAATTTCAATTCTTTTCGTTTGGCGTACTTAAAATAATTAAAGACATCCATAACCAAAATGTCTTGACTCTCGAAATCGATACCATTGACGCTGAATTGCTCAATTGTTTTGCTAGAGCTTCTTTTCGCCAAATCAACACTCGTCGTTTTTGTCGCGCCACCCAGTGCGGCAGCTACTGAAAACGCACCTGTGTAAGAAAACGTATTGAGCACCGTTTTTCCTTTGGCGTACTTTTGTTTAATGGTATTTCGTACATCGCGCTGATCTAAAAAGATGCCCGTCATTGCCCCATCATTCAAGTAAACAGCAAAATTTACGCCATTTTCTTTAACGACCATTGGAAATTCACCACGTTCGCCTGCAACAAAATCATCTTCTTCGATATATTGACCTTTAGTATCAAAACGTTTTTTCTGGTAAATGCCTTTGCATTTAGTAACGTTTTGAAGTGCAGCAATCACTTGGTCTTTAAACGTATAAACGCCTTCGCTATACCAGCTCAGCAAATAAAAACCATCGTAATAATCAATGATTAATCCGCCAAACCCATCACCTTCCCCATTAAAAATACGGAAAGCTGTTGTTTCTGGATTGCTGAAAAATGTTTGTCGACGAGCAATGGCCGTCGCTAGCTTTTGTTCAAGAAAGGCCTGATTAATAGTTTCACTTTCGTTGTTCGTTAATACCCAACCATAGCCTTTGTTTTGTCGACCATAATAACCTTTTGCTAAAAAACGACCTTGCTTATCAACTAGTTTTAAAATGCTACCTTCCGTAGTTAACATGTCTGGATTTTCTAAAGCTTCTTTTGTAATTAACGGATAACCTTTAGCATAATCCGCTTTAAATTTATCATTTATTTTTATAGAAATTTCCGATTTCATCGTCTCTCATCCTATCTGTAAAACATCGTTTTGTTTTATAATTAGTGTATACGATAGCTGTCCCTATGCCCACCCTCGTCATGTGAATTTCCTAACACGATTCTTAGGAGGAATTTGTCATGAAGAAGAAATTCTATATTTACAATATTCGATTGACCACTGGGGAATACTTGGAGAATATCCGCATTGAAGGTCCTCTAGAAGATCATTTTTCGGGTATAGCCGTGAGCTTGTTCCCCGTAGAGGACGCACAAGGAAAGACCATTGTTTTAAGTATTTTTCACATCGTTAAAGCTGACTTGCTCAAAATTGAAGACTCATAAATTAGCTCTACTAAAAAAGCGTTTTGCATAATCTATGCAAAACGCTTTTTTTTTACTCTTGGATCCACTCCCATGCTTCATTCATTTCATCTAGTTTAAAATACTTTACTTCAATATCTGGCAATAGAAGTTTCATTTCAACCAGTTGTTCTTCTCCTTGACTCGAACTAATGACTGCAAATTTGTGAAAGTGATTCCATGCTTCTTTGTGTAGCCTCATGCTTTCCTCAAGACCATCAAACGAAGCACCTTTTTCTTCACTTATAATTGCATAGATATTAAATTGACCTTTATCTACGTATTTATCTTGAATGATTTTATCAATTTTCATTGCATCTTCATGTGTTACTGCACCTTCAAATTCAATTGCAATGGTTTCTACGTCCTTACTTGGCACGATTGATAGCATTCTTAGTCCCCCTCAGTCTATAAGTCTATTCTTACTTTTATTATTCCCCATTTTAAGCACAACAAACGGCTATAAGTAGACTGTTTTTAGGCATATACCGATATATTGCATAATATATTTTGTCGAAAGCTAGTATTACTGTATAATAAGAGTAATCTAGCAGTAGAAAGGGAGAGCTCACAATGCCTATTCCAGTGAACTATACGAAGCCTGTCCGCGTCTCAGCCAAAGAAAGTGCCTATCTTCAACTGCAACAATGGATTATTGATGGCACGCTACAGCCTGAAGAAAAACTAATCGATACGGATTTGGCACAAGCATTGAGCTTAAGCAGAACTCCTATCCGTGAAGCTTTGCAATTATTAGAAGTGCAAGGGTTCGTCGAAATGTTTCCCGGCAAAGCTACACGTGTTACGAATATAAAAAAAGGTGACCTTAAAGATTTACTACCTCCTCTTGCCGTGTTGCAGGCCTTGTCAGCAGAACTTGCCATCCCTAACCTCGACCAAGACACGTTCACTTTATTAGAAGAGACAAATCAACGATTTATTGAAGCAATTGAAAGTCAAGATGGTTTTTCCGCTTTAAAAATTGATCAAGAGTTTCATCAAATCATTGTCGATGCTGCCAATAACCCCTATATCCACAGTATACTCAGCAGTCTTCAGTCTCATGTAAGAAGACAGTTTTTTCATCATTCATTAATGCTGACAAAAAGCTCTTACGATGAACATGTAGAAATTATCCAAACCTTAAAAGAGAAAAACCCAGAAAAAGTGGCACAACTTATGAAAATAAACTGGGCTCGGACGATAGATGAACTTTCAACAGAAAAAATTATTTAAACCATTATAAAAAGCTGTATCAAAAGCATTTGAACCGCACCCCAAATGGAAGACACTTTAAAAAAAGTGACCCATTTGGGGTTTTTTCTGTTTTCAGACCCCGGTATACTAAATTTAGCTAACTTGAACGGGGGAAGATCAGATGAGTAAAATCACTTTCAATGAACACCAACAACGGGTCTTGGAGGCAAATCCGAATGTCGCTTCCGTATCCGATCGCGCGATTCAATATACGCCAGAATTCAAAATCCACGCGGTGAAGGAATACCAGACAGGCAAAGGCCCGGCCCAGATATTTAGTGAAAATGGGTTTGATTTAACCGTTATCGGACCCAAAAAAGCGAGCTCATCTCTGAACCGATGGCGGACGACGTTCAGGCTTTATGGAGAAGACGCTTTTTTCGAAGAGCGTCGTGGGAAGAACAGTACTGGCCGCCCTTCTGAGAAAGATCTCTCAGCTGAGAAAAAGCTGGAGAAAGCAGAAGCGCGCATCAAATACCTGGAAGCTGAAAACGAATTGCTAAAAAAGCTCGAGGAACTCGAGAGGCAGGCGAAGAAACGCAGCTGATCCCAGCGGAGAAATACGAAGCCATCAACGCGGTGGTCCGGAAATTCCAACTCAAGAATTTGGTCGGAACCCTTTGCCGCACAGCGAGGGTCAGCCGGAGTGGCTATTACGCCTGGCTAGAGAAAACGGAACAGCACGCCATTCGCGAAGAACAAGACTTCCAAGATTATCTGTTGCTCAAAAGCATCTACGATGCGCATCGTGGGAAAATCGGATATCGCACCTTTTACATGGTGCTCGCGGAACTGTTGGAAACACCGATGAACCACAAGAAGATTTTGCGCCTCATGCGCAAATTCAACCTCTTCGCCAAAATCCGGCGCGCGAATCCCTATAAGCAAATCGCCAAAGCCACACAGGAACACAGCGTCTGTCCGAACCTGTTAAATCGCCAGTTTAAACAAGGTGAACCCGGTAAGGTATTCGTCACCGATATCACGTACCTACCCAACCGTTCGGGACAAATGGCGTATCTGTCCGCTGTAAAAGATGTCGCTACCCGTGAAATTGTCGCCTATGAAGTCACAACGACGCTTACGATTGAAATTGTGTACCGCACGTTACGAAAACTGAAGGAAGCATTGGATGGCAATGTTCACCCGGAAGCGATGATTCATTCCGATCAAGGCTTCCACTATACCCATCTTGAATACCAACAGCGCGTGAAGGAAATGAAATTAACGCAGTCAATGTCCCGCCGGGGCAACTGCCTCGACAACGCTCCCATCGAATCGTTCTTTGGCCACTTTAAAGACGATGTCGATTTTAAACAAGCAACCAGTCTGGAGGAATTGAAAGAGCTAGTGGATGAGTACATGGAATATTACAACGGAACACGCAAGCAATGGAATCTAAAAAAGATGACTCCGGCACAATACCGAAGTCATCTAATCGCAGCCTAGCTGCAGGGTACTTTTTTTATAAACTGTCCATTAAATGGGGCGCGGATCAATTTGCGCTTTTGATACAGCTTTTATTTTGAAGCAGGCCCGTTTTTCCGGACCCACCTGTACTCTTTAAATTATGAGTTTTGCTGAGCAGCTTGAACTTTTACATTCTTTTTGCTACGAGCAATCATCGTCGTAATGGCAATGACAACAATTGCTGGCAAGAGCCATCCAAGTCCATTGTTATAAAGCGGTAATGTAGCCGAGTAAAAATCGACTACTGACTGAAGCCATGCCGGATTTTCGATACCTAACAAAGAAGTCAAAGTTTTAAATCCATCAATGATGCTGATAAAGAAAGTAACGATAATTGTCGATACATAAACCAATTGAGCATGCTTAAATAACGGAGACAAGAACGCTAACATGATCAATACGATAGCTAATGGATATAGGAACATTAATACCGGAATCGAATACGTAATGATATTGGAAAGTCCTGCATTGGTTACAACCAATGAAAAGACTGAGAAAATAATAACATACATTTTATAGCTAACTTTTGGTGTCAATTTGTGGAAAAACTCAGCGTTAGCTACTGTTAAACCGATAGCTGTTGTTAAGCAAGCAAGAATAATGATGACAGCGAGCAAAGTAGCACCAAACGTTCCGAAATAATAATTTGAAGCGCCGCTCAACACAGGTCCACCAGTTTCCATCACACCTAAAACAGCCGTACTTGTTGAACCTAAATAAGCAATTCCTGTGTACACAATAGCTAATAATGCTGATGCGACAATACCACTTTTCATGGTCGCCATTAAGACACCTTTAGACGAGGTTACGCCCATTTTACGAACAGCTGAAATAACAATAATCCCGAAAACAAGTGAAGCAAGTGCATCCATTGTGTTATAACCTTCTGTAAATCCTGTAAAGAAAGCGCCGCTCGTGTAAACAGGCTGTGGTGCTTCTTGACTGCCCATTGGTTTTACAAAAGCTGCTACCAATAACACACCTAACGTTACTAAAATAGCTGGTGAAAGAATCTTGCCGATACTATCCACTATTTTCGTTGGGTTTAAAGAAACCAAAAGTGAAACCCCAAAAAAGATTAAAGAGAAGATAAGCAAACCAATTGTTGCATTGCCGTCACCGATAAATGGTGCAACTCCCACTTCATACGATACCGCACCAGTTCTTGGTAAAGCGAAGAAAGGCCCGATTGTTAAATACAACATCGCTGTGAAAACCAGTCCATAAACTGGATGCACACGACTCGATAGATCTTGAAGATCATCGCTTTTCGAATAACCAATTGCTAAAATCCCGAGTAATGGTAGACCAACACCCGTAATTAGAAAGCCAAAAATGGCAAGCCAGACATTTGTTCCTGCGTATTGTCCTAGCTGTGCAGGAAAGATTAAGTTCCCTGCTCCAAAGAACAGCGCAAACAACATCATGCCCACTACTGCATATGACTTAAACGATAATTTACTATCCACTGCTAATTCCTCCTAAAATAATAACGCTAAAAATACGTTCTTTATATATTCCAATATAGTACATTTTCTTTTCAAAAAAGATTGCGATATATTGCATAAAGTAATAATACAGCATGCTATTCGAAATGCAACCCTTCCGATACACATATTTTAAAATTTCTTGCTATTTTATTAATTCGGTATGAAGTGAAAGTTATCTCGATATACTACATATACTTTTAGGTGCATAAAAATCAGAAAAAATACTGATTTTCCCAGTTGTGTTTATAGGCATTACGTGGATTGGCTGTTAAAAAGTTAAAATGTCATTCACTCGGTATTCATTTACACATTCTCTCTCTTTTCCTATTAAATTTTTACGTAATTTATATTTTTTCATTCATTTTTCTTATTAATTTCTTAACCGACTGTAAAAGAAACGCAACTGCTCTCGCTTTTCAACCATAATGCTGTAAAATAATTTATTACGGAAAGAATTGGTAGTCACCTCAATCTATTCGAAAGGCGGCGTATCTTTGAAATATATTTATACTTCACTTCATATTCTTGTTATTGTTGGATTTTATCTAATAGGCGAACAATTGCAGGATTTTTTCAATATTCCGTTGCCGGGCAGCATTATCGGCTTTCTTTTGCTTTTTACCGCTCTTATGCTGAGAATTTATCGCTTGGAATGGATTGAATCAGGAGCTCATTTTGTCTTAGCATTTTTGCCGCTTTATTTTATCCCCGCTACCGTCGGCGTTATTGAGTACGGCGAGCTCTTTTCGGGAAAAGGGATATTGCTAATTCCGATTGTCATGGTTAGTACCTTTCTCTCAATGGCTTCAGCTGGTTGGGTAAGTCAATATGCTGCAAAACGGAAGGAGCGATCCGATTAATGAAATTTAACTTACTCGCTGCTTTTTTTGCCATTTTAACTGTAGCTACTTATTTTCTTACGAATATTTTTTATTTGCGGTATCGCAAAACCTTATTAAACCCTGTACTTGCTTCCACTGCGATTCTCGCCATCATTTTAGTCGCCGCTAATGTCTCTTACGAAACCTATATGACAGGTGGTAGTTGGATTGGCACTTTGCTCGGTCCAGCAGTTGTCGCTTTAGCAATTCCCCTATATAAACAAAGAGATTTGCTTTTTAAGAACTTAATCCCTATTATTTCAGGCATTGTTGCAGGGGTAACAGTGGGTATGGCAAGTGGTGTCTTGTTCACACAAATATTTCGTTTTTCAGAACAACTCATTTTGACAGTTTTGCCGAAATCGTTAACAACACCAGTCGCTATGCAAGTAGCCAGCAATTTAGGTGGCATTCCTTCTCTAGCAGCGGTTTTTGTTATGGTAGCCGGTTTCACGGGGTATATTCTTGGTCCTTCTTTATTAACTTGGTTGCATATTGATTCGGCGATTGGTCGAGGCATTGGTCTTGGCACTTCGGCTCACGGCATGGGTACGGCAAAAGCGTTTGAATACGGACAACAAGAAGCATCGATGAGCTCTGTTGCCATGACATTAAGTGCTGTACTCGGTGCCTTGCTTGGACCAATTGCTGCATGGTTATTGCTGTTATAAAAAACAAGACCCTTTTTTCCATGTACAAATGGAAAAAAGGGTCTTGTTTTTACCTTCCAATATCTCTACGATGAAAGCCAATCATGCCAATTACGATTAAACTAATGGCTACCGTAATCATAATCGCTGAACTCCAATAGTCCATTTCTTCAATCGGGATTTTAGCGATATAGCCAAATGGCGTTAGTTTTTCCACCCAGTCTTCAAATTGGAACAAACTTCCCATATAGACGATGAAAAATGCCAAAGCTAAATATAACCATACCAGACCTGTCCACTTAGAAGCCCACCCAAACAATAATACCGCTACCCCTATCATAGTAAGGATTGCCGGAAAGTAAACCATTGCCGCGCTATAGTATATGCCAAACGACAGATTTTCCTCCATTACTATATTTCCCATCACACCCAAACCAATAGACGATAAGGTCAACATAACAAATCCCGTCAAAATCGACATAGTTAAGTAACTGCCCATAAGTCGATTTCTAGAAACCGCCCGACTTATAAGATGTTCGAGTCGATCGTTTTTTTCTTCTGTTTTTACTTTTAAAATCGACATTAATACGGGGATCGTAGATAAGATAGCGATGATCGACATGAGCAACGGGATAAATTGTTCGGTTAACGAAAATCCTTCTACTAAAATAACCATTTGTTGCATAAGATCAATTTCATCAAAATAGGTTTCTAGTTCTCCAAAAAGCGAACCATATATAACGCCAACAACTAACAGGCCAATTCCCCAAACGATTAAACCGGTTCGTTGAAGTCGAAAGACTAGACCGAACGAACTGAGAAGCGTTTTTGAAGCCTTTTCTTTTCCTGATCGTGAAGGGATAAAACCTGAACCTAAATCTCTAATTGAATTGAGATATAAAGCTATCCCCATTAACAGCAACGCTACCGATACGGTCAATAAAATCGGCCACCAATAATTATTGACATAGACTTCTGTTCGTAAAACCCAGCTAAGTGGCGAAAACCATGACAATGTCTCATTTCTCAAGTCGCCAACTACACGGATGATATAAGACACTAGCAAAATGGTAAAAGCTAACCCTAATGTACTTCTAGCATTTGAAGACAATTGCGCAGAAATAGCAGCCACCCCTGCAAAAATCATCCCACTCGCACCTAAAGCTGAACCGTATAGGAGCGATCCTTCAAGACCCATTCCTGCTATTCCTAGAACCGTTAATGAAAATCCAAGCAATAACGCCAACAAAATATTCACACCTGTTAAAACGACCAAAACCGATAACAAATTAGAAAGTCGCCCTACTGGTAAAGAACGAACCATTTCGATACGGCCATCTTCTTCATCTGTCCGTGTATGGCGGATTATCAACAAGATATTCATTAAGCCAACTACAATTGCAGTCATCAACAGCATTTCATGAGCCGTTATCGCCCCAATTGGATAATTTTCAAGACCATAGCCATAGCCTGGACCAAGCATGGCAATTACAGCAGGGTTTTGCATGGTCTCAGCTATAGCCAGTCTTTCCGCATTGGTTTGATATAGTCCCGCAAAGGCTATCGCCACAATTACCGAAATAGCGATAAACGATGCAAGCCAAATCGGTAATCGTAGACGATCTCGCCGTAGAATAAATCGGATTAATGTTCCTGTACCTTCAAAAAGGTGCCGGTTCATTAGGCTTCGCCCCCTGCTCCTATTCCTGTGGTTTTATCACTGACTTCGTAATGACGCATAAATAATTGTTCCAATGTCGGCGGTGAGCTTTCAATGCGGACAATTCCAAACTGACTAATATAACTAATAACATAAGCCACTTCTCCGCTATCTACTTGGAAAGACATCGCATTTCCTCTTGGTTGAATCCCACTAACTCCCCTTACTCCAGCCAAATCCAAAATCGGCTCTTTCGTCTCTACCAATAAAATCGTTCCCGTCAAATGACGAAGATCTTTTAATGTCCCTGTTTCAATAATTTTTCCTTCTCGAATAATCGCCACTTTGTCACAAAGTTTTTCGACTTCAGACAAAATATGGCTGGATAATAAAATACTTTTGCCCTGTTTTTTCTCTTCAATGATGTATTCTTGAAAGGTTCGTTCCATTAAAGGATCGAGACCAGAAGTTGGTTCATCTAATATATACAAATCGACATCTGATGACAGCGCTGCAATCAATGCCACTTTCTGACGATTCCCTTTGGAATACGTTCGGCATTTCTTGCTCGGATCTAAATCAAATTTCTGAATCAATTCTTCTCGACGGTGAGAAGAGTTACCACCGCGCAATTTAACCAATAAATCAATAACTTCTCCACCTGTTAAATTTGGCCACAAGCTAACTTCTCCGGGCACGTATGCTACACGCTTATGAATTTCCACTGCATCTTTCCATGAATCTTTACCAAAAATTTCAGCTCGCCCTTCTGTCGCTTTTAAAATACCAAGAAGAACGCGCAAAGTTGTCGATTTCCCTGAGCCGTTGGGTCCGATAAACCCATATACTTCGCCTTCGTCTACTTCTATATTCACTTTATCCAACGCCGCAAAATCGCCAAATTTTTTCGTCAAATCGACCGTTCTCAAAACTGTCATGATTCTTCCTCCTTACCGGTATAAAAGCTTTTATTGTGAATATCAAGATATTCGTAAACCTTATCCAATATGATTCCAAACCCAACTCGGTCATTTGTTGCCCTTTTGTCATTTTGTATTTTTCACGGACTTGTTCTATTTTAGAATACAACCATCGCCTAATTCAGTCCACAAATCACGCTCAATTATCTGACTTTTCCGTTTTTTTATTAAACTAGTAACTTTTATTGATAAATTAGTCATGAAATCGTTGTCTCGGCTCGCCAATAATGCTATGTTTTATAAGCTACAAAAATATAGGAGGAATAACAATTGAAAAAATTATTTTGGAGTAAAAAATTGTCCCTAGTTGCCGTTCTTGCGATTGTGTCGCTTTTAAGCGCTTGTGGAAATGACGAAGATACAGCTACAGAAGAAGAAAAATCAGCTTGGGACGAAATCCAAGAAGACGGCAGCTTAACTGTTGCTACATCCGGTACATTATTTCCGACCTCTTACCGCTCTGAAGGATCTGATGAGTTAACAGGATTTGAAGTCGAGGTTGTCCGTGAAATTGGAGAACGCCTTGAACTAGAAATTGAATTCACGGAACTTGGTTTTGATGAAATGTTAACATCTGTTCAAACAGGACAAGTTGATTTGGCTGCGAACGATATTGAAATCACAGAAGACCGTGAAGAAAAATTTATCTTCTCGACGCCATTTAAATACTCTTACGGAACAGCCATTGTTCGTTCAGGAGATTTGTCAGGAATTGAGACGCTAGAAGATTTAGAAGGCAAAAAAGCTGCAGGTGCTTCAACTTCTGTTTATATGCAAATGGCCCGTGAATACGGCGCTGAAGAAGTGGTTTACGACAACGCAACAAACGAAACTTACTTGCGCGATGTAGCAATCGGGCGTACAGACGTCATTTTAAATGACTATTACCTACAAACTTTAGCGCTAGCTGCATTCCCAGAGCTAGAAATCACCATCCACCCAGACTTGAAATACAGCCCTTCTGAAGTTGGCGTTGTCATGAACAAAGACAACACAGAACTAGCTGACAACGTAAACCGTGTGATTGAAGAAATGCTTGAAGACGGCACAATTGCTGAAATCTCTGCTGAATTCTTTAACGGCGCCGATGTAACTCAAAAAGTGAATATTGAAGAATAATATTAAGAAGCTGCTCATCATTTGAGCAGCTTTTTTTGATGTAAACCGGTCATTTTTCCCACTTACTGGATATACAATCCAAATAATGAGCAATACTGTCCATATCACTCGAAATACTGTCCGAATGAGATTAAATACTGTCCAAATGATAGGAAATACTGTCCAAACAGGATTTGCGCCTTTCTAATCTATCCTGTACACCTAGCTAACTCGTATACTAGAATGAATAAGTAAGAATTATCTGGATATGGAGGGATGTTGATGAAAGCTTCTTTTTCGCCTCTTGGTGACCAGGCGATCGCGGTTGAACTTGGAAATAAAATCGATGAAGAAACTGAAAAACAAGTACGGAAACTTTCTGTCCTTCTAGAAAGTCGACAACCGGAATGGTTGATTGAAGTAATTCCGGCTTTTACTACCGTATCGGTCTTTTACGATCCGTGTGTAGCAACATACGATGTTGTGAAAATGGAAATGAAAGAACTTTTAGAACAATTAGGTGAAGACCTCCCCATCCAATCAAGAACCATTGAAATTCCCGTCTGTTACGGTGGTGAATTCGGACCCGATTTGGAATTTGTCGCACAACATAACAACTTAACAGCACGCGAAGTGATCGAGATTCATACATCTGGTGATTATTCCGTCCATATGATTGGCTTTGCTCCAGGCTTCCCATTTATCGGAGGCATGTCTGAAAAAATTGCAGCGCCTAGACGCGATTCACCACGTCTTCGTATTCCGGAGCGCACAGTTGGCATTGCTGGCAATCAAACCGGTGCTTACCCAATTGAAACTCCTGGCGGTTGGCAATTGATTGGAAGAACCCCAATTCGACTGTTCCGACCAGAAGATGATATTCCGAGTTTGCTTCAAGCTGGCGACAGAATTATTTTCAAGGAAATTTCAGAAAGAGCGTATTATGAATGGGAGGAAGAGCAAAATGCTGAAAATACTTAAAGGCGGCTTGCAAACTTCAGTTCAAGACTTAGGCCGTACTGGATTCCAAAAGTATGGTGTTATCGCGAGCGGTGTGATGGACCCCTTCGCGCATCGCTTAGCTAATTTAATTGTTGGGAACGACGAACGCTTTGCGACGCTTGAAATTTCATTAGTTGGCCCCAAAATTCAATTTACCGAGGATACACTCATCGCCTTATGCGGCGGAGATTTAAGCCCTAAAATGGATGGCACCGCTATAAAAATGTGGCGAATGCTCGTCATGAAAAAAGACAGCATCCTAACGTTTGGCGAGCCTCGTATAGGTGCACGCTGTTATTTAGCAGTTGCTGGCGGCATTAAAGTAGCCGAATTGATGGGCAGTCGTTCTACATATTTACGTGCTGGAATCGGCGGATTTCAAGGACGTTCTTTAGCAAAAGGCGATGAAATACATAGTGACGAGATGACTCCTTTACAAGTTAAAGCCTTAAAACGAAACAGCGAAAGTGAATTTGATTGGTTAATTCCACCCGTTCGCTATTTTGAAGAACCTATTATCCGGATCATTAAAGGAAAACAATTTGATCTGTTTAATGATTCTAGTAAAGAACAGATTTTCACGGAAGCTTTCACCGTATCCGGCAACTCTGACCGTATGGGTTACCGGTTAGAAGGTCCAAATCTAGCTTTAGAAAAGCCCACTGAATTGATTTCAGAAGCGGTTGCGTTTGGCTCTGTTCAAGTACCGAGTGATGGCAACCCGATTATCTTAATGGCCGATCGGCAGACGACAGGCGGCTACCCCAAAATCGGCCAAGTTGCATCTGTCGACTTACCCCTGATCGCTCAATTAAAACAAGGACAAGGTTTACGCTTCAAGGAAATTTCCTTAGTTGATGCACAACAACGTTTGATCGAACAAGAACAACACATTCGTGAAATAAAAGCCTCAATCCAATTAAAACAGGAGGAATGGAAATGACGTATAAAGTAGATTTAAACTGCGACATGGGAGAAAGTTTTGGCGCTTATAAAATGGGCAACGATGAAGAAATTCTCGATTATGTAACGTCAGCAAACATCGCTTGTGGCTTTCATGCAGGTGATCCAACAACGATGCGGAAAACCGTCAAATTAGCGCTCGAGAAAAATGTTGGCATCGGCGCACATCCAGGACTTCAAGATTTAGTCGGTTTTGGACGTCGTAACTTAGCATTGTCTCCTCAAGAAGCTTATGACTTGGTCGTTTATCAAATTGGTGCATTGTCAGGTTTTGTTAAAGCAGAGGGCGGACAATTGCAACACGTGAAAGCGCATGGTGCTTTATACAATATGGCTGTAAAAGATGCCGCGTTATCAGAAGCAATTGCAGAAGCGGTTTATCAAATTGACCCAGAGCTTGTACTGTTTGGACTTTCTGGCAGTGAGATTGTGACAGCTGGAAACAAAATCGGACTGCGCACAGCCAATGAAGTATTCTCAGATCGCACGTATCAACAAGACGGTTCGTTAACACCAAGATCACAAAACAATGCCTTAATCACCGATTCTCAAATCGCTATCAACCAAGTTATTCGGATGGTGAAAGAACATAAAGTCGCGACTGTCGATCAAACAGATGCTTCGCTACAAGCAGATACCATTTGTATTCATGGTGACGGGATTCAAGCTCTAGATTTTGCCATTCAAATTTCAAAATCATTAAAAGAAGCGGATATCGACGTCGTAAAAGTACGTGAATTTGTTTAATACCTACTTAGGAGGAATTTGATGAAGAGTGCACCAAAAATGAAAAACACGAACCGCAGCGTCTTGCTTGGCGCTGCTTTCCTAATGGCTACGTCAGCGATTGGGCCCGGCTTTTTAACACAAACAACGGTTTTCACAGAGACCTTACTAGCTTCTTTTGGATTCGTTATTTTAATTTCTATTATTATTGATATCGGTGCGCAAACAAATATTTGGCGCATCATCGCTGTATCCGGTAAACGAGCTCAAGACATTGCCAATGATGTTTTACCCGGTCTCGGTTATTTCCTTTCTTTACTCGTTGTGATGGGCGGTCTTGCCTTTAATATCGGTAACATCGGTGGTGCTGGACTCGGTACAAACGTCTTGTTTGGAATCGATCCAAAAACCGGGGCTATTTTAAGTGGTGTGCTTGCCATCGGAATCTTTGTTGTAAAAGAAGCAGGGCGTGCGATGGATCGTTTTGCACAAATTCTTGGTTTCGTCATGATCGCCTTAACGGTGTACGTCATGATTACCGCTCAACCACCTGTTGGTGAAGCAATTGCAAAAACATTTATACCTGATAACATCGACATCTTTGCAATCGTCACTTTAGTCGGTGGTACAGTCGGTGGTTACATCACTTTTGCCGGTGGTCACCGATTGATTGACGCTGGATTGACCGGTAAAGCCGCATTACCAGAAGTCACGAGAAGCTCGATTTATGCGATCGCGATTGCCTCACTTATGCGTATCATTCTGTTTTTAGCTGTTCTAGGTGTTGTTTCTCAAGGACTTTCTCTAGACCCAGACAATCCACCAGCATCTGTCTTCCAACTTGCCGCAGGGAATATTGGCTATAAGATGTTCGGAATTGTTATGTGGGCTGCAGCTGTAACCTCTGTTGTTGGTGCGGCTTACACATCTGTATCGTTTATCCGTTCATTTAGCCCGGCTCTAGAGAAATACCACCGTTTGTTGACAATTAGCTTTATCGTTATCTCTACTGCCGTTTTTGTTATTATTGGAAAACCTGTATTGATTTTAGTTCTTGTTGGATCGGTCAACGGCTTGATTTTACCGATTGCACTTGGCGTTATGTTGATCGCTGCTCATAAAGTGAAAATTGTTGGCGACTACAAACACCCGTTGTGGATGACGATTTTCGGTATCGTCATTGTCGTTTCCATGGCATGGATGGGCATTTACACATTGATGAATGGGATACCGGCATTATTTAAATAAGATAAATCTACTTAAAACAATAAAACCAGGAAAGCCTCATTAAGGCGTTCCTGGTTTTTTGGTCATGTCTATTAAGTTGAAGAACTTCCTGACTCTACAAGTTCTGCTTTATCCGCTTCTTTAGCTACGCGTGAATCTTGTAACCAACAAGCTACAGAATGCCCTGTTTCCGTCACCGTATCGCGTGGTGTATACGTATGACATACCGTCATCGTATGCGGACACCTCGCGGCAAATGCACACCCTTCTCCAAGCGTTGCTAAGTTGGGTGGCGAACCGGCAATTGGCATTAACGGCTGACCACGGTCTTCATTTAATTTTGGCATCGAACGCAAAAGTCCGAGTGTGTAAGGATGCTTTGGGCTATAGAAAATTTCATCTAATGTGCCTTGTTCGACAATTTTGCCACCGTACATCACAGCCACACGATCTGCCATATTGGCCACTACGCCCAAGTCATGAGTGATTAAAATAATGGCCGTGTCGGTTTTCTTTTGCAGGTCTTTCATCAATTCAAGAATTTGCGCTTGAATCGTGACATCCAAAGCAGTCGTCGGTTCATCCGCAATCAACACTTTCGGGTTACAAGCAAGTGCTAGTGCTATTACAACACGTTGCCTCATCCCTCCCGAAAACTGGTGAGGGTAGTTATCGAGCCGACTTTCTGCTTGCGGAATCCCCACCAGCTTCAACATATCTAGCGCACGTTCACGCGCCTGAGATTTTGTTAAGCGTTCATGACGCTGAACGCCTTCCATAATCTGTTTGCCGACTTTCATTGTCGGGTTTAATGAAGTCATAGGATCTTGAAACACCATCGAAATTTCCGAGCCCCGTAAATCGGTGATTTGGTTTTTCGACATCTTCAATAAACTTTCACCATTATAATGAATATCGCCTTTTGTCACTTCGGTCGTCGCTTTTGGTAACAATTGCATAATGGATTTCGCTGTTACGGATTTACCCGAACCCGATTCTCCAACAATTGCCAGTGTTTCTCCTTTTTTCAACTCAAAGTTCACGCCCCGTACCGCTGTCAGTTTACCGTGTTGAGTTTTAAACGCTACATGCAAATCTTCGACTGTCAAAATGGTATTGGTCATGGTCGGAACTCCTTTATTTTCTCATTTTCGGATCGAGTGCATCACGCAGTCCATCGCCAAGCAAATTGAAAGAAATCATGATGATGCTGATCACCAAGGCCGGGAAAATTAATTTATATGGGAAATAACGCATCGATTTGTAGCCGTCTTCAATGAGTACGCCTAGAGATGCCAGTGGTGCTTGTAGCCCCAGTCCGATAAAGCTTAAGAAGGCTTCAAAGAAAATCGCAGTTGGAATCGTGAACATCACCGTGACAATAATCGGTCCCATGACATTCGGCAAAAGATGCTTAGAAATGAGTCTCGGGTTTGAAGCTCCTAGTGTCCGTGAAGCCAACACAAACTCTTGGCCCTTCAACTGCAGCACTTGGCCACGCACAACACGCGCCATTCCAACCCATCCTGTTATGACCATCGCTAAAATAATGGACGTTATGCCAGGCTCTAACACCAATATAAACAAAATAATTACGATTAAGTTTGGAATTCCCATTAGAATTTCGATGATTCGTTGCATGACGTTATCTATACGTCCCCCGTAAAAAGAAGAAATACCGCCGTAAATAACACCAATCACTAAATCGAGTGCAGCTGCCACTAAAGCGATAAACAGCGAAATTTGAGTACCTCTCCAAACGCGTGTCCAAAGATCGCGTCCAAATTCATCAGTTCCAAACCAATAATTGATCTGAACATCGCGCTCTGCGTATTGATCGACGCCTTGTGAGTTCGCACCATTAAAGCCCATCCACTCTAGGCCTTCAATTTTTGGTGGCAAATTAGAATGTGCTAAGTTTTGTTCGCGATAAGAAAATTCGTTCATTCCAGGTCCAATTAACGCTAAAACAATTAAGAAGACCAGCAAAATTAATGAAATCATCGCTCCCTTATTTTTAATGAGACGTTGAAACGCTTCTTTCCAAAAAGAAACAGCAGGCGTTCCGATTTCTTCACTTTTTCGATGATCAAGCGGTGCTTTCACAAATAAGTCTGACGGAATTTCATCATACGCATATTGGTTTTGTACTTGTAAATCTTGGTGTGGAGGAAGGTTTGGTGTATTTTTGGTCATGCTGCTCCCCCCTTATAATTAATGCGTGGATCCAATAAGCTGTAAATGATATCGACAACAAAGACCACAAAAATAAACAACGCACTATAAAAGATGGTGATTCCCATAATTACGCTGTAGTCGAGCACAAGAATCGATAACGTGAATTGTTCACCTAGCCCTGGTACGGCGAATATCTTTTCGATAACTAACGTACCTGTCATGATTGATACCGCTAGCGGCCCTAACATCGTCACAACCGGAATTAGCGCATTGCGGATCACGTGTTTGACCATTACTTGGTTTTCTTTTAATCCTTTTGCTCTCGCTGTGATGATGTAATCTTGTCCGATTACTTCAAGCATCTCACTGCGGATAAACCTGGCAACAGTCGCTGTGACCGTGACGGACAAAGCGATGGATGGTAACAGCGTACTGGAGTAACCTTCCCATAAAGCAACAGGCAACCAGCCCAATTTAACGCCAACGTAATATTGCAACAACGCCGCAAAGACGAATGACGGAATCGACATTCCCAACACAGCCAATGTCACGGAACCATAATCCAAAATCGAGTTATGTTTTAAAGCTGAAACAATTCCGAGCAACAATCCAATAACAGCACCGAACACTAAAGCTTGAAGGCCGATAAATGCAGAAGGTCCAATCCGGTCGCTGATCATGCTTGTAACCGTCCGTCCTTCATGTTGAAACGAGTAACCTAAATCACCTTGAAGCAAGTTTCCAATGTACTGTATGTATTGCATGGCAACTGGTTGGTCCAGGCCATATTTGGCATTTAAAATCGCTAATTGGCTATCGGTTAACTTTTCTGGATTGGTAAAAGGTGTCCCAGGTAAAAGCTGCATTAAGAAAAATGTCGCAGTGACAATAATGAAAAGTGTAATGAGCATAAAGCCAATTCGCTGCAGTAAATAACGTTTCATGTGAACACCTCAGTTCTTTAGGGTGAATTACGCTCGTGTAGTTTATCGTCAGAATGATTTTGCTCTAGGTATTCCGCAAACTAGCTCCGCTTTCCTGCGGGAGTCTCCGCTAGTTTGCTTCATATCCTAAATAGCTTGAGATGCTAAAAAGCGAAAGAATGGGTGATTATTATTGATTCTAATAAATTCACAATCTCTTAAACTATCAAAAATACGAGGGTGCCCGGTAAACCGGCTACACCCTCGTATCTATAAGCTGCAAACCTGTTTTTATTCTTCGATCGTCACCCATTTGTAAGAGAATGAAGCGCCTGTTGGGTGCACTAATAGATTTTTAATTTTGCTTCTCATCAATACAGCTGTTCCGCCTTGGTAAAGAGGTGCGATTGCCGCATCTTCTTCTAACAAGACTTTTTCAATGTCCAACAACATTTGGTAACGTTTCTCAAGATCCGTTTCCGTTCTTGCTGATGCGACCAATTCCTGAATTTTTTCATTTGAATAATCCATACGGTTAGCTGATCCACCTTCTAACCACATATCTAAGTAAGTCATAGGGTCGCTATAATCTGGTCCCCATGAAGATAGAGACAAATCGTATTCAATTGCTTTTTCGATTTCTAGACGTTGAGCAAACGGAACGGCTTTTATGTCTAAGTTAAATCCTGGAAGATTGTCTTTCAATTGCGCTTGAATATACTCAGCTACTTTTTTGTGGTCTTCTGAGTCCGCGATGTTGATAGAGACAGTTACATCTGTTGCGCCAGTTTCTTCAAGTCCTTGCTCCCACAGTTTTTGTGCTTCTTCGATTGTCCCTGTGTTGAAATCTCCGTTTAAGTCACGGAAATCTTCGCCCGCTGGAGATGTAAAGAAGCCTTTTGGAACGACACCGTTTAATGCAGTAGAACCGTCTTTCAAAATAACTTCTGTTAAACTTTCTTTGTCGATTGCCATGTTAACGGCTTTACGAATGTTTTCGTTTCCTAATACTGGGTGGTTATGGTTAAAGCGAAGGAAAAAGATTTCCGGCTCTAAAATTGTTTCAAAGTTTTCGTCGCCTTTGTTTTGATCTACTGCTTCTGAACTTAATACCACGCGGTCAACTTTATTTGTTTCGTATAAGTTGATACCAGCTGCCGGGTCTTTTACAACGTATGCATTGATAGCGTCTAGCTTAACTGCCTCTGCATCCCAGTAGTCTTCGTTCTTTTCGTATTTCCATCCTTGTTCGTGCGTCCAGTCTACTAATGTGAATGGTCCGTTGAATAGGATGTTTTCTGCTTCTAATGCATATTGATCGCCTTGCTCTTCAACAAATTTTTGGTTTTGAGGCAAGAATGTTGGGAACGTCATTAACGATTGGAACAACGGGTTAGCCGCTTCTAATGTAACTTCCAACGTTTTTTCATCAATTGCTTTAACTCCTAGATCTTCCGCGTCCATTTCTTCGTTCATGATGGCTTCAGCATTTTTAATACCTGCTGTAACAAACATAAAACTATATGGACTTGCATCTTTCATCACACGTTTCCAAGCATATTCGAAATCTTGTGCAGTAACTGGTTCTCCGTTACTCCAGTTCGAATCACGCAATGTAAACGTATGGACAGTTTTGTCTTCATTTTCTGTATGGTCTGTTACTAAAGCTTCAATTGGTTCATGGTTTTCGTCTTGGCGGTAAAGACCTTCATTGACGTTATTCAATACCGTAAAGGCGATTCCGTCATGTGCTTTTGTAGAATCTAACGTAGGGATGTCTGCTGCAGTTGAGATGTTTAATACTTGTCCAGCTTCCCCTTCTGAGCCGCCACTTTCTTCATTTGAACTGTCTGAAGAATTAAAGTTACAGCCTGCTAAAAATAAAACAAATGCAATCATGACCATGAAAATTTGCGTCTTTCTATCTCTCCACATATTCCTACCCCCAATTATTTTGATAATTCTTTTTAATCATAATTGTTATTTTACAATTAGGCAACAAGATGTTTAAATTTTCAAATATATATAATGCATGGTAATCTTTAATTGATACTAGAAAGGAATAATTCACATGAATTTCAAACTTATTTTATTTTTTATTTCGTTAAGTGCTTCGTTCGTTTTATCTTTCTTTCTATATAAGCAATGGACTCTTGCGACTTGGTTTGACGCTTTATTTTTAATAGGACTTTTATTAATTATGATTTATTCGATGATGGTATTGATCGAAGGTCAGTTTTTTACAACGTTCTTAAAAAGCACTCGAAATTTTTTCGCAAAAACAAATAAAAAAGATCAACTTATTCGAGAAAGTGAAAAACGTTCTTTGGAATCCGTAAGTTTCCGCAAAGAATTTCCTAATCGCTTAGCTTTTTTACAAATAGGACTCCTTTTTTCTATCGGTAGTTTACTCGTTTCTTCTGCTATCTATTTTTTGAGTTAATTGGCTAGACAAAAGGGCACAACCTATCAAGAGCTTGTGCCCTGAAACTGCCTGCTTGTGTAGTGTGAGATAGTAAAACCGCGCTGGTCGCTTTGGGGATGACTCCCACAAAAAGCCAGGAAAACCACCTGTCTTTTTGCTCCGTCTACCCCGTGGACGCGCTATCGCTAGCGTCCATATAAATAGGCGTATTTCAGATGATTAAGTGTTGATGGGATAGAAAAAGTATCGGATCAAATCCGTCTCAATACTAACTTGATTTGCTCAATAATATTCTGCCAGTAAAGAGAGCTATGAGGCACCAAATCCGTTAAGCTAATCTCTTTCTTAAAATCCCGTCTACCTTCTAACGTTGACATAAACCCTCTAACTTCTACTCTTTCTTTTTCTCCTGCGACTAAAGCAGCCAATTCTTTAAAATCTACTTTTGCCATACCGGATACTTCTTCCTTTTGTAACTCGAACGTTTTGTCATGGTTGTTTTTTTTGTGATATAAGAAGCAATGACAGTGCTCATTATCCAGAAAACCGCCTATTGCTAGTTGGTCTTTAATGGTTCCAAGAGAAATTAGCTCGTTAAAGCTTACTTTTAGTCCAAGCTCTTCACGTACTTCCCGAACGCCGTCTTTAACCGTTTCATCAGCTAATAGATGTCCTGCAGCTGTAATATCAAAAAGACCTGGAAAGTCCTTTTTGTCTTCACTGCGTAACTGCAAGTAAATCATATCCTTCTCGTCCTCACGGCTAATCACCCAACAGTGAAAAGTTTCGTACCAATAGCCTTGTTCATGAATGGTCTGTCGACTAGCTATGTCTTGTGCCACTCTATGTTCATCGTAAATACGTAATTTTTCTGTTTCCATTGCTACACTCCTTTTGTTTTAACATAACAAAAAACCAGCCACATAGATGGCCGGTTCGCTTTATTCTGAGACAATTGCTTCAACCTTCGATAGAAACTGCCTTGTCCTGACTTCTGTTGGATTTTCAAATATTTGCTGTGAAGTGCCTTGTTCTACAATCACTCCATCATCCATGAACACAACTCGGTCCGCAACTTCTTTCGCAAAATTCATTTCATGCGTCACGATGACCAATGTCATTCCCTCTTCTGCTAGACTCTTGATAACCAGTAGCACTTCACGCACTAATTCTGGATCGAGTGCTGAAGTTGGTTCGTCAAACAGCATAACTAATGGATCTAAAGCAAGAGAACGGGCAATTGCCACACGTTGTTGCTGACCACCAGAAAGTTGTGCCGGATAATGGTCAGCTCGATCTGCCAATCCTACTTTAGCTAACAAATCGGTAGCAATAGTTTTAGCTTCTTTCGGATCTTTTCCATGTATGGCAATAGGCCCTTCCATAATATTTTCAATCGCTGTTTTGTGAGGAAATAAATTAAACGACTGAAAAACAAAACCTGTTTTTTTACGTAATTCCCTGATTACTTTTTTTCGGTGGCGATCGATTTTGCCGCCCGCTTTTACTTTGTATTCACCAATTTGAATCATTCCCTCAGTCGGTTCTTCCAAAAAATTCAAGCACCGCAATAAAGTTGACTTCCCTGATCCACTTGGTCCCATGATGACTACCACTTCACTTTTATCAATTGTTAAATCGATTCCTTTGAGCACTTCATTTAAACCAAATTTTTTCACCAGTCCGGTAACGCTTATCATATATTTACCAATCCCCTTTTATACGGCATTCCTAACTCATAAAATTTCTTATCTAACCAAATATTTGGATGACTGAACTTCTATACGATCTAGCAATTTTGTGAAAAACGAAATCAATATCCAATAAATCGCTGCGGCCACTAGGTAAATCGTTAATGGTTCGAATGTTTTAGCAATAATCAGGCTCGACATTTGCAATAACTCTGTAACCGTAATGACAGAAACTAAAGAAGTATCTTTAATCAAGACAATAAATGAATTGGACAGTGTTGGAATGGCAATCCGCAAGCTTTGTGGCAGAATAATCCTCTTTAGCGCTTGAGGATAAGTCATACCCATCGACATAGAAGCTTCCATCTGTCCGTTGTCCACTGCCAAAATAGAAGCCCTGAATGATTCAGATAAATATGCGCCAGCATTTAAACTAAGTGCTAAAATACCTGATGAAATGGGATCTAATGCAATACCGACTTGAGGCAATCCATAATAAATAACAAAAATCTGAACGAGCAAGGGAGTTCCTCGCATTAATGATACATATACATCAGCGATTTCATTTAATACTTTTACTTTAAGAATACGAATAATAGCTGTCAGAAAACCAATCACTAAAGCAATCAGAATCGAGATAGCGGCAAGGAAAATCGTCATTCCTGTCGCTTTAAGCAACGATGGCAATGAATCAATCACAATTGTAAAATCCATAAATCCTCCCATTAGACAAGAAGTTAAAACATTATTCTCTTCAACCGAAAATTTCTTCCTTATACCCAATCTCAATTCCTAAATGAGCCAATTCAGTTAAAAATGGCTGGAATCGCTCTCGAACAATTAAATTTTCGATTGGAATAACACCTGTCTCTAATATTTTTTTGTCGGCAATCCATTGTGCCACCAGCATCGCCGGGATAGCTGTCGTTTTAGCCATGGATGTTATTTTTCGGTCATGATCGTATAAATCAATCATTTCCCATGTGTGTTTTTTCTGAATACCTTGTTTCATGCCACTCACTTCTACTTTTAAAACTGTGATGTCTTCGATTGAATGGCCAGACAATTTCGGTGCCAAAATTTTCTCCGCGAATGACTTCGGACTGATAGCTATGTCTTGAATAGAAATTTGAGCATCGTCAAGAAAACCCAACTCACTCAAAACACGCATTTTGTTCCAATGCCCTGGATACCGGACCGTTCGCTCCACCAAATTTGTCACTTTTCCTTGAAGCATAAATGCAGTGCTATGAGCGTCGGTAATAACCGTTTCACACAGACCTACTGGTTCTGGAAAACTCATTTCTTCTAATCCAGACAGTGGTGCTAATTCAACAATTTTGCCCGCTTGAATAATGGTTGCCGGTTTCGTATAAAGATCCAGCATACTTTCAAGACGATAAACGACTTGATACCCTAAAGGGGGATCCGGATATTTCGGAACCCCCCCACAGGCCAATACAGCTTCTTGTGCTTCGTCTAGCAGTTCGATTCCTTGTGCTGCCAGAAAGTTAGTAATGCCTGGTGCTACACCACAGCCTGGGACAATCAACACCCCTGCTTGTTGTGCTTGTTGATGCATTGCCATTTTTTCAGGAAATCGGGATCCCACTAAATCAATCAAATGACAATTTGATGCAATTGCTGCTTTGATAGCTGCAACACTCAATGAATGGGGAAGGCATGCTATCGCAATGTCAGCGCCTTTCAGCACTTCGGCAATATCTTTTTCTGTCGCTAGTTCCGCCACTTTACCAAACACTCGTGAACTTTTAGCGATAGCTAAGCATTTATCAATGCTGGATTGATTGATATCGACAGCTGTAACCTTTTCTGCACCAGCATATTTAGCTAACTCTGTTACTACCGTAGTACCAATCATGCCTGTTCCTAAAACGAAGATGTGCATTTCCTCACCCCTTACACTTAGCATTTATCCAAAAATCATAATTAGATAAGTCACTTCCACTACGATAAAGACCTAGTTTTTTAACGGTTCTGTCCCAAACCATTTTTTATAAATTTCATCGTATGTTCCATCTTCTTTCATTTCACTCAAAGCAATATTAACTTTTTCAATAAAGTCTTCATTGCCTTTATTAACAGCCATACCGATTTCATCTTTATTTAAAATATCGCTTGAAATTTTTATTGGAAGATTTTTTTCCTTAATGTTGTAACTGATCAACAATTGATCATTGATAATGACATCAAGGCGTTTATTCGTTAAATCCTGAATATAATCACCGACAGCTTTGTACAACTTCACTTCTGCTCCGTCCACGCTATTCGCTACTTCTTCAAAAGTCGTTCCACCACCAACACCTACTTTTTTACCTTTGATATCTTCAAGTTTTGTAATATCATCTGTATCTTCACGTGTGATTAGCACCGATCCGGAAATAACATATGGGTCTGTAAAGTCGACACTTTTTTTCCGCTCTTCTGTCACCGTCATTTGGCTGATGATGATATCGAATTTATCTGCCTTTAGTCCTCCGATCAACCCATCCCATTTGGTTGCGATAAAATTAGCTTCCACACCTAGACGTTCTGCAATTTCGTTAGAGATATCGACATCGAACCCTTGAAATTCATCATTATCATCGATGAAGTTAAAAGGTGGATAAGTTCCTTCAAATGCAACATTCAATTCTTTCGATTCTTCCATACGTTCGAGTACTCCACCTGTATTACCTTCTGTTTCCTTCGCAGTAGCTGTCTTTGCTGCGTCTTCAGATCCACAAGCCGCTAGCAGACCAAAAATAAATAAAAGTATAAGAGTACTTATCGTAGTTTTTTTCATTTCTATTCCTCCACCTTCAAATTTTCCCAACTGTTTTTCGCTTGCTTAGCTTTCCATTACAATAGAACCGTTTATTTCCATATTTTAGAAATTACTACATTACCTATTATTAACTTTAAAGAAGATAAAGTCAATGAGATTTCAGATTTTTAAGAATATTTTGCAGAAAATAAAAAACCCCCGCTAGTTAATTTTCGGAGGCTTAAATTCTATTCATATTCATTAAATAATGAATCATCTGGTGCAACATGTTGGATAAACAACAAATCTTCTTCCGTTACATCCGGCACAAAAAATTCAGTTCCCCAATGCTCTGAAGAGAAAACATGTTGCTCTCCATTACTTAAAAACACGGAAAACCATGCCAGCCTCTTTTCTCGATTTATAGGGCGTGTGATCAAAAATTCGGCGATTTCAACTGTTAGTAAACCAGTAAAAATAGTCATGCCTTCTTTTTCAGTGATTTCGAACAGTCCTGGAACACTAGACGTAAACTCTTCAATGGCGACCACTTCTTCATTCCAACAATGAATTTCAAAACTATCGGATTTGGCTATAAAATATTCCATCAGCAAGAGCCAATAATCATAGTTGCCAATAGCCGGTATTCGTTCTTCTCCTCGATCGTCTGCAAACTCTGTCAGTTCAAACTGCAATTGTGTTTTAGATTCCATACATGATTCACCTGCCCTTTTCTTTCTGCAGCTTATCGATACTATTATTCATTACTTTTCAGTTGTTTATAATAACTTAAAGCCTCAAGTAAGAATTCTTTATCATAATGTGTTTTTTCATGAATTCTTTCTATCCAATCTTCTAACGTCTCAACAGGTGAATCAGGATACAGCCCTGCATTCGTACTTAAAAAGCTTTGCCAATTGTCAAATTCCCAATGGACGGTTTCACCTTTGTCCTGTAATCGAACTTCAACCAGCGGCTCCGGGTGGATATGATGTTGAGAATACTCGGCCGCCTCCAACAAATATTCACGTTCAATGGGTTGAGTCATATAAACTTGACTAGATCTTTTGCCATTTGGTCGAAAATACACAATCTCAAACCCTTTTTCAGACGGTCGGACTTGCACTTCCGCTCCTGGAAAAAAACCAGACTGTTTATTGCCATCAAAAGCTTCACTAGTAAAGTCGATCATAATGGGTTGAATCCATTGGTCCCCCAGATCACATAAAAATCTCCGACCATATTGATCTTCAGCTAGTATAGCCGCATGAGCTTGTTTTGTTTTCAAATTGCTGCCTACCGGATATGCTTTTATCCCCGCTTCATCAAAAGCTGACAGCAACCAAATCGCCAAATCAAAACAATTGCCTGTAATTCCATATTGGCTATGATGCGCCACCATTTGTTCCACGCTACGTTGTTTAGTTACACCTGAGTGTTGATAGTACCAAGCCTTTGTCAACGTCTCCATAGGAAAGCTATCAAATTGCCGCCATACAGTAAGAATTTCTGCCGGTGCTTCTATCATCTCCACCTTCTTTTTCTTATTCGCTTGGCTATTACTTCTATTTTTTCTTTGGAAATTCCTTCTCGTAATCCAAACCTCTATCTAGCTAATTTCGATAAAAAAACAGGCACTGGGCCTGTTCTTAGAATTTGTAGATAAAATACTTTGATATCCCGTTGTTTATCTAAACATGGATCTCAATATTCTTTAATCTACCTAATGATGAAAGTCGCAAGCGATGGCGCGTCCACGGGCTAGGCGAAGCGAGAAGACAGGTGGTCTTCCTGGCTTCTCGCTAGATCCATCCCCGAAGCGACCATCGCGGTTTTATGACTTCACAAATTGTGGACTTTCTCGACAACAAAAAAAGAACAGGCACTAGGCCTGTTCTTTTTCGTATGGTGAAGTTAATCATCTATAAAACTTTTGCGTTGGCGAATTTGATAGTAATTTAGTTGCTTGAATAACTCTGAAGACGCTCCTTGGTTTACAGCAAATTCCACACCGCACTCCACTACATCCACACCAGTCGCTTTTCGAACAACAGATCCTTCTAGCAAGAAAGGACTATCTAATATCTCAAAGCTGCAACGCACGCTTTCTCCCAAAGGAATGTTAAGCGTAGAAGAAAATACTAAACCACCGGCACTAACATCATAAATTTCGACTGGCAAAAATTTGTCTCCGTAAACTGAAATCTTACCATTCAAAGCCTGATTGAAAGTAACTCGAAAAAATTCGCGACGATTTTCCGACATTCCGCTCTCTCCATCCTTGGTCACATATACAAATTTATAAGCAGACCTCTGATTTCTCCAACTAGACCTAAAGTACCAATTCCTTCTTCTTCATTATTCAATACTTGGTCTTGGATTTCAATAAGTTTTTTATCGATTACTTTAATAATCTGTTGGGACTTCATACCGCCGCCTGAAACTTGGCTTTGTTCGTCTGATAAATGCAAGCCGTAACGTACGGTTTCTGATACAAATTGTTTAATCGCCTGTTTATAATTTATAACATTTTCAAGGGTTCTTTGATTGGTTAACTTCTGTCCTTGTATGTCAACACGACTCATAAGTTGGTTGAACGAATCATTTTGCAACTTTGATTGAGATTTTTTCATGGCATTTGAAAAAATCTCATTTGTTTTATTTCCACTGACTTGTTTTGAAAGTCGGTCGTTCTGGAGTGCGTTCTGACTATCAATGCGCATCATAGCACCCCGTTTACTTTAGAATTGCCATGCAGTTTCTTATTCATATTAACGACGAGCTCTACTTCACCATAATCAGCTTGAAGCACTTTAGCAATTTGCTTAGAAGAAAATCCTTGTCTGGAAAGCTGAATTATTTTTTCCGGATCCATATTAGACTTTTCTGGAGTGTCCATTTCCTCAAATACTGGCACCTTATTTCGTTCCAAACGTTCAACTCTCTCTAACAACTGAGTCTCACGATCTTTAACATATATGGTTAATTTATTGTAAAGTTCATTGTTTTCTTGTTCAAGTTGAGCCACAAATTCAGCCATCTTTTCGTGTACTCTCTCTGGGTCTTTATCTAAGCGCTGTTTTATAACTGTTAGGATCAGCAGAACATTCATTAGCAACAGAGCAATACTAATTGCCGTCAATAGCCATACCATAATCATCCCCCTAGACTTTTGGTTGTTTTTACCCCATCAATAATGATCGTGTACAGACAAAATTGATGCATGAAGTCGCAGCATGGCTTTTGAATGGAGTTGCGAAACTCTCGATACACTAACACTTAGAATTTCTGCAATTTCGGTTAATTTCATCTCTTCAAAATAACATAAAGAAACGGTGATTTTTTCTTTTTCGGGCAGCTTCTCAATAGCACGAACCAAAGATTCTTTTGTCATCCGCTCCGACAGTTGCCGTTCAGGTGAATCAGCGTTATAAACTGCTACCGTTCCTCGCTCTTCAAAGTGTTCGTCATCCATTGAAATCATCGTTGCTAAGGCAGCTTCAGACACAGTCTTATTCAACTCCGCTTTCGTAATGCCTAAATACGAACTGACCTCTTCATCAGAGACTGCTACACTATTTTGCTGTTCTAACAAAAGATAGGCTTTTTCAATTTTCTTGACTTTATCTCTGACTGACCGCGGCAGCCAGTCACTGTGTCGTAACCCATCGATAATAGCTCCTTTGATACGCCAAGAAGCATAGGTTTCAAATTTCAAATCCCTTTCAATATCAAACTTACTTAAAGCGTCCAGCAAGCCTTCGTAAGCATAACTGCGGACATCATCTTTTTCCACAGTTTTGGGCAAACTGATCATGAACCGTTGAATCACGTAATCGACCAAAGGAAGGTACTGTTCAACCAAGTACTCGCCAGCCTCTGGATCTCGATGTTGTTGCCAGTCGCTCCAATAAGTAAGCTCTTCTTTTGATAATTTATGATTCAGCATGATTTTCACCACCGTTTCCAAGTGGCAAAGCCACTCTTATTTAAAAAAGATTTTCATGATAAACCCTTTAAGTCCTAATTTATAAGGGACCCTAAGCTGTAGAAATTCACTGGCTATTTGACGAATCGCTAATGCCGACTCACTATTTGGATAAGCTAGCATTAATGGCTCTTGCTTTTTAACAGCTTCTGGTACATGCGAATCATTGGGAATAGAACCTAACGCACCAATTTCTTTGTCTAAAAATTGCTCAGCTACCTGCTTAAAGTTATCAGCCGTTCGCTGTCCCTCTTTGCTATTGGTACATTGATTGACTACCAGTTTCATATGAACATTTGGGTCTTTGCCATGGACCATCTTAACGACCGAATAAGCATCTGTAATAGATGTTGGTTCGGGAGTCGTCACTAAAATAACATCATCTGCAGCCAAGATAAAACGAAGATTTTCATAAGACAGTCCCGCACCTGTATCTAAGATAATATAATCTACTTCACCTTGTAGCGTGGCCAGTTCCTGAAAAAATTTGTGTAATTTGTGATCGTCCATTTGAAATAACTCATTAAAACCATTACCACCTGATATGAACAGGAGTCCCTTTGGTCCTTTTTCAATGATATCTCGGACGGCCAAATCTTTTTCAATCATTGAGGCAATGGTTTCTTTAGGGATGCGACCTAATAATACATCAATATTAGCAAATCCCAAATCAACATCGAAAATCAGTACTTTTTTGTCATTTTCCACTAGACCTAAACCAAAATTCAAAGCGAAGTTGGATTTTCCAACTCCTCCTTTTCCGCTGGTTATCGCCAATACACGAGTCTTTTTAATAGATTTCCGGTCAGCCCCATCAGTCTTTTTTGCTATCATCTTTTCCCTTAACTGTTTTGCCTGATCAAGCATGATTTTCTTCCCCCATAATGAAATCAGCCGCCAATTCTGGCGTGAACGCCACTATATCGTTTGGAACGTTTTGACCGTTAGCAATATGACGGATGGGAATGTCGTATTGACAAACCAAGTTCACGATAGCACCAGCAGAACCCGTTTCGTCTTTTTTGGTCAAAAGTAGTTCATCCATGGAAATCGATCCGAAATTATTAATAATTTTTCTCATATCTTCGTACTTGGAAGTCAAACTCAACACTAGATGAATTTGTACTTTGCTGTCAGTCGGCAATAAGCGTTTAAGCTCTTCAATATACTTCGCCTGTTGATAATTTCGTCCAGCCGTATCCATTAAAATAATGTCGCAGTCCTGAAATTCCTCAATTGCCCTTGTCAGATCTGTTGAGGATTCTACTACTTTAACCGGGATGTTTAAAATACCGCCATAGGTTTTCAATTGCTCAACTGCAGCTATTCTGTATGTATCCGCCGTAATCAATCCTACTTTTTTATCTTTTGTCAGCATATAATCAGCCGCAATTTTAGCGATAGTAGTTGTTTTCCCCACTCCCGTCGGACCGATAAAACAGATAACCTCTGGGTCTTGCAAAGCGGATTGTGATTGGTGAGCTTCAATTATCGCTACTAGTTCTTCACGGGCTAACAGCCGCACACTGTCTAAAGTTCGGGTCGTATCCCCACCTACTTTTGACATTAATTTCGCCAGCAAGTCAGCCGAAATTTCGGGTGCTACTTCTTGTGCAGTCAATTGAGCTTTCAACAACCGAAGTGATTCCGGCAGGTTTTCTTCTTTCATCTGCTGCACCATAAACTGTTTGATGTTCTTTAGCTCATTAATGAGTTCAGCTGGAGAATCTTTTGAGTGGTCATGACTTCTGGAAGGTTCTATCTTTTTTAACGCTAGCTTTGTTGGTTCTATTTTTTTACTTTCCGTTGAGGTAACTGGGTCGATTGCCGCTGTAACTTCTAGTTTTTCTTGCCGGAAAAAACCTAAAAAACCCCCAGTTTTAATTTTTTTTGTGTTCAAGATCAAGGCATCTGGGCCTAAATCCTTTTTGATCATTGGAATTGCATCGGCCATCGTACTGACGATGTATGTTTTTAGCCTCATGAGATGTTCACCACTCCAACACTTTGAATTTCAACCTCCGGCTCTAGCTCGTTATACGATAGTACTGGTAAATCTGGTGCAAAACGCTCGACAAACTGTCTCATGTAAATACGGATGGCAGGAGACGTCAACAAGATAGGCTGTACACCTGTTTGTTGAAGCTGTGATGCTTGTTCCGTGATCTTTTGGAAAATCGTCTGAGAAGCTTCTGGATCGATGGACAAGTAATTACCTTGTTCCGTGCGATGAACCGAATCCGCAAATTTCTTCTCAAGACTTGCTCCTGCTGTAATCACCTGCAATGGCTCTTTTGGTGTAGCATATTGCAACGTAATTTGTCGCGATAAGGACTGACGGACATATTCCGTCAACAAGTCAGCATCTTTCGTTTGCGAAGAATAGTCTGCCAACGTTTCTAAAATAGCTAATAAATTGCGAATCGATACTTTCTCTTTTAATAACTTCATCAGCACTTTTTGCACTTCACCAATGGTCATCAAGTTGGGCACTAATTCTTCTACTACCGCTGGTGCCGTTTCGCGCATGTTTTCAATAAGTGATTTCACTTCTTGTCTCCCGATCAATTCATGTGCATGACGTTTGATCACTTCGGTTAAATGAGTGGACACAACAGAAGGTGGATCTACAATGGCGTAGCCCGCCATTTCCGCTTCTTCTTTCATATCTTCATCAACCCATAACGCTGGCATGCCAAAGGCCGGTTCAATGGTTTCGATGCCTTCTACAGATTCGTCGTCAATACCTGGACTCATAGCCAAATAATGATCGAGCATAATTTCACCTGATGCTACGCGGTTACCTTTAATTTTAATAATGTATTCATTTGGTTGCAGTTGAATATTGTCACGAATGCGAATAACTGGAACGACAATGCCAAGCTCCATTGCGCATTGTCGGCGAATCATGATGACGCGGTCGAGTAGATCGCCGCCTTGATTTTTATCGGCAATCGGAATGAGGCCATACCCAAATTCAAATTCAATGGCATCCACATGCAATAAGTCGATGACGCTTTCAGGACTCTTCATCCCTTCGACTTCCTTATCGTCTTTACTTACGTCAAGTTCTTGTTTTTCTTCAGACTTCAACGTTCGTTGCATTTGGAATGCGCCATAAGAGATAACTCCTGCAATCGGCACAACTAACATCGGGCTAATCGGCGTAAAGACTGCGAACATCACTAAAGTTCCAGCAACAATATAGAGCATTTTTGGATATGCGAAAAGTTGTCTTGTAATATCCGACCCTAAATTGCCGTCTGATACCGCACGCGTCACAACAATACCCATCGCTGTCGAAATCAATAGCGCTGGAATTTGTGAAACTAAGCCATCTCCGATTGATAAGAGAGTAAATAACTGAGCAGCTTGTCCGAATGGCAGACCATGAACTATGACACCAATTAGTAATCCACCAATAATATTGATGATGGTAATGATAATCCCAGCAATGGCATCTCCCTTAACGAATTTACTAGCACCATCCATAGCGCCGTAAAAATCCGCTTCCGAACCTACTTTTTCACGACGGTGTTTAGCTTCTTGGTCCGAAATCATACCTGCACCAAGGTCAGCGTCAATACTCATTTGTTTACCTGGCATCGAATCGAGTGTAAAACGTGCAGCAACTTCTGCCACTCGCTCTGATCCTTTTGTGATAACTAAAAACTGAATAATAACCAAGATCAAGAACACTAAAATCCCGATAATGGCACTGCCACCAACCACAAACGAACCGAACGTCTCGATGACTTGTCCACCGGTTTGATTGGTTAAAATTGAACGCGTTGTGGAGACGTTTAATCCTAAACGAAATAGCGTTGTTAATAAAAGTAAGGTAGGAAAAATAGAAAATTGCAGTGGCTCTTTTGTATTCATCGCCACTAACAAAATAGTTAAGGCGAGGCTGATGTTGATCATGATTAAAACATCTAATAACAGCGGCGGAAGAGGGATGACCATCATCACCACAATCATGATTACGGCTACCATGATGGCATAATCTCTAAATTTCACGCGGGTCCCCTCCTCTTCCTAATTATCGAATCTTTCCTTTTAAGCGGTAAATATATGCTAAAACCTCAGCTACGGCGAGAAACAATTCTTCCGGTACAGCATCCCCAACTTCAACTTGGGCATACAGCGCTCGTGCAAGAGGCTTATTTTCCATCGTCACAATTCCAAATTCTTTTGCTTTTTCTTTAATTTTTAACGCGAGATGATCTTTCCCCATCGCGATGATAACCGGAGCTTCCATCGTTTCAGCATCATACTTGATAGCGATGGCATAATGCGTTGGATTGGTGATCAACACATCCGCACTTGGCAAATCCTGTATCATTCGGTTCATGCTCATTTGGCGTTGCTTGTCTTTTATTTTAGATTTAATTAGCGGATCGCCTTCCGCTTTTTTGTATTCATCTTTAATGTCTTGCTTCGACATTTTAATGCCTTTTTCAAATTCGTATTTTTGGTAAATATAATCGAGAATCGACAAACTAAGTAAAATCAGTCCGGCAATCAAACCCATTTGAAAAACTAACGAGCCGATAAAAGAAAACGAGTAACCAATGCTTTTTTGAGACAACGTAAACAATTCATCTTTCCCAACCCAAAGCACACCAAATGCCGCGCCTCCGATGATGGCAATTTTTAATAACGATTTCCCAAGTTCCACTAACGCCCGAACCGAGAAAATTCGTTTCGCACCTTTAATCGGATCTAATCGTTCAAATTTTGCCATGATGGGGTCTGACGTGAAAATCACACCTACTTGAATGAAATTTCCTAAATAACCAAAAACCATACCAACTAGCATAATCGGCACCATTAACCAAAAAGCGTTCATGGCCATTTGTTCAAACAAAGTACGAATGGTTGCCGGAGTTATTTCCCAGGAAATATATTGTGTAAAGTGAATACGGTAAATGGCTAAAATTCGTTCCAACATCCAACCACCGAGTGAGTTCAGAAGTATGATCCCACCGATAATAATCATCGCGGCAGCGACTTCAGGACTTTTAGCGACTTGTCCCTTTCGCTTGGATTCCTGGCGTTTTTGCGGTGTTGCTTTTTCAGTTTTTTCACCGGCAAAAAATTGCAGATCCAAAGGATATCGTTTCACCACTTACGTTCCTCCTAATATACTGATCAGTTGAGCCATGCTCACCAAGAGTTTCTCAAAGAGAATCTGCAAGATATAGAAAAACACAGGCATCGTCAGGAAAAGCATGATAAAACCGACAAAGATTTTGAGCGGCAACCCAACAGCAAATATGTTTAGCTGTGGCACCGTTTTCGCTAAAATCCCAAGTGCAATATCCACTAAAAACAACGCGCCTACAATTGGCAACGCAATTTGCAGCGCAATCATAAACATTTCCGCAAACAAGCTGGTCATAAACTGTGCAATATCTTCAGCTTTTACTGACACAGCTAATCGCTCTACTGGGAAGATCCGCAAGCTTTGCATCACACCATCAAGCATTAAATGGTGACCGTTTACGGTGAGTAAAAATAATAGCGCCATCATGTACTTGAAATGGCCGATAATCGGTACTTGTGCACCCGTTTGAGGGTCCAATACATTGGCCATGGAAAAGCCCATTTGAAAATCGATAAAAGCCCCAGCGATTTGAACCGTATATAAGATTAAAGCTGCTGTGAAGCCGAGTGCTAAACCAATGGCCAGTTCTTTAATGATTAATAATAGATACGTTGAGTCTAAAAGAATGGGTTCTCCCATGGGCAATGTAGAAACTGCGACAAAAGCTAGAAACGCTGCGATGCCTACTTTAAATTGATTGGGCACGCCCCGCATTGAGAAAATCGGAGCGAGTAGAAAAAAACCGGTCAAGCGAATGAGCATAAGTAAGAAATATGGCAGTATGTCAAAAATATTCTCCATGTCCGCTTACCCGATAATTCTCGGCAATTGCTCAAACAAATCTCGTGTGTAATCTAACAACAATGTCAGCATCCAAGGTCCAAAAACGACGAGTGCGATGAACACTGCCAATATTTTCGGGATAAACGCCAGTGTTTGTTCCTGGATTTGTGTCATCGCTTGAAACACACTAACCAATAAGCCGACAGCCAGGGCAATGAGCAGCATCGGAGCAGATATAAGAATAACAGTAAAAATCGATTGTTCGGCTAGTTTAATCACCATATCTGGAGTCATCGTTTTCTTCCTTTCGTCAAAAGCTGACCAGCAGCGATTCGATTATTAAATACCAGCCATCTACAAGAACAAATAGTAAGATTTTAAATGGCAACGAAATCATGACTGGCGGTAACATCATCATCCCCATCGCCATTAACGTACTGGCCACAACCATATCGATGATCAAAAAAGGAATGAAAATAACAAAGCCGATTTGGAAAGCTGTCTTCATCTCACTAATCGCAAATGCTGGAATGAGTGAAGTTAGTGGGATTTCTTCAATACTGTTAGGTTTTTCAAGCTCTGCGTATTTAAAAAATAACGCTAAGTCTTTTTCACGCGTATTTTTCGCCATAAATTCTTTTAACGGCACAATCGCTGTATCTAATGCTTCTTGTTGTTCCATTTCACCGTCCAAATAAGGCTGCAACGCCGTCTCGTTCATCTCTGTGACAATCGGTGACATGATGAAAAACGTTAAAAATAACGCGAGACCAACCAACACTTGGTTTGGCGGCATCGATTGAGTACCAAGTCCAGTTCGGACAAACGATAAAACGATGATGATTCGTGTAAAACTGGTCATCATGATCAGGATGCCTGGAGCTAGTGAAAGAATCGTTAATAAGAAAAATAACTGAAGTGTTGTTGAGACATCTTCAGGTGACTCTGCGCCAAAATCAATGCCCGGAATATTGATGGAAGATAAAATTTCCGGAATCATAATGGACGCCCTTCCTTATCGTGTGAGTCTTGCTGAAACTCTTTTTCAAGATCTTGTTGCTTAGCTTTTTGCTTATTCAAGCTTTGTTTGAATAACTGATCGAAACCATTTTTTTGCGGTTGTTTCGAAAAGTCCCCAATTTTTTTCTTCGTAAAGTTAAATAAGTTTTGAGAGATGGCCGGCTGCTGTTGTTCAAAGTCCTTTTCGATGGCGCTAATTTCTGCTGCATCCGAAAATTCCTTGATCAACGTTACTTCATCACCCACGCCGATTAAATACACTTGACCACCGACTTTCACTACTTGCAGCGATTTATTGTTACCTAATGGCGTACCTCCCATTAACTTAACAGCCTGATTGGGTTGAAGATTTTTTTGACGTGCTGCCAAAAATTTAATAAGTCCGTAAATCATCACCACGATTAGTAGCGTATAAAAAGCTAATTGGATGATGATACCCGCTAGACTTTTTTCCTCTACCGGTGGATTTTCTATGCTTTCTACCGGTACTTCTTCTGTTGGCTCTTCATTGTTCATCCATTCCACAACGTTTGGACTCGCTTGAACAGTCAAAGGCACCGACATTGCAGCAAAAAACAGAGCCGCCATGAGCAGCATGAGATATAAATATATTGTTTTGTTCACTCTTGGCAAACTCCTTCTATCAGGCATTAACGCAATTTTGAAATGCGCTCAGCCGTACTCAGTACATCTGTTACACGAACGCCGAAGTTCTCATCAATGACAACAACTTCTCCCACTGCGATCAACTTATTGTTAATTAGAATATCAACCGGTTCTCCAGCTAATTTATCCAATTCGATAATAGATCCTTGAGAAATTTCTAATATGTCTTTAACCATCCGTTTAGTACGTCCTAGTTCCACGGTTACTTGAAGAGGGATGTCCAATAGCATATTCAGGTTATTCGGCTCAGATGTCTCTAATTCTGTGTTATCAAAGCTTGAAAATTGAACACTTTGAATCGCCTGACTTTCTTGAGTCAGTGGACTTTGAGCCTGCTCATTGTGCTTGTTATCTGATGGCTTTGGCATTTCACCGATCTCCTTTATTTCTTCTTCATCAAACGGTTCATTCAGTATAGAAACTAAACTTTTAACAAATGGTAGCGGCAGATACAGATAGAAGCGAATGTTTTGTCTGCTGCTGACATTTATCTGAAATTCTGATTCCGTAAACCATTGCTCTTTAGTGTAATTATCTACAGCAAAATCTTCACCTTGGTTGACAATGTCTATGCCCGTTAAAGAATGAGTAATTTCTTTTTCCATTAATGTGGACATCGACTCTGTTACGGCAACAAACATCTTTTCAACCAGCTCTTGAACTGCTTTAAATTTGGCATCTTCCTCGGTAAGGTCCTGGCCGGTTGCCAATGCCACATCGAGTTCTCTTTTTGAAACGGCAAGGATTTGCATACCTTTAGCAGCTCCAGCGTATTCTCCAAGTACCCCATAGAACGGTGCAGTCACAGAAGCGAACATTTCGTCTTTATCCTTTATAGTCAAAGTTGGTGAAGTCACGAAGACCTGTTCGGAAAGCAGTGATGACAACACGACAGCGGAACCGCCCAGTGATGTGTTCAACAATTCGATGACTGCTTCTGACTCTGTTTTTGATAATGAGTTTTCTGGCATCATCTTACCTCCTGTCTTCTCGTAATTCAGTAAACTTGCAAGTTCTTCTGGTGAGTGCTGATTAATCGTCATCGAAAACAACTCCTTGAGTTGATACTTCGGTCACTTGTACAGCCATTCGACCTTTTGAAACGCCTGGTTGCGCATAAAATTTTAATTTATTGTCTACTTGAAGCGTGACAGGTGAATCGTATGATTCATTTAAACGAATCACATCTCCATTTTTCAAGTTCAGAAAATCTCCAAGTTCAATTGTCGTTTGTCCCAGTACAGCTTTGATTTCCATTTTAGTGCTCTGGAGCTTTTCCTCGAGAGCTTCCATTTCATGGATTTCAATAGCTTTTTTTTGATTGGCCAGCCAATGTTTCGCTGACAGCTTCGGTAAAATTTGTTCTAGTACGACATGAGGCAGACAGATATTGATGATGCCTTCTACATTGCCGATTTTTGTTTGTAGCTTTACTAATATGACTGTTTCATTTGGAGAAGAAGTGGTCAGGAATTGCGGATTCACTTCAATTTCTTTGAGCTCAGGAGTTAGCTTTATCACCGATAACCAAGCTTCCTGAAAGCAGTCGAGTGATTTTGCAAAAACCCGTTTGATGACACTGATTTCAATTTCGGTCAATTCACTGGATTTCTCTAAAATGTTTCCTTGTCCTCCTAGAAGACGATCGAACATGACGTGCACCACGTCCGGCGAAAAATCCATAACCATACTTCCTTGAAGCGGTGAAGCTTCGAAGACTCCCAACATCGATTTTTTCTCGATATTGCGGATAAACTCCTGATAAGAAACTTCCTCTACTGCTTCAACATTCACTTGAACATAAGTTCGAAGTTGCGCCGAGAAGTATGAAGCCAATAAGCGGGAAAAGTTCTCATGAATCCGGGATAAGGTACGGATATGATCTTGTGAGAAACGTAATGCTTTCTTGAAATCATACTCTTGAACATTTCTTTTTTTGTCGATAGCTTTCGGCCTTTGTTTCCCAATTGACGAAAGAATGGTTTTGATATTTTCATCTGATAAAACGTCTGTCACTTTGATTGCCTCCTCATTCGTCCAAGTTCGGCTCATGCAAACGAGGTAAAATGTTCAGTTTCCGGTAATAATCGGTCACTTTGTCCGTAACTTCCTCTATGGTTTCTAGTACATGGACTTTCTTGCCTGTTGTTAATGTCACCAATGTATCTGGTGTTGATTCTATTCGTTCAATATAGATGGCATTCAATACAATAGACGAGCGGTTTAATCTGGTAAGTTGAATCATATTAGTTGCTGGTCAAAGCCACGGCTCTACTCAGCCTAAACCCCCTCTATTAGCGTTTCAGATTCATAACTTCTTGTAAGATTTCATCAGAAGTAGTCACAGTACGTGAATTTGCTTGGAATCCACGCTGCGCAATAATCATTTCCGTAAACTCTTCCGTTAAGTCAACGTTTGACATTTCAAGTACGCCAGAACCTACTTCTGAATTCGCATCAGTTGCGGTTTGAATATTTATCCCGTTCGCACTAGCTATATTTGTCATTTGGTATAATGAACCACCCATTTTACGAAGACCTGAAGGATTCTCAGGTGCTGAAACCCCCATTTTTATACTATTGTCTTCTGTTCCATCAGCTTGTTTACGAACTACTTCACCTAAGCGATTAATGGAGAACGAGTCAAAACCTGCGACATTAATTTTATTCCCTGTACTATCTAAAACTTCATAGCCTTGTGCTGTTACAAGGTCCCCATCAGCAGTCACAGTAAAGTTACCTGCACGCGTTAAATATTGTCCTTCCCCAGGGGCTGCTTCCGGATCTTTAACAACGAAAAATCCGTCTCCCATAACCGCAAGGTCTGTTCCAACTCCAGTAGTCATTAATGAACCCGCATTGTGATTTACACCTATTGTTGCCATTGATGAACCTAAACCAACCTGCATTGGGTTTGCACCACTATCAGACATATTTTGGCTTAAAAGATCTTGAAAGTTAATTGTGCTTTTTTTATATCCTACTGTATTCACGTTTGAAATATTGTTTCCGATTACATCTAATTTTGTTTGAAAGCCTTTCATACCTGATACACCTGAGTACATTGAACGTAACATTTAAATTTCCCCTTTCAAGAACGGTGTTTTATCCAAAAATGGATCACACAGTTTCTTGTTCATTTGACAAGCTCGCGTTTTTTTCAATATGGATTATCGAGTTTATTGGCACTTTGCCATCAGAGCCTTCAAGCTCAGCTAGCAATTCCCCATTCTTGCTAGACAAGGCTTTAACGATTCCTTCACCTGACCCGGTTTCTGACTGCCATTTAACCGATGTTCCGATTAAATGCGCATAATCTGCTAAAGAAGAAGCAGATTGATTGGTCACAAATTGACTCATGGTCTTATTTAAATTGGTCAATTGTTCGAGGCTTGTAAACTGTGCCATCTGGCCGATAAATTCTGTATCTTTTAATGGCTCCATTGGATCTTGGTGCTTCATTTGTGTCACCAAGATTTTCAAAAAAGCGTCTTGTCCAAGTGCATTTGTCGGTTCCCTCTTAGTAGCTGAAGTTTGCGCAGCAGCGGTTCCAGTTATCGCTGTCGTGATGTTCATCCAAACACCCTCTCTTTTATACGGTATAGTCCACTTTCATCATTTCACCTACAAGAGGCTGGCGTTCCGCTCCCTTATCGTCTTCAAGCTGCACATAACCATTATTGTCATGTGTTTTTCCGTTTCTTTGTTGAGGCTGTGTAAAACGTTGTCCCGACTGTGATTGCTGCTGATTAAAAGCTTGCTGCGAACTTTGTTGAAGCACTTCGATTTTCTCTACTTCTACACCTTGCTGAACTAATGACACCCTTAGTTGATTTAATTGAAGTTCTATTGCTTCTTTTGCCATCGGAGTGCTCGCCATAATTTGAGCAGCCAATTTACCATTCGTAGACGTTAGGAGAATTTCTAAATGCCCTAAATGTTCAGGGAAAATATTGACGCGCATTTTCATACCTTCTTGGCTTTCTACTAAACGCATCGAGCTTTTCAGCATTCCTCCCAAATCTTCCAATAGGTTTTCTAAGCGAACAAATGGCGTAGATTGTGGACTTGCTTCTGTTCTAGCAGTATTCCCTGTAACTTTGCTTGCATCCGTTGCTATGGAAGCTACAGTTTGAGAAGCCGCCTCTTGAGAAGTTTTTACTTCAGTCAGTATTTTAGGGGATTGAAGTTCTTCTCCGTTGTGGATTTTCGGAATAGGTTGTAACTCTACTTTTTCCGTTATTTTCGGAGTTTCTTGTATATCAACGGGTACTTTCGGTATTTCTTTTACGGGTTTTAACATTTCGCTGATAAACTTTGGAATCTCCGGCAATGTTTTGCTTTCTTCAATCCCTATTTTTGTTTGTGACTTTCTCTCAAGCATGCCGATCAATTCATCGAGCTGCTTAGAAATTTGCGTTATTTCGTTAAAGCTTACCGTTTTTTTGCTTTCTTCTATCTCAGCAAGCCCTGAAGATTTTTGAACTTCTTTCGTCATGGCTTCTGTTAAAATCTGCAACTTCTGTTGAATTTTTTCGAGCAACTCAATCAGTTTGTTGTTCACATCTGTTACGTTCTCCGCACTTTCAACCGTTTGATTGATCACCGCAAAACGTGGCTGTGGGATCTCGCTTTGAAGCTCTTGTAGCTGAAGAACTGCGTATTGAATTTCTTGCAATTCAGCTGGCTGATCTTCAACTGACAACTCCTGCAAAGACTCCAGTAAGGATGACAAATTTTCCAGTAAAGTTTCTGCAGGCTGCTGTTCCGCGTTCGACAATTCTGCTCCTAAATTTAATGACTCGAGTAAAGAAGCAAATACCGCTTGACCTTGGACGGGTACAGCAGCAGTTTTGACAGGGAGACTATTAGTTTGGTGAAACGTTGGTTTCAATGCTTCCATCCGCTTAAGTCCCTTCTGCCAAGTTATTCGCTTTGGTTAAGCGATAAAATCGTGTGCTGGCCATTTCGTCAAAAAAACTTTGCTCAGCTGCTTTGCTTTCTTCTTGAAAATGCGTCAACTTTTGCTCTTTTAAGTTTTCCCACGTTTTTTCTTCTTGGGCTTTTTTTTGTAACAAACCTTGAGAAGTTGATACTTTTTTTTGCAAATGTTCTAATTCTCGTTTAGAAGACAGCGATTCATCTTGAAGTTGGTAAATATAATCTTCTAACATTCTTAGCTCCGAAATGTTGATCCCACTTTGCTGTTTCGTGTTTTTAAATTGCTCAGCTTCGTTAATTTTCTTTTGGATGATACGGTTTCGCTGATGCCCTACTTCATGTTGTTTCATGGCTTCAGCCATTTGGATCTGCGCAAAGCCCTTTTCATTTTCTTTTAAATCCAATATCTTTTGAAATCGAAAGTTGAATTGTGTCAGTTTAAATCCCTCCAAATTGTGCTGATAGCCGTTCTACGCTTTCTTCGATTTTAGCTTTTTCATATATGTCTTGTTGCAAGTATTCTTTGATCACTGGATATGCTCGAATGGCGTCGTCAATTTCTTTATTGGCACCGCTTTTATAAGCGCCAATATTGATCAGGTCTTCTGACGTCTCATAAGCTGCCAATAAGCGCTTAAAATCCCTTGCTGCTAGTTGGTGCTCTTCCGAGACTACTTCATGCATGACGCGGCTTACGCTGGCCATTACGTTGATTGCTGGAAATTGACCTTTTTGAGCAATTTTTCGGTCCAAAACGATATGACCATCTAAAATTCCTCGTACCGCATCGGCAATCGGTTCGTTCATGTCATCTCCATCTACTAAAACGGTATAAAAAGCCGTAATCGTCCCTTTGCTTGACGTACCCGATCGCTCAAGTAATTTTGGCAGTAATGCAAAAACACTTGGCGTATATCCTTTACTCGTCGGTGGTTCACCTACTGCTAAGCCAACTTCTCGTTGTGCCATCGCAAAGCGTGTAACCGAATCCATCATCAGCATGACGTTTTTTCCTTGATCTCGGAAATACTCGGCAATTGCGGTCGCCGTCAGTGCCGCTTTAATACGCTGCATGGGCGTTTGATCGGAAGTCGCCGCTACTACCACAGATTTTTTCAGCCCTTCAGGACCTAAATCACGTTCAATAAAATCACGAACTTCGCGCCCACGCTCTCCAACTAAAGCAATAACATTAATATCGGCTTCCGTATTTCGAGCGATCATACCCATCAACGTACTTTTTCCAACACCACTGCCGGCAAATACGCCAATTCGTTGGCCTTGTCCAACCGTCAGTAAGCCATCAATGGCGCGAACGCCAACTTCGAGTGGTTTATCGATTCTTGGGCGTTTTAGCGGATTAGGAGGCGCATTATTGGTCGAATACTTTTTCAAACCACGCGGCAACAAACTTTCGTCCAGCGGCATCCCGGTTCCATCCAAAACTTTCCCTAAAATAGAAGGTCCAACTTTAATTTGAAGTGGACCTCCTGTTGCAACGACCAAACACCCCGGTCCAACTTGTGATAAATCCTGTAAAGGCATGAGCATGATTTTATTTTCCTTAAAGCCGACAACTTCTGCTTCAATAGGTGGCTCGTTGCGATTTGGATACAGTAGACAAAGCTCCCCGATTTTCGCATTCGGACCACGCGATTCAATGGTTAAACCAATCACTTGAATTACTTTTCCGTGTTTTTTAATCGGTTCAATTTCATCTAGCAGTTCCAGGTATTCATCTTCCCACAAGTTCATCGTTGGTTTTCTCCTCACAGTAAGCGAGTAATTTATTTTTGATTTCTTCTAGTTGGTTATCGACCATGGCATCATAAGAACCGCTCGCTGTATGAATTCGGCAACCACCTGGTGTTAAATTCGCAACTGGTATTAGTTTCAATTCTGAATCTGCTTTAATATAGGTTTTTAGTTCTTCTAAAAAGGGAATAATAATCGGGTAATCCTCAGGTGAAACTTGCATCGTGATGTCTTCTGCTTCTTCTACCTGCTTTAACGCCCGCTGAATGATATGTAGCAATTGTTGTGTATCTTGTTTTAATTCATTGTGAATGACTTTTTCAGCAATAGTGATGCTCAAAGACAATAAGAAAGGCTCTGCTTGTTGAATGATGTTTGCTTTTTCTATATAAGCCAGCTCTAACAAGCGCGTCATTTCCAGCCGCTTTTCACTACTGTCTCGTTCGGCTTGTTGCAAACCTTGCGCAAATCCTGCTTGAAAGCCTTTCTGCTCTGCTTCTTGACCAAGCTGTTCCGCAAGTTGCTGCGCTTGTTGTTGTTTTTCCTGCCACCACTCACTAATTTCTTGGTGTGCATTTTCTTGGTCGCTCACTAGTTGAGCTTGCAATTGCTCACGACGAGATTCTAGTCCGCTAATTTCTTCAAGCAATTGCTGACGTTGTAATTTTGGATCTGCATCTTGCACAATCAAAGCCGTTTTTTTCGCTTCGATCTTACGCGTTTGAATAATTTTCTTTTCACTAGAATGGGACTGGGAAAGACGAATGATATTAGACAATCATTTCATCTCCTTCTCCACGCGACACAGAAATTTCTCCTTTTTCCTCCATATCTCGTATCAAACCAACGATGTTCGTTTGTGCATTTTCCACATCTTTTAGCTTGACTGGACCCATAATTTCAATTTCTTCACGGACAGCTTCCGATCTGCGAGTCGACATGTTGCGGTAAATACTGTCTTTAACTTCTTCACTTGCGACTTTCAAGGCAAACGTCAAATCAGCATCGCTCACTTCACGAATAATGCGCTGAACAGAACGACTTTCAAGATAAATAATATCCTCAAAGACAAACATACGTTTTTTGATTTCCGCAACGAGTTCTGCATTATCTTTTTCAAGTTCTCCTAAAATTGATTTTTCCGTACCGCGATCAACATTGCTTAACACGCGAACAATTGCCTCAACTCCGCCTGTCGCTGTGTAATCCTGGCTACCGTTGGCAGTCAGCTTCCGCTCCAAAATTTGCTCTACTTGATGGATAACATCCGGAGAAGTGCTTTCCATCAAAGCTATACGTCTTGCCACTTCTGCTTGTTTTTCACTCGGTAACTCAGATAAGATCTTCGACGATTGCTTGGCATCCAAATAAGATAGAACCAATGCAATCGTCTGCGCTTGCTCATGTTGAAGTATGTTTAAAATTTGTGTTGGATCGGCTTTACGTGCAAAGCTAAACGGTTTTACTTGAAGCCGGTTGGATAATCGGCTAATCGTATCCATTGCTTTTTCTTTGCCAAGTGCCTGCTCAAGAATATTGCGGGCATAAACCAAACCGCCTTCATTCATATAATCTTGAGCTAAAATCATTTCATAAAACTCATTAATTACTCTTTCTGTTTGACTATTTCTCAACTGACGAACATTGGAAATCTCCATCGTCAATTGATCAATTTCCGGTTCTGATAATTGCTTAAATATTTCAATTGAGACTTCAGGTCCTAAACCAACCAATAAAATAGCCACTTTTTGAACCCCGGTCAACTCATGTATTCCTCTAACCATATGACACTCTCCTAGTCATCTGCCATCCATGACCGCAATAATTTTGTGAAATCTTCAGGTCGTCCTTTGGCAAGCTTTTCAATCGTTTTCCGCTTAGGATTTGATCTGTTACTAAACTCGGACAAATCGATTTCTTCTTCTTCAGTTTCTATCTGGTTCGATTTGGCCAATGCTTGTTCAAATCCACCAAAGTCATATTCTTCTTCTAAAACTTTTTCTTTTTTATTTCTACGCAGTAAGATGACTGCAATAACAATAATTAGCAGTAACACTATTGCTGCACAAATAACAACAAGAAGACTATTCGGTATACCCGTAAGGAATGTGATTTCTGGTTCTTCGTCTTCAATGACCGGACGTCCTTGGAATTCTGTTGCAAAAACAGAAATTCGATCTTCCAACTCCATCTCAGTGGCAGTTACTTCATTCATACTCAATGACGTACTGACTGCATTTTTCAACAGATTGCTGATATCAGCAATATTCTCTTGTGTTAAGCTGGCTGGATTCTCAGGAACTGGTGGTTCTACACCTACGTTTATCGTGATATCGTCAATAACGTACGGACTCATTTCAATTTGGCGGTTAATCCGATTCACTTCACTGTTAATCCGCTCTTCGGATCGCTCAGACTCACTATTACCAGTTCCGTTCACACCTGGATAATTGGCAATTTCAGTTTCACCAGTTCCCGCAGCATCTTCAATGACTACACCTTCACTTGAATACGTTTCAATAATTCGCTCAACGCTGATATCTAAACCTTTATTGTTTTCAACATCAACCGGTTCAACTAATTGCTCTTCTCGTTTTTCTTTTGTAAAATCAATATTTGTCATAACTGACACGACTACTTTGTCCTGTCCAAGTAGTAAGCCGAGCATTTGTTGCAATTCACGTTGAATATCCTGCTCAATGCCTTTTTGAATTTCACGGTGTTGCTGGTAAACGGATAAATTAGTATCTAACTGGTTCTCATCTTGCACTTCAAACACTTGGCCATTCTGATCCATAATAACAATTTGATCTGGCGGCAAACTTGGAACCGATTTGCTGATTAAGTGATACAAGCCATTAATTTGTTTTTGGTCCAATTGCAGTGTCGAATCGCCCTTTACTACAATAGAGGCAGTAGATGTCTGCTCCTCATCTGTTATCCAAATATTTTCTTTTGGGAGCGTAATCATAACGTTTGCTTCTGTTACACCGTCAATTTGTTTTATCAAATATGCCAGCTCATTTTGCATAGCATCTCGCTCCACCACATCGAAATGACGATCGGTCATACCGAGTCCCATATTCTCGCTAAATGTGCCGTAATTGACATTTCCATTCTTCGGAATACCTTCTGCAGCAAGGCTCACTTTCAAATTAGCCAAATGTTCTTCTGGCACGCTAATGGTTTTGCCATCCGCAGAAACTTCTACTGGTATGGCCTGATCTTCTATTGCTGTCTTTATTTCCCCTGCTTCAGCTGGCGTCAAATCGGAATACAAGACGGAAAAATTTGATTGATTGCTGTAAAAAACAAAGACACCAAGAATAATTAAGGTGATAAAAAATGAGCCAATAACAGACCATTTCGTTACAGGAGAAAAACTGGTCCACGATTCACTCAATTTCAATTTATATGTCGAAAACTTCTCTTTCATTTCATCATCATCCTGCCAGTCTTAATCATACTTGCATTCTCATAACTTCTTGATAAGCTTCAACCACTTTGTTGCGTACTTGCATCGTCATTTGCAAAGATAAGCTGGCTTTTTGTGAAGCAATCATGACTTCATGGACATCTTGAACTTCTCCTGTTATCAATTGATTGGTCAATTTATCGGATTCATTTTGTGCCGCACTCACTTCTTTTAAAGCATCTTTAAGTACTTGTCCAAATCCTTCTACTTTACTCTCAGGTTTTACATTATTGAACAATTGATTTTGAATGAAAGGTGTTTGAATCTGGCTTATTTTTTCCATAAGTGCCTCCTTAATGTTCTATAGTTGATCGAAATAATCTTCTATTTTATAAATCGCTTCGGCCGCTTTGGGCATGGCTCCCGCAAGAAGCCAGGTAAAGTGCACCTGTCTTCTTACTTCGCCCAGCCCGTGGACGCGCCGGCGCTGAAGATTGGCTGAAAAAAACACCCATTTTCACACTACTTCATAAAGATATGGAGTAAACCAGCGGAGACTCTCGCGGGATAGCGAAGTGTCGAAATCCACTCGGGCGATTAGCCCGAGTTAGTTCGGCGCAAGCCCGCAGGAAAGCGCAGCTGGTTTGCTCCATATACTACGAGTTTAAAGTTAAATCTTTTTTATTATTTTGTGACTCATAGAAGAAAGAGCGGAAGGCGGCGACTCCTGGGGGAATAGCGCGAGCTGAAGACCCTGGACTGAGCGCAGCGAGGGAAGCGGCTGATGCCGTGCCCCCCGGAAAGCGTCCGCCTGGAGTGATTTCTTCCACCTTTACCAACTATGTATTACTTCCCGATTTCCAAAGCTTTCATAAACATGCTTTTTGATGCGTTTAATGCGGTGACGTTGGCTTCATAAGAACGAGTTGCCGACATCAAATCCACCATTTCCTTTAAGGGATCGACATTAGAAGAACGGACATAGCCGTCTTCACCGGCATCTGGATGTTCCGGATCATACCTTAATGTAAATGGTGTTTGATCTTCTTTTATTTCCGATACTTTGACACCAGTCACAGCGGTGTCCCCTCTATGGATTGCTGACTGCAATTGATTGGCAAAAGGTGACGAACCACTTTGCGACAATTCTACGGTTTTCCGGCGATATGGCATCCACTCACCATCCACTAGTTCGGCACGATTTGTATTGGCATTTGCAATATTAGCTGATACAACATCCATTCGAAGCCGATTTGCTGTCAGTCCGGAAGCACTGATATTAAAACCACTAAATAAACTCATCTTAATTATCTCCCTCCATTAATAACTGAGCTAAGACTATTAAGTTTTCCGTTGACCCGTTCTGTTACAGCGTTATACCATAATTGATTTTTTGCCAGTTCAGCCATTTCAACATCCATGTCGACATTATTGCCATTGTTACTATATTGCGTTGAGTTGTTTGTCAGAACTCTAGTTGTGCCTATAGAAGATTCGTTGCTAAATGACAAATGGCGATTGTCAGTTTTATAGCTTGAAAGTTTTTGTTTGTTCATAGCTGTGTCTAGCGCTGCTTGGAAATCCACTTTTTTACTTTTGTAATTTGGGGTATCTACATTAGCAATATTTGCTGAATGAACACGTTGTTTAAGCGTTGACGCTGATAAAGCTTGCTCCATTGCATCAATCGATTTAGGGAATATATTCATTGATAAACTCCTTTTTTTAACAGCTGATCTTCATATAAAAATCCACCTCTAAAAAAGGTGGATTCAATTAAAATCTACCACTTTTGATAACCCGGCTGCCATGTACATTATGTAGTTAGGCCCGTGGTTTTGCGTCTTTATCTTTCGAATAAGTTTGCCATTTTCACCATGATAATCATATATTTGATTTTTAAACTCATTATTTAGTACTATATTTCAAAAAATAATAACAAAGTGATAGTATCATGTTTCAATAATTTTGTATATTCTTCTTTTCTAAAACTTTTAAAGATATATTTTCCATTTTAATTTAAAAGTCACTGTTTTTTATATATTTAAAATGTTATGATACGCGAGAAATAATGATTCGGTTTTGAAAGGAAGAAACTAGATGTTTCGTGGATTATACACTGCTACATCAGGAATGATGGCTAATAATAGACAACAACAAATATTAACAAATAACTTATCCAATGCGAATACCCCTGGTTTTAAAGAAGACCAGACCGTTTTCCGTGCTTTTCCTGAGCAATTAATCAAAGCGGTTGAAAATAGTAAAAAAGGTACGATAGTACCACATAATATTGGCACTTTAACTACTGGGGTGTACACACAAGAGGGGATTCCTTCTTTTCTTCAAGGTCCTTTGAAAGAAACTGGAAATCAAACAGATATTGCCTTGCTGGATGAGTTATTGCCAAAAAATCCAGATACCCAACAAAGAGGGTCGATGGTGTTTGCAGTAGCTGCAGAAGATGGCGACGTGCGTTACACAAAAAATGGATCGTTTGCTGTGGATACAAATGGCTTTTTGACCACTAGTGATGGTTTTGCTGTTTTAGGCGAAAACTTACAACCGATTCAAGTTGGTTCAGCTGATTTTACTGTAGAGGAAAATGGCCAAATTATTTTAGCCAATGGCTCACAAGAAGATCGATTATGGATCGGCCATACCGAAAATCCTGAGCAATTTGTGAAAGAAGGACAAAATCTTTTACGATGGGCTGGAAATCCTGAAGCACTCCCTCAATTTATTGATGACGTTGAATTGCTTGATGGAACAAACAACTTTATCAAGCAAGGGTTCATCGAACAGTCGAATGTTGATTTAACCAAGACTATGACAGACATGATGACGACATACCGAGGCTTCGAATCAAACCAAAAAGTAATTCAAGCGTATGATCGCAGCATGGAAAAAGCTGTAAATGAGATTGGGCGCGTCTAGGAGGAATTGAAAAGTTGAATATCCAGATGAATACAGCTAGTAATACAATGAGTGAACTGCAAAAAAAAATAGACTTGATTGGCAACAATATTGCTAACGTAAATACCAATGGTTATAAACGCCAAGAAGCCAGCTTTTCAGATGCGCTTGTACAGTCTATCGAAAAACAAGTCGGTCCACAAAATGAAGTTGGACGAATTACGCCTTACGGTTTACGTCTTGGTGCCGGCGCGATTCTTTCACAGACAGCTGTTCGCAATGAGCAAGGCTCTATCCAACAAACTGACCGGCCGCTTGACTTTATGATTCAAGGCGAATCAGCTTACTTCCGTGTTGCATCTGAAGAGAATACATTTTATACAAAAGATGGATCTTTCCAAGTACAGCCTATTTTGAATTCGACGCAAGTTGGCTTAGTAACAGCGAACGGTGATGCGGTATTAGGCGCTGATAACCAACCAATTGTTTTCGATGCTGACTTTGAAAATATCCGCTTAAATGGACAAGGTGCTTTAGAGATTTCTTATAAAGACTCGGATAAGCAACCGACTGAAATCCAAATGGGTATTGCTCAAATTAACCGACAAGATTCATTAGCGAAAATCGGTGAAAATCGATTCCGCTTAAATGGGACAGAAGCTGAACAAATCGCGAACGGCAATTTACAGCTCCTCAACTTGTCTCAGCAAAATGATGGGGGAATTAGTATTAAGCAAGGCGCGTTGGAAATGTCCAATGTCGATTTGACTGATGAGATGACCGAATTGATTGCTACACAACGATTGTTTCAATCACAAGGTAGAGCCATTTCTTATGCAGATGACATGATGGGCTTAGTCAATACGATTAAAGGATAACCAAAAAGAGCAGTCACCCCACGGGGTGACTGCTCTTTTTCTATGTATTCTATTTGGAAGAAATCGCTCCAGGCGGACGCGTTCCGGGGGGCACGGCTTCAGCCGCTTCCCTCGCTGCGCTCAGTCCAGGGTCTTCAGCTCGCACTATTCCCCCAGGAGTCGCCGCCTTCCGCTCTTTCTTCTAAAAAGTTATAAATTGTATTTTTGACTACTAGGGTATGGAGCAAAACAACGGAGACTCCTGCGGAATAGTGAGACGACCGAGACCCCGCAAGGCGCACAGCGACTGAGGAGGCTTGGGCGCGAGCCCGCGGAAAGCGTAGTTGTTTTGCGGAATATCCCGATAAATTTTTAATGCTTATTAATACTATTTATCTTCTTATCTCAAAAAGTCCATTAAACTTGGCTGAATGATTTTTGCTGTTGCTGCAAGGCTTGCCTGGTAAATACTTTCTTCACTCTTAAGTTTGATAACGGCTTCTGCGTAGTCAACGTCTTCGACTCTTGATAACATCGATTGAAGTTCCAAGTTACTATCGAGCAAACGATTTTCAACGGCTTCTACACGATTTTGGCGTACACCGTTTTGAGCACCTACTGTTAATAATCGGTCGATTCCTGCATCGGTTTTTTCCAAATCGATGGAAGTACCAGCTTGTAAACTAGCCGATATGCTTTGCAATGTTTTAAAGATATTGGTGTCCTCTGTTGCCGCACCGAACAGTTCATCAGGTAGGACACTCGCTTGAATGTTTATGCCTTCACCGATTGCAAATGTTCTAGCCACTAGGTCTGTACTATCAAATGCATAATTTCCTTTTTCAGGAAACGGCGATTCTCCTGTTTTCTGACCATTGAATAATGAACGACCATTAACTTTTGCATTAGCTAATCCTCGCATTTGCTCAGTTAACTCTCCAATTTCAGCATCAATTGCCTTGCGGTCAATTTCGGAATATGTATCATTATTTCCTTGAATTGCCAGTTCGCGTACTCGTTGCATAACCCCCACCATCGAATCAATGTTTTGACCGGTTTCATCCATCCACAACTTTGATTCGTTAGTATTTCGTTCAAATTGCGCGTTTGCTGAAAGCGTGCTTTTTAGGTTCATTGCTTTACTGACACCGTTCGGATCATCTGATGGCCGGTGAAGCGATTTGCCGGATGATACTTGATTGTTCATTTTTTCGAAACGGCTCAAGTTTTGGCTCATATTGCGTATGGAGTTTTGGTTAAGCATTTGTTGTGTGACTCTCATGGTTTCCCCTCCACGTTCCTACTTCTATCAGTTGGCCATTCGATTAATGATGGTATCTAGCATTTGGTCCGTCATCGATACTAATCGTGCTGCTGCATTATATGAATGTTGGTACTTAATCAAATTTGCCATTTCTTCATCAAGAGAAACGCCGGTTACAGATTGCCGACGATTTTCTGTTGCTTGAAGAGTTGCTTCGTGATTAGCAACCGAATTGATTGCTGACTGACTTTCTGCACCTAGTTCACTCACCAGTTCTCTGAAGTAACTTTGTGCGTCTTCTGATGGTTTACCCGTTGCGGCCGGTTGTTTTAATGGACTCGCTGCGTAATTCACTTTTAACTCTGATATGTTGAAGTTGTCAGCATCCCCGATAAATAAAGCTTGATCTGTGCTACCTGTTTTTGACATGGTGTTTGCTTGCGCAAAATTTTTGACCACACTTATCAATTTGTCTTGATAATATATCGCGCTTTCCATTGACTCGCTCAACCCAGCCAATTTACCGCCGTACCTTTTCGGGTTAGCGTTTACACTGTCGACATCAATTTTAGAAACTTCTTCACCAGTCACCAACGCTTGTTTGTTTGAAGAAAGGCTAATCGAATAACTGCCACTTGGTTTTTCATCCACTTTAATGGACATCAATTTCGAAAGATCTTCTACTAAAGCATCTCGCTTGTCTTTCAAGTCATTTGACTGATTGCCATCGCGGACAATGCTTTTGTTTAACTCAGCGATTTGTTTTAAATAACCGTTTGCTTCAGCAACTGTTTCTTGTGTTTGTAGTGTTAGTTCACCTTTTAAGTTTTCCATTGATTTGTTCATCGACTGGGCGACGTCGACAAATCCTTGAGCGCGTTCTTTCACAATGGCTTGTGCTGCTAGGCTATCCGGTTCGTTGGCTAAATCTTGCCACGCATTTTTTAACGCATCCATTGCGCTATTTAATCCACTAGTGCTGGGTTCATTTACGATGGTTTCCAAACGATCTAATGTTGTTTGTTTTGCTTGCCATTGCCCAAGTGTTTCTGAATGGTCCCGAACTTGTTGGTCGAGGAAGCGGTCTCTTACACGGGTAATTGAATCGATATTGACGCCGGTTCCGAGCTGGCCAGTGTTCGCCCCTTGGTTTGTCCAAACATCCAAAGACGGAGAAGCACTTGAATTCACTTGTTGGCGTGAATAGCCTTTCGTATTTACATTGGCGATATTTTGCCCCGTCGTTGAAAGGCTGGCCTGGCCAACAGATAAGCCGCGTTTTCCTAATTCTAATCCGTGAAATGTCGAAACCATAGTCTACTTGCCTCCCAACAATTTCTAGGCTCTTGTATCGAAAAAGCCTTGATTGTTTGATTGTGGTTTTTGTTGTCCTGCCGGTGATTGGTAGTTAAAATTTTGTTGCTTTGATTTTGTTACTTGGGTAATCATATGTTGAACAAAGCTCATTGAGTCTTCAAGAAGTTTTTCGTTGGTTTTGTTTTTTGCTTGAAGTTCGGTCAAAAGCGTTTGTAAGGTTTTCAATTGTAAGTGAAGCTCTTGTTTTACTTGTTCATCCGGAATCTGCTCTGCAAACTGACTAAATGTCAGTCCAGGATGCTCTTCCAACACGTCGGCTACAAGTTGTTGCCGTTCGTCTTCCAATTGGCCAAGCTGCTTAACCAGCTTTGCTTCTTCTTTCACAAGCTCCGTTAGTTCATCGACTTTTCGTTCGATTAACACGGTCTGCTTGCGCTCGGCATAACGGATAAGCTGTTTTTGTATGCTGATCAATTCGTCCAGCGTGTTTACTACTAAGTTCAGCATCCGATATCCTCCTCTTTAAAAAGCTTTTTTATTTGTCGAACCAAAATTGATGCACTTTATCGGCTACTTTGCCTGCATCCACTTGGTATTCACCTGATGCCACTTGCGCTTTTAATAACTGGATTTTTTCTTGTCTTTCAATGTCCACGCTAGCATTTTTTTCGAACATCGCTTTCGCCTCATTTGAAATTTGTAGCTCGTCTTCTTTTTGCAACGGCTTGGTTTTCGCTGCCGGAGTTACTTGCATTTTTTGATAAGATTGAATAAAGGAAGAACTATTTGTTTTATCGATATTCATTCCTTCACCACCCTTTAGTTTATTGTCATTTCATTTTCGTAATTTCCAGTATTGCACATCACTTTGTGGTTCTATCAACTTTTTTCCAGTTTTTTGCATAAACATACCCGTTTTCACTGTCCGGTCGATTTCCTCTTTAAATGTCTCAAAGCATTCCTTGCAAAGCATCTGTCTTTTAATCAGCTTATCACAACGCTGACACGGATAACCTAGATTCGGATAGTCCTCTGCGTATATTCGACCATCGCGTATAAAATCAGCGATTTGCTTGACTGGGATATTTGTAAATTGACTGACTTCCTGAATGTTTGCATTGCGATTGTAACTATTCCTTAAAAAATCGGTTACCAATTTAAAATCTTCTTCGATTTCTTTGTAGCAGTCTATGCAACAGTCAGTGTAGTCCTTAAGGAATAATGTACCGCAAATCCGGCAATTACTCAGCTGATTTGCTCCCATTATGTACTCACCTGACCTTCTCTATAGATTATATCGGCAGTTCTACTCAAATGTTTAGCGAAATTTAGTATTATTGCATTTTAAATTCGGTCACCAGTACTCGTTCAACTGTGCCTTTTTCAAAAACTTCGGCTAGACGTCCAATTAATTCTTCTTCAATCATTTTAATACCGCTTTCTCCGACCAATTCATCTTTTGTAAAACTGGCAACTGTTGAAATAACAGCCGCACGCACTTCAGCAGTACGCTTTTCAGCTTCTTCTTTTGTTTCTTTATCGCTTAATAAAATATTAAACTGGACGATCCCGAAATTTCCAGCAGATGCTAAGTTCGTTGTGATGACATCCGTGTCGATACTCATTTCCGCTATTTCTTCGGCGCTGTGTGATTTGTGTTCTTCTGCTTTGTCATCTTTTGGCACAAAGTAAAAATAAGCCCCTCCGCCAATAGCTACCAACACGATAAAAGCTACAATTATTTTGATTGTTTTCCCCATAGTGCACCTCTTATTCTTCAGTTTCTACTTCAAAAGGTGAGATCAATACTTCAACGCGGCGATTTTCCGCTCTTCCTTCAGGCGTATCGTTAGACGCGATCGGCTGGTATTCGCTATAGCCCGTCGCACTAAACTTCTGTGGCTCAAGTTTATCATTTTGAAGCAAAATTCTCATGAAATTAATAGCTCGCGCTGAACTCAATTCCCAGTTGGTTGGATATTTCACTTGGCCTGTTGGGATGTTATCCGTGTGTCCTTCGATGAAAATCATCCGTGGCGGATCTGAAATTAACAAATTTGAAATCTCTTCTATAATGGTCTGTGAATCTTCGAGTAAATCTGCACTTCCCGATTCAAATAACAAGCCATCTTTAATGGTGATCATTAGCCCTTTACCAGTTAACTCGGTTTCAAGGCGAAGCGACAAGCCTTTATCAGCTATATACGCTTCAATCTTCGTTTGAAAATCTTTTAATTCTTGCTGGTCTTTGGCGACAAAAATCTCTTCCGGACTTTCACCAGACACCGGATCTTCATTTAACTCTGCAACTGGCGACGTATCAATGCTTTCAACAGGCGCTTGGTCATCAAGTATGCCTGTCCCACCTTTTAGTTCACTATTAAATGATTCGGCAATAGCATTGAATTTTTGAGTGTCCACTTGGCTAGAAGCGAACAAAACGATAAATAAAGCGAGCAACAGCGTCAATATGTCGGCATAAGGCAATAGCCAAGCTTCATCTACATGTTCTTCATGCTTTTTTTTACGCTTCAACTTGAACACCGCTTCCTTCTTCATCAGATTCAAGCACACGGTCTTTCGCTGGTAAGTAAGTTAATAGTTTTTCTTCTACTGTACGGACTGGCAAGCCTTCTTGAACAGCGAGCAATCCTTCTAGCATAATCATTTTTGTTTTTACTTCGGCTTCTGATTTCCGCTTTAGTTTATTGGCGAATGGATGCCATAACACATACCCTGAGAAAATTCCGAATAATGTTGCGATAAAGGCAGCGGAAATGGATTTACCTAAAAGTGCTACATCGTCCAAGTGACCGAGTGCGGCAACTAACCCGATAACGGCACCGAGTACCCCAAGTGTTGGTGCGTATGTACCAGCTTGTGCGAAAATTTTCGCACCGAGTTCGTGACGCTCTTCCATAGCCGCAATTTCTTCTTCCATCAAATCACGGATGTGTTCTTGTGACTGGCCATCTACAACCATTTTCAATCCGCGTTGCAAAAATGGATCTTCTACTTCTTCTGATTTTTCTTCTAATGCAAGCAAGCCTTCTTTTCGTGCGAGCATAGCCCATCCCGTAAACATCGGAATCATTTCCTTGATAGAGACCGCTTTCTGTTCACTGAAAATCACTTTGAACAAGCTGGGAATTTTTTTAATTTCATCCATCGGAAACGCAACGAGAAGACAGGCGATGGTACCAGCAAAAATAATGACCAGCGCCGCTGGATTATACAGGGCCATCGGGTTTGATCCTTTAAGGATCATCCCTCCTATCAACACGACGAATCCCAGGATGACTCCTATCCATGATGTCTTATCCACGTTTATACCTCATTTCATTCACCTGTGTAATTTTATTATAGTATGCATGATATTACGTAAAACAACTACGCTTTCCTGCGGGCTTGCGCCGAACTAACTCGGGCTATACGCCCGAGTTAGTTCGACACTTCGCTATCCCGCGGGAGTCTCCGTTGTTTTACTTCATATCTAATTTTCAAAATAGTGAACTTCATACTTCTTAGTAAAAGTAAGAGGTTCTTGAAGGCTTCGCTCCAGGCGGACGCTTTCCGCGGACGAAGCGCTGAGCCTCCTCGTCGCAAGCTCCTGCGGGGTCTCATCACTCCGTTTTTCCGCAGGAGTCGCCGCCTTACGCTCATTCTTCTAGCTTTAAAAGGTATAGTTAAATAATTCTCTTCTTATTTAACTATACCTAAATACTTAGCATCGGCGCGTCCACGGGCTAAGCGAAACAAGAAGACTAGCCTTCTTTGCCTGGCTTCTTGTGGGAGCTATGCCCAAAGCGCAGATGCGACTTGGAAATCAACTTCCTTATTTCTTCACTAAAGCCATGGCTTGTTTCCATGTGTTGCGAATATCTGTCATAAGCGCTTCTACTTCTTCTAGTGCTGTTACGTCATTTTTCATGTTAGCTTCTACTAGGCGATTGTACATGTATTCATACATTTGCTCGAGACCCGCTGACATTTCGATGTCTGCTTTTAATGTACTGCGCAGTTCTTGGATGATGTTTTGGGCTTTAATGATGTTTGTATTTTTTTCTTCGATTTTTTTATCAGCCATGGCACGTTTTGCTAGTTTCATGAATTTTAGACAGCCGTTATAAAGCATTAATGTCAGTTCTTGAGGTGATGCGGTCATTACTGAGTTTTGCTGGTAGGTCTGGTAAGGATTGATGGTGACCATTCGTTTTCCCCCTTGCGATTAATTGCGTTTGTCTATAAATGAACCTGCTGTTGCTACTGTTTGGTAGGCACCGCCGTATTTTTTGGATATTTCTTTTGTTTGGGTAATGCGTGTAATTTGGGCAAAAAACGATTGGTGTAATCCGTTGATCAGCGGCTGAAGTTTTTGTTCAATTTCTTTTAGTTGTTCAATAATCGAATGTTCTTCTTCTGTCCAACGGAAGTTCCGTTGCTTCATGAAGGTTTCTAATTGACGAATGGTTTCTTCGCGTTGAGTAAATAGGCCTTCAAGCGATTCGACAATTCCTTCTTCATTGTCTTCCATTCGTGAATTGACCTGTTGCGCTTTTTCATAAATCTCACGAGCCTGTTTGAGAAAAGCATACATAATTGGCTTTGAATCACTCATCACGAACCACCGAACAAGCTTTGTTGCATCCAGGTGCTTTGGGAGTTCATCTTACTTAACGCTTTTTCCATCGCGGTAAATTGCTTCCAGTAGCGATCTTCAATACTTGTTAGTCGGTCTTGCCAGCGACTAATTTCCGTATCCATTCGTTTTAATTTTTGAGAAAGTGTACTGTTATCGACTGAGCTTGAAGAACTGCCCGCTTTTGCGCTGAGTTTTTTAACAATGTCATTTAACGTGTCATAAACGCGTGCGCCGACGCCGTTGCCAGCTGCGTCTCGCGTTGTGAACAAAGCCATTACTTCTTCTGGCTTGTTCGCTAGCGCTTCCGTTAATTTCTTGTCATCAATAAACAATTTACCGCCTTCTGTGTAAGAGCCGGTATTTATACCGATTTGCGATAAATGATTGAGGTTGCCATCTGCAAGTCCGGATACTTTGTCCATAAAGGCTCTTCGTAAATCTTGTAAGGCCGATTTCATTATCGGGTCATTGCGTAATAATCCACTCCGCGCTTTTTCTTCCCATAATTCGATTTCCGTTTCTGTTAGTTCTTTTTTCTGTTCATCAGATAAGGGTTGGAAATTTGGGTAGCGCTTTTCGATAATCTGCTTTTGCAATGTATCGATGGTTTCGTTGTATTTATCGATAAATTCTTTAATCATAGCTAATGGTTTTTCAGGATTAGACTGAACGTTGACAACAGACTCTGAACCTGCCTGCAAAAGATTAATCGTTAATCCATTGACCGTTGTTTGGTTGGATTTTAATCCATTTACTGCTATACCATCAAATTTGATGGCTCCGTCTATAGCTCCTGTCGCTGCTGCTGTAGCAGTACCGTTATTAACGATTTTATCGGCTAATGCTTGACTTGCAACTCCATCTACATCCGTGAAATTCATAGTGAAAGCTTGCTCCGAACCCATTTCTTTTGTCGAAATGAAAAAGCGCGATGTCGTGTCATCAAAGCTAGCTCGTAAAGCTGGAACTGAAGAAGCTGTAGCATCTTGCAACTTTTTCGCAACGTCCGCAAAGGTGTCAGTACTTGCTACGTCAATGTTAATACCATTGATATCAATTTTTCCGGCTACACCAATTTGGTCTGTCGATTTAGCAGCGTTACCTGCCGTATTCTGTACCGCATTCGCTGAAGTCAATTTCGCCGCACTCGCTACACTTACTACTTCTACTTTATACGATCCGCTCATTGCAGTAGGCGTTGTGGCAACGGTAAAACTTGTTGGGTTCGGCGACACTGCACTGTATGCATTAAACGATGACTGAAGCCTTAGACTACTAGCACTCGTCCGCAAGCTCGACATGGATAAGTTGGTCTCTCTTACTGCTTCTTGTTGCCATTCTGTAAATGTTTTTTCTTGCATCAATTTATCTAATGGCATTTTTTGGACAGTCATCATATCTTTAACGATTGATTCGGTATCCATGCCTGATGCTAATCCGCCAATGCGCATACATGATTCACTCCGATCTTATAATTTCTCATCCACCATCAGGCCAGCAAAATCAGCCATCGAGGCATACATGTCTAAAAACTTCTTATTGGGAATTTCTCTTAAAATTTCTTCTGTTAGAGAATTCACGACTTGAACATAATAAACATTCATCTCTTCATGAAACTGAAATTTCACATTCGTTGTAGCTGACTCTAGAAATTTGTTCATGCTCTCTACTTTATCGGTAAGTGCTTCTTTCGTAATGGCTTTATCGGCTTGTTTGTTTTGGTTTTCTTCTGTTGCAATCGGCTTTTTAGAGACGGCCGGATTGGGTTCGCTGATTCTCGGAAATTCGATAGCAGGCAGTTTTGTTACTTCCATGTGGGTTACACTCCTTGTCCTTCAGATTGACTAAAGGGTTCTATATAGTAGTTATCGGCAGAAAAGCAGATTTTTTTAGTAAAAAAGCAAAAAAAAAATAAGACAGGTTTGTGAAAACCTCAGACTGTAGACAAATTCCGTTTGCACAGTTTGTGACGCCATAAACCCGCGCTGGTCGCTTTGGGGATGACTTCCGCAAGAAGCCAGGAAAACCACCTGTCTTCTTGCTCCGTCTACCCCGTGGACGCGCCATCGCTAGCGTCTATGTTAAAAGAACATCAAGATTATTTCATGAAAAAGAGTGAATAAGAAGAGGTATTGGAGCAAATTCGCCCCAATACCTCTTTTGTCTACATGATCAGGCTTGTGTAAACCTGCCCTATTTTATGTCAGTTTAGAATATTGGCTGCTGACACCTTTTGTCCAGTGATTGTTTAGCCCAGTTGGATCGTTCGCGGCTCCAACTGGCGCGTACTTCGCACCGATTTTCACGATGGTGTCTTTGCCTTGATTTAAATAGTTTTGACGTAAATTACGCGCCATATCGAAAATGCTGTCTTCCACGGATGCATAGCTTCGCAAGCCATTTTTACCCATCATGCCTGCAACATTGTTTTTATCATTGACCGCGCGCGACGAACCATTGCCTGTTTCGTGAATCGCAATTGCGGACAATAAATTCGGATCCAAATCGTATTTTTTCCCGGCATTGATAAAATGAGCAGCGGTACCACTCAATTTGCCGTCCAATGTATTGTCTAATTTGATAAATTGTGTCGGTCTGAATTTCAAGTCGCTCGTATCGGTTGCAGCGGTTGGCACTTCTTTTGTGTTGAGCGGCGGAATTGAAATGGCCGGATTATAGGAATTTGTTAGTGGAGCGGTTAAAGGTGTTGTTAAAGTTGGCAATGAAACTTGCGCTCCTGTTTGCGAAACCGTGGAATTTTTTTCTTCGATGCTTTCCATCATAGCGTTCATGAGCATCGCAAAAAATGTACTTGGACTTGTTGAACTGCCGATAGAACTACTATCACTACCAGTTTGCCCCATAGCAGGCATCGATTTCGCCATCGTGGCGATTGTATTATATAAAAGGAAATTAGAAGAAATTGGACTGGTCAATCGGTTCTCACACCCTTTGTTAGAGTAATCTTGTTTAGTTTACAAGATAATGAGAGAAAAAAGAATAGGATAATTGTGGTAGTAAAAAATATTTAGAATAAATATCAGAAAACCCCGACTTGAAATAGACATTAATAGCTAAGTCATAGTATATTAAAAGGAACATACGTTCTTAAGTAGGAGGTGGTTTTATGGATTTGTTCTCTCTGAATTCTAACGAGCAAAATGTCTTAATCGCAAGTATTTTAGGAGATGGCGAAATCACTAAGAGATATCCAGGTTCTCGCCGAAAAAATAATAGTTATAGAGAACATTTTAGTATCCAACAATTAGAGTATCGAATTTGCTCCCTTCTACTTTTTACTTTAATCAATCTAATTCTTTACTTCTTTCCCCATCGCTACCTTTGTTAACATTAATGTTTGATCACTTTTACAATGCGAATGGAGATAAAATCATCTCTCCCAAAATGCTTGAGTTATGTAAATCGCCTTTGTTTCTCACGACTTTGTATTTAGATGATGGTTCGTTATGCATTTCTGCTAATAGAAACGAATTAAAGAAAACCATTTATTTGACGCCACATATTTACCTACACCTGCAGTCTTTACGCTTCGAAGATCTATGCAAATTAAAATTACACATAAGCACTCATTTTGGAGTCGAATTTACTACTAGTAAGAGGCCTGATGGATTTGGTTATATATTAAAAACCACCAAAGTGAGTGAAACTATGAAATTCCTAAAGATAGTTGGTGATGCCTCAAAAGACTGCCCGTCCATGTATCATAAAACCGATTGGGGTTTTCGTTTTCAAAAAGAAATAGAACGTTATAAGGACTCTCATCCCGGCTACGAAGTGATTGCGAGTTCATCAGATCGGCGAAAAAATTATACAAAAGAAGAATGTGAAATACTATGTCAAATGAAAAAAGAAGGAAAAACAGATAAAGAAATTGCCCTTCATTTGAACCGCACGTACTGGTCTATTGTTTACAAATGGAGAGAGTTACGTGAAAACAGCGTCACCCTTATACCATCAGATTGTAAGACATATATAGCGAATGGTAATGGAGACGGCGACTCCAGCGGGAACAGCACGCGGTGAAGACGGTGTAACCGGCTGAGGCCGTGCCCGCGGAAAGCGTCCGGCGCAATGGACATGAGCCACTACTTATGAAGAAAAAAGAGTTTCCTACAAAAGTCATTTTTCATGACCTTTTGAGGAAACTCTTTTCATATTATGCTCTAAAATCAATCGAACTTCCTACATGCGGACGAACAGACTGCTCTAACATCTTCACAACATCCTGACCATTCGTTTCCGCTTGATCGATCGTTTTCTTCATCACCGAAACATTCGCTTCAGTTCTTACGCTTGCCTGACTCATTGCCATTGATAACGCAGCGATATCCATGGACTCGCCTCCTTATAGAAAAAGGAGCCTAAACTCAGGCTCCTAGATTTCTTTAAATTAACGTAGCAATTGTAGTACTTGCTGTGGTGCTTGGTTGGCCTGAGCCAGCATTGCTTGTGATGCTTGTGCAAGAATCGAGTTCTTTGTTTGTTCCATCATTTCTTTCGCCATCGTGCGAACATTTACTTTCATAAATGACTAGACTATATCTTCACCCTCTAGTATTAGTAGGGGCCGGGCACTTCGGATCCACAGTACTGATGTATACTGCCTCACCTACGGATTTCATCACCATAGCTTGCGCCTTAGATGGTCTATCCTAGTCGTTGAACCTTCTCCACTCTTTCGAGACAGGAGCTTGGCTGCTGATTGCCCAATCTTTTATTTTTTCAGGCCGTCACGCTTGTCGTTTCCAACTACGTTGTGGCAATAAAAGCTATCAGGGCTTTCCAGCAATTCACCCGGTCGTAATCTCTGGCTGTTACCGGCCAGGACGACTGCACCTCCACTCGCTTACGCGGCTTCGGCATAATCAACGTCGCGGATTCTTGATTCCGCAGCTGTTAGGTTTTCAGAAGATGTGTTCAAGTTATTGATTGTATGTTCTAATCGGTTTTGGTTTGCTCCCAGCTTAGAACGTTCTCCAGATACTTTTTCGATAGCGTTATTGATAATTGTAATAGCTTTTGCAGATTTTGCAGCCGTTGACAAATCGAGAGCCGCTTCTGTTAGAGAGCCATTAGTTCCATCAGATACTTTATTAGTAGAAGCAAAATTACCACCAGTTGCTCCAGAAAGACCTAAATTCTTAGCACGCATATCAGTAATCTCAAGCGTCAAGCTTTGGTTTTCGTTAGCACCGATTTGGAATTGAAGACCAGCTCCTGCATCAACTCCACCAGTTACTGCTCCTGATGCATCTCCGGTAGCCGTAGCAGCCGAAGCTCCACCAACTGTGACAGTTTGTGTAACACCCTTAGTAATCAATTCGGCATTTAATGCCGTCTCTATATCTGATGCTGCTGTGAATCCTGTCGCAGTAGCATCAAAGTCACCATTAATTGTGATTTTTTTAGTGTCTGCATCCAAAACAACTGAAGGAACGGTTCCATCTGTTACTGTGCCCATTTCGAAGGTATAACCATTCAATGCGCCACCAGTAGTATCAAAAGTCATTCCACCTACAGTTACCTGTCCAGCAGCAACGGCAAGATTTGTCGAATCTTTAGAACCGTTCAATAATTTTTGCGTGTTGAACTCAGTTGTATTACCAATACGATTGATCTCAGAAGTTAAAGAATCAATCTCTTTTTGAATTTCTCCACGATCTGTTGTTGTGTTAGTATCGTTACCGGATTGTACAGCTAATTCACGCATACGTTGAAGAATATCTTGAGTTTCACTCAAAGAACCTTCTGCAGTCTGAATCAACGAAATGCTGTCTTGAGCGTTAGTTGAAGCTTGCTCTAATCCGCGAATCTGTCCACGCATTTTTTCAGAAATTGTAAGACCCGCTGCATCATCTTTTGCACTGTTAATGCGAAGTCCTGAAGACAATTTCTCCATGCTGTCCATTTGTGAGCTTTGAGCCGATGCCATCTGTCTGTGTGTGTTTAATGCTGCGATATTGTGATTGATAATCATTGTGTATTACCTCCGTGTAATGTTTTTTTGTTTTTTGTAAGCGTCCAAATCCTTTTGCACTGCCTTACATATATTATTATCGGAGAGGTTTTATAAATGTTTAGTGTTTTTTGAAAAAAGATTTAGAATATTTTTTTGCGCCCCCGCGGTAGCCACAATTTGAAGAACAATTGAGTCTGCCACAGTGGCGCGATAGGCATAGAAAAAGCCTGCAAATTCTGCAGGCTTTGGGCTATTTTTTCCGCATACTTAAAAAATCACTCAAGTTGATAACATTTGACGTTGCTTGTTTGTTTTCTTCTTGAATTTCCAAATAGACTTCTTTTCGGTGGATGGTGATTTGTTTTGGTGCGGTGATGCCGAGTCGCACCATGTCACCTTCGATCGAAGTGACCGTGATTTCAATGTCGTCGTTAATGACGATGGTTTCGCCTTTTTTGCGTCCGAGTACTAACATGTTCTACACCTGCCTTGCAGCGGTGTTGTCGACTTGAAATAACGCCTGCTTGATTGCATAGTCTTTGTTATTCAACACGATTTGCATGCCTTGTTGTTTTTTATTGTTGATGACCAGTGGTGCTTTTAAGTTAGTCGTTGCGCTACTAATGTCGCCTTTGACTGTGACTGTCGTCAACACAATGGCATCTGTCGGCTCTTCTAGTTGCAGCCGCTCCACCATTTGCTCTTCTAACTTAATATCGTAGTCTTGGAAAAACGTAAACGGATCGACTAGGAAAAAGCTTACTTCCACGTGTTCTACCGACTGCAAGAAAAAGAATGGCGACTCGCCTTCTGTGTCTGCCGGGATCAATACATAGTCTTTAACCTCTTCAAATCCTGGAATTCCTTTATCAAACGTAATGACACGCTCTTCTGCTAGTTCGATTTCTCCGAATTGTTCTGTTTGAATTTTCATGTCCGACTCCTTCCGTAACAACTAAATGCCTTGTAAGATAAAGATATCTTACAAGACATTTATTAACAATCAATTTTTAGTAAGCTTTTCAATTACACAACTTGCTCTTCAGTAACCGAACCTTCTCTCAGTCGCACTCGTACCAAGTCCACCGCTCCGTCAATTCCTTTTAACACAGCCGAAAATTCTTCTAACTCTAACTCATCCCTTGCAAGCAAGCTCGCTGACATTGGCTGATCTAAGACATCCCTACTAATAACGATGTCGCCGCCCTCGCCTTGACCTTGAATGCGCGCTGCAATGTTCACGGTACGCCCAAAATAATCGAGTCGGTCATTGGAATTCACAGCAATCGCCGCTCCGCTATATAACCCGAGTCGTAAAACAATTTCTTCTTTTGCGGTTTGATTAAACGCAGCTAAATTTTCTTGAATGGCGAGCGCTGCTCGCAACGCATCTTCAGGTTTGTGGAACACGGCCATTACCGCGTCACCAATTGTTTTGACGATACTGCCGGAATTCCCGGCAATGTGTTGCGTTAAAAATTCAAAATGGTTGCGTACTTGTCCGTAAGCACTCGAATCGCCGACTGTTTCGTATAACATTGTCGAACCTTTTAAATCGGTAAACAAAATCGTCACGTGCCCAATATCGATTTTCTGTCCAGGAGACAACACTTCTGAAGAAAACAAATCGCGAAACTCTTGCATCGCCGTTACTTTGGCGGCGGTTACGGTTTGCGCAGTCCAATCTGAGTTTTCTAACGCCACGACGATGTCTGCGCTACTGGTGTTTGTGACCGAAACGTCACTCAATCCCGACACCGAATCGTGTGACCAACCCAAATCAGAGTAAACGAGTTCGTTTGATTCCACATTGCGGTCTACCACTACCCGGTCGTTTGCTTGAATCACACGGAAGCGCAATGCTTTTTCACTTTGGGGAATCATAAAGCTCTTGGTCTTGCCTGACTCGATAATTTGTTGCGCTTGCACATGTGGCGTAATCGTCGGGCCACCGATGCAATACACTTCCGCGTATGCTGTTCGGACCGCTTCATGAACCGAGAAGTTCAACTCGACAAACTGATCAAAATCCGCATCGTAATTCACACCGCATAAATCACAGTGAAACTGCTCTTCTAGTTGCGACAATGAATTGTGTTCAACTTTTGAGACGCGACAATTTGGACAAATGACATTCCAACTCAGATTTAACATGCCTGCTTTTGTGGCATAAAGCAACACGCGTAAAGTTTCGTCCAAATCGGCTCCCCAATGATGGGCTAATTGGACAGGTTCGATTTGCGCAACGTCTCGGTCGTCACGCTCGGCTAAATAGCGATGCAACAACTCGACAAACTTCTCGTCAACCGGCGACTTCGCCAGTAACGCTGACATCCGCTCCAGTTCCGGTAAATTGATTTTGCCCTTACTCGGCTTTTGCGGCGCTTCAGATATTTTTTCCGCTCCAGACTGCAAATAATCATCCAAGTAGGTCATCATTTTCTTCACAGCGGGAATTCCGCTGATCAACACGCCTGCGTAGCCAATAGGATTGAGCGGCCAAAAAGAAGCCGTCAACTTGATCCGCGTGCCGTTATCCGCCGTATCGAACAGTTCGGCTTTCATGCTGTACTGTTTGAGAGGTCCTGACAAATAACGGCGCTCAACGGTATAGCTATCGTATTTCTGCCATTGAAACGGAAACTCTTGCCATTTGATCGGCACCAGTCCCAATGCTTTTGCGTAGGCTTCACGGTAAAAGATTTCCGTTCCGTCTTGCTTCGCCGGGCTGAACGTTACGGGGAACAACCCGATATACAAGTTCATTCGGTTATTATCCGCTAACAATTGCCAAGCGGTTTTTCGGTCCAACACTATTTCTTTTTCTAACACGTAGGTTTTTGTTTTGAATTTCATTTTTTCACTCCTAGGAAATTGCGATGGCAATGGCCAGTAATATGATGTGGAAAATTTGATCTGCCATGATTGATAACCAACCTTTTTCTGGACCTTTAGCTGTTTGAACGCGCTGCACCCAAAACATAACAAAGGTTTTTCGGTCTAAAATAATATGGCCAAGAAAAACGATGAGAATTGCTGGCAACGACAGTCCGCCTGAAAACGCGCCAAACAAGGCGATTACAGCTGTGTAAATCGATACGTGCGTCAGTAGCGGCAGCCATTTTGTCGCTTTGTATTTAGCCATCCAACTTGTTTGCAGCAAAAAGTCACCGATTAAATGCCCAATCAATAACACATCAAACTGACTCATAACCGGTAACCTCTTCCCTGCCCTGCTTCGTATTGATCGATTTGGTAATCGCACTCTTCTAAAATCGCCGTGAACGCATCAACGATTTGAGCGTCAAATAAGGTTTCTTTGCAGCGACGCAACTCTTCTACGCCTAATTGATAAGATAAGCCCTTACTATATGAACGAGCCGTTGTCATCGCATCAAACGTATCCGCAACTCCCACAATGCGTGCGAACAACGGGATTGCATCACCAGCTAAACCATGCGGATAACCGGTCCCGTCAAGTCGTTCGTGATGAGACAAAGCTGTGTCTGCTGCATGAACCATGGCGTCTTTTGGTTCCACATTCGATAATATATCTGCGCCAATTACCGTATGTTGCTGGATCGTCGTATATTCTTCAACCGTTAAACGGTCAGGTTTTCGGAGAATGGCATCTGTTATGCCAATTTTTCCGATATCGTGTAGCAATGCCGCTTTATATAACTCTTCGCAATCGGATGCACTTAGCTCGAGTTTTTGCGCGATCCACAGAGAATATTTTGCGACGCGTTCTGAATGTCCCGCCGTATAAGGGTCACGTGCGTCTAACACTTTTGCTAGTGTTCGAATCATGCTCAAGAGCATTTGTTGCAATTCTTCGTACATTTGACTGTTATGAAGCGCTAATGCGGATTGACTCGAAAGCGCATCAGCTAAGCGAATGTCTTGTTCAGAGAAAAAAGCGATATCTTGTTTATTGAGTAGCTGCATCGCTCCAAGAACTTTGCCTTTGACCGCGAGCGGCACGGTAATCATCGACTTGGTCACAAACCCACTTGACTGATCGACGCGTGCTGTCCAGTCTGGATTTTCCGCAACGTTTTCGATTAGTTGTGCTTCTCCTGTCCGAATCACTTTGCCGACGATGCCTTCATTTTGATCCAATTCGATGTTTAATATGCTAGCCGCTGATGGCCCGTAGGCTGCAGACACTTTAATTTTTTGTCGTTTTTTATCCAACACCCATAACGTGCCCGCTTCGGCTCCGACAATGCGCACCATTTGCAATAAGATGCTCTCAAGCACTTCGCCCATTTCTAAATTTGAATTTAACTGCTTGGATGCTTCTAGCAAGGTAACGAGTTCTTGAACTTTAGATTCTAATTCTTTTATATGGGTCATGCTGTTCCTCCGATTGCTTGTTTCTTGGATCTTTAGCATTTTATTGTTTTTGTTTAGTACTTTTTTATTTCTTGTCGATCATATCTTTTTGTGAAACATTAAGCAATATTATCCATTATTAAAATAATGTCCAGTCCATCGGCACCACGCCTTGGCACGTCGTCACACCAGTTTTAAACCCAGAAACTCTTTTAAATTCCATTTTCATTGTCCTTTCGAAATAGATGTAAGCTATACTAGTTTCCGTGAGGGGATAAATAAGAGTAAGTGATTTTATGAAATCCCCCTTACAAATTAACGCAAAAATTACCAATTATATGAAATAAACTTTTTATCAATTCGCGTATATTTTTGTGATATGATGTGTAAACACTAAGCTGAAATGTGGTTAACCTTCTAACTCAAGCTCGTTAAACTACTTATTTTGTAAAGGAGGCTCACCTTTTTTCATGGCTACTTTTTTACTTTCCGATACTTTATTCGTCCTATTATTGTCTATTATTTTATTAGCCCTTATATTGTCCATTAGCTTACTAGTTGTTCATTTTCGGAATACCCAAAAACTCCTGAAGAAAAGTAATTCCACTGAATTAGAGTTGAAATTCGAATCAGTATTTGAATCGACTTCTGATGCGGTGATTGTTGCCGATCAGCAAGGAACCATCTTGCAGTGGAATTTAGGCGCTGAGACCATTTTTGGCTTTAGTAAAAGTGAAGCCATTGGCGTTAATTTAGAAATTATTATTCCCGAGTCTTTAATAGATGGTCATCGTAAGGGATTACAACGTTATTCGGAGACAGGCGTCCCTAGTGTGATTGGCAGACGCATCGAGTTAGTAGGTCGTCGCAAAGACGGTCTGGAAATTCCGATTGAAATATCTGTGGGGACATGGAAAACGGAAGATGGATTGTTTTTCAGCAATATCATTCGTGACATCACTGAAAGAAAAGACACAGAAGCAAAAATTAATAACCTCGTTTATCGAGACCCTTTAACAGGCTTGCCAAATCGACGGATGTTTAGTGATCAACTAGCGTCAAAACTCCAGCAACTGAACGGTAGCAACCAAAGCCTTTCCTTGTTATACATCGATTTGGACCATTTTAAATTGATCAATGACACATATGGACATTACACTGGCGATCAAATGCTAATTGAAGTCGCCAAACGTTTTCAGAGCATCGCGCATGCGGATGATACGATTTCCCGTTTTGGCGCAGATGAATTTATACTATTATTGCCGAATACTGATAGTTTCAAAGCGACTGATCATGCGCAAAAAATATTACAGCTGTTTAAACAACCGTTCCGATTTCAACAAGAAGATTTATTTGTCACACCTTCTATCGGCATCAGCATCTTTCCGAATGACGGCATCGACTTGGATACTTTAGTAAAAAATGCAGATATCGCTCTTTCTCAAGCAAAAAATCAAGGCAAAAACAATTTTCAGTTTTTCACAGAAAGTACCAACCAAGTAGCTCTTCGAAGATCGAAATTGGCCATTGATATCCGAAAAGGTTTGGAATACGGCGAATTCTTTATCCATTATCAACCCCAAATCGATTTAAAAACCGACAAAATAGTTGGCCTGGAAGCTCTAGTTCGCTGGGTACACCCTAGACTTGGGAACATTTCACCTGCTGAATTTATTCCCGTTGCTGAAGATACTGGGAGCATTATTCAAATTGGTGAATATGTCTTACGCCAAGCTTGCCTGCAAAACAAGGCGTGGCAAGATGCTGGACTTCCGCACTTCCGCGTTGCGGTCAATATTTCGTCTCACCAGTTTTCACGATGCAATTTGATGGATACAGTCCATGCTGCACTTTCTGAATCAGATCTAAATCCTAAATATTTGGAACTTGAATTGACTGAAAGTATTATCCAAAGTTCTACTAGCGCCATTGAGAACATGCAAAAACTAAAAGCCATGGGCATTCACTTATCGATTGATGACTTTGGTACTGGCTTTTCATCGCTTCGTTATTTAAAGCTGTTCCCAGTCGATACATTGAAAATCGACCAATACTTTATCCGGAACATTATTACCGACCCGAAAGACGCAGCACTTGTCGACACCATCATCAAAATGGCCGACAATTTGCAGTTGAACGTCATTGCTGAAGGCGTTGAAACGCTAGATCAACTGCAATTTTTAAAACAAAAAAAGTGCAACCAAGCGCAAGGTTATTACTTTAACCGACCGTTGCCACCTGAAGAAATCGAGCGACTTTACCAACCGGCCTCATCGCCAATTAATTAATACCACAAAAAAGCCACGTTCCTCAAAAAAAGGAACGTGGCTTTACTTTGTTATTTCACGCTTTCCAACGCTTGTTTTACAGTCGCGTACGACTCTGTATCGAGCATATCAATGCCACTGTGAACAATCGCTTGAACAAGGTCTGGTCTTAGTCCGGCAATGACCACATGAATGCCCATCAATTGAAGCGTGCTACCAATTTGTTGAAGCGACAGCGCAACGTGATCATCAATCGTCAATACCCCTGAAAAATCTATGATCACGTGATGAACTTTTTTCTCTGCGATTCTCGGGATTACATTATTCATAATATGCGCAATTCGGTAACTGTCCATCACCCCAATTAGCGGGAGCACTACGACGTCTTCTAATACCGGCACAATCGGTGCGGATAGATTCAGTAACTCTATACGGGTTTCCGCCTGTTTTCTTTCCGATAGCTGCTCAAATGCAAAAATGGTCTCATTTAAACTTACATCAAGGACTGCATGAATGGCTTGAATCGCTTTAGCGCTGTCAACAACCGTTAAATTAAATTCTACGCTCAACCGTGTAAAAATCTCTGAAAACACTTTGCGCGTTACTGGGTATCGAATTACAATCGTTGAAAGAGCCCCATCCGAAGCGATTTGCATTTCCGCATTTTTTTTACTCCATTCGATCAATGCGTCCGGAACTTCAATTTGTCCACTCTCGAGAAGAGCTTGTCCAAAAAACTCAAGCAACTGAATATACATCCCAGCAGCCCGCTCTTTTTCCCACTCTGGAATGTTCAAGTTCATTTCCTGCACAACCGATTCGACTACTTCCGCTGATAACGATTCAGCGTTATCACTGATGTACCTGGAAAAATCTTTAAAAGAGGACATTTGTTTCACACCTTTTCTTATGTTGTCTCTATTATACCATTTGGTAAGGCGTAAAATGGCAACGAATCGCCAAACTATAAACGATAAAAAGAGCCTTTTTTATACCGTCACTCAAGGATTCGGAGCACTAAGCGGCGACTCCTGCGGAAGAACGGAGTGATGAGACCCCGCAGGAGCTTGCGAGGAGGCTCAGCACTTCGTCCGCGGAAAGCGTCCGCTTGGTGCAGAGAATCCCATTTAAAGACGAAGAAATGATTTAACTATCTTTTGTTATAAAACTGAAAGACCCTTCTGAAATTTATCCAAAAGGGTCTTTCCTAAAAGCTATTATTCAACTGTTACTGATTTTGCTAAGTTACGTGGCTTGTCAACGTCACAGTCGCGGTGAAGCGCTGCGTAATAGCTGATCAACTGCATCGGGATAACCGATACTAGTGGTGATAGCAATTCGTTCACTTTTGGCAAGACCAGGCTATCGCCTTCTTCTTGTAAGCCTTCCATCGAAATGATACATGTGTGCGCGCCGCGTGCCGCTACTTCTTTGACGTTACCACGGATGTTCAAGTTAACCGCTTCTTGTGTTGCAAGTGCGATAACCGGTGTACCTTCTTCGATCAATGCAATCGTACCGTGTTTTAATTCGCCTCCTGCAAAGCCTTCAGCTTGGATATACGAAATTTCTTTTAATTTCAATGAACCTTCAAGTCCAACGAAATAATCCATTACGCGACCGATAAAGAAGCAGTTACGTGTTGTCGACAAGAAGTCTGTCGCAATTTGTTCCATTTCTTCTTTAGAATCCACTTGTGCTTGAATCGCATTTGCAACGATTCCTAGTTCTTGAACCAAGTCAAAACCGATATCAATGCCGCGTGCTTCAGCAGTTACAGCTGCTAGAATCGACAAAACTGCCAATTGTGCAGTGTATGCTTTTGTTGAAGCAACTGCAATTTCTGGACCTGCATACAACAATAACGTATGGTCAGACTCACGAGATAACGTAGATCCTGCAACGTTTGTTACTGTTAATGACGCATGGCCTAGCTCTTTGATTTTCACCAATACTTGACGGCTATCCGCTGTTTCACCTGATTGAGAAATAAAGATGAACAATGGTTTTTCTGACAACAATGGCATATTGTAACCAAATTCACTAGAAACATGTACTTCAACCGGAATACCCGCTAATTTTTCGATGTATTCTTTGCCGATCAACCCTGCATGGTAGCTTGTTCCTGCCGCAATGATGTGGATGCGGTCAGCAGCTTGCATCGCGTCCAAAATTTCTGGTTGGATGGTCAATTTATCATTTCCGTCCTGATATGCCTGAACGATTTTGCGGACAACTGCTGGCTGCTCGTCAATTTCTTTTAACATATAGTGAGGGTATGTGCCTTTTTCAATGTCGCTCATGTCAATTTCTGCAGTGAATGGTAGGCGGCTTACCGACTTGCCATCCAATGTTAAAATTTCCACGCTGTCTTTGCGGACGATAACGATTTCTTGGTCCATCAACTCAACAAACTGGTCAGTCAATTGCAACATTGCCATTGCATCTGATGCCACAACGTTAAAATCTTCGCCAAGTCCCACTAATAATGGGCTCTTGTTTTTCGCTACAAAAATCGTTTGCTCTTCTTCTGCATCCAGTAATGCAATCGCATATGAACCCTTCAATAAAGTAAGAGTTTTAGTAAATGCTTCTTGAGTTGTTTGACCTTCATTAACAAATTTACCGATCAACTGAACGATAATCTCTGTATCCGTATCTGACTCCATTTCCACGTCAGCTAAATAATCGCGCTGAATGTGGTGGTAGTTTTCAATTACGCCGTTATGCACAATTGTGAAACGGTCAGATGTGTTTTGATGCGGGTGAGCATTCGCACGTGTTGGTTTACCATGAGTAGCCCAACGCGTATGACCGATCCCAGTTGAACCCATAACATCATTTTCTACAACGCCGCGTAAATCTGCGATACGTCCTTTTTCTTTAAATACTTTCACACCGCTACCGTTACGTACTGCGATTCCTGCTGAATCATAACCGCGGTATTCCAAACGCTCTAAGCCTTTTAACAAAATTTCCTTTGAATCATTTTCTCCAATATATCCTACAATTCCACACATAATTAAATTCCTCCATTTATCTCGTTCGAATAAGTGTTTGAGCCTATCCATCTTGTTGGCCAATCGATCACTCGACTGTTTTAAGAATGGACATCACGACCAGGCTTCATGGCCGGAAGGGATCCGCCGAAAATTCGATACTCCTTCTCCTCGTCTACTAGAGATGACTTGTCCGTCCAATTTCTCTAGTACAGGCGCTATAATTGTTTTCCTATCACTCAACTTCTATCCTCCTTTTCAGTAGTCGTAAACCGACTCTACTATCATACAGTCTCAACACAATCACGTCAATTAAAGCAAATAGTTGTTTAGTACTATTTTACCAGCTTTTTCCGTATACTGGTCTATTTGTCTTTCCAAATTTATTTTCAACGCTTTAAAATTTGATATAGAACGGGCTGTTGTTAGTTTTACCGCTTTTTATATTTTCTTACAATCAAGTATCTGTAAGCTATTCCGCAAACTAGCTACGCTTTCCTGCGGGCTTGCGCCGAACTAACTCGGGCTATACGCCCGAGTGGATTTCGACACTTCGCTGTCCCGCGGGAGTCTCCGCTAGTTTGCTTCATAGCTAGAGAACTATGCTCAGAAGAAAGCGCGCAAGGCGGCGAAGTGCGCAAATGTGCTCCTGCATCGCTTCGCTAGCTTCGTCGCAAAGCCATTGCCCGAATTACATTCGTACAATGACTTTCCAAGGGGATCAGGGCGAGCTGAAGACCTTGGACTGAGCAAAGCGAGGGAAGCGGCTGAAGCCGGCCCCCTGGAAAGCGTCCGCCTGTAGCGCTTTCTTCGTCTTCTACACCCACACTTCCTTTCCTTTACCCCAAATCGCCCTCTCAAAATCAAAAATCCTAAAAAAAAGCCCGCAAGCAAAGATGCTCACGGACTCGAAATAATTGATTTGATTAGCTTAAACCCATTTCGCTACGGACAACCACTGCAATGCGCTCTACATAGTTTTCACAGTCTTCCGCTGAAGCTGCCTCTACCATAATACGTACCAATGGCTCTGTACCTGAAGGACGCACAAGCACACGGCCGTTGCCATTCATCTCTGTTTCAACTTCAGAAATAACTTCTGCCACTTTCGCGTTATCCGTCACCGCATGTTTATCGGTCACACGAATATTTACCAGTTTTTGCGGGAAAATCGTCATTTCAGATGCTAACTCAGACAATTTCTTGCCCGTAATTTTCATGATGTTAACCAACTGAAGACCCGTCAATAAGCCATCGCCTGTAGTATTGTAATCCAGGAAAATAATATGACCCGATTGTTCGCCGCCCAAGTTGTATTCATTTTTCTTCATTTCTTCTACTACATAACGATCACCAACAGCCGTTTTGTTGCTCTTCATGCCGTGGCTTTCCAATGCTTTGTAAAAGCCCATATTGCTCATTACAGTCGAAACCACTGTATCTTTTTTCAAACGACCTTCAGAATGCAAATGCTTCGCACAAATGTACATAATTTGATCGCCGTCTACAATATTGCCTTTTTCATCTACTGCAATTAGGCGGTCACCGTCGCCATCAAATGCTAAACCAATATCTGCACCTTTTTCAATGACAAGCTCCGCTAATTTTTCAGGATGCGTAGAACCTACTCCAGCGTTGATATTCAAGCCGTTTGGTGAAGCACCCATTGACGTGATGTCTGCATCTAAGTCCGCGAATACATGCGTTGCTAATGTTGACGTTGCACCGTGAGCACAATCAAGCGCTACTAAAATGCCGTCGAATTCTTCATCCACTGTTTGTTTTAAATACTGAAGGTATTTTTGTCCGCCTTCAAAATAATCGGTGATGCTTCCAAGGTCGCCACCAGTTGGGCGTGGCAATAGATCTTCGGCGCTATCTAATAACGCTTCAATTTCTGCTTCTTGTGCATCCGACAATTTAAAGCCGTCTGAACCGAAGAATTTGATGCCATTGTCTTCTACAGGATTATGCGAAGCTGAAATCATAACGCCCGCTTCTGCACTCATGACACGCGTCAAATACGAAACGCCTGGAGTGCTTATAACGCCCAGGCGCATAACTTCCGCTCCAACAGAAAGTAGTCCGGCAGCCAAAGCGCCTTCTAACATTTCACCTGAAATTCGTGTATCACGGCCAATTAGCACTTTTGGTTTGTCTTTTGCGCTTTTTGTTAAAATGTATCCGCCTATACGACCTAATCTAAAAGCCAGTTCAGGTGTTAGCTCGCTATTGGCAACTCCCCGTACTCCATCTGTTCCAAAATATTTTCCCATTACAATATTCGCTCCTTCAGTCAGTTGCTACTATTTTTTTAATCTATTTTTTCTCCACATTACTGTTGTCTATTAGTCTACTGGCAATTGTGCAGAATCATCGCTTACCACTTCTGCTTCCACTGTTACTTGAGCTGGTGAAACTGCTGAAGCGCCAGTCGGAATACTCAACTCTACATCTACTGTACTATCTTCTGCAGTAATACTGGCAGCGTCTACTTCCACTACATATTCTGTCATTTCATCGACAACTGTTTTCGGACCATAAATCCGGATTTCCTTGGTCGATGTGGTCCAATTGTTAATGCTAATACCTACTCCAACGTTTCCAGTCGCTTCAATTCTGACAGGTACTGTTTTGCTGTATTCGACAACTTTAACAGCCACTTCAACTTCTTCCGGTTCGATTTCTGCATTTTCTAGTTTCGTCAAATCTTCTGCTAGTACCCGTACACGCGCGGCCGTCGTAAAAGATTCATTGACACCTTGCTCTCCAGAGACCGTGGCTTTCACAAAGCTGATGGCGTCAATCATACTTTTAGGCCCCGTCACCACAACTGTTTCTGGTTCGACCGTCACTTCGTCTAAAACAAATCCCTCTGCTAGCATGCGATCATTAATGTCGGGGTCAATCCGGAATTCCTGCGACACCCGCTCTTCAATCACGACGTTCACAAATGCTGGATCCACTCGACTCGTTAATTGATCCGAGACATTTTCAGTTTGAATCGGGACTTGGTGTTCACCAAGCGGCAAATTACGCAAATCCACAAATAACGTAAAATCTTCTAACTGAAGCGCAGCTTGAACAATGCTAACCGGACCCGTTAAATACAAGTCAGCCGTTTTTGGCACACCGCTAACCATAAGGTCATTGTCATGGTATATTTCAAGATCTACATCTTCTATCACTTCCGACACCCGACTAGTGTCCGTCGACCCCGTGGAATTATCTTCCGCTTGAACGGAGAAGAACAAAAGGAAGGCTAACAACAGCGCCGTAATTCGCAAAAACCAGCGATTGTCCATCATCTTATCCATTCTTTTTCCTCCTCCAATTCCACCAAGAAGAAGTGACTTCTTGCTGTGCTACCCCGAACCAAATTCGGCGCAACTTCACTTCGAAGTCTTCGAGTGATAAATTACGGTGCAAATCACCATTTGCCGTTAAGCTGATGGCACCGGTCTCTTCTGATACGACAATTGTAATCGCATCGGTCACTTCACTAATGCCAAGAGCGGCACGGTGACGTGTTCCAAGCTCTTTGGAAATAAACGGACTTTCAGACAGCGGCAAATAACAAGCGGCTGCGGCAATCCGATTTTTTTGAACGATCACCGCTCCATCATGCAACGGTGTATTCGGAATGAATAAATTAATCATCAGTTCAGATGTAAGGTCCGAGTTCATCGGAATTCCCGTTTCAATATATTCACTCAAACCGGTTTCGCGTTCAATCGACACCAATGCTCCGATTCGCCGTTTCGCCATATAACTGACAGACTTGGACATTGCCTCGATCAGTCGGTTGCGTTCAGATTCTTCGTTCAACGTACTGCTGGAGAACAATCTACCACGACCAAGCTGTTCGAGTGCACGGCGCAGCTCTGGTTGGAAAATAATAATAATCGCTAAAAAGCCCCATTCCAATACCTGTTGCATAATCCAACCCAATGTTTCTAGGTTGAGCGCTTGCGTCACGAGGCGTGCAATAATAATGACAAAAATTCCTTTCAGCAATTGAACGGCTTTCGTCCCTTTGATGACAGTTATCAATTTATAAACAACGAACCAAACCAATAAAATGTCGATGATATTTCCTAGAAGTCTAAATGATGTTTGGTCTGTTAAACTTTCAAAAAAAGGCATCTGCAACCCTCGCTTTTCTACATATGCATATGCATTAAGTATATCATAAGTGAATTAGGCTTGCCTTCATAGAAAAAACCCATCCTTTAGGAGAGGACAGGTTTAATCGTTTGTTTGATTGTCATTTGTTTCAAAAATAGCAGCTGCATCTTTAAATCCTTCTTTAATCGTAAACCATAGCCATTCAAAAGCTTGATCGATTTCCTCAATTTCTCCGGTAATCACACCGCTCGATGCCATGTACTGACCATTGACAATCGTGACATCTCCTTGAAGCTCACCTTCAACCCGCAAATCTCCATTGCGTACAGTTAAGTTGCCTACTACTGTTTCCCCTTCAGGAACAATAACCGTCTGTCCTTCTACAACCAAATTCGGTTGTTTCGTAAATGAAAACTGTTGATCGTCGTTAAAGTTGGTAAACAATGCTGTGCTCATTAACAGACAGAACAACGCGGCTGCAGCAAGCATGGGATGTCTTCTTAACCAGCGTTGAATACCCGCGCGCTGTCTTTCTTTCGGCAACCGTCCCATTGTCTTTTGGACAAAATCAGAAGGAGCCTGTATATGAGAAGCACTTTGGATAAACGCAACGGTTTTACTTAAAGCCTGATACTGCTCTCTACAATCGCTGCAACTTTCCAAGTGCTCTTTTAACTGCTGTTCCTCGCTTGGGTTAATATCCCCGTCGAGGTAATGATTCATTAACTCTAACACGTTTTCCGGACACGCATTCATCGTGCTCGCCTCCTACAAATTGCTCAATTGCTTGCGAAGAGCTTCTCGCCCTCGGTGTATACGCGTCTTTACCGTTCCTAACGGCAAATCCAAAATTTCACTAATTTCCGTGAGTGGCAATTCTTCAATATACTTTAATACAATAGCCGCACGGTACTTATCCGGCAAGCGGCTGATTTCGTACTGTACCCGCTCTTGAACTTCCATCCTCATTAACTCTTCTTCTGGAAGTTCATCCTCATTGGCAATTTTCGAATACATATTCAAGCCTTCCGTCCCGCGCACTTCAGCATCCAAATGATAATCCGGCTTTTTCTTACGGATTCGGTCGATGCATAAATTGGTGGCGATGCGGTATAACCAAGTCGAAAATTTCCGATTCTGATCAAACGTGTGAATATTAACGTACGCACGCATAAAAGCTTCTTGAGCAATATCTTCTGCTTCCTGCTTATTCCCAAGCATTCGGTAGCAAATATGATAAAGCTGATGCTGGTAAAGCTCCACGATTTCGGCGAATGCGTTCTGATCGCCTTTTATTACTTTTACTATTCGTTTATTCACTAACGCATCCATGATCTCATTTCCCTCCGCCTATGCGGCTGTACTTTATATACGTATCTTTATTGAAAAAGTTTCAATTATTTTTCCTTATTCTATCGTATCAGAAAATACCCAAATAAATCCAACTAATTTTCTAACGATTATGATTTTAAAAAGTTGCTAGTTTTAGCTAGTTTTATTTTTTGTAACTAAAACATTAGTAAAGGTGGATCCACCCGGTAAATAAGAGTAGCATCACACTAAAAAAAAGACTGCAGACAACTCAACAAGATTGAGTTTGTCTGCAGTCTAACACCTAACTTACAATAATTTTTCACCGAACAATGAGCCGATTAACGCAACTGCTACATCAGCTGTTTTGTTTTTCTCGTCAAGAATCGGGTTTACTTCTACAAATTCAGCAGATGTAATGATGTTTGCATCATACAACATTTCCATTGCTAAATGACTTTCACGATAGCTAATGCCGCCTGGAACTGGTGTTCCAACGCCTGGTGTATACATCGGATCAATTCCATCAAGATCTAATGATAAGTGAACCGCATCTGTGTTGCGCTCTTCTTTCAAATAACGAATTGAATCTTCGATTACTGCATGCATGCCCATTTTGTCAATTTCGTGCATGCTGTAAACGCGAATGCCATGTTCTTTGATTAATTCACGCTCACCTGGGTCTACTGATCGAGCTCCGATGATAACAATGTTTTCAGGTTTCACTTTTGGTGAATACCCGCGAATGTTCGTTAATTTTTCATGACCATGTCCAAAGCTTGCTGCAAGCGGCATGCCGTGGATATTACCTGATGGTGATGTATCGCTCGTGTTCATATCTGCGTGTGCATCATACCAAATAACGCCTAAGTTTTCGTGACGTTCTGAAATTCCAGCAAGTGTACCAATGGCAATACTGTGATCGCCGCCTAGTACTAATGGAAAATTCCCAGCTTCTGCTACGTTAAATACTTTATCACCAAGTGCTTCTGTTGCTTCAGTAATCGCTTTCAAATTACGTAAATTTGTTTCGGTATCTACACTGCCGTCTGTTTGACCAATCTGGATGTCCCCTTCATCTGTAACGTGATGGCCTAACTCTTCGATGCGGTCTACAACACCTGCATAGCGGATAGCGCTTGGTCCCATATCAACACCACGACGATTTTGACCGTGGTCCATTGGAACTCCGATAATAGAAATATTTAATTTATTCATTATTTTATACCCCCTTAGCAAGATAGACTTATTGTACCCGCTAAGGTCTATTTGGCTCAACCTAACATTTTTACGTATATTTATTCGCTTTTTTCGCCAAATCTTTTTTCACTTTTGGCCACTCTTCATCGATAATTGAGTACACGACAGCATCTCTAGGTTTACCATTGGACCGAATTCGTTCATTTCGCAGCACACCTTCTTTAACTGCTCCAATGCGTTCAATCGCCTTCTGCGAGCGTACATTTTCAGCATCTGTCTTAAACTGAACACGGATCATGCCACGTTCTTCAAAACAATAGCTGAGCAATGCTCGCTTAACTGTTGTATTGACATGCGTTCGCTGTGCTGACTGCGCATAAAATGTCGCACCGATTTCACAGCTTTTATTGGTTTCGTCAATTGCATATATGCGTGTTGTTCCGAAAACTTCTGCTGTTTCCGGGTTTTCTACCGCAAAAATAAGTACATTCGACTGGTTCATTCCCGCTTCTAACCAGGCCACCATATCTTCAAAAACTTCGACTTGATTAAGCATATGCTCAAAAATTTTGGGCGTATACAAAGCCCACAACGCTTCAAAATCATCTCTTTTTAATAACCGTAAACGAATGCCATCTGACTCAATAATCATCCCGATCTCTCCTTTTTAAGTAAAGTATACCGACTGGATGCGCTTTAAAAAATCTTGCTCTAGTGCACCCATTTGTTTCGCTAAAAAATAAGTAGAGACTGTGGGGAGGGGAAACAGATCGAAATGTGCTTCCATTAAGCGACCTTCCACCAATTCCCGTCGAACCATGGATTTTGGCAAAAACGATATGCCGAGTCCTTCTTGAATAAAGCGTTTCACAATATGTGCTTGTGTCACTTTCATCGTTCGCACTCCCGGTATGTGTAGACGTAATTTCTCTAATAATTCTTCCCAAAAAACAGGATGATGATGAGTAAACAAAATCGATTTCCGCAAGGTCTCCTCTATTGAAATCGCTGGTCCTGTTTCATCATCATAAGCATCTCTTGGCAAAATAAATAGCAGTGGGTCTTCATATACAACAAACGGTTCAATCGTGCGACCAATAGGTGGCAAAGCAGAAATTCCAGCAGATACTTCCTCTGCTTCAACCAAATCTTCTATAGCTTCTGATTCTTCTACACGGATTACTAGCTCAACTTCCGGATGTTGTTCTGTAAAGGAGCGTAGTACATAAGGTAAAACCGTTTCTGCCATTAAAGGAGAAATCGCCAATGTCCATTTCTTCCGGTAGCCTTGCGCAAAAGCATGTAATTCTTCCACACTACCATCTAATTGCTTCAATACATTTTCGGCTTTTTCTTTAAAATGCCTGCCTTCTTCTGTTAAAGATACCCGGTTATGGCTACGCTTAAATAAAAGAAGCCCTAAATTTTCTTCCAATAATCGAATGTGAACTGTTACACTAGGCTGCGACATCAACAGACGCTCTGACGTTTTTCTGAAATTCAAGGTTTCTGCCGCATCCACGAAGGTTCTCAACCATTGAACTTCCATAACATCCCTCATCTCGATTAATATTCTTAATTGTCTTAATTATATATCTTTAATTTTTATTATCAATCTGTAGGAGTAAACTAAAAGAAAAGGAGGAATTCACATGTTTCAAAAAGGATTGAAAGGTGTAGTAGCTGTTCAAACTGCGATTGCTTCTGTAGACGGGGACTTAGGCGAATTACGCTATCGTGGAGAACTTGTAGAAATGGTTATCCAAGGAAAATCATTTGAGGAAACAGCTTATTTTCTTTGGTATGGTCAATCGCCAAACAATCAACAATTAAAAGAACTTCAACACCAATTGCTTTTTTACCGCCAACTACCTGCGCATATTGTTCAAATTACGCAGCTTTTACCAAAAGAAATCTCTTTGATGGATGCCATGCGGACATTGGTATCCGCTTATACACATACCAAATTTCAAACCTTATCACCTCAAGAGCAAGCCATTGCACTTACAGCAGCATTGCCGGTAATGACCGCAGCTTTTTACCGCATTCAAAACGGACAGCAACCCGTTGAGTCGAGAGATGATTTAGGACATACCGCTAACTATCTTTGGATGATCACCGAACAACAGCCTTCTGCTGTACAAACAGAAGCGCTCGAAACTTATTTAAAACTAACGATGGAACATGGCATGAATGCTTCGACTTTTGTAGCGCGTGTCACCATCTCGACCGAATCCGACTTAGTATCTGCCATTACTTCAGCTCTTGGAACGATGAAAGGTCCCCTTCACGGAGGTGCCCCGTCAGGCGTTATCGATTTACTAGATACGATAAAAACTGAAGAACGCATCGCTCCAGTTATTGAAGACAAGTTAAATCACGGGGACAAAATTATGGGCTTTGGTCACCGAGTTTACCGTACAGAAGATCCACGGTCCATCATCCTCCGAAAAAAATGCCTAGAGCTTCAAGGAGAAGATTCATGGCTCGATTTAGCAGTGACAGCAGAAGCTTATATCATTGAAAAGCTCAATGAACGCAAGCCCGGTCGCGCACTTTACACCAATGTAGAATTTTATGCAGCCGCGATTATGCGATCCATCGCGATGCCAACTCAATTATTCACACCAACTTTCAGTGTGGCGCGCATCGTGGGATGGACAGCTCATACACTTGAACAACAAGAAAATAACGTCATCTTTCGCCCACAGTCCGAATACATCGGAACCTAAAAAAAACCCGTATCCAAATGAATGGATACGGGTTTTTTACACATGGATAGTACAAATACACATGGAACAATGGAGCCTAGGGGGCTCGAACCCCTGACCTCGTCACTGCCAGCGACGCGCTCTCCCAGCTGAGCTAAGGCCCCGCGCTGAACAGGCGCAAGGATGTTAAAAGAATGAGCCATGAAGGATTCGAACCTTCGACCCTCTGATTAAAAGTCAGATGCTCTACCAGCTGAGCTAATGGCTCATAATAAAAAATGGCTGGGGTACCTGGATTCGAACCAGGGCATGACGGGATCAAAACCCGTTGCCTTACCGCTTGGCTATACCCCATCGGTACTGATAATAAAACTGGTGGTGGGGGGCAGATTCGAACTGCCGAACCCGAAGGAGCGGATTTACAGTCCGCCGCGTTTAGCCACTTCGCTACCCCACCGTATAAAGTTATGAAAAAAATGGTGGAGGATGACGGGATCGAACCGCCGACCCTCTGCTTGTAAGGCAGATGCTCTCCCAGCTGAGCTAATCCTCCAAAATGGTGACCCCTACGGGATTCGAACCCGTGTTACCGCCGTGAAAGGGCGGTGTCTTAACCGCTTGACCAAGGGGCCTTGCATAATAAAATCGTTTATTTCATTTCCTATTAAAGAAACTCTGTAAAAAAACAAAAGCTTCCAACCGGATTCGAACCGGTGACCTCTTCCTTACCATGGAAGCACTCTACCTGCTGAGCTATGGAAGCAAGGTAAAAGAATCATTAGGAATAAAAAATAAACATAGAATAGCCCAGCGACGTCCTACTCTCACAGGGGGAAACCCCCAACTACCATCGGCGCAAAAGAGCTTAACTGCCGTGTTCGGGATGGGAACGGGTGTGGCCTCTTTGCCATCATCACTGGACTATTTAGTTGAGTGCTTGTTCACTCAAAACTGGATAAACGACATTGGAACGTGCAAGTCTTCGCGTACTTTGTTTTGGTTAAGTCCTCGATCGATTAGTATTCGTCAGCTGCACATGTCGCCACGCTTCCACCTCGAACCTATCTACCTCATCGTCTTTGAGGGATCTTACTTGCTTGCGCAATGGGAAATCTCATCTTGAGGGGGGCTTCGTGCTTAGATGCTTTCAGCACTTATCCCGGCCACACATAGCTACCCAGCGATGCCCTTGGCAGAACAACTGGTACACCAGCGGTGTGTCCATCCCGGTCCTCTCGTACTAAGGACAGCTCCTCTCAAATTTCCTGCGCCCGCGACGGATAGGGACCGAACTGTCTCACGACGTTCTGAACCCAGCTCGCGTACCGCTTTAATGGGCGAACAGCCCAACCCTTGGGACCGACTACAGCCCCAGGATGCGATGAGCCGACATCGAGGTGCCAAACCTCCCCGTCGATGTGGACTCTTGGGGGAGATAAGCCTGTTATCCCCGGGGTAGCTTTTATCCGTTGAGCGATGGCCCTTCCATGCGGAACCACCGGATCACTAAGCCCGTCTTTCGACCCTGCTCGACATGTACGTCTCGCAGTCAAGCTCCCTTCTGCCTTTACACTCTTCGAATGATTTCCAACCATTCTGAGGGAACCTTTGGGCGCCTCCGTTACTCTTTAGGAGGCGACCGCCCCAGTCAAACTGCCCGCCTGACACTGTCTCCCAAGCCGATCAGGCTTGTGGGTTAGAATTTCAATACAACCAGGGTAGTATCCCACTGACGCCTCCTCCGAAGCTGGCGCTCCGGAATCTAAGGCTCCTACCTATCCTGTACAAGTTGCACCAAAATTCAATATCAGGCTACAGTAAAGCTCCACGGGGTCTTTCCGTCCTGTCGCGGGTAACCTGCATCTTCACAGGTACTATAATTTCACCGAGTCTCTCGTTGAGACAGTGCCCAGATCGTTACGCCTTTCGTGCGGGTCGGAACTTACCCGACAAGGAATTTCGCTACCTTAGGACCGTTATAGTTACGGCCGCCGTTTACTGGGGCTTCAATTCGCACCTTCGCTTGCGCTAAGCACTCCTCTTAACCTTCCAGCACCGGGCAGGCGTCAGCCCCTATACGTCACCTTACGGTTTTGCAGAGACCTGTGTTTTTGCTAAACAGTCGCCTGGGCCTATTCACTGCGGCTCTCTCGGGCTATACACCCTACCAGAGCACCCCTTCTCCCGAAGTTACGGGGTCATTTTGCCGAGTTCCTTAACGAGAGTTCACTCGCTCACCTTAGAATTCTCTTCTCGCCTACCTGTGTCGGTTTGCGGTACGGGCACCTCCCGCCTCGCTAGAGGCTTTTCTTGGCAGTGTGAAATCAGGGACTCTAAGGGTAAACCCTCTTGCCATCACAGCTCAACGTATCAGGAATGGGATTTGCCTCATTCCACGCCTCACTGCTTGGACGTGCACAACCAACGGCACGCTCTCCTTATCCTTCTGCGTCCCCCCATTGCTCAAACGGCGGGGAGGTGGTACAGGAATATCAACCTGTTGTCCATCGTCTACGCCTATCGGCCTCGACTTAGGTCCCGACTAACCCTGAGCGGACGAGCCTTCCTCAGGAAACCTTAGGCATTCGGTGGACGGGATTCTCACCCGTCTTTCGTTACTCATACCGGCATTCTCACTTCTAAGCGCTCCACCAGTCCTTCCGGTCTGACTTCAACGCCCTTAGAACGCTCTCCTACCACGGATCTCTTACGAGATCCATCCACAGCTTCGGTAATCCGTTTAGCCCCGGTACATTTTCGGCGCAGTGTCACTCGACCAGTGAGCTATTACGCACTCTTTAAATGATGGCTGCTTCTAAGCCAACATCCTGGTTGTCTAAGCAACGCCACATCCTTTTCCACTTAACGGATATTTGGGGACCTTAGCTGGTGGTCTGGGCTGTTTCCCTCTTGACTACGGATCTTATCACTCGCAGTCTGACTCCCAAGCATAAATCACTGGCATTCGGAGTTTGTCTGAATTCGGTAACCCGGGATGGGCCCCTAGTCCAAACAGTGCTCTACCTCCAGGATTCTCTATCTTGAGGCTAGCCCTAAAGCTATTTCGGAGAGAACCAGCTATCTCCAGGTTCGATTGGAATTTCTCCGCTACCCACACCTCATCCCCGCACTTTTCAACGTGCGTGGGTTCGGGCCTCCAGTAAGTGTTACCTTACCTTCACCCTGGACATGGGTAGATCACCTGGTTTCGGGTCTACAACTACATACTCTGGCGCCCTATTCAGACTCGCTTTCGCTGCGGCTCCGCCTTCTCAGCTTAACCTTGCATGTAATCGTAACTCGCCGGTTCATTCTACAAAAGGCACGCCATCACCCATTAACGGGCTTTGACTACTTGTAGGCACACGGTTTCAGGATCTATTTCACTCCCCTTCCGGGGTGCTTTTCACCTTTCCCTCACGGTACTGGTTCACTATCGGTCACTAGGAAGTATTTAGCCTTGGGAGATGGTCCTCCCAGATTCCGACGGAATTTCACGTGTTCCGCCGTACTCAGGATCCACTCTGGAGGGGTAAGGTTTTCGGCTACGGGGCTGTTACCCGCTGCGGCGGACCGTTCCAGGTCGCTTCGCCTAATCCTACCTTTTGTAACTCCGTATAGAGTGTCCTACAACCCCAAGAGGCAAGCCTCTTGGTTTGGGCTGATCCCGTTTCGCTCGCCGCTACTCAGGGAATCGCATTTGCTTTCTCTTCCTCCAGGTACTTAGATGTTTCAGTTCCCTGGGTCTGCCTTCTCATGTGCTATAGATTCACACATGGATACTACTCGATTAAAAGTAGTGGGTTCCCCCATTCGGAAATCTCCGGATCACAGCTCACTTACAGCTCCCCGAAGCATATCGGTGTTAGTGCCGTCCTTCTTCGGCTCCTAGTGCCAAGGCATCCACCGTGCGCCCTTTCTAACTTAACCAATGGTTAATTAAAAAGTTGTGACAAAAATTGTCACGCGTACTTGAATTTCTTGCATATTGTTTCAATGTCGTTTTATCCAGTTTTCAAAGAACAAGTTTGAAAGTCACAAAAAAAGGCGTTGCCGCCTGAAGGTGAACCTTCAAAACTGAACGCAAAACGTCAACCCCGGAGCGCCTAGGGCGCCCGGTTCCGAATTTATCCTTAGAAAGGAGGTGATCCAGCCGCACCTTCCGATACGGCTACCTTGTTACGACTTCACCCCAATCATCCGTCCCACCTTCGGCGGCTGGCTCCACAAGGGTTACCTCACCGACTTCGGGTGTTACAAACTCTCGTGGTGTGACGGGCGGTGTGTACAAGGCCCGGGAACGTATTCACCGTGGCATGCTGATCCACGATTACTAGCGATTCCGGCTTCATGCAGGCGAGTTGCAGCCTACAATCCGAACTGAGAACGGTTTTATGGGATTGGCTCCCCCTCGCGGGTTGGCAACCCTTTGTACCGTCCATTGTAGCACGTGTGTAGCCCAGGTCATAAGGGGCATGATGATTTGACGTCATCCCCACCTTCCTCCGGTTTGTCACCGGCAGTCACCTTAGAGTGCCCAACTGAATGCTGGCAACTAAGATCAAGGGTTGCGCTCGTTGCGGGACTTAACCCAACATCTCACGACACGAGCTGACGACAACCATGCACCACCTGTCACCACTGTCCCCGAAGGGAAAAGTGTATCTCTACACCGGTCAGTGGGATGTCAAGACCTGGTAAGGTTCTTCGCGTTGCTTCGAATTAAACCACATGCTCCACCGCTTGTGCGGGCCCCCGTCAATTCCTTTGAGTTTCAGCCTTGCGGCCGTACTCCCCAGGCGGAGTGCTTAATGCGTTAGCTGCAGCACTAAGGGGCGGAAACCCCCTAACACTTAGCACTCATCGTTTACGGCGTGGACTACCAGGGTATCTAATCCTGTTTGCTCCCCACGCTTTCGCGCCTCAGCGTCAGTTACAGACCAGAAAGTCGCCTTCGCCACTGGTGTTCCTCCACATCTCTACGCATTTCACCGCTACACATGGAATTCCACTTTCCTCTTCTGCACTCAAGTTCTCCAGTTTCCAATGACCCTCCACGGTTGAGCCGTGGGCTTTCACATCAGACTTAAAGAACCGCCTGCGCGCGCTTTACGCCCAATAATTCCGGACAACGCTTGCCACCTACGTATTACCGCGGCTGCTGGCACGTAGTTAGCCGTGGCTTTCTGGTGAGGTACCGTCAAGGTACCAGTAGTTAGTTGGTACTTGTTCTTCCCTCACAACAGAGTTTTACGATCCGAAAACCTTCGTCACTCACGCGGCGTTGCTCCGTCAGACTTTCGTCCATTGCGGAAGATTCCCTACTGCTGCCTCCCGTAGGAGTCTGGGCCGTGTCTCAGTCCCAGTGTGGCCGATCACCCTCTCAGGTCGGCTACGCATCGTCGCCTTGGTAGGCCATTACCCCACCAACTAGCTAATGCGCCGCGGGCCCATCCTGCAGTGACAGCCGAAACCGTCTTTCCGTGCAGCCTCAGGAGAGGCCGCAAACTATTCGGTATTAGCACCGGTTTCCCGGAGTTATCCCGATCTGCAGGGCAGGTTGCCCACGTGTTACTCACCCGTCCGCCGCTAAACCAGAAGGAGCAAGCTCCTCTGGTTCCGCTCGACTTGCATGTATTAGGCACGCCGCCAGCGTTCGTCCTGAGCCAGGATCAAACTCTCCATTATAGAGTAGTGTTGATTGCTCAATACTGCTGGCGTATCGCCGTCCGAAGACGCACGATTCGCTTTGATCTACTTGCGTTGATCAGTAAGTTTTGCGCGGGCCGTTTTGCGCGACCGTTGCGTTTTGTTGACGTTTTGCTGTTCAGTTTTCAAGGTTCAAGTTGTTGATGTTGTGTGCCGCCGTTTTGTTTATGTTGTTCGTTGTTGCTTGGCGACTTTTATTATATTAAAGCATGTTTATATTCCTGTCAACACTTTCACGAAAGTTTTTCTCAAAAACTTCTTTTCCCTTCTGTATCCCAAGTTTTCCACCCCTATCGAAAGTTCTCCGCCCTTACAGCCGCCTACTTTCTCTTAAGAACAAGCTAACTTTTAAAAAAACAAAAAAATCACCTGTCCACTTCGCTAAAACTAGTGGCCAGATGATTTTCCCAAAAAACTTTCCTATGCTTTTACTTTTCTTACAGCGCGGCGCTCTTCTAATTTTTGACGATCCACATCGGACTGTGCGTTGTATTTCGGCAATATCAAAAGCTGATACGCATTTACCGCTAAGAATGGAAATAGTAATAACGTAACCCAGCTGTCAATATTTCCTGCTTCTACCATTAACGCAGGAAGCCATTCTACTGTTGTTATTACAATCATAAAGAACAACGCAGAAATAAATGTTTCCTTGTTTGTCCATTTCGCTTTAATATAAGCTGTCACAACTCCAGTAACGATTAAAATCGTCAATAGAATTCCGTATAACCAAAATTGCTCTGTTGTTTGCGCATTAGGAGCAAAACGAAATAAAATTAAATCCGCAATAACCACTACAATAATTAAAACTTGCACCCAGTTCCATAAGCGCAACGTGCGGAAAATGTTCATCCCGATTTGGTGGACCGTTAAGTAAGCAAAGAAACAGAGTTGGCTAATGATACTCATCGTTAAACCGATAATGACTAGCCAAACAAATCCCGCTAAAAATTCTCCCCATTGTCCATTACTAAATGGTTCTGCAAATATATCTTCCCAGCGAACGAATAATCCAACTACCCCTGTTACAATTCCACCTATTAAAAGAGCTTTAAAGAAAAACTTAACCCAGTTTCGTATTGTCAATTGAATGCCTCCGTTATTTAAAGTTCTTTTAAGATTGTACCAACCGGCTATTGAAAAATCCATTCACTATAACCGATAGATTGTGAACAAACCTCGAATATCAAAGCTTTGTTACTGAATCGCCACATCCTATATTAACCCACTTAAAAATAACAGCCCGGAAACCAATATAGGCTTCCGGGCTGTTCAAGCTTTTATTTTTTATCAGCGAATTGTTTAATCACTTGATTCGCGATGTCTTCATAAATTTTCCCTGTCGGATGATCTTCTAGGTAGACCGATGGAGCAAAGTCTTCTTCGTTCCAGTCAGGCTGGCCCATTGGAATCTGTCCGAGTAGCGGTGTACGTAATTCTTCTGACAGTTTCGGTCCGCCTCCTTGGCCAAAGAGGTATTCTCTCTTACCAGTCTCTGCGCTCTCAAACCATGACATGTTTTCGATAACACCCAATACTTCATGGTCGGTTTGAATTGCCATTGCTCCAGCACGAGCTGCGACGAATGCTGCAGTCGGGTGCGGTGTCGTGATCACGATTTCTTTAGAAGCCGGAAGCATTTGGTGAATGTCGAGTGCAACATCTCCTGTGCCTGGTGGTAAGTCCAATAGAAGGTAATCCAATTCTCCCCACTCTACATCGCGGAAAAATTGATCCAACACTTTCCCAAGCATCGGTCCACGCCATACAACTGGCATATTGTCTTCTACGAAAAAGCCCATCGAAATAACTTTTACTCCGAATCGCTCAACCGGAATAATCGTTTGGCCGCGAACAACTGGAGATTTATCAATCCCCATCATATCCGGCACACTAAAGCCGTAGATATCCGCATCGATCAATCCCACTTTTTTACCTAGACGCGCTAACGCAATCGCTAAGTTGACAGACACAGTTGATTTACCAACGCCGCCTTTACCACTAGCGATCGAAATAAATTCTACTTTGTTTAATGGCGACAATAAATCTTGTGCTTCTGATTCGTCCACCGTTCCACGGAACTTCGCTAACGCTTCAGGAGGAAGCTCTTCAAAACGGATACCAACAGACCCCGCTCCGGCTCCTTTTAATACCTCGACAACTTTCATCTGAAGTTGCATTTGTTCCGGTGTGTTTGTTTTGGCAATTGCCACTTTCACACTGACGTGTTTTTTCTCTTCTTTGATCGTTACAGACGTAATACCTTCTGTTTCCGTTAACGATCTATGTAAAAACGGATCTTCTAATGTTCCGAGTAATTCGCGTACTTGTTCTTCAGTTAACATATCGATACACTCCCTATCAATTTTGCTCAACATAAAGTATAGCACAGCAAATACTATTTTTAATCTATTCAGCCTTATAAGAATAGAGCATTTATTGCTCTATTCTTTGAAAACCTATTTCCATTTCTACATTCAAACAAATCGAAAAATCTCAATAAAAAAAGCACTTCCCGAATTTCTTCGGAAAGTGCTTTGTAAACGAAAATCGAAATTAACGTTTTGAGAACTGAGGTGCGCGACGTGCTGATTTAAGACCTGGTTTCTTACGTTCTTTCATACGTGGGTCACGTGTTAACAACCCAGCAGATTTCAACGCAGGACGGAATGCAGGGTCTACAGTTAGTAGAGCGCGTGCGATACCGTGACGGATTGCTCCGGCTTGGCCTGTGAATCCACCACCGTTTACGTTTACTAGGATGTTGTAGCTTCCTAGAGTTTCCGTAGCAACTAGTGGCTGTTTGATGATTTGTTGTAATGTTTCGTAAGGAACGTAGTCTGCTACGTCACGGTTGTTAATTGTAATTGTGCCGTCACCCGGTACTAAACGTACGCGAGCTGTTGAGTTTTTACGACGACCTGTGCCAATATATTGAACTTGTGCCAAAGGTGTATCCTCCTCTTATTTACTAATTATTAACCGCGAAGTTGGTAAGTTTCCGGTTGTTGTGCTTGGTGGTTATGTTCAGAGCCAGCATAGACATGCAGCTTTTTGAACGTTTGACGACCTAAAGAGTTTTTAGGAAGCATCCCTTTAATAGCCAATTCAAGCATTTTTGTTGGGTATTTTGTGCGCATTTCAAGTGCAGTACGTTGTTTCAATCCACCCGTGTATTGTGTGTGACGGTAGTAGATTTTGTCAGTAAGTTTTTTACCTGTAAGGTGAATCTTTTCAGCGTTGATGATGATTACGTGATCACCAGTGTCAACGTTTGGTGTGAATGTTGGTTTGTATTTTCCACGTAAGATTGAAGCGACTTCAGAAGCTAAACGTCCAAGAGTTTGCCCTTCTGCATCGACAACCAACCATTTACGCTCTACTTCGTGACCTTTAGCCATGAATGTTGTACGCATGTATATTGTCCTCCTAATAAATCGTCTCTTTTTAATATCATTTACAGTGTTCCGCTGTTCCGTTTTTTCGTTATCCCTTAACACAAATAACCTTCCGGGGCATATCGTGGGGGTAATGAAAATACCATACATCATGTTATAACGAAAATCATCAAAAGTCAAGGGCTTTTCTAAAAACACCAGGAAAAGTTGCTTCAGCTCCTATACATCACGTTTTCCAAGTAAAGACCATGAGCTGGAGCTGTTATCCCGGCAGCATCTCTGTCGGCTGCAGCTACAATTTCCTCGAGCTCCTCAGCTTTTCTTCTACCCATGCCAACTTCCGCTAAGGTTCCCGCAATAATTCGAACCATGTTGTATAAAAATCCAGTTCCTTCTATAATCATGTGCAACTCATTGCCGTGTTCTTCAAAGTCTAATCGCCTTACTGTTCGAACTTTATCAACTACGGCTGTATTGGCTGCACAAAAACTAGAAAAGTCATGCGTACCAATGATTGCTTGAGAAGCATTTTTCATAGCTTCGACATTTAATGGTTGCTTAACATGAACCATCAAACTACGCGTAAATGGACTGATGATTTGACTCCGATCCCATTTGTAACGGTATGTTTTGCCCGTCGTATGATAACGCGCATGAAAAGATGTATCTACTTCTTCAATCGAGTTGACCCGAATATCCTCCGGCAACAAGACATTAAGCGCCTTTAACCAGCCACTTATCGGAATCGACAGTTCTGTATCAAAATGAATAACTTGACCCGTCGCATGAACTTTAGCATCTGTTCGGCCACTCGCTACCACTTGAACCACTTTTCCTTTATGGATGGTCTCTAGCACTTTCATTAATTCAAGTTGCACCGTACGTGAATCGGGCTGTACTTGATAACCTGCAAATCCCGAACCGTCATATGCAATGGTCGCTTTTAATCGTTTCATAATTACTCTCCTTATAGACGGAAATAGACCAGTATTCCCGCAAGACCCGCCAGTACCACTAAACTTAAGCTATCTATTAAGCGCCAATTTAACTGGCGATAACGCGTTCTGCCTTCGCCACCGCGATAACCTCGAACTTCCATTGCCGTAGCAAGGTCCTCTGCTCGTTTAAAGGCACTAACAAACAATGGGATCAATAATGGAACAACTGCTTTTATACGCTCTTTCACTGGACCTGAGCCGATATCTGAACCTCTAGCCATTTGTGCCTTTAAGATCTTTCCGGTTTCATCCATTAAAGTCGGGATAAAGCGCAACGAAATAGACATCATTAAAGCCAGTTCATGGACAGGCAATTTAACTCGCTTGAATGGCCCAAGCAACACTTCAATGCCATCTGTGATTGAAATTGGTGAGGTCGTCAACGTTAAAATACTCGTGATAAACACCAATACTAAAAAGCGAATCGAAATGAATATCCCTTGCCGCAATCCTTCTTCGTAAATTTTAATAAACCCGATATCCACTAATAACTCCCCTTCGCGTGTAAAGAATATATGAAGAAGAAACGTGAAAATCAGTAAAATAAAGACCGGTTTTAAGCCATTTATTAAAAAATACAAGCGAATTTTAGATAAGAATACGACCAATAAAGTAAAACCTAGTAGAATACCGTACGTCATCGCGCTATTTGCGATAAAGACAATAGCAATAAAGACAAAGACAAACGAAATCTTTGCTCGCGGGTCCATTCGGTGAATCAAGGAGTCTCCAGGAATAAAACGGCCAAAAATCATTTTCTCCATCATTCGGAATCACGCCCTTCCGATAAAGCAAGCGCAATGTTTTTAGCCAATGCTTCTTCCGTCAATGAAATTGAATCGAGCTTAATGCCCAATTTTTCTTCGAACTTCTGTTGAAGACGAATAGTCCGTGGCGGTTCTAGCCGGTAGTCCCGTAACTGCTCTTCATTTGAAAAGATTTCTACAGACTCGCCTGTAACCACACAACGGCCGTTGTGCATGATTGCAACGTTATCTGCGTAACGCGCTGCATCTTCCATGCTATGAGTCACTAAGACTGTCGTCAGTCCTTTTTCAATATGAAGCCTATGAAACAAATCCATGATTTCACGGCGTCCGCGTGGATCTAGTCCCGCTGTTGGCTCATCAAGCACTAAAACATCTGGCTCCATTGCCAAAACACCGGCAATTGCTACACGGCGCATTTGCCCACCTGACAAATCAAACGGTGATTTTGTTAATACTTCTGGCGGTAACCCAAGTTGATCAACTAGCTCATGTGCTCGTCGACTCGCTTCTTCTTCTGATACACCATAATTTAATGGTCCGAACATAATATCTTTTAATACAGTTTCATCAAACAGTTGTTGTTCAGGAAATTGAAAAACAATCCCGACCTGACGACGCACATCACGTAAATTTTTCGCTTTCACTCCCGCTTTGATTTTACGCTCACCAATCATGACCGAACCTTCTGTTGGTTTTAACAACGCATTCAAATGCTGAAGAACCGTCGATTTTCCAGATCCGGTGTGGCCGATGATTGCCGTATAGGAACCAGAAGGGATATGCAGCGAAACATCAGTTAATGCTCGTTTTTCAAACGGCGTATCTTTTGCGTAACTATATCCTACTTCCTGGAGTAAAATGTCCATAGTTCATCCACCAATTCGTCTTCTGTCATATGTTCCCCTTGTAGCTCAACACCAACTTCGCGCAATAAATGTGTCATGCGCATTGAAAATGGCAAATCTAATCCTAAGTTCGTTAATTCGTTACTAGAAAGAAATACAGCTTCCGGCTTGCCTTCTAATTGTTTTTCGCCTGCATTCATTACCAAAATACGATCAGCGAGCGCCGCTTCTTCTAAATCATGCGTAATGGAGATAACCGTCAACCCTGTTGCTTTTCGAAGTTCACGAATGGTCTCGATTACTTCCATACGACCTTGAGGGTCGAGCATAGATGTTGCCTCGTCTAATATCAACAGCCGCGGACGCATCGCAAGCGCACCTGCGATTGCCACACGTTGCTTTTGACCACCCGATAAATGATGGGGTTCGTGATCGAGGTAATCAGCCATTTTTACTTGTTGCAGAGCCTCTTTTACACGAACCACCATTTCTTCATGTGGTACACCATTATTTTCTAACGCAAAAGCTACGTCATCTTGAACCGTCGCTCCTACAAATTGATTGTCTGGATTTTGAAATACCATGCCCATCTGAGAACGGATATCCCATAAACTTTCTTCTGTCATTAATTTCCCTATCGCTTCCACTTTACCAGTCTGTGGAAACAATAAGCCATTCATTAATTTGGCGATAGTCGATTTCCCTGAACCATTATGGCCAACTAAGGCAATCCACTCTCCATCTTGAATGGAAAACGATAAATCTTTCACGGCCGGTTTTACCGACTCGTCTTCTTGCATATATGTAAATGTCACATTTTCGAATGACAAAATAATCGAATTCATCTAAACTGACCTCCTCTAACACGTGCTTTGCTCTTCTCATCTCTACTCTACTGGTTTTTATGCGCGTTTGTAAAAGGGTAAATAAATAAAAAAAGCGCGCACCTCATTCAGAGAAATGCGCTTTTCTGTCTCTATGGCTTCCCCGGTTGCTTAAGCCAGGGTTGAATGAGGTGCGTAGAGCTAGACGAGACGCCGCCTTTCGGCTCGCTCATCATAACACTCAGCTTTTCATATTGTCGTATAAATCATAATGCTAAAAGAAGAGGGCTATTAACCCCCTTCGATTGATTAAACCAATTCGATAATAACGATAGGTGCGCCATCTCCGCGACGAGGCCCCATTTTCATAATGCGTGTGTAACCGCCTTGACGGTCAGCGTAACGTGGTGCAACATCATCAAACAATTTTTGCAATGCATAAGTTGTAGTTTCGTTGCCTTCAGCGTCTGCAGTTGTTACCAACTCACGGCGCATCCATGCTGCTGCTTTACGGCGAGCGTGAAGATCTCCACGTTTACCAAGTGTAATCATTTTTTCTACAGTCGAACGCACTTCTTTCGCACGAGCTTCAGTCGTTTGAATGCGTTCATGTACGATTAAGTCTGTTGTAAGGTCACGTAATAGTGCTTTACGTTGAGAACTTGTACGTTGAAGCTTTCTCATTGAAGTTTCCCTCCTTTGTTCAATAGTTCGGATCCGATCTTAACTCTCAGTCTTCTTTACGAAGTCCAAGGCCTAAATCTTCCAACTTCACTTTAACTTCTTCAAGTGATTTGCGTCCGAGGTTGCGTACTTTCATCATGTCGTCTTCCGACTTGCTTGCCAGTTCGTGTACCGTGTTGATACCCGCACGTTTTAAGCAGTTGTAAGATCGAACCGAAAGATCAAGTTCTTCGATAGTCATCTCTAATACTTTCTCTTTTTGGTCTTCTTCTTTTTCAACCATGATTTCAGCCGTTTGTGCCTCATCAGTTAATCCTACGAAGATATTTAAATGCTCAGTAAAAATCTTTGCCCCTAGTGCAATTGCCTCTTTTGGACCAATGCTGCCATCTGTCCAAACATCAAGAGATAATTTGTCGAAATGAGCTAGTTGACCCACACGAGTGTTTTCCACTTGGAAATTAACGCGTGAAACTGGAGTGTAAATAGAGTCAATCGGGATAACGCCAATCGGAAGATCTTCACGTTTGTTCTGATCTGCACGAGCATATCCACGGCCTCTGTTCGCATACATACGCATACGTAAGTGACCATTTTTAGCGATTGTTGCAATATATAGATCCGGATTCAGAATTTCCACGTCACTATCGTGCGTGATATCTGCAGCCGTAACCGTTCCATCACCTTTTACATCAATTTCAATGACTTTTTCTTCGTCAGAGTAAATTTTCAAAGCAAGCTTCTTGATATTCAAAATAATTGTTGCTACATCTTCTTCTACACCTTCAACAGTGGAGAATTCGTGTAGTACGCCATCAATTTGAATAGAAGTAACAGCTGCGCCAGGTAAAGATGAAAGTAAGATTCGACGTAAGGAGTTTCCTAAAGTGGTTCCATATCCACGCTCAAGAGGTTCAATAACAAATTTACCAAACTTGGCATTATTATCGATCTCAACCGTTTCAATCTTTGGTTTTTCTATTTCAAGCATTCATTTTACCCTCCTTCAAAACGTCGGTTTTTTTTCGTTTCATCAAGAATTCGATAGTCACAGACTTTCGCTACGATTCAGAACCCATCCAGTAAGTCGTGATGTTCAAAAATCCTATTCAGATTAACGATTATACGCGACGGCGTTTTGGCGGACGGCAACCGTTATGAGGTACTGGCGTTACATCTTTAATCGCTGTAACTTCTAGTCCAGCAGCTTGAAGCGCACGGATAGCAGCTTCACGTCCTGAACCAGGACCTTTAACTGTAACTTCTAGAGTTTTAAGACCATGCTCGATTGATGTTTTAGCAGCAGCTTCAGCAGCCATTTGAGCAGCGAAAGGAGTAGATTTACGTGAACCTCTAAATCCTAATGCACCTGCACTTGACCATGAAACAGCGTTACCCTGCATATCAGTGATAGTAACGATTGTGTTATTAAATGTTGAGCGGATGTGAGCAATACCAGATTCGATATTCTTTTTCACACGACGCTTACGAGTTTGTTGTTTACGTGCCATGTTAAGAAGAAACCTCCTTTACTGATTATTTTTTCTTGTTAGCTACAGTTTTACGAGGACCTTTACGCGTACGCGCATTATTCTTCGTATTTTGTCCGCGAACAGGTAGTCCACGGCGATGGCGAATTCCTCGGAAGCTAGCAATTTCCATCAAGCGTTTGATGTTCATTGAAACTTCACGGCGAAGGTCACCTTCGATTTTGTATTGATCTAATTGTTCACGGATATTGTTCAACTCATCTTCTGTAAGATCACGAACTCGTGTTTCTTCAGAGATACCAGCAGCAGAAAGAACTTTCTGAGCAGTTGTTTTACCAACACCGAAAATATATGTTAATGAAATAACAACGCGTTTGTCGCGCGGAATGTCAACACCAGCAATACGTGCCATGTGTGCGATGCACCTCCTTCATATTAGCCTTGTCTTTGTTTGTGTTTCGGATTTTCACAGATTACCATTACTTTACCGTTTCTGCGAATAACTTTACATTTTTCACAGATCGGTTTTACAGATGGTCTCACTTTCATCTAACCCAACCTCCTTAGTAGTCCGGAGTGCAAAAGATTATTTAAAACGGTATGTGATACGACCGCGTGTTAAATCATAAGGAGAAAGTTCCACTGTCACTTTATCTCCTGGCAGAATGCGGATGAAATGCATGCGAATCTTGCCTGATACGTGCGCAAGAATCGTATGACCGTTTTCCAATTCCACTTTAAACATCGCGTTAGGCAAAGTCTCAACGACAGTTCCTTCGATTTCGATTACATCGTCTTTCGCCATCGACCCAGTCTCCCTTCTGTATACAAATCAGGATCTCATCTTCAAACAGTATTTGCTGATTGAATAGTAGTAGTACATTCATTCACGAGAAATGCATGAGTGACATTTGAAAGACATTATCCGAGCTCCGCAGATTAGCGGGGCGGCATTAATCCAGCAAAGCCAGTCTGTCTCATGTATCCTCGACTGCCCGGACTGCCTTGGATGAGTTCCAAACCCGTTACACAGATGCTTCCACGAAACCCATTATACTAGTTTCGATAAATAATTGCACTAAAGTGCGTTTACATCGACTTTCATATCCTGAGCCTTGTATGCTTTTGCAGCTCTCGAAAATTCATATCTCCGGTGCTCCTTAAAGCCACATGGAGGCAACTAACTGCGCCCGGCGCCGGGGATTATCCTCGGTCGCCCTTTAGAAGAGCATCAATGTCAGCAAATACTTTTTTGATATCCTGCTGTCCATCTATATTTTCCAGCACGTTTTTGCTTTCATAGAAATCAAGAAGCGGCTGTGTTTGTTGCATATTTACTTCTAGACGCTTAGTGACGGTTTCAGGCTTATCATCTTCGCGCTGGTAGAGTTCTCCACCATCTTTGTCGCACACTCCAGCTGTTGCTGGTGGGTTAAACACAGTATGGTAAGCAGTTCCACAAACTTTACAGATCCATCGGCCTGTTAAACGTGCAATCAATTCGTCTTGTTCGACTTGGATATTTACGACATGCTCGATTCGCTTATCAAGATCGGCCAGAAGAGATTCTAACGCTTCAGCTTGAGGGACAGTACGTGGAAAGCCATCTAATAAGAAGCCTTTCTCCGTATCCTTCTCACTTAATCGCTCTCGGACAATGCCGATTGTCACTTCATCAGGCACTAAAGCACCTTGGTCCATGAATGACTTTGCTTTCAAGCCCAGTTCCGTTCCGCCTTTTATAGCAGCGCGAAACATGTCACCTGTAGAAATATGAGGGATGTCGTACTTCTTAACAATTTCGTCTGCTTGAGTACCTTTTCCGGCACCTGGTAGACCCATTAATACGATATTCATACGTTTTCCCCCTCAAACAATTGGACAAGAGACGCTTTCACGCCCCTTTATATCCCACTGATTATTTCATAAAGCCTTTGTAATGACGTTTTACAAGTTGTGATTCTAATTGTTTCATCGTTTCTAGTGCTACACCTACAACAATCAAAAGACTTGTTCCACCGATTTGCGCCGATTGCGGTAAATTAGCTACGTTAATGAAGAAAATCGGAAGAACAGCAATAATTGCCAAGAAAATAGCGCCAACGAATGTCAATCGATATAACACACTTGTTAAATAATCCTGCGTATTTTTACCCGGACGGATTCCCGGAATATATGCACCCTGCTTTTTCAAGTTATCCGACACGTTTTCAGGATTAACCTGAATAAATGCGTAGAAATACGTAAATGCTACGATCAAAGCGACATAAATAATCATGCCGACTGGACGCGTATAATCAAACGTATTCTGAATCGCTTCTGTAAACGCGTTGGCACCAAAGAAAGAAGCAATAGTTTGTGGCGTAATAATAAACGCTACTGCAAAGATTACCGGTATTACTCCGGCCGCGTTCACTTTCAAAGGTAAATGCGTTTGCTGCCCACTTGCTGTCTGACCACGGCCAGCAACTCGTTTTGCATACTGAATCGGTATTTTACGCAACGCTTGTTGAACGTAAATGACCAAAACCGTAATGGCAACAACAGCTAATGCAAGCAATGCCATGATGGCAATATTGATTGGAAGCTGATCTCCAGCTCCTTGAATCTGCTGTGCATATAATTGGTTAATAGCACCTGGTATTGCAGCGACAATCCCTGCGAAGATGATAATCGAAATACCGTTCCCCACACCTTTTGCCGTAATCTGCTCGCCAAGCCACAGTAGAAACGCTGTACCTGCAGTCAATACAATAGCGATGACAACGTAAGTTGAAATCGTGTCATTCTGGATTAAAGAACCTCCGTACATTTGGTTAAACCCATAAGACATACCGATTGCTTGAATAAAGGCAAGAACGATTGTGAAGTAGCGAGTGAATTGAGCAAGTTTCCGTCTTCCGACTTCTCCTTGTTTCGCCCACTCTGCAAATTTCGGTACAACATCCATCTGCAATAATTGCACAATGATTGATGCTGTAATGTATGGCATAATTCCCATTGCTAAAATCGAAAAGTTAGCAAGGGCACCTCCACCGAAAGTATTTAAGAATCCAACCAGACCCATCTGGTCAGTAGCTTGCAAAACCGAAGCGTCAACATTCGGTACTGGAACAAAAGTTCCAACACGGAAAATGATGAGCATCAATAATGTAAAGAATATTTTATTTCGAATATCAGTCACGCGCATAAAATTAGAGATTGTCTGAAACATTAAACCACCTCGGTTTGTCCGCCAGCAGCTTCGATCGCTTCTTTAGCTGATCCAGAGAATTTGTGAGCTTTTACTGTCAATTTCTTTTCTAAGCTACCATTGCCGAGAATTTTGATTCCAGAACGTTCGTTGCTCACAACACCTGTTTCAATCAACAATGCAGGTGTTACTTCTGTGCCTTCGTCGAAACGATTTAACACTTCCACATTCACGACTGCATAGTCCTTACGGTTAATGTTGGTAAATCCACGTTTTGGTAAACGACGGAATAATGGGTTTTGACCACCCTCAAATCCAGGACGAACACCGCCGCCTGAACGTGCGTTTTGACCTTTATGACCTTTACCTGCTGTTTTACCAGTACCTGAACCGATACCGCGTCCGATACGCTTTCTCGAGCTGCGTGAACCTTCTGCCGGTTTTAATTCATGAAGTTTCATTTGGTTGGCACCTCCTTCTATAGAAATCCGTAATTAAACTTCTTTAATAGTTACTAAGTGAGCGACTTTATCAATCATTCCGCGAACGGCTGCATTGTCTTGGTGCTCAACAGTTTGATGCATTTTGCGCAATCCTAATGACTGAACAGTTTTACGTTGTGACGGTTTAGCGCCGATCACAGATTTTGTGAGGGTAATTTCCAATTTAGTTGCCATGTGATTTTCCCTCCTATCCTAACAGTTCTTCTATTGATTTGCCGCGAAGTTTTGCAACTTGGTCAGCACTTTTCAATTGAGTTAAACCGTTAATAGTTGCACGTACCATGTTGATTGGTGTGCTTGAACCTAGAGATTTAGATAAAATATCTTGTACCCCAGCTAATTCAAGTACCGCACGAACAGGTCCGCCAGCAATTACACCAGTACCCGGAGAAGCAGGTTTGATTAAGATTTGGCCTGCACCAAAACGACCGATTACTAAGTGTGGAGTTGTACCTTTAACCATTGGTACTTCAATTAGGTTTTTCTTCGCATCTTCAATAGCTTTGCGGATAGCATCTGGAACTTCTTGAGCTTTACCAGTACCAAAACCGACATTACCATTTTTGTCGCCTACAACAACTAATGCGGAGAAACGGAAACGACGTCCACCTTTTACAACTTTCGCTACGCGGTTAATCGTAACTACGCGTTCTTCAAGTTCAAGTTTGTTTGGATCAATACGACGCATGAAATGTGTCCCTCCTTCTTTTAAAATTGTAAACCATTTTCACGTGCAGCTTCTGCTAACGCTTTTACACGTCCATGATATAAATAACCACCGCGGTCGAATACAACCGATTTCAAGCCGTTTTCAATAGCGCGTTTTGCGATTGTTTCGCCGACTTTAGTTGCTGCTTCCACGTTGCCAGTAGATTCTACAGAAAAATCTTTCTCCATAGATGATGCACTTGCAAGTGTAACGCCATTCATATCGTCGATCAATTGAGCGTAAATGTATTTATTTGAACGGAATACGTTTAAACGTGGGCGTTGTGCTGTACCCGTAATTTTAGAACGTACGCGTGCATGACGTTTTTTACGAGATGCGTTTTTATCGAGTTTCGTAATCACTGAGGTCACTCCTTTCAGCCTGCCTAAGCAGCATTATTTACCTGTTTTACCTTCTTTACGACGAACTGCTTCTCCTTCGTAACGGATACCTTTGCCTTTATATGGCTCTGGCGGACGTACTTGGCGAATGTTCGAAGCAAGAGCTCCAACACGTTCTTTATCGATACCTTTAACAATAACTTTAGTGTTAGCTGGAACTTCAACTGTAACTCCGTTTTCCGGTGTGAATTCAACCGGGTGAGAGTAGCCTACGTTAAGAACCAATTTTTCACCTTGCAATTGAGCACGGTAACCTACACCCACTAATTCAAGTGTGCGTGAGAATCCTTCTGAAACTCCAGTAACCATGTTTGCAAGCAAAGCACGAGTTGTACCGTGGTTTGTGCGGTGGTCTTTAGAATCTGAAGGACGTGTCAATGTTAGCACGTTATCTTCTAGAGCGATTGTAATATCTTTATGGAATTCGCGAGTTAACTCGCCTTTAGGTCCTTTAACAGTTACAGCATTCTTGTCTCCAAGAGTAATTGTAACGTCTGCAGGAACCTCAATTGGTTTTTTACCTACACGTGACATTCTTTTGCACCTCCATTCGTTTGTTGCTTATTACCAAACGTATGCTATGATTTCTCCGCCGATTTGTTTCGCGCGGGCTTCTTTATCAGTTACTAAACCTTGTGATGTTGAGACTAAAGCGATTCCAAGACCGTTTAGTACACGTGGCACCTCGTTAGTTTTAGCGTAAACACGTAATCCTGGTTTTGAAATACGTTTCAATCCAGTAATAACGCGTTCGTTGTTAGCTCCGTATTTAAGGAAAATCCGGATCATGCCTTGTTTATCATCTTCAACATATTCTACGTCACGAACGAAACCTTCACGCTTAAGGATTTCAGCGATGTCTTTTTTCACATTAGAAGCCGGAAGCTCTAATTTTTCGTGACGAACCATGTTTGCATTACGAATGCGTGTCAGCATATCTGCAATCGGATCTGTCATTGTCATTACTTTTACCTCCTTCCCAAATTAGGGGATTACCAGCTGGCTTTTTTAACGCCAGGAATTTGTCCCACATATGCAAGTTCACGGAAACAAATACGGCAAAGTTTAAATTTGCGTAATACTGAATGCGGACGTCCGCATCGTTCACAGCGTGTGTACTCTTGTACTTTAAACTTTGGCGTGCGTTTTTGTTTTGCGATCATAGATTTTTTAGCCACGTTTACGCCTCCCTCACGTTTACTTTTGGAACGGCATTCCGAATTGTGTTAATAACTCACGAGCTTCTTCATCAGAGTTCGCAGTTGTTACAATCACGATGTCCATACCGCGTACTTTTGTAACTTTATCATAATCGATTTCAGGGAAGATCAATTGTTCTTTCACGCCAAGTGTGTAGTTACCGCGTCCGTCGAACGATTTGTTCGAAACACCACGGAAGTCACGTACACGTGGAAGTGAGATAGCAATCAATTTATCCAGGAAGTCGTACATACGCTCTCCGCGTAGTGTAACTTTACATCCGATTGGCATACCTTCACGAAGACGGAAGCCAGCGATAGATTTCTTAGCTTTAGTAATAATTGGTTTTTGACCAGTGATAGTTTGTAATTCTTCAACAGCAGAGTCAAGTGACTTAGTGTTTTGAACAGCTTCGCCTACACCCATGTTGATGACGATTTTGTTTACTTCAGGTGCCTGCATTACCGATTTATATTCAAACTTGCTCACTAGAGCAGGAGTGATTTCATTGACATATTTTTCTTTTAGGCGGTTCATGTGTGTACCTCCCTTCATTCAGGAATTTTATTTATCTAATTTTTCGCCGGATTTTTTTGCAACACGAACTTTTTTACCATCTTCAACCTTATAACCTACACGAGTCGGCTCGCCGGATTTAGGGTCAAGTAACATTACGTTAGAAACGTGAATTGCTGCTTCTTGGCTGACAATTCCACCTTGTGGATTTGCCTGGTTCGGTTTTGTATGCTTTTTCACGATGTTTACACCTTCAACAAGCACACGGTCTTTCTTAGGTAAAGCAGTCAAAACAACACCTGTTTTGCCTTTGTCTTTGCCTGAGATTACCTTAACTGTATCGCCTTTTTTAACATGCATTCTGTCGCACCTCCTTGGTATGGCACATTGATTTATTAAAGAACTTCAGGAGCAAGTGATACGATTTTCATGAAGCTGTTATCGCGAAGTTCGCGGGCAACAGGTCCGAAAATACGAGTTCCGCGTGGACCTTTGTCGTCACGGATAATGACACATGCGTTTTCATCAAATTTGATATAAGTACCGTCTTTACGGCGAGCTCCGCTTTTCGTGCGAACGATGACAGCCTTAACGACTTCACCCTTCTTAACAACGCCACCTGGTGTTGCTTTTTTCACGGTACAAACGATTACGTCACCGATGTTTGCAGTCTTACGACCAGAACCACCAAGTACTTTAATCGTTAGTACTTCACGAGCACCCGAGTTGTCTGCAACTTTTAAACGACTTTCCTGTTGGATCACTTAGGTAACCTCCCTCCGGAATTTCTTAGGTTCCGAAATTATTTAAATTAAATGATAACCGCTTTTTCTACAATTTCCAATACGCGGAAACGTTTAGTAGCTGATAGCGGACGAGTTTCCATGATGCGAACTACGTCGCCCATTTTCGCTTCGTTTAGCTCATCATGAGCTTTATATTTCTTAGAGTATTTTACACGTTTGCCATAGAATGCGTGCTTCTTTTGAGTTTCAACCATTACTGTAACGGTTTTGTCCATTTTGTCAGACACAACACGGCCTGTGTATACTTTGCGTTGGTTACGCTCAGTCATACTTGCAAACCTCCTCTCGATTTATCAGTTAGTGCCACTGAGTACTCTTTCGTGAATCACAGTTTTCATACGGGCAATCGCTTTACGTACTTCGCGGATGCGAGCAGTATTTTCTAATTGACCAGTAGCCAATTGGAAGCGAAGGTTGAAAAGCTCTTCTTTCAGTGATTTCACTTTTTGTTCTATCTCAGTAGTGGTTAGGTCACGGATTTCATTAGCTTTCATTCGATTCACCACCAATTTCTTCTCGTTTTACGAACTTCGTTTTGATTGGAAGCTTGTGAGATGCAAGGCGTAACGCTTCGCGTGCCACTTCTTCAGTTACTCCACCAAGTTCGAACATGATTTTACCAGTTTTGACAACGGCTACCCAGCCTTCAGGTGAACCTTTACCAGATCCCATACGTACCTCTAGAGGCTTTTTCGTATATGGTTTATGCGGGAAAATTTTAATCCAGACTTTACCGCCACGTTTCATGTAACGAGTCATGGAAATACGTGCTGCTTCGATTTGACGGTTAGTGATCCAAGATGATTCTAATGCTTGGAGACCAAATTCGCCAAATGCGATTTCTTTACCGCCTTTAGCTTCTCCGCGCATCTTGCCACGGTGCTCTCTACGATATTTAACGCGTTTAGGCATTAACATATTATTTGCCTCCTTCCTCAGATTTCTTCTTAGTTGGAAGGACTTCACCGCGGTAGATCCATACTTTTACGCCAAGCTTACCATAAGTTGTGTCTGCTTCAGCATGCGCATAATCGATATCAGCGCGGAGCGTATGGAGCGGAACAGTACCTTCACTGTAGTGTTCAGCACGCGCAATGTCAGCGCCGCCTAGACGTCCAGATACTTGAGTTTTGATTCCTTTAGCGCCAGAACGCATAGTGCGTTGGATCGCTTGTTTTTGTGCACGACGGAAAGACACTCGGTTTTCCAATTGACGCGCAACACTTTCAGCTACTAATCTTGCATCAAGATCAGCTCTTTTAATTTCAATAATGTTGATGTGTACACGCTTGCCAGTCATAGAGTTAAGCTGTGTGCGAAGTACTTCTACTTCAGATCCACCTTTACCAATTACCATACCTGGTTTCGCAGTATGAATAGTTACGTTAACACGGTTTGCAGCGCGCTCAATTTCAATTTTAGAAACTGAAGCTTCTTTCAAACGTGCTTCAACATATTCACGGATTTTAATATCTTCGTGAAGAAGCGTAGCATAATCTTTCTCAGCGTACCATTTAGATTCCCAATCACGAATGATTCCGATACGCATCCCAATTGGATGTATTTTTTGTCCCACGAATTATCCCTCCTTCTGGTCAGATACCACTAGTGTGATGTGGCTTGTGCGTTTATTAATTGCGCTTGCGCGTCCCATTGCACGGGGACGGAAACGTTTAAGTGTTGGTCCTTCGTCAACGAATACTTCGCTGATGACTAAGTCATTCAGGTCCATTTCGTAGTTGTGTTCAGCGTTAGCAGCTGCAGATTTCAATAACTTCTCAATAACAACAGTTGCTGCTTTTGGAGTATGGTTCAAAATCGCAACAGCTTCGCCAATTTGCTTGCCTCGGATCAAATCTACTACTAAACGGACTTTACGAGGAGCAATACGTACTGTTCTAGCGACAGCTTTTGCTTGCATAGGGAAATCCTCCTCTCAATTAACGTCTTGTTTTCTTATCGTCTGCACCATGACTAGCGTATTTACGCGTTGGAGCGAATTCGCCTAGTTTATGGCCCACCATGTCTTCAGTCACGTATACAGGAATGTGCTTGCGACCATCATATACTGCGATTGTTTGTCCGATGAATGTCGGGAAAATTGTAGAACGGCGAGACCAAGTTTTGATCACTTGTTTTTTCTCAGAGTCCTTTTGTGCTTCAACTTTTTTCATAAGATGATCATCAACAAAAGGTCCTTTTTTCAAGCTGCGGCCCATGTGGGATCCTCCCTTCGTGATTGCACCACGGTTCTTTTGGCGAACCGTAGCGGAATCAAATTATTTTTTACGACGACGCACGATAAATTTATCGGATTTATTCGTTTTCTTACGTGTCTTGTATCCAAGAGTTGGTTTGCCCCATGGAGACATTGGTGATTTACGTCCGATTGGCGAACGTCCTTCACCACCACCGTGTGGGTGATCGTTAGGGTTCATTACAGATCCACGTACAGTTGGGCGATTGCCCTTCCAACGGTTACGACCTGCTTTACCAATATTGATTAATTCGTGTTGCTCATTCCCTACTGCGCCGATAGTTGCGCGGCAAGTAGCAAGGATCATGCGAACTTCGCCTGATTGCAAACGAACTGTTACGTATTTACCTTCTTTACCCAATACTTGAGCTGAAGTTCCTGCAGAACGAACTAGTTGTCCGCCGCCACCTGGCTTCAATTCAATGTTATGGATTGTAGAACCCATCGGGATGTTAGATAATGGCAATGCGTTACCTGCTTTAATATCTGCTTCGATACCTGACATGATTTGAGTTCCAACTTCTACTCCTTTAGGAGCTAAGATGTAACGTTTTTCACCATCAGCATAATTAATCAATGCGATGTTTGCAGAACGGTTAGGATCGTACTCGATTGTAGCAACGCGTCCTGGAATGCCGTCTTTGTTACGTTTGAAATCGATCACGCGGTATTGACGTTTATGTCCACCACCGTGATGGCGTACAGTAATTTTACCTTGGTTATTACGGCCGCCTTTGCGCTTTACAGGTTGTAGAAGCGATTTTTCAGGCTTGTTCGTAGTGATTTCAGCGAAATCTGAACTCGTCATATTACGACGACCGTTAGTGGTAGGTTTGTATTTTCTGATCCCCACGTTAGTTCCCTCCTTCTTTAACAGTCCTATAAGAACTTATAGAAAATTAAATTTCGAATAACTCGATGTCTTTAGATTCAGCAGTCAATTTCACAATCGCTTTACGGCGTTTGTTAGTGTATCCTGCGTGTTTGCCCATACGTTTGAATTTGCCTTTGTAGTTCATGATGTTGACTTTCTCAACCTTCACGCCAAAGATTTCTTGTACGGCTTGTTTAACTTGTGTTTTATTTGCGCGAGTGTCCACTTCAAAAGTGTACTTTTTCTCTGCCATTACTTCAGACGATTGCTCAGTAATGACCGGACGTTTAATTACATCACGTGCTTCCATTAACTAAGCACCTCCTCAATTTTCTCGACAGCTGCTTTAGTCATAACAATTTTGTCATGTCCAAGCAAGTCTAATACGTTAATACCATCTGCTGCTACTACTGTCATACCTTTAAGGTTACGTGCAGATTTTGCAACGTTCTCATCAAGGTCAGCAGTTACGAACAAAGCTTTTTTGCCAATTGAAAGATCTGCGATCAACTGGTTGAAAGATTTTGTTTTTGGCGCATCAAATGTTAATCCTTCAAGTACCATCAAGTTTTCGCCAACTACTGCAGATGAAAGTGCAGAGCGTAGAGCTAAACGACGTACTTTCTTAGGAAGTTTGTAGCTGTAGCTACGTGGAGTTGGTCCGAATACGATACCGCCTCCGCGCCATTGTGGTGAACGGATCGACCCTTGACGAGCACGTCCAGTTCCTTTTTGACGCCATGGCTTTTTACCACCACCAGCAACTTCAGAACGATTTTTTACTTTATGGTTACCTTGACGAAGTGAAGCGCGTTGAGACACTACTGCGTCGAATAACACTGATTCGTTTGGTTGGATACCGAATACATGGTCGTTCAATTCGATTTCGCCAACTTGTGAACCTGTTTGATTTAATAAAGCTACTTTAGTCATTCTTGTTTCCTCCTTTCTCTAAAAATATATTATTTCGCTTTAGTTGCCGATTTAACACGGATCAACGCTTTGCGAGAACCAGGAACATTACCTTTAACAAGTAGCAAGTTACGTTCAAGATCTACTTTCACGATTGAAAGGTTTTGAATCGTAATTGTTGTTCCACCCATTTGACCAGGTAATTTCTTCTGTTTGAATACGCGGTTAGGAGCAACCGCACCCATTGAACCAGGACGACGGTGGTAACGTGAACCGTGTGTCATTGGTCCGCGAGATTGTCCGTGGCGTTTAATAACACCTTGGAAACCTTTACCTTTTGTTGTTCCTGTGACATCTACTACATCGCCTTCTGCGAATACATCTACTTTGACTTCTTGACCAATCTCGTAATCAGCTAAGTTTACATTGCGAAGTTCGCGAATGAAGCGCTTAGGAGCAGTGTTAGCTTTTGCTACGTGTCCTTTAGAAGGTTTGTTAGAAAGCTTATCGCGCTTGTCTTCAAAACCTAATTGGATAGCTTCGTAGCCGTCAACCTCAACTGTTTTCTTTTGAAGAACTACGTTTGGAGAAGCTTCAATAACAGTTACAGGGATTAAATCACCGTTCTCAGCAAAAACTTGCGTCATACCGATTTTTCTACCTAAGATTCCTTTGGTCATGTTGTCACACCTCCTGTGGTTATTTGTGTTTTTCTATTTCGTTGCCGATTAAAGTTTAATTTCAATGTCAACGCCTGACGGTAAATCAAGTTTCATTAACGCATCAACAGTTTGTGGTGTTGGGTTAACGATATCGATTAGACGTTTGTGTGTGCGCATTTCAAATTGCTCACGAGCATCTTTGTATTTATGAACAGCACGCAAGATTGTGTAAACCGATCTTTCAGTTGGTAGCGGTATCGGACCCGATACGCTTGCACCTGAACGTTTAGCAGTTTCAACAATTTTCTCAGCAGACTGATCAAGAATTCTATGATCATATGCTTTTAAACGGATACGAATTTTTTGTTTTGCCATTATTTTCCCTCCTTTTCGCCTATTTTTGATAGACATTCTCCACGAAAATTTTCCAATCACTCGCCATGGCAAAGCGGCCGGGTGTATCGGTAACCTCTCGCTTCATCGCAGTCAAAAGACCAACATTAGATATTATACACAATAAAAAAGAATTCCGCAAGTGGTTCCACGAAATTCTTTTTAATTCGCTTTTATTAGTATAACAGGATATTTTAGAACTTCAAGCCAGATGATAATAGTCGGAACACTTCACGCTTATCCCAAGAACATAACAGCAACCCAACCGAAAATTACCAACGGAATATTGTAGTGAAGGAAGGTCGGAACACATGTATCCCAGATGTGATTGTGCTGTCCATCTACGTTCAGTCCAGCTGTTGGTCCGAGTGTTGAGTCAGAAGCTGGCGAACCAGCATCACCTAATGCACCCGCAGTTCCTATTAAAGCAATGATTGCCATCGTCGAGAAGCCGAACTCAAGACTTAACGGAACAAAGATCGCCGCAATGATCGGAATCGTTGCAAATGATGAACCGATGCCCATCGTTACAAACAAACCGACAATTAACATCGCTAGCGCAGCAATGCCTTTATTGCCTGCAAATAAATCCGATACGCTGTCGACTAGTGGTGCAATCGCTCCTGTCGCTTGTATGACCGAAGCAAACCCGTTCGCCGTGATCATAACAAAGCCGATGAACGCCATCATGCGCATTCCTTCTGTTAGGACCTCGTCAGCTTCACGCCATTTCATTGCGCCGAACATGTAAAGCACTAAAATACCAGCAAGCGCACCGATGATCATCGAATCTGTTTGCACTTGGGCAAACAGTGCCGCAACTAACGCAGCAATCGTCACGATTACGTCTTTTGAAGAAGCTGTCTTTTTCAACGTTCCTTCTATAGAAGAAGAACGAACTGTTTTGTAATCACGTGGCTTCCGGTAAGAAAAGAACACAGCAATGATTAGACCTACTAATAAGCCCAATACCGGAATCGCCATAGCTTTTGGAATATCCGCCATGTCAATCGTCAATCCCGCTAGTTCCATTTGTGTAAAAACAATTTCGTGGAAAATCAATCCAAAGCCATATGGTAACAAAATATATGGCGCAGTCAAACCAAACGTCAAGACAGCAGCGATCAAGCGGCGATCAATTCGTAGTTCGTTTAAAATATGCAAAATCGGTGGAACCAATAATGGAATAAACGCAATGTGAATCGGAATTAAGTTTTGCGAGAAGATAGCCATTGCCAACAAAGCCAAAACAATAAGAGCCTTCGCTAAATTTTGTCGCGTTGCTTTGCCATCTTTATTTACCAACTTAAGAACTCCTGAGACAAGTAACTCTGGAATCCCTGTACGCGATATGGCTACGGCAAATCCACCAAGCATGGCATAACTCAATGCAATGGTCGCCCCTGCTCCTAAACCATCTGTAAATGATGTGATTGTATCGGAAAAAGATAATCCGCCACTTAGTCCACCTGCAAGCGCGCCGATTAATAAAGCAAATACGACATTCACCCGCAATAAGCTCAATACGAGCATGACTAAGACAGCAATAATAACTGCATTCATAAATAAACTCTCCTTTAGTTTGCTAAAGCGTTAAAGTACCTTTTTTAAATTAACAAAATAAAAAATAGTTGTCAACAGCTGATGATTGATTTACTTAAAATGAAAAAAGACCTTTTACGGTTAAGTAAAAGGTCTTTCTAAAATATTAAGCGCGTTGTTTTTCTTCATAAGCCGCAATGTATGAATCATACTGGAAGGTTAACGCAATTTCATCCCAGCCCTTTAGCAGCATTTCTTTCCAATAAGGATCAATTTCAAATTCATAACGCGTACCATCTTGTCCGGTAACAGACTGGTCTTCCAAGTTGACCTCTAACTTAAAGTCTTGTTGTTGACCTTTGCTAATCAACTCATCTACTTCTTGGTCTTTCAAGCGGATTGGCAAAATTCCATTTTTAACACAGTTATTATAGAAGATGTCTGCATAACTAGGTGCAATCACTACACGGAATCCATAATCTAAAATTGCCCACGGAGCATGTTCACGAGAAGAACCGCAACCGAAATTTTCTTGTGCGACTAGAATTTCGGAGTTTTCGAATCGAGGGTTATTCAAAACAAAGTCTTCTATTGGTGTACCATCTGCATGAAAGCGCCAATGATAAAATAAATACTTGCCGAATCCCGTTCGTTCAATGCGCTTTAGAAATTCTTTTGAAATGATTTGGTCCGTATCTACGTTTTTTCGTTCTAATGGCGTCAGAACGCTTGAAATTTTATTAATCGGTTTCATATCGAAGGGTCTCCTCACTTTCGTTTGTCATACAGATGCTACAGGTTCTTCCATGTAGTTACGGACATCTGTTAAATGACCTTCAATCGCAGCGGCAGCTGCCATTACAGGGCTTACTAGGTGCGTCATCGAGCCCGCTCCTTGTCGACCTTCGAAATTCCGGTTAGAAGTAGACGCACAACGTTCACCAGCCGGAACCGAGTCTTCGTTCATCGCTAAGCACATACTGCAACCTGTCTCGCGCCACTCAAAGCCAGCTTCAAGGAATACTTGATCCAACCCTTCTTGTTCAGCAGCACGTTTTACCGTTTCAGATCCAGGTACCACAATTGCCGTTACAGACGAATGCACTTTCTTTCCTTTAATGATTTCACTTGCTGCACGCAAATCACTAAGACGCGCATTTGTGCAAGAACCGATAAAAACATGTTGGATCGCAATCGAAGAAAGCGGCATTCCTTCTTCTAGATGCATATAAGCTAAAGCTTGTTTTAATGCGTCTTTATCTGACTGCTTCTCGTAATCAGCCGCAGACGGAACACGTTCAGCAATACCTGAGCCCATTGATGGGTTCGTACCCCATGTGACGAATGGCGAAATTTCATCTGCATGAATTGAAACAGTCGCATCATACTTTGCGCCTTCATCTGTTGCAAGAGCTAGCCAACGGTTAGCTTCTTGTTCAAACGCGTCTCCTTCAGGGACGTTTCTACGTCCTCTCAAATATTCGATTGTCGTTTTATCTGGGCTAATCAAACCTGCACGCGCACCAGCTTCAATAGACATATTACAAATGGTCATACGCTCTTCCATCGTTAAGTTACGAACTGCTTCGCCCGTATACTCCATAATAAATCCTGTTCCCATATCGATACCGAATTTCGAAATAATCGCAAGGATGACATCTTTAGCGGTAACACCAAAGCCCAACTTGCCTTCAATGCGAACTTCCATCGTTTTAGGTGTTGATTGCCATAGCGTTTGCGTTGATAGAACGTGCTCGACTTCACTTGTACCAATACCGAACGCCAAAGCACCAAACGCACCATGCGTCGAAGTATGGCTGTCACCACAAACAATCGTCTTACCTGGTTGCGTCAATCCAAGTTCTGGCCCAATGACGTGGACAATTCCTTGATCCGGGTGGTTAATGCCCGCAAGTGGAACCCCAAACTCATCGCAATTGTCTTGCAAAGTTTTGATTTGCTTACGCGAAATCGGATCAGTGATGGTATCCCGATTTCGGGTAGGCACGTTATGATCCATTGTCGCAAAACAAAGATCTGGTCGGCGAACTTTGCGTCCGTTTAACCGCAACCCTTCAAACGCCTGTGGAGATGTCACCTCATGCAATAAGTGAAGGTCAATATATAATAGGTCCGGCTTCCCTTGCTCTTCGAAGACGACATGTTGTTCCCAAATTTTCTCTATGATTGTTTTTGCCATGCGAACCGCTCCTTTTACTTACACATAAGAATACATAATGTGTTCCGATACAAATTCTCTTTCTAGTTCTTCTATAACTTTTGTTACATATTGCTCTGTTGAAACTACACGTTTCCCGCTACCAGCCAAGTCTCCTGTGCAATAACCATCTTCTAGAACACCCATTACAGCTTGTTCAATCGCTGCAGCTTCTGTATGCAGACCAAACGAATGCTTCAACATCATCGCGGCTGACAAAATAGCAGCCGATGGATTCGCTTTGTTTTGTCCAGCGATGTCAGGAGCCGAACCATGTACGGGTTCGTAAAGACCAAAACCGTCTGAACGTACGCTAGCAGATGGCAACATGCCAAGCGAACCGGTAATAACAGAAGCTTCATCACTCAAGATATCGCCAAACATATTCTCTGTTACGACAACATCGAAAGTGCGTGGATTTGTGATCAACTTCATCGCAGCTGAATCAACTAGCATATGCTCCACTTCGATATCTGGATATGCAGCTTTACGTTCTTCTACCACTTCACGCCACAGCTTACTCGTTTCCAATACATTGGCTTTATCAACCGACGTTACTTTGCCTCTTCGAGTACGAGCGATTTCAAACGCCTGATTCACAATGCGTTCAATTTCTTCCCTTGTGTAAACCAACGTATCGACAGCTGATTTTTCAGAGCGCCGTTTAGGTTCACCGAAATACAAACCACTTGTCAATTCGCGCACGATGACCATATCTACATCTTTTGCTACTTCTTCTTTTAGCGGCGAAGATGCTAGCAATGCCGGGATTGCTTTCACTGGACGAATATTTGCAAACAAATCGAAATGCTTCCGGATGTTCAAAAGCCCTTTTTCAGGACGCAAGTGAGCTGGGTTGTTATCCCATTTTGTTCCCCCGACCGCACCAAGGAGAATCGCGTCACTCGCTTCACAAACTTCAATCGTTTGCTCGGGAAGCGGATTCCCAAATTGATCAACCGCTTCCCCTCCGATTACCGCGTGCTTTAAATGAAAAGTATGTCCATAACGCATTGCAATGGATTGCAGCACTTTTACCGCTGCATCTGTTACTTCCGGTCCGATTCCGTCTCCTGGCAATACCGCTATTGTTTTTTTCATTTTAAATTCCTCCTCTTTCGATCTGTTCTTTTAAATGGCTGGAATTCTGACCTTCTTACCTACTTGAACAATTTGACGGTTGACTGCATTTAAGTATGCTTTTGCCGTTGCTTCTAATACATCTTGTGCAACGTCTCGACCCGTAACGGTTTCGCCGTTATAGCTCATATTGATAACCGCTTCGCCTAGCGCGTCGCGTCCTTTGCCAATAGACGTCACACGGTAATCTAATATATGCACTTCGCCTTCTACAATTCGCTCTAGCGTGTTGAAAATCGCTTCAACCGACCCCGCTCCTGTCGCCGCTTCATTGATTAACTCTCCATTTGGATGATAAGCAGATGCTGTAGCCGTCGGAATGTTCGCTGTACCGTATTGCACTTGAACACTTTCCAGTTTATAAACCGGTGTTTCGTTATCGTGAATTTGTTGATCTGTTAGCAATACATACAAATCAGCTTCTACGATTTCTTTTTTGCTATCGGCTAGTTTCTTAAATTCAACAAACGCTTTATTCAACTTCTCTTCTGTTAAATCAAAGCCCATTTTCACAGCACGATCTTTAAAAGCATGACGCCCTGAATGTTTACCTAGTACCAATTCAGTTGCTGCGTCGCCGATCAATTCTGGTGTAATGATTTCGTATGTTAACGGATTTTTCAACATGCCATCTTGGTGAATGCCCGATTCATGAGCAAAAGCATTTTTGCCCACTACAGCTTTGTTCGGTTGAATCAAACTACCTGTCAATTGACTCACCAATTGGCTAGTGCGCTTAATTTCGTTCAATTTAATACCCGTCTCGATATTGAAAATTTGTTTTCTAATATGCAAAGCAACTGCAATTTCTTCGAGTGCCACGTTACCAGCGCGTTCTCCGATACCATTTATGGTTCCTTCAATTTGCGTCGCACCATTCTCGATGGCAGCTAATGTATTAGCTGTCGCCATTCCCAAATCGTTATGGCAATGTGCAGATAGTTTTACTTTTTCAATCCCTGCCACATTGTCGGTCATGTATTTGAACATCGCTCCGTACTCATGAGGGGTTGCATAACCAACTGTGTCTGGAAGGTTAATTGTCGTCGCTCCCGCTTCAATTACTTTACGAATAATATGCGCCAGGAATTCCGGGTCCGAACGAGAAGCATCTTCTGCTGACCATTGAACTAACGGGAAAAACTTACGTGCATATTTTACCGATTCCACAGCAAGTTCAACTACTTGCTCTGGCGTTTTGAATAATTTTGTTTCCATATGAATAGGGGATGTCGCCAAAAAGATATGAATATGCGGTTGTTCCGCTCCTTTTAATGCTTCCCACGTTCTGTCAATGTCACTTTGGATCGAACGAGCAAGGCCCGTTACAATTGAATTCTTTACTGTGCCTGCAATTCGTTGCACAGCATCAAAATCTCCTGGGGATGAAGCAGGAAATCCTGATTCGATAATCGTCACTCCCAAACGTTCAAGCTGGCGGGCGATTTCGATTTTCTCTGCTGTATTCAAGTTGATCCCGGCCGACTGTTCTCCGTCTCGCAATGTCGTATCGAAAATATCAATTTGTGACATTAGCAGCCACCTCTTTTTGTTTTGCCTTTTTGCCCTCATTAACGAATGGCATCATTGCACGCAATTCGCGTCCAACTTGTTCGATTTGATGTGATTCTTCCGCTTTTTCAATTGCTGTAAATTCTGGACGGTTTAATTGGTTTTCAAGCAACCAACCTTTTGCGAATTTCCCTGTTTGGATATCCGTAAGGACGTCTTTCATACGCGCTTTCGTATCTGCATCTACAATGCGTGGTCCTGATACAAAATCTCCCCATTGAGCTGTGTCTGAAATCGAGTAACGCATTCCTGACAAGCCACCTTCATACATAAGGTCAACGATTAATTTTAATTCGTGCATGCATTCGAAGTATGCAAGTTCAGGCTGGTATCCAGCTTCGACAAGAGTTTCAAATCCAGCTTTTACTAGAGACGTCACACCACCACAAAGAACAGCTTGTTCTCCAAATAGATCCGTTTCTGTTTCTTCTTTAAATGTTGTTTCCAAAACGCCAGCACGTGTCGCGCCAATTCCTTTTGCATATGCAAGTGCTACTTCTTTAGCTTGACCTGACACATCTTGGTGGATAGCAATTAACCCAGGTACGCCAGCACCAGCTTCGTACGTGCGACGCACAAGGTGTCCCGGTCCTTTTGGAGCTACTAAGAATACATCTACATCTGTAGGTGCAACAATTTGATTAAAGTGAACATTAAAACCATGAGCAAATACAAGTGACTTGCCTGCTTTTAATGAAGGTTTGATATCTGCATTATAGATTTGTGTTTGTTTTTCATCCGGTACTAAAATCATGATTACGTCTGCCACTTCTGCCGCTTCTTTTACTGTTACTACTTTCATACCGTCATTTTCAGCTTGTTCGAATGATTTACCTGGACGTACGCCAACTACTACATCAAAGCCAGATTCTTTTAAGTTTTGAGCATGTGCGTGACCTTGTGAACCATATCCGATTACCGCGATTGTCTTTCCTTTAAGTACCTGTTCGTTTACGTCTTGGTTATAATACATTTTTGCCATTTTTAATTTCCTCCTCGAGTTTGGGTTTTTATAAGATGTTTAATTGTGGTACTTGAGTTTTTTGTGTTTCTCTGACAAAAGCGGATACACCGGTACGAGTCAACTCTTTCACGCCATAAGGTCTCATCAAATCAATAAATGCTTCGATTTTCTCTGGATCGCCAGTAACTTGAAATGTTGTTACATTTTTGCTCATATCAACAACTGTTGCTCGGAAAGGTTCAACGATACTGAGAACTTCACTTCGCACTGCTGGTGGGACAACCACTTTAACCAGCGCTAACTCTCTCATCACCATTGCTTTATCCGTAATATCGTTTACTTTAATTACATCAATTTGCTTTTGTAATTGTTTTAATAATTGTTCCAATTTGCCTTTATCTTCTACATTAACGACAAAAGTCATTTTAGACATTCCTGGTTGCTCTGTGTGACCTACCGAGATACTTTCGATGTTGAACTGTCGCTTCATCAGTAATCCTGTAACTCGGTTCAACACCCCGCTTTGATTGATCACCGTTGTTGTAATGACTCGTTTCATTCGCCTTTCACTCCGATCATTTCATTCAAGCCTTTACCAGGCGCAACCATTGGATACACACATTCCAATTGCACCACACGACAATCGATCAAAACCGGCTCGTTTGAATTAAATGCTTCTGCAAAAACAGCTTCTGCTTCTTCCATCGTTTCTACTTTATAACCTTTAACGTTATAAGCTTCTGCCAATTTAACAAAATCAGGTTGAACAGGCATTAATGACTGAGAATAACGCGACTCATAAAATGTCTCTTGCCATTGTCTTACCATTCCTAGACTTTGATTGTTTAAGATAACAATTTTTACCGGAAGGCGTAGCTCTTGAAGCAGCGACAATTCTTGCAACGTCATTTGGAAACCAGCATCTCCTACAATGGAAATAACCTTTTCATCTGGTTTTGCCAGTTGGGCACCAATTGCTGCTGGAAAACCAAAGCCCATTGTGCCTAAGCCCCCTGAAGTTACCCAGTTATGTGGATTGTTAAATCGGTAATATTGCGCCGCCCACATTTGGTGCTGCCCGACATCCGTCGTTACAACAGCATCGCCCTTGGTCAAACGATGGATCAATTCAACCGCTTGTTGAGGAAGAATGCCTTCTCGGCCCTTCACATGATACTGAAGTGGGTATTCCACTTTATCGCCGGATAATTTTGCTATCCACTCTGTTATATTAGGGCTTTCAAATGGTTGATTTAACAATTGAATCAATGCTTCTTTCGCATCTGCAACAATCGGAATTGCTGTTGGTACATTTTTGCCAATTTCTGCTGGATCGATATCGATATGAATTACTTGAGCATTCGGTGCAAAGTGAGCTAAATTTCCAGTTAATCGGTCATCAAACCGAGCACCGATATTTAGCAGCACATCACAATCACAAATTGCTGTGTTTGCTGTATAAGTTCCATGCATGCCGGCCATTCCTAGGAATAGTTCGTGTTCGCCAGCGATACTGCCCAATCCGAGTAGTGTATTGGTAATTGGAATTTGATGACGCTCAGAAAAGGTTTTTAGCTCTTCGGTTGCTTTGGCCGCTAGCACACCTGCACCTGCTAAAATTAACGGCTTTTTCGATTGTGATAATAGCTGTGCAGCTTTCTGGATTTGCAGAAAGTTCGGGTTGGTTGTTGGTTGATAACCCGGTAAGTTTACTTCTTCTTCCTCTTTAGTAGATAAAAATAGTTCTGTCGCAATATTTTTAGGGATGTCTACTAGAACCGGCCCCGGACGTCCGGTAGAAGCGATGTAAAATGCTTCCTTCACGATTCTTGGTAGATCCGAAACTTTTTTCACTTGGTAGTTATGCTTTGTAATCGGCTGAGTGATTCCGATGATGTCTGCTTCTTGAAATGCATCTGTTCCAATTACTGAAGTTGCAACTTGTCCTGTAAAAATAACTAATGGTAAGGAATCCAGCATGGCATCCGCTATACCTGTAACCAAATTCGTTGCTCCCGGTCCCGATGTAGCAAGTACAACACCTGTTTTACCGGATACTCTTGCATATCCCTCAGCTGCATGGATAGCACCTTGTTCATGTCTCGCCAATATGTGACGTATCGGATTTTGGTGCAAGGCATCATAAATTGGTAGCACCGCGCCACCGGGATATCCGAAAATGATTTCTACTCCTTGATTTTTCAAAGATTGAATTAGTACATCAGCCCCACTGCCTGTTAACTCTTGTTTAACTTCTTCTCTAACCTTTACGTCTACTCCCAATCTTTCCGCCTCCTTTTCTAAAACTCTTTTGAAACAAAAAAACTTTTCCATCCCTACACAAAGAAACTTGTTCTTTGCATAGGGATGAAAAAGTTTCATGGTACCACCCTACTTTACTGCGCAACCGCAGCCTCATAGATAAGCAATGCTTATCCGCTGATAACGATAACTTTTAACTTGCAAGTCACCGGGACTACCTAAACAGCCTAAGCCTTTCAGCAATCCACTCAGAGGGGATGTCGCAAATGGTTGTATTACCGGCTTCCACCTATACCGGCTCTCTGTGAATACAGCTTCCATTTACTTTAACCTCGTCATTGAGTTGAACTAATATTCAGTTTTTTTAAACTACATTTAACTGATCTGAGTAAACTTTTACACCATCGTTTTGAACAAGCTCTCTGAATGATACAAGCAAATCGTTTGTAACTGGCCCCGGCTTTCCTTCACCAATCACTCGGCCATCTACTTTCACTACCGAAATGACTTCAGCAGCAGTCCCTGTTAAGAAGACTTCATCAGCTACATACACATCATGTCTGGTGAAAACACCTTCTTGAATGTCGTAACCTTTTTGCCCCGCTATGTCTATGATGGCATTACGTGTAATTCCTTCAAGCGCTCCTACATAGCCTGGAGGTGTTACTATTTTATTTTTCCGAACAATGAAGATGTTATCTGCTGAACCTTCAGCTACGTAGCCTTGATCATTTAGCATAAGAGCTTCAGAAACACCCGCTAAATTAGCTTCAAGCTTCACTAAAATATTGTTCATATAATTTAATGATTTAACTTTCGGGCTTAATACGTCCGACCTGCTTCTTCGTGTAGCTACAGAAACAATCTCTAATCCTGTTTCATACATAGATTTCGGAAACAGCGATAAAGGTTCGGCTATTACAATCACACTTGGGTGTGAACAGCTGTAAGGATCTAATCCAAGGTTTCCTACTCCTCTTGAAACAATAAGTCGGATATAAGCATCTTTAAACTTATTTTCTCTAAGTGTGCGGACAACAATTTCAATCATTTCATCAAAAGTATGCGGAATCTCAAGCATCACAGATTTTGCGGAATCGTAAAGTCTCTCAAGGTGTTCTTCCAGTCGAAAGACATTACCGTTATAAGAACGTATTCCTTCAAACACTCCATCCCCGTATAAAAAACCGTGATCATAAACGGAAATCTTAGCGTCTTCTTTTTTCACGAATTCACCATTCATATAAATTACTTGTTCATTCATGATGTCCACTTCTTTCTCGAAAGTTTTATAATATGCAATATATCGAATTCTGTATGTGTTTTGTAAATTGTTGCTATCATATCGCCTATTCGGAACCGTGTCAATCTACTTTCGTTAAGTTTTTTATTAATTTAGAACATTCGAGAATCATGTATCCGTTTTCATTGTTGCTATCACTATGTTTAATGGAATTTTTAAAAAGTTTGAATATTTTATGAACGAGTTGTACTTTTATCATTTTTCTCTCTATATCACTTAAAATAACGCAAAAAAAGACCCTATCTCATTAAATAATGAGATAGGGTCTTAAATTAACACTTAGCAATTCTTACTTCGTAATTGTAGCAACAACGCCAGCGCCTACAGTACGTCCACCCTCACGGATAGAGAACTTAGTTCCTTCTTCAAGTGCGATAGGAGAGATTAGAGAAACGATCATTTCGATGTTATCTCCAGGCATAACCATTTCTACACCTTCAGGAAGGTTACAAACACCAGTTACATCAGTTGTACGGAAGTAGAACTGTGGACGGTAGTTTGTGAAGAATGGAGTGTGACGTCCACCCTCTTCTTTTGAAAGAACATATACTTCAGCTTTGAATTCAGTGTGTGGAGTAATTGTGCCTGGTTTAGCCAATACTTGTCCACGTTGTACGTCATCACGAGAAACTCCGCGTAGAAGTGCGCCAATGTTATCGCCAGCTTCAGCATAGTCAAGTAATTTACGGAACATTTCTACACCAGTTACAGTTGTAGATTTTGGTTCTTCAGTAAGACCAATGATATCAACGTTATCACCGATTTTGATTTGTCCACGTTCAACACGTCCAGTAGCAACTGTTCCACGGCCAGTAATAGAGAATACATCCTCAACAGGCATCATAAATGGCTTGTCAGTGTCACGTGGTGGAGTAGGGATATACTCATCAACAGCGTTCATTAATTCAACGATTTTTTCTTCCCATTCAGCTTCTCCTTCAAGAGCTTTAAGAGCTGAACCTTTGATGACAGGAATGTCATCGCCAGGGAAGTCATATTCAGAAAGAAGATCGCGAACTTCCATTTCAACTAGTTCAAGAAGTTCTTCGTCATCTACCATATCACATTTGTTCATGAATACTACTAGGTAAGGAACACCAACTTGACGTGAAAGAAGGATGTGCTCACGAGTTTGTGGCATTGGGCCATCAGCAGCAGATACTACTAAGATCCCGCCGTCCATTTGAGCAGCACCAGTGATCATGTTTTTAACATAATCGGCGTGTCCAGGGCAATCTACGTGTGCGTAGTGACGAGTTGCAGTTTCATATTCAACGTGTGAAGTGTTGATAGTGATTCCGCGTTCTTTTTCTTCAGGAGCGTTGTCGATTTGTGCGTACGAACGAGCTTCCCCACCTGATTTTTTTGCAAGAACTGTAGCGATTGCAGCAGTTAAAGTAGTTTTACCGTGATCGACGTGACCAATTGTACCAATATTCGCGTGTGTTTTAGAGCGATCAAATTTAGCTTTTCCCATTAGAAAAATCCTCCTCGAAATGTAAGTGATTGTTCATTTGAAGTGCTGGAATAATAGGGCCCTATTATTCCGAGCATACAAACTATTTATACTTGATTAAAGATCAAAATTCAATTATTGACCTTTATTTTTTTTGATGATTTCTTCAGAAATTGATTTCGGTACTTCTTCATAGTGATCAAAGTGCATTGAGAACACACCACGACCTTGCGTATTTGAACGCAATGAAGTTGCATAACCGAACATTTGTGCAAGAGGTACCATAGAACGAACAACTTGCGCGTTTCCGCGAGCGTCCATACCTTCTACGCGGCCTCGGCGTGACGTAATGTCACCCATGATATCTCCAAGGTATTCCTCAGGGATAACAACCTCAACACGCATAATTGGTTCAAGAAGAACCGGTCGAACTTTAGAAATCGCATTTTTAAGTGCCATAGAAGCAGCAACTTTAAATGCCATCTCATTCGAGTCAACATCATGGTAAGATCCGTCGAACAAACGAGCTTTGATATCAATCAAAGGATATCCGGCAATAACACCATTGTCTAGTGAGTCACGAAGACCCGCTTCAACTGCTGGGATGTATTCACGAGGAACAACACCACCGACGATACCATTTTCAAATTCAAAACCTGCTCCTTCTTCGTTTGGAGAGAATTCAATCCAAACGTGTCCGAATTGTCCACGTCCACCAGACTGACGTACGAATTTACCTTCAACTTTAGCAGACTCACGGAATGTCTCACGGTAAGATACCTGAGGTGCACCCACATTAGCTTCTACGTTGAATTCACGACGCATACGGTCAACTAGGATATCAAGGTGAAGTTCACCCATACCCGCGATGATTGTTTGGCCAGTTTCCTGGTCAGTGTGCGCACGGAAAGTTGGATCTTCTTCTTGCAATTTAGCAAGGGCTTGACCCATTTTATCTTGGTCTGCTTTAGACTTAGGTTCCACAGAAAGAGAGATAACTGGTTCTGGGAATACCATACGCTCAAGAATCACCTGATGTTTCTCGTCACTTAAAGTATCACCTGTTGATGTATCTTTAAGTCCGATAGCAGCAGCGATATCTCCGCAATATACTTCAGCGATTTCTTCACGAGAGTTTGCGTGCATTTGAAGGATACGTCCAACGCGCTCACGTTTGCCTTTAGAAGAGTTCTGAACATATGAACCAGATTTAAGAGAACCTGAATATACACGGAAGAAAGTCAATTTCCCAACGTATGGATCCGTCATTACTTTAAACGCCAACGCAGAAAACGGTTCATCTTCGCTAGGTTTACGTATTACTTGTTCATCTGAGTCTGGAAGAACACCAGTCATTGGTGGTACATCCAATGGAGATGGTAGGTAATCAATTACTGCATCAAGCATTAATTGAACCCCTTTATTTTTGAAAGCAGATCCACAAACTACTGGGTAAAACTCAACGTCTAGCGTTCCTTGGCGGATACCAGCTTTAAGTTCTTCAACAGTAATTTCTTCGCCACTAAGGTATTTTTCCATTAAGTCTTCGTCAAGCTCAGCAACAGCTTCCACTAATTTAGTGTGCCATTCCTCAGCAAGTTCTTTATATTCTTCAGGTATTTCACCTTCAGTAATTTCAGTTCCCAAATCGTTTGCATAGAAACGTGCGTTCATTTCAACTAAATCGATGATAGCTGAGAACTCATCTTCTGCGCCGATTGGCAACTGGATCGGTTGAGCATTTGCTTGTAGGCGATCATGTAATGTACCTACAGAGTAAAGGAAATCCGCACCGATTTTATCCATTTTGTTGATAAATACGATACGTGGAACTCCGTATGTTGTAGCTTGACGCCAAACTGTTTCAGTTTGAGGCTCAACACCTGATTGAGCATCAAGAACTGTAACTGCACCATCAAGTACGCGCAATGAACGTTCAACTTCAACAGTGAAGTCTACGTGTCCTGGAGTATCGATGATGTTAACACGGTGGTTTTTCCATGAAGCAGTTGTTGCAGCAGAAGTGATTGTGATTCCACGTTCTTGCTCTTGCTCCATCCAGTCCATTTGAGAAGCACCTTCATGTGTTTCTCCAATTTTGTGGATTCTACCAGTGTAGTATAAAATACGCTCCGTAGTAGTCGTTTTACCGGCATCAATGTGTGCCATAATACCGATATTACGTGTTTTGTCTAAGGAGAATTCTCTAGCCATGTTGTTTTTCTCCTTCCGTTTCTGATTAAGATGTTAAAAACATCTCGAAAGAAATTACCAGCGATAGTGAGCGAATGCTTTGTTAGCTTCTGCCATTTTATGCAAATCTTCACGTTTCTTAACTGATGAACCAGTATTGTTGGCTGCATCTAAAATTTCATTAGCCAAACGTTCTTCCATTGTTTTCTCTCCACGAAGACGTGAATAGTTCACAAGGAAGCGAAGACCTAAAGTTGTACGGCGTTCAGGACGAACTTCAACCGGCACTTGGTAGTTAGCTCCACCAACACGGCGAGAGCGAACTTCAAGAACTGGCATAATGTTAGTCAGTGCTTGTTCGTATACTTCAATTGGATCCTTACCGCTGCGTTCTTTAACTAGCTCAAACGCTCCGTATAGGATTTTTTGTGAAGTACCTCTTTTTCCGTCAACCATCATTTTATTAATTAAGCGTGTCACCAATTTCGAATTATAAATTGGATCTGGCAACACGTCACGTTTAGCTACAGGACCTTTACGAGGCATGTATGTTCCTCCTTTCAACGAAGTCACTTCGTTAATTTAAGATATTATTTTTTTACTTTAGGGCGTTTAGTTCCGTATTTAGAACGGCTTTGCATACGGCCAGTTACTCCAGCTGTATCAAGTGCTCCACGTACGATATGGTAACGTACACCCGGTAAATCTTTTACGCGTCCGCCGCGAAGAAGAACTACACTGTGCTCTTGAAGGTTGTGACCTTCGCCGCCGATGTAAGCATTAACCTCAATTTGGTTCGTCAAACGCACACGCGCATATTTACGCAATGCCGAGTTTGGTTTTTTAGGTGTCATCGTACCAACACGAGTACATACTCCACGTTTTTGTGGTGATGTCACGTTAGTTTGAGACTTTTTAAAGCTGTTGTACCCTTTGTTTAGGGCTGGTGAACCTGATTTAGTGCTCTTTGGTTTACGAGGCTTGTTAACTAATTGGTTAATTGTAGGCATCGATTTTTCCTCCTCTCAAAAGGTGTTCTAATACCACATATCCAGGTGGTTCATTTTTGGGTAAAAAACAAAGTCTTTGTGATTTACACAAAAACTGTTATCCAGTAATAGCTACTGCAGCTGCACCGACATTAATGCCATATGCTTTGCCAAGCTTTAATCGTGAATCTGCAAGTTCGATCCGAATACCTTTTTCTAAAGCTAGATGGACGATCTGTTCAGTCATTCGATCGTTCGCGTCTTTTGCCACTATTACTTCTTGGACAATACCGCTTTTTAATGCTTTTACTGTCTGCTTTGTACCGATGATTATTTTACTTGTCTGTTTTACTTTTTCATTAGACATTTGCATATCCTCCAAAGCATCAAACCGTTAACCATCAACCCTTAACATATTATCATCCTATGATAATGCTGTCAACAAAGTTCTTGAAAAATCCCGGGGAGATTTTACAAGCTCCCCGGAATCCAAGAAATCTATTTTATGATTCTGTACCGACAATTTCTTGCTGTGCTGCTTTTTCGCTTTGAGCAATTTTAATTTGACGGTAACGCTGCATTCCTGTTCCAGCTGGAACAAGTTTGCCGATAATAACGTTCTCTTTCAATCCTAGAAGCTCATCACGTTTCCCTTTAATCGCTGCATCTGTTAAGACGCGAGTCGTTTCTTGGAAAGATGCGGCTGATAAGAATGATTCTGTTTCAAGAGAAGCTTTTGTAATACCTAGAATTACAGGACGGCTTGTAGCTGGTAAGTTACCTTCTAGAACCGCTTTAACATTAGCTTCAGTAAATTGGTGAATATCCAATAGTGAACCTGGTAGCAATTCTGTATCTCCGGCTTCAATTACCCGAACTTTACGGAACATTTGACGAACCATAACTTCTACGTGCTTATCGCCGATTTCTACGCCTTGCATACGGTATACTTTTTGAACTTCTTTCAATAGATACACTTGAACAGCTTGAACGTCTTTTACTTGAAGCAATTGTTTCGGATCAATTGAACCGTCTGTCAATACTTCGCCTCGCACAATCGCATCATCTACTTGAACTTTGATACGTGCATTGTAAGGAGCTAAATATTTACGTGTTTCAACATCACCTTGAATCGTTACTTCCTTCTGGCCCTCGCGAATTTCTTCAACTTCAGTAACTGTACCTGTAATTTCAGAAATAACTGCTTGCCCTTTAGGATTACGCGATTCAAATATTTCTTGGATACGCGGAAGACCTTGAGTAATATCGTCTCCTGCAACCCCACCAGTATGGAATGTACGCATTGTAAGCTGAGTTCCTGGCTCACCGATTGATTGAGCTGCAATAATACCCACTGCTTCGCCCACTTCAACTTCGTCTCCAGTCGCTAAGTTCGTGCCATAACATTTCTTACAAATACCGTGTTTTGTATTGCATGTAAATGCAGAGCGGATTGTAACTTCTTTAATACCAGCCTCTACAATCAGACGAGTTAAATCTTGTGTGATTAATTCATCTTTTGCTACAATAATTCCTTTTGTTTCTGGATGACGAATTGTTTTCTTCGCATGACGACCAACGATACGCTCATCAAGCTCTTCAATTACTTCTGTGCCTTCCATCAACGCTCCAACCAATAAGCCTCTATCCGTTCCACAATCATTTTCGCGGACAATTGCATCTTGTGCAACGTCTACTAAACGACGAGTTAAGTAACCAGAATCGGCTGTTTTCAGTGCTGTATCGGCAAGACCTTTACGAGCACCGTGAGTAGAGATGAAGTATTCAAGTACTGTCAAACCTTCACGGAAAGAAGATTTAATCGGAAGTTCGATAATACGCCCAGCCGGGTTGGCCATCAATCCGCGCATACCAGCAAGCTGTGTAAAGTTGGAAGCATTACCACGAGCTCCGGAATCACTCATCATAAAGATTGGGTTTAAGTTGTCAAGAGATGCCATCAGTTTGCCCTGAATGATATCTTTTGCATTACTCCAATAAGAAATGACACGTGCATACCGTTCTTCTTCTGTAATCAATCCGCGACGGAATTGTTTCATTACTTTATCAACATTTTCTTGTGCACTGATTAAAATTTCTCCCTTGTCTGGAAGAACTACGATATCTGACACACCAACAGTAATGCCGGCTTGTGTTGAATATTTAAATCCAAGGCTCTTCATGCGATCTAGCATTTTCGAAGTTTCCGTAATATGGAAACGCTTGAACACTTCTGCAATGATTTCACCAAGAATTTTCTTTTTAAACGGTGTTACAAGTTCCGATTCTTCAATATGCTTACGAATATTAGTCGTTGTTGGAACAAAATATTTCGCTGGCGTCTCCACCTGCAAGTTGAAATCAGTCGGTTCATTAATATACGGGAATGACTTCGGCAGAATTTCATTGAAAATAATTTTACCAACAGTTGTTAATAAAAGCATTTTGTTTTGTTCTTCTGTGAATGTCGGGTTGTTTACAGCTCCAGCTTGAATCGCAATACGTGTATGCAAATGCACATGGCCTGTTTGATAAGCGATCATGACTTCTTCAGGTCCTGAGAAAGTAGCGCCTTCTCCTGTAGCACCTTTACGCTCAAGTGTTAAGTAATAGTTTCCTAAAACCATATCCTGAGATGGTGTTACAACAGGTTTTCCGTCTTTTGGATTCAAAATGTTTTGAGCTGCAAGCATCAATAATCTTGCTTCAGCTTGCGCTTCAGATGATAAAGGTACGTGAACAGCCATTTGGTCACCATCGAAATCGGCATTATATGCAGTACATACAAGTGGATGTAGACGGATCGCTTTACCTTCAACTAGTGTCGGCTCAAATGCCTGGATACCTAATCTGTGAAGAGTTGGTGCTCGGTTCAATAGAACCGGATGCTCCTTGATTACATCTTCTAATACATCCCAAACTTCAGAATGAAGACGTTCGATTTTGCGTTTTGCACTCTTGATGTTATGAGCCAATCCACGTTCAACCAATTCCTTCATAACAAAAGGTTTGAACAATTCGATTGCCATCCCTTTCGGCAAACCACATTGATACATTTTCAGGTTAGGTCCAACTACAATTACTGAACGGCCTGAGTAATCAACTCGTTTACCAAGAAGGTTTTGACGGAAACGTCCTTGCTTACCTTTTAACATATGAGAAAGAGATTTCAATGGACGGTTACCTGGTCCTGTAACTGGACGACCACGACGACCGTTATCGATTAAAGCATCAACAGCTTCTTGAAGCATACGTTTTTCGTTTTGAACGATAATGCTTGGCGCTCCAAGATCCAAAAGACGTTTCAAACGGTTATTCCGGTTGATTACGCGACGATATAGGTCATTTAAATCAGAAGTCGCAAAGCGACCGCCATCTAATTGAACCATCGGGCGAAGTTCAGGTGGAATAACAGGTAGAACATCTAAAATCATCCAATCAGGATTGTTTCCTGAGTTACGGAATGACTCAACGACTTCAAGGCGTTTAATCGCACGAGTGCGGCGTTGGCCTTGAGCTGTTTTCAACTCTTCTTTTAAAGAATCCGTTTCGCGCTCAAGGTCAATTTCTTGCAATAGACGTTTGATTGCTTCTGCTCCCATAGCAGCTTGGAATTTCTTACCAAACTTATCACGGTAAGCGCGGTATTCTTTTTCAGATAGAAGCTGTTTCTTTTCAAGTGGTGTATCTGCAGGATCAATTACCACATAAGAAGCAAAGTAAATAACTTCTTCAAGTGAACGTGGAGACATATCTAAGATAAGTCCCATACGGCTCGGAATTCCTTTGAAATACCAAATGTGTGAAACAGGAGCTGCTAATTCAATGTGTCCCATACGCTCACGGCGAACTTTCGAACGTGTAACTTCAACGCCACAACGATCACAGACAACACCTTTATAACGAACACGTTTGTATTTACCACAATGACATTCCCAATCCTTTGTAGGACCGAAAATACGTTCGCAGAACAAACCATCTTTTTCAGGTTTTAATGTACGGTAATTGATTGTTTCTGGCTTTTTGACTTCTCCATAAGACCATGAGCGAATTTTATCGGGTGACGCTAATCCGATTTTCATGTACTCAAAATTATTAACATCTATCAAGGAGCCTACCTCCCTTTTGTCTCGAGTTTCTGTACGGCTCTTCCTCGGTAATGGCTGAATGAATAACTGGAGAACGGCCGGTTAAAGCCGTTCGTTTCCAAGTATTATTAATCAATTGTTCCAACCGGTGCTTCTGTATCTGCAATCGGTAAGATATTTAATGAGTCAGCTGGTTGAAGATCTTCTTCTTCATCCAAATCACGCAACTCAATTTCTTCATCATCAATCGTTAACATTTTAACGTCCATACCTAAACTTTGAAGCTCTTTAATTAACACTTTGAATGATTCCGGCACACTTGGTTCCGGCACACTTTCACCTTTAACAATTGCTTCATAAGTTTTTACGCGACCTACGACATCATCCGACTTCACCGTTAAGATTTCTTGTAATGTATGAGCAGCACCATATGCTTCAAGTGCCCATACTTCCATCTCACCAAAACGCTGTCCGCCGAATTGTGCTTTACCACCCAATGGCTGTTGAGTAACCAATGAGTACGGTCCAGTAGAACGGGCGTGCAATTTATCGTCAACCATGTGGGCAAGTTTGATCATATACATGATTCCTACAGACACACGGTTATCGAATGCTTCACCAGAACGGCCATCATAGAGAATCGTTTTACCATCGCGCGGCATACCTGACTCTTCCATTGTCTCCAACACATCTTCTTCATTTGCTCCATCAAATACAGATGAAGCCATATGAATTCCAAGTGAACGAGAAGCCATTCCAAGGTGTAATTCAAGTACCTGACCGATATTCATACGAGAAGGTACACCAAGTGGGTTCAACATAATGTCGACTGGCGTGCCATCAGGCATAAACGGCATATCTTCTTCAGGTAATATTCTTGAAATAACACCTTTGTTTCCGTGACGTCCAGCCATTTTATCACCAACAGAAATTTTACGTTTCTGAACGATATATGCACGGACTAGCTGATTAACACCTGGTGGTAGTTCGTCTCCATCTTCACGGTTGAAGATTTTAACATCCAATACAATACCGCCAGCACCGTGAGGCACTCGCAATGAAGTATCGCGAACTTCGCGTGCTTTTTCGCCGAAAATAGCATGTAAAAGACGTTCTTCAGCAGTTAGTTCCGTAACGCCTTTAGGTGTTACTTTACCAACAAGAATATCTCCATCTTTCACTTCAGCTCCGACACGGATAATTCCACGGTCATCCAAGTTACGCAATGCGTCTTCCCCAACGTTCGGGATATCGCGCGTAATTTCTTCTGGCCCTAGTTTCGTATCACGTGAATCAGATTCGTACTCTTCAATATGAACAGATGTATAAACATCGTCTTTAACTAAACGTTCACTCATGATAATCGCATCTTCGTAGTTAAAGCCATCCCATGTCATGAAGGCAACCAATACGTTTCTTCCTAATGCCATCTCTCCGCGTTCCATTGAAGGTCCATCGGCTAGAATATCGCGTTTAGAAACTCGGTCTCCAACTTTAACGATTGGGCGCTGGTTATAACTTGTTCCTTGGTTAGAACGAACGAATTTTTGCAATTTGTAAGTATCAAGGTCGCCTCGGACTTCATTGCCATCCACAACTTCAATACGGCGGACTGCGATTTCTTTAGCTTCCACTAATTCTACAATACCATCATTTTTTGCTACTACAGCTGCACCAGAATCACGCGCTGCCAAATGTTCCATTCCAGTTCCTACAAAAGGAGCTTCCGGATTTAATAACGGAACTGCTTGACGTTGCATGTTCGCTCCCATTAACGCTCGGTTGGAGTCATCGTTTTCAAGGAACGGGATACAAGCTGTTGCTACAGAAACAACCTGTTTTGGAGAAACGTCCATGTAGTCAATGCTGCCGCGCTTATAAATCGTGTTTTCCCCGCGGAAACGTGCCACAATGCCTTCTTCAACAAATGAACCATCGTCATTCAATTTCGAATTGGCTTGAGCCACTACATAGTTATCTTCTTCATCAGCAGTTAAGTAATCGATATGTTTTGTAACAACACCTGATTCAGCATCAACGCGGCGATAAGGAGTTTCAATGAAACCGAACTTATTCACTTTCGCAAATGTTGAGAGTGTATTGATCAATCCAATGTTCGGGCCCTCAGGCGTTTCAATCGGACACATACGACCGTAATGTGAATAGTGAACGTCACGTACTTCAAAGCCTGCACGTTCACGTGTTAAACCACCGGGTCCAAGCGCCGATAGACGGCGTTTATGTGTCAATTCAGCAAGTGGATTGGTTTGATCCATAAACTGAGAAAGCTGAGAACTACCGAAGAACTCTTTAATTGATGCAATAACCGGACGGATATTGATCAATTGCTGAGGTACGATTGCTTGTGTATCGTTAATCGACATACGTTCACGAACTACACGCTCCATACGAGATAAACCGATACGGAATTGGTTCTGTAAAAGCTCACCTACTGAACGTAGACGGCGGTTACCAAGATGATCAATATCATCTGTGTTTCCGACACCATAAAGAAGGTTAAAGAAGTAACTAATAGAAGAAATAATATCAGCCGGTGTTACATGCTTAATCTTATCTTCTATATAGGCATTACTAATAACAGTGATTTCTTTTTGATCTTCGTTGTTTGGTGCGTAAATTTTGATCGACTGTAAAGTAACTTCACCTTCTAGAACGCCACCTACTTGAGAAACAGTATGGAAACCAACACCATTTTCTAAGTTTGGAATTAAGCGATCTAGTACACGACGATCAATTAATGTACCAGCTTCAACTAAAATTTCGCCTGTTTCAGGGTCTGCTAATGTTTCTGCAATTGTCTGATTGAAAAGACGGTTTTTAATATGAAGCTTTTTGTTCATTTTATAACGACCAACATTTGCTAAGTCATAGCGTTTTGGGTCGAAAAAGCGTGAGTATAGTAAGCTCTTCGCACTTTCAACTGTTGGTGGCTCACCAGGACGCAGGCGTTCATAAATTTCAAGAAGCGCTTTTTCTGTGCTCTCTGTGTTATCTTTTTCAAGTGTATTTTGAAGATATTCGTTATCTCCAAGTAAATCGATGATTTCTTGATCAGATCCGAAACCAAGCGCTCTTAAAAGAACCGTTACCGGTAATTTACGTGTGCGATCAATTCTTACATACACAACATCTTTTGCATCTGTTTCGTATTCTAACCATGCTCCACGGTTCGGAATAACAGTTGCTCCAAAGCCTTTTTTACCATTTTTATCTGTCTTGTCATGGAAATAAACACTCGGCGAACGAACTAGCTGAGAAACAATAACGCGTTCTGCGCCGTCGATAACAAAAGTACCTGTTTCTGTCATTAACGGGAAATCACCCATGAAGACATCTTGTTCTTTTACTTCATCTGTTTCTTTGTTGTGCAGACGTACTTTAACACGCAAAGGTGCTGCATAAGTTACGTCGCGCTCCTTCGATTCATCGACTGGATACTTCGGTTCCGCGAGACTGTAATCAACAAACTCGAGCGATAGATTTCCTGTGAAATCTTCAATCGGCGAGATATCTCGGAACATTTCGCGAAGTCCTTCTTCGAGAAACCATTCATAAGATGATGATTGAATTTCAATCAAGTTCGGAAGATCCAGCACTTCACTGATTCTCGAAAAACTTCTGCGTTGACGATGTTGACCGTACTGAACTAGTTGACCTACCAACTTATTCACCCCTCAATAAAACGATTATAGGTCTTTGCGATTTATACAAAATAGTGTATGATATCGAAAAGACAAAAAGAAAACGAGACTAAAATCAGCTCATTTTCGGTTTACACTTGATTAGCTATGTCGCCATGCGTAGCCCGAAAAAGGGCAAACGACCTCAAAATAATAAATTTTGCATTTCATTATAATAACACAGCCGTTTTGTCAAGTCAAACTTTTCGAGCTTCAAAAATAAAGTAACCTTTTTTCTTATCTACCACTTTTACTTCACCGAAAAGTTCTTCTAATTTCACCTGTGTAGAAGCAGCACCCTGCTTTTTCTGGATAACAACCCACAACGATCCACCATCCGCTAATTTCTTAGCAGCTTCTTCGTAAAAGCGAAATACAGTTTCTTTACCTGCCCGAATCGGCGGGTTTGTTAAAATCGCAGAAAAACCACTAGCCTCCACCGCACTCAATCCATCACTTTCGTAGATTTGAACGTTGGAAATATCATTTTTCTCTACGTTTGTTTTGGCCAATTCAATAGCCCGTGTATTAACATCGACCATATGAACTTGTTTTTGAGGAGATATTTTTGCGACCGTCATTCCAATAGGTCCATAACCGCAGCCGACATCCAGCACCGGTCCATCTATAGTAGAATCTTGGAATGCCTCGATCAATAACCGTGATCCAAAATCGACTTCACTTTTGCTGAAAACTCCCGCATCAGTCTGGAATCGGAATTTCTCGCCTCGCAGTATGTCTGTCCACTCTCGAGGATTGCTTTTTGTTTGAGGATTTTTGGAATAATAATGTTGAGACATATAGAGTCCTCCTTGCATTCACCTTATTATAGACAGTTGTTCATCTTCTAAATAAATTAAAAAAAAGAAAAGCCCGCCGGTATACACTGACGAACTTTCCTCCTTTTTTATAAAGTCATGAAATTACTTAACTTCTACTGACGCGCCAACTTCTTCAAGTTTGCCTTTGATTTCTTCAGCGTCTTCTTTAGAAACGCCTTCTTTGATTGCTTTAGGAGCTTCGTCTACAAGTGCTTTCGCTTCTTTAAGACCAAGACCAGTTACTTCGCGTACTGCTTTGATTACTTTGATTTTTGAATCGCCTGCAGAAGTAAGGACAACGTCAAATTCAGTTTGTTCTTCTTCAGCAGCACCGCCAGCAGCAGCTGCAGCAACAGGAGCAGCAGCAGTTACGCCGAACTCTTCTTCGATTGCTTTTACTAGGTCGTTAAGTTGAAGAACTGTCATTTCTTTGATTGATTCTAAGATTTGTTCTTGTGTCATTATAGTTTCCTCCTATTGATAGGTAATTTTTTGTCGTGCTTAGCCGGCTAACTTATTAAGCGCCTTGTTCTTCTTTTTGATCTGCAACTGCTTTTGTTGTAGCTGCAAAGTTGCGTATTGGAGCTTGTAGTACGCTGAGTAGCATAGATAGCAAGCCTTCGCGTGATGGAAGTTCTGCCAATGCTTTCATATCTTCAGCAGATGCGACTACACCTTCAATAACGCCCGCTTTAATTTCAAGCGCTTCATTCGCTTTAGCGAAGTTATTGATGATTCTTGCTGGTGCTACTACATCTTCGTTAGAAAATGCAATTGCGTTTGGTCCTGTAAAGTGTTCGTTGATTGCTTCAAGTCCGTGCATTTCAGTCGCACGACGAGTCATTGAGTTTTTGTAAACTTTAAACTCAACGCCTGCTTCACGAAGCTGTTTACGAAGTTCTGTTAATTGTGCAACGTTCAATCCACGGTAATCAACAACTACAACTGACGCTGCAGCATTGAATTTATCAGCGATTGTTTGCACGACAACTTTTTTCGTTTCAACTGCTTTGCTCATTTTGGCACCTCCTATAGATTTCTCATTTATACCGTCCATAAGAAAAGCCTCTGGTCCATTACAGACACAGAGGCATAAAATCAGCATCAAAAAGATGTTTACTGAATTCATCATGTCCTCGGCAGGGATAAATTAAGCGACTAGCGCCCCTACTGTCTGCGGTACAAATGGGTATTTCACAACTCCGCTAGTATAGCAGAGCAAAAATGCGATGTCAATATTTTATTTTGCAACTACTTTAGTTGGATCTACTTTAACAGCAGGTCCCATTGTAGTAGTAACGTTTAATGATTTGATGTAAGTACCTTTAGCAGAAGATGGCTTCGCTTTTAATACTACGTCATAGATCGCTTCTAAGTTTTCAGCAAGTTTGCTGTCATCAAAAGAAACTTTCCCGATTGGCGCATGGATAATACCCGTTTTGTCTGCACGGTATTCCACTTTACCAGCTTTGATTTCTTGAACAGCTTTAGTTACATCAAATGTAACTGTACCTGTTTTAGGGTTTGGCATTAAGCCTTTTGGTCCTAAAACGCGTCCAAGTTTACCAACTTCACCCATCATATCAGGAGTTGCAACGATCACGTCGAAGTCAAACCATCCTTGTTGGATTTTTTGGATATATTCAGCGTCGCCTACGAAATCTGCGCCAGCTGCTTCAGCTTCTTTAAGTTTTTCGCCTTTAGCGAAAACTAAAACGCTTTGAGTTTTACCAGTTCCGTTTGGAAGTACTACTGCTCCACGGATTTGCTGGTCGTTCTTACGCGTGTCAATTCCTAGACGGAAAGCCACTTCTACTGTAGCGTCGAAGTTTACAGTGCTTGCTTTTTTAGCAAGTTCGATAGCTTCTTTCGCTTCGTATAGTTTAGAACGGTCAACCAATTTTGCTGCGTCTTGCAATTTTTTTCCTGTTTTAGCCATTTTAAACGTCCTCCTTGTTGTGGTCTAACGGTTTAAACCTCCCACGATTAAAGGCTGCGCGGCTCGTGACGAACTGCGCAACCCATCCAAAAACAACTACTCGAATTAGTCTTCGATTACGATGCCCATACTGCGAGCAGTACCTTCAACCATCAACATTGCAGCTTCAACTGAAGCAGCGTTTAGGTCGGGCATTTTAGTTTCTGCGATTTCGCGAACTTTGTCGCGTTTCACAGTCGCTACTTTATTGCGGTTCGGTTCGCCTGAACCTGATTCAATACCGGCTGCTACTTTTAATAGAACAGCTGCGGGTGGAGTTTTCGTAATGAATGTAAATGAACGATCTTCAAATACTGAAATCTCAACTGGAATGATCAGTCCTGCTTGATCTGCCGTACGCGCGTTAAACTCTTTACAAAAGCCCATGATGTTCACACCTGCTTGGCCCAATGCTGGTCCAACTGGTGGCGCTGGGTTAGCTTTTGCTGCAGGGATCTGCAATTTTACAACTTTAACAACTTTTTTAGCCACGAAACACACCTCCTTAAGTCCGTGATGTGGTAATAGGGTTTCCCCTCCCACTCAATATCTGTCTGTCAACGATGTTGATAGAATTAGCTAAATTGTACAGAGTGTCCTATGACAGTCTGACCTATGAAATAATACCATTAATAATTTAGAATAGCAAGTGGCTTTTATACTTTTTGAACTTGTTCGAAATCCAGCTCCATTTTGGTTTCGCGTCCGAAGATGTCAATCGACACTTTAACTTTGCCTTTTGTATCATCAATTTCTTCCACTTTCCCTTGGAAGTTAGCGAACGGTCCTTCCATTACTTCAACTGTATCCGCAACGGCAAAATCGATATCTACTTTGCGTTCTGTCATCCCCATTTGTTTCAAGATGAATTCAACTTCTTCATCTAACAACGGTGTTGGTTTTGCTCCTCCACCTGACGAACCGATAAATCCAGTAACACCTGGTGTGTTTCGAACGACATACCAAGATTCGTCTGTCATGATCAACTCAACCAGGACATATCCCGGGAAAGTTTTGCGCATAACTGTACGTTTCTTGCCATCTTTAAAATCTGTTTCTTGTTCTTCAGGAATGATGACACGGAAGATCAGATCTTCCATCCCCATTGTTTCCACTCGCTTTTCCAAGTTTGCTTTAACTTTGTTTTCATATCCCGAATAGGTGTGGACTACATACCAATTTTTCTCCATAATCGTGCGGACTAAACGTCCATCCCTCCTTTTTTACCAAATGAAAAAACCCGTTCTCATAGAATGACGGGCTATTTTTTATGCATTATTCTTATCGATCTTATAGCGCTATGAACCAACGGAATAATTTAGAAATACCTGCATCGACTACTGTGAAAAAGAGAGCCATAAAAATACAAGTAGCAAGAACAACGATTGTATAACGTGTAAGTTCTTTTCGTTTTGGCCAGCTAACTTTCCGCATTTCCGAAACGACGTTTTTAAAGAAACTGCCAATGTTACCCATTATTTAAAAAACCTCCGAATTTTAAAATCACTCTATATCGTCCGGCATTCAGTTAAAATTCATATCGTTTGTTTATGCACGGTATGCTCATTACAATGAGCACAGAATTTTTTGAGTTCCAAACGTGTGCTAGATTCTGCTTTCGCAGGAACCGTATAATTACGAGATGCACATGTTGAGCAGCTTAATGCAATTTTTTTAGCCATTTTATCACCTTATTCAAGTTTACAGCTTTTTCAAGGTTATCACCTTAAAACAGACATGTCAACCGCGCATCAAGAGCTGGGCATCTCATTAATCTGCAAGTGGCGTTCTAGTTTTCGCTTGACTCGCTGTAAGGCATTATCAATCGATTTCACATGACGCTCAAGCTTTTCTGAGATTTCTTGATAGGATTGACCATCAAGATAAAGCGCCAGCACTTCTCGTTCTAATTCGCTGAGTACTTCGCCCATTTTCTCTTCCATATACTGAAACTCTTCATTATGAATAATCAAATCTTCCGGATCGTCTACGCCATTTCCAGTTAACACATCCATTAACGTACGGTCAGACTCTTCATCATAAATCGGCTTGTCCAAGGAAATATATGAATTCAGTGGAATATGCTTTTGGCGTGTTGCCGTTTTAATAGCGGTAATGATTTGCCGGATAATGCATAATTCTGCGAACGCACGGAATGAAGATAATTTATCGCTCTTAAAATCCCGAATCGCTTTGTATAAACCAATCATGCCTTCTTGAATAATATCTTCTTTATCAGCGCCAATCAGAAAATACGACCGGGCTTTCATTCGAACAAACGGCCGGAACTTCGTTATCAAAAAATCCAATGCCTCCGTGTTTCCACTGTGGACTAAACTGACAAGTTCTTCATCTGTCATGTCGGTGAATCGTTGAAGCTGAACTTGCTCATGATTTTCCACGGGTGATCCCTCCGATTGCGTGAGCCTCGATATCCTCAGTATACATGAAGGAAAAAATGAGCGTCAACCGTTCATTTTAAGCCTCTTCGCCATTTTTCGAAAATTTCCGCTACTTCTCCAGACAGTGGTATTTTAGAAATCCCGCGCTGCTCTTGGATTTCTTTTACTTTTTTAGTGATATTCTCCTGGATTTCATCCATTTCAATTTCCAGTTCGCGCGCTGAAATTCGCAACGCTCCTTTGCCGAAAATGACCCATTGCTCGGTTAAATCCGAAGTCGCCACATAAATCTGGTCGCGGCGCGTATGTAAACTGGCCACCAGTTTTTCAATCCGTTCATCCGCCGTTTCGCTTTCTTTTGTGTAAATGACTTCCACATCGTGATGCAGGTTTTTGGCTTCAATTCCCGGAACAAGATGAGCGTCAAAAACAATAATAACCCGCCACCCTTTGTAGCTCCGGTATTCAGCCATCCGCTCAATCAAGCGATCTCTAGCATTTGCCAATTTATCTTTTTTTAATTCTTGCAGTTCTACCCAGTCTCCAATGATGTTGTATCCATCAACTAGCAGAATATTCATCGCGTCAACCTAATGGATTGCGCTTTCTATAGACTTCGTACATCAATAAGCTCGCTGCTACTGAAGCATTGAGCGACGTCACATGTCCAACCATCGGCAATTGATACAAGAAATCACATTTCTCACGTAAAATCCGACTCATGCCTTTGCCTTCGCTGCCAATAATAACCGCTAGTGGCAAAGATGCGTCCATTCTTCGGTAATCTACCGATTCTTTTGCGTCGGTACCCGCAATCCACACACCACGCTTTTTCAATTCATCTACAGTTTGTGACAAATTATTAATGCGCACAACTGGCACATGCTCAATCGCACCCGTTGAAGCTTTTGCCACAACACCCGTTAAACCAACTGCACGACGCTTTGGAATAATCAATCCGTGAACGCCAATTGCATCAGCAGTTCTCATAATAGAACCTAAATTATGCGGATCTTCTAACTCATCTAAGATCAAGAAAAATGGATCTTCGTTTTTCGCCGTTGCTGCAGCAAACAAATCATCCAAGCTTGCGTAGTTATAAGCAGCTACTGCTGCCGCGATACCTTGGTGATTGGTATCTGTTAAGCCATCAATTTTTTTCTTCGGAACAGATTGAACAATAACACCCTTGTCTTTAGCTAATTGCAATAATTCGGTAATGCCTTTTTTCTGAACGCCTTCAGCAATCCAGATTTTATTAATATCACGGTCTGCTCTTAATGCTTCGAGTACTGGGTTTTTGCCGCCAATAATCTCTGGTGCCAACTCTTCTTCCGTCATTTTAATACGCCTCCCAGCTCTTCAATAATTTCAATCGCATAGGAAATGATTTCGTCCACACGCGCTTGCTCTTCTTTTAAATACAACCATCCCAGTACCGCTTCGAAGGCGGTACTGAAATTATAGGTTTGCACATCGGTATTTTTTGGAACCGATCCCGACTTGGCATTACGCCCACGTCTCATGACTGCCAGTTCGGCTTCTGTTAAAAATTCTTCTTCAGTAAGTCGTTTCAATACCACTGCTTGCGCTTTAGCCGAAACAAAAGTAGTCGATTGGCGATGCAAAATATTCGGTTTCGAACGACCCGAACGCAATAAATGCTCACGTACTGCTTGCTCGTAAACCGCATCTCCCATATAAGCAAGAGCCAATGCATTTAATTGATCTACATCATTTTTTCGTAAAACATTCAATTTATTGCCCTCGCTTCCAGCGTGTCCCTTGCGCTGTATCTTCTAAAATTATGTTTTGTTCTTTAAATAAATCACGGATTTCATCAGCACGAGCAAAGTCACGATTTTTCCGTGCTTCAATGCGCTCTGCCATCAAAGCTTCAACTTCTTCATCCAATAATTCTTCTTGTTGGTTAAATGGCAATCCTAAAATACTTGCTAATTCGTCAAATACGGCAATAAATGTTTCTAAAACCGCTGTCGCCGTTTGTTTTTCGAGTAAATACGTATTCGACAAACGAGACAGATCGAATAAACTTGAAATCGCATTTGCTGTATTAAAATCATCATCCATTGTTTCAATAAATGCTGTTTTAATCTCTTCAATTTTATGAACCCAAGTATCCGAATGATCGCCCAAATCAGCAGACGCACTCAAACGGTGTTTCAAGTTTGCATAAGCTGTACGTAAACGCTCAAGCCCAGCCACTGCATCTTCCACCAACTGCTGTGAGTAATTAATTGGGTGACGATAATGAACCGATAGCATGAAGAAGCGCAGCACTTGTGGGTCTAGTTCTTTTAATATGTCATTCACCAACACAAAGTTATTTAATGACTTCGACATTTTCTCGTTATCAATATTAATATACCCGTTATGCATCCAATAATGCGCAAATGGTTTTCCTGTGAACGCTTCGGATTGGGCAATTTCATTTTCGTGATGCGGGAACGTTAAGTCTTGTCCGCCTGCGTGAATATCAATCGTATCACCTAAATGCTCACGTGCCATCACCGAGCATTCAATGTGCCAGCCTGGACGTCCTTTGCCCCATGGGCTATCCCATGAAATTTCTTTCGGTTTGGCAGCTTTCCATAAAACAAAGTCTAGCTCATCTTCTTTTTTATCGCCTGTTTCAACTCGTGCGCCCACTTTTAATTCGTCTACAGATTGATGAGACAATTTGCCGTAGCCTTCAAATTTACGCGTTCTGTAATACACATCGCCTTGCGACTCATATGCATAGCCTTTTTCAATCAATGCCACGATAAATTCAATAATTTGCGCCATATGATCGGTTACTAATGGATGGACGTCCGCTTCTGCGCAGCCAAGTGCTTTTGTATTTTCGAAATAAGCAGCGATAAAACGCTCTGCAATTTCAGGCACTTCTTGACCAAGTTCATTGGCCGCTTTAATCAATTTGTCGTCAACGTCTGTAAAGTTCGATACATATTTCACATCGTAGCCGCGGTATTGCAAATGGCGACGCACCGTATCATAAACGATAACCGGACGGGCATTGCCAATATGAATGTAATTGTACACAGTCGGGCCGCAGACATACATTTTTACTTTGCCTTCTTCTAAAGGAATAAACTCCTCTTTTTGTCGTGACAACGAATTAAAAATTTGAATACTCATAAACCTTGCCCTTCTCTCTGTGTTGATGTTTTTAACTGTTCTATTTCATGCTGCAATTGAGCAATTTTCGCTTCCATGCCATCACATTTGTCCATGACAGGATCGGGCATATTTTGGTGATTTAAGTCTTGCTTTACTTTCACGCCATTTTGTATAACCACTTTCCCTGGAATTCCCACTACTGTAGAATTCACTGGGACATTTTTTAGAACAACCGAGCCCGCTCCGACTTTGGAATTGGCACCGATGACGATAGACCCTAAAACTTTAGCTCCAGTCGCAACCAATACATTGTCTTCTAATGTCGGATGACGTTTGCCTCGTTCTTTCCCCGTACCACCTAATGTCACTCCTTGGTATAGCGTCACATTATCGCCGATTTCACATGTTTCTCCAATAACAACACCCATGCCGTGGTCAATAAAGAAACGACTGCCAATTACAGCACCTGGATGAATTTCGATTCCTGTAAAAAAACGACTAATCTGTGAGATAACACGAGCAATAAAGAATAATTTATTCTTAAAGAAAAAATGTGCCAGCCGGTGCGACCAAATGGCATGAAGACCGGAATACGTGAGAATAACTTCCCAATAATTACGCGCTGCTGGGTCTTGTTCGAAAATAACATCAACATCGTCTTTTAATAACTTAAACATTCTTCTCGCTTCCTTTCTGCTCCAAAATAAAAAGCGCCCCTGTCATGTAAATGACAGAGACGCATAATTGCGCGGTTCCACTCTGATTAAAAGAACAAAACGTCCTTTTCTCTCGAAAGCCTATAACGCAGGCGAAACGTCTGGTCTACTTATTTCGACTCAGCACTCGGAGAGGCATTTCCATGTAGCAGCGGCACAGATCCTTTTCAGCCGGTGAGGATCTTCTCTAAAGAACTTGCTACATGTACTTCTTCTCGTCAACGTTTTTATGATAGTAAATTCATTTTACACCGTCAGCCGAATAAGTCAACGTTACGCACTTGCGTATTGTGCAACGCGAGCGATTGCTTTGTCTTTTCCTAATAAAGAAATCGCATCTGGCAGTTCAGGTCCGTGCATTTGTCCAGTAATAACAACACGTATAGGCATAAACAAGTTTTTGCCTTTATGACCCGTCGCTTTTTGAACCGCTTTGATTGCCGCTTTAATTTCAGCTGGTTCAAAGTTTTCTAACCCAGTCAATTGCTTTTTAAATGCCGCCATCACTTCAGGTACTTGTTCCCCAGCTAAAACTTCTTTTTCAGCTTCGCCGTATGTTAAGTCGTCAGTGAAAAATTGTTCTGATAGCTCGGTAATTTCAGCACCGTAGCTCATTTGATCGTGATACAAAGCAACAAGCTTGATCGCCCATTCTGTTTGTTCTGGTGTCATTTCTTCTGGCAATTTCCCTGCTTTTTGCAAATGGGGAAGCGATAACTTCACGACTTCTTCGAGCGGCAATTGTTTAATGTATTGGTTGTTCATCCACATTAACTTTTGCTTATCAAACATCGATGGCGACTTAGACAAACGTTCTACATCAAAAATGCGAATAAATTCTTCTTTCGAGAAGATTTCTTCTTCTCCTTCTGGAGACCAGCCAAGTAGCGCAAAGAAGTTGAATAGTGCTTCAGGAATATAGCCTAATTCTTTATATTGTGAAATAAACTGTAAAATCGACTCGTCGCGTTTCGATAATTTCTTACGGTCTTCGTTAATGATCAACGTCATGTGACCGTAGCTCGGATAATCCCAACCAAATGCATCGTAAATCATCATTTGTCTTGGTGTGTTTGATAAATGCTCTTCTCCGCGGAAAACATGAGAAATTTTCATCAAATAATCATCGATGACAACAGCAAAATTATATGTCGGAATACCCGTCGTTTTAACCATTACCCAGTCGCCAATATCTTTTGATTCAAATGAAATTGGACCACGTACTAAATCATTAAACTCATATGTTACATTCGTAGGAACTTTTGCACGAATACTAAACGTCTTACCTGATTCTTCTCTTTCAGCGACTTCTTCCGTAGTCAAGTTACGGCAAGTTCCGCTGTACTGGGGAGCTGCAATGCCCGCTGCTTTTTGCGCATCGCGTTCTACTTCCAACTCTTCAGGTGTACAGAAACATTTAAAAGCCAATCCTTTTTCAAGCATTTGGTCTGAATGTTTTTTATACGTATCCAAACGTTCCATTTGACGATAAGGTCCGTACTCTCCTCCAACATCAATAGACTCGTCGTGTTCAATGCCTAACCATTTCAAGTTATCCAACTGAGACATAATCCCTGTTTCGATATTACGAGCCGTATCTGTATCTTCAATGCGAACGATGAATTTCCCGTTATTGTGACGCGCAAATAAATAGTTAAATAAAGCTGTACGAGCGCCCCCGATGTGCAAATGTCCTGTCGGGCTTGGTGCGTAACGTACGCGAACTTCTTGTGTCATTTCATTTCCTCCTAAAATATCGTTTATCCTTCTACTATTCTATCACTCTGGCACATCAAGAGAAACTGGGTGTTTCGTTAGTAGGATCACTGCAAGCGCAGCAATTCCTTCTTCACGCCCAACAAATCCAAGGTGTTCCGAAGTTGTTGCTTTAACACTAACTTGCGAAATATCTGCTTCAAGCAAGTTAGCAATTGATTCGCGCATTTGTTCGATATAAGGCGCTAATTTCGGTTTTTGAGCAATCACTGTGCAATCCACATTGCCAAGCTCATAGCCTTGTTCTTTTACATATTGCCAAATATGCGTCAATAATTTGCGAGAATCCGCATTTTTAAATTCCGGATCTGTGTCTGGGAAATGCTTACCGATATCGCCTCCACCAATTGCGCCAAGTGCCGCATCAGTAATGGTATGCAATAATACATCTGCATCTGAATGACCAAGAAGTCCACGGTCGTGTTCAATTTCAATGCCACCTAAAATAAATGGTCGTCCTTCTGCTAATTGATGTACGTCATAACCTTGTCCAATTCGAATCATTTCTGTTCCTCCTGTAAGCGACTTTCCAGAATGGCTCTTCCATAAATCAAATCATCTGGCGTCGTCATTTTTATATTTTCGTATGTACTTTCAACAATCGCGACAGGGTAATGCAAACGTTCAACAAGCATCGCTTCATCTGTTCCCATAAACCCATCGTTATGAGCTTTCTGAGCAGCCTCTAAAATTAACGAATAGCGAAATGCTTGCGGCGTTTGAATCATCCACAATTGATCGCGGTCTACCGTCTCTGAAATAATGCCATTTTCCGCTTTTTTAATGGTATCTTTTACCGGAACAGCGGCTATTGCTGCACCCGATGTGTGTGCTTTTTCCACTAAATTCACAATGACTTCTTTGTCGATAAATGGCCGAGCTGCATCATGAACCAAAACAACGCCACAAGGTGGAATCGCTTCAAGGCAAGCTCTTACACTATCTTGCCGTTCCGTTCCCCCTGTAGCGTAACCTTGTACTTTCGTTAAGTTATAGCGTTTTACATAGTTTTCAATTAATCCCCGCTCTTGTTCTTTTACCGCTAACCAAATGGCGTCACAATTTGGGTCTTTTTGAAAAACTTCTAATGTATATAGAAAAATAGGTTTACCGAAAAGTTCGAGTAATAATTTATTTTTATCAGCTTTCATTCGTTTCCCGCTGCCAGCAGCAGGCAAGACGACTGTATAATTCATAAAAAACATCCTTTATCCATATGTTGCACCTTATTTGCCTTCACGCGGTTTCGCAAAAATCATTCGGCCTGCAGAAGTCTGCAACACACTCGTAACTGTAACATTGATCGCTTGGCCAATAAATCCTTTACCGCCTTCAATGACAATCATTGTCCCATCGTCTAAATAAGCGACACCTTGATTTTGCTCTTTGCCGTCTTTAATGACCACGACATGCATATCTTCTCCTGGAATGACCACAGGTTTTACAGCATTTGCCAAATCGTTAATGTTCAATACTGGAACATTATGAAGTTCACATACTTTATTGAGATTAAAGTCGTTAGTTACCACTTTGCCGCCCATTTTTTTCGCAGCACGCATTAGTTTCAAATCGACTTCGCTTACTTCATCAAAACTTTCTTCCGTAATCATAATAGCATCTACGCGCTCGCTTTGAAGACGTTTTAAAATGTCCAACCCTCGCCTACCGCGTGTTCGTTTCAACGTATCTGACGAATCCGCAATATGTTGAAGTTCCGACAAAACAAATTGCGGTACGACAAACGTACCTTCCATAAACCCAGTTGCCGAAATATCAGCAATTCGTCCATCGATAATGACGCTGGTATCGAGCAATTTATAAGACATTTTTTCAATTGGTTCTTCGATTTCCTGCTTTTTCGCAGGTACGAATTTAGCAGGCGTTAACATCGTTAACATCTCTTCACGTTTTTGAAACCCGACTTGAAACCCTAAATAACCAAGCACTACCGAAAGAACTAATGGTGCCACTGTCGCGACAAGGGGAATATCAACCGTACTTAACGCAAATCCAACTAAGAACGCTACCACAAGTCCAATAACCATCCCGACCGTTCCGAATAATAGGTCCGGGGTTGGGGCGCGCAACAACTTCTCTTCCATCCATTTCATAAAATGAATCAATGAATCAACAAATAATAAAGATAATAGGAAAAAGATAAGAGCACCAACAATTGCTGCTACATAAGGATTACTGATCCACGGATTGTCGAGAAGGGGAATAAGTTCAAATGCTGATGGTAATAATAAAATTCCGATCGTCGCACCAATAAGTAAAAACATTATTTGAATAATAGGTCTTAACACGAGCTCCACCTCCTTTTTTCAATTATACACATTTTAAAACAAGAACGCTCCAAAGATACTTGACTAGAAATAAAAGGAGGCAATATTGCCTCCTTACTGTGGAAAAATCTCTTTTAATGCATCGTTAACACTTTCTACACCCACTACACGAATTCCTTCCGGATAATCCCAGCCACCTAAATTTGATGCAGGAATAATTGCACGCTTAAAGCCTAGTTTCGCCGCTTCTTGAACGCGCTGCTCGATACGCGATACGCGTCTAACTTCCCCGGTCAATCCAACTTCGCCGATTATACAATCATAAACATTTGGCGCTTTATCACGGAAGCTTGAGACAATACTTGCCAACACAGCCAAATCAATTGCTGGTTCATCAAGCTTCACGCCACCCGCAACTTTAATGTAAGCGTCCTGCGCTTGCAAAAGCATACCTACGCGCTTTTCTAGTACTGCCATCAGTAAGGTCACACGATTGACGTCAATTCCCGTTGCCATCCGTTTCGGATAATTAAAGCTTGAAGGTGTTACCAATGCTTGAATTTCAACTAAAATTGGCCTTGTTCCTTCCATTGAAGCAACAACGGTTGAGCCTGCTGACCCACTCGAACGCTCTTGTAAAAATAATTCAGATGGATTCAACACTTCTTTTAATCCACTTTGAAGCATTTCAAAAATCGCAATTTCATTCGTAGAACCAAAACGGTTTTTCACACTACGTAAAATGCGGTATGTGTGATGGCGTTCACCTTCGAAATACAACACCGTATCAACCATATGCTCTAAAATACGTGGTCCTGCAATTTGTCCTTCTTTGGTTACGTGTCCAACTAGGAAAATGGCAATATTTTTTGTCTTGGCGATTCGCATCAATTCTGCCGTACTTTCTCTTACTTGCGTCACACTACCCGGTGCAGAAGTGACTTCCGGGTGGTGAACAGTCTGAATTGAATCGATAATAACAAAATCAGGTGCTACATCTTCAATGGTGTGATGAATCAGTTCAAGATTTGTTTCAGCATAGATAAACAACTCTGAAGATGACGCATCTAAACGCTCTGCTCGTAATTTTGTTTGGCGAATTGATTCTTCTCCGGAAATATATAATACCCGGTTTCCACTATTTGCAAGCATCGCTGAAACTTGTAACAGCAATGTCGATTTCCCAATACCCGGGTCTCCCCCAATTAATACTAGTGATCCTGGCACAATGCCTCCACCAAGTACACGGTTTAATTCGCTTAGTTCCGTTTCTACTCGTGGTTCGTCTTGTGTTTCAATCGCATTGATCGGCGTCGCTTTTTGCGGAACAGACGCACTATGTTGAAAAGCACCGCGTGTTCCTTTAGGAGCTTGGACTTCTACTTCTTCTGTCATCGTATTCCATGATGCGCACCCCGGACATTTCCCCATCCATCTGGCCGATTCATAGCCACACGACTGACAAATGAATTTAGTCTTTTTCTTAGCCATGTGTACCTCCTTGAATAGAAAAACCGCTCGCCGGAAAGTAACTCCGGAGAGCGGCATGTTCTTATTGTTTTTCTATCGCTATTTCTTTTGCTTTTTCTGATTTATTTGTTCGAACGACAAATTCATCGCCTTCAACATCAAAGATAATCTTTTGCCCTGACAGAGCCGTACCTTTTAATAGCTCTTCTGACAAACGATCTTCCACGTGTTTTTGAAGTGAACGACGTAATGGACGCGCACCATATTCTGGGTCATATCCTTCTTTCGCTACTTTTTCAAGCGCTGCATCTGTTAACTCCAAATCGATATCCTGCTCTTTCAAGCGATCAACCAATTGTTTCGTCATCAAGTTTACAATTTCTCTTAAGTTTTCTTTTTCAAGAGAATGGAAGACGATCATGTCATCCACACGGTTCAAGAACTCTGGGCGGAATGCTTTTTTCAATTCAGCAAGCATTTTCCCTTTCATATCTTTATAATCCGTTTTTGCATCATCCAAATTAAAGCCTACGTATTTATTGTATTTCAGTTCTTCTGCCCCTACATTTGAAGTCATGATAATGACCGTATTACGGAAATCGACTCTGCGACCTTTTGAATCCGTTAAACGACCATCTTCAAGAACTTGCAACAGAATGTTGAAGACATCCGGGTGAGCTTTTTCAATTTCATCAAGAAGTACAACTGAATAAGGTTTTCTGCGTACTTTCTCCGTCAATTGTCCGCCTTCTTCATAGCCTACATAGCCTGGAGGTGATCCAACCAAACGTGAAGTCGAATGTCTTTCCATGTACTCAGACATGTCGATGCGAATCATCGCTTCTTCGTCACCAAACATAGACTCAGCTAAGGCCCGTGCTAATTCCGTTTTACCTACACCTGTTGGACCAAGGAAAATGAACGATCCAATTGGACGTTTCGGATCTTTCAATCCTGCACGTGCACGTCGGATAGCTTTCGAAATAGACGTTACTGCTTCATTTTGTCCAATAACACGGTTATGAAGAATAGACTCCAAATTCAACAATTTATCCGATTCTGTTTGTGCCAGTTTCGAAACCGGAATACCCGTCCACATAGATACAACTTTCGCAATATCTTCTACTGTCACTTCAGACTCTTCTTTACCTTGTTTTTCTTTCCATTCTTTTTTCGTTTTATCTAATTGACTTTGTAGTTTCTGTTCAGCATCACGAAGCGAAGCCGCTTTTTCGAACTCTTGGCTTTGAACTGCTTCATTTTTCTCAGAACGTGCTGCTTCTAATCGAGATTCCAACTCTTTCAAATCTGGCGGAGTCGTGTAAGAACGCAGTCTTACTTTTGATCCAGCCTCATCGATCAAGTCAATCGCTTTATCCGGTAAGAAGCGATCTGAAATATAACGGTCTGACATTTTAGCCGCTGCTTCAATTGCTTCATCGGTAATTTTCACACGGTGATGCGCTTCATAACGATCGCGCAAACCACGGATAATTTGAATCGATTCTTCAACTGAAGGCTCATCTACTTGAATTGGTTGGAAACGACGCTCAAGAGCTGCATCTTTTTCAATGTACTTGCGGTACTCATCTAAAGTTGTCGCACCAATGCACTGAAGTTCTCCACGTGATAGTGACGGTTTCAAAATATTAGATGCATCAATCGCACCTTCTGCACCGCCAGCACCGATTAATGTATGAAGCTCATCGATAAACAGAATAACGTTACCAGCTTGACGAATTTCATCCATCACTTTTTTCAAGCGATCTTCAAATTCCCCACGGTATTTTGTTCCTGCAACTACTGTTCCCATATCCAAAACCATAACGCGTTTGTCGCGTAGAGTTTCTGGGATTTCATTATTTACGATTTGCTGAGCCAATCCTTCAGCAATCGCTGTTTTACCAACACCAGGCTCACCAATCAAGACTGGGTTGTTTTTTGTTCTGCGGCTCAACACTTCAATCACACGTGTAATTTCATCGCTTCTGCCAATTACAGGGTCTAATCCGCCTTCGCGAGCAACTTGTGTCAAATCACGAGCCAATCCATCTAACGTTGGTGTATTCGCTGAAGCATTTGGGCTTGTGCCTGTGGAAGTCTGCTCATTGCTTCCTAGAAGCTGTAACACTTGCTGGCGAGCTTTATTCAAGCTAACACCGGCATTTCCTAACACACGAGCTGCAACCCCTTCTCCTTCACGAATAAGCGCTAATAGCAAATGCTCTGTACCTATATAAGAGTGACCCAGTTTACGGGACTCATCAACTGACAATTCAATAACTTTTTTGGCTCTCGGCGTGTAATGTACAATTGGACCGACTTCTTTTTCGCCGACACCAACTAATTCCTTAACACCTTCTTCGATCAACTGTGTATTTACTTCAATTGCCTCAAGAGCTTTAGCAGCAATCCCGCCACCTTCACGAATCAAACCGAGAAGAATGTGCTCTGTACCGATTGATTCATGTTTCATACGAATGGCCTCTTCTTGAGCTAACTGAAGAACTTTTTGTGCGCGTTGTGTAAATCGATTAAACATCATGCAAGATCCTCTCCTTCACTATTTATACCGTTTCTATTCAACCTCTCTCGGAACAACTTGGCCCGAGCAAAATCGCGTTCTTTCGGTTGCAGTGGCTTGTCTGCATATTGCTGCAGAAATGCCGGCTGCATAAAAATCATTAACTCATTCAAAATCGACATATCTACATCTTGAATCATTTTTAAATCTATACCCAAACGAACATCTGACAGACACGTCGCAGCTTCTTCTGTCGTCAGCAGTCTCGAATGGGTAAGAACGCCAAGCGATCGGTATATCCGATCTTCTATTACTACTGGTGAATTTAACGCAATTGCTTCACGCGCTCTTCGTTCTTGTTGGATAATTTGCTCTGTCATATTTTCCAAATCCTGAAGAATCTCGTATTCTGATTTCCCAAGAGTCAATTGGTTTGATATTTGATAAACATTTCCTAAAGCTTCACTACCTTCGCCATAAATGCCTCTAACCACCATACCCAGTCTTGAAATTGCAGGAATGATTCGTTGAATCTGATGAGACATGGTCAAAGCAGGTAAATGAAGCATAACGGATGCTCGCATTCCAGTACCTACGTTTGTCGGACAACTAGTTAAGTAGCCATGTTTTTCATGAAAAGCATAAGATAAATTCTTTTCTAGAAGAGAATCTAGCTCATTTGCTATTTTATAAGCTTGTTGAAGTTGAAATCCTGACTGAAGACTTTGAATTCGCAAATGATCTTCTTCATTCACCATAATACTCAGCTCTTCGTTATCAGACAACAAAACAGAACCTGAGTGATGGCTATTAATAAGATATGGACTAATTAAATGTTTTTCTACCAATATCTCTTTTTGTAACTCAGCAAGCTCTTCAATACTGATATGGCTAAAAGTATAATCTAATTCATTTCCTTTATCTAATAATACAGAAGAAATTTCTTTATCAACTTTGAGCGCTTCATCTTCTGTAAAAGCATATGGAAATTTGAAATTGTTCAAATTTCTAGCTAATCTAATTCTCGTACTCATTGCAATATCTACATTTTTACCATCGTTAGTCATCCAGCTGCTTGCATGGGGTTGAAAAAAACGTTCAACTGCCATCCTGGATACCCCCTTCAAGCTTCGCACTTAAAACTTTTACTTCATCTCTTAATCTAGCGGCCTCTTCAAAATTTTCACCTTGAATTGATATCTGCATTTGCTTTCGAAGTTCTTCAATTTCTTTTTTTATTTTCAAGGTTGTGCCATAAGAAGCAGGTATTTTACCATTGTGTTCTGTATTCCCGTTATGGAATCGTTTAAAGATTTCATTAAGCTGTGGTGAAAAGGCATCATAACAAGAAGAGCAGCCAAACTTCCCGATTCGTAAAAATTTAGAGAAAGTAAAACCACAAGAAGGACAAGTTGCTACTTCCTTTCTAACCGGGTTAATGGATGCTTGCGAATTAGGGAACCAATTTGATAATAGCTGATGAATAGCTAATGGATCCTGTTCAAAAGCAATATTAATGCTATGGTTTTCAGCAGCACAGATATGGCATAAATTCACCTCAACTATCTGGCCTTGTTGCTGTTGTTTAACTATAACTGATGCAGAACGTTCTCCGCATTGATCGCAAATCATCTTTTCACCCCTTTATGTGTTCGTTTGATATTTAATTGTAAATAGCATTGCTATAAGAATACGTGCTCGAACTTCATCGCGTGTAGGAAGAGGGAGAAGCAAGGTACCCCGATCAATTGCACTAAGAATTAGTTTAGCTTCTCGTTTAGAAATGATTTCTTCATCAAGTAATCTAAAAACGGTATCTTCTGCCATTATCTGCGTAGCTCCATGTTCCAATCGTTCAATAACTTCTGCTATAACATCTGACTTTTGATGGAGCCTGATTCTTTTAATGCGAATATACCCACCGCCACCGCGTTTACTTTCTACCAAGTAACCACGATCAACCGTAAATCGAGTATTTATGACATAATTTATTTGAGATGGGACACATTGAAACTTTTCAGCCACTTCACTGCGTTTAATTTCAATATGGTCTCTCTCGCTTAATTCGATAACTTGCCTCAAATAACCTTCAATTACATCCGAAATGTTCCGCATCGCTTTCACCTCTTCGATACATAATATGAAAAAGTTGACTTTGACTATATTTGACTTAATTATACAACAAGCTTTTTACACATATCAAATAGTAAGTATCGAAATTATAAATCAAACAAAAAAGCCTTTAAACTAAAGCACTTAAAGACTTGTGTAATCAACCTCTGATTAACTTATAGTGCACCTTATCTTTAAATACAAAAAAGCCGTTACCGGAATCGGTAACGACTTTCTTTAAGTGCCCAGCGACGTCTTACTCTCACAGGGGGAAACCCCCAACTACCATCAGCGCAAAAGAGCTTAACTGCCGTGTTCGGGATGGGAACGGGTGTGGCCTCTTTGCCATCATCACTGGACTATTTAGTTGAGTGCTTGTTCACTCAAAACTGGATAAACGACATTGGAACGTGCAAGTGCTTCGCATACATTGTTTTGGTTAAGTCCTCGATCGATTAGTATTCGTCAGCTGCACATGTCGCCACGCTTCCACCTCGAACCTATCTACCTCATCGTCTTTGAGGGATCTTACTTGCTTGCGCAATGGGAAATCTCATCTTGAGGGGGGCTTCGTGCTTAGATGCTTTCAGCACTTATCCCGGCCACACATAGCTACCCAGCGATGCCCTTGGCAGAACAACTGGTACACCAGCGGTGTGTCCATCCCGGTCCTCTCGTACTAAGGACAGCTCCTCTCAAATTTCCTGCGCCCGCGACGGATAGGGACCGAACTGTCTCACGACGTTCTGAACCCAGCTCGCGTACCGCTTTAATGGGCGAACAGCCCAACCCTTGGGACCGACTACAGCCCCAGGATGCGATGAGCCGACATCGAGGTGCCAAACCTCCCCGTCGATGTGGACTCTTGGGGGAGATAAGCCTGTTATCCCCGGGGTAGCTTTTATCCGTTGAGCGATGGCCCTTCCATGCGGAACCACCGGATCACTAAGCCCGTCTTTCGACCCTGCTCGACATGTACGTCTCGCAGTCAAGCTCCCTTCTGCCTTTACACTCTTCGAATGATTTCCAACCATTCTGAGGGAACCTTTGGGCGCCTCCGTTACTCTTTAGGAGGCGACCGCCCCAGTCAAACTGCCCGCCTGACACTGTCTCCCAAGCCGATCAGGCTTGTGGGTTAGAATTTCAATACAACCAGGGTAGTATCCCACTGACGCCTCCTCCGAAGCTGGCGCTCCGGAATCTAAGGCTCCTACCTATCCTGTACAAGTTGCACCAAAATTCAATATCAGGCTACAGTAAAGCTCCACGGGGTCTTTCCGTCCTGTCGCGGGTAACCTGCATCTTCACAGGTACTATAATTTCACCGAGTCTCTCGTTGAGACAGTGCCCAGATCGTTACGCCTTTCGTGCGGGTCGGAACTTACCCGACAAGGAATTTCGCTACCTTAGGACCGTTATAGTTACGGCCGCCGTTTACTGGGGCTTCAATTCGCACCTTCGCTTGCGCTAAGCACTCCTCTTAACCTTCCAGCACCGGGCAGGCGTCAGCCCCTATACGTCACCTTACGGTTTTGCAGAGACCTGTGTTTTTGCTAAACAGTCGCCTGGGCCTATTCACTGCGGCTCTCTCGGGCTATACACCCTACCAGAGCACCCCTTCTCCCGAAGTTACGGGGTCATTTTGCCGAGTTCCTTAACGAGAGTTCACTCGCTCACCTTAGAATTCTCTTCTCGCCTACCTGTGTCGGTTTGCGGTACGGGCACCTCCCGCCTCGCTAGAGGCTTTTCTTGGCAGTGTGAAATCAGGGACTCTAAGGGTAAACCCTCTTGCCATCACAGCTCAACGTATCAGGAATGGGATTTGCCTCATTCCACGCCTCACTGCTTGGACGTGCACAACCAACGGCACGCTCTCCTTATCCTTCTGCGTCCCCCCATTGCTCAAACGGCGGGGAGGTGGTACAGGAATATCAACCTGTTGTCCATCGTCTACGCCTATCGGCCTCGACTTAGGTCCCGACTAACCCTGAGCGGACGAGCCTTCCTCAGGAAACCTTAGGCATTCGGTGGACGGGATTCTCACCCGTCTTTCGTTACTCATACCGGCATTCTCACTTCTAAGCGCTCCACCAGTCCTTCCGGTCTGACTTCAACGCCCTTAGAACGCTCTCCTACCACGGATCTCTTACGAGATCCATCCACAGCTTCGGTAATCCGTTTAGCCCCGGTACATTTTCGGCGCAGTGTCACTCGACCAGTGAGCTATTACGCACTCTTTAAATGATGGCTGCTTCTAAGCCAACATCCTGGTTGTCTAAGCAACGCCACATCCTTTTCCACTTAACGGATATTTGGGGACCTTAGCTGGTGGTCTGGGCTGTTTCCCTCTTGACTACGGATCTTATCACTCGCAGTCTGACTCCCAAGCATAAATCACTGGCATTCGGAGTTTGTCTGAATTCGGTAACCCGGGATGGGCCCCTAGTCCAAACAGTGCTCTACCTCCAGGATTCTCTATCTTGAGGCTAGCCCTAAAGCTATTTCGGAGAGAACCAGCTATCTCCAGGTTCGATTGGAATTTCTCCGCTACCCACACCTCATCCCCGCACTTTTCAACGTGCGTGGGTTCGGGCCTCCAGTAAGTGTTACCTTACCTTCACCCTGGACATGGGTAGATCACCTGGTTTCGGGTCTACAACTACATACTCTGGCGCCCTATTCAGACTCGCTTTCGCTGCGGCTCCGCCTTCTCAGCTTAACCTTGCATGTAATCGTAACTCGCCGGTTCATTCTACAAAAGGCACGCCATCACCCATTAACGGGCTTTGACTACTTGTAGGCACACGGTTTCAGGATCTATTTCACTCCCCTTCCGGGGTGCTTTTCACCTTTCCCTCACGGTACTGGTTCACTATCGGTCACTAGGAAGTATTTAGCCTTGGGAGATGGTCCTCCCAGATTCCGACGGAATTTCACGTGTTCCGCCGTACTCAGGATCCACTCTGGAGGGGTAAGGTTTTCGGCTACGGGGCTGTTACCCGCTGCGGCGGACCGTTCCAGGTCGCTTCGCCTAATCCTACCTTTTGTAACTCCGTATAGAGTGTCCTACAACCCCAAGAGGCAAGCCTCTTGGTTTGGGCTGATCCCGTTTCGCTCGCCGCTACTCAGGGAATCGCATTTGCTTTCTCTTCCTCCAGGTACTTAGATGTTTCAGTTCCCTGGGTCTGCCTTCTCATGTGCTATAGATTCACACATGGATACTACTCGATTAAAAGTAGTGGGTTCCCCCATTCGGAAATCTCCGGATCACAGCTCACTTACAGCTCCCCGAAGCATATCGGTGTTAGTGCCGTCCTTCTTCGGCTCCTAGTGCCAAGGCATCCACCGTGCGCCCTTTCTAACTTAACCAATGGTTAATTAAAAAGTTGTGACAAAAATTGTCACGCGTACTTGAATTTCTTGCATATTGTTTCAATGTCGTTTTATCCAGTTTTCAAAGAACAAGTTTGAAAGTCACAAAAAAAGGCGTTGCCGCCTGAAGGTGAACCTTCAAAACTGAACGCAAAACGTCAACCCCGGAGCGCCTAGGGCGCCCGGTTCCGAATTTATCCTTAGAAAGGAGGTGATCCAGCCGCACCTTCCGATACGGCTACCTTGTTACGACTTCACCCCAATCATCCGTCCCACCTTCGGCGGCTGGCTCCACAAGGGTTACCTCACCGACTTCGGGTGTTACAAACTCTCGTGGTGTGACGGGCGGTGTGTACAAGGCCCGGGAACGTATTCACCGTGGCATGCTGATCCACGATTACTAGCGATTCCGGCTTCATGCAGGCGAGTTGCAGCCTACAATCCGAACTGAGAACGGTTTTATGGGATTGGCTCCCCCTCGCGGGTTGGCAACCCTTTGTACCGTCCATTGTAGCACGTGTGTAGCCCAGGTCATAAGGGGCATGATGATTTGACGTCATCCCCACCTTCCTCCGGTTTGTCACCGGCAGTCACCTTAGAGTGCCCAACTGAATGCTGGCAACTAAGATCAAGGGTTGCGCTCGTTGCGGGACTTAACCCAACATCTCACGACACGAGCTGACGACAACCATGCACCACCTGTCACCACTGTCCCCGAAGGGAAAAGTGTATCTCTACACCGGTCAGTGGGATGTCAAGACCTGGTAAGGTTCTTCGCGTTGCTTCGAATTAAACCACATGCTCCACCGCTTGTGCGGGCCCCCGTCAATTCCTTTGAGTTTCAGCCTTGCGGCCGTACTCCCCAGGCGGAGTGCTTAATGCGTTAGCTGCAGCACTAAGGGGCGGAAACCCCCTAACACTTAGCACTCATCGTTTACGGCGTGGACTACCAGGGTATCTAATCCTGTTTGCTCCCCACGCTTTCGCGCCTCAGCGTCAGTTACAGACCAGAAAGTCGCCTTCGCCACTGGTGTTCCTCCACATCTCTACGCATTTCACCGCTACACATGGAATTCCACTTTCCTCTTCTGCACTCAAGTTCTCCAGTTTCCAATGACCCTCCACGGTTGAGCCGTGGGCTTTCACATCAGACTTAAAGAACCGCCTGCGCGCGCTTTACGCCCAATAATTCCGGACAACGCTTGCCACCTACGTATTACCGCGGCTGCTGGCACGTAGTTAGCCGTGGCTTTCTGGTGAGGTACCGTCAAGGTACCAGTAGTTAGTTGGTACTTGTTCTTCCCTCACAACAGAGTTTTACGATCCGAAAACCTTCGTCACTCACGCGGCGTTGCTCCGTCAGACTTTCGTCCATTGCGGAAGATTCCCTACTGCTGCCTCCCGTAGGAGTCTGGGCCGTGTCTCAGTCCCAGTGTGGCCGATCACCCTCTCAGGTCGGCTACGCATCGTCGCCTTGGTAGGCCATTACCCCACCAACTAGCTAATGCGCCGCGGGCCCATCCTGCAGTGACAGCCGAAACCGTCTTTCCGTGCAGCCTCAGGAGAGGCCGCAAACTATTCGGTATTAGCACCGGTTTCCCGGAGTTATCCCGATCTGCAGGGCAGGTTGCCCACGTGTTACTCACCCGTCCGCCGCTAAACCAGAAGGAGCAAGCTCCTCTGGTTCCGCTCGACTTGCATGTATTAGGCACGCCGCCAGCGTTCGTCCTGAGCCAGGATCAAACTCTCCATTATAGAGTAGTGTTGATTGCTCAATACTGCTGGCGTATCGCCGTCCGAAGACGCACGATTCGCTTTGATCTACTTGCGTTGATCAGTAAGTTTTGCGCGGGCCGTTTTGCGCGACCGTTGCGTTTTGTTGACGTTTTGCTGTTCAGTTTTCAAGGTTCAATATTCAAAAGATATGGTGGAGCCTAGCGGGATCGAACCGCTGACCTCCTGCGTGCAAGGCAGGCGCTCTCCCAGCTGAGCTAAGGCCCCATTGTTTGGTCGGGAAGACAGGATTCGAACCTGCGACCCCTTGGTCCCAAACCAAGTGCTCTACCAAGCTGAGCTACTTCCCGAACTTAGGTACTGAGTTTTTAAAAAATATGGTGCGCCCGAGAGGACTCGAACCTCTAACCGCTTGATTCGTAGTCAAGTACTCTATCCAATTGAGCTACGGGCGCTTTATGCTATTGATGTAAATGGTGCCGAGGACCGGAATCGAACCGGTACGGTAGTCACCTACCGCAGGATTTTAAGTCCTGTGCGTCTGCCAGTTCCGCCACCCCGGCTAAGGGTCGGTACTCTGAAAATCATATGGAGCGGAAGACGAGGTTCGAACTCGCGACCTCCACCTTGGCAAGGTGGCGTTCTACCACTGAACTACTTCCGCAAAATGGTGCGGGTGAAGGGAGTCGAACCCCCACGCCCGAAGGCGCTAGATCCTAAGTCTAGTGCGTCTGCCAGTTCCGCCACACCCGCGTGGCAATATTAAAATTAAAATGGTGAGCCATGAAGGATTCGAACCTTCGACCCTCTGATTAAAAGTCAGATGCTCTACCAGCTGAGCTAATGGCTCATTTACATGAGTGGTGCCGGAGAAAGGAGTCGAACCCTCGACCTACTGATTACAAGTCAGTTGCTCTACCAACTGAGCTACTCCGGCGAAAAGAAAAATGGTGGAGGATGACGGGATCGAACCGCCGACCCTCTGCTTGTAAGGCAGATGCTCTCCCAGCTGAGCTAATCCTCCGATATGTATTGCCCAGCGACGTCCTACTCTCACAGGGGGAAACCCCCAACTACCATCGGCGCAAAAGAGCTTAACTGCCGTGTTCGGGATGGGAACGGGTGTGGCCTCTTTGCCATCATCACTGGACTATTTGGTTTTGAAAGACAAGATTTATTATACCAGTATATCACTGGTTTTTTCAAGCTTTTTTTCAAAAACTTTTTCTTATTCTTTCAAAACTGGATAAACGACATTGGAACGTGCAAGTCTTCGCGTACTTTGTTTTGGTTAAGTCCTCGATCGATTAGTATTCGTCAGCTGCACATGTCGCCACGCTTCCACCTCGAACCTATCTACCTCATCGTCTTTGAGGGATCTTACTTGCTTGCGCAATGGGAAATCTCATCTTGAGGGGGGCTTCGTGCTTAGATGCTTTCAGCACTTATCCCGGCCACACATAGCTACCCAGCGATGCCCTTGGCAGAACAACTGGTACACCAGCGGTGTGTCCATCCCGGTCCTCTCGTACTAAGGACAGCTCCTCTCAAATTTCCTGCGCCCGCGACGGATAGGGACCGAACTGTCTCACGACGTTCTGAACCCAGCTCGCGTACCGCTTTAATGGGCGAACAGCCCAACCCTTGGGACCGACTACAGCCCCAGGATGCGATGAGCCGACATCGAGGTGCCAAACCTCCCCGTCGATGTGGACTCTTGGGGGAGATAAGCCTGTTATCCCCGGGGTAGCTTTTATCCGTTGAGCGATGGCCCTTCCATGCGGAACCACCGGATCACTAAGCCCGTCTTTCGACCCTGCTCGACATGTACGTCTCGCAGTCAAGCTCCCTTCTGCCTTTACACTCTTCGAATGATTTCCAACCATTCTGAGGGAACCTTTGGGCGCCTCCGTTACTCTTTAGGAGGCGACCGCCCCAGTCAAACTGCCCGCCTGACACTGTCTCCCAAGCCGATCAGGCTTGTGGGTTAGAATTTCAATACAACCAGGGTAGTATCCCACTGACGCCTCCTCCGAAGCTGGCGCTCCGGAATCTAAGGCTCCTACCTATCCTGTACAAGTTGCACCAAAATTCAATATCAGGCTACAGTAAAGCTCCACGGGGTCTTTCCGTCCTGTCGCGGGTAACCTGCATCTTCACAGGTACTATAATTTCACCGAGTCTCTCGTTGAGACAGTGCCCAGATCGTTACGCCTTTCGTGCGGGTCGGAACTTACCCGACAAGGAATTTCGCTACCTTAGGACCGTTATAGTTACGGCCGCCGTTTACTGGGGCTTCAATTCGCACCTTCGCTTGCGCTAAGCACTCCTCTTAACCTTCCAGCACCGGGCAGGCGTCAGCCCCTATACGTCACCTTACGGTTTTGCAGAGACCTGTGTTTTTGCTAAACAGTCGCCTGGGCCTATTCACTGCGGCTCTCTCGGGCTATACACCCTACCAGAGCACCCCTTCTCCCGAAGTTACGGGGTCATTTTGCCGAGTTCCTTAACGAGAGTTCACTCGCTCACCTTAGAATTCTCTTCTCGCCTACCTGTGTCGGTTTGCGGTACGGGCACCTCCCGCCTCGCTAGAGGCTTTTCTTGGCAGTGTGAAATCAGGGACTCTAAGGGTAAACCCTCTTGCCATCACAGCTCAACGTATCAGGAATGGGATTTGCCTCATTCCACGCCTCACTGCTTGGACGTGCACAACCAACGGCACGCTCTCCTTATCCTTCTGCGTCCCCCCATTGCTCAAACGGCGGGGAGGTGGTACAGGAATATCAACCTGTTGTCCATCGTCTACGCCTATCGGCCTCGACTTAGGTCCCGACTAACCCTGAGCGGACGAGCCTTCCTCAGGAAACCTTAGGCATTCGGTGGACGGGATTCTCACCCGTCTTTCGTTACTCATACCGGCATTCTCACTTCTAAGCGCTCCACCAGTCCTTCCGGTCTGACTTCAACGCCCTTAGAACGCTCTCCTACCACGGATCTCTTACGAGATCCATCCACAGCTTCGGTAATCCGTTTAGCCCCGGTACATTTTCGGCGCAGTGTCACTCGACCAGTGAGCTATTACGCACTCTTTAAATGATGGCTGCTTCTAAGCCAACATCCTGGTTGTCTAAGCAACGCCACATCCTTTTCCACTTAACGGATATTTGGGGACCTTAGCTGGTGGTCTGGGCTGTTTCCCTCTTGACTACGGATCTTATCACTCGCAGTCTGACTCCCAAGCATAAATCACTGGCATTCGGAGTTTGTCTGAATTCGGTAACCCGGGATGGGCCCCTAGTCCAAACAGTGCTCTACCTCCAGGATTCTCTATCTTGAGGCTAGCCCTAAAGCTATTTCGGAGAGAACCAGCTATCTCCAGGTTCGATTGGAATTTCTCCGCTACCCACACCTCATCCCCGCACTTTTCAACGTGCGTGGGTTCGGGCCTCCAGTAAGTGTTACCTTACCTTCACCCTGGACATGGGTAGATCACCTGGTTTCGGGTCTACAACTACATACTCTGGCGCCCTATTCAGACTCGCTTTCGCTGCGGCTCCGCCTTCTCAGCTTAACCTTGCATGTAATCGTAACTCGCCGGTTCATTCTACAAAAGGCACGCCATCACCCATTAACGGGCTTTGACTACTTGTAGGCACACGGTTTCAGGATCTATTTCACTCCCCTTCCGGGGTGCTTTTCACCTTTCCCTCACGGTACTGGTTCACTATCGGTCACTAGGAAGTATTTAGCCTTGGGAGATGGTCCTCCCAGATTCCGACGGAATTTCACGTGTTCCGCCGTACTCAGGATCCACTCTGGAGGGGTAAGGTTTTCGGCTACGGGGCTGTTACCCGCTGCGGCGGACCGTTCCAGGTCGCTTCGCCTAATCCTACCTTTTGTAACTCCGTATAGAGTGTCCTACAACCCCAAGAGGCAAGCCTCTTGGTTTGGGCTGATCCCGTTTCGCTCGCCGCTACTCAGGGAATCGCATTTGCTTTCTCTTCCTCCAGGTACTTAGATGTTTCAGTTCCCTGGGTCTGCCTTCTCATGTGCTATAGATTCACACATGGATACTACTCGATTAAAAGTAGTGGGTTCCCCCATTCGGAAATCTCCGGATCATAGCTCACTTACAGCTCCCCGAAGCATATCGGTGTTAGTGCCGTCCTTCTTCGGCTCCTAGTGCCAAGGCATCCACCGTGCGCCCTTTCTAACTTAACCAATGGTTAATTAAAAAGTTGTGACAAAAATTGTCACGCGTACTTGAATTTCTTGCATATTGTTTCAATGTCGTTTTATCCAGTTTTCAAAGAACAAGTTCATCATTTCAACGTACAAAATGATTGGTGGAGCCTAGCGGGATCGAACCGCTGACCTCCTGCGTGCAAGGCAGGCGCTCTCCCAGCTGAGCTAAGGCCCCAAGAAGAATGGTGGGCCTAAATGGACTCGAACCATCGACCTCACGCTTATCAGGCGTGCGCTCTAACCAGCTGAGCTATAGGCCCTCTTGAGTATAATTGTCTTACTGATAGAAGATCAATTCAATGTTTCCATTGAAGGTGAACCTTCAAAACTGAACGCAAAACGTCAACCCCGGAGCGCCTAGGGCGCCCGGTTCCGAATTTATCCTTAGAAAGGAGGTGATCCAGCCGCACCTTCCGATACGGCTACCTTGTTACGACTTCACCCCAATCATCCGTCCCACCTTCGGCGGCTGGCTCCACAAGGGTTACCTCACCGACTTCGGGTGTTACAAACTCTCGTGGTGTGACGGGCGGTGTGTACAAGGCCCGGGAACGTATTCACCGTGGCATGCTGATCCACGATTACTAGCGATTCCGGCTTCATGCAGGCGAGTTGCAGCCTACAATCCGAACTGAGAACGGTTTTATGGGATTGGCTCCCCCTCGCGGGTTGGCAACCCTTTGTACCGTCCATTGTAGCACGTGTGTAGCCCAGGTCATAAGGGGCATGATGATTTGACGTCATCCCCACCTTCCTCCGGTTTGTCACCGGCAGTCACCTTAGAGTGCCCAACTGAATGCTGGCAACTAAGATCAAGGGTTGCGCTCGTTGCGGGACTTAACCCAACATCTCACGACACGAGCTGACGACAACCATGCACCACCTGTCACCACTGTCCCCGAAGGGAAAAGTGTATCTCTACACCGGTCAGTGGGATGTCAAGACCTGGTAAGGTTCTTCGCGTTGCTTCGAATTAAACCACATGCTCCACCGCTTGTGCGGGCCCCCGTCAATTCCTTTGAGTTTCAGCCTTGCGGCCGTACTCCCCAGGCGGAGTGCTTAATGCGTTAGCTGCAGCACTAAGGGGCGGAAACCCCCTAACACTTAGCACTCATCGTTTACGGCGTGGACTACCAGGGTATCTAATCCTGTTTGCTCCCCACGCTTTCGCGCCTCAGCGTCAGTTACAGACCAGAAAGTCGCCTTCGCCACTGGTGTTCCTCCACATCTCTACGCATTTCACCGCTACACATGGAATTCCACTTTCCTCTTCTGCACTCAAGTTCTCCAGTTTCCAATGACCCTCCACGGTTGAGCCGTGGGCTTTCACATCAGACTTAAAGAACCGCCTGCGCGCGCTTTACGCCCAATAATTCCGGACAACGCTTGCCACCTACGTATTACCGCGGCTGCTGGCACGTAGTTAGCCGTGGCTTTCTGGTGAGGTACCGTCAAGGTACCAGTAGTTAGTTGGTACTTGTTCTTCCCTCACAACAGAGTTTTACGATCCGAAAACCTTCGTCACTCACGCGGCGTTGCTCCGTCAGACTTTCGTCCATTGCGGAAGATTCCCTACTGCTGCCTCCCGTAGGAGTCTGGGCCGTGTCTCAGTCCCAGTGTGGCCGATCACCCTCTCAGGTCGGCTACGCATCGTCGCCTTGGTAGGCCATTACCCCACCAACTAGCTAATGCGCCGCGGGCCCATCCTGCAGTGACAGCCGAAACCGTCTTTCCGTGCAGCCTCAGGAGAGGCCGCAAACTATTCGGTATTAGCACCGGTTTCCCGGAGTTATCCCGATCTGCAGGGCAGGTTGCCCACGTGTTACTCACCCGTCCGCCGCTAAACCAGAAGGAGCAAGCTCCTCTGGTTCCGCTCGACTTGCATGTATTAGGCACGCCGCCAGCGTTCGTCCTGAGCCAGGATCAAACTCTCCATTATAGAGTAGTGTTGATTGCTCAATACTGCTGGCGTATCGCCGTCCGAAGACGCACGATTCGCTTTGATCTACTTGCGTTGATCAGTAAGTTTTGCGCGGGCCGTTTTGCGCGACCGTTGCGTTTTGTTGACGTTTTGCTGTTCAGTTTTCAAGGTTCAAGTAGTTTACCGCTTAATGTCACGGCGACTTTTCAATATTACCAACTTCTTTTTAAGAAGTCAACAACTTTCTTCTTTTTTATTTCTCCGCATCTTTTATTATGAAAAACGCGACAAGAAATAGTATAGCACCATTCAAAATTTGGTACAAGTGTTTTTTTGAAAAAAAGACCGATTTAAAAATCTAAGACCTTTAAATCGGTATCCTTCTTTACTTTTCTATTCTTTCGGACGCATTTGCGGAAACAATAAAACATCTCTAATAGATGAAGAATTAGTTAACAACATAATTAATCGGTCGATACCGATTCCTAATCCCCCTGTTGGTGGTAACCCATATTCTAAAGCTTCAATAAAATCTTCATCCATTTCATGAGCTTCGTCGTTACCTTCAGCTTTTTCCACCAACTGGGCTTCAAAGCGCTGACGTTGGTCAATTGGATCGTTTAACTCTGTAAATGCATTAGCATGTTCACGGCGTACTATAAACAATTCAAAACGGTCTGTAAAACGTTCATCTTCTGGATTTTTCTTAGCTAAAGGTGAAATTTCAACTGGATGTCCATATATAAAGGTCGGTTGAACTAACTGCTCTTCCACTTTTTGCTCAAAGAACTCATTTAAGATATGCCCGACTTCCATTGTAGGCTTAATATCAATACCGTGTTCTTTCGCTAAAGCTTGAGCTTCTTCTTTAGCCATGTGCTCCCAGAAGTCTACTCCTGTGTATTCTTTAACAGCATCAGCCATATGCAGTCGCTTCCAACCTATAGCCAAGTCAATTTGATCTTCTCCATACTGCACTGTAGTAGTTCCTAGAACTTCTTGTGCAATATGAGCTACTAAATTTTCTGTAAGTGCCATGATGTCGTTATAATCTGCGTAAGCTTCATATAATTCTAACATCGTGAATTCAGGGTTGTGACGAGTCGAGATTCCTTCGTTGCGGAAGACACGACCAATTTCATAAACTTTCTCTAAGCCCCCCACAATTAATCGTTTTAAGTGAAGCTCAATCGCAATACGGATATACAACTCCATATCTAATGCATTGTGGTGTGTAATAAACGGTTTCGCAGTTGCTCCCCCAGCGATTGAGTGAAGCATTGGCGTTTCAACTTCCAAGAACCCTGCATTATCTAAGTAACGGCGCATAGATTGGATAATGCGGCTACGTAAAATAAACGTCTCTTTGCTTTCTTCACTTGTCAGCAAGTCTAAATAACGTTGACGGTAACGTTGTTCCACATCTTTTAAGCCATGGAATTTTTCCGGTAACGGGCGTAATGCTTTTGTAAGGAATTCCACTTCTTTTGCTTTAATGGATAGTTCCCCTACGTTCGTTTTAAATACAATCCCTTTAATCCCTAAGATATCTCCTAGGTCAACTGTGTTATAAAATTCGTAAGCTTCATCACCAATAACGTCTTTACGAACATAAATTTGAATTTGACCTTTTAAATCTTGAATATGCGCAAATCCAGCTTTCCCTTTTCCACGCTTTGTCATTACTCGTCCAGCAATAACTACTTCATGCGATGCTTCTTCAAGCTCTTCTTTAGAAAGCTCTCCGTATTTCTCAATGATTTCTTGAGATAGATGAGTTCGTTCAAAACGACCACCGAACGGATCCATTCCGTTATCTCGGAAATTTTGCATTTTTTGTCGTCTAACTACTAATTGATCGTTTAATTCTTCTGACATGCCCTACACTCCTTTATCTGTTTAACACTAAATCTCATTCATGTATTTCTCTATTGTACACAATTTCTTACCATACTACATAAAAAAGCTGCCACTAATTAATAAGGATAGAATTTCCGTTACGACTCCATTTGTATGTCTCGTAAAAACGTTTCAACGTTGTTATACGATTTCCACAGACGAACACCGTCTGCTTCAAAGTTATCCACTACTTTAAATTCCGGATTTATTTCAAGCAACGGGACCACAACGAATGCTCTTTCATCCATTCTTGGATGCGGAACAATAAGCCTTTCACTTTGGATGTTATCTCGGTTATATAATAAAATATCAAGGTCTATCGTCCTCGGTCCCCACCTAACGATGCGCTTACGATTTAAATTTTTTTCAATCTCCTGGCACACATCCAACAAAGCGAATGCATCTAATTCCGTTTCGAGCTGAACGACCATATTTAGAAAAGGTTCCTGCTCTGCAAATCCGACGGGATCTGTTTCGTACAGAGAAGAGATGCGCGTAACTGTTATGGATGGAGATTTTGAAAGTTGCGATACAGCTTGCCTCAACATCTCGAAGCGGTTCCCCATATTAGAGCCTAACGACAAATAACTTTGGCTCATGCGAACTTTCCTCGCGTCAATTCAATCGCTACAGATTTATAGTGACCAGGAATCGGAGGATCTGGTTTGATCAACTGAACGCGTATGCCTTGCACTAAAGGAAATTCGACTAGAATTCGGCTAGCTACACTTTCTGCTACAGCTTCCACTAATTTCTTCGGCTCCCCCTCGACAATTGAACGACACGCTTCATAGACTTCTCCGTAATGTACCGTATGCTCTAGCGCATCAGTTTCTCCAGCTTGCTGCAAATCCACAGCTAACGATACCGTTAAGCGAAATCGTTGACCCAATTTCGTTTCCTCAGGGAACACTCCGTGATAACCATAAAACTCCATATCATTTACATGAATAAAATCCATTATTTCTCCTCCTCATATGGGCGTTTGCCTGTTAGTGCATCCATCATCCGCACCGCACGCACCGTTTCTTTCACGTCGTGAACTCGGACGATGTTACATCCTTGTGTGATGCCATAGCAAACCGTTGCGAGCGAACCTTCAAGCCGTTCTTCTACAGTAGTATCTAAAATTTTGCCAATGAATGACTTTCTAGAGGTACCAAGAAGCACCGGATAACCCAATTCCGCTATTCGTCCAATCGACTGAATTGCTTGAAGGTTTTGCTCTACCGATTTAACAAATCCCACACCTGGGTCGAGCCAGATTTTTTCTTTTGGAACTCCACCAGAAAGAGCGATCCCTATACTTTCAGTAAGACCTTCCACTAGATTTTCTTGGAAATTTGAATAAGCTGTATCGTTACTATTATGCATCAAGATGATTGGCACGTTCCATTTTGCCGCGACTTTTACAATCTCCGAATCGTATTTAGCTCCCCAAATATCATTAATAATATGGGCACCTGCCGCAATTGCTGCTTCCGCGACACGTGATTTATAGGTATCTACCGAAATTAATATGTTGAATTTTTGACGCAACTCCTTAATTACAGGAATGATGCGCCCAATCTCTTCTTCGTCTGAAATTTGCACATGACCTGGTCGAGTTGATTCACCACCTACGTCGATAATGTCCACCCCGTCCGCAATCATTTGCTCAGCATGCGTCAAAGCTTGTTCCACTCCACTATACTTTCCGCCGTCAGAAAAAGAATCAGGCGTAACGTTTAATATGCCCATAACGAGCGTTTTATCTTTAACATTGATTTCCACAGAATTCACCGTCCAACATTCGAATATGTATCATTAAGCGCGCCTTCATCTTACCTTATTTGAACTGTTTGTTTCCATAGAAAAAGAGCGGACGCTATGCCCGCTCTTTTTAACCGTTTAGTTAGATTCATCAAATTGGTAAAGAGGTGTGCTTAAGTAGCGTTCTCCGTTAGACGGAATGATCGCTAATACTTTTTTTCCTTTACCTAACCGTTTCGCAACTTGAAGCGCGGCGTAAATGGCTGCTCCTGAAGATACGCCCCCAAGAACCCCCTCTTCACGAGCCGCTTGACGCGCTGTATCATACGATTGATCGTTCGTTACTTGAATAATCTCATCGTATATTTTGGTATCGAGTACAGCAGGGATAAACCCAGCCCCAATTCCCTGGATTTTATGAGGTCCTGGCTTGCAACCTGATAAAACAGCTGAATCAGCAGGCTCTACTGCAACGATGCGAATTTCTGGATACTTTTCTTTTAATACTTGACCAGCACCTGTGATCGTTCCACCGGTACCAATTCCTGAAATAAATGCATCTAGTTGATCGCCCATTGTTTCAACGATTTCTGGACCTGTCGTTAACCGGTGAACTTCAGGGTTTGCTTCGTTATTAAATTGTTGCGGCATAAACCAACCATGTTCAGCTGCATTTTTCTCAGCAGTTTTAATCGCACCATTCGGACCATTCATACCGTCTGAACCTGGCGTTAAAATCAATTCAGCGCCATAAGCACGCAACAAGTTGCGACGCTCCATGCTCATCGTCTCTGGCATAACCAAAACAGATTTATAGCCTTTTGCAGCTGCAATCATCGCTAAACCAATTCCAGTGTTACCACTTGTTGGTTCGATAATTGTGTCGCCTTCTTTTAAATCTCCGGACTTTTCAGCCGCTTCAATCATTGCAAGTGCAATTCTATCTTTTACGCTGCTGCCTGGGTTGAAGTATTCTAATTTCAAATAAACGTCTGCATCTTCAGGACCTGTTAACCGATTTAACTTTACAATAGGTGTTTGTCCAATCAAATCAGTAATTGAATTTCCTACACGCGCCATTTTTCAACACTCCTAATCCCTAGTGATTTTGTCGACTTTAATGAAGCTAATGTTATCAATATGGCAGGTCTTTTGTCAAATTGCATGAATTCATAAAAAATAGACGTTTCGTTACGAAACGTCTAAGAACAGTTATTCTCCATAAAACCATTCAGCGTCAAATTCTTGCCAAAATGCTTCAGGGGTTACCGCTTGTGGCAATTGTTCTAGTGCTAGCTCACGGTTGATATGCCCTGCTACATCTTCATAAGAAAATGTTTGGCCATCCACTTTTTCTGTCACGGAAATAATGGCCGTTTTGCCGTTTTCCAGCGGCAGTGGTGAAGACCATCTGCCGACTTCTACTTTTGAAACCGCTTTAGCAATATTGGCATCCACACTTGGTTCGCCATTGGAAATATACCCAATATCTCCGCCAAGGTTACCTGTCGCACTGTCAATTGACCGCTCACGAGCAGTCGCTTCGAATGAAGAGCCTTTTTCAAGTTCTTTAATCGTCTCTTCTGCTTCTGCTGAAGAATTTAAAACGATGATGTGCGTACGATACGAATCTTTCACATCATAAAGCGACTCGTTATCGTCATAAAACGCTTTAATCTCTTCTTTTTCAATGACAACGTCTTTCGTTAGAACTTTTTCTAAAATTAATTGGGCTTTTATTTTTTCGCGTTGACGTGTATCGTCCACTGCATATAGCGAGGCTTCCGTACCATCTCGCGAAGAACGCACTAGTGCTAACTCCAAATCAATTTCTTTATCACTAACTTCAATGCCATAATCTTGAGCCGCAGTTGCCATTACTTTTTCATTGACTAACTCAAGTAAGGCTTCGCGGCCATGTTGCTCTTCCATAGAAGCTAACCACTCTTCTCGCGTGATTGCTTCCCCGCTGACAGAAGCGACTTTTTCCGCTTTGCCCGTATCGTTCGGAATTAACCAAGCAATCAACCATAAAATATTAAATAGCAATAATACCCCGATGATTGTTAGCACCGGTTTGGTTTTTAAATGTCGTTTAGGCTTGTCTGTACCTGCCGGCGGCACAGGTCGCCGGTTATTATAGTTGGAGCTCATTGATAAACGTCTCGAGTTCCTCTTTAGAATAATGATACGTTTCCAAGCAGAAATGACATTGTGCTTCCGCCATTCCATCTTCGTCGATCATGTCTTGAATTTCTTTTTTTCCAAGTCCAAGAATAGCAGTCGCAAAACGGTCTTTAGAACAATTGCAATCGAAATTCACCGGCATTTTATCAAGAATTCGGACATTTCCTTCTCCAAGTACTGCATCAAGAATTTCTTCTGGCGACAATCCGCGCTGAATCATATGAGAGACTGGTTCAATACCAGAAAGACGTTCTTCGATTTTCGTGATGGTTTCATCATCCGTATTTGGCATCAATTGAATGATAAATCCACCCGCTGCCAAAATCGAGTTGTCTGTACCTACTAAAACGCCTAGCCCTACTGATGAAGGCACTTGTTCTGAAGTAGCAAAATAATAGGTAAAGTCTTCAGCGATTTCACCTGAAACAATCGGTGTTTGACCCGTAAAATTATCGCGCATACCTAAATCTTTAACAACTGACATCATGCCGTTTGTTCCAACCGCACGACTAACATCTAATTTACCTTGCTCGTTTAAATCAAAATGAGTTTGCGGGTTAGAAACATATCCACGAACGCCACCTTTAGCATTGCTATCTACTAGTAATGCGCCGATAGGTCCGCCACCTTCAAACTTAATCGTTACTTTATCATCGCCTTTTAGCATAGCGCCGAGCATCACGCCACCTGTCATCGCTCGTCCTAAAGCTGCCGACGCGGTTGGCCACATCATATGGCGACGTTGTGCTTCTCCGACTGTTTTCGTGCTGTCTACTGCAAATGCACGGACACTCCCATTAAACCCGAGGCCGCGAACTAAATAATCTGACACATCTATCGTTCCTTTCTTTACGCTTGATTGCGTTTGTAAATTAAATATAGCCCTTTTAACGTTAAAAAAGGATCTACATAATCAATAATGGTTGTTTCGCCAGCAATTAAAAAAGCCATCCCACCAGTTGCAATAACTATCGGCTTTTCTTTGCTGTCTTTCTTCATGCGCGCGACAATTCCTTCTACTTGGCCAACATAACCATACACAATACCAGCTTGCATGGCAGAAATCGTATTTTTACCCACTACATGCTCCGGTGTAGCGATTTCAATCCGCGGAAGTTTAGCAGCACGAGCATAGAGCGCTTCTGTTGAAATATTAATACCGGGAGCAATGGCGCCTCCCATGTATTGTTGCTTTTCATTAATATAACAGAAAGTATTGGCAGTGCCAAAATCAACAATAATCAACGGACTCCCATATTCATGGATTGCCGCGACTGCATTTACGATTCGGTCAGTGCCTACTTCACGAGGATTATCATACTTAATGTTCAATCCTGTTTTAACACCAGGTCCAACTATCAACGGTTTTACTTGAAAATATTTTTGGCACATCCGCTCTAAAGTAGAGACAATTGGCGGGACGACAGACGACATAATAATACCTGTTACCGACGAAAAACTTAAATCAACGTCTCGTAGAAATGATTTAATTTGCATACCGTATTCATCTTCTGTTTTATGGCGGAGGGTTTCCATACGCCAATGGTGCATTAATTGATCTTGATCGTATACCCCTAGAACAATACTTGTATTTCCAGCATCCATTACCAAAATCATGTTTTAACCTCACTTATCGACGAATTTCCAACACATCATACCACAATTTAAAGAAAGCAAAAAGCTGATTGCCTTCCCTTTAGTAAGGGAATAGGCAACCAGCTCGTCACTTTTACTATTTGCGTTTTTCGTCAATCGAATCTCCTACTGAGTCCGTTTGTACGTCTTCTGAAGGCAAGTCTCCCGCTGAAGGATCAGCTGGTGCACCTATCGCTTCTGAAGTGTCGCTATCTTTTTTTAAATTTGTTTTACTTTCGTCTCCGAAATCACCGTTTAACGTTTCGTAATCTCGTTCAGGAAGCGTACCGTGATCTTTCAAATGCAGAATCTGACCTGCATCTAAAGTTTCCACTTCAAGCAATGTCGTCGCAATCAATTCAAGAAGTTCTTTCTTCTCAGTCAGAATTTCTTTCGTGCGAATGTATTGCTCTTTAATAATACGTTGCATTTCCTGATCAATTTCAAAAGCAATGGCATCTGAATAATTTTGTTCAGAGTTAAAGTCACGCCCTAAGAATACGTTACCGCCTTGCGCTGTACCGAATTGAACAGGACCGATTTTATCACTCATGCCGTATTCCGTTACCATGCTGCGGGCAATTGCCGTTGCACGTTGGAAATCGTTATGAGCGCCGGTTGATACTTCACCGAACATGATATCTTCTGCTACACGTCCGCCTAGTAAACCAGAAATCTTATCAAGCAATTCAGGTTTTGTCATAAAGTAACGATCTTCTTTTGGTAGCATAACAGCATAGCCGCCAGCTTGTCCGCGAGGAACGATAGTTACTTTGTGAACAGTTTCAGCGTCATCAAGCGTTAACCCGATAACCGTATGGCCCGCTTCGTGGAATGCCACGATATTGCGTTCTTTTTTCGAAATAACGCGGTTTTTCTTAGCAGGACCTGCGATAACGCGGTCAGAGGCTTCATCAAGATCAGACATATCAATTTTAAGTTTACTGCGACGAGCCGCAACAAGTGCTGCTTCGTTCAATAAGTTCTCTAAATCGGCACCTGAGAACCCAGGCGTACGCTGAGCGATTGCTTTTAAATCAACATTTTCGTCAAGCGGTTTATTGCGCGCGTGAACTTTAAGAACTTCTTCACGGCCTTTAACATCCGGACGACCTACAGTAATCTGACGGTCAAAACGTCCTGGACGAAGCAAAGCCGGATCCAGAATATCCGGACGGTTTGTTGCAGCAATAATAATAACGCCTTCGTTTGCACCAAAGCCATCCATTTCAACCAATAGTTGGTTTAATGTTTGCTCACGCTCATCGTGTCCACCACCGAGACCAGCGCCACGTTGGCGTCCAACTGCGTCGATTTCATCAATGAAAATGATACAAGGTGCATTTTTCTTCGCGTTTTCAAACAAATCACGAACTCGAGAAGCCCCAACACCGACGAACATCTCAACAAAGTCCGAACCACTGATAGAAAAGAATGGAACGCCTGCTTCTCCGGCAACAGCACGTGCTAGTAAGGTTTTACCGGTACCCGGAGGTCCAACAAGTAAAATACCTTTTGGAATACGAGCGCCAATGTCTGCGAATCTGCGCGGATCTTTCAAGAAATCAACAACTTCTACAAGTTCTTGTTTCTCTTCATCTGCTCCAGCTACGTCATTAAAGCGAACTTTTTGTTTTTGATCATCATATAACTTCGCTTTACTTTTACCAAAGTTCATCACACGACCGCCTCCGCCGCCTTGTGATTGATTAAGTAAGAAGAAGAAAAGGATGAAAATGATGATGAATGGAATGATACCTGTGAAAAATGAAACCCAACCACTTGTTTGTGGAGCTTTCAAATATTCAATCTCGACACCATCTTGTGCTTTTGCGACTGCATCAATTTCAGCAGTTAACGCTTCGTTTTCTATTGGAATATTCGTTACAAAAGATTGACCTTCTTCATATCCAGTCATTTTCCCTGTCACTTCATAAACCATAGCATCCGGTTGGATTGTAACTTCCTCAATCTCTCCATTTTCCAATGCTTCCAAAAATTCGTTATATCCTATATTTTCAGTCGGCTGGTTACTATTGTTAAAGGTACCCAGAATCCCGATAATAACTAGGAAAATCAGTAAATAAAATATGGTGTATCGAAATATCCGATTCATCCCGCGCCCCCTCATAAAGTTTCCCTAAAACTATACTAAATACTACCATAGGAACATTTCAGCATACAACGAAAAGGCCTTATTCTCGCTGTTTAATCGATAGACTGTGAACGATCGTTGTCTATTCTGCTTCTTCGCTATAAATTGAAGGCTTCAAAATTCCGATATACGGTAAATTCCGGTATTTTTCTGCGTAATCCAAGCCGTACCCAACAACAAATGCATCAGGCACTTCAAAACCAACATAATCCGCTTTCAAGTCTACTTTGCGCCCTGTTGGCTTATCCAATAAGGTAACGATTTTGATTGAGTTTGCTTTCCGGTACTTGAACAGGTCCACTAAATAGCTAAGTGTCATCCCGCTATCAATGATGTCTTCGATGATTAGAAGATCGCGCCCTTCAACACTCGCATTCAAATCTTTCACAATTTTAACTTCTCCAGAAGAAACAGTTGCGTTGCCATAACTCGAAACATCCATGAAATCCATTTCAATAAAACCGTCAATGCGTTTCATCAAATCTCCCATGAATGGCATTGCACCTTTTAAAACGCCGATAGCTAGTGGATATTTGCCTTTATAATCCTCTGTTAACGTCGCTCCTAGTTCACGTGCTTTGTCCTGCAATTGTTCTTCGCTAATTAATATTTCTTTAATGTCATTCTGTAACATGGTGGACCTCCTAGTATTCCTTGTTTTCATTTTATAAAAGTTTTTCAATTAGCACCCAATTGTCTCCATCGCGCTTTTGACGGCTAACGAGGGCGGATGGTCGTAAGCCTGGCACTAATAAAAGTTCATTTTTGTCAGTGGTGATGACAGGCCAACTTTCTCTCATAGGCACAGGGATTTTTTCATCAATCATTAAACGAGACAGTTTTTTTGGATGATTCATCCCCGTAAGTAGAATCCGATCACCCGGTTTTCTGCTTCGCAAAAAGAAACTGGCGTTTTCCGGTGCTTGAAAATACCAAGTTGTGGCATTTCCCGTTTGTTCTTGTCGAACAGTTGGCATCACCTTATACTGGCGGCCATGGTAAACAGGCGTCCAGTCAGCGGTAATGTTGATGGATGTCAGTCCAGTCACTATTTGTTGCGATTGGCGACTGAGAAAAACCGTGTCGTATTGGCGGATCGCTATATAATTTTGCGGCAAATGTAAAAAAACAGTGCCCGATGAACTTTGCATCATTTCCCGCATTTGTTCGGTCAGCTGTCTCGTTAACGGAACTTGCTTCGGATTATATAGATAGTTTAATAGTAGTAGAACCATTCTTTTTTGTAAAGCATACGCTTCAACTCTGAAACTTTTGGCAGATAAAATGATTTGTTCATTTTCCACTCTCATTATTTGTTTCAATTTCTGTTCGGCTAAATCCTGTAAAAACTGTTGATCTTGTTGCATATCTTCAGCTAGCTCCACAAAGTTTTGAGAAACATTGTTATTTTCTTCTTTTAAGAGCGGCAAAACTTTTTGGCGCAAACGATTCCGTGTATATGCCGCTTCAGCGTTACTCGAATCTTCACGATATGAAATGCCTTGCGCTTTTGCATATGCTGCAATTTGCTCTTTGACCACTGCCAATTGCGGGCGAATCAACTGACCGCCTCCAAACGGGCGACTAGCTAACATGCCAAACGAGCCATCCTGCAAACTACCTCGTACTCCTGACATCAAAATTGTTTCGAGTTGATCGTCCGCGTGATGGGCCGTAGCAAATTTAGTCGCACCGGTTTGTTCCATGACTTCGAGAAAATAACTATAGCGCTCAGTTCGGCATAATTGTTGCTTATTACCGCCCTTTTCTTCTAAAATCGCTGGAATGGGAATCGCTCGGCTAAAGCATTCAATGCCCCATTGTTTCGCTTTTTCTTCGGTAAACAAGCGATCTTTATGAGATTCTTCGCCTCTTAACATATGATCTACATGAACAGTCGCGACTGAAATACCTAGTTGGGCCTTTATTGAATTCAAGAAATAAAGTAAGACCATCGAATCAATTCCGCCTGAACAACCAACGAGTACCTTATCTCCAGCTTGCAGCAGTTTATGCTTGTTAATGTATTGCATCAGTAATACTTGAAAACTCCCCATTTCTTCATCTCACCTGCTTATCTCTGTCTTTAAAATCTGTCTAAAAAATATTGTGAATTGTAATTGACAGACGCATCTATCAATAGTATGCTATTAAATGTTCGTTTAAACAAGGCGGCGTAGCTCAGCTGGCTAGAGCGTACGGTTCATACCCGTGAGGTCGGGGGTTCGATCCCCTCTGCCGCCATCATAGTTTCATTTTAAAGCAGCGTCCTTCTAGGGCGCTGCTTTTTTTATTTCAAAAATTAATAGTAAAAAAAACGCTTCTCAAGTTGAGAAGCGTTTCAGTATAAATTTCAAGCTGTATTGAAGCATTTCCCTATACTATTAAAACAGCTAGCAAGTTAGCCTCTTTTTGCCCCTCTACCGCCACGTTTTGATTCAGTCGCGCGCTTTAAGGTCGTCATATTTTCTTCGCTATCTTTTAAGAACTTCGCCATTTTTGTTTCAAAGTTCTCTTTTGGAGCGCGATCAAATGAACGATTGTTGCTTGGGCGTGGTCGTTGTGGTCGTTCTGTGCTGCCGGCTGGTTGTGGCTTCGCTTTACGAATCGAAAGCCCAATCTTCCCGTCTGCTTCTACATTCATGACTTTCACTTCTACCATTTCGCCAACTTTAAGATGATCGTTAATATCTTTAACATAGTTGTCGGCTACTTCACTTATATGCACGAGGCCTGTTGCACCAGTTGGAAGCTGAACAAATGCTCCAAAGTTTGTAATACCTGTGACTTTACCTTCTAACTTGCTGCCTACTTCAATCGACATAAAAAAAATGCTCCTCCTTAAAATTTAAGGTGACTCCAAAGTGATATTGGGTCACGCTGTCATTTTGCGGGACTTGTCCCACTTTTTATTATAACCATCAAAAAAAGAGTGTCAACTGACTACTCTTTTTCTGATGGCTTTTCTTCATCTTTTTTTTCGTCATGTGGTGTAGTAAAAATGATTTCTCCTTCTTCTGATAGGAAGTAATCTTTACGCGCTAATTTAGCCAAATATTCTTCGTCGTTCAATAGCAAGATTTGTTCTTCTAGCTGATTTTGCTGCTTTTCAACTTGTTCAAGTTCTAGCAACGCTTCTTCACGAAGCTGCGCTTTTTCAGAAATAGTTTGTGTTTGTGCATAAATAGTCGACCCAATCCATATAGTTGCCATTAAAATCACAAACCCAAGTACTGCCAATCTTCTCATTAATCGAACTTTGTGAGCAGACTTGCGCTTTTCTTCGATTTCAACCGAACGGACATAGTCATTGCGAATTGAGGTGACTTCGCGCTTTTCAGCTGTGTTATCTCTCTTCAAACTCATGACCCGCTCTCCCTTCATACTAACTTTGTCATTATTATACATGAAATGCCCTAAGATTATAAGCGTTTTCAATAATTTTCCCTTTTTTCACTTCTTTCTTCGATAAGGACTTACGACTGATTTTTATTTCATTATAAAAATACAGTTGACTTAATTTTTATACAGACATATAATACTTATCATTATCTTTTCACTTAACATTCAAGGGAATTTCAATGAAAACCAAAAAAAAGATTTTATAAATATACATTATCAATGAATAAAACAGGGGTGAAAGAATGTCAGGTACAGTAACGTTAGCAAATGGAAAAGTATTTAATGGTAAGTGGCACGGCAAAGCTTCTGCAATTCAAGGAGAAATTGTCTTTTTCACAGGCATGACTGGTTACGAAGAAGTTTTAACAGATCCATCGTACAAAGGGCAAATCATTGTATTTTCTTATCCTCTTATTGGACAATACGGAATCCAATCGCTTTATGCACAATCTGATCTGATTCAAGCAGCCGGCATTATTGTTGCGAACTTATATGAAGGACCGCTTTGCAATGAAGCCCTCTCACTCGCTGCGTTTGCCAATAACCACAGCATTCCGATTTTAAGCGGTGTTGATACGCGCTCTGTTATCCAAAACATTCGCGATTCCGGCACGATGCAATCGCAATTGCTGCACGAGTCTTTCTCCGAATTAGCTTGGGAGCCGGTGCAAACGCATTTCTTCTCTGCTACTCAAACAACACAAGAGCTTCTAACAATCGGAAACGGTGCGACGCATATTGGGTTGATTGATTTCCATTATAAATCGTCCATCTTGAAACAATTGCTGCTACTTGATTGCAAAGTGACGATCATTCCTTATGCAACCTCAACAGAACAGCTCGATTCTCTCAGCCTTGATGGTCTGCTATTCTCAAATGGTCCTGGAGACCCCGCAGCTCTTCAACAGCTGTTTCCGACATACCGCGATTGGGCAGAGCGATATCCGAGTTTTGGCATTTGTCTTGGCCATCAAGTACTAGCTTCCGCATTTGGCGCGAAAACGACGAAGCTCGCCTACGGTCACCGCGGAGCGAATCACCCTGTAATGAACTTGCAAACAAAACGCGTCAGCATGAGTTCACAAAATCACAGCTATGTCGTCGAAAGCGATAGCCTTACACCCACACCTTTTTCGGTTCTTTATAAAAATGTCAACGACGGCAGTATCGAAGGACTTGTTCACGATACCTTACCAGTAACTACCGTCCAATTTCATCCAGAAGCAGCACCTGGTCCAACTGACCATCTTGAATTATTCGAGCAATTTTTACATGTAGCGAAGCAGCAAGAAGGAGTGAAAGTCCATGCCTAAGCACGAACACATAAAAAAAGTATTGGTCATTGGCTCAGGTGCCATTGTCATCGGACAAGCCGCTGAATTCGATTATTCTGGCACACAAGCTTGTGTCGCATTAAAAGAAGAAGGCGTGGAAGTCATCTTAATCAATAATAATCCTGCGACGATCATGACCGATCAATCTATTTCCGATAAAGTCTACTTCGAACCGCTAACGTTAGATAGCGTCACTGCCATTATCGAAAAAGAACGACCGGATGGTTTGCTTGCGACAGTTGGCGGGCAAACTGCCTTAAACTTAGCAATGGCTTTATCTGATTCAAGTATTTTAACGAAATATGGTGTTGCGTTACTGGGTACGGATATGAAAGCCATTAAACAAGCGGAAGATCGTGAACAATTCCGCTCTTTGATGAATCAACTAGGCGAGCCGGTTCCTGATAGCGACATTATTTATTCGATTGAAGGCGCTTTGGAATTTGCGGAATCCGCGGGCTACCCACTCATCGTGCGTCCAGCTTATACGCTTGGCGGCTTTGGTGGCGGTATTGCTCAAGATGAAAAATCCTATATTGACTTAGTCAAACAAGGATTAAGTGCCAGTCCCATCAAGCAATGTCTGGTCGAAATCAGTATTGCTGGCTATAAAGAAATCGAATATGAAGTAATGCGTGACGCAGACGGAACGTGTATCACGATTTGCAATATGGAAAACTTCGATCCCGTCGGTGTGCATACAGGTGACTCAATTGTCGTAGCACCTAGTCAAACATTAAACGATAAAGATTTCCATATGTTGCGTAGTTCCTCGATTCATATTATTAAAGCGCTTGGCATTATTGGTGCCTGTAATGTACAGTTTGCGCTACATCCTGAAACTTCCGCTTATTATTTAATCGAAGTTAACCCGCGCGTGAGTCGTTCATCTGCTCTCGCTTCAAAAGCAACCGGTTATCCGATTGCTAAAATTGCAGCGAAGTTGGCACTTGGCTATCAATTAGCAGAATTAAAAAACCCAGTGACGGGCACTACATTTGCTAGTTTCGAGCCAGCACTCGATTACGTAGCGGTTAAAATTCCGCGTTGGCCATTTGATCAATTCCCACAAATCGAACGCAAGCTGGGTACACAAATGAAAGCTACTGGTGAAGTTATGGCAATTGAACGTAGCATGGAAGCGGCTTTGCAAAAAGCCATTCGTTCACTCGAGTTGCCAATCGACGGCTTCCGCTTACCTGCTCTTAGCAATTTTTCAACAGAAAATTTATGCGAATTGGCTGTTAAAGCCGATGATCGTCGCCTGTTCGTACTTTTCGAATTATTGATACGTGGCAAACCGATTGATTTTTTACATGGCATCACAGGCATTACCCCCTACTTCTTATGGGTGATGAACAATATCGTTGAAGAATGGCAGAAACTTCAACAAACCGACTGGAACAACATGACACGCGCACGCTTGCTTCAAGCAAAGACATTAGGTTTTAGCGATCAACAACTAGCAGATTTATGGAATGTTTCGTGTTCTGAAGTTTGGGGGCAACGTAGGCTTTGGCAAGTAACTCCTGCTTATCGCATGATTGATACGTGCGCTGCTGAATTTTCGTCAAATACCAATTATTTTTATTCGAGTTGGCAAGGTGCTTCAGATGTCAGCCGACCTCACCATAAGAAAAAAGTAGCGGTGATCGGATCGGGTCCAATTCGCATTGGTCAAGGCATCGAATTTGATTATTGCTGTGTACACAGTGTTTTAGCCGCTCAAAAACTCGGTTATGAAGCGATTATGATTAATAATAATCCTGAAACCGTCAGCACTGATTACGAAATAGCAGACGCGCTGTACTTTGAACCAATTACTCCGGAAGACATTTTGAATGTGTTGGACTTTGAAGGCATCAATCAAGTCATTCTTCAATTTGGTGGACAAACTTCACTGAATGTAGCAGCAGCTTTAGAAAGCGCGGGCATTACGGTTCTCGGCTCGACAGTGGATTTACTAGACCAAATGGAAGACCGCGATCGCTTTTATGCATTTTTGGAATCGATTGACTTACCGACCATTCCTGGTAAAACTGCGCTGAATGCCACCGATGTTATACCGGCAGCTCGTTCACTCGGCTTCCCCGTGTTATTGCGTCCCTCTTACGTTATCGGTGGGCGCGGCATGGTTGTGTTAGCGAATGAAAAAGAACTGACTGATTGGTTGCACGAAACGACAATGGCGTTCCCTGTATTGGTCGATCATTTTGTTACTGGAAAAGAAGTCGAAGCGGATATTTTAACCGATGGCGACAATGTTTGGGTATCGGCTATTTTCGAGCACGTTGAAGGAACCGGTGTTCATTCTGGTGATAGCATCTCGGTTACACCACCTGTTTCATTATCAGAATATGCCTTGCAAGAACTAACTGAAACAGCAAAACACATCGCCACAAACATGGACTATACCGGCTTATTTAATATCCAATTTGTTTACGAAGACAATCAATTATTCGTTATGGAAATTAATCCGCGAGCATCACGTACTGCGCCAATCAGCTCGAAAATAACTGATGTACCACTCGTTCAACATGCTACGGCTTTATTGTTAGGCGTACCGTTTGAAGAACTGGCCATTGAAGAGAGTTTCAACGGACAACCTGAATATACTGTAAAAGCGCCGGTCTTCTCTCATATTAAACTACCTGGCTTGTCTCCTGTTCTATCACCCGAAATGATGTCGACAGGCGAAGTGATTGGATCAAGTTCAGATTTAGATTTAGCGTTAGCAAAAGCGCTAGGCGGTGCTTCTGTTCAATTGGCTGACTTGGCTAAAGGTGGCACATTATTTGTTGCAGAATCATCGATCGATCACGTGGACAGCACTTTATGGAAAACGCTTGGACACGTTATCGTCACCGAAAGTACTCAGTCTTTTGATGACTGGTTACAAACAGAAAATAAAAAAGCGTATATCGATTTTTCTCCTGACCCGGACAGTACAAATGCTAAACAGGCGGCAATCCACCGTCTCCACGTGTGGACACGCCCTGAAACAATGGCTGCGTTTAACGGCAGCTTAACATCTACCTTATTACCGAAAGGAGTGCTTGCAAAATGACTATGGCGATTCCATTTGCCCCATCAATTATTCAAGAAGACTTTTTGTCGCTAAAAGATTACAGCACAACTGAATTGATGGATTTGCTGAATCTGGCTATTGAATTAAAAAAACCTGAAAACAAACATTTGCCACTGTTAAAAGGAAAAGTGCTCGGCATGATTTTTGAAAAATCCTCTACCCGTACGCGCGTTTCATTTGAAGCCGGAATGCTTCAACTTGGAGGCCACGCCATGTTCTTGAGTTCGCAAGATACACAACTCGGACGCGGTGAAACCATTGCTGATACTGGACGCGTTTTGTCAGGTTATTTGGACGGGTTGATGATTCGTACATATCACCAATCAACGGTTCAAGAACTAGCGGATTTCAGTTCGATTCCAGTGATCAACGGCTTAACCGACGATTACCATCCATGCCAAGTGATGGCTGATTTAATGACGATGCTCGAGCATTTCGGGACGTTAAAAGGCAAGAAAATGGCCTACATCGGAGATGGTAACAATATGGCCAACTCATTGATGATTGGGGCCGCTAAAGTCGGTATGGATATTAGCATTGCTTCTCCTGCTAACTATGCCCCTACACCAGAAATGGTTGCTTTAGCAAAAGATATTGCGCAATATACAGGTTCGACCATTGAAATTACGGATAACCCGGAAAAAGCGGTTACTGGTAGTGACGCCGTTTATACAGACGTTTGGGCGAGCATGGGGCAAGAACAAGAAACCATTGAACGCCTAGAACATTTCCAAGGGTTTCAAGTAAACGAAGAACTCATCAAGTATGCCAATAAAGACTTTATCTTTATGCATTGCTTGCCTGCTCACCGCGAGGAAGAAGTGACCACTGCTATTTTAGAAGGTCCGCATTCGGTCATTTTTCAGCAATCTGAAAATCGTTTACATGCACAAAAAGCGGTACTTGTTGCATTGATGGGCGATAAATAAACACCAAAAAACCTTAGGAATTTTTGATTCCTAAGGCTTTTTTTATTTCCCAGTAACATTCACATATTCTTCTAAAGTCTTGTCGCTATTTTTCACTTTGAGAGCCAATTCAGATCCTATATAACGGTAATGCCAAGGCTCATACATATAGCCGGTAATTTTTTCTTTGCCTTTAGGATACCGAAGAATAAATCCGTACTGGTGAGCGTTCACCGCAAGCCATTTGCCTTCTTTTGTCGTGGCAAACGATTCTTTCAGCCATTGCGATTGATTGCTACCACCCAAGTCGAACGCTAATCCCATTTGATGTTCACTATAACCAGGTTTTGCGCTAAACCGATTGGCTTCTGCTGTTCCATGCTTGCGGACGTAATTATTATAAAGTTCTTTTTGACGATTATACGACCGAAATGTACTAAAAGCCGTCAACTGAACTGCTTGCTTTTTCGCCGCAACGACCATAGCATCTACGGCTTTTTGCGCCAGTTTATTAACTCCTGGGTTATAGCTAGAGGGCAGGCCGTATTTTTTGTTGACGATTAACACGCCCGCTGCATAAGTTCCGGGTGTCTTTGTAGATGGTGCTGGATAAGCAATTTGGGGGCTAGCTGCTTTATCACTTAAGTAAGCGGAATTGACCCATCCCGTCTTGCTGCCATATTTCACTGTATACCAAGTGCCTTCTTTGCTAATGTATTCAACTTTTCCCCCTTTAGGGATAGAGCCCACAAGAGAACTACTCGCATTTGGTTTTGAGCGCATATTTAATTGATCAGTCGTTATGTAAGTCACAGGCGACTCCACTTTTTTTGACGCAAGCGGGAATTTTTCAGGAGCTAAAAGACGCGCCATAAACGCCGCGAAATGCCGACGTTGCAAAGATTCTTTTGGTTTGAATGTTCCACCAGGATATCCATTCGTCACACCTGCTGTTGCCAAACGACTAATATAAGCATTAGCCCAATACGAAGAACTAACATCGGTAAAAGCAACATGTTTATCTGCTTTTAATTGATAAGCTAGCGTTAAAATCTTAGCCATTTCTCCACGTGTTAGTTGACCTTTTGGATCAAAATATTTTATGCCTTCCTTCGTTTCTTTCCCTTCAATAAAACCTAGTTTCACCGCTTTGGCCACTTCATCATATCCTGATGCATCAGGTGTTAAGTCCGCAAAGCCAGGATCCGTGCCTACGGTATCTTTATCATCTAATTCACGCAAAATCATTCGGACAGCATCTAACCGTGTAATCGCAGCTGCTGGCTTAAAACTACCATCCGGAAACCCTTTGATAATGCCTAACCCTGTTAGAAAATCAACTTCTTCATTAAAACTTGTAACGTCTTTAAAAGAACTTGCAGCATGACTCGGCTCCGGGACTAGTGTTAAAGCCAATAACAATGTTGCAAATGCTAATCCAAGTTTCTTATTTAACGACTTTTTCGGCAATCTCATCAATTCCTCTCAGTAACCCCTTTTGTCGGATATAACTTATTGCCATTATAATCTAAAAAAACCTGCACAAGGCAGGTTTTTTTCAGAGTGTTAAATAAGTTAATACCCTAGTATATTTCATCAAACCAACTAATTTTATTAGTTAGAAACCAAGTGACCTGATTAGTATTTGGAGAAGCATTCGCTCGACTCCTGTGGGAATAGCGGGTTTGAGGGACCCCGCAGAGAGCGTGAGCGAACGAGGAGGCTCGATGCCCGCCCCACGGAAAGCGAGCGATAAGCTTCGGAAAATACGGTTATTCAGGACTTTCTCCACAGTATAAAAAAACCTGCTCAAGCCAGGTTTTTATGCTTCGTCATCAATAAATTCAGGTTCTACTTTTTCTAGCTTTTCCTCGTTTAAAATCGTGTACATGTTCACTGTATCTTCTTTTTTCGCGACTTCTTTTAACATATCAATACGCACCGTTACGACTTTTTGACCAAAACGGATTTGCAACTCGTCATTTTCTTTAATAACCGAACTTGCTTTTGCTTTGTTGCCATTCACTGTGATACGTCCTTGGTCCGCTACTTGCTTAGCTAATGTACGACGCTTAATCAAGCGGGATACTTTTAAAAATTTATCGAGTCTCATTTTAGTCTTCCTTTCTTGCCAATAGTTTGGCTTGGTTCCAAAATGCATCTAACTGCTCTAGCGAATAATCGCTAAAATCACCGGTTCCTTTTTTTACTTGCTGTTCGACATAATGGAAACGACTTTGGAATTTACGGTTTGCTTGCATCATCGCTTCTTCCGGTGACAAATCAAAGAACCGTGCAAGATTCACTAACGTAAACAGCAAATCGCCCAATTCATCTAATTGACGAGCTTTGGAACCATTCGCTACTTCTTGTTGGAACTCCTGCAATTCTTCATGGAATTTATCCCAAGCAGATGCCGCGTCCGGCCAAGTAAAGCCTACTTTTGCTGCTTTTTTTTGATAATTAAACGATGTCGTTAAAGAAGAACTAAAGCGTTCTTGACCTTCTAGTAAAGAATCCACTGCCGGCTTTTCCTGTGCTTTAATTTCCTGCCAATTGGCGATTACTTGCTCGGAATCTTCAGCCGACACGTCACCAAAAACGTGAGGATGACGACGAATCATTTTCGCACTGATGGCTTCAAGTACATCTTCTATTTGGAAATAGCCGTTATCTTGACCGATTTGAGCATGCAAGAACACTTGCAACAATACATCCCCGAGTTCATCGACAATTGCTTCATCATCTTCTTCTTGAATTGCTTGAAGCAATTCATGTGCTTCTTCGATTAAATGCGGACTCAATGATTCATGCGTCTGCTCACGATCCCACGGGCAACCTTCAGGGCTTCTTAGCTTCGCAATGATGCTACGGAACGTTTGCCATTCTTTTAGACGCTCGTTTTGTTCTGCTGCTGGTGGTACGTAGACCGTCGTTAAATTATTCACTTCCGTCGAACGATCTAATTCATGAAGGGGTACGGTACGTAATACTTCGTCCACTGATCCTGCTGCCGTAACGATTGTCACCGGGTAATCATCCGGGTATTTTTCCATGAGCGTTAACTTTACTTCAGACGCACTAAAGCTGTCATACACTTGCGCAATTAACAAATGTTGCGTCATATTTACTTGGTCGCTGGTCATTTCAGTGCCATCCATTAATTGAAAGCCTTCGATTGGGTCGATGCGAAGTGCACCGAACAAAGAATCCAAAAAACTATGCCCGCCTTCGATTGATAACTGGCAGCGTCCTTGTTTTTCGGCTTCGATCAAGTTTTGCACCGTTTGTTCCGCTACTAATGGGTGACCCGGAACTGCGTAAATAATCGAATGTTTATCGGATAACCCAATTAAAGTTTCGGCAATTTCTGCATATACCGGACTAAAACTATCGTGTTTTTCGTACACCTCGTCAAAACTTGTAAACACTACGCCTTCTTCTGCTAATTCTGTTAATACCGGATGGTCCTCAGTCCGCACATATAAATTTGTCGCGGCTTTTAGTTTCTTATACACGCCGAGTGGCAATTGATCTAAATCTCCGGCTCCAAGACCGATTATGTGAATCGTATTCATTGCTTTTCACCTTTTTTCTTTGAGTTTATTGCTAATTGCAATTTGGCCAGCTTACGACCAAGTGGAATGATATACCATTCTTTTTCCGTAATGATTCGACTTTTGCCAATGATGGCCATAAAGACGAAAGCGCCGAGTGGAACAGCCGTCACCGTAGTAAGTGCTGCGCTAACGCGGCTTGATGAACCGGCAAATAAAAAACTATCCGCCAAAAGTAACCACCCTAACACTACAGCAGACATGGCCATCCCAGCTCCCACAAGCCAGCTATAATAAGAAACAGGTGCAAATTGCAATGGCCACACTTTTTTAAAATACAAGAGTAAACCAAAAACAATTAACGCTAAACCGATATTTCCAGCTACAGCCGCTCCCGCTATTCCCCAAATAGGCAATAGCAGTAAGTTGCAAATGACTTTCACCACTAAGCCTGATATTAACAATACAGCCGGTACCCTTACCTTACCAAGTCCGTGAAGCATCGCTGTCATGATGAGTAATAAAGACATCCATACAATTTGCCAACTAAAAATGATTAAGGTCCATGACTGTTCGCGCGTTTTAAATAAGGTTTCATTGACATAAGGCATAACGAAAGTAAGTCCAACTGCAGCAGCGAACGCAAACAAAAACGATACACGAAAAGCTAAACGTGCATACATATCAGCTGATCGCCCGCTCACATTCCGAGAAGTTCGCGCGACTAACGGAACAATTGCCAATGTAAGCGAAGTGGCGATTAAAATACCGAACTGCACCAATGGCTGACCGCGATCGTATACTCCTTTTTGCTCCATCGCTGTCAATCGAGCTAGACCGCTTTCTTCTAACAAACGAAAAACAGTAAACGAATCTACCAATTGAAAAAGCACCAAAATTAATGAACTCATACTGACACTTAAACTGATGGCGGTCATTTCTTTAACCACGGGCCAAGTTCGGACTGTAGAGTGCTGGTTTAAAAAACCAAAATGACGACGGAAATACAGCGATAACAAGACAACGGCTCCAAGACCACCTGCAACAGCACCAAGCATCGCCATTTGACCTGCCACATACAAAGAAAATCCCTGCGAAATCACAATCCACGTACCAATTAATATAACTGAGACACGTAAACCTTGTTCGATAACTTGCGCATAGGCAACGGGTGCCATATTATTGCTCGATTGAAAAAAGCCTTTTAGCATGGCGAGAGGCGCCATTAATAAAACGGCAAATGCCCCTACTCTTAGCAAGCTATCCAGTTTTCCATCGCCCATCCAGCCCGCGAGCAGTTCTGCGCCGAAAAACAATAAAACAAATACTGTAAGAGAAATGGCGGCTACATACATAAATGCAATGCGTAAAATTTCCCGGTGCGCGGACTGATCACTATCTGCTAATAATTTGGAGATTGCCACGGCAAAGCCGTAAGAAGTCCATATGCCAAAGATGGCGACAAATGGATACACTTGCTGGTAAATATAAAAGCCTTGGTCTCCAACAAGGTTTTGAAAAGGCACTCGGTAAATGGCACTGAGCAATTTTACGATAAACCCTGCAATTGTTAGTAAGACCGCACCTTTCATAAATGATTTCATTGTGCCTTCATTGTTCAAAGGACCCACTCATCTCTTTCTGACATTAATGTTATGGTTTGTTGCTATAAACCGCTTCGGCGCTTTGGGCATGGCTCTCGCAATAAGCCGGGAAAAGCACCCGTCTTATCGCTTCGCCTGGCCCTTGTACGCGCCGGCGCTGAGTGAGTTCTTTACTACTATTACTACTATTCAGCTAGAAGAGCGGTGCTAATTTGGAGAATAACTCCAATAAAATCTACTCTCTCAATTTACAAAATCGCTTTTTCTTCACGCAGCGATTCTGGCAATAATTTCATCATGCCTTCGAGAACATCAAACGGATGTTGTTTTTTGGTTTTATTCTCATCAATGGTCATAACCAATTGCTGACCCGACATACTAAATCCAACAGCGCGGCCATAAGCGGCAGATTCTTCGACCACTTTCCCACCATTGATGCTGGCGGTACCTTTTTCACTTAAGCGAACAGAAACAAGTTTGCCATTTTGCTTAAGCGATTCTACCCCGACTTCGCGCGCCCATACTTTCATACGTGCAATGCGCAATAAGCTATCCGTTTCCGTTGGCATATCACCGAACCGATCGATCAATTCATCTTGCAACTCACGCATTTCTTCTTCTGTTTCAATGCCTTTGACGCGTTTGTACATTTGAATTTTTTGGTAACCATCACTAATATAAGCATCTGGAATGTAGGCATCCACATCAAGTGAAATTTCAATTTCCGGTATGACTTCTTTTTTAACACCTGTTTGACGTTCGTCAATTGCTTCTTGCAGCATTTGCGAATACAAATCAAAACCGACCGAATCAATAAAGCCGTGTTGTTGTGAACCGAGTAAGTTCCCTGCTCCGCGTATTGTTAAATCGCGCATAGCGATTTTAAACCCTGAACCAAGCTCCGTAAATTCTTTAATGGCCATCAATCGCTTCTCTGCAACATCGGTTAACACTTTGTCGCGCTGATACATAAAGTACGCATACGCGACACGACTTGAACGCCCGACACGTCCACGCAATTGATACAGCTGGGACAAGCCCATGCGATCAGCATTATAGACGATTAATGTATTAACGTTTGGAATATCAATGCCAGTTTCGATAATCGTCGTTGTCACCAAGACATCGTAATCGCCATCTAGGAAACTCAAAATGACCGATTCGAGTTCCGTTTCACTCATTTGTCCGTGCGCATAACCAACTCGCGCTTCCGGTACCAATTGTTGAATTTCTTCTACTTTCCGTGTCATATCATCTACACGATTATACAAATAAAACACTTGGCCCCCACGTGCCATTTCGCGTTCAATTGCTTCGCGAACGAGTGCCCCGTTATGTTCCATCACATAACTTTGCACAGGAAAGCGGTTGGCTGGTGGCGTTTCGATCACTGACAAATCGCGTACACCAATCATCGACATATGTAGCGTCCGTGGAATTGGTGTTGCGGTAAGCGTTAAAACATCGACATTGGTTTTCATTTGTTTGATTTTTTCTTTATGCGTCACACCAAAACGTTGCTCTTCATCAATGATCAATAAGCCAAGGTCTTTATATTGCATGTCTTTTGATAAAATACGATGCGTTCCTACCACAATATCGACTGACCCATTTTTTAAACCTTTAACGGTTTCTGTTTGTTGTTTTTTTGAACGGAAGCGACTCATCAACCCGACCGTAATCGGATAATCTTTAAATCGTTCACTCATCGTTTCAAAGTGTTGCTGTGCCAAAATCGTTGTCGGTACAAGAAACGCCACTTGTTTGCCGTCGAGTACTGCTTTAAATCCTGCACGAATGGCTACTTCTGTTTTCCCATAACCCACGTCCCCGCATATGAGGCGATCCATCGGTCGCTCATTTTCCATATCACGTTTCACTTCATTGATAGAACGCAATTGATCGACCGTTTCTTCATACGGAAACTCGGCTTCAAATTGGCGTTGCATGTCTTGCTCTTCGGAAAAAGCAAACCCTCTCAATGCTTCGCGTTCTGCATATAGTTTGATCAAGTCATCTGCAATGTCTTGAACGGCGGCTGACACTTTTGTACGCGTTTTCTTCCATTCTGCTCCGCCCATTTTATGCAGTTTTGGTTCTTTTTCTTCAGAGGCAATGTATTTTTGAATCAAATCAATTTTGTCGACTGGTACGAATAATTTATCGTCGGCTTTATAAACGATATGCAAATAATCTTTATGAACGCCTCCACTTTCGAGCGTTTCAATGCCTACAAAGCGGCCGATCCCGTGGTGAATATGAACAATATAGTCACCTGGCTTAATCTCCGAGTAGCTCTTGATGCGCTCAGCATTCGTTAGTTTTTGTGCACGCGTTTTCTTTTTGGGCTGCTGCTTAAACAATTCGGAGTCTGTGATGACCGTTAAACGTTGCAACGGCATTTCAAAGCCTGTTGATAATTCTCCATCAACTAAATAGATTTGACCGCCTTGAATTTCAGTAGAAGGAGTGGCAATAGCAGCTTCCATATCGTAATCTGCTAGCACGGAACGTACTTTCTCTAGGCGCTCATCTCCCGCTGCCACGATGAAGATTTGCGACTTGCCTAATGTCCAGCGCTCCATTTCTGCTTTTAACAAATGCATTTGCCCATGGAATGATTGCATCGGCTTGCATGAAAAAGCCAATGATTTCTTGATGGATACCATCGGGAATGTCCGAACGAATAAAGATAAAAACGTCACTTTTTGTTGCAACTTCGACATCATTTCACGGAACGTATAAGTCAACGGGATATCGTGAAGAAACTTTCCTTCTTCAAGAAGCGACACGATCCAATCGCCTTCCTCACGCTCTAAAGTATCCGTCATTTCTTGAATACGACCAAGCTCATCAAAAAAGACGAGTCCATTCCCCGGGAAATAATCACCCAAAAATGCCGATTGCGTCTCAATCAATGAAGCATATTTCGCCAATTGCTCTGGAGTTTCTCCTTGTTTCAATAAGTCAATATCATGCTGAATATGTTGCAGCAATAAGGCTTTCGTATCGTCAGCTTTTATTTTTTTCAAACTAGAAGCAAGTTGAACTTCTAGTTTTTCTGCTAATTGAATTCGTTGGTCGGGTGATAGCACCAATTCACTGGCTGGCAAAATACAAAGCGATTGGACTTTTTCGAGCGAACGTTGATCTTCCGCTGAAAATAGGCGTAATGAATCCACTTCTGTATCGAATAATTCGATGCGCACTGGGTGTTCAAAATTCAGTGGATAAATATCTAAAATGCCTCCACGAAGCGCAAATTCACCGGGAGTAGTTACCATTGGCGTCCGAGAGTACCCCATTGCTACTAACTTTAACAGCCATTTGTTTGTATCGAGTTCTTCACCTTCTGCAATTCGTAAATTGGCGTAATCCCACTGCTCTTTTGTCGGCAATAACTTGCGCATCCCTGCAACTGGCGTGATGTAAATGCCTTTACCAACACTCTTCATATGATCGAGTGTATCGATTCTGTGAGCACGCAATTCGGGACCTGAAAAAGACACTTCTGCTGCGATTAATTCTTCTGCCGGATAAAGATGAACTTGTTGTTCCCCCATGAGTCGGACCAAATCATCATATACACGTTGCGCATGCAATAAGTTGGGTGTCACAATTAGTAAAGGCTCTTCTAGTTCCGACCAGATGGTTTGATAAAAAATTGGTCGTGCGCTGCCAGATAAACCAGAAATCAATTGATGATCATTTCCTTGTTTTAAATCTTCTACAAATCGTTGTGTCTGAGTATCCTCTGAAAAAATCTGTAAAATGTGGTTCATCCAACTTCCTCCTCTCAACAAAATACAAAAAACAGAAAAAAGCTCTGAACGCCAAATGCGTCAAAGCGGTTAAATTCCATTAAATTCATTCATAACTTCTACATAAGGTTTTGACAACCATGTTTCACAAGCAGCTGCACTTTTTTTAATCGCCGCGGTCATTTCTGGAATTTCTTCTTTCGAAAATCGCTGCAATACGTAATCCGGTACTTTCATACCTGCCGGCGGACGGCTAATCCCAATGCGCAAACGATTAAATTCTAGATTCCCTAAATGCTGGATTAATGACTTTATGCCATTATGACCACCCGCACTACCTTTTTGACGCAATCTTAATTGCCCCGTTGGCAAATCCAAGTCATCGTAAATGACGATAATGTCTTTTAAGTCAATATTATAGTAATCCATTAATGCACCGACACTCTCACCAGACAAGTTCATGTACGTTAATGGCTTTAACAACATCACTTTGCCTTCAGGTCGATGACTCACTGAATACATACCTTTAAATTTAGATTGTGTTAACGGCGCATTCCATTGACTCGCTAAGTAATCGATTACTTTAAAGCCGATGTTATGGCGCGTATCTTCATAGGCTTTGCCTGGATTGCCCAGACCGATAATCAGTTTCATATCCATCTTCCTTTGCTTTATCGCTGTGTTTTATTTTATCATAATTAGTTTAGAAAAAAAGCATGTGCAGCTTTTCATACAACGTAAAAATAGGGACTGTCTCTCGACAGTCCCTATTTCCCATTTGTATTTATGCGTCTTTATCTTCTTCTTTAGAATCTTCGCTACCAACCACTTCTGGTTCTGCATTTTCATCAGTTCCCGCATCAAGTTCGTCGATTTCATCTTGTGTACGAGGAGCAGTTGCAGAAACAAGGATAAAGTCGTCTTCGTCAAGGATCTCATAAGAGACCGTTCCACGAATATCACCAACTGTGATTGTATCGCCAATTTCTAATTTCGAGATGTCTACTTCTAGTGCATCCGGAATATCAGATGGTTTTACGCGGATATTTACTTCGCGGTTAGGCTGAGTGATAAAGCCACCTTCTTTTTCACCTGCTGATTCACCAGTTAAGTGAACAGCTGCAGCTACTTCTAGCTCATCAGACATATTGATTGCTAAAAAGTCGACGTGTTTAAAGCTACCTTTTAAGGCATCCATTTGATAATCGCTCAATACGACGTTTTTAGTCGTACCGTCAATTTCTAATTTGATGACGCCGTTACGTCCAGACTCACGTAAAGTTTTAATCAGATCGATTTCAGTTACAGTAACTGGTGTTGTTTCTGTTTTAAAACCATAAACTACGCCTGGCACATTGCCTTGTGAACGAAGTTCCGTTAATGAAGAATTCTTATTGCTGCTTTCTCTTTTTTGCGCGGTCATTTTTACCATTGATTTCAGCCTCCAGTTATATTAAAGTACATGTTCACGATAAGTACATACTTAATACATACCCGTGTCGCGTCTTAATGAAACATAGAGCATCGAAAGGTGTTACAAATGATCAATCAAACAAAGTGCTGACAGATTTTTGTTCGTGAACACGAACAATTGTCTCAGCCAATAAACGAGCTACAGATAACTGCTTGATTTTAGGAGATTTCTTTTCTTCAGGCAATGCAATTGAATTTGTGATGATCAATTCTTTGATAACCGAATCATTAATACGTTGTACAGCTGGGCCAGAAAGGACTGGATGTGTACAGCATGCAAAGACTTCTTTCGCACCGCTTTCGATTAATGCACTCGCAGCAATGGAAATTGTTCCTGCTGTATCAATGATGTCATCAATAATAATCGCCGTTTTACCTTCTACGTTACCAACAATGTTCATCACTTCAGCAACGTTTGGTTTTGGGCGACGTTTGTCGATAATGGCAATTGGTGCTTTCAAACGATCCGCCATCTTACGTGCGCGTGTAACTCCGCCGTGGTCTGGTGAAACGATGATGACATTTTCAAGGTCAACGCCACTTTCATTCAGGAAATAATCAGAAAGCAATGGTACAGCTACCAAGTGGTCAATCAAAATATCGAAGAACCCTTGAATTTGAGGAGCATGCAAATCAAGTACGATGACACGAGTTGCTCCTGCAGTTTCCAATAAGTTCGCTACTAACTTCGCTGTAATCGGTTCACGTGAACGGGCTTTACGATCTTGTCGTGCATAACCATAGTAAGGCATTACGACATTGACTGTACGGGCAGAAGCACGTTTAACAGCGTCAATCATAATTAATAGTTCCATCAAGTTTTCGTTAACCGGCTGAGAAGTCGATTGTACGATAAATACATCATAGCCACGAATACTTTCTTCAATATTAATTTGGATTTCACCATCGCTGAAATGTGTTACTGAACTTTTTCCAAGTGGAATACCTGCGTGTTCAGAAATTTCCTCCGCTAGCTCTTGGTTCGAATTCAATGAAAAGATTTTCAATTTCGAGTTTGCATTTTGATAGCCCATTAGGTGTGAACCCTCCTATTTTTTCCTGTTTAATTTACTTGCATAGCCTTCTTTATTTTCCTGGCGCGAACGAGCAATCGCCAATGAATCCTCAGGTACATTTTTGGAAATTGTAGATCCTGCGGCAACATATGATCCTTTGCCTACAGTAACCGGTGCAATCAAATTTGAATTACAGCCGATGAACGTATCATCTTCAATAATGGTTTGGAATTTATTTTTGCCATCATAATTTACAGTGATGGTTCCGCAGCCAATATTAACACCCGTGCCAACAGTTGCATCGCCAATATAGCTTAAATGAGAAACTTTGCTATCGTTGCCGATTTCGGCTTTTTTCACTTCGACAAAGTTACCGATTTTCACATCGTTACCTAAAGCTGATTGCGGACGAACGTGCGCAAATGGTCCTACAGCTGTATCCGTACCAATGCTGCTGTCGTAAACTTCTGAACTGCGGATTGTTGTACGGTCGCCAATCACACTATTGACAATCTGACTGTTTGAAGAAATAATACAATCTTCACCGATTTTTGTATCTCCTGCAATTGTTACGTTCGGATGAATGATGGTATCCGCTCCGATTTCAGCTTGTGCACTAATATAAGCAGTTGCCGGGTCAATAATCGATACTCCAGCTCTCATATGTTTTTCAGCAATTCGTTTGCGCATAATGCTCTCAGCTTGGCTTAAGGCAACTCGGTCATTGACTCCCAGTGTTTCATCAAAGCTGTCTGTTGCATAAGCGGCTACGATTTCACCTTGCTTTTGAAGAATTTCAATAACATCTGGCAAGTAATATTCGCCTTGGACGTTATCATTAGAAACCAATTTTAACGCTCTAAACAACGCTTCGTTGTCAAAGCAATAGGTTCCTGTATTAATTTCTTTTACTTGTTGTTCTTCTGGAGAAGCATCTTTTTGCTCAACGATTTTTTCAACAATGCCGTTACTGTTGCGAAGAATTCGCCCATAACCTGTTGGGTTGTCGGCAATTGCTGTTAAAATTGTTGCTTTTGCTCCTGTTTCAGAATGCTGGTCAAGCAAGGCTTGCATCGTTTCAGGACGGATTAATGGTGTGTCGCCACAAACAACTAACGTTGTCCCCGTCAAACCTTCGATCAATGAAGCTGTTTGCTGTACCGCATGAGCCGTTCCAAGCTGCTCTGCTTGTAACGCGTACTCACTTTTCTCTCCTAGCTGCTGTTGAACTTTTTCAGCACCGTGGCCGACAACTGTAACGATTTTTTCAACACCGAGTTGTTCGACATTGCTTGTTACATGTTCCACCATTGGCATGCCACAAACCGGATGAAGTACCTTGTACAATTTTGATTTCATGCGCGTTCCTTGGCCGGCTGCTAAAATTACTGCATATGTATTTGCCATCTGTTATCCCTCCACTCCTAATTTGATCAGAACCCTTTTTATCAGTTCTACTCATGGATTTATTCTATTCAATTGATTAGGCCCATGTTAACCTGGCTATGTCAACTTAAAAATTCGCTTTTCCTTATTGACTATAGCGGAAAAACCTTGATTTTTCAAGGTTCCAAGGCATGACAATCCCATGACAAAAAAGGCAAATAAAAAAAGAGCCTATTTTAACAATAGAAGGCTCCTCGTTTCAGCTCCATTAAACGCCGGCATTTTCTAAGACCGATTCGCTTTCACTTTGCTCATATGCAGTTAAGACAGCTTCTTGTAGCTTCGTGCGTGCGCTAGAATTAATAGGATGGGCAATATCTCGAAATTCTCCATCTGGTGTTCTTTTGCTCGGCATTGCTACAAATAAGCCGTCGTTTCCATCAATAACCCGAATGTCATGAATCACAAATTCGTCATCCAGCGTGATGGAGGCGATTGCTCTCATTCGACCATCGGTTTGTACACGGCGTAGTCTCACATCTGTTACTTCCATTCTCTAGTTCCCCCTCCTCTCAGCTGCTGTTTTAAACCCTAATTATGGTTATTCGCTATAAAGGACTATTCTCCTTCATAAATAACAAAACTTATTAGAAAATTTACTCAATAAAGAAAATAAGAGTAATAATAGAAGAAAAAAGCAGGCTAACTCATAAAATTATGAGTTAGCCTGCTAGCCGGTTCAAAAACATGTCTATCCTATCTTTATTTTCCTCTATTCCAAAAAGCTAGAATTTACTAATTAGTTTGGAGAAGTGTCCGTTCGACTCCTGCGGATAAGCGAGACGGCCGAGACTCCGCAGGTAACGAAGTGAACGAGGAGACTTTGGCGCGAGCCCGCGGAAAGCGAACGGTAAGCTGCGGAAAACCTAGGTTAATAATTCTTCAACAGACTTTTAGAGCCCCTCATAAACTTATGAGGGGCTCTAATTTCTTGCTTAATTCATTTTACTCGGTCACTTTTGCAATAACTTCGATTTCTACTTTTACATCTTTTGGCAACCGGGCTACTTCTACTGTCGAACGCGCTGGTTTATGATTCCCAAAATAACTAGCGTAAATCTCGTTTAAAGCAGCAAAATCGTTCATATCTTTAATGAACACTGTAGTTTTAATAACATCGTTTAGAGTTGAGCCTGCTTCTGCAAGCACCGCTTTTAAGTTTGAAAATACTTGATGTGTTTGGTCAGCAATAGATCCGTCAACCAATTCACCGGTTGCTGTTAATGGAATTTGACCCGAGCTATACAAAAGCCCTCCTGATACAACCCCTTGTGAATATGGTCCGATTGCAGCTGCCGCTTTATCTGTCGCTACGTAATTCATTTAAATTCCCCCGTTTTCAAAGTAATTTCCTTCTTCTAAAGCGATGGTCCGTTCTTTTTCACTGACTTCGTGTAATTTGACGAGAGACAAATACTTCTCGACAAGACGTTCATCTGAATGCTCGGCTTCAACAAGTACAGCAACACCCGCTAATGTGCATTCAAACTCTTCAAGTAAGTTTTTCATGCCATTCATCGTTCCGCCGACCTTCATAAAGTCATCTGTAATTAGAACGCGCTGTCCGCTCTTCATGCTACGTTTTGACAACACCATTGTCTGGATCCGTCTAGATGATCCCGATACATAGTTGATACTGACTGTAGAGCCTTCAGTGACTTTGCTATCACGACGAACAATAACGACCGGTACATTCAAATGACGTGCAATAGCGTGAGCAATTGGGATGCCTTTTGTCGCTACCGTCATGATGACATCAATTTTTTCTTTTGCAAACGCTGTCGCAAATACTTTACCAACCCGGTTCATCATTTCTGGATTGCCAAGTACATCTGTCATGTATAAATAGCCACCTGGCAATAGTCGATCTGAATGGCTTAACTCTTCCATCAAATCAGCTATCACGGTTTTGATTTCACCAGTTTGGAGCTTCGGAACATATTTAACGCCACCAGCTGCTCCTGGAACTGTCATCAATAAACCAATTCCTTTTTCTTCGAACGTTTCTTTAACAATCCCTAAATCTTCACTGATGGATGACTTAGCGGATTGATACAGCTCCGAGAAATAAGTCAGCGAAATCAATTTATGTGGATGATCTAATAAAAAATGTGTCATATCAACAAGCCGTTCACTGCGCTTCCACTTCAAAACTACCCTCTCCTAAACACGAATGATTTATAGAAAACTTACCATAAATGTCCGTATTTAAGCAAGAGGCTCTCGTTCACCAATCAACCGTACTGCATAAACTTCCGAACAAAAGCCACGCAAGCCATTATATATACGCGGAATACGCGCTTCTTGGTAGACCAACCCGAAAACGGTCGGTCCACTACCGCTCATTAATACCGCGTCCGCTCCGAATTTCTTCATCTGATCTTTAATATGCGCTACTTCTGGATACAAATTTAACGTAACGCTTTCGAGTGCATTGCCAAGGTTGGCGCACATCGCATCGTAATCGCCATCCTCAAGCGCTTGAATCATTGCTTGAGTATTTGGATGCTGAGCTGTTGCTACATCGAATGCGCCGTAAACATCGGCTGTAGAAACGCCAATCGTTGGTTTTGCTAAGATGACCCAACAATTTGGTGGTGTCGGCAATTGTTGGATAATTTCTCCGCGTCCTTTTGCAAGAGCCGTGCCCCCGTATACACAAAAAGAAACATCCGAACCGATTTTAGCACCTAGTTCAGCTAGTTCATCAAGTGACAAGTTTAATTGCCAAAGTTTATTTAATCCTTTTAATGTAGCAGCAGCATCGCTACTTCCTCCGGCCAAACCTGCTGCAACCGGAATTTTTTTATCAAGCGAGATGATAACGCCAGTTTTAATATTAAAAGTGTCTTTAATCAATTTTGCTGCCTGATAAGCAAGGTTGCGGAAATCATTTGGCACGAAGCGATCTGCAGACTGAATATGTATGCCTTTTGCTGTTCCCATCAATCCTATGCGATCCGACAAATCCACCGTGGTCATAATCATTTCAATCTCATGATAGTTATCTGGACGTTTATATAAAACATCTAATGTTAAATTAATCTTGGCAGGCGCTTTCACGTAGAGCATCCCACTGCCTCCTTTTATATTCTGATGAAGACTATTTTAACATAACGCGGAGTAATGGACAGTAAAGTGGTGATAGAAACAAAAAAACTCGCATTCCGCTTAGATCAGCAGGAGCAAGTTTTGGAGTATCTTATAAATGTAGTTCGATTATTTCACAACAAGTGCATCTTCGGTTCCTTCGTACACAGTAATTTCTACTGCTTCAGTTAAGATGTCTGCGTAGCTGTAAGACACGCGTTCAAATGCATGCTCTTCTTGATCTAACTCAATCACGAACACGGAGTGATATGTTTCGCGCAGGATTCCGGCACGTTCAACCGTTTTCTTGCGACCTCCGTTTGCCTTCAAAAGCAATCGTTTTCCTAAATGTAGGTCTAACGACTTTTTAATATCCGCCAAAGTTTTGGGCATTTTGTCTACACCTCACTATGGATAAAATTTTACCATAATTTGATGGAATAGTCAAGTAAATTTCTAATTTTATCAGCGACACTCTGTTGCTGTCAATATTTATTTATTCGAAATTTCTTTAACTCGAAACAAGTTGTGCCGATTTTGTAACAGAATGCCGATATCACTGAAAATAAGCGTATAATTTATCCGATAATAAACCAAATTCTTTAATAGTTAATGTTTCGCCACGTCTTGTCGGATCGATTTCTGCTTCTTCCAAAGCTTTTAAGATGAATTCTTTTTTCTCTTTTCCTAAAGGCATTGCCACTTGAAGGTTGTTTAATATAGTTTTTCTTCGTTGAACAAACGACCCTCTCGTAACAGTAAAGAAGAAGTCTTCATCAATTACTTCGACTTCTGGCACATCACGTTTCGTCATGCGAATAACCGCTGAATCAACATTGGGTTGAGGCAAGAAAACGGACTTCGGAACAGTTAACGCCATTTCAGCCTGTGTATAGTACTGAATAGCGATTGATAGTGATCCGTAGGCTTTGGTTCCAGGTTTAGCTGTAATGCGTTCAGCCACCTCTTTTTGCAACATTACGACCATGCCACGAATCGGTAGTTTTTCTAGTAACAACTTTAAGATAATCGGGGTTGTCACGTAATAAGGTAAGTTGGCCACGACCACAATATCGTCGTATCCCGCTAATTCGCTATCAATGGCCGCTTGGACATCCGCTTTTAAAATATCAGAATGAATAATGGAAATATTGTCATATGGAGATAGCGTATCAGCAAGTACTGGCAATAAACGCTGATCGATTTCGAAAGCTAGCACTTTTCCAGCTTCTCTCGCTAAATGCTCGGTTAACGCACCGATACCTGGACCAATTTCAATTGCCGCTGATTTTTTTGTTAAGTTTGCTTGACCAACAATTTTACGCAAAATATTAGGATCGATTAAAAAGTTTTGTCCTAAGCTTTTTTTTACTTTCAAATTATATTTCGTCATGATTTGTTGAGTACGGATCGGTGTTGCAATATCTTTAGTCATTAATTTTCCTCCTGAGTTAACGCTTGTACCGTTTTAATAAACTGGTCTTTGGAAATACCAAACATATGAAGCCGCTTCTGAAGTTGTTTGCCGTTTGTATAACCGATTTGCAACTCGTTGCCAATTGCAATACGACGCTGTTTTGCCTGTGGATGAGCGACAAGTCCTGCGTCGATTAAATCTTCCATTGTAATTTCGATCGCACGGTCTTGCTTTAACGGCGTATAAACCGCTTCTAACGCTTCACGGATATCTTCATCACGGGCATGTTCAATCCCTAAGCCTTTGCCATTTTTAGCAATCGTTTTTTCTTTCGCCAAAAATGCGTGTTTTGCCTGTGGCACATGTTCTTCAATAATAGCACGAATACGTCGTCCAGGATAATCCGGATCCGTAAAAACAATAACTCCTCGTTTTTCCTGCGCATGTGCGATTCTCGCGAGTGTTTCTGCTGTAATGGCTGAACCGTTTGTTTCAATGGTATCTGCAGTAACTGCTCGTTTAATTGCGACTGTATCATCTTTTCCTTCAACTACAATAATTTCAGTTATCTTCATTTATCAAATTCCTCTTTTCAAGCTTCTTGTTTATTCTACCTGTTTACAGATAGACATGTAAAAAGCTTTCCCGGGAAATATCCCAGGAAAGCCTGCAGTTGGATTAACAATAGATTAGTTTAAAATTCTAACTTTCACTTGTTTCCGTCCAAATGACAAAGCATCTGATCTGTTTGCCATGAATAAATCAATTTTATTTCCTTTGATTGCTCCGCCAGTATCGCCTGCAATCGCATTGCCGTATCCTTCAACCCATACTTTAGAGCCTAACGGAATAACACTAGGGTCTACTGCAATTACTTTAAGGCCAGGGTTTGTTTTCAAGTTAATGCCTGTAGCTGTAATTCCTGAACATCCTGTGCAGCTTGCTGTATAGGCTGTTGCAGATACGTAAAACTCTTTTCCGCCAGTTGGTTCTGGTTCTGCTGCTGCAGGTGTTGCTTTAACTGGCGTTGCTTTTGGAGTTGCTTTAGCTGTAGTAACTGCTGCTGTCGGTGTTGCAGCTTTTTCAGTTGAAGCGGTTTTAATAGTTTCTTTTTGAGCTCCACGCGAAACGCTAGCGACAACCGTTTTTGTCCCCACTGCTGTTACTTGTTTTGTTGGTTCTTTAACAATTTTTTCGTTTTTAAGATTACGTTTTACTTCTTTACCGTTTTCTTTTACAATTTCATACGTTTTTTCAACTAAGCCATTTTGACCTTTTTGAACTACTTTTTCGCTACCTTTAAGAAGCGTTTCGTCTTTTTTGGTTTCTACTGCGTACTTTACAGAATCCTCGACTACATCAGTAAGCTTTTCAACGCGAACTACTTTGACTTGAGAATTTGGTAAGACCAATGCATCCATTTCAGTTTCAACGCGATCAAGTTTACCTAAAGTAATTTTGTTTTCTTTTAAGAAATTAGCGACTGTCTTTGAAGTAGACCATACTTTCTTTTCTTCAAGACCGTCTTGAATCGTAACTTCATATGCTTTTTCGACTGAGATTTTTGTATTCTCATCTACTTGTGCGTCTAATGCTGGTGTTACTTTATCGTGTTTCGTTAGTTCAATATTCGCTGTTGCTAAAATTTCTGACACGGTATTTTTAGTGGTCCAAGCTGAAGTCGCTTCTCCATCAACGGTTACAGCATATTGTTCTGCTGCATCCCATTCCAATGTCATATCTTCGTTAATTGCTGTTTCTGAAGAATGGCTTACAAAATCATGCTCTCCAGGTTTGATGTCTTGTTCTTCTAAAAAGGCACCTACTGTCTCTGCATGCGTTCTTACCTGTTCTTGTTCTCCATTGGCTGTTACAGTTACTGTATTTTTCGTTCCTTCATATATAGCGAAAGTTAAAACCGCTGCGAACAACAATACAGTCGCGATTGTTACCGCTAACGATTTCCCTTTAAATGATTTTGTCGAATTGGCACTATTTGTTTGATTTGTCAAAAATAATTCCTCCTCTTTCACTTGAGTGATTATATGGGCTCACATTTGCCCTGTCAACGAATACAAATTTCTTAATTTCACTTTTTTTGAGAAAATTTATAAAACTTTTCAGCGTTCTCAGTAGTTGCTTTTGCAACAGTTTCGATTGAGATGTCTTTTAACCGCGCAATTTCTTGCGCTACTAATGGAACATAAGAAGGTTCATTTCGTTTACCGCGATATGGGTGCGGCGCTAAATATGGAGCATCTGTTTCAATCATCAAATACTCGAGCGAGATCGCTTCAGCAACTTCTTTTGGCTTTTTGGCATTTTTGAATGTTACCGGACCACCAAGTGAAATCATGAAGTTCATTTCTATGCTTTGATGGGCTGTCTCTACACTGCCACTAAAGCAATGCATAACACCGCCTACTTCTTTTGCGTTTTCTTCTTTAAGAATTTCCAAGACATCTGCAGTTGCTTCCCGGTTATGAATAATAAGTGGCAGTTTTACTTTTTTAGCCAACCGGATTTGCTTACGGAAGATTTCCTGTTGTACTTCTTTTGGTGATTTGTCCCAGTGGTAGTCTAAACCGGTTTCTCCGATTCCAACCACTTTAGGGTGTGCTGCAAGTTCTTCAATCCATTTTAAGTCTTCATCAGTACAATCGATGGCATCTACTGGATGCCAACCAACTACTGCGAAGATAAATTCGTAGCTTTCGGCCAACTCTATGGCACGTTCGATCGTTTTTCGGTCGAAGCCGATGACTACCATCTTCTCCACATGGTTTTCTCGTGCGCGCTCGATGACTTCTACTACGTCCTCATCGTATTGATCTGCATTTAAATGTACATGGGTATCGATAAACATCAATCATTCTCCTCACATTAAGCTTTATTGTAATGGTTCTACCTGTATCTTTCTTCACAGCAACATTACAATTAGGTAACAAAACATGTTAATTCTGCGTCATTATTGTTTATTCCCCTGTAATATTGGGCAATCTATCCTAAGAAAACAAAAAAAGACCCACTAATGTAAGTGGGTCAAAACAGTTCTTTTCCAGTATTTTTTATTTTATTTTCGAGCCATTTGGGAGCTTCTCAGCCACTGATGCTAACGTTAAGTATCCGTCTTTTTCACCAGCTAAGACCATTCCTTCAGATAACTCACCGCGCAATTTTACTGGTTTTAAGTTTGCAACTACGACAACTTTTTTACCAACTAAATCAGCCGGTTTGTAGTGTTCAGCAATCCCTGAAACCACTTGTCGTTTTTCATAACCCATATCTAGCTGTAATTTTAATAGCTTTGAAGTTTTTGGTACAGCTTCGCACTCCAACACTGTAGCTACGCGCAAATCCACTTTCGCAAAATCTTCAAGATCAATTTCCGGAACATCCGGAACTTCCATAACTTCTGGTTCTTCCACAACTGGCACTACGGAACCGCGCATTTGATCGCGAATATATGCTACTTCCGGTTCTACTTCAAGGCGCGGGAAAATTGGCGTCCCTTTCGACACAACTTGCGTGCCGGCAGAAATTTTAGCGAAATCTTGTAATGTGTCCCACGATAAAAACTCTTCTGTTAACCCAAGTTGTTCAATAATTTGTTTGGGTGCATTTGGTAAGAACGGCTGCAACATAACTGCAGTCATTCGTAGACTTTCTGCTAAGTGAGCCATAACAGAATCCAATTGCTCTTTTGCATTTTCATCTTTTGCTAATACCCATGGCTGCGTTTCATCAATGTATTTATTTGTTCTAGAAATCAACGTCCACACTTCACTTAATACAATACTAAACTGCATTTTTTCCATATGCTGTTCGTACGCTTTCACCGTTTGTGCAGCTACTTGTTGCAGTGGTGCATCAAACTCTGTTTGCAATCCATTGATTTGTGGAATAGTCCCCTCACAATATTTATTAATCATGGATACAGTACGATTCAATAAATTGCCGAGGTCGTTTGCTAAATCAAAATTTGTTCGTTCAATAAACGATTCTGGCGAAAAGACACCATCTGAACCAAATGGTAGTTCGCGTAACAAGAAATAACGTGTTGCATCTAAACCATAGCGCTCAACAAGCATTTCTGGATACACGACATTGCCTTTAGATTTCGACATTTTGCCATCTTTCATCATAATAAAGCCGTGTGCAAAAACTTTTTTCGGCAATGGTAAATCTAAAGCCATTAAGAAAATTGGCCAATAGATAGTATGGAAGCGAACGATATCTTTACCGACTACATGAATATCTGCTGGCCAGTATTTGTTAAACAAGCTATCATCTTCTGAACCGTAACCTAGTGAAGTGATGTAATTCGACAAAGCATCAACCCATACATAGATTACATGCTTCGGATCTCCAGGAACTGGAATTCCCCAGTCAAAAGAAGTTCGTGAAACCGATAAATCTTCTAATCCCGGTTTGATAAAGTTATTTATCATTTCATTTTTACGTGATTCTGGTTCAATAAATTCGACATTATTTTCATAGTATTCAAGAAGACGTGCTGCGTATTTTTTCATATTAAAGAAATACGACTCTTCTTTTACTTTTTGAACCGGGCGTCCACAGTCTGGACAATTGCCATTTTCCAATTGGTTTTCAGTGAAAAAGGATTCACAAGGTGTACAATACCAACCTTCGTACTCCCCTTTGTAAATATCGCCATTGTCGAGGAAAGTTTTAAAAATCCGTTCGACACCTTCTTTATGACGTTCTTCTGTTGTCCGGATAAAATCGTCATAAGTAATGTCCATAACCGACCAAACTTGTTTGGCAGCTGCAGCCATTTCATCCACAAACTCCTGTGGTGCTTTTCCTGCTTCATTTGCTTTTTCTTCTATTTTTTGGCCATGCTCGTCCATGCCAGTCAAAAACCGAACATCAAATCCACGTAAGCGCTTATAGCGGGCCATTGCATCCGAAGCGACTGTTGTATAAGCCGTTCCAATATGGAATTTTCCGCTTGGGTAATAAATTGGTGTAGTTAAATAAAATGTCTTGTTGTTAGCAGTCACGAAAAATTCCTCCAGTTTTTTTGTATAGTCCTTATTTTAACCAAGTCCACAATTTTGTACAATCTTTCAATTCCAACAATCCCCTTAAATAGGTAATATAGCTTGTAGTCTTTAGCATTACATTACAATCTCATTCGACATTTTGTCGAATTTATGACATCTTTTATAGTGAATCTCGCGAAATTATCACTTAATATTAAATTTTATTATATTTTCGATAGTTTTTTATTGACCAAATTGACAGTACTTGGTATGATTTATTACAGGAAGTGGAAAATGTCGAATTTTGACGAATACATCCGATAAACTTATAAGGAGGACTATAATTATGAAATCAACAGGTATTGTTCGTAAAGTAGATGAGTTAGGACGTGTGGTAATTCCAATCGAATTGCGCCGTACTTTAGGAATCGCTGAGAAAGACGCATTGGAAATTTATGTGGACGACGATAAAATTATCTTGAAGAAATATTTACCAAACATGACATGTGCAGTTACAGGCGAAGTATCAGACGAAAACATGAAATTAGTTGGCGGTAAACTGATCTTAAGCTCTGAAGGCGCAGAAATGTTAGTAAAAGAAATTCAAAACAACTTAAAGAGATAATTAAAAAAACCGGATGCCCGTGCATCCGGTTTTTTTATGCTTACTTTTCCTACATCTGTCGAATCTACATGGCTACTTGCGCTTTTCTTTGTCTAGACTCCAGTAGCCAGATTCTCGGGTCATAAGCCACGTCAACTGTGCAACAAAGAACGCTGCTTATGCCCGTCGAATCTACATGGCTACTTGCGCTTTTCTTCTTGTCTAGACTCCAGTAGCCAGCTCTTTGGGTCGTAAGCTACTCTGGCTGTGTGGCTGAAAAAACGCCACTTCGCCAGACCGTCTTACGCCCAGCAGAGCTACACGGGTGCTTGCGCTTTTCTTACGTATGGTACGCTTGATAGACATCTCTTTTTGATAGCTGCCGTTCGATGGCTGCTTCTTTGATCGCTTCTTTCGACGTTAAGTTTTTAGTTTCCATTAACTGATTGACATGTTCTTCAATCGATAACGTTTCCCACCACTTCACGTTTTCTATCAGTTCAGGATCCGCATTTCCTTCTAGAACTAAGCAAAATTCTCCGCGAATTTCATTTTCGTCGGCCCATTCAACGGCTTCGCCTACAGTTCCTCTAATAAACTCTTCGAATTTTTTGGTTACTTCTCGCGCTAACACAATCTTCCGATCATCGCCTACTGCTTTTTGCATGCTTTTCAAGCTTTCTTTTAAGCGGTGAGGCGCTTCATAAAAAATTAGCGTTTCTTCTTTCTGGCTAAGTACTTCGAGTTCAGCAAGCCGCTCTTTTTTATTACGCGATAGGAATCCATAAAACAAAAAGGGTTGTGGCGAGATTCCAGAAGCAATTAGCGCACTGAGTGCTGCGTTGGCTCCAGGTACAGGCACCACAGGATAGCCTTCTGCAACTGCTCGTTTCACAATGTCTTCGCCCGGATCCGAAATACATGGCATACCGGCGTCACTAACTAATGCGACCGATTTCCCTTGTTCCAAATACGACAAGATTTTAAAGCCGCCGCTTTCTTGATTGTGTTCATGATAGCTAACCAATTTGGTTTGTATATCAAAATAATTGCAGAGATTTTTGGTGTTACGCGTATCTTCCGCTGCAATCATATCTACTTCTTTTAAAATACGCAACGCACGTATTGTTATGTCTTCTAAATTGCCAATAGGCGTTGCTACTAAATACAAAGTTGCTTCTTTGTGCTGAAAACTTTTTTGAGATTTCATTTGCCGCTCTCCTTTTCTTCAGCAATATAACGAATTTTTTGAGGCTTGGTTAATTGCTTAAAAGCATACTCCGCTTTCATAGCTTTTTGCTTTGTCTCAAAGCATTCATGATAAATTAATTTAGACGGTCCTTTAGCGCGAGTATATTTTGCGCCTTTCCCTGCATTGTGCGCAGTTAACCGCTTTTCAAGGTCATTGGTGTACCCCGCATAATAAGATTGATCGGCGCATTCCAAAACATAAAAATAATGATTAGTTATTTCCATATAATAACTCTCGTACTTCTTCTGTATATTCCCCATCTTCTCCGTAAACGATTAGCGGGGGCAATATTTTTAGATCTGGTTTCCCGTCTTTAATACCTTCTATTAATAACGTGTTCGCTTCTTTTCCTGCTTTTGGATAAACGAGACGAATTCGTTTTGGTTCTAAGCGGTTTGCACGCATCGCCGCAATCAAATCTATCAATCGACCTGAACGATGCACAAATGCCGCTTTGCCTCCTTGTTTAAGCAATTGACTCGCAGCTTGTACGGCTTCGTCCAATGTTAAATGCAATTCATGACGTGCAATCGCCATGTGCTCACTAATGTTTTTGTCACTCATCTCATGTGCAGGGAAATAAGGTGGGTTACAAGTCACGACATCGTACTTTTCAAACCCTAATTGTTGCGGCATGTCTTTAACATCGCCTTCGATAATTTCTATCTGCTTTTCGAGCTCATTATAAGCTATGCTCCGCCGCGCCATATGAGCAAGTCTTTCTTGTATCTCTACTCCGATAATGCGAGATTCCGTTCGTGCACTTAAAAACAACGGAATTGCACCGTTTCCTGTACATAAATCCACAATCGTTCCTCGTTTTAACGGCACATACGCAAAACGTGCTAGTAATACAGCATCTAAAGAAAACGAAAACACTGACGGACTTTGAATAATCCGCAAATCTTCCGCTAATAAATAATCTAATCTTTCGTCATCCACTAACATTTGTTCAACTCCTAGCATAACAAAAGGCTGCCGCCACACGGAGTGTCGGAAGCCTTTCTCTTTATCGATCTTACTTTTTAGTTTTGTTTATTCAGGAATGATAAACAAAACAGACAATCATCGCCTTTTCGAGAACTTCCGAAATGGACGTTGCAGACATGGTAACCTTCATGATATAAGCGCGCCAAGTTATCGTAGCCTTCGCCAATATCCATAACAGCTTTTTTCAACTTCACCGGATCTACCGCTGCCACTTCTGGCACTGCTTTATGGAATTCATCCAATCGCGAACGCAAATGATGATTTTCTAACTGCAATGCATGATGTTCCTCCATCGTCCGAGCAACAACGGCTTTTAATTCACTGAATTGCTCTTGCATCGATTGAAGTTGCTGTTCAAATTCCATGACTGTATCTAAAAAGTTTTTTTCCTTCACTTAAACCACCTCACGCTCTCGTTCCTTGGCCCATTATCTCATCTAATGTATATTCAAGTGTTTGTTCTTGCTCAGATAAACGAATTTTTAATACTCGTTCCAAAATGTTCATGCCAACAACACGACCATCGCCGTCTGGCGTCGTTACTCGTGTGCCAACATCTGGCATTTCTTTTTTCGCTGTTTCATATTCATCGTTCTCATATTTTAAGCAGCACATCAATCGTCCGCATAAGCCTGAGATTTTCGAAGGGTTTAACGATAGATTTTGATCTTTCGCCATTTTAATAGATACCGGTTCAAAATCACCTAAAAACGTAGAACAACACAACATACGTCCACAAGGACCTATGCCACCGAGCATTTTAGCTTCATCACGAACACCGATTTGGCGCAGTTCAATGCGTGTACGGAAAATGGAAGCCAAGTCTTTGACCAAGTTCCGGAGATCCACACGACCTTCTGCTGTAAAATAAAAAATCACTTTATTGCGATCAAACGTGTATTCGACATCAACTAGCTTCATATCCAATTGATGTTCTTCAATTTTTTCGGTACCCATTTCAAAGGCACGGCTTGCTTCTAACCGATTTTCCTCTACTTGTTGGCGATCACGTTCAGTTGCTATTCTCACCACTTGTTTTAAAGGCAGAACGACATCGTTTTCACCAACTGTTTTCGTTGGCACAACTACTTTCCCATATTCTACGCCTCTTGCTGTTTCAACAATGACGTAATCGTCTTTTTCGATTCCTAATTCAGCTGGATCGAAATAATATATTTTACCCGCTTTCTTGAAGCGAACACCTATCACATTATACAATTGCTACCCCTCCTGCAGATTCAGCATTAACTGCTCCATCAACAGCGTCCGGTTCATATTGCGCGGCAATTGTTGTTTGGCTTGTAATATAGCCTGCAACTGCTTGGACAATACCGTAAAGGAGCGTTGGAGAGCCATCTGCTTCCAAGTTTCTTCCATATCTGGATATGTTCGTGCAGTCTCAAGACCTGCTTTTACCGAAGCGATGTCCCGATATGCAAATAATAACATGTCTAGGCCTCTTTCGGCATCTTCTTTTTCTTTAAATAATGGCAGCCATTCGGCTTGAAGCATCAAAAGCGCTTCATGAACATTGCCACTAGACACTTCTACCATTTTCAAAACTGTTTTTCTTGCTTGTGAAAATTGTTCATCTTGACTTAATGCAACAGCTTCTTCTTCACTTTGTGTCAGCATACTTACGGTTGCTGCCATCGATTCGGTCATACCATTCGCTATCAATTTCTCCATTAACTTTGGACGTGATAGCGGACGAAATGACACCAGTTGGCAGCGGGAACGAATTGTGCTCATCAGCGCATTTAGACGTTCTGTTAATAAGATAGCGGTAACATTAAACTCTGGCTCTTCTAAAAACTTCAACAGTGCATTAGCAGAAGAATTATTCATTTTGTCTGCCTGCTCAATCACGTATATTTTACGGCCTATATTCAAGCCCGTTTTATTCAATTTGAAAATCAATTCACGGATTTGGTCAATTTTAATGTTTTGACCATCCGGTTCGATAAAAATAACATTCGTATGATTGCCGGAATTATACAATTGACAGCTCCGACATGTTTCACATGGAACATTTTCAACAGGTGATTCGCATAGGAGAAGCTTAACAAAAAAATGAGTAATCTCTTTTTTCCCTGAACCTGCAGGACCTTCAAATAAGTAAGCATGCGCTAGACGCTCTTTTCCATAAGCCCCTTGCAGTCGCTTCATAACTACCGGTTGCATCTCCAAAAATTCATCTGTTGTTTTTTGCATCAACTTCACCTTCAGACTTTGTAAAAAATCCCGTGTTCCGATTGGAGCACGGGTATTGTTTATGGTACTAGTTGGACGCTACCCCGCGGTACTTATCACGGTAAACTTACTTATCCCTATTGATTAAAAGTGATGGAATTGTTCAATTGGCAAGACAAAAATCGTTGCTCCGCCTACTTCAACTTCCACTGGATAAGGAATATATGAGTCAGCGTTACCACCCATTGGTGAAACTGGCGCAACCATTTGTTCACGAGAACGGCAGTTTTCACGAATCAAGTCCATCAATTTCGGGATGAGATCATCTTCAACTCCGATTAAAAAGGTGGTGTTCCCTGAGCGTAAAAACCCTCCTGTACTGGCAAGCTTTGTAGCCCGGAAATCATTTTTTGTTAATGCATTGGATAATCGGTTACTGTCTTGGTCCTGTACAACTGCTACTACGAGTTTCATCAGCACCCACTCCTTTTTATCTTTCTTCTATATAAGTATAACATGAACGAAGGTAAGCACTGCACATCTTTCCAGTCATTTAATCAAAAAACAGATACTGCGAAAAGACTTACGTCGGATCTACTGTTGTTTGGCGTTCTTCTATAAAACGTACAGCTGTTTCCAAAGCATCTGCAAAAACGACCGGAAGTTCATTTTCTGCATTCACTAAGCGAATACGTTCCGGATTTTGACTTAACAACAAAAGATAACCTTCTCTTACTTTATAATGGAACTTCATCGACTCTACATCTAAACGGTTTACTTCACGTTCTGCATCCTTTTCAATCCGCGCCAATCCGACTTTCGGATTAACATCAAAATACAGCGTCAAGTCTGGCATGTATTCATCAATAGCGAATTTATTGATCGCGAAAATCTCTTCCATTCCAAGTCCTCGTGCATAGCCTTGATAAGCAAGACTCGAATCAATATATCGATCACATAAAACAATACTGCCGGCTTCGAGTGCAGGAACAATTTTCTCCACTAAATGTTGTCTTCTTGCAGCAGCATATAACAAAGCTTCTGTTCGCGCATCCATTGCTGTATTTTCTCGGTTTAAAATGACTTCACGGATTTGTTCGGCAATGTCGATGCCACCCGGCTCTCTTGTGCAAACAACCGAAAATCCTTTTTCCGTTAATGCTTCTGCCAGCATTTTCAGAACCGTCGATTTCCCCGATCCTTCTCCACCTTCAAGATTGATTAAATAACTCATTTTGCTGATCACCTTATTCCATGAAATTAATCATAATCTACTGTTTCAAACTCTTTATACTATACATGAAACGGTGCTCGTTTTACAGTGGACTTCCAAAACTGTGGCGTTGACACTATTCTTCGTCTTCCGCTACTCGATAAGCTCGACGAAACAACTCCATTTGACTGTCTAAAGCGGGTTCATCATCTTTACGCGGGACATAATCATAAACTCCAGCAGCATCTTGCTCTCTCGCTTTAACATTGTCCATAAGTCCCAACTCCAAAATGGTTTCCACTTGGTCTTTGATTTTTTCATCGATAATCGGAAATAAAATTTCGATGCGGTTGTTCAAGTTCCTAGTCATCATATCTGCTGACGATAAAAACAATTTTTCTTTACCGTTCTGATTAAAGAAATAGACGCGGCTATGTTCTAATAGGCTACCAACAATACTTCGTACTCGAATATTTTCACTTACTCCTGGTATGCCCGGTCGTAAACAACAAATTCCCCTAACGATTAATTCCACTTTTACTCCTGCATTCGATGCTTCGTATAATTTCATAATAATGACCTTATCTGTTAATGAGTTCATTTTCGCAACAATCCGGCCGTTGCCATTTTTTTTCTGATAACGAATTTCAGCATCGATCAACTCAATAATATCGGTCCGAATCGTAAAAGGCGCTACCGATAAGTAATGGAATTCTGGTTTTTCCGTATATCCGCTCAAATAATTAAAAAAATTAGTCGCATCGATTCCAAATTGCCTTTTTGATGTAAATAAACTCATATCAGTATAAACTTTTGCGGTTTGATCATTGTAATTACCGGTACCTAAATGAACAAACCGTTCGATTTTATCTTCTTTTTTGCGGACGACGAGCGTAATCTTACTATGTGTTTTCAAATGCGTCATGCCATAAATAACATGACAACCCGCTTTTTCTAACTCTTTCGCCCAGTGAACATTGTTTTCTTCATCAAAACGAGCTTTTAATTCAACGAGCACCGTAACTTGCTTGCCGTTTTCTGCTGCTCTTTTTAATGCTTTAATCACTGGAGAATCTCCACTAACGCGGTATAAGGTCTGCTTAATCGCTAGAACATCTCGGTCATCTGCAGCTTCTGATATAAATTGGACAACCGGCTCAAACGATTCATACGGATGATGCAAAAAGACATCTTGCTCGCTAACTTTTTGAAAGATTTGTTTGCCGGTCTCCATACCTGCTGGCAATTGAGATACTTTTCCTTCAAAGACTAAATGCTCCCAAACAGGGGCCATTTTTTTATAAAAATTAAAGAATGCCGTTAAATCCAAAAACCCTTCAATTACGTAAACATCTTTTTTATGAACTTCTAGTTCATCCGTCAAATAATCCAAAATATCCAAATCAAATCCAGGTTGTTGAATTTCTAAACGGACCGCTGCTCCCCACTTTCGTTTACGAAGCTCTTCTTCGATTTCCTTTAGTAAGTCGCGCGCTCCTTCTTCATGAATGGTCATGTCGGCGTTGCGTGTAATCCGGAAAACAGAAACCGAAGTGACTTGAAAACCATGAAACAGCTTATGAATGAAGAAACCAATCACGTCTTCTAGTAACACTAATTTATGACTGTTTTTCTCTGGTTCGACTTGGACAAAACGTTCCAACACTGCAGGCACTTGAACAATAGCGATTTTCTGTCCTTCTTCGTCTTGTTTTTTTTCCGGTTCCAATTTCACAGCTAAGTTGATGCTTTTATTGAGCAACATCGGAAAAGTTCGATACGCATCAATCGCCATGGGCGTCAGTACCGGGAAAATATAATCTTCAAAATATACTTCCATTCCTTTTACTTGTTCAGCATCCAAGTCTTTCATCTTCACAAACTCGACATGTTCTTTTTGAAGCTTTGGTAACAAAGTATTTTGTAATGCTTCGTACTGCAAGTCTACAAGTTGATGAGTTTTCATTGCGATTTCATTTAACTGTTGCTTTGGTGTCATTCCTGCTTTGTTTTCAGGTTTCGCAAAGCCAACTTTTACTTGATCTTGTAACCCAGCTACACGAACCATAAAAAATTCGTCTAAATTCGAACTAAAAATCGCCAAAAACTTCAGCCGTTCCAGTAAAGGATTTTTTTTATCAAGTGCTTCTTGCAGAACGCGTTCGTTAAAAGCCAGCCAGCTCAATTCACGGTTATTATAATAAGCTGGATTTCTGAGTTCCACGTTCTTCTTTTTCCCTGTTTCCACTGCCGACACCACCTTTTACTCTTTTTTCAGCACTTAATTATTTATAAAACCTAAATTCCACCGATTGTTTAAGTTGTTTTTCCAAATGTTTTTTTTGTTTTTCCACTTGGTATTGCTCAGGCTTCCAGTCTTCGCGACATTGAACCGAAAAAACCAACACATCCTCTTGTTGCTCGAGCTCGATCTTTTCAACTATATCTCGTTTTGTCGCATTTAGACTATAAGCCATTTTAATAATCGCTCCGAGTAAGGTATATTTTGCTAACTCGTCTTTAGTAAACCATTTTTCATAAAGCGCGACATTTCGTTTAAAGTTCCCTCGGTTTTTAAACGAAGCCATCAATGCAATAATGACGCGTTCTTTATGCAATAACCCTTCTATCGTTCGGTTGCTTAATAAATAAAACGTATGCTGATGACTAGATTCCGAATCGATATAACTACCTAAATTATAAAGGGCGCTGCTCAGTCTTAAGCGTTTATAATCTTGTTCTTCCAAAGACAATAAACCAATGGCTTCTAATGCTTTTGAAATGAGCAAGGCGCTATTTGTCACATGGAATGCGTGAGTTAAATTAATGTCATAATCGATGGCTAACTCTTGAAAGCTTTCTTCTATGACATTGGGGAATACGGTCAAATCAAAGCTTTTTGTCATCTCTTCATAAAAGACGCCATCTCGTAAGCCTTTTCTACTGAGCGCAAACTGTTTTGTATCAATCATCTCCATCAAATAACGAAATACTTCAACAGCAGGGATAATGATGTCGGCACGGTCTTTTGATAAACCTTCTAATCCTTGAAGCTCTGAAAAATCTCGAGAATTCAACAAGTCATAAACTTCCTCTACATCGTCCTTGTTCATCATATATTGATGCACACCGGAAAAAGGATATTCAATATACTCTTGATGAATTTGAGCCATGTTTCGCGCACTTCCTCCAATACCAATTAACGGCAAACGTTTATCCGCGAGCCACTCTAACTGATCAAACTGTTCTTTTAAAAAGCTCCGCAATTCACGCATTTCTCCTTTTTTCGGCGTATCTTCTTGGATAAACTGTTCTTTTAAAGACAACACACCAAATGGAAAACTATAAAAGTAGATAAGCTGACGATCTTTAAAATAGGTGATTTCCGTACTCCCTCCACCAATATCCACGGTAATACCACTGGTGAACGGTGTTGAATTGACTACTGCGAGGTATCCATAATACGCTTCTTCGTATTCCGATAAGATACGGATAGAAAAATCGGTTTCATCCTCTACAGTTGTTAAAATAGTAGCTTGATTTTCTGCTTGGCGTACTGCAGCAGTAGCTACGCATTTAATAGACTTTAATTGATGATGACGAGTGACTTCCTGAAAACTCTTTAATGTCTTCACTAATATATCGATACCTTCCTGCTCTAGAACATTGTCCTCGTTTAAATAACTGCGAAGTCGAGCCACTGCTTTAACGTTCTCACTTTCAGTAAAGCGTCCACTTTTGTCCCGTGTATAAATTACAAGTCGAATGGTATTCGAACCAATATCAATGATTGCATACTTTTCTTGCTCCATGAAAACCCTCCTCATCCTAGTTGATGCTTTAGTATACCCTTTTATACTTTGCTTACTACTTGAGTGTCTTGCATAAGAACGGGCAATTGCTTAGACGCTAAACGATGGTCACCTTGGATTTGCGCATTTGCTGCAAGATGATTCATTAATTCTTCTACTTTAAGTAAAGTCCATTTTTCACCCGCCACAATTAACGGAATACCCGGTGGATAAGGTGTTACCATCCCTGCAGCAATGCGACCGATAATTTGTGTGTAAGACACCCATTCTTGGTCGGCTAAATCAATTTCTTCAAAAGATAACTCTGGCACAGTCACATCATCTATCTTTTTAACCTTCAGTGTTGTTTCTTGTCTATCTTCTCTTTCAAGCATAGCTACCGCTTCTTTTAAACGACTGCGAATTTCTGCAAATGGATACGCATGCCACTGTTTTAATAAAGGCAAAATCAGCAATACTTGAAAAGAATCTGCTAATTCTACTTCAATACCAACCTGCTCTAGTTTTTCTTTTAGCTGGTTGCCACTATGGTGAGAAACGCGTAACATAATTTTTAACGGATCATCTGATTCAACTACGAGTAACTGTGGAATCATCCGTAAACTACTTAAAAAACGGTCACGCTTTTCATTAAACGACCGAATATCCGGTGGCGAATAACTTTGAAGATACGCCCGTGCATCATCTAAAGAAGCTAAGATTAAATACGATGGACTGCTCGATTGAAACATTCGTAAATACTTTTGAATCCTTTTCCCACTCACACGATTGCTGCCCCTATGTAAAAATGACCCCATAGTCATAGCTGGCAAGGTTTTATGGGCTGATTGCACAACAACATCAGCTCCTAACTCTAGTGCTGAAACTGGAAACGGCGCACCCGCCTGAAAATGAGCTCCATGTGCTTCATCTACCAAAACCGCGATTTCTTTTTCATGGCATAAAGAGATAATTTCAGAAAGTTCATCAGAAACAACTCCATAATAATTCGGGTAGGTAAGCACGACTGCCTTTGCCTCAGGATATGCATCAATTGCCGCTTTAATTGCTGTTAGAGACACTGCAGCAGCTGTCATGGAGTATTCATCCCACCTGGGCGCGACATATACAGGACTTACGTGGGCAAGCTCTAATGCATGAAAAATCGACTTATGAGAATTGCGTTGAACAATCACTACATCGCCTTCATTACATGCCGCATGAATCATCGCTAAATTCCCTACAGTTGAACCATTGACTAGTAAAAAACTCTCTTTGGCCCCATAAGCCTCCGCTAATAAAAGCTGGGCTTCTTGAATCACGCCTTCTGGATAATGAAGGTCATCCAATCCTGTTAATTCCGTTAAATCATATGACAGCGCGGGCTGAATCTCTTTTGGTAACCCCGACAAGATTCCGTGCTTATGTCCCGGTACATGAAAAGAAATCGGCTGTTTTTTTTGAAATTGAATTAAAGCATCTACAATCGGACGTCGTTGCGTCATAAACTTTCATCCTCACATTGATTAATTGACTCTATTATAACAATTCCGTGTAGAAATCGTGGTTTCGAAACCACAAGACTGCACTGTTCTTTTTTATTAATTTCTTCAAACACAAAAAAGCCGTTACCGGAATCGGTAACGACTTTCTTTAAGTGCCCAGCGACGTCTTACTCTCACAGGGGGAAACCCCCAACTACCATCAGCGCAAAAGAGCTTAACTGCCGTGTTCGGGATGGGAACGGGTGTGGCCTCTTTGCCATCATCACTGGACTATTTAGTTGAGTGCTTGTTCACTCAAAACTGGATAAACGACATTGGAACGTGCAAGTCTTCGCGTACTTTGTTTTGGTTAAGTCCTCGATCGATTAGTATTCGTCAGCTGCACATGTCGCCACGCTTCCACCTCGAACCTATCTACCTCATCGTCTTTGAGGGATCTTACTTGCTTGCGCAATGGGAAATCTCATCTTGAGGGGGGCTTCGTGCTTAGATGCTTTCAGCACTTATCCCGGCCACACATAGCTACCCAGCGATGCCCTTGGCAGAACAACTGGTACACCAGCGGTGTGTCCATCCCGGTCCTCTCGTACTAAGGACAGCTCCTCTCAAATTTCCTGCGCCCGCGACGGATAGGGACCGAACTGTCTCACGACGTTCTGAACCCAGCTCGCGTACCGCTTTAATGGGCGAACAGCCCAACCCTTGGGACCGACTACAGCCCCAGGATGCGATGAGCCGACATCGAGGTGCCAAACCTCCCCGTCGATGTGGACTCTTGGGGGAGATAAGCCTGTTATCCCCGGGGTAGCTTTTATCCGTTGAGCGATGGCCCTTCCATGCGGAACCACCGGATCACTAAGCCCGTCTTTCGACCCTGCTCGACATGTACGTCTCGCAGTCAAGCTCCCTTCTGCCTTTACACTCTTCGAATGATTTCCAACCATTCTGAGGGAACCTTTGGGCGCCTCCGTTACTCTTTAGGAGGCGACCGCCCCAGTCAAACTGCCCGCCTGACACTGTCTCCCAAGCCGATCAGGCTTGTGGGTTAGAATTTCAATACAACCAGGGTAGTATCCCACTGACGCCTCCTCCGAAGCTGGCGCTCCGGAATCTAAGGCTCCTACCTATCCTGTACAAGTTGCACCAAAATTCAATATCAGGCTACAGTAAAGCTCCACGGGGTCTTTCCGTCCTGTCGCGGGTAACCTGCATCTTCACAGGTACTATAATTTCACCGAGTCTCTCGTTGAGACAGTGCCCAGATCGTTACGCCTTTCGTGCGGGTCGGAACTTACCCGACAAGGAATTTCGCTACCTTAGGACCGTTATAGTTACGGCCGCCGTTTACTGGGGCTTCAATTCGCACCTTCGCTTGCGCTAAGCACTCCTCTTAACCTTCCAGCACCGGGCAGGCGTCAGCCCCTATACGTCACCTTACGGTTTTGCAGAGACCTGTGTTTTTGCTAAACAGTCGCCTGGGCCTATTCACTGCGGCTCTCTCGGGCTATACACCCTACCAGAGCACCCCTTCTCCCGAAGTTACGGGGTCATTTTGCCGAGTTCCTTAACGAGAGTTCACTCGCTCACCTTAGAATTCTCTTCTCGCCTACCTGTGTCGGTTTGCGGTACGGGCACCTCCCGCCTCGCTAGAGGCTTTTCTTGGCAGTGTGAAATCAGGGACTCCGAGGTTAAACCTCTTGCCATCACAGCTCAACGTATCAGGAATGGGATTTGCCTCATTCCACGCCTCACTGCTTGGACGTGCACAACCAACGGCACGCTCTCCTTATCCTTCTGCGTCCCCCCATTGCTCAAACGGCGGGGAGGTGGTACAGGAATATCAACCTGTTGTCCATCGTCTACGCCTATCGGCCTCGACTTAGGTCCCGACTAACCCTGAGCGGACGAGCCTTCCTCAGGAAACCTTAGGCATTCGGTGGACGGGATTCTCACCCGTCTTTCGTTACTCATACCGGCATTCTCACTTCTAAGCGCTCCACCAGTCCTTCCGGTCTGACTTCAACGCCCTTAGAACGCTCTCCTACCACGGATCTCTTACGAGATCCATCCACAGCTTCGGTAATCCGTTTAGCCCCGGTACATTTTCGGCGCAGTGTCACTCGACCAGTGAGCTATTACGCACTCTTTAAATGATGGCTGCTTCTAAGCCAACATCCTGGTTGTCTAAGCAACGCCACATCCTTTTCCACTTAACGGATATTTGGGGACCTTAGCTGGTGGTCTGGGCTGTTTCCCTCTTGACTACGGATCTTATCACTCGCAGTCTGACTCCCAAGCATAAATCACTGGCATTCGGAGTTTGTCTGAATTCGGTAACCCGGGATGGGCCCCTAGTCCAAACAGTGCTCTACCTCCAGGATTCTCTATCTTGAGGCTAGCCCTAAAGCTATTTCGGAGAGAACCAGCTATCTCCAGGTTCGATTGGAATTTCTCCGCTACCCACACCTCATCCCCGCACTTTTCAACGTGCGTGGGTTCGGGCCTCCAGTAAGTGTTACCTTACCTTCACCCTGGACATGGGTAGATCACCTGGTTTCGGGTCTACAACTACATACTCTGGCGCCCTATTCAGACTCGCTTTCGCTGCGGCTCCGCCTTCTCAACTTAACCTTGCATGTAATCGTAACTCGCCGGTTCATTCTACAAAAGGCACGCCATCACCCATTAACGGGCTTTGACTACTTGTAGGCACACGGTTTCAGGATCTATTTCACTCCCCTTCCGGGGTGCTTTTCACCTTTCCCTCACGGTACTGGTTCACTATCGGTCACTAGGAAGTATTTAGCCTTGGGAGATGGTCCTCCCAGATTCCGACGGAATTTCACGTGTTCCGCCGTACTCAGGATCCACTCTGGAGGGGTAAGGTTTTCGGCTACGGGGCTGTTACCCGCTGCGGCGGACCGTTCCAGGTCGCTTCGCCTAATCCTACCTTTTGTAACTCCGTATAGAGTGTCCTACAACCCCAAGAAGCAAGCCTCTTGGTTTGGGCTGATCCCGTTTCGCTCGCCGCTACTCAGGGAATCGCATTTGCTTTCTCTTCCTCCAGGTACTTAGATGTTTCAGTTCCCTGGGTCTGCCTTCTCATGTGCTATAGATTCACACATGGATACTACTCGATTAAAAGTAGTGGGTTCCCCCATTCGGAAATCTCCGGATCACAGCTCACTTACAGCTCCCCGAAGCATATCGGTGTTAGTGCCGTCCTTCTTCGGCTCCTAGTGCCAAGGCATCCACCGTGCGCCCTTTCTAACTTAACCAATGGTTAATTAAAAAGTTGTGACAAAAATTGTCACGCGTACTTGAATTTCTTGCATATTGTTTCAATGTCGTTTTATCCAGTTTTCAAAGAACAAGTTTGAAAGTCACAAAAAAAGGCGTTGCCGCCTGAAGGTGAACCTTCAAAACTGAACGCAAAACGTCAACCCCGGAGCGCCTAGGGCGCCCGGTTCCGAATTTATCCTTAGAAAGGAGGTGATCCAGCCGCACCTTCCGATACGGCTACCTTGTTACGACTTCACCCCAATCATCCGTCCCACCTTCGGCGGCTGGCTCCACAAGGGTTACCTCACCGACTTCGGGTGTTACAAACTCTCGTGGTGTGACGGGCGGTGTGTACAAGGCCCGGGAACGTATTCACCGTGGCATGCTGATCCACGATTACTAGCGATTCCGGCTTCATGCAGGCGAGTTGCAGCCTACAATCCGAACTGAGAACGGTTTTATGGGATTGGCTCCCCCTCGCGGGTTGGCAACCCTTTGTACCGTCCATTGTAGCACGTGTGTAGCCCAGGTCATAAGGGGCATGATGATTTGACGTCATCCCCACCTTCCTCCGGTTTGTCACCGGCAGTCACCTTAGAGTGCCCAACTGAATGCTGGCAACTAAGATCAAGGGTTGCGCTCGTTGCGGGACTTAACCCAACATCTCACGACACGAGCTGACGACAACCATGCACCACCTGTCACCACTGTCCCCGAAGGGAAAAGTGTATCTCTACACCGGTCAGTGGGATGTCAAGACCTGGTAAGGTTCTTCGCGTTGCTTCGAATTAAACCACATGCTCCACCGCTTGTGCGGGCCCCCGTCAATTCCTTTGAGTTTCAGCCTTGCGGCCGTACTCCCCAGGCGGAGTGCTTAATGCGTTAGCTGCAGCACTAAGGGGCGGAAACCCCCTAACACTTAGCACTCATCGTTTACGGCGTGGACTACCAGGGTATCTAATCCTGTTTGCTCCCCACGCTTTCGCGCCTCAGCGTCAGTTACAGACCAGAAAGTCGCCTTCGCCACTGGTGTTCCTCCACATCTCTACGCATTTCACCGCTACACATGGAATTCCACTTTCCTCTTCTGCACTCAAGTTCTCCAGTTTCCAATGACCCTCCACGGTTGAGCCGTGGGCTTTCACATCAGACTTAAAGAACCGCCTGCGCGCGCTTTACGCCCAATAATTCCGGACAACGCTTGCCACCTACGTATTACCGCGGCTGCTGGCACGTAGTTAGCCGTGGCTTTCTGGTGAGGTACCGTCAAGGTACCAGTAGTTAGTTGGTACTTGTTCTTCCCTCACAACAGAGTTTTACGATCCGAAAACCTTCGTCACTCACGCGGCGTTGCTCCGTCAGACTTTCGTCCATTGCGGAAGATTCCCTACTGCTGCCTCCCGTAGGAGTCTGGGCCGTGTCTCAGTCCCAGTGTGGCCGATCACCCTCTCAGGTCGGCTACGCATCGTCGCCTTGGTAGGCCATTACCCCACCAACTAGCTAATGCGCCGCGGGCCCATCCTGCAGTGACAGCCGAAACCGTCTTTCCGTGCAGCCTCAGGAGAGGCCGCAAACTATTCGGTATTAGCACCGGTTTCCCGGAGTTATCCCGATCTGCAGGGCAGGTTGCCCACGTGTTACTCACCCGTCCGCCGCTAAACCAGAAGGAGCAAGCTCCTCTGGTTCCGCTCGACTTGCATGTATTAGGCACGCCGCCAGCGTTCGTCCTGAGCCAGGATCAAACTCTCCATTATAGAGTAGTGTTGATTGCTCAATACTGCTGGCGTATCGCCGTCCGAAGACGCACGATTCGCTTTGATCTACTTGCGTTGATCAGTAAGTTTTGCGCGGGCCGTTTTGCGCGACCGTTGCGTTTTGTTGACGTTTTGCTGTTCAGTTTTCAAGGTTCAGTTTGTTTCAAGTTGTTGTGTCGTTCTTTACGACTCCTATGATACTAAAGCATATACTTCAGACTGTCAACACTTTTGGTAAATAAAATTATATTTATAAAACATTAATTAACGGATTCTTTTTTCCTTCTATATAAGAGTTAAAAAAGAAGTTGTTTTAAGCGCTTAGAAAAAGCGGTTTTAATCCAACTTCTTTTCCTCTCTTTCTATATAACGGATAATCTATTTCTTTAACAATTATATCCAAAACATAATAAGTCAGAATATTTTCCAATTTTATAGAAGTTCAAAACCTTTATTTTCACCTTTTAATCCTCTATTAAAGTTCTCGCCGACCTTCTAATGCTTTTGACAACGTTACTTCATCGGCATACTCTAAATCTCCGCCTACTGGAAGTCCGTGTGCAATTCGAGTTGTTTTGATTCCGGACGGTCTTACGAGACGAGAAATGTACATCGCTGTCGCTTCTCCTTCAATCGTCGGGTTGGTAGCTAAGATTAACTCTTCTACCTCTTCATCTTGAAGACGTTTCAGTAAAGATGGCACATTGATGTCTTCAGGACCAATTCCATCCATTGGAGAAATCGCGCCTTGCAGAACATGATACAAACCTTTGTAATCACGCATTTTTTCCATCGCAATGACGTCTTTCGGATCTTGCACTACGCAAATCGTCGTGCGGTCGCGTTGTTGATCTTGACAAATATGACAAGGATCCACATCGGTAATATGGCCACAAACCGAGCAAAAGCTTAAATTCCGTTTTGCATCGACCAACGCTTTCGCAAAATCAAGCACAGTATCTTCTTTCATGCCAAGAACAAAAAACGCCAGACGAGCCGCTGTTTTCGGCCCGATTCCTGGCAATTTCATAAAACTCTCCATTAATTTCGAAATGGGTTCTGGATAATGCATCTAGTTTACCTCCTAGAACATGCCCGGGAGATTTAAGCCCTTCGTGAATTTCCCCATTGTGGAATTCGCATGTTCATCCGCTTTTTTAAACGCTTCGTTTGTCGCAACAACTAAAAGGTCCTGTAACATTTCAACATCTTCTGGGTCTACTACTGTTGGATCAAGAACGATATCCAATACTTCTTTATGACCAGATACAGTAACTTTGACCATACCGCCGCCTGCTGATCCTTCAAACTTCAATGTACCAAGTTCTTCTTGAGCCACTGCCATCTCTTTTTGCATTTTTTGCATTTGTTTCATCATGCCTTGCATATTTCCTCCACCGCGCATAATTAGTTCCTCCTTAGAATTTTCATTTTAATCGTCATGAACTTCGACAAAGTCTTTTCCAAAAAGACGCTCGGCTTCTGAGATAAACGGATCTTCTTCCGCTACTGCCCCATCACCCGAAAACGGATTTTCTTCTTCAGACTCTGACTGTTTTTCTTCAGTGCCTGACTTTAACCCGCTCTGTTTAATAAATTCTTCGCGGATTTTCAGCCAACTGGCGTCTGGTACGAAAACCGGTGTATACGCTTTGCCTGCATACTGCTCCAGCAATTGACTGAATGTCGCTGCAAAGGTTTGGTTTTCAGAAGCCATCTGGCAATGAATATCATACTTGAATTTTAACACAAATGCATCCGCCGATGCCGCTACTGGCTCCGCGTCATTCAATAAAGCCGAATGCGACCGCTGCAATTGATTCATCACAGTAGCCCAATTGGTTTTAATTGCTTGAATATCTGCTTTTGTTGCATTCCTCAAGACATCTTGAATGCGTCCAGTTGGTATTTTAAAGCCACTTTGCACGCGTTGACGTTTTTTCTGTTCAGTCGGCGCTGCTTGTGCACCATTTCCTGCTCCACTTTTCACTTGTTGCTGTAATTCACGCACCAAATTTTCCAACTGAATCACTTTCGCTTCTAGTTCAGGTGATACAGCAGAAGCCTCGCTTTGTGTCGGAACGTCTGCTTGTGCCATTTTCAGCAAAGCTGTTTCCATGTAGATTTTGGTATGGTTTGAAAAACGCATTTCTTGCTGAGTTTTAGATAAAATATCAATCCAGTTATAAAGCGTTGACGGCTCGAATCGATTGGCTAATTCTTCAAATCGTGGTTCGTGTGCTGCCAATTCTAACATGTCGTGGAGATCAGGCGCTGTTTGAATCAACAATAAATCACGGAAGAAAGTAATAAAGTCTTCAACCAATCGCACAGGGTCTTTGCCGTCTCGCACCAATTGTTCCAATAACGTCAATGCTTGTCCGATATCTTTAGCAAGTAACGCTTCTGCGATACCATAAAAGACATCTTGACTCACAGAACCCGTCACGAGTAATGCGTCTTCAACCGTCATTTCATCTCCGCTAAACGAGACCACTTGGTCCAATAAACTCAATGCATCACGCATTCCACCTGCTGCAGCTTGCGCGATAATTTTTAGCACTTGTTCGTTATAAGGAATCTCCGCATCTGTTAACACTTCTACCATACGGGAAACAATGTCCACTTGCGTATGAGATTTAAAATCAAAGCGCTGGCAACGAGAAATAATCGTCAATGGCAGTTTGTGAGGCTCGGTTGTGGCTAATATAAATACTACGTGCTCTGGTGGTTCTTCTAAAGTTTTCAACAACGCGTTAAAGGCACTGTTTGATAACATATGCACTTCATCGATAATATAAATTTTAAAACGTGAATTGGCCGGTGAAAACCGAACTTTTTCAATGATTTCCCGCATCTCTTCTACACGAGAATTGGAAGCCGCATCGAATTCAATCACGTCGGTATTGGATCCTTCGTTTATGCTTTTGCAAGAAGTACATTCATTACAAGGTTCCGCCGTTGGAGCTTGCTCGCAGTTTAACGCTTTTGCGAATATTTTAGCGGCACTGGTTTTCCCTGTCCCTCTTGGTCCTGAGAACAAATAAGCATGTGTTGTCTTATTGTAAAGGAGAGCATTTTGAAGGGTTTGTTTGACATGCATCTGACCAGTCATTTCAGAAAAGGACTGCGGTCTGTAAACGCGGTAAAAAGCTTGATACGCCAACTTGTTCTCTCCTTTTGAAGAATCTGTTTTTCGTCCTGTCATTATACCATAAAACACAGGTTTTTCTGAACGATTCCCTACGATTCGCTTGACGATTCTACGACTCGGAAAATAAAAAAACCTGTCCGCTACGAGAGCGGACAGGTTTGAAATTACGAATTTTTGCCGTGCACCTTTCTTCGACTGCTGTACATAAGCGTTACCCTTGTCGCTGGCTCGATCTAGGCGATCCCGCGGCACATGGAATGTTCCACTTAATGCTGCTTCCTTCCGGACCTGACATGGTTCATGGGATTCCATTGCGCAGGACCCAGATGTCAACACTACGTGCAAGAGGCAGACCTTACATACAAACAGCCTCAGAAAGGAATTCAGTCCCGCTAAAGCGGATTGCAGGTTACAGGACACCGCTATCTTCCCACCTAGCACGGCATTTACTAGTATACGAATTATTCTAAGAAAAATCAATCCGTAACCTTCATTTAACGAGAATTTTTTTTATCAACTACAGTTCAAATCAACTTGTTATTCGAATTTCGATTTTCTCTGTTGAGTATAAAGCTTAGTTCGACCAATTTAAAAAAGTTAGGATTCGCTTTCTTACTTATCATTTTCTACGCTAAACAAGGTTTTTCGAAAAAAGTTTAAAAAAACTTGAAAAACTGTTGACAGTTATTATTCATCCATGATAAATTAATTCTTGTCTTACACGGAGGAATACCCAAGTTTGGCTGAAGGGATCGGTCTTGAAAACCGACAGGGGAGTCAAATCCCGCGGGGGTTCGAATCCCTCTTCCTCCTCCATTTTTAATTTAACTTATATATAACTTCGATATAGCAAACCGGAAGGCTCATGCCTTCCGGTTTTTTTATGTCCTTTTTTATATTTCCCGGGAAATAGTTACCCCTTTGAGAAAAACTCCAAAAATCAAAGTGTAGCCAAAGCGACCATAGCGATTAATCTTCAACAAAAAAGACAGTAGACAAACTCGATTTATTCGAGTTGTCTACTGTCTGACCCCTTCAGGAGGTTTGGTTATTTCCGAAGAATAGATGTTTGTTGCATAAAATCGCCGATGCGTTCAACAATTTGTTCCGAACACTCTGGGTTCTTCATTAAATCATAATCATTGATGTTTAAACGCAATACCGGACAGCCATTAAAAGAGTTGATCCAACTTTCATAACGCTGATGCATTTCTAGCCAATAATCAACTGGTGTCTGTTGCTCCATTGCTCGTCCACGTTCTTGTATGCGAGAAAGGATATCTTCAATCGATCCTTCCAAGTAAATCAATAAATCTGGATGCGGGAAATAAGGTGTCATGACCATTGCTTCAAACAAATTCGTGTACGTTTCGTAATCCACATTGTTCATCGTGCCCTTATCCCAATGCATTTTCGCAAAAATCCCCGTATCTTCATAGATTGAACGGTCTTGGATAAACCCGCCACCATATTCAAACATCCGTTTTTGTTCTTTAAACCGTTCAGCCAGGAAATAAATTTGCAAATGGAAGCTCCATTTCTCAAAATCCTCGTAAAACAAATCTAAATACGGGTTGGTATCGACATTTTCAAATGATGTACGGAACTGCAATGCATCTGCTAACGCTTTTGTCATGGTGGATTTTCCAACACCTACTGTACCAGCTATTGTAATTACCGCATTGTGTGGAATGCCGTATTTTTCACGTAAATTCATAAAGTCAAACTCCTCTTCTGTAAAGTTCCGTCCACTTTGTCCAGGATCAGTTGCAAGTCGTCATTGTTTTGAACAAAATCGATTTCATCCCCATTAAAACGTAAAACGGGAATTTCCGGATGCTCTCGTTCAAAGCGTTCGATAAACTCATGGTAGTCAGCAGCTAACTGCTCCATGTATTCAGGTGTAATCATTTGTTCAAACTCGCGTCCACGTAATTTGATGCGTTTCATCAAAGTATCTAGACTTGCATGCAAGTAAATCACCATATTTGGTTTCGGCATATCCACTGTTAAAATTTTATAGATGGCTTCATACTTGGCGTATTCAGCTGTTGGCAATGTACGTTTCGCAAAAATAAGGTTTTTAAAGATATGATAATCCGCGACTACTGGTTCGTGATTGGAAATGAACTTTTTCTGGATATCTGCCAGCTGTTTATACCGATTGCATAAAAAGAACATCTCTGTCTGGAAGCTCCACTCTTCTATGTCTTCGTAGAATTTATTTAAAAACGGGTTTTCGTCAACAATTTCTTTTAATAGCTGAAATTGATTTTGATCGGCGAGCGCTTTTGTTAGCGAAGTCTTACCTACACCAATCGGGCCTTCTACCGTGATAAATGGAACCGGCATGCGAAGTCCTCCTTTTTCGATTCAAGTAAATTGCAATGCCATTTATTTTACCACACCAATTCCGTTAAAAGTAGAGTAGAAAATCGAGGGATTTATTAATGAATCGGTTTTTTAAAGGTCGCACCATGCACTTCTTGGGTGTCCATAATTGTTAAAAATGCTTTCGAATCAACATCTGCAACAATTTGTTTGAGTTTTGTCAGCTCTAGACGAGTAACTACCACATAAATAACATCTTTTGGCGTATTCAAATAGCCCCCTTGACCATGTAACTTAGTAAAACTTCGACCAAGACGATCATTAATAGCAGAGCCGATTTCTTCGTATTCTTCTGATATAATCAGCACTGCTTTTGTATCCTCAAGACCTTGTATAACCACATCAATGGTTTTAGAAGCGATATAATAAGTCAAAACTGAATACATCGCCTGCTCCAGCCCGAGAACAAACGCAGCCCATCCGAAGATAAATACATTGAAGAACATGACAAACTCACCAATTGAGAACGGTAATTTTTTGGTCAATAGAATTCCAAGAATCTCGGTCCCATCAAGTGCCCCGCCGTTACGAATAACCAGTCCAACGCCCATACCAAGAAGTAATCCCCCAAATATTGTAGCAAGAAGTGGATCTTCCACAAAAGGTTCGATTTTATGCATCGGAATTTCAATTAACGCTAACGACACAATCGCAAAAATAGAAGAGATGAAAAAGTTCCGACCGATATGCTTATAGCCAAAATAAAGGAAAGGTAAATTGATTGCTACGATTAACACACCAAAAGGAATAACGGTTAAATAGTTCAATATTAAGGAAATACCAATAATGCCACCATCAATAATCGAATTGGGAACCAAAAATAATTCAATTGCTGCCGCCGCCATTGTCGCACCAATAAAGATAAAGATGAACCGTAGAGTAAAATGAAGCTTTTTTTCTTTTTTATGTTGTTTCATTCTTCAATCACTCCCCACTGTTTAGTTTCGTTCCTCTATTTTACGCTGTTCGGTGATTTTTGTCTGCATGACTCTTTTTATGAATAGAAAATGCTACACTAGATTTAAGGAGCGATGCATCATGAACGGAATGGAAAAAGATCATTTTTATATGAATTTAGCAATTGAAGAAGCCACTAAAGCAGCTGCCAAAGGAGAAGTTCCGATTGGCGCCATTATCGTCTACAAAGACGAAGTTATTGCACGTGCGCATAATTTGCGTGAAACAACAAACAATGCCGTCACACACGCTGAACTACTAGCCATTCAAGAAGCTTGTCTGCATCTTGGCAACTGGCGACTAGAAGATACAAAGCTTTACGTTACGTTAGAGCCTTGTCCGATGTGTGCAGGTGCCATTTTACAATCCCGTATTCCACATATTGTTTACGGAGCACGTGATGCAAAAGCTGGTAGTGTCGATTCGCTATACCGATTGTTAAATGACGACCGCTTTAATCATCAATGCCAAGTAACAGAAAATGTACTTGCTGATGAATGTGGTCAGTTATTAACACAGTTTTTTCGAAATCTACGAGAAGCAAAAAAACAAAAACGGAAAACCCAATTATAAGGGTTTTCCGTTTTTATTCGTTAATAAACTGATCGATCAAATGATTGACGATTTCTGGCTGTTCGTGTTGAATCCAATGCGTTGCTTCTCCGACAAACGCCAAATTGACTTCTTCACAAAAAGACATGCTTTCTTTTGCTAACATGGGCGACAAAAACTGATCACCCATCCCCCAAATAATTCGGACCGGTACGTTGATTTTCGCTTCAGACAGTTGCTTAAAGCTACCTCTCCTGATGGCGCGATACCAATTAAGCATTGCCGTTAGTGCATCTGACTGTGACCACGCCGTTTTGTACTGAGCGATTTCGGATGTTGTAAAAGCGTCCGGATTGCTCGATTTTGCAATGCCTTGCTGCATGACTTTAAATTCTCTCATACCGAGAGCTTTTTCAGGTAGGTTTGGTAATTGGAAAAACGCAATATAAGAGCTTTTCATCCACTGTAACGGATTTTTCATAAATACCCGTGGCATTGCTCGTGGATGCGGGATGTTCAACACAATAAGTTTTTCGACATATTCAGGACGCGTAGCCGCCAAATGCCAAGCTACTGCACCACCCCAGTCATGACCAATAATAATCGCTTTCTTTTTTTGAAAAAATTCAATAATGCCAATCACATCATCCCGCAAATAATCAATTGTGTAATAATCGATTCCTTCAGGCTTATCGCTCAAATTATAGCCACGTTGATCAGGCGCCACTACACGGTAGCCTTTTTCTGCCAAGGGCTGAATTTGATTTTTCCAACCAAACCAAAATTCCGGAAAGCCATGCAGCAAAATAACTAGAGGACCATCTTCTGGACCGGCTATAGCAGTATGTAGCTTTATGCCGTTCGTCTCGATATAACGAAAGCTCAAGTTACCCACAATAATAACTCCCTTCTAACTCACTCTTTACCTCCTCTTTACCCACTTTGCCCAATAAAAAAGCTCAAAAGCAATTGCTTTTGAGCTTTTTTGAAATATTATCCAATGGTCTTTTTGCCACCCATATAAGGCTGCAATACTTCTGGAATAATGATTGAACCGTCTTGTTGCTGGCAGTTTTCAAGCAAAGCCGCTACAGTACGACCAATGGCTAGTCCACTGCCGTTTAAGGTGTGAACAAATTCGGGCTTGCCTGTTGCTTCACGACGGAATTTAATATTTGCACGTCTTGCCTGAAAATCTTCAAAATTACTGCAAGAAGAAATTTCACGGTATGTTTCTTGGCTCGGAATCCATACTTCAATATCGTATTTCTTCGCAGCTGTAAAGCCTAGATCGGCGGTACACATCTTCAATACGCGGTACGGCAACCCTAAAAGCTGCAGTACTTTTTCCGCATGTCCAGTCAATTTCTCGAGTTCATCATAAGAATCCTCTGGCTTTACAAAGCGCACTAGCTCAACTTTATTGAATTGGTGCTGTCTGATTAACCCGCGTGTGTCACGTCCTGCAGAACCCGCTTCAGAGCGGAAATTCGCGCTATAAGAAGCAAAGGCTTGTGGCAACATGTCTGCCGTTAAAATTTCATCACGGTAGAAGTTTGTTACCGGTACTTCAGAAGTCGGAATGAGGAAATAATCCTCTTTCTCGATCAAGAACGCATCTTCTTCAAACTTCGGCAATTGGCCAGTGCCTGTTAAGCTTTCACGGTTAACCATATAAGGCGGTAGCATTTCTTCATAACCATGCTCTTCTTGGTGAAGGTCCATCATGAAATTGATCAATGCGCGTTCTAAACGAGCACCAAGTCCACGGTAAAAGACAAAACGGCTTCCTGTTACTTTCGCTGCGCGTTCAAAATCAATGATGTTTAAATCCGTTCCCAAATCCCAGTGTGGCTTAACGTCGAAATCAAATGCAGGCTTGTCTCCCCATATGCGGATTTCTTCATTATCATCTTCAGAATCGCCAAACGGAACGCTGTCATGCGGAATGTTTGGAACACGCATCATAATATAGTTCAAGCTTTCTTCTACAGCTTTTAACTCTTCATCAATCACTTTAATTTGATCGCCAACTTCACGCATTTTTGTAATGGCTTCGTCCGCATTTTCTTTTGCACGTTTCATCGCTGCAATATTTTGAGACGCTTCGTTACGCTCTGCTTTTAACTTTTCAGTTTGCGCAATCAATTCGCGACGTTTTACATCTAACCCTTCAAAATCATCAAGCACAGAAATATCTTCTCCACGCTTCGCAAGCTTTGCTTTTACTTCTTCAAAATTGGCACGTACAAAACGAATATCTAACATACCGTTTCCTCCTCAAGTTTTAATAACAAAAAAAGACAACAAAAATAGCCCCCATCCCTTGGTAAAGGGACGAGAGCTACCCGCGTTGCCACCCTGATTGATCGGCAAAAGCCAATCCTCTTCATCACATAACGGCATTAAAACCGGCAATGGCTTTTTTCGCCATGCAACTCCGGGGTGGATTCAAATGTGTTTTTCACCGGTTCGCACCAACCACCGGCTCTCTTTGGAAAAACAGTCATTTTACTAATTCCCATCAACGTTTCGTCTTTTAAATTAATCATACTTTACTATAAGTTGATGGGTTTGGCAAGAGAAGGTCTGACTTGTCTTGAATCATGCTTAAAAAATAAGCGGTGATGCGGTGATCATCTGTCAATTCAGGGTGGAACGAACAACCGAGAAATTGGCCATCTCTTGCCATAACAATTTTGCCATTATGCACGCATAACACTTCAATCCCTGCGCCGACACTGACAATGTGCGGCGCTCGGATAAAGACCGCTTCAAAAGGTCCATCAATGCCGTCAATAGTAAGCGGTGCTTCAAAACTATCCACTTGCCGACCAAACGAATTTCGTTCCACTGTAACGTCCATCACACCTAAATGCGCATCGTTGCTACCAACGACTGTTTCAGCAAGCAAAATTAACCCAGCACATGTACCAAACATCGGTTTTCCTGTTTGGGCAAACTCTCTTAATGGTTCCATCAAGCCGTAACGATCAATTAAACGGCGCATCGTTGTGCTTTCCCCGCCAGGTAAGATTAATCCATCCAAATTCTCAAGATCTTTCGGCCATTTAACAGCAATCGCTTCCGCTCCGCACGCTTGAACCGATTTGATATGCTCACGAACAGCTCCTTGCAATGCAAGAACTCCCACTCGCTTCATCTTACCAGCCTCGCTCTTGCATACGGTCGCCGGCAGCAATGGTTGAAATTTCAATGCCTTTCATCGCAATGCCCAGGTCTTTTGATAATTCAGCGATCAATTTGTAATCTTGGTAATGTGTCGTCGCTTCCACAATCGCACGTGCAAATCGTTCAGGGTTATCTGATTTGAAAATACCCGACCCAACAAACACACCGTCTGCTCCTAATTCCATCATTAACGCAGCATCTGCAGGTGTGGCAATCCCACCAGCTGCAAAATTAACTACTGGCAAGCGCCCTAAACTTTTGACTTCTTTTAAAAATTCATAAGAAGCTCCTAAGTTACGTGCTTCTGTCATTAATTCATCTTCACTCATCGCGACTACTTTTCGGATTTCTGCATTTACTTGTCGCAAATGACGAACTGCTTCTACAATATTTCCTGTACCTGGTTCGCCTTTTGTCCGTAGCATCGAAGCGCCTTCACCAATTCGACGTGCAGCTTCACCTAAATTCCGACACCCACAAACAAAAGGAACGGTGTATTGGTTTTTCAATAAATGAAATTCTTCATCGGCCGGCGTCAGCACTTCACTTTCATCGATATAATCGACACCCATCGCTTCTAAAATACGAGCCTCCACAATATGACCAATACGTGCTTTTGCCATCACTGGAATTGATACTGCTCTCATCACTTCTTCTGTGATGCGAGGGTCTGCCATACGTGCTACTCCGCCATCTCTACGAATATCAGACGGTACTCGTTCAAGTGCCATAACAGCCGTAGCTCCTGCTGCTTCAGCAATACGTGCTTGTTCTGCGTTGACCACATCCATGATCACGCCACCTTTTTGCATTTCGGCCATACCTCTTTTTACACGATCTGTTCCTTGTTCAGTCATTTGTGAATTCCTCCTATTTGTTGATAAATTCAGTATAATAGAGATTGACCATATAAAAAGACTCAGTTATAATCATTTCAATAAGGTCAGTTGGAGGAATTCATATGGATATGCTAATGTTTCAACTTCAAAAACAATTACAAACCCCTTTATATAAGCAGCTTTATCGTGAAATAAAAAAAGCCATTATTGAAGGCAAAATACTCGTCGATACAAAATTGCCGAGTAAACGAAAATTAGCTGATTACCTGCAAATTAGCCAAACCACTGTAGAGCTTGCTTACGCCCAACTTGTAGCGGAAGGGTTTATTGAGTCACGACCGCGCAAAGGGTTTTATGCCCAACCGGTTGAAGAACTCGCCTATTTGGATATGCCTCATGATGAACCCATTATAGAAGAACCTGTTTCCTATAAAATAGATTTCAACTCTGGTAGCATCGATACGCATTCTTTTCCCTTTTTAACTTGGCGGAAATTGACGCGTGATATTTTAGATGATTCCAACCATGAATTATTATTATCTGGACATCCTCAAGGAGATGATGTCTTACGCCAAGAAATTGCCCGTTATTTGTATCAATCACGCGGTGTTGTTTGTCAGGCAGATCAAATCGTCATTGGTTCAGGAACAGAACAATTATTACCTATGTTGATTCGTTTACTTGATAAAAAGCTAGTCTATGGCTATGAAAATCCTGGTTATGCCCTGACACATAGCATTTTCAATCATCACGATCGCCAAGCAATCCCTATTGACCTAGAACAAGATGGCTTGAATATTAGCCAACTAGAAGCCTCTGTCGTAGATGTAGCCTATGTAACTCCTTCACATCAATTTCCTTCTGGATCTGTATTGAGTGCCACAAAACGTGCTCAACTACTCAACTGGGCTGCAGCGAAACCGGAGCGATATATTATTGAAGATGATTATGACAGTGAATTTCGCTATACCAGTCAGCCTATTCCAGCTCTTCAAAGTATGGATTTAAGTGACCGCGTTATCTACATTAGTACCTTTTCCAAATCGTTAATGCCTTCTTTGCGTCTTGCTTATATGGTGTTGCCTAAACGATTGTTGCCAGCGTACCAACAAACCTTTAGGCATTACTCTTCTTCCGTTCCAAGACATGATCAACACATGGTCGCCAAGTTTATGAAAGATGGTCATTTCGCACGTCACTTGAATCGTATGCGTAAATTGTATCAAAAGAAAATAAAACGCCTTAGTTTATCTCTCGCTCCTTTTGCTCCAGCAGTGACGGTTTCCGGCGAACAAGCAGGTATGCATATCGTCTTGACTATTCAAACCACATTGAGCGAAAACGAGTTGGTACAGCGTGCTAAACAAGTAGGGATTCGCATCACTGGCTTACATTCCTACGACGTCCACAAAAAAGACAGTGGCTTTCCAAAAATCGTCCTTGGATTTGGTGGCTTATCAGAAGAAGATATTCACACTGGTATTACTGAATTGATGTCTTGTTGGGGAATTCAGTAAAAAAAGCCGCTCATCCGAAAAGATGAACGGCTTAACTATTAAAATAACTCTTTTACAAAAGTGCCAGCATCATCCCATAGAGAAGACAAAAATCCGCCTGCACTACGCAATGATAAAGATACCCAACCTGCACGCTCTACTGACTCGGTTGTGGCAACTTCGAGTTTATTTTCGTTGCCACTTAAATAACCATATTCCGATCCTTCAGTTTTGGTAAGCTGAATGGACCCTACCACTAAACCTTCTTCCACTTCAGCTTCCAACTTACCCTTTTCAACGACTGAATCATCTAACACTAATTCCGGTTGATACAATTCTTTTTCAGCCGTCCGAATCATCATCGTTACCGGCTCTTTCACCGCAATAGCAACTTTCTCTTCTACGCCCTTGTCAACTTCTAGCGTACCTTGTTCTTTAAACTGATATCCTGCAGGAATAAGCTCTTCATTCGTAAATTCATCAAAACCGTAATCGAATAACACACGAGTCGCATCAAATCTTGCTTTATAAGACCCAGCACCTTCGCTATCCACTGCGCCCATCACTACTGCGATAAAACGTGTATCATCACGCTTCGCTGTCCCTGCAAACGAATACCCTGCAAAGTCCGTGCTACCCGTCTTCAATCCATCGACACCTTCATATTCATAAATCAATCCTGGAAGCATCGAATTCCAGTTTTCCATACGAGTTTCGTCTGACGTTCCTTCACGAAACATTTTTAATGGAATTTTTGTTGTCTCTAGTACTTCTGGATAATCATCTAATAGAATTTTCGTCAATTTGGCAACTGAGCGTGCCGGCATGATGTTTTCAGCTGTTTCTTTCGTGCCTTCCGGATGCATACCCATCAAACTTGAATTGCTAAGGCCTGTTGAATTGACGAAAGTTGTTTCTGCTAAGCCCATTTCTTTTGCTTTTTCATTCATTAACTGAACAAATTTACTTTCTGTGCCGGCAATTGTTTCAGCAATGCCGATTGTTGCTGCATTGGCAGAGAAGATGGCCATTGCTTCATACATTTCTTTAATCGTATAAGAACCATCTTCACGAAACGGTACATTGCTCAAGCGCATGTCTTGAGAGATTCGATATGTATAATCCGTTACTTGATATTCCTGATCCCACGTAACCTTGCCTTCTTTAATCGCTTCGAACAATAAATACTCTGTCATCATTTTCGTCATACTGGCAACCCCTAGAGGCTTTTCAGCATTTTTTTCATAAAGAATTTTACCACTTTCAGCATCCACTAAAATTGCAGCTTCTGCCATTATCGTTAACGACTCCTCAGCGTGCACGAATTGGGGAGTAATTGTAGTTATCATGAATACAGCTAGTAACGCTATTAATAGTCCTTTATTTATCAAATTTCTCACGTGTTTAAATACCTCCATTATAAGTTTCCACATGCTATTTTATCACATTCAGTAGACTCAAAAACAAAAACATAAAAAAAGCACCTGATCCATCAATTAAGATGATGAATCAAGTGCGTTTGGTTCGTTAAATTGAGTAGTTAGGAGATTCTTTTGTGATTTGTACATCATGAGGATGACTTTCACGTAAGCCAGCTCCAGTCATACGGATGAATTGTGCTTCTTCACGTAAAACCTGTAAATCTTTTGTTCCGCAATAGCCCATTCCTGCACGAATACCACCTAACAATTGGTGAATCGTATCCGATAGAGGTCCTTTATATGGCATGCGGCCTTCAATACCTTCAGGAACTAGTTTTTTTGCATCGTCTTGGAAATAACGGTCTTTTGAACCTTTTTCCATCGAAGCAATCGACCCCATTCCACGATACGTTTTAAAACGACGACCTTGGAAAATTTCTGTATCTCCAGGGCTTTCCGTCGTACCAGCTAGCAAGCTACCTAGCATAACTACATGTCCGCCAGCGGCTAGTGCTTTAATAATATCGCCAGAATACTTGATCCCACCATCAGCAATGACTGCTTTGCCATGTTTACGAGCTTCTGTTGCACAGTCATAAACTGCAGTAATTTGAGGAACACCAACGCCTGCTACGACACGAGTTGTACAAATAGATCCAGGTCCGATACCTACTTTAACTACATCTGCACCGGCTTCAATCAATGCCTTTGTGCCTTCAGCAGTAGCTACGTTTCCAGCGATGATTGATAATTCCGGATACGTCGCACGAATTTGTCTAACCATTCCTAAAACGCCTTCTGAATGACCATGAGCTGTATCTAGTACAATAACATCTACTGAAGCTTTAACTAGATGCTCAACACGTTTCATTGTATCTGAAGTAACACCTACAGCAGCACCTACTAGCAAACGACCATGACGATCTTTTGCAGCGTTCGGGAACTCAATCACTTTTTCAATATCTTTTATCGTGATTAATCCTTTTAAAACACCTTTGTTACTAACAATCGGCAACTTTTCGATTTTGTACTGCTGAAGTATTTTTTCAGCATCTTCCAATGTTGTTCCAACAGGAGCTGTAACCAACTTCTCTTTTGTCATCACATCATTGATTTTTAACGAATAATCTTGAATAAAACGCAAATCACGGTTCGTAATAATTCCGACAAGTTTAAGCTCGTCTTCATTGTTTACAATTGGAACACCAGAAATTCGATATTTCCCCATTAAATGCTCAGCATCATAAACTTGATGTTCAGGAGTCAAAAAGAAAGGATCTGTAATTACACCGTTCTCTGAGCGCTTTACAGTCACGACCTGTTCAGCTTGTTCTTCAATACTCATATTTTTATGAATAATCCCTAATCCACCTTGACGAGCCATAGCAATAGCCATTTTAGCTTCCGTTACCGTATCCATCCCTGCACTGATTACTGGAATTTTCAACTTAAGAGTTGGTGTTAATTCAACTGCCAAATCAATGTCTTTTGGTAATACCTCCGAATGAGCTGGTACAAGTAATACATCATCGAACGTTAAGCCTTCTTTTACAAATTTTGACTCCCACATAAATAAACGCGCCTCCTGCTTCCTTTAAATATTATTGTTAAGGTTATCAGCGTCCATATGGTGTGTCAAGAAACTACCAAAAGAAAAAAAATTTAGAATAATTAATCAAAGTAAGGTGGATGTTTCAAATTCTTCTATTGGAAGGTTTTATAGATAAATTCATTATATTAATATTGTCTTGCTTACATACTTTAGCTCGGGTTTGATAATTTCAAACACAAAAAAAGCCGTTACCGGAATCGGTAACGACTTTCTTTAAGTGCCCAGCGACGTCTTACTCTCACAGGGGGAAACCCCCAACTACCATCAGCGCAAAAGAGCTTAACTGCCGTGTTCGGGATGGGAACGGGTGTGGCCTCTTTGCCATCATCACTGGACTATTTAGTTGAGTGCTTGTTCACTCAAAACTGGATAAACGACATTGGAACGTGCAAGTGCTTCGCGTACTTTGTTTTGGTTAAGTCCTCGATCGATTAGTATTCGTCAGCTGCACATGTCGCCACGCTTCCACCTCGAACCTATCTACCTCATCGTCTTTGAGGGATCTTACTTGCTTGCGCAATGGGAAATCTCATCTTGAGGGGGGCTTCGTGCTTAGATGCTTTCAGCACTTATCCCGGCCACACATAGCTACCCAGCGATGCCCTTGGCAGAACAACTGGTACACCAGCGGTGTGTCCATCCCGGTCCTCTCGTACTAAGGACAGCTCCTCTCAAATTTCCTGCGCCCGCGACGGATAGGGACCGAACTGTCTCACGACGTTCTGAACCCAGCTCGCGTACCGCTTTAATGGGCGAACAGCCCAACCCTTGGGACCGACTACAGCCCCAGGATGCGATGAGCCGACATCGAGGTGCCAAACCTCCCCGTCGATGTGGACTCTTGGGGGAGATAAGCCTGTTATCCCCGGGGTAGCTTTTATCCGTTGAGCGATGGCCCTTCCATGCGGAACCACCGGATCACTAAGCCCGTCTTTCGACCCTGCTCGACATGTACGTCTCGCAGTCAAGCTCCCTTCTGCCTTTACACTCTTCGAATGATTTCCAACCATTCTGAGGGAACCTTTGGGCGCCTCCGTTACTCTTTAGGAGGCGACCGCCCCAGTCAAACTGCCCGCCTGACACTGTCTCCCAAGCCGATCAGGCTTGTGGGTTAGAATTTCAATACAACCAGGGTAGTATCCCACTGACGCCTCCTCCGAAGCTGGCGCTCCGGAATCTAAGGCTCCTACCTATCCTGTACAAGTTGCACCAAAATTCAATATCAGGCTACAGTAAAGCTCCACGGGGTCTTTCCGTCCTGTCGCGGGTAACCTGCATCTTCACAGGTACTATAATTTCACCGAGTCTCTCGTTGAGACAGTGCCCAGATCGTTACGCCTTTCGTGCGGGTCGGAACTTACCCGACAAGGAATTTCGCTACCTTAGGACCGTTATAGTTACGGCCGCCGTTTACTGGGGCTTCAATTCGCACCTTCGCTTGCGCTAAGCACTCCTCTTAACCTTCCAGCACCGGGCAGGCGTCAGCCCCTATACGTCACCTTACGGTTTTGCAGAGACCTGTGTTTTTGCTAAACAGTCGCCTGGGCCTATTCACTGCGGCTCTCTCGGGCTATACACCCTACCAGAGCACCCCTTCTCCCGAAGTTACGGGGTCATTTTGCCGAGTTCCTTAACGAGAGTTCACTCGCTCACCTTAGAATTCTCTTCTCGCCTACCTGTGTCGGTTTGCGGTACGGGCACCTCCCGCCTCGCTAGAGGCTTTTCTTGGCAGTGTGAAATCAGGGACTCTAAGGGTAAACCCTCTTGCCATCACAGCTCAACGTATCAGGAATGGGATTTGCCTCATTCCACGCCTCACTGCTTGGACGTGCACAACCAACGGCACGCTCTCCTTATCCTTCTGCGTCCCCCCATTGCTCAAACGGCGGGGAGGTGGTACAGGAATATCAACCTGTTGTCCATCGTCTACGCCTATCGGCCTCGACTTAGGTCCCGACTAACCCTGAGCGGACGAGCCTTCCTCAGGAAACCTTAGGCATTCGGTGGACGGGATTCTCACCCGTCTTTCGTTACTCATACCGGCATTCTCACTTCTAAGCGCTCCACCAGTCCTTCCGGTCTGACTTCAACGCCCTTAGAACGCTCTCCTACCACGGATCTCTTACGAGATCCATCCACAGCTTCGGTAATCCGTTTAGCCCCGGTACATTTTCGGCGCAGTGTCACTCGACCAGTGAGCTATTACGCACTCTTTAAATGATGGCTGCTTCTAAGCCAACATCCTGGTTGTCTAAGCAACGCCACATCCTTTTCCACTTAACGGATATTTGGGGACCTTAGCTGGTGGTCTGGGCTGTTTCCCTCTTGACTACGGATCTTATCACTCGCAGTCTGACTCCCAAGCATAAATCACTGGCATTCGGAGTTTGTCTGAATTCGGTAACCCGGGATGGGCCCCTAGTCCAAACAGTGCTCTACCTCCAGGATTCTCTATCTTGAGGCTAGCCCTAAAGCTATTTCGGAGAGAACCAGCTATCTCCAGGTTCGATTGGAATTTCTCCGCTACCCACACCTCATCCCCGCACTTTTCAACGTGCGTGGGTTCGGGCCTCCAGTAAGTGTTACCTTACCTTCACCCTGGACATGGGTAGATCACCTGGTTTCGGGTCTACAACTACATACTCTGGCGCCCTATTCAGACTCGCTTTCGCTGCGGCTCCGCCTTCTCAGCTTAACCTTGCATGTAATCGTAACTCGCCGGTTCATTCTACAAAAGGCACGCCATCACCCATTAACGGGCTTTGACTACTTGTAGGCACACGGTTTCAGGATCTATTTCACTCCCCTTCCGGGGTGCTTTTCACCTTTCCCTCACGGTACTGGTTCACTATCGGTCACTAGGAAGTATTTAGCCTTGGGAGATGGTCCTCCCAGATTCCGACGGAATTTCACGTGTTCCGCCGTACTCAGGATCCACTCTGGAGGGGTAAGGTTTTCGGCTACGGGGCTGTTACCCGCTGCGGCGGACCGTTCCAGGTCGCTTCGCCTAATCCTACCTTTTGTAACTCCGTATAGAGTGTCCTACAACCCCAAGAGGCAAGCCTCTTGGTTTGGGCTGATCCCGTTTCGCTCGCCGCTACTCAGGGAATCGCATTTGCTTTCTCTTCCTCCAGGTACTTAGATGTTTCAGTTCCCTGGGTCTGCCTTCTCATGTGCTATAGATTCACACATGGATACTACTCGATTAAAAGTAGTGGGTTCCCCCATTCGGAAATCTCCGGATCACAGCTCACTTACAGCTCCCCGAAGCATATCGGTGTTAGTGCCGTCCTTCTTCGGCTCCTAGTGCCAAGGCATCCACCGTGCGCCCTTTCTAACTTAACCAATGGTTAATTAAAAAGTTGTGACAAAAATTGTCACGCGTACTTGAATTTCTTGCATATTGTTTCAATGTCGTTTTATCCAGTTTTCAAAGAACAAGTTTGAAAGTCACAAAAAAAGGCGTTGCCGCCTGAAGGTGAACCTTCAAAACTGAACGCAAAACGTCAACCCCGGAGCGCCTAGGGCGCCCGGTTCCGAATTTATCCTTAGAAAGGAGGTGATCCAGCCGCACCTTCCGATACGGCTACCTTGTTACGACTTCACCCCAATCATCCGTCCCACCTTCGGCGGCTGGCTCCACAAGGGTTACCTCACCGACTTCGGGTGTTACAAACTCTCGTGGTGTGACGGGCGGTGTGTACAAGGCCCGGGAACGTATTCACCGTGGCATGCTGATCCACGATTACTAGCGATTCCGGCTTCATGCAGGCGAGTTGCAGCCTACAATCCGAACTGAGAACGGTTTTATGGGATTGGCTCCCCCTCGCGGGTTGGCAACCCTTTGTACCGTCCATTGTAGCACGTGTGTAGCCCAGGTCATAAGGGGCATGATGATTTGACGTCATCCCCACCTTCCTCCGGTTTGTCACCGGCAGTCACCTTAGAGTGCCCAACTGAATGCTGGCAACTAAGATCAAGGGTTGCGCTCGTTGCGGGACTTAACCCAACATCTCACGACACGAGCTGACGACAACCATGCACCACCTGTCACCACTGTCCCCGAAGGGAAAAGTGTATCTCTACACCGGTCAGTGGGATGTCAAGACCTGGTAAGGTTCTTCGCGTTGCTTCGAATTAAACCACATGCTCCACCGCTTGTGCGGGCCCCCGTCAATTCCTTTGAGTTTCAGCCTTGCGGCCGTACTCCCCAGGCGGAGTGCTTAATGCGTTAGCTGCAGCACTAAGGGGCGGAAACCCCCTAACACTTAGCACTCATCGTTTACGGCGTGGACTACCAGGGTATCTAATCCTGTTTGCTCCCCACGCTTTCGCGCCTCAGCGTCAGTTACAGACCAGAAAGTCGCCTTCGCCACTGGTGTTCCTCCACATCTCTACGCATTTCACCGCTACACATGGAATTCCACTTTCCTCTTCTGCACTCAAGTTCTCCAGTTTCCAATGACCCTCCACGGTTGAGCCGTGGGCTTTCACATCAGACTTAAAGAACCGCCTGCGCGCGCTTTACGCCCAATAATTCCGGACAACGCTTGCCACCTACGTATTACCGCGGCTGCTGGCACGTAGTTAGCCGTGGCTTTCTGGTGAGGTACCGTCAAGGTACCAGTAGTTAGTTGGTACTTGTTCTTCCCTCACAACAGAGTTTTACGATCCGAAAACCTTCGTCACTCACGCGGCGTTGCTCCGTCAGACTTTCGTCCATTGCGGAAGATTCCCTACTGCTGCCTCCCGTAGGAGTCTGGGCCGTGTCTCAGTCCCAGTGTGGCCGATCACCCTCTCAGGTCGGCTACGCATCGTCGCCTTGGTAGGCCATTACCCCACCAACTAGCTAATGCGCCGCGGGCCCATCCTGCAGTGACAGCCGAAACCGTCTTTCCGTGCAGCCTCAGGAGAGGCCGCAAACTATTCGGTATTAGCACCGGTTTCCCGGAGTTATCCCGATCTGCAGGGCAGGTTGCCCACGTGTTACTCACCCGTCCGCCGCTAAACCAGAAGGAGCAAGCTCCTCTGGTTCCGCTCGACTTGCATGTATTAGGCACGCCGCCAGCGTTCGTCCTGAGCCAGGATCAAACTCTCCATTATAGAGTAGTGTTGATTGCTCAATACTGCTGGCGTATCGCCGTCCGAAGACGCACGATTCGCTTTGATCTACTTGCGTTGATCAGTAAGTTTTGCGCGGGCCGTTTTGCGCGACCGTTGCGTTTTGTTGACGTTTTGCTGTTCAGTTTTCAAGGTTCAAGTTATTTCAATTTGTTTGCCGCGCTCATTGGCGACTCAACTAATATACCATGCTGGTATATTAGAGTCAACACTTTTTGAAAAGAAATCTGTAGTTTTATTAAATAAGCTTATTTCAAAATAAAGATTCCTATTTTTATATTCTAAATTAAATAGAGATAATTAACTCTCGTATGTAACTCGAAGCCTTGATACCACTTACTTTCTCTACTCTATTTATTTCATAGTGCTTTCTAAAACACAGCATACAATAAGTTTAATTTATTATCGGAAATTACTTATCAATAAGCCTACTTAAAAATATCAACCTAACTAATTCAATAATCAACTTAAAAGCAGAGTGTTTCTGTAGTAGATGCTTTGTAAATGATTTAGCAAAATCTGTATCATTGTTCTAATCCTCTAACTCCGATTTCAAAATTGTTCTTCTATCACTATCCTTCTGACTTCATCAACTAGATAAGCTAAAACCTCTCTACATAAATAACTCTTTCGAATTCGCACCTACATTTTTAGAAGAAGTGATGTTCTATCAGCCTATGAGGTTAGCACTGCCTGAAATTTTTATCGAAGTAAAAAATTCGAAGCTCTTGCTTTGTCACTGCTCTACAAGTTTCTTCCGAACATAATCGCTAGTTTCAAAATATGAATCACCTGTTAGTGAAACTGCTGCTAGGAACTTCAGTTTATAAAAATTCTAACTAATCTTCTCTGCTAGATATAACAAACCGGGCAACTCGTAATAAATTTCTCCATAACAAAAGCCCCTTGATCTAAATCAAGGGGCTTCAGCTTATTCTCCGTCTTCTTCCGGAGTTTCTTCTATAGAACTAACTTGATCATCTGTAACAAGTTCATTTGCTTCAGCGTTTTCGTTGCTAGTTGTTTCTGTACTCTCTTCGTCGCCTTCTTCTAATTCTTCAGGAACGTCGATATCTTTTTTGACTTTTGCTACAGTCGCTACTATTTCTTCGTCGCCTAATCGAATTAAACGGACGCCTTGCGTGCTTCTGCCTGTAGTTGAAATATCATTAACGTCCATACGAATCAAAATACCGTTAACTGTTATAAGCATGATATCTTCTGAGCCATTAACAGTTCGAACCGCAACAAGTGGTCCGTTTTTATCTGTAATCTGACACGTCTTGATTCCCATACCACCACGAGATTGAACACGGTACTCAGATTCTTTTGTCTGTTTACCATATCCTTTCTCCGTAATAACCAATACATTGTCGTTAGGATCCAATATCTCCATGCCGACTACTGCATCGCCTTCACGAAGACGAATGCCTCGAACTCCACTAGCTGTTCGACCCATGCTGCGAATATCGGTTTCTGGGAAGCGGATTAACGCACCATCTTTAGTTCCGATGACCATTTCTTTAGTACCGTCTGTTAGTTTAACCGAAATGAGCTCATCTTCTTCACGAAGACTGATCGCAATCAAACCATTTTGACGGATGTTGGCATAATTCGTTACTGGTGTCCGTTTGCTGAGACCTTCACGTGTCGTAAAGAAGAAGAATGAGTCTTCTTTAAATTCTTTCACACGGATTACAGCTGTAACTTTCTCTTCTTTACTAATTTCTAAAAGGTTAACCAATGGTAAGCCTTTGGCAGTCCGGCCGTATTCAGGAATCTGGTATCCTTTTTTACGATAAACTTTCCCTTTGTTTGTAAAGAACAGAATCGTGTCGTGAGTAGACGTATACAGTAAATGTTCAACGAAATCGTCTTCGTTTGTACCCATTCCTTGTACGCCACGGCCACCACGTTTTTGACTACGGTAAGTATTCGCTGGCAAACGTTTGATATAACCGTTATGAGTCAGTGTTAATACAGTTGCTTCCACTGGGATCAAATCTTCATCTTCAAACATTTCCGCTCCACCAGTCGTAATTTCAGTTCTACGCTTATCGCTAAAACGTTCTTTAATTTCAAGCATTTCTTCTTTAATAATTTCAAGAATGCGGTAATCATTCGCAAGAATATATCTCAATTCTTCGATTAATTTCACTAATGCTAAATACTCTTCTTCGATTTTGTCTCTTTCCAACCCAGTTAAACGTTGCAAGCGCATATCTAAAATGGCTTGAGATTGGCGTTCAGTCAAATTGAAGTCAGTCATTAAGCCATTGCGCGCTTGTTCTGCAGTTTGTGATCCACGGATCAACGCAATAATGGCATCAATATGATCTAATGCAATTCGTAAGCCTTCCAAAATATGAGCGCGGTCTTCTGCTTTCGTCAATTCAAATTGTGTACGACGACGAATAACTACTTTCTGGTGCTCTAAGTAATGGAAAAGAATTTCTTTTAAGCTAAGTACTTTTGGTCGACCGTCTACAAGTGCCAGCATGTTGAGTCCAAAGCTCGTTTGCATCGCCGTTTGTTTGTATAAATTATTTAAAAGAACACTTGCACTGGCATCTCGGCGAACTTCGATGACGATACGCATGCCGTTACGGTCAGACTCATCTCGTAAATCAGTAATGCCGTCGATTTTCTTGTCACGCACCAACTCTGCGATTTTTTCAATCAATCGAGCTTTATTGACTTGGAAAGGAATTTCATTAACGATAATGACTTCTTTGCCATTTGGTTTTGTTTCAATATCTACAACTGAACGAATTAAAACAGAACCTTTACCCGTTTCATAAGCGCGACGAATCCCACTACGGCCAAGGATAATACCGCCAGTCGGGAAATCAGGTCCTTCAATATGTTCCATTAGCTCTTCAGTTGTGATTGCTGGATTATCAGCGAGTGCCAAAACAGCATCAATTGTTTCGCCTAAATGGTGTGGTGGAATATTCGTAGCCATACCAACAGCAATCCCTGAAGTACCATTTACTAAAAGGTTCGGGAATCGACTTGGTAACACAATGGGTTCTTTTTCTTGGCCATCATAGTTATCGCGATAATCTACGGTATTTTTATTTAAATCACGTAATAATTCCATCGAAATCTTCGACATTTTGGATTCTGTATAACGCATTGCTGCGGCGGAATCTCCATCAACTGACCCGAAGTTTCCGTGTCCATCAACAAGCATATAACGGTAACTAAAATCTTGCGCCATACGAACCATGGTTTCATAAACAGCTGAGTCACCGTGAGGATGGTATTTACCAATAACATCTCCAACGATACGCGCTGATTTTTTATAGCCTTTTTCTGCTGTAATTCCTAAATCATGCATTGCATAAAGAATGCGGCGATGAACTGGCTTTAATCCATCACGTACATCCGGTAAGGCACGGGACACAATAACACTCATTGCATAATCTAAAAATGAAGTTCGCATTTCCGTACTTATATTTATTTCTTCAACACCACTGCTCGGCCGTTCAGCCATACCCGCAGCCTCCTCTCAACTCTATATCACTTAAACGTCTAAGTTTTTCACGTATTTCGCATTTTCTTCGATAAAGTTACGGCGTGGTTCTACATCGTCACCCATTAAAATATGGAAAGTTTCGTCTGCTACCATCGCATCGTTTAATGTGACTTGCAACAATGTACGAACATCTGGATCCATTGTTGTGTCCCATAATTGTGTTGCATTCATTTCTCCTAACCCTTTATAGCGCTGAATATTTGGTTTTGGTGTTGGAGATAGTCTTTCAAGTGCTGTTTTCAATTGGTCATCTGTGTAAACATATTCGATATGTTTTCCTTGTTTGATTTGGAACAATGGTGGCTGGGCAATATAAATATAACCAGCTTCAAGCAACGGACGCATATAACGGAAAAGGAATGTTAATAACAATGTACGAATGTGCGCTCCATCGACATCGGCATCTGTCATAATAACGATTTTATGATAACGAGCTTTTTCAAGGTTGAATTCTTCGCCGATTCCAGTACCTAATGCTGTAATGATATTGCGAATTTCATCATTAGTTAGAATGCGGTCAAGTCGAGCTTTTTCAACGTTCAAGATTTTTCCGCGCAACGGTAAAATCGCTTGGAAATGACGATCACGGCCTGATTTTGCTGATCCACCAGCCGAGTCACCCTCAACGATGTAAATTTCACTAATTTTCGGATCACGCGATGAACAATCGGCAAGCTTACCTGGAAGACTCGATACTTCTAGCACCGATTTACGACGTGTGAATTCACGGGCTTTTTTAGCAGCCATTCGTGCATGAGAAGCCATAATCCCTTTTTCAATAATTTTTTTCGAAACGGCCGGATTCTCTAATAAGAATCGTTCAAATCCGTTTGAAAACAAATTATTAACGATCGTACTAACTTCCGTATTGCCCAATTTGGTTTTTGTTTGACCTTCAAATTGTGGATCTGGATGTTTTATCGAAATAATGGCCGTTAATCCTTCACGCACATCATCTCCGGTCAAATTAAGATCTTGTTCTTTTAGCATGCTCTTTTTACGACCATAATCATTGACTACGCGTGTTAAAGCCGTTTTAAATCCAGATTCATGCGTTCCACCTTCATGTGTATTAATGTTATTGGCAAAAGAGAAAATATTTGCAGCATAGCCTGCATTGTATTGCATCGAAACTTCAACAGTAATGCCATCTCTTTCAGCTTCAACAAAAATAGCTTCTTCATGAAGTGGATCTTTCGATTTATTTAAATGTTCGACATATGACTTAATGCCGCCCACAAAATGATAGATTTTTTCTTTCTCTTCGCCTTCGCGCTCGTCTTTTACAACGATTCTCAAGCCACGGTTTAAGTAAGCAAGTTCACGCAAACGATGGTCTAAAATATCAAATTCATAAACGGTAGTTTCTTTGAAGATTTCAGAATCCGCTTTAAAACGGATTGTTGTACCTGTGTGATCTGAATCTCCAATCACTTTCAGTTCTTCAGTTACCGCTCCACGTTCAAATTTAATATAATGTCTTTTTTCGTCGCGATTCACATACACTTCAGTTGTTTCAGACAAAGCATTTACTACAGAAGCGCCTACTCCGTGAAGACCGCCGGATACTTTATAACCACCGCCGCCAAATTTACCGCCTGCATGGAGTACCGTCATAATAACTTCTACTGCGGGACGGCCCATTTTCTTTTGCATACCAACAGGAATACCGCGTCCATTATCTTCTACGCGAATCCAGTTGTCCGCTTCGATAGATACTTGGATTTCTGTACAATGGCCAGCTAACGCTTCATCGATACTATTATCAACGATTTCCCAAACTAAATGGTGTAGCCCTCGTGCACCTGTAGATCCTATATACATACCTGGTCTTTTACGAACAGCTTCTAATCCTTCTAATACTTGAATCTGACTTGCTTCATATGTTTCTTGTAGACCTTTTTCTTCCATAGCCATTCCATTCACCTGCTCTTTCTTACGCATTTCATAATCCTATCTAGTCAAAACCAAAGTTATATTGCTATATTAAAGTGTTTTTACTTTGTAACAGTGCCATGTGAAACTTCGAAAAGACGGGCGTTTTGAATTGTTTCATGTTGTATACCTTCAACACTCGTCGTGGTGACAAAGGTCTGGACCGATCCTTTAATCGTATTTAATAAATGGGATTGTCGGTAATCATCTAGTTCAGACAGTACATCATCAAGCAACAGCACAGGGGCCTCGCCAACTTCTTGTTTGATCAGCTCAATTTCAGCTAATTTTAACGATAAAGCAGTGGTGCGCTGCTGTCCTTGTGAACCGTAAGTTTGAACATCATAACCATTTACAAAAAATTGCAGTTCATCGCGATGTGGACCGACAAGTGTCACACCACGTTCAATCTCTCGTTTGCGTACTTCGATCAGTTTCTGCTCTAAAAAAGACGCCATTTCTTCAGGCGTCCATTCAGGCTTTAAACCGCTAATCGGTTGATAGCGGATTTGAAGTTGTTCGAGCCCCCGAGATATGCCGTGATGAATCGGTTCAGCCCATTTTTGCAAAAGCTCCATAAACTGATACCGCTTGCGGATAATTTTGACAGCCGCTTCGATAAATTGATCTGTATAAACATCGAACATGACGTCATTAATGGTTTGTTTTCCATAATGTTGCTTCAATATATGATTTCTTTGTTTGAGGAGTTTTTGATAATTTACTAAATCATGTAAATAAACCGGAGAGATCTGTCCAATTTCCATGTCGATAAAACGTCTGCGCACTTGTGGACTTCCTTTTACAAGATGAAGATCCTCAGGAGCAAACATGACAACATTTAATTGGCCAATATAATCACTCAGTCTGCGTTGTTCTAAATGATTGACTTTCGCTTTCTTCCCTTTTTTTGACAAGGTGATTTCAAGTGGCAATTTTCCGTATTTGCGGAAAACATCAGCTTTAATTTTACCATAATCCGCATCCCAGCGTATCAATTCCTTGTCATTAGAAGTGCGATGCGATTTTGCCATGGACAAAACATAAAGAGATTCCATGATATTGGTTTTGCCTTGCGCATTTTCCCCTATGAACACATTAATCTCTGGAGAAAATTCCAGTTCTAATGATTCGTAGTTTCGATAATTGACAAGCTCAAGGCGGTCAATCCGCATCGAAGCTCATGCCTTCAGCCGTCACGATACGAAAATCTCCAAACCCTGGAATATTTACAAGATCATTTGCACGCAACTTGCGTCCTCTGCGATTTTCGGCTTCCCCGTTCACAAAAACTTCGTGTTCACCTAAAAACCATTTTGCCATTCCGCCTGAACTTATTGTATCCGTCATTTTTAACAATTGTCCTAATGTTATATATTCCGTCTCAATCCCGATTTCTCTCAAAATGCACTCATCCTTCGATTCATAGTCTATCCCTCTATTTTACCCTATTTTAGCTTAAAAGTAAAAAAGGATAGCCATATAGGCTATCCTGAGGGTTTGTTTTATTTTTAATATGTTCGGACAGGAAGAATCAGCTGCAAAATTGAGTCATCTAATGCTGATTTCAAAATGAATGGACGCATTGCTCCAGTAAATTGAATTACCACATCTTGTCCATCGATGGCTTTAAGGGCATCCATCATAAATTTAGCACTAAATGAGATTTTAAGTTCTTCTCCTTCAATACTTTGAGCTTGTAATTGTTCTTCTACTTTACCGACTTCAGGTGAATTAGAAGAAACTTCAACATCACTGCCCTCTTTTGCAGAAAAGCGCACCACATTATTGCGTTCTTCTCTAGCTAATAGAGATGCACGATCAATGGCTTGTAGAAGTGAACGTCCGTTTACAGTTACTGTCGTTTTGTATTCTGCAGGAATTAAACGACTTGTATCTGGGTAGTTGCCTTCTAATAGACGAGAAAAGAAAAGAATGTGTTTTGATTTGAACAATACTTGTTGGTTGGTCATCACAATTTCAACCGCTTCAGAAGTGTCATCAAGGATTTTGTTGAGCTCAGTTAAGCTTTTCCCTGGAATAACAACACTGTACTCTCCTTCTGGCAATGTTTCGAGTTTTGTTTTACGACGAGCTAAACGGTGACTATCTGTTGCTACACAAACTAGCTCTCCATCTTTAACTTCCCAATGAACGCCTGTTAATACAGGACGTGTCTCTGAACTCGAAACAGCAAACACCGTTTCACGGTTAATCGTTTTTAATAGATCTGCTGGAATGGTAAACAAACGATCGTCTTGAATATCAGGCAATTGTGGATAATCCATTGCGTCCAAGCCGATCAAATGGAATTCTGACTTTCCTGAACGGATATGTGTTTGGAAATTTCCTGTAATTTCAATTTCAACTTCGTTTGTCGGTAATTTACGAATAATTTCTCCGAAAACTTTTGCTTGAAGAACAATACTTCCTCCATTAGTAACTTGGATGATTTGTTCGCCATCTTCTTCTGCAGGAATAAACGTTTGGATTGTGATATCTGAATCACTTCCTGTTAATCTCATTCCTTCTGAAGAAACATCCATTTTAATACCCGTTAAAATTGGAATGGTTGTTTTTGAACTTACTGCTTTCATTACATCGTTTAATCCTTCAACTAATCGCTCACGTTTTATCTCGAATTTCATTCTCGAACCTCGCTTATATATATATTTTATTTAAGGGCTTTTAAAGTAATAGTAGTAGTAGGGCCTGTGAATATGTGGATAAGCCCAAAAAAGTCAACAAAAGCAGTTTATCCACATGTAGACAGCCTGTGCATAAACTGCTTGATGATTTATGGGTTTATCCACAAGTGTTTTTACTTGCCAAGCGCACTTTTGATGTCCTTGACGTCTTGTTGAAGCTGCTGATTATCCATTAACATTTTAGAAATTTTATCGTGGGCGTGAATAACCGTCGTATGGTCACGTCCACCAAATTCTTCGCCTATTTTAGGCAGCGAGAAATCCGTCATCTCACGTGACAAGTACATAGCGACTTGGCGTGGATAAGCAATATCTTTCGTGCGGCGTTTTGTTTTAAAATCTTCTAATTTAACGTTGAATTGCTCACCAACAGCATTTTGAATGTCCAAAATTGTAATAACTTTTGGTTTTGAGTTAGGCATAATGTCTTTTAACGCTTCTGAAGCAAGTTCTGCGCTCATATCACGGTTGATCAAAGAAGAATACGCAACAACACGGATTAACGCGCCTTCAAGTTCACGAATATTTGAGTCAATCGAATTTGCAATATACGTCATCACATCATTCGGAATATCAAGTCCATCCGCTTTTGCTTTCTTGCGTAAAATAGCGATTCTTGTTTCTAAATCTGGCGGCGTAATATCTGTGATTAAGCCCCATTCAAAGCGGGATCGGAGCCGATCTTCCAGTGTTGGAATCTCTTTTGGAGGCCGGTCACTTGAAATGATGATTTGCTTGGATTCTTCGTGCAGCGTGTTAAACGTATGGAAAAACTCTTCCTGTGTTTGCTCTTTGCCCGCTAAAAATTGAATGTCATCAATTAAAAGAATGTCGACACTTCTATACTTGTCACGGAATTCACCTGTTTTATTGTCGCGAATTGAATTGATAAATTCGTTCGTAAATTTTTCCGAAGATAAATAAACGACTTTCGCGTTTGGATTGTGTTCGAGGACATAATGTCCTATTGCATGCATTAAATGTGTCTTGCCAAGTCCTACTCCCCCATAGATAAACAGCGGGTTATAAGCTTTTGCTGGCGCTTCGGCCACAGCCAAAGAGGCGGCGTGGGCGAAACGGTTTCCTGAACCAATTACAAATGTATCAAAAGTGTATTTTGGATTCAGCATGCCAGGTAAAAACTCGTGCTGTTGGTCTTGTCCCGGTTTAACGCGAGGCGCAGGAAGTTGAAAATCATCCATATCCTGATCTTTAGGCACAACAAATTTAATCATCATATCATCGCCGGTAGTATCTGATAAAATTCCGGTGATCAAATGCACGTAATGATTTTCCAACCAATCACGCGCAAAAGAATTAGGCGCTGAAATAGTGACCGTATCATCCTGGTAGGATAAAAGCTTTGTCGATTTTAACCACGTTTCAAAACTCGGTTTGGAGATTTTGGTTTCAACTTGGGCTAAGACACTTGACCATAATTCGTCTAAGTGTTCCAA